>NZ_BAAGWE010000002.1:0-1478743 GCF_054780515.1 Larkinella harenae | reverse complement strand
ATGTGAACGGGGACGGCTTGAACGATGTGATCAGTTCATCGGCGCACAAGTACGGCATCTGGTGGCACGAGCAGGGCAAGGACGCCGAAGGCAAGCCCACCTGGACGACGCACGAGATCTACAAAGGCTTTTCGCAGAGTCACGGGCTGGCGTTGGTGGATATGAACGGGGATAAGCAGCCGGACCTGGTGACGGGCAAGCGGTATTACGCCCACAACGGGAAGGCGGACCCGGCCGAGGATGATCCGGCGGTGTTGTACTGGTTTGAGTTCAAGCCGGGCAAGAGTCCCAGTTGGCTGCCCCACCAGATTGACAATGACTCGGGGGTGGGGCTGCACGTGACGGTCGAAGACATCAACGGGGACAAGCGGCCAGACATCATCGTCGGCAACAAAAAAGGCGTCCATGTATTTGAACAATCGAAAAAGTAAATAAGATACTAATCAGCAAGTTAAAAGAGGGCCACTTGTAGCATGTGTACACATGCTACAAGTGGCCCTCTTTTAATGGAATTTTAATGTACTGGAAATCAATACGTTGAAAGGTTATTTTGATTGATTTTAAGGAATGATTTTATAATGATTCTAAATAGTGCATACATTTACGGCACAATAACCTTTTTATCAACTTGTATGATCAAGATAAATGTACTTTGCCGGCTTCTGCCCGTTGCGCTGCTGGTCGGAAGTTTGATGTCCTGTAACAAAGACGACGAAGAAGCGTTTACCCCGCCTGCCAATCTACGTTCGGCTATTGATTACACCAAACTGTCGGATACCACATCGTACGCCAACTTTTTCAAAGATGTTGACGGCAACAAAACCGTCGATCTGGCGCCGGGCAGCACGCAATTGCTGATGTTCCGAGCCATCAATACGTACAACGGAACCGCCGTTGGAACCGGCGCAACGCTGGATTCGACAGTGCTGAAAAATATGTTTGCCAACACCAACAACGCTTTTACGGATGCTGCTCTGAATACTTCGGGCGTGAATCTGCGATCGATTTTTGCGTCGTCGCTGCCCACTGCTGAGGCCGAAAAAGAGCGCAAAACGCTGGAAGCTGGTTTTCCGGCTATTGCCACCGCCAGTAAATCTGTAACCGCTACAGCGGCTGACGGCAAGGCCGGTAAGCTCGTAAACGGAACCAGCGGTTATTTAGTGGATGCGAAAGGAATCGAATGGGGCCAGATCATTCAGAAATCGATGATCGGCGGTGTGCAACTGGATTACATCAGCAACGTGTTGCTGAGCGATGCCAAACTGGCACTGGACAACTCCAAAGTGGTTTCTGGTAAAAAATACACCGAACTGGAGCACAGCTGGGATCAGATTTTCGGCTTGTTGACGGCCAATCCGGTGTACGGCGGCAAAGCAACGGCTACCTCGTCTGGCGAAAGCTTTCTGGGATCTTACCTGTGGGAATACAATAAAGATGACTTTCCTAAAATCCACATGGCGCTGCTGAAAGGTCGGGCTGCCATTGTCAACAATGACCCGGCAACCCTTAAAGCACAGGTGGCTATTCTGCGTCCTGCCATGGAAAAAGCAATTGCCGGGGCGGCTCTGGGCTATCTGGGCAAATGGAAAACCAACGCAACGAACGATGCCGCCCGCGCCCACGCCATTGGCGAAGGCTTAGGGTTCATTTACTCGTTGCGTTACGCCAAAGTGAACGGCGGAACCGCGGCATTCTCCGACGGTATCCTGGCGAACCTGATTTATACCACGCCGAACGGTTTCTGGGGCCTGACCAACACCAAGATCGACGCAGCTGCTACGGCCATCCGCACGCAGTTTAAAATGCCTCAGTAAATTATAGTTTACGGTTCATGTGTTTTGGTTTACAGTTGGCTGACGCGTTAATGAGTCGTTTGCGTCTGCTCCGCTCCGAAAACCGTATACCGTAAATTGGTGATCAAACCTGTAAGGTCCCCAAGACCTTACAGGTTTTTGCATTCTTCCTCTTTTTCAAACTATGACACACTTCAGCTGGAAAACCGTTGCGTTTCTCTGCGCATTTGTGGGCATTATCTGGGCCTGTTCGTCTGGTAAGGATGATGCGGATCCAACTCCCGATCCCAAGCCCGACCCGAATCCTACGAACCCGGTTGGTACTGACCGGAAAGCCATGTTGACGCACCTGGCCGACAATATCATTTTGCCCAGCTATGCCAGCTTCAAGACGAAGTTGGACCTGATGCTGACTAAATCGGATGCGTTTGCGGCTAAACCTGATCAAACAACGCTGACCGAGTTCCGGCAAGCCTGGGCGGATGCATACGTGGAGTGGCAGAAAGTGGAACTGTTCGATGTTGGCCCGGCCGAATCGCACACTTTGCGGTATTTTTTCAACATCTACCCCGCCAATGCCGCTGGTATTGAAGAAAATATTGTATCGGGAACAACTGTGCTGGATTTGCCGTCGGCCTATCCCCGGCAGGGCTTTCCTGCTCTCGATTACCTGATCAACGGGCTGGCAGCTACCGACGATGCGATTATTCTGCGTTACACTACAGCCACCGATGCGGCCAAACGGATTACCTACCTGAAGCTGATTACCAATCAGATGAAAACGGTTTTTACATCCGTCATGACCGAATGGACCACTACCTACCGGGATAAGTTTATCAACAGCACAGGAATCGATGTGGGCGGCTCAACATCCAAACTAGTCAACGGGTATGTGCTTCATTACGAGCGCTATATTCGGTCGGGTAAGTTCGGGATTCCGTCGGGAGCGATGACCAACGGCGTGGCGGCTCCGGAAAAAGTGGAAGCGTTTTACAAAAAAGATTTGTCGGTGACACTGGCTAAAACGGCCCACCAGGCTGCGGTTGATTTCTTCAATGGCAAAGATGTAAAAACCGGGCAGGAGGGGCCTGGCTTCAAAACCTATCTGAATGCGCTGGGCGCCAAAGACAGCCAAAGTGGTAAGTTGCTGACGGAAATGATCAATGCGCAGTTTGAAGCCTCAAAAGCGAAGCTGAACGCGTTGAAACCCAATCTGTACGACGAAGTAAAGACCAACAACGCAGCCGTTACGGCGGTCTACACCGAAATGCAGAAAGCCGTCCGGATGCTGAAAGTAGACATGACCTCGGCGATGAGCATTACGATCACGTATGTGGATACGGACGGTGACTGATGCGGACTTACGTTCGAACATACATCCCGGCGGCTCCGCTGGCGGTTTTCCGGCTGGCGTTCGGGCTAATGATCGCGGGCAGCGTCGTTCGGTTCTGGGCGAAAGGCTGGATTGAAGAACTGTACATCAAACCGTCGTTTTTCTTTCCATACTACGGTTTTGAGTTCGTCAAACCGCTCGGGAGCTTCACGTACCTGCTGTTTGGCGTGTGCGGGTTGAGTGCCCTGCTGGTGGCCGTTGGCTGGCGGTATCGCTGGGCGTCGGTGGGGCTGTTTCTCAGCTTTACGTACATCGAACTGATGGACAAAAGCACGTACCTGAACCACTATTATTTTGTGAGTCTGGTGGCTTTTCTCCTGATTTTTTTGCCCGCCAATGCCTGTTTTTCGGTGGATGCGTCCCAAAACAGGCAGGCTGCGTACGACCAGGTGCCCCGCTGGACGGTCGATTGCCTGCGGCTGCTGATGGGTATTGTGTATGTTTACGCCGGTCTGGCCAAACTCAATTCCGACTGGCTGCTGGAAGCCCTGCCGCTCCGCATCTGGCTACCGGGGCGCAACGATTTACCCGTCATCGGTTTTTTATTCAATTACCGCGAAACGGCGTTTGCCTTCAGCTGGCTGGGTATGGTGTATGATTTGAGCATTCCGTTTCTGCTGCTCAACCGGTCTGCGCGCCCATTTGCGTACGTTGCGGTCGTGACGTTTCATGTGCTGACGGCGGTTTTGTTCCCCATCGGCATGTTTCCGTACATCATGATTGTAGCTGCGCTGATTTTCTTCCCTGCGGAGTTTCATCAACGGATTCTGGCGACACTAACCCGTTGGCTGCAACTTCCGGAGGTGATTGTCAGAAAGCCGTTGGTTTACAGCGGTCTGCAAGAAAAGGGGTTGCTGCTTGGCCTGGTAGTATTTTTTGTGTTTCAGCTTATTTTTCCCTTCCGCTACGGACTTTATCCCAACGAATTGTTCTGGTCGGAAGAAGGCTACCGGTTTTCATGGCGGGTCATGCTGATGGAGAAAATGGGCACTGTGCAATTCAAGGTTGTGGATGAAACGGGGCGACAGGTTATTGTCAATACTGAAAAGCACCTGACGGTTTTGCAGGAAAAAATGATGGCAACGCAGCCGGATATGCTGCTTCAGTTTGCGCATTACCTGCGGGATTATTACGCCCGGCAGGGGTTCCGAAATCCGAAAGTGTACGCCGATACCTACGTCAGCCTGAACGGGCGTCTCGGAAAACCGTACATCGATCCGACGGTCAATCTGGCGCAGGAAACCGACTCATTTAAGCCCAAAAAATGGATTTTACCGTTTGACGATGAAATTAAAGGTTTATAGTTTCGGGGTTCTTTTTTTTCTGATGGCAACCGTTGGGCTGGCTCAACATACCCTGCAGGGTGTCGTTCGGGAGCAGATCAGCAATCAGCCGGTTGACGGGTGCAACGTTTATCTGAAAGGCTCCCGAACCATTTTTACCACAGATAGCCTGGGGCGGTTTTTCATCCCCAACCTCAAAATCGGTACGTACCAGCTTCAATTTTTTTCCCTAAATCACAAACCGTTCAAAACCGACGTTACCATTGATGCGGAAAAGACGACTTTACAGGTTGCACTGGAAAGTTCCGAAAAAACGCTCCGGGAGGTGACGGTGACCGCTCCTCAGGGTAGCTTCGGCATGACCCGGCTGCGCGAGGTGGAGGGCACGGCCATTTTTGCGGCCAAAAAATCGGAAGTCATTCTGCCCGAAAATCTGGTGGCCAACCTGGCTACGAACAACGCCCGGCAAGTGTATGCCCGAGTCGCCGGACTAAATATCTGGGAAAACGATGGGGGCGGTTTGCAGCTGAGCGTCGGGGGACGTGGACTTGATCCCAACCGAACGTCCAATTTCAATGTCCGGCAAAACGGGTACGACATCAGCGCCGACGCGCTGGGGTATCCCGAAAGTTATTACACTCCGCCGATTGAAGCCCTCAAACGCATCAAAATCGTGCGCGGAGCGGCTTCGCTCCAGTACGGCACGCAGTTTGGCGGTCTGCTGAATTTTGAAATGCGCCAACCCGTCACCGACCGAACATTCGAAGTGACTTCGCGGCAAACCGTAGGTTCGTTTGGCTTTTTCAACTCATTCAACAGCGTGAGCGGCACGGCGAAAAAGCTGAGTTATTACGCCTTTTTTCAGTATAAGCGCGGGGATGGCTGGCGACCTAATTCGCATTTCGACAGCAAAACCGCTTACGCCGATGTGCATTATCAACTCAGCGATGACGCCCGGGTGGGCCTGGAAGTGACGCACATGGATTACCTGGCCCAACAGCCGGGTGGTTTGAGTGATGAGATGTTTCGGCAGAATCCACGGCAGTCGAACCGGGAGCGTAACTGGTTCAAGGTCAACTGGAATCTGTTCAATCTGCATTACGATTGGAAAGTCAGCCCGCGCTCAGACATCAACCTGATCGGTTTCGGCGTTCTGGCTTCACGGTATTCGCTTGGATTCCGTCCCAATCGCGTGGCAACGGTCGATAATGAAGCCATTGAGCGGGATCTGATCGCCGGGGATTTCCGCAACTGGGGCTTTGAAGGACGGTTTCTAAACCGCTACAAATTAGGGCCGAAAGACGGTGTTTTTCTGGTCGGAACCCGGTTTTACCACGGTTTTAACCACAGCCAGCAAGGCGTAGGTCCAACGGGCAAGGCGGCCAATTTTACCTTCGTGGAGCCGGATCAACTGATGTCGTCCGACTACCGGTTTCCGAACCGGAATGTCTCACTGTTTGCCGAAAACGTCTTGTTTCTCTCTCCCCAATTTTCGGTAACTCCTGGTTTACGCTACGAATACATCCGCACCACGGCAGACGGTTTTTACGGAAACATCGTCCGCGATCTGGCCGGAAACATCATCACGATTACGAAAACGCCGGAGAAGCGCGTGAATCCGCGCGGTTTTCTGATTGCCGGGCTTGGGCTGAGTTATAAGCCGTCGGCAGCTGTGGAGGTCTACGGCAACATTTCCCAGAATTACCGGTCGATCACGTTCAGCGATATGCGGATTGCCAACCCGTCGGCGGTGATTGATCCGAATTTGCAGGACGAACGCGGTTTTTCGGCCGATCTGGGCGTGCGGGGCGAGAAGAATCAGGTGCTGAACTACGATCTAAGTTTGTTTGCACTCAACTACGGAAACCGCATTGGCGAAGTACAGTTTTACGATCAGAACGACCGGGTTCTGCGCAAACGCACCAACGTGGGTCGAGCGCTGATTGTCGGGCTGGAGTCTTACGGTGAAGTGGAATTGCTGCAAGCAATGAACAGCAAGCCGGAGCACTGGGGTTGGTCAGTTTTTGGGAATCTGGCGCTGATTCGCTCCGAATACGTCAAAAGCCAGATTCCGGGGGTGCAGGGTAATGAGGTGGAGTTCGTTCCGGCGGTCAATCTCAAGTCAGGGATGCGCTGGGGTTACCGCAATCTGAAAGCATCGTTTCAGTTTACGTACCTGACGGACCAGTTTTCCGACGCGACCAACGCCGTCGATGGCGGTTTTTCGGCGGTGGTCGGGCGAATCCCGTCGTATCACATCATGGACTTTTCGCTGGCCTGGACCTATCGCTGGCTCAAACTGGAAGGCAGTGTCAACAACCTGACGAACGAATTTTACTACACGCGCCGGGCCACGGGGTACCCCGGTCCGGGCATTCTGCCGTCCGACGGGCGCGCATTCTTCCTGACCGTTGGCGTAAAATGGTGACGAAAGCCGTTGGCTAAATAGAAGTTGGAAAAGTGGCAAGGTGCTCCGTTTATTTACGGTCTTTCGTTGATAATCAATACCCTTACCATTCTCTATTCAGTATGATTCGCTCGCTATCGGCTCTTTTTTACCGGATTGCTTCCTGGAAAACATTGTTGCTTGCTGTTCTGTTGTACGTACCCATTCCACTGCTCATTCTGGGGCCGCTGGAAAAACAGCTGAACACGTATGCCGGTTACGAAATCGGGCCCATCGATCTGCTGATTGGTGAAGTTAACCCGGCTAAAATCCAGCAAATGGTGGCCGATTATGGCCCGGAAGGCCGTGCCGTTTACGCCCAGGGAGCCCTGATCGATGACACGATTTACCCGATTGTCTACACGTTTTTTTTCTGCATCATTCTGTCGCTGCTGCACCGTCGACGCGCAACGGGTTCCGGGCCGTTGTTCAACATCTTTCCGCTCGTGGTTCTGGTGCTGGACCTGGTGGAGAATGCCTTGATCATCACCCTCCTCAACGGGTATCCGACACCATTGCCTACCCTGGCAGTAGGTTGTGTGATTGCTACCAATATGAAGTGGGCCAGCTTCGGGGTTACGCTGGTTCTGGCGATTTACGGACTGGTTCGGTTGATGATGCGAAAACCGTTGGCTGAGAAACTGAGCGTTTAGGTTTTGGAATTGAACGTCGTGCCAGTTTCTGATTTAAGACTACCTCCAGATTCCAGGAGTACAAAAAGCCGTAAGAACTTCCCGTCTTTGTGGAAATTCATACGGCTTTTTGCTGTAGAAACCGAAACTGGTTTTAATTACAACGGTTTGCTCACCAGTTGCGGTTTTTCGTTGACTACTTTCAGGACCAGTTCGCCGAACAGCGTGTTGGCCCAGGCAAACCATTTGCGCGTAAATTTGGCCGGATCGTCTTTATCGAATGATTCGTGCATGAAACCCGTACCCGCGTGGGTCTTCTTCAGCTGGCGGAGTTGCGCCAGAATCTCCTGATCATCGGTGGAAGTCAGCGCCCGCATGGTCAGGCTCATCGTCCAGATGTTGTTTACCAGTGTGTGCGGACTACCGATGCCTTCGGCGGCTTTGCCTTTGAAATAGTACGGATTATCGGCGCTGAGCGAAAACCGGCGGGTATTACGGTAAATCGGGTCACTGGCCGACATCGAGCCCAGATACGGTAATGAGATCAGATTCGGTACGTTGGCGTCGTCCTGCAAGAGGTGATTGCCAAAACCGTCGACTTCCAGCGCATACAGCTTGCCGTATTTCGGGTGGGTGTAAACGGCGTATTGTTTCAGGGCTTTTTCCACCTCGTCGGCCAGCGCGCGGCATTCTTTCGCCAGCGCTGCGTCGGGCCGGATTTTGTCGGTCATCGTGGCGACCTGCCGCAGCGAGACCACCGCAAACCAGTTGGAAGGAACCAGGAACGGAAAAACCGTGGCATCGTCTGAGGGGCGGAAAATACTGTGAATCAGACCAACGGGGCGGGTTGGGTTGCCGTAGCCGTTGCCCGGGACGGTGTCGGTCGACCAGGCAGTGGTGCGGCCAAATTTGTAGGGTCCCCGGTCGGTTTTGCGTTGCTGTTCGCGGCAGGTTTTGACCACCAGTCGCATGGCGTCGGTCCAGTCGGCATCAAACGGGCTGGTGTCGCCCGTAGTTTGCCAATAGTGGTACGCCAGCCGGATCGCGTAACAAAGCGAGTCCAGTTCCCACTTCCGTTCGTGCAGGCCCGGTTTCATGGCGGTAATGTCCTTCTTCCATTCGCCCTCCTTGGTCGGGTCTGCGTAAAAGGCGTTGGCGTACGGATCGAGCCGGATGCATTGCGTTTGCCGCCGGATAACGCCCGCAATCAGTTTTCGCAGCGGTTCATCCGCTTTGGTCAGCGGCAGATACGGCCAGACCTGGGCGGTGCTGTCGCGCAGCCACATGGCGTCAATATCGCCCGTGATGACGAAGGTATCGGGTTTGCCACCCGCTTCGCTGAACTGAACGGTGGTGTCGAGCGTATTCGGAAAGCAGTTTTCGAACAACCAGGCCAGCTCGGGGTCCTTGACGGTTTTCTTCACGCGTTCAATGGCCCGCTCAACGGCGGCACTGGTAAAATTGCGTTTATCGGGGGCCACCCGGACGGTCGGGAAAGAAGACTTGCTGCTTGCAAAAACCGCAGGAGCACCCAGAGTTAGGCCGGCGCTGGCTGCGGCCGACTGTTGGAGAAATTGGCGACGATTCATAGGTAGTTGGTAGTTCTCCGCGACCGACCATAGCCAGATCCGGATTTTGATTCACCAAAAGTAGGAATTAATTGCGTCGAACCGATGGACTCGCTACAAGCTCTCCACCGTGTCCAGATGCGTACAGGAATTGTCCACTAACGGACAGGCCTGTTTTCGAAAAAGCCTCAGAAAGCCCCAGAAAGGCCATTCTTGCGTTTGGCAAAGGATTTGATATACGGAAATAGAAGAAATCAATCAGACGTTTAATCCTACTGATTTTCAACGCATGCGACGGAGTGATCTAGGCGAATTTGAAGAAGTGGTTTTGCTGGCGGTGGCGGTGCTGGTCCCAACGGCTTATTCGGTGGTTATTGCCGAGGAACTCGAACGGGAAACGGGCCAAACCGTTAGCACCGGTGCGGTCCACGCGGCTCTGCAACGGCTGGAGCAAAAGGGCTACGTGACCTCCGTCCTGGGTGAAGCCACCGCCGAACGGGGAGGGCGTCGGAAGCGACTGTTCACCGTAACGGCGCTGGGCGGACGGGTTTTGCAGGAAGTTCGTTCGGTTCGCAACCGATTCTGGGACCGCATCGTACCGCAGACGATCCTGAAATGGAGCTGAGCCGTTGGCGTTAAGAGTTGAAATGCTTTAACTCCTGAGATACTGTGATGAAACTCTACGATTCGTTATTCATAACTCATAACTATGCCCACACCGCCCCGTTTTGCTGATCGCCTGTTGAGCTGGCTGGTGGCTCCGCACCTGCGCGAAGAGGTGCTGGGCGACCTGCACGAACGGTTTCAGTTGCGGGCCCAGCGGCTGGGCGAAAAGCGGGCCCGGCAGCGGTATTGGCGAGACACGCTGGCCTATGTGCGACCGGCTTTTATCAAACGACAACCTTCGGATTTCAAACAACCTTTTTTCCTGAGTACGGCTATGATCAACAATTACCTCAAAATTGCCTGGCGAAACCTGCGGAGTGGAGGATGGTATTCGGTATCCAATATTGGCGGGCTGGCTATTGTTCTGGCGGTGAGCGTACTACTGACGTGGTGGATCAAGGACGAGCTGAGTTACGACCGTTTTCATGCTGATGCGGACCGAATTTACCGCGTCAATTCCCGCATGGGCAAAGGCCTTGATCAACGCGACTCCTGGCTGACCCCGGCGCCGGTCGCCGTTGTGAGCAAAAACAAGATTCCGGGGGTGGAACAGGCTGTGCGGTTGACTGGACAGTGGGAGTTTAACACCTTCCGGGTGGGAGCGCAGCTGATTTCGGAGAAAAATGAATTCATGAGCTACGTCGATCCGGAGTTTCTAACGGTTTTCACGGGCTTTACCATCCTTTACGGTAACGCGGCCAATCCGTTTCCAACGCCTTATTCCGTAGTGATGACCGAGGACGTTGCTCGCAGGTTTTTTGGGACAGCCGACGCCGTTGGCCGAACATTTACCGCCGTTGACTCGAAACAGGTATTCACGGTTGGTGCTGTTTTGGCCACGATTCCCGAAAACTCGTCGATCCGTTACACGCTCTATTTTCCCATGAGCCTGACCGAGCGGGATTTTAAAGGAAATGGAGAATGGAAGGCCATGAACGAAGACTGGGGTAACTTTTTCTTTACGACCTACGTAAAAGTCGCCCCCGGTGCCGATAGCAAATCCATCGAGCAAACGCTGAACCGGATTCATACCGCACTACGGCCAAACGCCAATCCTGAAAACCTGGCGGAGTTTCAGGCGCAAGCACTGTCTTCCATTCACCTTTACCAACCCGGAGGCAAAGATACCGGGATGCAGCAAGTGCGTATTCTGGGTGTCATTGCCTTTTTTCTGCTGAGTATCGGCTGTATCAATTACGTCAACCTGACCACAGCCCGAACCGTTCGCCGGGCACGCGAGGTGGGTGTTCGAAAAATCATCGGTGCCACATCCCGCTACCTGCTGGGGCAATTGCTGACCGAATCCGTCCTGACGTTGGGCTTGTCGCTGGGGCTGGCTGTGGGGCTGATGTACGTTCTGGCTCCGTACTACCAGAACATAACGGGCAAACCGCTAGCCCTCTCGGTTTTTGACCCGCAACTGTGGCTGATTTTGGTCGGAACGCTGATTTTGACGCTGCTGTTAGCCGGGCTGTATCCGGCCATCATGATGGCTTCGTTTCATCCGTTGCGGTTTTTGCGGGGCGGAGCCGAGCCCGGAAAAGCCGGATTGCGTCAGGCGCTGGTGGTAACGCAGTTTGCTCTGGCCACGGGACTGATTACTGGAACGCTGGTGGTGGGTCGGCAGCTTCGTTACATTCAGCAACGGGATCTGGGCTTCGATAAGGCATATACCTTTACCTTTCCGGGCGGATCGTTTACCCCGCAATTTCAGCGCGAACTCGCCAAAGACCGGCATGTTCTGGCTGTAACAACCTCGTCTGACAACCTGTTGGGAATTGGGGGCAGTACCACCAGCACCGATTGGGATGGAAAAGATCCTAAACGCACGTTTTCAATTGGAATGCTGGGCGTTGATAAAGACTTTATTTCCACGTTCGGTATGCGGCTGGTGGCCGGGCAGAACTTTACGGGCACCCTGGCCGACTCGACGGCGGTTATTCTAAACGAAACGGCCGTCAAAGAAATGGGTATTCAGAATCCCATTGGCCGCCGGTTTGAAGTGCAGGGCACCAAAGCGCAAATCATCGGTGTGGTCAAAGACTTTGATACTGAATCTATCCGGTCCCGAATCAAGCCCGTCGTGCTGTACAGCTACCCGCAATACAATACCGTTGTCAACGTCAAAACGACCCAGGCGCAGGTTCCACAGGCGTTGGCCGCTGCCGAACAACTCTGGAAGCAATACCGTCCGGATTATCCTTTTGAATACACTTTCCTGGATCAGACCTACGACCAGCTATACCGGACGGAGCAACGGATCGGGGATCTATTTAACCTTTTTGCGGTCATCGCCATTGCCATCTCCTGCCTGGGGTTGTTTGGGCTGGCGGCTTTTACCGCCGAGCAGCGCACCAAAGAAATCGGGATTCGGAAAGTGCTGGGCGCACCCGTATTCAGTGTGGTGGCGTTGCTGAGCAAGGACTTTCTGAAGCTGGTTGCCATCGCTATTCTGATTGCCACTCCCGTATCCTGGTACAGTATGCGCCACTGGCTGGATGATTTTGCCTATAAAATTGCGCTGGATGGCTGGATGTTTGCGTGGTCCGGAATCCTGGCGATTGGTATTGCGCTGCTGACGGTGAGTTTTCAATCGGTTAAAGCCGCTCTGATGAACCCGGTGACCTCTCTGCGGTCGGAGTGAAGAGGGAAAATAAAAGGGAGCCGCCCGACGGTAGGGGTGCGCAACCTCCTGACATACTGTAAATTAATTACTCATAATTCTATGCCCCTTCCGCCCCGTTTTGCTGATCGCCTGTTGAACTGGCTGGTGGCTCCGCACCTGCGCGAAGAGGTGTTGGGCGACATGCACGAGCGGTTTACCCTGCAGGTGCAGCGAATCGGTCTGGCCCGCGCCCGGCAAAGGTACTGGCGCGGTGCGCTGGCGTATGTGCGGCTTTCAATGATCAAACGGAAATCAACGGAATATCCTGAACCAACCAATACGGATATGTTACGGAATTACTTTAAAATCGCCTTTCGGAACCTGGCCAAAAACCGGGTGTATTCGTTCATCAACATCTTCGGGCTGGCTACGGGTATGGCGGTGGCGATGCTCATCGGATTGTGGATTTACGACGAGCTGTCGTACGATCGGCATCACAAAAACTACGACCGCATTGCCCAGCTCTGGCAGTTTGTTTCGTTCGGGCCGGAGAAGTCGCCGTACGATGTATTGCCCATTCCGCTGGCGAGCGAATTGCGAACTAATTACCCGGATTTTGAATCGGTTAGTCTGTCGGTTTTTCGGCCGGTGGTTCTGGCCGCTGGCGACCGGAAGTTTACCAAAAGCGGAAATTACATCGAACCTTCCTTTACCGATATCATGTCGGTGAATCTGTTGTCGGGGAGCCGATTTCAGGATAAAGATGTCAATACGGTTTTGCTGTCCGAATCCGTGGCGAATTCCATTTTTGGAGCAGAAAATCCGGTTGGCAAACTCCTGAAAATAGACAATAAACAGACGGTCAACGTAGCGGGTGTTTACGAAGATTTTCCGGACAACAGCGCTTTCCGCGACGTACAGTTTCTGGCTCCCTGGCGTTTGTTTTTGGCCACCGACGCAGGGGCAAAGCGCGATTTACACGAGTGGGACTCCAATTCGTACCAGGTATTTGTTCAGCTCAAACCGGGGGCGGATTTGGATCAGGTGTCAGCGAAAATCAAGGACATTCGGATGAAACGGGAGAACCCACCGGCTTACAAACCCGAGTTTTTCCTGCATCCGATGAGCAAATGGCACCTGTACCGCGATTTTAAAAACGGCGTTAACACGGGCGGGACGATTGTTTTTGTCTGGTTGTTTGGCATCATCGGTTTTTTTGTGCTGTTGCTGGCCTGCATCAATTTCATGAATCTGGCGACCGCCCGCAGCGAAAAACGCGCCAAGGAAGTGGGCATTCGGAAAGCGCTGGGCTCCGTGCGGATTCAGTTGATTTTGCAGTTTTTCAGCGAATCGATGGTCTTGTCGTTCCTCTCGTTTTTTCTGTCGATTCTGTTCGTTCTGCTGGCGTTGCCGTTTTTCAACGAGGTGGCCGACAAAAAAGTCGAAATTTTGTGGACGACCCCCGGATTCTGGCTTTCCGGTCTGGCGTTCACGCTGTTAACGGGGGTGATTGCCGGTAGTTATCCCGCGCTTTACTTATCCTCGTTTCAGCCCGTTAAAGTGTTGAAAGGAGCCGGTTCGGCGCTACGGATGGGAATTGGCCGATTGGCTGCCGTTCCGCGCAAGGCGCTGGTGGTGGTGCAGTTTACGGTTTCGGTTTCGCTGATGATTGGCACGATCATCGTCTTTCGGCAGATCGAACACGCTAAAACCCGGTCGGTGGGATACAACCGCAGTGGTCTGATTGAAATCCGGATGCCTCCTGAATTATCCGGGCATTACGAGTCCCTGCGCAACGACTTGCGCAACACGGGGGCGGTGGCGGAAATGTCGGCGTCGTTTGGTTCGGTAACGGTGCAATACGGCGGAACAACGGATTTTTCGTGGAAAGGAAAAGAACCGAATACATCTCCGCTGGTGATGTCGAATCTGGTTACGCACGATTACGGCAAAACCGTAGGCTGGCAGCTAAAAGAAGGCCGTGATTTTTCCCGAGATTTTTCGACGGATTCGGCTTCGGTGATTCTGAATGAAGCTGCGGTGAAACTGATGGGATTCAAAAATCCCGTTGGCGAAGTGATCCGGCGGGGCGGCAAGGAATACCAGGTGATTGGGGTGATCCGGGACATGATCAAGGAAGACCCTTTCAAACCCGTTAATCCCTCTTTTTTTCAGACCGATTACAAAAACGTCAACGTAATGAACCTCAAACTGGCCACTGGCCTGGCCACGAGCGAAGCATTGGCCAAAGTCGAGCAGGTGCTTCGGAAGTACAACCCGGCTGCTCCGTTCGACTACAAATTTGTGGATGATCAATACGCCCAAAAGTTTGGTTTTGAAGTACGGATTGGCAAACTGGCGGCCGGATTTGCGGGGCTGACCATCCTGATCAGTTGCCTGGGATTATTTGGGCTGGCCTCGTTCATGGCCGAACAGCGCACCAAAGAAATCGGTATCCGCAAGGTGCTGGGTGCATCGGTTTTCAACGTCTGGGGACTGTTATCCAAAGAGTTTGTCCTGCTATTGCTGATCGGTTTCTGTCTGGCGGCTCCGGTAGCCTATTATGTGCTATCGGATTGGCTCCAGAACTATGAATACCGCACGGAGCTGTCGTGGTGGATCTTTGCCGCAGCGGGCCTGGGAGCCCTAGCCATTACGCTGCTTACCATCAGCTTCCAGAGTATTAAAGCGGCTTTGATTAATCCTGTGAAGTCCCTGCGGAGCGAGTAATGGCATCGGATTGTAGGCTCGTTACTGCCCGCTTCTGTCTTCTCCTGTTTTTTCCTATGCAAAGAAGCCCTATAACTCCGCCCCGTCTGGCTGACCGGCTGCTAAACTGGCTGGTGGCTCCGCACCTGCGCGAAGAGGTGTTGGGTGACCTGCACGAGCGGTTTGCGCTGCAGGTGCAGCGACTGGGCGAAAAACGGGCCCGGCAACGGTATTGGTGCGGTACGCTGGCTTACCTGCGACCGGCTTTTATCCGACGACAACCTGACAACTACCCCAAATCAACCCATACGGACATGTTGAGTAACTATTTTAAAATTGCGTTTCGAAACCTGGCAAAACACAAGGGATATTCGTTCATCAACATCGCCGGGCTGGCCACGGGGATGGCCGTAGCGATGCTCATTGGGCTCTGGATGTACGACGAACTGTCGTTCAACAGGCATTTTCGAAACTACGACCGAATT
The DNA here is from genome assembly GCF_054780515.1 of Larkinella harenae. NCBI lineage: Bacteria > Pseudomonadati > Bacteroidota > Cytophagia > Cytophagales > Spirosomataceae > Larkinella > Larkinella harenae. Next base: position 1,463,163 of record NZ_BAAGWE010000002.1, on the reverse strand, counting down.
GCGAAAGTCATGCAGAGTGCCACCATTAACGGTGAAGTTTTCAGTGGCGAATACATGCCGCTCCCGCTGGGAAGTACCCTGCGTACGGAGTTTTCGGCCGATTTTCAGCATATCGTTATGTCGTCCTCATCGGACGAACATATTCTGGCTTACGGTGAGAATAAGTTTACCAAATCGGGCCGTTATCTGAGTCCCGACGCTCCGGAGATGCTTTCCCTGAAAATGCTCCGGGGGACGCGGGCTGGTTTGACCGACCCTGCTTCGGTTTTGTTGTCGGCGTCCGTAGCGAAGAACCTTTTCGGAGACGTGGATCCGTTGGACAAAACGGTGAAAATTGATAACAGGCTAAACGTCAGGGTGACGGGTGTATACGAGGATTTGCCGTATAATACCGAGTTTCGGGACCTGACCTTCATCGCGCCCTGGGATTTGTATGTTGCCTCAGAAAACTGGGTAAAAAAGGCACAGGATAACGTGGAATGGGACAACAATTCCTGGCATATTCTGGTGCAAATGGCCCCGAAATCGGATTTTAAAACGGTTTCGGCCAAAATCAAGGACCTGCGGCTGAAGCATGTTCCGGAAACGGCTTATATGAAGCCGGAAGTTTTTTTGCATCCGATGAGTGACTGGCATTTATACCGTTCCGGGAACAAAATCGGTAGCGAAAACGGCCGGATTCAATTTGTCTGGCTGTTCGGGATCATCGGGGGATTTGTGTTGTTGCTGGCCTGCATCAATTTCATGAATCTTTCGACGGCCCGCAGTGAGAAGCGTGCCAGGGAGGTGGGAATTCGGAAAGTGTTGGGATCGGTTCGTACTCAGTTGATCTCGCAGTTTTTCAGTGAATCCCTCTTGGTTGCGGCCCTTTCATTTGGCGTTGCGTTGTTGCTGGTGTTGCTCATGCTGCCGTTGTTTAACGAGGTGGCCGACAAACAAATCGGGATGCCGTGGGTCAATCCGTTTTTCTGGCTGGCGGGTCTGGGATTCAGTCTGCTGACCGGTTTGCTGGCGGGCAGTTATCCGGCACTGTATTTATCGTCCTTTCAACCCGTCAAGGTGTTGAAAGGGACTTTTCGCGTGGGGCGGTTTGCTTCCCTTCCGCGAAAAGTACTGGTGGTGGTGCAGTTTACGGTTTCGGTAACGCTCATCATTGGTACGATCATCGTTTTCCGCCAAATCCAGCACGCGAAGAATCGAGCGGTTGGCTACGACCGTAGCGGTTTAATAACCGTTGAAATAAATACCCCCGAACTACGCCAGCAGTACAATGTCCTGCGGAACGAGTTGTTACGAACCGGTGCCGTGGTGGATATGTCCACGTCGTCGGCTCCGGCAACGAGCCTGAACTCAAATAACGGCGGATTCGACTGGGAGGGAAAAGATCCTAATTTCAAAGAAAATTTTGGAACCATTGCCGTTACGCATGACTTTGGTAAAACCGTAGGCTGGCAGTTTGTGGCCGGACGTGACTTTTCGCGGCAATTTTCGACGGATTCTTCCGGCATGGTGTTGAACGAAACGGCGGCTCGTTACATGGGTTTGAAAGATCCAATCGGTAAAACCGTCAAGTGGCATGGTCAGCCTTTTCAGGTGGTGGGTGTTGTCAAAGACATGGTGATGGACTCGCCGTTCAAACCGGTTTACCAAACGGTTTTTATGCTGAATTATGGCTGGGCAAACGTGATCAACATCAAACTCAATCCCGAGCGCCGTGTCAGTGCATCGTTAGCCGACATCGAAACCGTATTCCGTCGATTGAATCCTGGTAGCCCGTTTGATTACAAGTTTTCGGATGAGCAATACGCGCTGAAGTTCCGGGCTGAGGAGCAGATTGGCAAGTTGGCTTCGGTCTTTGCTGTGCTGGCAATTTTTATCAGTTGCCTGGGTTTGTTCGGACTGTCGTCGTTTGTGGCCGAACAACGAACCAAAGAGATTGGCGTCCGTAAAGTGCTGGGTGCATCGGTGTTCAGCCTCTGGCAGCTGCTATCCCGCGAGTTTGTTACGCTGGTTGCTATTGCCTTCGGAATCGCAACGCCCATTGCCTACTATTACCTGAACAATTGGCTTCAGAAATACGAATACCGAACGGAATTATCGTGGTGGATTTTTATCGCTTCGGGCCTGGGAGCCTTGGCTGTTACGCTGTTGACCATCAGTTTCCAGAGCATCAAAGCGGCTTTACTGAATCCGGTGAAGTCACTGCGCTCGGAGTGAAAGAAGAGTTAGAAAGTAAGAATGATGAGTAATTCATTACTCATCATTCTTACATCATCTTGATGCCCGCTTCCTTGAACCGGCGGTAGATGTTCAGTAAAACTTCGCTGCGGAATTGATCTTCCCGATTCACGGAGTTAATCCAGGTTCGTACTTTCAGTTCGATGGCGTCGTTGGTGATGGTAGACAGGAAAATTTCCGGCTTTTGGCGCTTGACGGCGTTTGGGTGTTTGGAAATCTCTTCCCGAATAACGGTTTTGAGCATGTTCAGATCATGATCGGCGTCGGCTTTGATTGTCAGTTCAATGCGCTTGGCTTTGTGGTTGATCGTCCAGTTGATCACCTGTCCCGATAGCAGATCGCCGTTGGGAATGATGACTTCCGACCCTTCGGTCGTGAGCAGGCGGCTGGAGCGGATGCCGATGTTTTTAACCCGGCCTTTTTTGTTGGTGATCTCGATGAAATCACCGATCTGGAATGGTTTGTCGAAAATCAGAATGATGCCGGAAACCAGGTTATTGACGATGTTCTGAAGCCCCAAACCGATTCCGACGCCCAACGCTCCGACAATCACCGTAACCTTATCCAGCCCGATACCCGACGCGACAATGGCGAACAAAAAACCGCCGACGAGCATAAACAGCCGGATCATGACCAGTCGCGAGTCGGTCTGGCTGATGTTACCACCAATCTCGTCGTCGATTTCACCGAAGAAATAACCGATGTATTTCCGCAGAACGCCGGATAAATACAGAACAATAAAAAACAGGACGATATTACCCCAGGTAAACGAGGTACTGCCAATGCTCCGTTCCGTAGAGAGGAAGTTGGCTAAAGTGTCATAAACCGTATTATAAACGTAAATATTGTTGGTGAAAATAGTGATCCAGGCAATGATGGCAATGACGCCCAGAAACCGGTGTAGTCCGACTTCCAGTTTTTTATAATTAAACCGGGACGTGATGCCGTCCGACAGTTTGCCGCTCATGACCTGGAGCCCAAAGGCCTCATTGATGATCTGAACCATCGTGAAAAGCCCAATGGCCTGCGTCAGTCCGTAAATGGAAGCCGTGGTGAATATTTTAGCCAGGCTCATGCGGCCAAAAATGTTGCAGATGATCGCCAGCCCGTTCAGGATGATGTACAGCACGGAAACCTGCTTGACAAAACCCGCCAACGCCAGCAGCCGCCGGATGCGAAACAGAAAGAGCAAACCAAACAGCACGGAGACGCCGTTGAGCACCAGCAGCCAGAGTCGAAAACCAATGCCGGGGTCGATGATGGACGAGCGGGTCACAATCACCAGCAGGTAAAGGGCAAAAATGGCCAGCCAGTTGCGGAAGAGTTGCCGCGGCCAACTGCGGAAAAAGAGCGCCGTCAGGGCCAGCAGGAGCACAAACTGCATGAGTTCGACGTAGACTGCGGGCGGGCGAAGGTCGAACAGCGGGGCGAAGTTGAACACGACCACGAGGGTCGAGAAAAACGGCAGCGACCGGAGGTATTTCAGTTTCAACTCCTGGTGGACAACCTCGCGTTTCCCGTGTTTGTCGATGATGGAAAAACTGCGGTAGACCCAGGCAAAAAAGGCCGCCCCGATGACCAGCATATAAATCCAGTTTCCGGCACTGCGGTTGAAATAGTACACCAGCATATCCCGCTGGCCTTCGTACGAGCGCGCCACTAGCGCGTTCAGGTGTTCGTCGGTGCCCGCGCTTTTAGGAATGGCCCAGATATAATCCGTCTCCTTGCCGGTTATTTTGGCGTTAAACTCCCGAATCCGCTCATTGACCACATTGGTGAGCTCGGCAGTTTCGAAAAAACCGTCGGAAACCGTGGCCTGGAGCTTATTGATCTTGGTCAGATTTTTATTCGTCGATTCACTGGCCTGAATCCATTGCTGCCGTAAATCCTTGAGTGAATTGAAATACACGGCGCGGGCATTGGTGTCGTTGGGCAGCACCAGCAGCGAATCCTGCGCCAGCGAAATCAGCTGGCCATTCATCCCGGACAATTGCTTTTCATAGCCCGAAAGGGTTTCCCGCCAGGCTTTAAACTGCGTTTGCATATCCTGCAGCAAGACCTGGAACATGAGCATATTCTTCATGTCGTTTACCTTGCTGTAAATCCGCAGATTCGTTCGGATCGTTTGGACGTGCGCTTGCACTTCGGGCAGCCGGTCCTCCATCTGCCAGGTACTGAAACCCCGCCGGGTGCGGTTCGTGATGTCGTTCAGGGCCGTATGGCCTTTTTCAATGCGCGCAATGATGCTGTCAACCGGAATGCCCGGCTGCGGGATGATGGGCAAACTGTCTGGCGAAGTTTCAGCGGTAGTCTGGGCAAAAAGGGTTGAGGTTAAAAAAAAGAAGAGAAAAAAAAGACGACTGAAAACCAGATAATTGATGGTGGTGTTGCGGTATTTTACATGGATTTTATTCCAATTCATCATGCTCATTTTTAGTAAATCGAACTCCTCATTCACGCAGTCACTATTCTTTAATACTACCGAAATTCCAGAATTGTTATCAATCAGAGCATCTTCACCCCGTCATAGTTAGCATTCGCCCCTTTTTTTTGCAGGGCGGCACGTTTGGAATTTGTTTTGTTGCAACTTTTTCCATTTTCGTCTCCATGCTAGCGATCCGACGCAATTACTTGATCTTCACCGGGCAGTTTCTGGTCCTATTGATCCTGTTGTTTTCCGAAGCGGAATCTCCTTCTCTCGCACAGCGGCTGACGCAGGGAATGCTGATCACACTGACCTTTTCTGCCGTGATCTGGATCAACTACCGCTACCTGATTTATCCGTACTTACTCGCCGGACGCTACAGGGCTTATCTGGGCCGAATACCGTTGTTTCTGCTCCTGTTAGCGGGGTTTCTCCTTTTCGGCATCACCTGGACCGATGAAAGCGCCCGCGACTTGCCGACGTATCTGCGCCATATCACCTCGCTGGCTTATTACTGGCCGCAGTGGAAAGAACACTTCCTGAGCGTCATGGAATCAAAAGGAGTTAGCATTTATTTTGTATTGGTTGGCCAGTTTCTGTTGACGAGCTTTCTGGCGCTTATCTACGTTTTCTTCGAGATTCGTACCCGACGCCGGGCCAATCGGCAGGCCGAGCTGGCGGCTTTGCAGGCCCAGATGAGTCCTCATTTTTTCTTCAATGCCTTGAATACCGTCTACGGGCAGGCGTTGATGGAAGGGTTCAACGAGTTGGCCGACCGCTTGCAGGAGTTGGCCACCCGGGCGCGGGAGATGAACCGGCCGCCCGTTGCCGAAACCGTTCTTAAACCAGACGTCTGGCGCACGGCCCGGTTAACGGCCTGCCTGATTGCGGGTATCAATTTCCTGTATTACACGCTGGACCACTTTAATTTCTACTATGATTCTGCCCGGCAAACCGTCTGGGAGTTTTTGGGGTATAAAGTTCTAATTAATCCATCGGGTGCTTTTTTTCGCAGCCTGATTTTTGCCTTCCTGACCTGGGCGCATTACCGCTTCGCTTACCGTCCTTATTTTCTGGCAAAACGGTACGGGCTTTATCTGATTGGCCTGGCGCTGCTGCTGGCGGTTCACTGGATGTTAGGATTGGTCCGGATGTACTTTTCAATCTATTTGAGTTTACACGACTTTCCCGGTCATGGCTTCGGAGATGCTAATCAGAAAATCTGGCAATTGAGCCTAGATTCCACGGGTTTGCAAATCTGGGAACGTATCTGGAGTCGGCGCAGCGGAGGAGGACAAATGCTGGGGCTGTTCGGGATCATCTATTTGCTGAGCGGCTGGCTGTACCAGACGGTTCAGGAGCTGGTTGAAAACCGGGCGTTGCAGCGGCACCAGCAACGGGCCGACCGGCATCAGGAGGCCGAAGCCCAAAACCTGACGGCTCAATTGCAACAACTGGCTGATTCTTCCGCGTTGCCAGCGCAGTCCGTAGCGGCCCGAAGTTTAACCCAGGTAACCGACCTGATGCGGTATGTGACCCAGAGCGGTGCCAACGAACAGGTGCCGGTGGCGGATGAACTGCAATTTCTGCGGGATTACGTGGCCTTTCAGCGGAAGCGGGTTCCCGAGCACCCCCTGATTCTGATTGATTTCCAGATCCGTACCGACGGGCAGACCGCCCAGATTGCCCCGATGCTGTTGATTCCGTTCGTGGAGAATGCCTTTCAGTACGGTATTCGGACCGACGGCCCCTGCTTTGTGGATTTGCAACTGGACGTCGAAAACCGGATGCTGACCATGTTACTGCTCAACAGTTTGGTTCCCAAAACGGTTTTTCGCCAAAGCAGCGGTATTGGCTTACTCAACGTCCGAAAGCGCCTGGCGTTGCTGTATCCCAACCAGCATACGCTGACGACCGGCGAAGCTGACGGCGTATTCCGGGTTGAACTGAAACTCCAACTTTCCGTCTGAAACCGTATCTTTCGAATTCATAAAAAGTCCTTTCTAAACCCGCTGGTTATGCTCCGTTGCCTTGCTGTTGATGATGAACCAGTAGCACTCGATGTCATTCGCACCTTTGCGCAGCGGATTCCGTACGTGCAGTTACAGCAAACCTTCACCAACCCCAATCTAGCCCTCGATTACCTGCGGACGGATTCGGTTGATCTGGTGTTTTTGGATATCAACATGCCGGTGCTAACGGGGCTGGATTTCGCGCAATCGCTGGGAAATCAGTCGCTCGTTGTGTTCACCACCGCCTATCCCGAACACGCGCTCCGGAGTTATGAACTGAATGTGCTGGATTACCTGCTCAAGCCCATTGCCTTCGACCGGTTTGTGCAAAGTTGCCGCAAGGCTCAGGAGCGGCTTCAAGTTCGCCCATCGGTGGCTGAACCGGTTTTTGTGAAAGATGGCTACGAGTGGATCGGATTGCAACCCCAGGCCATCGGTTATCTGGAAGCCGCCGATAACTACGTGAAAGTTCACCAGGATGGTAAGCCGGTTTTGGTGCGAACCACCTTGCCGGAACTACTCGCGTTGCTGCCCGCCGGGCAATTCATGCGGGTACATCGTTCGTTTGCCGTCAATACGCAGCAGATCCAGCGGGTGGGCCGGGCACACCTTCAATTGCCGCATCGAACCATTCCGATCGGGCCCGCTTACCGGGATCAGCTGGCCCGCTGGCTGCATGACCGGGGGTGACGCCTAAAAAAACGAGCCTTCTGAACAAACGAAGGCCCGTTACTCTCTCATAGGTTAGACAAATAAAACTCAAGTAATTCGGGTGATAAAAGCGCCCCGTTCTGGTCCGGCCCCCACCACGGAGATACAAACCTCATCACCCGTCTGGACCAGGCCGTTGGTCAGGTCGTCGTGGAGGAGCTTAACGGTGCTGGTCGCTACCAGGTTACCGTACAATTCCACATTGACACCAAATTTGGAGCGAGGAATACCGCAGGTTTCAATCAGATGATTCAGAAAACCGTTGGTGAGTACCGGACTGGCCTGGTGCGTATAAATCTTCCGGACTTCGGTCAGGTAATCCGGGCGGTTGTGAATCAGCGTCTGGTGGTTCAGCATCATGCCCTTCATGTAGTATTCCTTTACGCGGTCGCCCGCCATCCCGAAGCAGGAAAGCTCCTCGGATTGGGCCTGACCCGGCGGATTCAGCGCGCCCCCGCCCATGTAATGAATCAGGGGATCGTCGAAACCGTCTTCGGCACCAAACGACAGCGAATCGCGGGAGTAGAAGGCCAGGCCGCCCCGATACCCATTTTTACGCAGTACCAGCGCCGAAGCGCCATCGGAAAAAAGTGCCGACGACATCCAGAGCGACCGGCCCAGCGGATGCACTGGATTCTGTTTGTAAAGGGGCGTCTGGGTGTACAGACTGCTTAGGCTATAGGCCACAATCAGAATGTTTTCGGCCGAAAGCTGCGTGGCAAGCTGCATGGCACGGGCCATTCCGGCACAACCCGCCCCCAATTGAATCGGAACCACTGAATCCGGAATCTGTAACCGTTTCAGGAAATAAAATGCATCCTGGTCGAGCAGGACCTGATAGGGCGAACACGTGACAATGATCGCAGCATCCACCTGACGGGCCGAAATCTGCGCATTCGCCAGTGCTTCCCGGGCCACTTCCGTAACCACGTCCTGGTTCTGAAAAACCTCAGGAGCCCAGCTTTTCGACCGGACGCCCAGCACTTTTTCCACCATCGGTCCGTCCAGAAACTTTGCGGGATCACGGCGATCCGGCACCTGAAAGGATTCGGCCCATTCGGCGATGGGCGTGGGTGTGGCAACGTAGCTGCTCAAACCGGCAATGGCCAACTGAACCGGTCGCACCGGCGGTTGAGATGGTAAAGAGGACATCAGTAGTTTGTTGTTATCGGGCAGGAGAAAGCCAGCCTTGCTTCGCTGGCTTTTCTTCTTACCGTGAAAGTAACAACAAGCGGGGGGCATCCTCAGTCATTTTATGCAAAGTGCCGGATCGTTTATCTGAACCGGTTAAAACCGCCTTTGAAATAGCCACCGGTTTATGCCGGAAAACCGCGGATGGATTACCACTTTTCAAGGCCCAGCAGTTTTTTGCCCAGCTCGCTTAGTTCGGCGGTTGAATACCGGGTCTGTTCCCAGCCGCGCGGGTCGCCGGGGAAAGCGTAACCTTCGGGGGCTTTGCGTTCGCGCCAGGACGTGATGCGCCATTGCCGCAGGGCTTCGTTGTCTTCCTGCGCGGGCATCATCGAAATGTACTGTGCAATCCGGACTTTGTTGCCCGATTGGTTCGGGCGGATACCGTGCGGTTGTGTACTGTTGAAAATCAGTAAGTCACCGGCTTCCAGTTTCACCTTCACCAATCCGAAACCAGTGATGTCGGGTTTGAAATGATCGCGGTCGGCGGGTTGGGTGAGTTTCCAGGTATCGTAGGTGCGGTACAGCTCGGGAATGCACTGAAAACCGCCCATGTTCTCGTCGGTCTGATCGGCCAGCGCCAGCACACCCTGCACGTTCTGCGGTTTGGTTTCCGGATCGTAATCCCAGTGAATGAACCCTTTGAACTCAAAGCCGGGCCGGGCGGGCAGGTTCAGGTTAGCGCGGTCGATGGTAACCCAGAGTTTTTCGGTGCCCCAGATATCCACAAACGCGTCGTAAATGCGCGGATACTGCCGGTTGTCCCAGAGGTATTGGTGGTTGTAGATTTCGACCATGCCGCTGTTGGTCAATTCCTTCATTTTCATCTCGGCCCGGGCAGGCGCATACCAGGTTTCGGGATCGTTGGGATTCTTCTCTTCAAACTCCCAGAGCAGTTGAGCCAGCCGTTCGGCCTGTTCTTTCGGCACGGCATTTTTGATGACGATGTACCCGTTTTCAATCCAGAATGTCCAGTCGTCTTCCGACAGCACGCGCAACGGTTTTCCGTTCGAGCGGTCGTTGAGGTTGAGATGACTGCTGGTGGCCGTCGATGGGTTTCCCGGAATCTCCGTGTGGGCATTGTTCGGAATCATGGTTGGATTCATTGTCGGCGTCATCGTTTCCATAAGATGGTATTGGTTTAAGATTGAATAGGACAAAGGTAGTGGCCCGGGACCGCTGAGAACTACAACTGGACTTGCCACTAGTTGAACAATATTGATATTTATGGGTAATTATAACGGTGCCGTTGTATAAATTTGTGCAAATCCGTTTCGCTATGAAAGCTTATCTGGAAGAAATACAAGCCGATACCGACAGCTCGTTCCGGTTGCTGCTGACTCCGCACCTGAATGATTTTTTCCTGTGGCATTTTCATCCGGAATACGAGCTGGTTTTTATTGAAAACGCCGATGGCCCCCGGCATGTGGGCGACCATCTTTCACGCTACGAAGGCAGCGACCTCGTTTTTATCGGTTCCTATATTCCGCACCTCAACTTCGACTACGGGGTTCGGACGGATTATCGGAAGGTGGTGATCCAGATGCGTGAGGATTTTCTGCGCGATAATTTTCAGAGGATGCCGGAGCTGGCCGACATCGCCCGGCTTTTTGAACAGGCGCGTCGAGGCATTGCGTTTCACGGCAGCACGAAGCGGCAGGTGGGCAGACGGCTGGTACGGTTTCACCAGCTATCGCATTTTCGGCAGTTGATTGAGTTGCTGGAAATTTTTCAACTGCTGGCAATGTCGCCCGAATACACCCTGCTCAACAGCCGCCCGGTTGAGTCGCCCTATAACCTCAAGGAGCAGCAGCGGCTCCAGCGTGTGTACCGGTTTATCGATGAACATTACGGGCGAAAGATCGAGGTGGCCGAACTCGCCGACCTAACGCACCTGACCGTTCCGGCGTTTTGCCGGTATTTCAAGAAAATGACGCGCACCACGTTTACGGAATTTGTCAATCAGCACCGCGTCCGGGAAGCCAAGCGGTTGTTGCTGGCTGGGCAAACCGTCACGGAAGCCTGCTTTGCCAGTGGTTTCGAGAGCCTGTCGTACTTCAACCGGATTTTCAGAAAGTTAACCGGACAGAACCCAATGGAATTTAAGAAGCAGCACCGGTAGTGGCAGTCAGCCTGTTTCCTAGTACCCAACCCCGGAAGAGTTGACTGGGGATGATTTCGGGTATAACCCGGGGCAGGGGTGGGGCTTATGCACGGCTCTGCCGCTGCCAGAAAAAGTAGAATGGAATACCGGTAGCAATCAATCCCAGGCCCATCAGGGCTTCGCGCGGTTGTTCAATAAGGGTGATGATCACCAGTGTCAGGCAGAACAGACAGAAAACGATGGGCAACACCGGATAACCAATGACCCGATAGGGGCGGTGTAGGTCTGGGTGAGAGCGACGGTAAAGCATAACCCCTATCGCGGTGGCACCATAGAAGATAAAGGACGCAAAGACCAGCATATCCGTCAGTTGATCGAACGTACCGGACCACACCAGCACCACCGACAGAACGGCCTGCCAGACGATCGAGACCGAGGGCGTCTGGAACTGGGCATGAATTCGGGAGACGGAGCGGAAAAATAACCCGTCGCGGGCCATCGCGTAGTAAATCCGGGCCGAAGTCAGGATGGTGCTGTTCGTGGCATTGAAGGTCGTGCACAAAATCAGAACCGATACCAGCGTGGCCCCGGTGGCTCCGCTAATCCGCCGGATAACTTCAACGGCGGCAATTTTCTCCGGCGTCCGACTGAGGGCCATCAATTCTTCAATGGGTATTACATACACATACATGGCGTTCAACAGCAGGTAGATAGCCATAACAAAGAAGGTTCCGAAGCCGAGCGCCAGTGGCAGATTTCGCTGTGGATTCTTGATTTCTTCGCCAATAAACGCAATGTTGTTCCAGCCATCGTACCCCCAGAATGCCCCCAGCGAGGCCACGAACATGGCTTTCACCAGAACCATCCCCGTAATGGCACCACCGTCGAACCCGGGGCTGTTATGACTCAGGTTAGCCAGACTTCCCAGCGGTGAACTGAAACCGGTTAGGCTCAGTCCAAGAATGGTCAGTAAAATGGCGCAGGTCAGCGCCCAACTAACCCCGCCCGCAAAACGGATGCCCCGGTAATTGATCAGGCTCAACAAAACGATCAGCAGCGAAGCGACACCCTTGGTCAGAAAACCGTTGTCATCGTACAACGCCAGTAAGCCGATCAGCGACTGGGCGAAAATGTGGGCCAATGCCGCAATGGAGGCCGTCCGGACCACCGTAAAGTTGCTCCAGCCGTAGAGAAAAGCAAAAAACCGGTTGTAAACCTTCTGGTAGTACGCATACTCCCCGCCCGACTGCGGAAACATCCCGGCCATTTCGGCATTGGTCAGCGCACCCGCCAGGCTCACCAGGCCGGCCAGTAGCCAGCAGAGCAGAATCAGGCCGGGCGACTGCAATTCGGCGGCCATCGGCGCCACTTTCTTGAACACACCCGACCCAACCATCGTACTGATGACCAGGATGATGGCCGTCGGTAAGTTCAGGACGCGGGCCAGTTGGGCAACGGGCTTCATGGGCTACAGCGTTAGATCAGTGACGCCTAGACCCGGCAAACCGTTGGGCCGCATTAAACCGTCTTCGATGATAAAACCGCCTTTGACAATATCCTCGGCGAGATCAAGGCTACCGTCGAGGTCAATGTAGCGCGTGTTCGGGCAGGCAAAAGCCGCGTGCAAGGCCGCTGTAATGCTGACAATGCTCTCGTCGTTGCAGCCCCAGAACAGCTCAATCTGGCTCAAACGGGCCACCGTCGCAATGTCGAAAGCGCCCCGGATACCGCCACATTTCATAAGCTTGATATTGAAAATACCGAAAGGTTGCGGCTGCTGCGCCAGTTTCAGCGCAGCTTCACCACCTTTCAACGATTCATCAGCCGCCAGCCGTTGTCGGATCGCTTGGGGTAATGCCCGGAGTTCGTCCTCCGTACCCACGGTCAGCGGTTGTTCGATCAGCTCCACATTGGCGTCCTCGGTCTGGCCGATGAAGCGAATCAACTGATCGGCATTGTACCCCTGATTGGCATCGACGCGCAGCACGAGGTCCGGGCCAAATTGTTCGCGCAGGGTCCGAATCCGTCCGATGTCTTCGGTCACGTCGAGGCCGGTTTTCACTTTCAACACCCGAAAGCCCTGCTCCATATAGTTGCGGGCGGCTTCCAGGGTTTCGGCTACGTTCATGATGCCAATCGTCACCGACGTAGGCAATGCTTTCACTTTCTGCCCGTATAATTCAACCACCGGAATGCCCAGAAACTGCCCAAGGGCGTCGTGTAGCGCAATGTCGAAAGCCGCCAGCGTGCCGGGTAAATTCGGAAAAAGAATTTGTGCTTCGTCGATCAGCTGGAGCGCGTGCCGGATGTCGCGCCCGATAAACTGCTGGATAGCGTCACTTTGCAGATTGATCAGCGTCTGGTCCGGTGATTCGCCCACTACTTCCGGCGACGGGTTGGCCGCTCCAACGCCAATGATTCCGTTGGCTAGTTCAACAGTCAGGAAGATGTTTTCAACGGCAGAAATGGTTTGGTAAGCAATCGTGTACGGTTTGGTTAGAGCCAGGTCCCGGCGGAAGGCGCGAATGGATTTAATCTGCATGATGAACGGTTTTTTCGATTACCTGACGGATTTGCGGCACCACCGGAGCCAGGCCTTCTTCCAGCGGCAACAGCACCGGAATGCCCAGCCGCTCGGTATACTCCTGCTGAAACTGGTTGGCTTCTTCGGGCGTACAATCCTCTGTGTTGAGCGCCAGTGCAATAACTTCCGCGCCGAACTTCTGGATGATTTCAATTTCTGATTCCACCGACGGAATTTCGCCCCAATGCGGTTCGTAGTCGAAATACCGGCGTTTGGGCGCGTGCATGAGTACCACGTGCCGGGCGTTGCCGGAAACGATGAACTCCAGTCCACACGGTCCGCTGGGATTCCGCAGGGCCGACTGGCCTTCAATGAGTAGCACATCGGCACCGGTTTCCTGCCAGCACGACACCAGGGCGTGTTCGATTTCGCCGGAAATAAAATCGTTCAGGGTAGAGTCGAAAATAAAACCGTATTTCCCGCCCTGCAACCAGCCGGTCTGGCCCGTATAAATCATCTGGGCGTTCAGGCCAGCCGCCTGACAGGCCTGGGTCAAAAGACGGGTGGTAGTCCGTTTGCCCATGGCGCAATCCATACCCAGAACCGCAATGATCGGGGCCGTAATATTGAAAACGTCGCCTGACCAGAAGTGCAGTTCGGCGCGGGGCTTGGGTCGCCGGATATCAATCAATTCCGCCTTATGTTCGGCTGCCAGCTGGACCAGCGGGGGGCGGTCGTTCAGTAAATCATGCAGGCCGTTAACGACCGAGATGCCGTTTTGCAGGCAGGTTTCAATCAAAAACAGGACCTCCAGCGGCAGAATCCCGCCTGTTGTGGCCACACCCACAATCCCGTAGTGCACGGGTCCAACCTGCGCCAGCGCATCTTCCAGCGAAGCAAAAACCGGAATCTGGCGGTTTTTACCGTCCAGCACCTCGCCCGCATCCCGGCCCGCCGTAGGCGGATCAATGACTCCTACAATGCTGTAACGTTCACTGTCCCGAATGAGTCCGTGGGCGGTTTTGGCGTTCGGGGTAGCCAATAAGCCATTTGTTAATATCAGTGCGCGGTTGTTCATTTTCTTATAGGAATGAATCGGCAAAGAAAGCGTATTCTTAGTCATCATGGCTAATATTTTAATATTGACCGTACTTTCTTGATAAAATAGCTGAAAATTCCAGTTTTATCTCCAGTTTATTCCGTACTACCTGGATGCAGAACAAAACCGGTTTATTTCGTGTCCTACCCTTATGCATATTCTTTGGTCTTATCTCAAACCGCACCGGGGGAAGGTGGTTGTTGCGCTGGGGCTGGCGGGGATCAGCCAGATCCTGACGATGATTGATCCGTTGATCTTCGGAAAAATCATTGACGAATACGCAACCAAACCGGCAATTCGGCCCGAAAAAGAACTGGTTCGTGGGGTTCTGTTCTGGCTGTTGGCAGCCGTCGGAATCGCTACGCTGGCGCGGCTCGCCAAATCGTTTCAGGAATACTTTACGCGGCAGGTGGTGCAAAAGTTTGGTACGCAGGTATTTAATGATGGATTGAAGCAAACGCTCCGGCTGACGTTTCAGGAGTTTGAAGAACAACGGAGTGGCGAAACTGTTGCACTCCTGCAAAAAGTCCGGACTGATACCGAAAAGTTTATCAACGCCTTCATCAACGTCCTGTTTTCGTCCATCGTTGGCATGGGCTTTCTGATCTGGTACGCCATTACCAAGCATTGGGCGTTGATTCCCGTTTTTATTATCGGTATTCTGGTGTTGGGCGGACTGACCGGCCTGTTGAGCAAACAGATCAAAACCGTACAGCGGGCGGTTAACCGGCAAACCGTGAAGCTGTCGGGGGCCATCACCGAATCGCTGCGTAACATCGAACTGGTCCGTAGCCTGGGGCTGACCTTCCCGGAAATCCGGCGGCTGAAGCAATACACGCAGAAAATCTACGACCTCGAAATGGAGAAAACGCGGCAGGTGCGCCAACTCTCGTTTTTCCAGGGAACCACCCTGAACGTGCTGAAACAATCTATTCTGTTTGCCCTGCTCTGGCTTATTTTCCGGGATGTACTAACGACCGGCGAACTGATTTCGATGCAATTCATCTCGACCGCCATTTTTGCACCCTTGCAGGATCTGGGCAACATCATTCTGTTTTACCGCGAAGCCGAAGCCTCGCTCAACTCGTTCGACAACCTGATGCAGAAGCCCATCGAGCGCCGGCCCGACGATTCCATTGACTTTGGGGTGCTGGAGCATCTGCGGTTTGAGAATGTCGTGTTCCGGCATCAAACGGCTAAACAAAACGCGATGGATGGCATTTCCTTCCGGATTGGTATGGGCGAAACCGTGGCGTTTGTGGGTCCGTCGGGTTCGGGCAAGTCGACGCTGGTGAAACTGCTGCTGGGGCTGTACAAACCGGTTTCGGGCGAAATTTACTTCAACGACGTTCCGGCGAGCCAGATTCGCTACAACCCGATGCGTCGGCAGATCGGTTTTGTGACACAGGATACGCAGTTGTTTGCCGGTACGATCAAGGAAAATCTGCTGTTTGTCAAACCCGACGCAACCGATGAGGAAATCCGCGAAGCCCTGCACAAGGCATCCTGTGATCAGCTCATTGCGCGTTCCGACAAAGGGATCGATACGGTTTTGGGCGAAGGCGGCATGAAATTGTCGGGGGGCGAAAAACAGCGGATTTCCATTGCCCGCGCCCTGATCCGAAATCCACGTCTCCTGATTTTCGATGAAGCGACCTCGGCCCTGGACTCGTTGACCGAAGAAGCCATTTCCGATACCGTCCGCAGCATTTCGGCCCGGCGCGAACAGATCACCATCCTGATTGCCCACCGCCTGTCGACTATTCTGCACGCCGACCGAATCATTGTGCTGGAACGCGGAAAAATTGCCGAAACCGGTACCCACGCCGAGCTGCTCGATCAGAAAGGATTGTATTACGCCATGTGGCGCCAGCAGATTGGCGAGCGTCGGCAGGAAAAACCGGAAGAAAACCGGCAGGTATCGGAAACGCCCTGATGGGCGGTTTTACAACGTTTTGCGGACAATGAGGCCAAAGCGGTTTTTTTGCTTCGCCAGTTTGCCGGATTTAACCATCTCAGCGGCCAGGCGGCCCATTTCCCGGAAATCAGTCGATAAAACCGTCAAACCGTCCAGAATAATCTCATTGATGGGCGCTTCGTTGTACGAAATGATGCCGATATCGTCGCCAATCTTGAATCCTTTGGCCTTGGCAATGCGGATGATTTCGATGAGTTCGTTATCGAGCTGGCTGTTCACAATGACGTACACATTACCGACCGTGATGGCGGTTTCGTCGATGGTATCGTGAAACGCGTGGGCAACATGCTGATCCCGGCAAAACTTCCGAACTCCTTCTTTGATCAGCGAACGGTACAAGCTGCCAGACGAGGAAATCAGGTGGAGTTTTTGGTACTTTTTCAAATACGGCATGCCCTCCAGCAAACCGCTGTACACATCCGGTTCGAAATCCTGGTAGATCGAACCAAAATTACCCGAAAGCTGGTCCAGATGGCGGTCGAGCAGAATCAGCTTGCGGTTTGGGATTTTTTTCAACAGCCGGAGCACCCGGTCCTGTACGGTTTTTTCCAGCGGAAAATGGGCTGTAATGATGTAGTAATCGAAGTTGCCCAGATTTTCCTCCAGCAGATTTTCAAAGAGCGTAACCTCCTGATTGTGCAGGTGGATGGTGACCTGAACATGATCGCTCACGTTTTCGATGAAAGATCGGTACAGGACAAACTTGTACGTGCTGAGTTTGTCGAAGAGCATCAGCACCTTGATCTTCCCCGCGTTACGTTGCCCCGCAACGTAAAAGCCCTTGCCCTGCGCCGATTCAATGATGCCTTTCTCCCGTAAAATGGAATACGCCTTTTTGACGGTTTCCTTGGAAATGGCGAGTGAGGCACTCAGCTCGTTCATCGACGGCAGAAAGTCGCCCTCCTGATAGCGCCCTTCCTGGATGAGTTGCTGAATAGACTGAATCAATTGCTTATAGACTGGCACTTGAAGCGCGCTATCGACCGAAATTCCTGAATTCATACAAAAATTATCTGCCTGTCTGACAGAAGGTTGTGGTTATGGTATTGGATTTTTTACGGAATAATATACACTATTTTTTGCGTAAAAAGTCTTAATTTCTATTTTTGTACCACACTACACCACACTTATGTTTATTGCTTTGCTGAGGTGTGGTGTGATGCAAAAATAGACTCCTTTACCCTTAACCAAAAAGAAATGGAACAAAATGTCCAACCCAGGAAACGGTTCTGGTTTGTTCTGCTTTTCCTGCTATTTCTGATCCGTGTAGCGAACGATGGATGGGCGCAGAGCCGGAGTATTTCCGGAAAAGTTACCTACGCATCGGGTGAACCCATGCCCGGGGTAACGGTGGTTCTGAAGGGAACTTCCAACGGTACCACCACCTCCGCGGAAGGAATGTTTTCGCTGGCGAACGTTCCGGCTGGTGCCACGCTCGTGTTCTCATTTGTGGGCATGAAAACGCAAGAAGTAGCCGTAACCAGCAATTTCCCTTCTACAATTACGCTCCAGGAAGAGGATACGAAACTGGATGAGGTGGTTGTAGTCGGTTACGGAACGCAGAAACGGCGCGATCTAACCGGCTCCATTGCGTCGGTAGCCGCTCAGGCCATCAAGGAAATGCCCATCACCTCCGCCGAGCAGGGCTTGCAGGGCCGTGTATCCGGGGTGCAGGTGATTCAGGGAAATTCGGCACCGGGTGGCGCCATCAGCATCCGGGTGCGCGGGGGTAATTCGGTGATGGGCGGCAATGAACCGCTGTACGTGATCGACGGTTTTCCGGTTTACAATTCGGTGGGCAACAACGATGGGCAGACGCAGCCCTCCAACCCGCTGGCGTCCATCAATCCGAATGATATCGTGTCGATGGAAGTCCTCAAAGATGCTTCCGCAACCGCCATCTACGGCGCGCGTGGGGCCAACGGCGTTGTGATCATTACCACCCGGCGCGGCAAGGCGGGGGCGGGCCGGATTGATTTTGATGCATACTACGGCGTTCAGACCGTGCGGCACAAAATTCCGATGCTCAATGCGCAACAATACATGGAGCTGGCCAACGAAAAAGCCCGCAACATTGGCAGTGCCACGGTGCCTTTCCCCAACCCCAGCCAGTGGACGGCCAACACCGACTGGCAGGACGAAATTTTTCGGGCGGCTCCCATTAGCAATTATGCGCTGACGTTTTCGGGGGGCACGGAAGCCAGTCGCTACAGTGTTTCGGGCAACTGGTTCGATCAGCAAGGAATTGTCAAGAATTCGGGCTTCCAGCGCGGTTCCATTCGTGCCAACCTCGACAACAAGATCAACTCCCGACTGAGCTTGTCAACCAGCATCACCGCTTCGCGGACGAACGAGCAGATGGCCCGCAGCAGCATCGGCACCTGGAACGGAGTGATGTACATGGCGCTGGCGGCACCGCCGGTGGCTCCGGTGTATAATCCGGATGGCAGCTATTACGCCCTCGGCAACGTGCCTACCGCCGAACCGCAGTGGAACAACCCCGTTGCGCTGGTCAACGGTTTTGTGCGCAACCGCACGCTCAACCGAATTCTGGCCAATACGAACTTGACGTACGCCATCACGCCGGAGCTGACGTTCAATATTCGGGCGGGCATCGACAATACCAATGCGCGGCAGGATCAGTATCTTTCCAAAGTGCTGATCGGCTCCGACGGGCAGGCTTCAATCGTGTCGTCGGAACGGACCAGCTACCTGAACGAGAACATTCTGACCTATAAGAAACAACTGGCGACGCAGCATTCCATCGATGCCATGGGCGGTTTTACCTGGCAGCAGGACGTGAACACGCTGGTTTCGGCGGGCTCGCAGAATTACGCCAGCGACTTGTTCGGAACCGACAACCTGGGCGCGGGCGGTCTGATTAATGCTCCCGATTCTGACCGGAGCAAAAGCACGCTGCTCTCCTGGCTGGGCCGGGTCAACTACACCTTCCACGACAAATACCTGTTTACGGTTTCGGCCCGCGCCGACGGCTCGTCGCGCTTTGGAACGGGCAACAAGTGGGGATTCTTTCCGTCGGCGGCTGTGGCCTGGCGGCTTTCCGAAGAAAAAGCCATCAGCCAGATTCGCTGGATCAATGACTTAAAACTCCGGGCCAGTGTCGGGAAAACCGGTAATCAGGAAATTGGTAACTACAATTCGCTGGCGCGTCTGAGTGCGGTTTCGGCCATTTTTGGCGCTGATCAGAGCCGGGTGATCGGGTACGGCGTGACCACGATGCCCAACTCCGAACTGCGTTGGGAGACCACCACGCAATACGATGCGGGTATTGACGCCAGCCTGTGGAACGGCAAACTGAACCTGAGTCTGGATTATTACGTCAAAAACACCACCGATTTGCTGGCGCAGGTACCGGTTGCGATTTCTTCAGGCTTCAGCAGCATCCTGCTCAATTCCGGTTCCATCCGCAACCAGGGATTTGAACTGAGCGCCGACGCGAGGGTGCTGGACAAAAATCGTTTCCGCTGGAACGCCGGGGTGAATTTCTCCACCAATCGCAACGAGGTGCAGAAGGTGGCCGTAACGGGTGGTCAGTTTTTAGCGCCAAACTTCGGTTCGCCCATCGACACGCCAGTCAATATCATACGGGAAGGCCAGCCACTGTCGGCGTTTTACGGCTACGTGACCGACGGGCTTTGGGAAACAAACCAGAACGGTACCGGCCTGATGCCCAACGCCAGAGCGGGCGACCAGCGGTACAAAGATCTCAACGGCGATGGCGTCATTACCGCCGAAGACCGCACGATTCTGGGCAAACCCAATCCCGACTTCATTTACGGACTCACCTCTCAGGTCAGTTACGGTCCTTTTGACCTTTCCTTTCTGTTTCAGGGCGTGCAGGGCGCGATGGTGTTCAACGCCAACAAATACACCATTGGCGACGCCTTTGCGCGCGGGGCCAACCAGCTGGCCGAAGTGAGCAACCGGTGGACGGCGGAAAACGCGAATCCGCAGGCGCAATACCCGCGCCCTTCCAGCGTAAATCCGCTGGTTTCTGATCGGTTTTTTGAAGACGCTTCCTACCTCCGGCTACGCAACATTCAGGTGGGGTATAACCTGCCCGTTGGCACGCTAAACTGGCTTCGGGAAGCCCGAGTCTACGTGAGCGGCCAGAATCTGCTGACCTGGACGAAGTACTCCGGGTACGATCCGGAGGTGAGTTCAACCGGCGGGTCTGATCTGCGAAAAGGCGTGGATGTGGGTGCGTATCCGTCGGCCAAAACCGTTACGATGGGCATTAAACTCGGGTTTTAATCAGAAATAACATGAAAAAGATCGCTTCTAAAACCGTACTGCTGACCGGGTTATTCTGCGGTAGTCTGCTGATCAGTTGCCAGGAAACCCTACAGGAAGAAGTTTTCAGCTTTGTATCAACCGATAACTTTTACAAGACTCCAGCCGATGCCGAAGCCGCCGTTTACGCTGCGTACGAACCGTTTCTGGCCAATGCCTATTTTGGGTATGAATACTATAATTTGTGCCTGCTGGCCGACGACCAGGTAACTATTGGCCGTAACCCGGTTTTTCAGGCGGTTGATAATTTTAACCTGAATGCCGACCATGCCTTTGTCAACAATTCCTGGCGGCAGATGTACCTCTGCATCAACCGGGCGAATACCGCCATTCAGCGGATTCCGGCCATTGATATGGACGCCAGCCGCCGGGCCGCGCTGATTGGCGAGTGCTATTTTATCCGGGCGTACAATTACTTCAACCTGGTTCGGCTTTTCGGCGGGGTTCCGCTGACGGTTGGCGAAATCGGCACGCCCGGTCAGACCAATACACCCAAAGCCACAAAAGAGCAGGTGTACCAGCAGATTATCAACGATCTGACGGAGGCCGAAAAAAGTCTGCCGCTTTCCCGCACCGGTGCCCAGGTGGGCCGCATCACCAAAGGCGCGGCCCAGACGCTGCTGGCCGAAGTGTACCTGACGCTGGAACGTTGGCCGGAAGCCGCCAGCAAAGCCAAAGAGGTGATAGATTCGGGGCAATATGCGCTCCTGCCTGACTTTAAACGGATTTTTGCGGCTGATAACGAACGCAATCAGGAGATCATTTTCTCAATTCAATTTGACGGACCCATCATCGGAACCAGCTATGCCGCTTACGCCCACGGCGGTGGGGCCGATAATCCGAATACCGCCCTGGGCGCGCAGGTCTGGTCGGTGGAGGAGCAGTCGGATATGTGGAAAAACTGGAATGCGGAGGATAGCCGGAAAGCCTTCACGGTTTATACCGAATTTGTCAGCCGGGCTGGCCGACTGATCAACCTGCGCAATACGGCCCGGCCATTTCCGGCGTTTGGAAAATACAATTCACCCAACGAGTCGGCTCAGAACAAATGCCCGATCAATCCGATTGCCCACCGGTATGCCGATGTGCTGCTGATCTATGCCGAAGCGGCTTCCCAGGCTGGGGGCGGACCGGATCAGATGGCTTACCAGGCCGTTAACCAGATTCGGCGTCGGGCGTATCAGCTGCCGATCAATACGGTTTCGCGGGTCGATCTTCTGGCGGGCTTGAGCCCAGCGCAATTCCGGGAGGCTGTGATTCGGGAGCGAAGCTTGGAATTTGTGATCGAAAACAAACGGCTGTTCGACCTGATGCGGACCGGCCAGTTTCCGGCCATTCTGAAAACGCAGGGCAAAACCATCAACGAACGGGCGAAGCTTTTTCCCATTCCCCAGGCCGAAATTAACGCCAATTCGGCACTGACCGCTGCCGACCAAAATGAAGGCTATTGATTCGGTCGTTAATTCCTAAACCCCTGATAACTATGAAAATGTATCGTTTCGTTCTTTTTCTGCTGTGTTCGGTAGTTGTCACTGGGCTGGTGTGTGGAAAGGAGGCACCGGCGGCTTCGACCTGGACGCTGGAAGACGGTTTGCTGAAAGTGGTGATCGATGCCTCCGGCCGGATCGTGCATCTGGAAAACAAAACCGCCAGGCAAGGCAACGTCATTGCGTCGCCCGAAGGACTGTTCAAGATGGTCTGCAAGCGGGGCGAAAACTGGGAAGATGTGGTTTTTGCGCAGAAGCAGAAGTATACCGTCACGAAAACCGGCAATGTGATTAAGGTGGCCGTCAATCAGGTGGTGACGCGGGATGCCACGAGCCAGGTCGGCATCGTGATGACGGTTAGCCTGGCCAACGGAAAGCTGGCGTTTGAGGCTGAAATCGATAACCGTCAGCCCGGTTTGATGGTCACCGATTTTATCTATCCGCAGGTGGGCGTCGTGAAAACGCTCGGTGGTGGAAAACCCGGTTTGCTCTGGCCCAATCAGTCGGGCGAGTGGTTCACCAACATCGGCGATATGCTCACCCAGATGCCTGAAAGTCGGCAGGCGGCCAACATGAAAACGATCAACTATCCCGGCAATGCGAGTATGCAGTGGATGGCGCTGGTGGACCGGGATCAGTGTTTGTATTTCTCCGGACGGGATGCCGATTTTTATTCCAGCGTGCTGCGGGTGGTGGGCAGTCGCCACAATGCGGGTGCTATCAGCCTGTCGCTTAACCGGCTGTCGTTTGTTAAACCGAACGAGCGCTGGAAATGCCCCGGTTCTATGCTGATGCTGTACACGGGTTCGTGGCGCAAAGGGGCCGACGAATACCGGCAGTGGGCGTCGACCTGGCGCAAGCCGGAAAAACCGCCGAAATGGGTGCAGGACATGATGGGCTATTTTCTGGTCATCAACAAGCAGCAGTACGGCGACGAGATGTGGCGCTATGACAAACTGCCGGAACTGTACGAACGGGCTAAGGAACACGGCTGCGATGTGCTGGGTTTGTTTGGCTGGTACGACAGCGGGCACGATAACATGTACCCCGATATTCAGGCCAGTCCGACGCTCGGTGGGGCAAACGCCCTCCGCGACAACATCCGGAAAGTGCAGCAAAGCGGTGGCCACGTCACGCTTTACTCGCAGGGGCACTTGATGGACGTGAATGCGCCGTACTATAAAACGACGGGCCACAAACTGGAGTCGAAGTCGTTCTGGGGTGTTCCGTATTACGAGAAATACAACAAATTCAACCAGAGCGATTTCCTGAATTCATTTACCTCTAAAACCTTCTCGACGGTATGCCCGTCCTGTACACAATGGCACGATCTGATGGCCGAAAAAGCCAACGAAGTGGCGGCTCTGGGACCCAACGGGATTCTGTACGACCAGATCGGCGGTATGATTCCCAATCCGTGCTTTGACGAAAGCCATCCGCATCCGCACGGAAAACCGTCATTATCGTACACGAATGGCCGGTTGGGGTTGCTCGACAGGATTCAGAAAGAGACCAAAAAAATCAACAGCGAGTACGCCTTTTTCACCGAACACATTACCGATGTGTACGCCCAGTTTGTAGATTGTCTGCACGGAATGCGGACGTATCCAGATGCCGTCGGAACCCGGCAGAAGCTGGTGAGTGCCCAAACGCCAGCCACCATCAATTACCCGGAACTGTACCGATATTGTTTCCCCAACACGGTCATCACCATCCGGAATGCGTTTCCGTACATCCGCCCGCAGGTGGCCAATTACGCGCTGACCTTCGGACTGCGCTACGAAATGGAATTGCGGTATCTGGACGATGTTACGTATGTGCAGGAAAACCAGATGCCGGAGTGGAAAAAATACGCGTCGGCCCTTACGGCGCTTCGGAAAAAGTATTGGAACATCCTGGGCTACGGTAAATTTATCGACGAAGAGCTGCTGACCAACGGCAACCCAACCGTCATTACCAAAGCCTACCAGACGCAGGATTCGCTGGCGGTGGTGCTGTGGAACGACCACTCGACCGCGCAAAAAGTGAATGTACAGGTGCCCGGATACCGGTTAGCCGAAGTGGCAGGTATTAGCGGCAGCACGTCCAAATTGCCGGAAACGATGCAGCCGCAGCAGGTGCTGGTGGCGGTTTATAAAAAGCAGAATTGATGAGCGCGAAAACCGGCTACAAGTGGGAAGTGCTGGCGCTGCTTTGGGTGGCGTATTTTATCAACCAGGCCGACCGGCAGGTGTTCAACGTCGTACTGCCGCTGGTGAAAGCCGACCTTCAGCTAACGGATGTGCAGGTGGGTTCCATTGCCACCATCTTCAATCTGGTCTTTGCGCTGCTGGTGCCGCTCTCCGGCTACGCGGGCGATGTGTTCAGCCGGAAATGGATCGTGGTCGCCAGTATCCTGTTCTGGAGCCTGGCAACCATGCTGACCGGTTTTAGCAACGGTGTTCTGATGCTGATTCTGTTCCGGAGTGTGGCTACCGGCGGGGGAGAGGCATTCTTCGGGCCAGCCAATTATACCCTGCTGGCGAGCTACCACAAAGATACCCGCGCGCTGGCCATGTCGTTGCACCAGACGGCCTATTACATCGGGATCATTCTCAGCGGTTACGTGGCTGCCTACATCGGTGAGCACTGGGGCTGGAAGAATGCTTTCTACGTTTTTGGGGCCGTTGGGATTGTACACGGTTTTGTGCTGGCCGTCCGGTTGAAAGACAAAGCACCGGAACCGCAACCCGAAAACCGTTCGGCGGTTCGGTTTACGGACGGCATCCGGGTACTCTTTACCACGCCGACGGCCCTGCTGTTGACGCTGTCCTTCAGTGGCTTGATTTTCGTGGTGGTAGGCTACCTGACCTGGACGCCAACGTACCTTTACGAGCATTTCAACATGAGTCTTTCCAAAGCCGGTTTCCACTCCATGTTTTATACCCATATGGCGGCTTTTGCCGGTATTCTGCTGGCGGGGCCGCTGTCGGATAGAGTAGCTAAAGTAAAGCCTGCCAACCGGTTGCTGGTGCAGGCACTGGGCTTGTTGGGTGCCGTGCCGTTCATTGTTCTGATGGGCAACGCCGAATCCCAACTGGCCGTGTACATCGGTTTTGCCGGTTTTGGGTTTGGGCGCGCCTTTTTCGACGCGGGTACATATTCTGTGCTTTACGATGTGATTCCGGAGCGCTACCAGGCGTCGGCGTCAGGTAGTATGATGATGACCGGATTTGCCGTCGGTTCGCTTTCGCCGGTGGTATTGGGCTATCTGAAACCGATTGTGGGGCTGTCGTTTGGCATTTCCATGCTGGCGGGCGTCTGGGTAGTGGCTGGCGGACTGATGCTGGTAGCGTACCGGTTTTATTTCCAGAAAGATTATGCAAAATTTCAACAGGAACGAATCTATGCCGTCCCCTGATTCCTACAAAGGCTGGGAAGCCTACACCATCGCCAATTCGCTGGTAACAATCCACCTGCTCCCGCAGTTGGGCGGCAGGATCATGCAGCTAACCCTGGACAACTACGGTTTTTTCTTTGTCAACCCGGCGCTCGAAGGAGTCGAACCCAACGAAAGCCGACTGGGCGAGAACGGGGCCTGGCTCAATTTCGGCGGAGAGAAAATCTGGCCTGCACCCCAGGGCTGGGGCTCGCCGGAAGCCTGGCCGGGGCCGCCCGATCCCGTACTGGACAGCGGGGTGTTTACGGTTTTGTCCACCGACGAGCCGCAGCCAAATCGGCTTACATTGGTTAGCCCGGTTGATCCCTACACCGGGCTGCAATTGGCGAAAGCCATTTCGCTGACCGAAAACCGGTCGGAAGTGGTGGTAGATGCAACGTTTACCAACCAAAGCACAACACCCCGAGCGTGGTCGGTATGGCCGGTTTTGCAGCTCAATACACCCGGTTTCGAAGAGGAAGGCCGGTATCAGGTCACCAGTCCGATCAATCCCGACAGCCGGTTTGAAGATGGTTTTCGGGTGCTGCACGGGTTGGCAAACAATCCCCAGTTTACGCGAGACGAGTCCGGCAACCTGGTGGTAAATTACCAGTATCTGGTGGGGAAGGTAGGGCTGGACAGCGCCGGAAACTGGGTAGCATTTTGTGATCAAAAAACGGGCAAAGTACTGGTGGCGTCGGCGCCGTACGATCCACAGGCGACCTACCCCGAAAATACGTCGGTGCAGGTCTGGACGCAGGGCCGGGGCCAGATTTATTCCCGCCAGCAGCTCAACGATTTTCCGAACGATCCGGCGCGGAATCCGCCTTACCTGGAATTGGAACTCCTGTCGCCTTTGCAAACGATTTCGCCCGGTGGCCAAATTCAATTTACGTACCGGATGCGAACTTGCACCATTCCGGCCGGAAGCAGCGTGAAAACCGCAACGGAAGTTGGCGTGGTAGCCAAACCGCTACACGCTTTTTTTGAAGGGGATTCTGTTCGGATGACGGGGCAGTTTGGCGTGTTCGCGCGGGGACAATTACACCTGGCGTTTATCGACGAAACAGGACAGTCCATTCAACCGCTGAGCGGTTTTTACCACTGGAAAGCGGAGCCACAAACGGGATTTGTCCTTGATTTCCTTCTGCCCGCTGAAAGGTTGTCTAGTGCCGAAAACGTCCGCATTTTACTCCATTTTGAAGCAGAAGATACCGCCTTGTCGGGCGAATTGAGCCATACTATTTTATGCAGAGTTTAACGAATAAAATCGCGCTGGTGACCGGCGCAAGCCGGGGGCTGGGAAGAGGAATTGCCCTGACGCTGGCCCGGCATGGCGCGGAGGTCATCATCAACTATCCGCCGTTCGAAAACCGTCCGGATTGTGTGCTGGAAGAGATTCGATCGCTGGGCGGACGAGCAGTGGCGCTGGAAGCCGATGTGTGTCAGGATGACAGTGTGCAGCGGCTGTTCCAGCAAATTACCGAACAGTACGGGCGGCTGGATATTTTGGTCAACAACGCCGGAACGTCGCAGCCGAAAGACATTTTTGAAATAGAATCGGCCGACTGGCAGCACATCATCGATACCAACCTGACGAGCGGATTTTATTGCTCCAAACGCGCGATGGAAATGATGCGAGCGCAGCATTATGGCCGTATTGTCTTCATCAGTTCGGTGGTGTCGCACCAGGGCGCTTTGTTCGGCCACGTCCACTATGCCGCCAGCAAAAGCGGCCAGTTAGGCATGGTGAAAACGCTGGCCCGAACCGGTGCTCCGCTGGGCATTACTGTCAATGCCGTTGCCCCCGGCATCATCGAAACCGAACTGTTGTTCAACACCCACGGTGCCGATGGTGTTGGCGAACTGGCCGCTACGGTACCGCTGGGGCTGGGCAAACCCGCCGATGTAGGCAATGCGGTAGCGTTTTTGTGCAGCGATGAAGCCCGGTACATTACCGGCACAACGCTCGATGTCAACGGCGGTATGTATTTGCGATAAGAGAGAGAAGCTAAATTATGAAAGTAACAGGAATACAGACGTTTATCTGCCACGCGTACCGGACCAACTGGGTGTTTGTAAAAGTGCTAACCAGCATAGACGGTTTGTACGGCGTTGGTGAGGCTACCCTCGAATACAAAGAACATACCGTGGCGCAGGCCTGCCACGATCTGGAAAGTTTGCTGGTTGGTAAAGATCCTCATCGGATCGAGGAGTTCTGGCACCAAGCTTACCGCGACGCGTATTGGCGGGGTGGACCGGTGCTGATGAGTGCGCTATCAGCCCTTGAAATGGCACTGTGGGACATCAAAGGCAAAGATTTGGGGGTACCGGTTTACCAGTTGCTAGGTGGCAAAGTACGCGAATCCGTGCCCTGCTACGCCAACGGCTGGTTTGCGCCCGCCAAAACGCCCGACGAGTTTGCCGCCAAAGCCCGGATTGCCATTGATCAGGGTTTTAAGGCCATCAAGTGGGACCCCTTCGGTTCTTCGTATTTGCAAATCAGCCGCCAGCAGCTGAACGAAGCGGTGGCCTGCGTGGGAGCGGTTTTCGATGCTGTCAAGGACAAAGCCGACCTGATTATTGAAGCACACGGCCGGTTTGATATTCCGACGGCGGTCCGGGTGGGGCAGGCACTGGGCGAGTTCGATATCTTATGGTACGAAGAACCCATTCCTCCGCAGAACCTGGAAGGGCTGGCCGAGGTAAAACGCCGGATTTCGGTGCCGGTTTCGGCGGGCGAACGGTTGTATAATCGTTGGGATTTTCGCCCGTTGTTCGAACTGCAAGCGGCCGATTTTATCCAGCCGGATGTGAGCCACGCGGGCGGGATTGCAGAGCTGAAAAAAATTGCCGCCACGGCAGAAGCCTACCACATTCCGGTTTGCCCACACAACCCCAGCGGGCCGGTAGCGAATGCGGCTACGTTGCAGCTGGCAGCCTGCATTCCTAATTTTTATCTGCTGGAAACCATGAGTAGCGACGTGCCCTGGCGCGCTGAGGTGACGGACGAGCAGGTGATTTTTGAAAACGGAGCCATGCAAATCCCGGATAAGCCCGGCTTGGGAATCGATATTCGGGAGGAGGTGATCAAAAAACATCCGTATCAGGCCCGCAGCCTTCGCCATTATCAGGGGTCTTTAACGGATATTCGGCCCGCCAACGCGAAAAGCTATTTTTAGGAACTGGGATTCCAGGAATGGGAGCGCAAAACCGTTATGAGTCTTGAAATCATGCTCCCGTTTCTGATGGATTTAAACAGCACGAGCCGATTGAGAGAAACCGACCACGCTTGCGGGCGGTAAGAAGAAAGGGCGGGCCGGCATTTCGGTCACTAAAAAAATACAAACCGTCCCATCAGGATAAAAAGGAAATCCACTGCTTTTAAGCAAAGTAGTAGCGGTTTCTTTAATCCTGATGGGACGGTTTTTGGGCTTAGCAGAACTTGCTGCCTTGTAACGTTAGGCACGCGTGATCGCCGGCCATTCAATCGACCGCGAAGTGCTAATTCTAACCTATTTCATCCAATCGAATGCAAAAGCGTTTCATCCATCTTTTTTTTGTTTGCTGTCTGCTTTCAGTAGGCTTGACAAGTGTGGCTCAGCGACCACCGGCCTATCCGTTAATTACGATTGATCCGTACACCAGCATCTGGTCTTTCAACGACAAATTAACCGACTCGCCGACCCGTCACTGGACCGGTAAAAACCACCCGATCGACGGTTTGGTGCGCGTGGACGGCAAGACGTATCGGTTTTTGGGTGCTCCGATGACCACCCTGAAAACCGTTGCCAGCACGGCCCAGACCGAAGCGTACCCGCTGGTGTACACGTTTGAAACACCGGCGGCTGGCTGGGAAAAACCAGACTTTAAAACCACGGGCTGGCAGAGCGGTAAAGCGCCCATCGGCGACGGCGCTACGAGCAATCCGGTCAAACCAGCCACAGAGTGGAAAACAAAAGATGTCTGGTTTCGGCGCACCTTTACGCTAACCGACCTGAACTTCGAAAAACTGGTGCTCTACCTGAGCTACGACAACGACGCCATCGTGTACCTGAATGGGGTGAAGGCCTATGATACGGGGCCAGGCTACATTGGCGGCTATCAGACGTTTCCGATTGCGCCAGCGGCCAAAGCCACCCTGAAAAAAGGGCAGAATGTACTGGCCGTCACCTGCAAAAATACGGGCGGGGGCGCCTACATTGACGCGGGCCTGGTCGACGAGCGGCTGGTGAGCGCCGGGGCAACCGTTGCGCTGGCCAACCAGAAAAGCGTGCAGGTAAAAGCAACACAAACGGAATACGGTTTTAGCGCCGGGCCCGTCGATCTGACCGTTACGTTTACAACCCCTATGCTGCTGGATAACCTGGACATTGCGACCCGACCGGCTTCGTACATCACCTATTCGGCGCGCTCGACCGATGGAAAACCGCATACGGTGCAATTCTACACGGCGGTTTCTGGTCTGTTGAGCACCGATCTGCCCATGCAGGAAGTAACGGGAAAACGTTCGTCGGCGGAGAGGCTGACGGTTTTGTCGATGGGGACTACGGAACAAAAAATTCTGGGTAAAAAAGGTGACGATGTGCGGATCGACTGGGGTTACGCGCTGCTGGCTGCCCCCACCGTTGCCTCGACCCAGACGGGTTTTGGGCAACCCGCGGCCTTACTGAAAGCGTTCGCGACGGGCGCAAAGCTGGCGGACCAAAACCAGCCTGCCCACGCCGACAGCCGGGCGATGGCGGTTGTGCAATCGCTGGGATCGGTGGGCGGAACGGCCAAAACGAGCCACGTGACGGTGGGCTACGACGACATTTATTCTGTGCAGCTCTTCGGGCAGAACCTGCGCGGCTGGTGGCGTCGTGATGAAAGCATGACCGGCGAAAAAATGCTGGCTAACGCCGAAAACGATTACGAATCGCTGATGCAGAAATGCCGTCAGTTCGATCAGCAATTGTACGCCGATGCCGAAAAAGCGGGCGGAAAAGCGTATGCTGACCTGTGCCAGCTGGCCTATCGTCAGGCCATTGCGGCTCACAAAGCCGTGGTCGGGCCGAAAGGTGAAGTTTTGTTTTTCTCAAAAGAAAACTTCAGCAACGGCTCCATTGGAACGGTGGACATAACCTATCCGTCGGCCCCGCAATTTCTGGTATACAACCCGACCCTGCTGAAAGGAATGATGGAACCCATCTTCATGTATTCGGAAAGCGGCAAATGGACCAAACCGTTCGCGGCCCACGATGTCGGGACGTATCCGCTGGCCAACGGCCAGACCTACGGCGAAGATATGCCGGTGGAGGAAAGCGGAAATATGTTGATTCTGACGGCGGCCATTGCCAAAGTGGAAGGCAACGCGGAGTACGCGAAACAACACTGGCAAACGCTGAGCACCTGGGTCGAGTACCTGAAAAAAGATGGATTTGATCCGGCCAACCAGCTCTGCACGGACGATTTTGCCGGGCATCTGGCACGCAATGCCAACCTGAGTATCAAGGCCATCATGGGGATTGCGTCTTACGGGCAACTGGCGAATCAGCTCGGGAAAACCGATATCGGGCAGCAGCACCTGCAACTGGCGAAAGACCTGGCGCAGAAATGGACACAAATGGCGCAGGACGGTGATCATTACGCCCTGACGTTTGACAAACCGCAGGGAAGCTGGAGCCAGAAATACAACCTGGTGTGGGACAAACTGCTGGATCTGAATATCTTCCCGAAAGAAGTGGCCCCGAAAGAAATCAAGTATTACCTGACCAAACAGCAGCGCTTCGGGTTGCCGCTGGATAGCCGGAAAACCTACACCAAATCCGACTGGATTCTGTGGACGGCCACCATTGCCGACAACCAGGCGGATTTTGAAAAGCTCGTGCAGCCGGTTTACGAGTACGTTGACAAAACACCCAGCCGCGTACCGTTGGGCGACTGGCACGAAACCACTAATGGCAAACAGGTCGGATTTCAGGCCCGTAGTGTAGTTGGAGGGTACTTTATTAAACTCCTGGAGAAAAAACTAGCGAAATAGTGGGACGCAACCGCCGGATTTTTGGACCTTGCGGCTTGATTATCTAGTAACCTTATGAAAAAACTGTTTAAGCATCTATCCACTCTTTTCCTTTTAACGACGCCCTTGATTTCGCCGGTTCTGGCGCAGAATACCGCGCAGACACCGGCTAAAGCCGCCATTCTGAGCCGTTGGGAAAAGCAGGTAACGCCCGAAAATGCCTGGCGTGAATACCCCCGTCCACAGATGGTGCGGGCCAATTGGCAAAATCTGAACGGAATGTGGGAATACGCTATCCGGCCCAAAACCGAAGGGCAGCCCACGAAGTTTGACGGCCAGATTCTGGTGCCGTTCTGCGTCGAATCGACGCTTTCAAAAGTTACGAAAGGCTTAACCGCCGACCAGCGGCTGTGGTACCGCCGAAACGTCACCATTCCGGCGGCCTGGAACGGGCAACGGGTTTTGCTGCACTTCGGAGCGGTGGATTACGAGTGCAATCTGTGGGTGAATGGCGGTCTGGTCGGGTCGCACACGGGCGGTTCGGATGCCTTCGAATTCGATATCACCGACTTTCTGAAATCGGGCCAGAACCAACTGGTGCTGGGCGTAACAGACCCCACGGACAAAGACGAACAACCCCGGGGCAAGCAGATCAACAACCCCCACGGCATCTGGTATACGCCGGTTTCGGGCATTTGGCAAACCGTCTGGCTGGAGCCGGTTCCGAATCCGAATTACATCGAGGAAGTC
This sequence comes from Larkinella harenae, assembly GCF_054780515.1. Lineage (NCBI taxonomy): Bacteria > Pseudomonadati > Bacteroidota > Cytophagia > Cytophagales > Spirosomataceae > Larkinella > Larkinella harenae. The sequence continues at coordinate 1,430,911 of NZ_BAAGWE010000002.1, read as the reverse complement.
CGCATTACGCCGGAACTGGATTCGAGCCGGATTCGGGTGGATGTACTGTCGAAAACACCGATGACCAGCCCGACGGCTGCGGTTCGGCTGACGGCCTTGGACGGAACACAAACCGTATCGAGCCTGGTGGTCCGGTCGGGCCGCACGGCGTATGTCTCAATTAAAAATCCGAAACTATGGACACCCGATAGCCCGTTTCTGTACAATCTGAAAGTGGAACTGGTAACGGTGAAAGATCCGTTTCCGGGCACCGAGAACCGCAAACGCCCGATGCACAACGACGCTGAGCGCTCGGCGTACGCCAAAGCAGAGGTGACGGGCAACGCCATCGACGCCGTGACGAATTATTTCGCCATGCGGAAAATTTCGATGGGGCCCGGCAAGGTTGCCGGGCAACCGGTGATGCTCTTGAACAACAAACCGTTGTTTCAGAACGGCCCGCTCGATCAGGGCTGGTGGCCGGGTAGTTTGCTGACGCCCCCGTCGGACGACGCCATGGTTTTTGAAATCGATTTTCTGAAAAAATCGGGCTTCAACATGCTGCGGAAGCACATTAAGGTAGAACCCGCCCGGTATTATTACCACTGCGACCGGCTGGGTATGCTGGTGTGGCAGGACATGCCGTCGGGTTTTCTGAGTGGTCAGGACATGCATCCTTCGGAAAGCGTAGAACCCCTGCGCCGGTCGAAAGGCAAGGAACAGTTTGAGCTGGAACTGCGTCGGATGATGAACCGGTTGCACAATCACCCGAGCATTGTTACCTGGGTAGTACACAACGAGGGCTGGGGGCAGTACGACAACGTTCGGCTGGCCGATTGGACGAAGGCGCTCGATCCGAGCCGCCTGATCAATGCCGCCAGCGGCTGGACCGATTTGGGCGCGGGTGATTTCTTCGATATTCACACGTACCAGGAAGTTCCGAACATTCCGGAAGCCAAGAAAGATCGGGTGATTGTAGTGGGTGAATTTGGCGGAATCGGCTGGCCCATTACGGGACATCTATGGGACCCGAACAAACGTAACTGGGGTTACCAGACCTATCAGGACAAAGACGCCGTATTGAAAGCGTACCGAACCAAGTACGCCAAAATGGTGGAGATGTACCAGAAAAACGGGGTGTCGGCTGCGGTCTATACCCAGACCACCGACGTAGAAGGCGAAGTAAACGGTTTGCTGACCTACGACCGGGAAGTGATCAAAATTCCGATTGAAACCCTTCGGGACATTCACGCGCCGTTGTTTAAATAAGGCACGTTACATCCATTATTTTAAAAAGCCGCCACGCATTCAAACGCGTGGCGGTTCTTGTTTTACCGAATCATAACCGCCAGATCAGCGCCAAATGCCGGGGTGGTCAGCGTGGCCGAACCGCCCGAATGCCGGAGTTTTATGGTCTGTTTTTGACCTGTTTCAGGATCGACGTACGTGATCGTATACCGCCCGGCGGGAAGATTCAGGGCCACGGTTAATGGTTCGGGTTGTTTCGGATGATTGCCGTTGTATATGTAAAAAGCGTATTGTTTACCCGGTTCGCTGAGCACGTGCACCCGAACCCGTTCGGGCAGCGGACCGCTTACCAAAACCGTATCCGGCTTCATGTTGATGAAGTTCAGATGGTCCATGAAATCCTTCAAATAACTTAGTTGTTGCCGGAAGGCCGGACTGCCTCCGCCGGGCGATTTAGGCCCCGGTTTGTAAGTGCCGTCGGGGGCCACTGAGGTGAAGGAATAATCGAGGTTGTTGTACAAACTGCCCCCAGCCAGCAGAAACTCCCAGCCTTCTTTGCGGTACGTAGAATCCGCCGTGCCCCGGAAACCGGTTTCGTTGTCACCGATCGCTTTATTCAGGCCGTAATTAAGCGGTACGGTTTTGGGTGGGGTGGCGTAGTGAAAATTAAACACCGATACCGCCGGATGTGGGTCCGTGATGCGGGCCGCGCCGTTGGCAATGTTTTGGGTAATCAGGTGCTTATTGGGTAACGACTTCTCGGTTTTGACAATCAGGTCTACCATGCGGTGTTGCCAGGTCATCTGAACCCCGCCGAAATAGGGCTCGTTGCAGATTTCGAACAGGAGGTTATCAAAACCGTTCAGCTCCGTCACGATCTTCCGTACCAGGGCTTCCTGGATCGCCAGCAAACCGCCGTTTTTGTCGAGGGTGTAAACGTCATTCCGGTCGACGCTCCCGACCTTGTTGACGTTGTTTGCCCCGTTCATTGGCGAAATGGTCCACATTTTCTCTTCGTAAAAGGGGCAGAACAGCACCAGTTCGACGATAATACCGCGTTGTTGAGCCGCCGACATATATTCCTTCAAACGGTTGAAATAGGCGTCATCCCAGCGCGAAAGATCGAATTTGTTGCCTCCCAGGGCGTAGCCGGCCTGTTCGCTCCGGGGCCAGGGACAGCTGTATTTTCCTGTTTCCGGAGCCATCGTATTGTGTTCGATGCCAAAATCGCCGGGCGCTTCGCGGTAAGCGCCCGTGAATGTCCGGGTCAGATTCAGGCCGTCTTTCTGAAGCGTGTTGAGGTACGTGACAAAGTCAAAATCCAGGTTCAGTACGGCCCCGTAATGTTCACCCGATGTGATCAAAACCGTTGGTTTACCCTGGTAGCTGAAATAATGCGAGTTGTTGGGGTGGAGCCGGATCGGTTGAGCCGAAAGCCAGCTGCTTAGGCAAATCAGTACAAGTATTGCTAAAAACCGGGTTTGCATGAGAAATAGTGGGCATAATTTCCAGGAATACAAGATAAAGGCGCAACCATTTTTACTCTTTTGTCTATCCTCTTTATTTCTCTATTTCAGCAAAAAATCCCGCACGAGTTCCAGTTGGTCGGTACTCAGAAAATCGGCCCCGGCTTCGCGGAGTTTGGCCCAAACCGCCGGATCTTCGGGGCAAGCCCAAAGCCGAAGTTTCTTGCCCTCCGCATGAACGCGCTGCACCAGTTGCCGAAGTTTCTGAAATTGCTCGTCCGGCATTGGTCCCTGGCCCCGCCAGCTGAGCTGATTGCCGTACGAATCACTCACCACCGGCATCAGGTCGCGGCTGAATCCTTTGCCCAGATCGGTAGGCCGACCGTCAAGTCCCGCCAGTCGTTGCCGGGATTTTTTCAGGGTTTCGATCGGTCGGTTGCCAGAAATAAAAACCGTCACGGCCCCCGGCTGGCAGCGGTTTCCCCGGCAGGTGGTCAGGATGGAGCGGTAGCGTTGCAGCACGTTTTCCAACGCCTTGTAAGTGCTGTCGGCCCCGGTTTTAAAATCAATCATCAAGTATACTGGACCGTTGTAATTCGGATAGACTTTGCCGCCGTTTTGCCGGATTCGTTCGGTCAGCGGGCGCAGATACAGCTGCTCGAGCGTCCGTTCCGCGTTCCAGAACGCCGGGCGGTTGTGCGAAACGTAGAGCGAGTCGCCCTTCGCATACACATCCGCTTCAACGCTGGTAAAACCGTGGTCGAGGGCATCCCAGAGCGGTCTTGATTGTTCATAGTCGTTGTGGGCGTGGGCGTTGGGCAACGGTTTTACGTTGGCGAACGGCTGCGGAGCCTGCAACTGCGCGATGGGTTGCGTCCAGGCGGTTTCGACGTCGCCGGGCGCAAACGGGTTGTATTTTGGTTTGCTGGAAATGATTTTGGCTCGCACGAGCCATTCGTCGGTGATGTCATACCGGGCTTCCGTGCCCGTTACTTCCCGGAGTATTTCGGCTTTTTCCTGCCCTTTGCGAATACCAATAAACTGGATGCGGTAAGTAATCTCCGGTTCGGCTTTGATTTTAAACGCCAGTGTCGAAGCGGTTTGGGTCAGGCTTTCCAGCGTCACGCCCGTGGTGGCGTAAAACCGTCCGGCTTCCAGTGCTTCGACAATCGTGTTCGGCTTCAGATTGGGCGCGTTGACCATCACCCAGCCGCGCCCGGAATTGCTGAACGTGGGACCGAAGAACGTATAATGGTGGCTATCATCGGTAGCCAGCCCGAGCATCAGCGGGCGGCCCTGCCGGAGAAAATGCAGGTTGATTTTGTCCCACATCGATTCGGTGCCTTCGCGGGTGCTATCGCCGTAGTTATGCACGAGCGGATGGCCGTTGAAGACTTCAAAGAAGCGCTCGTGCCGGAGCTGCATCAGGTCGTTGGCCGTGATGGCGTAGTAAAAATTGGGGTGATTGATGTGCGGGAACATGGGCTGACCGGTTTGCCGTCGTTGTGCTACCAGCGCGTCGATGTTGTTCTGCATGACCTCCGCTACACTATTACCCGGCAGCGGGCGCAGCAGGTTCTGCACGTTGGTCATGTTGATGTGAATCGGTTTGCCCTGAAATCCCGTCGAAACTTCTTCACTTTTCAGAATCAGGAATCTTTCCGGCTCTTCAAAATAACGACGGTATTCACTCAGGGGCTTCAGCCGGACTTTTAGCGAATCATTGGAGCCGGTTTGGTACTTGACCCAGTCGGGGCCGAACGTCCGCAAATACCGTTCAAAGGTGCGTCGGCGTTCGGGCGCGCGCGGAACTTTAATCCACCGTTCGCCTTCCTGAAACGTGTTATGATCCGACAATCCTACGAAATGGTAGCCATTGGCCTTGTACCAGTCCATGATCATTTCGGGATAATCATCGCCGTCGCTCCAGAGCGAGTGTGTGTGCAGGTTGCCTTTGTACCAGTTCTGAGCCTGGACCGGGGTGAGAAAAGACAGGAAAATGAGAAAAAAGAGGAGTCGCATGGCAGCGGAGAAGAGGATGCAACTCAAAAAGGGGAAATGGCCAGGTTTCTAACTGATATACGGTTTGAGGTTACGGTTTTGGCATATGGATTACCGTTTTCGGTTAGTTGACGCATTCCATACTGCCCCAATAAGAACCGCCCCAACAACGGTAAACCGTGTATCGAAACCCTGTAAACAAAAAAGAACATGCCCGGTGGACATGTTCTCAATCGCTTCATTATTATATCTTTCGATTAAATAACTTCTACGTTAACGGCGTTCAGACCTTTTTTGCCTTGCTCAACTTCGAATTGAACTTTGTCATTCTCGCGAATTTCATCGATCAAACCGGATACGTGAACGAAGATGTCTTTGTCTGAATCCGAAGGGGTAATAAACCCAAAACCTTTGAGTTCATTAAAAAATTTAACAGTTCCTGTTTGCATTATATTGTATTGTATTTAAATAATCTTTCAAATCTAACGAAAATAAGTCAGGATTGCACAAAGTATTCCATTTATTATTGCCGGATCGTCCATTTGCTTCATTTCTGCGGTTCTGACTACCAGGCCGATCAAAAAAATAGGGTTGCCAAGACAGCGTAGCGAGGTGGTCCTCTTCGGGTCAACTTTTTGGTGCGGAGCTACCCAATATCGCGTTTATACCCCTGAACGCGCGAAATAGCACCCTTGTGACCAAATAATCAACATAGTATACGTCGATTCGGTTGCGATTCGTTATATTACCCTGTTATCAACCCGAACATAGATTCGATTTCGATTGTTGTTAACGGAGAATTAACCGATAAAAAACCTTTTTATGACGTTCAAAAAGTTTGTATTCCGACTGTTTAGTCTTTATACAATCCTTATTTCCGGCTCTGCTTTTAGTCAGACACAGTCCGCGCAATGGTTTCACCTGGATTCAAAGGCCGACAGTGTCTGGGGAATCAGCACCGACCGAACGTACCGTGAATTACTGAGCAATCGTAAACCAACACCGGTCGTTGTGGCCGTTATTGATGGAGGAATCGATTCAACGCACGAGGATTTAAAGCGCATTTTGTGGACCAATCCAAAGGAGATTCCGGGCAATGGCATCGATGACGATAAAAATGGCTATGTCGACGATATTCACGGCTGGAATTTCATCGGTGGAAAAGACGGACGCAACGTCCGCTACGAAACCGCCGAAGTGACCCGGCAGTACGTCCGGCTGCGCCCTCTGTACGAAGGGAAAAAACGGTCGTCGCTCAAACCGGCGCAGCAGAAAGAATACGACCTGTATGTGAAATACAAAACGGAGGTAGAACAGAAACGGGCCGAATACCAGGAGCAATATCAGTCTTACAGCACGTTCAGCAACCAACTGGTGACCATCGTTGATGGGTTGAAGAAAGCGTTGGGCGTTTCCAGCCTGGATACGAACATTCTGCGCAACCCGGGTACAGACAACGATTTTGTGAAAAAAGCAGCCGCTGCCTTGTACGAAATGACCTCTGCCCAGGGGTATGGGAAGGCGGAAGATATTCAAAACGAGCTGGAACGGGGGCTGGAGGATCTGAAAGCCAAGGCCGACTATGCCTACAACCCCGCTTTTGAAAGCCGTTCGATAGTGGGAGACAATCCCAACGATCTGACGGAAACGAGTTACGGTAATGCCGATATTACGGGTCCGGATGCCCTGCACGGTACGCACGTTGCCGGTATCATTGCGGCCGATCGGGCCAACGATCTTGGCGTGCTGGGCGTGGCTGATCAGGTTCGGATTATGGCGATTCGGGCGGTGCCGGATGGCGACGAGCGGGATAAAGACGTGGCCAATGCGATTCGGTATGCGGTTAATAACGGTGCCCAGATTATCAATATGAGCTTTGGAAAAGATGTGTCGCCCCAGCGTAAAGCGGTGGATGATGCCATGCGGTATGCGCTTTCCAAAGGCGTGCTGCTGATTCACGCGGCCGGTAATGATAACAAACTGCTGGATACAACGGCGAGCTTCCCGGCTGACCGGTTTATGGATGGCTCGGCCATTCCGAACCTGATCACGGTGGGGGCCACTACGTCGAAAAACAACGAGAATCTGGTGGCTCCGTTTTCCAATTACGGTCGGAAAACCGTTGACGTGTTTGCCCCGGGTATGGCGATTTACTCGACAACGCCCAAAAACGGTTACGATAACCTGAGCGGTACGAGCATGGCAGCCCCCGTTGTGACCGGAATTGCTGCGGTTTTAAAATCGTATTTTCCCAAACTGACATACAGTGATTTAAAGCGGATTATTGAAAAGTCGGCCGTGGCGCAAAACCGCAAAGTACTGCGACCCGAATCCACGGATCTGGTCGATTTTGCGGACTTGTCGAAAACCGGCGCGATTGTGAACCTGTACGAAGCCGTGAAACTCGCACAGGCCGAAGAAGCCGCTGCCGCCGAGAAGAAGGGGTGAGTGAGCTACCTATAATTAAATCCTCAACGGGGCACTCAGCGAAACAGACTGAGTGCCCCGTTTTTTTGGTGGGCTATAAAACCGGTGCCCTGCCGAAGCCGGTACTTGATTTGCCAGCCGTAGACGCCGGTTGGGCACCGTGTGTCCTGGTATTGCCCGTTCCATTCAAAGGGCGGCTCGCTGGTGTGAAAAATCAGTTCACCCCAGCGATTGAATACCGAGAAGGTGGTAATCTCAATATCTCCGCAGGCAATCGGCTGGAAAACATCGTTGTTACCATCGTTGTTGGGCGTAAAGCTGTCGGGCGTGTGGATGATGCAGCCGCAGTCGCCGTACGAAACCACCAGGGTGTCGCTTACGGTGGCGCAGGCGTTGCTAACCGTGGCTCGAAACAGGCCGGAATAGCCAATCGTTCGTTCAACGGTTTCGGTTTGGTCCTGCCAGCGAAAGGTGCCCTCTGCATAATCGGGCCGAATGGTAAAAACATCGGCTCCGCACAGGTTCTGGTCGGGACCCAGGTTTAACCGCGGAGGTAAGACATACTGCACCTGAACGCTGTCGGTAGCCACGCAGCGGTCCTGTTCGACCCGCAGGCTGTAGGTTCCGGCCCGGGTGATTTGCTGCGTGGGGGCCGTCGATCCATTCTGCCAGCGGAAGGTGGGAGGGAGGTCTGGGGGTGCGCTTAACGTCAGGGTTTGGCCTTCGCAGAGCGTAGTGTCGCGGCCCAGGTCAAAATCAAGGGCGTACGCTACCGTAATGGTATCTTTCAGGATTTTGCAGGGCGTTGTAACCGTAACGGAATACGTGCCGGGTTTGTCCACTAAAAAGGTAGGTGAATCGCTGCCATTCTGCCATCGATAGCCGGTGGCCCCCGGTGTGGTAGCATTTAGCAAAAGAGTACTTTTTCGGCCGCAAAGTGTGGTGTCTTTACCCAGATCCATCGTAATTGGTAAGAGCGAAACATCGTCGATGAACAGGTAGTAGAAACCGAGCATCTTGGGAAATTCGCTGAAAGCGCCGATGGTGGCGTACCGCTCTCCGCCCCGGGCTTTGACGTAACCGGAAACCTTCTCCCACTGCAACCGCGGAATGCCGGGGCTCAGGGCTTTGTCAAGGACTTGCGGATCGACCGGAAAAAGGCCTTTGTCCGTAGCCGTAATCGGTTGGTCGGAAAAATAAGCGCCCAAATTTCCGGGAATGTACCGGGCGGGCGTTGGGGTCGCCACATACAGTTCGAAAAAGTAACACTCATTGGCTTCCAGCGGTTTGGTGAGCGGCACCGCGAGGTATTCCGACCAGTTCATGTCCAGAAACAACCGCGCCAGCCCCTGGCCGGAATGGGGCGGTAATTCCATCTGAATCGTGGGGTAACATCGGTGGTAAAAGTCGGGCGAGGCTCCGTTGGGATTGTACCAGGGAGCCGCTTCTTTGAGCAGGTTATCCAGTTGGGGACAGTTGCGGTATTCTTCAAAACCGCCGTTCGGAATGAGATTCTGCGCCATGCCGATTCCGGGCAGGAACAAGGCCAGCCAAAAAAACATCCTGACGGTTTTTTTGAACATTTTCTCCTTTGATCAGGGCTATGATTTCTGGGACGCTGAAGGGAGGAAATATACGATCTTTTTGCGAATCTTTTGTAGTTATTCAAGCGAGGGCTGTACTTCAACCTGGCAGTGTTACAGTTTCAGCCGAACCCCCACCTTGCTCAACAGGCCCGTAATCCAGACGCACAGCAAAGCGAACAGAAACGATTTGAGCAGGCCCACACTGCCGGTTAGTAGCATCTCCGGAATGCGAATACCTAGGAAAGCCGTTGTGGCATACGAAAAATACGGGATCAGGTAGCAGAGCAGCGTGTCGGTACCGGCCGGTTTGATGAACGTGAACCAGGAGCTTTGTTTCCGGATATCTGCCAGCCAATAAATGACGATAAACGCCAGGAGCGTGAAGGCACTGCACAGGAACAGCCAGGCCGGGGTTTCGTCTAGTTTGGAAATGCCCCAGTAAGGCCGGGTCATGATGGATAAACCGACGAGCACAATGGCGATGACAAAGAAAAGCAGAATCATGCGCTGGTTGTCTGCTTGTTGGCGGTAATGCCGAAAGAGCGTTGCAATGACGACACCGCCCATGCTGAGTCCCACCAGGGTACCGTTTCGGATAGCACCGGGAATAAAATGGACGGCATCGGGCAGCAGCCCGGCCTGGGCAACCATACTCAGGACCGCAAAAGCGCCCCAGGCAGTAGCCAGTACGCTAACGCGGTTTTTCGCTAAAACCGTTACCAGAGCTGCCACCAGATACGACCAGCCAATCAGTCCCAAAATACCCCACCAATGTGTTTCGAAACGTGTGGTTGTTTCGGCATCGCCACCGCGGTATACCAAAGCCAGTACCAGTAACGTCAACAAACCGATTGTTTTTAATCCGATCGTGAGCCAGCCTGGGGCGGTTTTCGGATAGGCATTCCAAATCAGAATGAAAGAAGTACACGAGAGAACGTTCCACAAAAGCCGGGAGATACCCGTTGCTTCGGCATTGATGGATTCGCCGTTGACCAGAAAAAGGCCCATCGTCAGCAGGGCCATCGACCGCATCAAAACGTGCCCAACCAGTTGAAGACCTTTTCGCCGGTTATCGATGGCGAAGGGCAACGACAGGCCGACAATGAACAGAAACGCCGGAAACACCACATCCGCTAATCCAATGCCATCGACTCCGTGCGGTACGTGTTCGAGCCAGGCCGGAATGTCTTTCAGCGACCAGAGATCGTTCACGAAAATCATCAATACCATCGTCAGAGCCCGCAGGATGTCGATCGCGCTGACCCGCGCCGGATTCAGCGTGTGTTGGCTGGTGGAGAGGGGGAGGGCTTCAAACTTGTTCATGAACTGTGTTACAATTGAATAGCTAAAAAGGGTACTGAGTCAGGGTAGCTGCATTGCTGGATCACCCACGGATTCATTTCTGGCCGGAAGCCCAGAGGATTGCGTTTCGGAAGATCGTTTTATAGGCTTCGTTTTTGAACAGATCCGGATGGTGGCCCATGAAGATGTAAATGTTCCGGGCTTTCATGCGCTCGTTGGACCAGATCACCGGATGGTCTCCACCCATTTTGATCTCGGAATCTGGAACGTACGTTGCTTCATCGACGGTAGCCAGCACCTTGACGTTCGGACGGGGATTTTTGGTGTACGTATACCATTCTTCTTTTTCCACTTCAAAAGAGGCCGGAACGCCCTGCATGACCGGATGAGCGGAAGCCTCTACGTGAACCGTTGCCCGGGCAAAGTTGGGAATGTAGTTTTTGTATTGGATGCCACCCATGAACTCCGAAAACCAGGGCCACATCGGATAGCCGTCGAACTCACCCAGCAGGGCGGCATGGTGAAAACCGATCCAGCCCCCGCCCTTGCCATCCCGGATGTATTGGATGAAAGCCGCTTTCGCAGTATCGGTCCAGCGGTAGGGTGGATAATTCAATTGGATAAAGAGCTGGTATTTTGTCAGAAATGCGGCATTGATAGGATCGGTATTTTCAATGTAATCAATGGTGAAATGATGGTCTGTGGCCATCTGTTGAAGCCATTCTTTGGCCGCTGCAACAAAAGGCGCATGAACCCCGCCGTCTTTTTCCGCGATCGCGACAACACGAAAAGCGGTTTTTTTATTTTGGCCAAAGGCGTTATTAGTCAGAGCGTATAACAGCAAGATGGCTAGGTGTGCGTAGCTTTTCATCATGATTGAGCACTGATATTAATACAATTTATTTTAGGTTAGTAACGATGCGTTAATTCGCGTTGAGCGATGGCCGGGAATTTTTGCGTATCGTATAGGTAAGCAGCGCATTGTTTGGTATGACTAGTTGTTCTTTTAATTACGTTTTTGCTCGTTGAGGAACGTAATTAAAAGAATTAGTTAGGTAGAATGCTGAAAAAAGGTGAATATACTTTATTCGTTACTATAATACATAAAAACGTACTAAAATTGCCGTTTAGATTGCTGAAAAGGAATGCATTTTATTTTTTTAAAGCTATTATTTTGTATATAATTGATCAGAACGGGTGTGGTTTTCACCGTTCCTGTCTAGGGTGCTGGCAGTCTTGACTTTACTCTGAATTAGCCTTTACCATGACTAATTCCGGTCATTTCGAAATAAAATTCTGGAAAGAAGAGTATTGGCCGCACACTCTTGCATCTTTACGTAGAAATAGCAAAGTATTGCCCTTTTGTATGCAAGATTATCGGAATTACGAACCTGAAGAATTAGCCATTGATCTGTCTTTTCAGCGTTGGAAACTGTTTAATGATCCGGTTGAAAGCGATTTTTGGAAGAATTGGCTGGTTCAGAATCCTGATAAGAAAGAACTCGTTGACAAAGCCCATCAGCTGCTGAGTACGCTGAACAGCGCATATGCCCAGATTCCAAGCGACCGGATTCCAATTTCCGACCGGGAAATTCAACACGAAATTCAGCGGTTACATCAGGCTCTGGATGACGAGGAGAAACCGTCGGTGAAATGGTACCAGTTCTCCCCAATGCGGTACGGAATTGCCGCCAGCTTTGTGGTGATGCTGGGTTTATTCTGGCGTTTGTTTATTCATCAGCCCTGCACAAAGGTAAATGTGACGTATAGTGAGTTGATTACAGAATCGTCCAGGCCACTTCAGGAAGTGGTCAATACTGCTTCCAGTTCTAAATTAGTTAAATTGCCAGACGGAAGTACCCTTTTGTTAAAACCCAATGCCCGCATTAGTTATGCTACAGATTTTGACGCCAAAATACGGGAAGTATATCTAGATGGCGAAGCTTTTTTTGAAGTTCATAAAGATCCGGTAAAGCCTTTTTATGTGTACGCAAAAGGCCTGGTGACGAAAGTTTTAGGTACTAGTTTTACCATCCAGGCTTTCGAAAACGAGCAGAAAGTTAAAGTAGTGGTTAAGACCGGTAAAGTTTCAGTTTTTACGCGCAACCAGACCGAGTTAACGCAGCATAAAACAGATGATAATCTCGGCGGAATTGTGCTGACTCCCAATCAGCAAGTGGTTTTTTTGCCAACCAATACGCGCATTATCAAGAGCCTGGTCGAACAACCAGCCTTGTTGAGTGGCATCGCACAGAGCCAACCCTTCCGGTTCAAGCGAACCCCCATTTCGGAGGTTTTTGCCACCCTCGAGAAAGCGTACGGTGTCAAGATTGTCTTCGACGAAGAAGTCATGAAAGCGTGTTTTCTGACGGCTTCGCTGGATGACGAACCGCTGTTTGAGAAGCTGGATTTGATTTGTAATACGATCAACGCACAGTATGAACAACTGGATGCTCATATTATCATTAGTAGTAAAGGGTGTCAGGGTCAGTAACCAGCTGGTTTGTAGGGAATAAGAAGCCGTAGGAAATTTTATAAAGCGCTTATAGGTCAGCACTTTTTTGCTGCAAAATGTGGAAGGGTAAGAAAAATACGCTTGATTTACAGTTTGTTCAATATTTAATTAATCGTCCATCAATTCTTTAATTTTCTAATGAAACCACAACGCCGATCCATTTTAAAACGACTTTTTGCCTCTGTTGCCGGTGTAACAGGCCTGGGGGTAGCTGCCTCCAAAGCAGAAGCCAGCGTAGCGGCTCCTCAGAAAGAAGTGTTCAACGTGGTTAACGAGCAGGATGTGCCGCTGTTCTCAGGTTCAACCAAACTAGGTAACCTGGTTTTTGTTGCCGGGAAAGGGTACCACAAGGAAGGTGATATTAAAGTACATACCGACGAAGTACTGAAAGAACTGGAAAAAGAACTGATCAAGGCGGGTTCTTCGATGGAAAAAGTGCTGAAGGTAAGCGTATTCCTGCACGACCTCAATGATTACAAAGGCATGAACGAAGTATACAAAGGCCGGTTTGGCAGCAAGCCCCCGGTGCGTACAACGGTGGCGGTTTACGGTGGTGTGCCGGGCGATTCGCTGGTCGAAATGGATTGCATTGCCTACATCTAATTATGCATAGATTTTCCCTCCTCACCATCAATGGGGAGGGATTTTTTTCCAAATCATAACTAACCCATCACCCATGATCAGCAGAAGAACTATACTTAAACGATTATCAACAATGCCTCTGCTGGGGGGGCTGGTCGGCAGCGCTGCTCCCCTGCAAACGGCGCTGGCTGCTCCCAATGCTGCGGCCCGAAATCTGGTAAAGGAATTAGGAATCCGGACGTTCATCAATGCCGCCGGTACCTACACCGCCATGACGGGCTCATTGATGCAGGATGAAGTGATGGAAACCATTCAGGCAGCATCGAAAGAGTTCATGATGCTGGATGATGTGCAAACCAAAGTGGGGGAGAAAATTGCGGGCCTGGTCCGGGCAGAATCCGCGGTCGTTACGGCGGGCTGTTTTTCGGCCATGACGCTCGGTTTGGCGGGCGTATTGACAGGGCTGGATTCCAAAAAAGCTGCTCAGCTTCCGCAGCTCGAAGCCAACGGGATGAAATCGGAAGTGATTATTCAGAAAGGTCATAATGTAGGCTATTCGCAGGCACTGACGAATACGGGCTGTAAAGTGGTGTTTGTTGAAACCGTTGAGGACGTAGAGAAGGCCATCAACGAAAAAACCGCTATGATGTGGTTTCTGCACATTCAGTCAGACAAAGGCAAGATCATGCACCAGGAGTGGGTCAATCTGGCCAAAAAGCACACTGTTCCAACGATGATTGATATTGCGGCTGACGTACCACCGGTCGAAAACCTCTGGCGCTTCCACGAAATGGGCTTCGATCTGGTTTGTGTGTCGGGCGGAAAAGCAATGCGTGGCCCCCAGAGTGCTGGTATTCTGATGGGGAAAAAACACCTGATCGATGCCGCCCGCTTAAGCATGCCACCGCGTGGTTCGACCATTGGCCGGGGTATGAAAGTCAACAAAGAAGAAATACTGGGCATGTACGTAGCCCTCGAAAAATTCATCAATCAGGATCAGAAAAAAGAGTGGCAGATGTGGGAAGACCGCGTGGCCCGTATTTCCGATGCAGTTAAAAAAGTGAATGGCGTACAGACCGAAACCTTCCGGCCCGAGCTGGGTAATCACACGCCCACACTCCGGATCACCTGGGAACCCGCCAAAGTGAACCTGACTGTAAAAAGTTTGCAGGAGAGCCTGCGGAACGGCAATCCGTCGATTGAAATCGTGGGCGAGCAGAACGGTATCAGCCTGACAACCTGGATGCTGAAGCCCGGTGAAGAGAAAATCGTGGCCAAACGCCTGAAAGAAGAATTATCCAAAGCAGCGGTTTAAGCGTATGCAGAAGTCATTGTTCGCTTTACTCATCGCCTGCCTGATCAGTGGTCTGTCGCAGGCGCAGACCTATAGCATTGTCATCAAAGGAGGCCAGGTTATCGACCCGAAGAATAACATCAACGCGGTGATGGATGTGGCCATCAGCGAGGGTAAGATTGCACTCGTTGCCAAAAACATCGATGCGCGGCAGGCCAAACAGGTGGTTAACGCCAAAGGCATGTATGTGACGCCCGGTCTGATCGATCTGCACGGTCACGTTTATTTTGGCACCGAACCCAACCACTACCTGAGCAACGGTTTAACAGCGGTTGTTCCCGACGGTTTTACGTTCCGCGTGGGCGTAACGACCATCGTCGATGCGGGCGGGGCGGGTTGGCAGTCATTTCCAACCTTTAAGAAAAACATTATTCTTTCGTCGAGAACGCGCGTCCTTTCGTTTCTGAATATCGTCGGCGAAGGCATGCGGGGGGGCGACTGGGAACAGGATACAACCGATATGGACCCCAAGCTGGCTGCTGCGATGGCGCTGGGCAATCCCAACGATGTGGTCGGCTTCAAAGTGGCGCACTACATGGGCGGTACCTGGACGCCCGTCAAACGGGTAGTCGAAGCCGGAAAGCTGGCCAACATGCCGGTGATGATCGATTTCGGCGGGCATAATCCTCCGCTCTCCCTCGAAGAATTGTTCATGAAGTACCTACGCCCCGGCGATATTTTTACGCATACGTACACGTTGCTGGAAGGCAACGTTCGCGAAACGATTGTGGATGAGGCCACCGGCAAGGTAAAACCGTTTGTCTGGGAAGCCCGCAAAAAAGGGATTGTGTTCGATGTCGGTTATGGGGGCGCCAGTTTTAATTATTCGCAGGCGATTCCGGCCATCAAGGCGGGTTTTTATCCGACCACGATCAGCACCGATTTGCACACCGGCAGCATGAACGGCTCGATGAAAGACATCCTGAGCGTGATGTCCAAGTTTGTCGTTATGGGCGTTCCGGTGGCGGATGTGATCAAAGCCAGCACCTGGACGCCGGCGCAGGTGATCAAGCGTGAAATCCTGGGCCATTTGTCCGTAGGTGCGCTGGCTGACGTGGCTATTCTGAATATGCGGGAAGGTAATTTCGGTTTTTACGACAAAACTGGGTACCGAATGGAGGGAAAGAAAAAGTTTGAGTGTGAAATGACCATCAAGGGAGGGCGAATTGTGTACGATCTCAACGGTATTGCCAACCCGATCGTGATACGACAAAATTGATTCCGATATCTCACTGTAGCTTCCTGACTTATTGAATGTCAAACTTTTATAAAAAAGGCCTGGCGCTGGCGCTGCTGGCAGCTGTCGGCTTTATTCCGCGCACGGATACGGCGAACCAGTTACCCGCTCGAACGGCGGATAATGGCGGACTTTTTTTACCCGAAGGCTTCGAAGCCACGGTTGTTGTGGATAGCTTGCCCGGTCGTGCCCGGCATCTGGCCATTAACGACAACGGTGATATTTACGTGAAAGCCCGGTTTGTCCGGGAGCCGGGCGAGTCGGTGATTGCCCTGCGCGATACCAACGGTGACGGACGGGCGGATGTCATCAAAAAATTTGGTGGTCAGGCTCGCGAACGGGCGTACGGAACCGGCATGCGGATTCACAACGGGTATCTGTATTTCAGCTCTGAACTATTCGTGTACCGCTACAAACTGACACCGGGCAAACTGGTGCCGGAAGGAGCCGAGGAAATCATTGTGAAGGATGACCATCCGCACGGCATGCACGAGCACATTGCCAAACCGTTGACGTTCGACAACAAAGGCAACATTTACGTCGCCTACGGCGCGCCCTCCAACGCCTGTCAGGAACGGAACCGGATTCCGAGCTCGCCGGGAATGACGCCCTGCGCCATGCTCGAAGACCACGGAGGCATTTGGCGGTTTGACGCCAATAAAATCGGGCAGACGCAGAAAGACGGCCATCGGTACGCAACCGGTTTGCGGAGTGTCGTGGCGATGGACTGGAATCACGCCGACCAGACCTTGTATGCCCTTCAACACGGCCGCGATGACTTACTCATGCTTTGGGCCGGAATTTATTCACCCTGGCAAAGTGCGGTGCTGCCGTCGGAGGAATTTCTGCGAATTAAGGATGGTGCGGATGCGGGCTGGCCGTATTACTACTACGACCAGATGCAGGGCAAAAAAGTCCTGAATCCGGAATACGGTGGAGACGGTGAAACGATCGGGAAAGGCGATCAGTACGAAAAACCGATCATTGGGTTTCCGGGGCACTGGGCGCCAAACGACATCCTGTTTTATCAGGGTAACCAGTTTCCTGATCGGTATAAAAATGGGGCATTCATTGCCTTCCACGGCTCAACCAACCGGGCGCCTTATCCGCAGGCGGGGTACTTCATTGCGTTCGTTCCTTCCAAAAAAGGCGTTCCTTCGTCGGCCTGGGAAATCTTCGCCGACGGTTTTGCCGGTGTCGATCCGGTGGTAAACGTCAGTGATGCGGTTTATCGCCCGATGGGGATTGCGATGGGTCCGGATGGATCGATTTACTTAGCCGAAACGGAAAAGGGTAAAATCTGGAAGGTGACGTACAAAGGCGACAGGAAGAAATTTGGTCCGGCGCAGCTGGCGCAAATGGAGAAACGCAAAACGCTATCGCACGTTCGGACGCCCGACGAAGTCAAGGATAACCTCGACAAAGACAAACCGGTACTGGGAAGCAAAATCTATGGAATTTACTGCCGGGCCTGCCACCAGCGGAATGGCCTGGGCGACTCGCAACGGTTTCCGCCCCTGTCGGAATCGGAATGGGTGGTGGGCGACAAAAAACGCCTGATTGAAGTGCTGCTGAAAGGTTTGGAAGGACCGATTGAAGTCAAAGGTCAGTCGTACAACAACGTCATGCCGCAACACGATTTTCTGAAGGATGATGAAATTTCCGAAGTGCTGACGTTCATCCGACAAAACTTTGGCAATTCGGCCAGCGGCATCACCGCCGACGAAGTAAAAGCCGTTCGGGAGTCGCTGAAAAAATAAGTTGCTATTCTTTACCCTTATTCTTTGTTCACTAAATGCATTCTTATAAGTTATTGATGGCCGGTTTTTGCGTGCTGGGCTGCCTGGGTGTCGTGGGGTTTACGGCTGACCGAAAGGCGGACGACCCCAAACAGGAGAAGTGGAAAGCACCCGCCTGGGCCGACACACTGAAAAGCCATTACCCAACCGAGCCACTGACGCTGGCGCAGGGCGAAGAGCTTTTCATGGAATTCTGCTCGTCGTGCCACGGTGAAACCGGCCACGGCGACGGAGCAGCTGGCCGGGCCTTGGGAGCCAAACCGGCCGATTTTCATGCCCCGGATGTGGTGAAGCAAACCGATGGCTCGCTCTTCTGGAAACTGTCGAACGGACGGGACAACATGCCGCCTTTTAAAGACGTCTTTTCGGAAGAACAGCGCTGGCAGTTAGTCGCTTACCTCCGCAATTTATCCGCTCCCAAGACCGACACCAAATGAGAATATTTTCTGCATTCCTGAACTCTTTACGGGTCATGACAGCGGCTGTATGCTGTCCGATGATGCTGTATGCCCAGGGACCCGACGCGAAGGCCCCCGTACCGCCCAACGCCCTGCGCCCGGATATCAAAGTCGAGCACTTCCTGACCGTTGGCCCCGAAGCCGTGCGATTGATTCAGCAGCCGGTGACCGGCGATCTGTACTATACAACCTTCACGGGCGACGTGTTTCGGGTGAAGATGAACGGGCAAGCTCCGGTATCCGAGAAGGTTTTTTCGGCGGAAGATCACGGGATTACGCGTTTGCAGGGGGCGGCTTTCCTGAAAAACACGCTGTTTCTGGCGGGAAATATCAGCGTCAACAACAACAAAGGCACCAAAGGCCGCATGGTGCGTTATGACCTGGCCTCGGGCGACAAACCCGCGATGACGGTGGTGTTTAATACGGTGGAATACGGCACGAACAAAACCACGTTCGATCACGGCTGGAACGCCCTGGAAATCAGCCCGGACGGAAAATACATTTACGTCAATACCGGTGCCCGGACCGACCACGGCGAGGTACAGGACAACGGCGGGGTGTATCCGAACGCCCGCGACAATGCCTTGACGGCCAAAATTTTTCGATTCCCGGTAGGCGTGAAAGACCTGGAGTTACCCGACGACGAAGCCAAACTAAAAGCCGACGGTTATATCTACGCGGACGGCATCCGGAATGCGTACGACATGGCGTTCGATGCCGATGGAAAGCTCTTTGCGGTTTCCAATTCGGGCGATTATGACCATGCTGAGGATATGTTTTGGGTGCGGCAGGGGCATCATTACGGCTTTCCGTGGGTGATGGGGGGCGGTGTTGATAATCCGCAGCAATATCCTGACTGGCAGCCCGATCCGGAAAAAGATCCCTTTATCAGCAAGTTTGCCCACGCGTGGCTGATGCGCTATTTCCGGAACGATCCGGAGTTCCCGAAGAAGCCCGCCGGGGTCAGGTTTACCGGGCCGGTACTGAACATGGGGCCGGATGCCAACGAATACCGGGACCCGAAAACGGGGCTGGTGATGGATGGTGATTCAACGGGTATCGGCGTCGGAACGTTCAACGCGCACAGTTCACCGCTGGGGTTGTTTTTCGATACGAAAAAAGTATTGGCGGATGAGTTTAAGGGCGACGGTTTTGTCATCCGGTATTCGGGACCGCGCCGAAACTCGACCATTGTCAACCCGCTGAAAAAACAGGGCCGCGACTTATTGCATCTTGACATGACGTACAACAAAACTACCGACAATTATACGGTAAAAACCACACGCTTGGTTGACGGTTTTACGGAGCCAACCGATGCGTTGCTGGTGGATAATACCGTATATATCATTGAATACGGCGGTAAAGGGGGCAACATCTGGAAGATTACGTTGCCTGCCGATCCGAAGGCCGTCAAAAAAAGCCGCCGGAGAAAAACATAGATGCACTGCCCGGAGGCAGTGAGAAAAGGACGAAACGCGGGCAAACCCGAAGTGGGGTACTTGTTCGAACGGAACGCTGAGTTTAGCGGATCAAAAGTTAAGCCGGATTAAAGAAAAAGTTTTGTAATAGTCTGACATTCATGAAGAAGTTATTGCTTTTCGCTTTTACCGTATGCCTGGCCATTAGCCAGCTGGCCCTGGCACAGCCGTATCATATCGTGATCAAAAACGGACACGTTATTGACCCGAAAAACAACATTGATGCGGTGATGGACATCGCTATTCAGGATGGCAAAATTGCGAAAGTGGCCAAATCCATCGACGCAACCGGTGCCCGTCAGGTGGTCAACGCTAAAGGGCTGTATGTGACGCCCGGCCTGATCGACATTCATACGCACGTTTTTTTTGGCACCAACATGGACCAAACGTACAGCAACGGGCCAAATGCCCTGCCGCCCGACGGTTTTACGTTTCGGAATGGCGTAACGACCATCGTGGATGCGGGCTGCTCGGGTTGGCGTGATTTCGAAGCGTTCAAGAAACAAACCATTGATGCGTCGCAAACGCGGGTGCTGGCTTTGCTCAATATTGTTGGCAGCGGGATGCGGGGTGGCAAGTTTGAGCAGAACATCGAAGACATGGACCCCAAGGCAACAGCCGAGATGGCTAAGAAATACCCAGATCAGATTGTGGGCGTCAAACTGGCGCACTTCAACGGCTACGACTGGACCCCCACCGACCGGGCCGTAGAAGCCGGTAAACTCGCGGATAAACCGGTCATGATCGACTTTGGGGGCAGCAAACCGACCCTTTCGATTGAAGAGCTGTACCTGAAACACCTGCGTCCGGGCGACATTTTTACGCACTGCTTCGGGCAATTGGGAACGCGTGAGCCGATTCTGGACGTGACAACCAATAAAGTGAAACCGTTCGTTTGGGAAGCTCAAAAAAAAGGCATCCTTTTCGACGTGGGCTACGGTGGCATCAGCTTTGCGTTCTCACAGGCAATTCCGGCGTTAAAAAGCGGTTTTTACCCGAATACCATCAGCACGGATATTCACACGGGTAGCATGAACAATGCCATGAAAGACATGCTGAACGTGATGTCGAAATTTCTGGCGATGGGCATGGACCTGAAAAGCGTCATCAAAGCCAGCACCTGGGCTCCGGCGCAGGCTATCAAACGGCCTGAGTTGGGTAGCCTGACCGAAGGATCGGAAGCCGATGTGGCCATTCTCGACCTGATCGACGGCAAATTTGCCGTTCGGGACGTGGGGCATTTTGGCTTTTTCGACTATACCGGCCACAAAATCGAAGGAAAGCAAAAACTGGGTTGTGAAATGACGATTCGGAAAGGTCGCATCGTTTACGATCTGAATGGAATCGCCGAACCGGTCGTGGTTCGCCAGCGGCCACAATAACGTTTTTTTAGGTCGGTTTTCAGTTTACGGTTTTCGGCGGGATGGTGCGTTTTAGAAACGGCGCTCCGGATTTAGGCTTCGAAGGAAGAATGAATCGATCCGCTGAAAACCGAATACCGTAAACCGTTATATTTGGGAATGTATTTCCTAAACCTACAGAGAAATTATCATGCATAAATTCATTTTGG
Organism: Larkinella harenae; assembly: GCF_054780515.1. NCBI lineage: Bacteria > Pseudomonadati > Bacteroidota > Cytophagia > Cytophagales > Spirosomataceae > Larkinella > Larkinella harenae. Next base: position 1,409,909 of record NZ_BAAGWE010000002.1, on the reverse strand, counting down.
GTCTGGCGGGTGTGTGTTTGCTGGTCGCCCTTGCGCTGATGGTTAGCGGTAATATGCCGATGGCCGGTCCTTTCCTGATTGCCTTCTTTTTGTCCGTAGCGATTGGGTTTCAGGGTTACAAGAACCTGAAAGGCTTTTCCTACACAGTCATTATCTTTTCGGCTGTTACCACGGCCTTATATTATCCGCAATACTTTGTTTCAGCGGGCGATTTCAAGTTCAGTACCTTAATAACACCCCTGATTCAGCTGATCATGTTCGGGATGGGTACCTCCATGAGTTTCGACGATTTTGTGGGGGTCATCCGAATGCCAAAAGGCGTTTTGATCGGCGTGGTAAGTCACTTTTTGATCATGCCCAGTATTGGTTACTTTCTGGCCAGTATCAGCGGGCTGCCCCCCGAAATTGCCGCGGGGATCATTCTGATCGGCTGTTCGCCCAACGGAATGGCGTCCAACGTAATCTCATACCTGGCCAAAGCCAACCTGGCGCTGTCGATCACGATCACGGCGGTTTCAACCATGATGGCCCCCTTCGTTACGCCTTTGCTGATGAAAATGCTGGCCGGGGCTTTCGTTGAAATCGATACGGTGGATATGATGATCGACATCGCGAAAATGGTGATCATTCCCATTGGCGCGGGCCTTCTGTTCAACAAGTTTCTCAGTGGCCGGGCCGTCTGGCTCGACAACCTGATGCCGTACGTTTCGATGTTCGGCATTGCGTTTATCATTGTCATCATCACGGCAGCCGGTCGCGATAGCCTGCTGACTATCGGGCCGCTGTTGTTGGGGCTGGTGTTGATTCATAATTTGTCGGGTTACTTCCTGGGCTACTGGTCTGGACGTCTCTTCAAGATGAGCGAGCGCGATTGCCGTACGATGGCCATTGAGGTGGGCATGCAGAACGGCGGTCTGGCGTCTGGTATTGCCAAAGAAATGGGGAAGATGGCCACGGTGGGCCTGGCTCCCGCCATTTTCGGACCATTGATGAACATTACGGGGTCTATTCTGGCTTCCTGGTGGCATAGCCGCATGCCGAAAGAGGAGCGGGACGCTGTGCAGGAAATGGAATACCGCCGGCATTAATAAAACTGTACGTTCGGCCCCGCTATGCGGGGCCGAGTCTTAACAAAACCTGACGAATGACTACAACGACGCTTGCCTTTGCTGCAACATTAACGGGCCTGGTTATGATGGCTGCCAACTCTGCCGAAGACTTGTTCAAATCCAGTGTGTTTACGCCCGCCAACGGTTTTACGTCCGGGGTTGAAGGCCCGGCGGTGGATAAGTCGGGGACGGTTTACGCCGTTAATTTCGGCAAACAGGGAACAATCGGGCAGGTCACACCGGGCGGTGAAGCCAGCGTGTTTGTTGAACTGCCCGAAGGAAGCATTGGCAACGGAATCCGCTTCAATAAGAAGGGCGATATGTTCATTGCCGATTACCCCAAACACAACATCCTGAAAGTGGCCGCGGGGACCAAAACGCTGAGCGTTTTTGCCAACGAACCACGCATGAACCAGCCCAACGACATTGCCATTGATGGGAAAGACCGGCTGTATGCAAGTGATCCAAGCTGGAAAAATAATACCGGAAACATCTGGCGCATCGATACCGACGGCAAGGTCACACTGCTGGAAGAGAACATGGGCACAACAAACGGTATTGAAGTGAGTCCCGACGATAAGCGGCTGTACGTCAACGAATCCAACCAGCGGAAAGTCTGGGTCTACGATCTGTCGGCCAGCGGGCAGGTGAGTAACAAGCGTCTGCTGATCGAGTTTTCAGACTTCGGGATGGACGGTATGCGCTGTGATGCCGACGGTAATCTGTACATCACCCGCTTCGGCAAAGGAACCGTTGCCAAGGTGTCGCCCGACGGCAAAGTCATCCAGGAGATTCAACTGGTTGGCAAACGGCCCACAAACATCTGTTTCGGCGGCAAAGACGGGCGCACGGCCTACGTCACCCTACAGGATCAGGGCAATCTCGAAAGTTTCCGGGTCGATAAGCCGGGCCGGGAGTGGGCCATGCGCAAGAAATAACGCTACTTTGAAATCACCACCGCGATTGCTTCAGCTTTTCGGGCTGGAGCACGCGGATGTTGGTGCCGCTCACATCAATCAGGCCATCTCCTTTGAATTCGCTCAGCGTCCGGATCAGCGATTCGGTAGCGGTTCCGACCATGGCTGCCAGGTCATCGCGCGAAAAGGGGATAATGGGCTGGCTATTGTCACTTTGCAGGCTAAAGTGCAGCCGTAGTAGTGTGTCGGCCACCCGACGGCGCAGCGAGTTGTACGCCATGCCCAGCAATTGCTGTTCGCGGTCGGTGACGCGGTTGGCGAGCAATTGAACAAACCGCCGGGCCACTTCGCCATCGCGCGAGAGCAGATCCATAAAAGTCGCTTTTGGAATGTAGATCAACTCCGAATCTTCCAGCGCAACGGCCGAATCCGTTTGATCGGTTTGCTCCAGCAGGCTTACGTAGCCGAAGAAATCGCCCGGCTGGTATAAGCCCGTGATAAATTCTTTGCCGTCAGCGTTCGTCTTAACGGTTTTTACCCGACCAGCTTGCACAAAATAAAGCCGCATCGGTTCGTCGCCTTCCGAATAAACATACTGTTTTTTCTTGACGAGATGTCCTTTCCGATCAACGGTAAGCGAGTCAATGCCAGTAACGGTCTGGGCATCATCCAAAAACTGAACCAGCCCCGCTTTGGTCGGTTCATACATGGGACGCATCTGATCGAATCGTTTCAGACGGCCTTCCACCGCGCTCAGCAGTTCAATCTCATCGAATGGTTTGGTCAGGTAATCGTCGGCCCCCATTTCCATGCCCTTGCGGAAGTCGGCCCGCTCGGTTTTGGCCGTCAGAAAGATGAACGGGATACCCGACAAATCCGGGTTTTTATTGAAAATATGGAGCACACCGTATCCATCCAAAACAGGCATCATGATGTCGCAGATGACCAGATCCGGCTTGGTTTCAAGCGCTTTTTCGACGCCAACTTTGCCGTTTTCGGCCGTCAGAACGTGGTAGTTAGCCAGTTCCAGGATTTCGGCGGTGTTTTCCCGAATATCGTCGTTATCTTCAATGAGCAGAATCGTTTTCATGACGGAATGAGAGAATTACGGTGGTGCCCTGGTTGAGGTGACTTTGAAAATCGATGGTGCCGTTCAGCAGCTTGAGGTACTGGGCCACAATGTGCAGCCCCAGTCCGGTTCCCTGAATGGCATTGGCATTTTTGGCCCGGTAAAACCGTTCGAAGAGGTGCTTCTGGTCCTCTTCCGACATACCAATGCCTTCGTCCTGAATGGCAATTCGAACCGTTTCGTCCCGGCACCGGAGACTGATTCGGATTGGTTTGTTGTCGCCGGAATATTTGATGGCGTTCGACAGGAGGTTGGTCAGCATTTTACGCACCAGCGAAGGGTCAAGCCAGGCTTTTTCACGGCAATCCTGTTCGATCCGAATCGTCTGACCGGTTTTCAACATGCCCTGAATGTCGTTGACGACGCTGTTGGTCAGTTCGTTGAGATCAAACAGCGAATAGGACGCTTCAATTTTTCCTTCTTCCAACCTCCCAACGGAAAGAAATTCTTCCAGAATGTCGTTAAGGTGGTTGACCGATGCTTTGATTCGTTGAATATGGCGGCTTCGTTTATCCTGCTGCTCGGTGGTGGTATACCGGTTCAACAGGTCGGCTGACGTCAGAATGGCACTCAGTGGGGTGCGGAATTCGTGCGATGCCATGGATACAAACCGCGATTTTAGCTCGCCCAGTTCGCGTTCGGTGGCCAGCGCCTTAGACAGTTCGTCTTTCGATACTTCCAACTGATGCAGCGTTACCATGAGCGCATTGGTCCGGTCGGCTACTTTTTGTTCCAGCTCGGCATTCAGTTGCTGCACGCGGTTTTTTTGCTCGATCAGCGCCCGCTCGGCTTCCTTTTTATACGTAATGTCGATGACGTAAGCCACCACGTACAATTCTTCGTTGCGGTGAAAATAACTCAGGCTGATTTCGGCCGGAAACGTTGAACCATCTTTGCGTTTGGCGTACAGATCGCGCCCGTGGCCCATCGGGCGGACTTCCGGATTCGCATTGAACGACATCCGCAGGTCTTTGTGAAGGGGCGCAATGGAGTCCGGAACCAGCAGCTCGATGGTTTGTCCGACCATTTCGGATTCGGTATATCCAAATAATTTGAGCGCAAACTGGCTAACCGACAACATCTTTCCCCGGTGGTCGGAGAGAATGATGCCGATGGTGGCATTGGCAAAAACGGCAGAAAACAGGTCAGTAATCATACGGTTTTGTCCGGTTTGCTGCAAAGAAAGGCTTCTGCCGGAATTTGTTGCAAGATAGATGCGAAAAAAGAGCGACCGACTGACAAATGTCAGTTGCGGAACCAACCTATCTCATAGGGGGGCAATTGGAAAAGGCGCAATTTTACCGATACTGACGTAAACAGAAAGCCGTAAATCAGAAATTATTAATCCGTTGATTGTCAATTATCCATCTGTTTTATGGAAACAACTTTTTTCCGACCGCTGATTGTTCCAGCCAAAACCGCAGTTTTGCTGGTTTTTGTGCCTGATTTGGCGACGCAGCAGGTCGTGTTGAATCAATTGCTGAAGCGGGTCGGATCAGAATTGGGTGAACGGATTCGAATTACCCGTGTCGACCAGGTGGTACACCCCGAAGTGGTCAGAAGTTTTGGTGTTCAGCAACTGCCGTCATTCGTATTACTGAAACAGGGAATAGAAATCTGGCGGCATAACGGGCTGCTGAGTGCTGCGGAGTTGCTTCAACTCCTGAACGAGCGTTTGCAGGATGCTGCGGGCTGGGAAAGTTAATAAGTATAGTGCCAATTGACTTGCTGTTCGGAAACGTAAAACGTGTAAAACAAAACCCTGCCGTGGTCTAAACCGCCCCGGCAGGGTTCCCAGCTACCATCTTACTCAAACTTACTCAACACACTAATTATCTTCCCGGCGTCCGATTATTCCGAATCCGCCGTCGTTTCTTTTTTAGTGTCTGCTACCAACTCGCGTTTGTCGATGTAGTCCAGCAGTTGCTGCACGTTGTGGTTGGTAGGGTCTAGCTCCAGCGTTTTCTGCAAATACGGAATAGCCTGCGCAATTTCTTTTTCGCGGTAATACTGATAACCGATGAAGCTATGGGCTTCCACCAGGTCTTGCTTCGTAATTTTAGAGGTGTCGGCGTTGGCAATAAATGACTGGTAATACGTAATCGCCCGCCGACCCGCACCGTCGTCGGGCATGTAGCGGTTGACCCGTGCGCGCCAGAACGTTCCCCGGTCGAACGACGGATTCACCTCCGTGAGCCGGGCAAAAGCCGCATCGGCTTTCGGCAGCATGGCGCTGTCTTTACCAATGGCATACCCTAAATACGCGCTACGCCCCAGGTTGTAATAGTCTTGTCCCATAATCCGCTGATGATGGTTTTCTTTCCACCGGATACTTTGCTCGTAAGTCAGTGCCGCATCGCGGTAGTTTTTAAAGTCTTTGTAATGAATCTGGGCAATTTCGTCGTAATAGTTCCGGGAGGTGTCTGCCGCAGCTTTGGTCAGATAAATCAGCGCCAGGGAGTCACTAACCGTGGTGGTATCGTTCCGGTTGGCATACGCGCGACCCAGCGCGGCATAGTCCATCGCTAACCGTTCCTCTTCCTTCGTCGAGCGCAGCACATCCTGCATCAGCGTTAGGGCTTCGTCGTATTTTTTAAAATCGTCGCTTAGGTAAGCGTAGGCGCGCATCCGCCAGGTTTCGTTGCTGTTTTGCAGTGTCGATTGATCCCTGACTTTTTCCAGGTAGTCGATCATGTTTGTATAATCTTCACTCAGAAACGCCAGCTTCGTGTAACGCAAAAGGGTTGAATCAGTCGGTTCCGAATTGTCAACCATTTTTTTGTAGTTAAAAGCCGCCAAGCGGTAGTTAGGCCCAAGCATGTACAAGTCACCCAGGTTTTCATAGGCCGGGGTGTACGTCGAATCAACACTCAGCGCTCTGACAAAATAATCGTACGCCTTCTTGTAGTTTCTTGATTTTTTGAAAACCAAACCGATTCCCGTCAGGTCGTGCGGTTTTTGGGTGTTGATCAGGAGGGCCGATTCGTAAGCTGATACGGCCGCAGCGCTCTGGTTTTTCAGCCGTAACGCGTCACCTTTTACCGTATAATACTCGGCTTTTTTGTCTACTTTTTCGTCGCGCAATACTTTGTCAATGAGTCGTATAGCCTCGTCGGGGTCTTGTTTCCCATCGATGAGGATATTCATTTCGGCCAGCCGGTGCAGCCAGTCGGGGTGTTTGCGCTTGGCCTTTTTCTCGACTTCGGCCCAGACGATTTTTGCTTCTTCGGATTGGCCGCGCAGCAGCGCAACCCCACCCAAACCAATTTTATTCAGGTAATTTTTGGTGTCTAAATCCAGTCCTTGCTGAAAAGCTAATTGGGCCGAATCGGGCTCAGTGATTAGTAGAAAGTAACGTCCCAGGAAAAAGTACGAATCAGGCGACGGCTGGCTCGAAACCGATTGACGGAGCAGGTCACCCGCCTGTTCGGGGCGTTGCGACTCGTAGTGAATCATGGCCTGGCGCGTCAGCACATCAACGTTTTGGGCCGATGCAGTTTTGGAGCGTTGAGTAATACAAAGGGCAATCAGAAAAGAAAAAATGAAATGCTTTTTCATACCGTTAGCAGGTTGCGTGGAATCGATTCCAACCGAAATCTGGAAGGGTGTGACCGGCAAATAGCAACCAAAAGCTAAAAACGGACTTAAGAAAAACTTAGAATTGCCTTAGAACGCCAAAAATTGAGACGGCCAAGTAAGAAATCGCAACTAATCAGGTTCGTATACTATTGGATTCGGTAGGTATATGATTTGGTAATCAGCTAGATATGGGAGGATTAGCTTGCCTGAAGCGGCCTTCATCGCCTGTTGGAGGCAGATTTGCGCTAGGTCTTATCCGGATTGGAGCGATGAGCTGTAAGCTGTTGTGTCTCCAGCAAAAAGCCTTCTTTCAGATGCTCATACAGGGAGCGATGGTCAACGAGCGAAGCAACCAGCTGGGCTGTTAAGCCACCCAATAGCAGCGGAAAGATGGCCGAATGTCGATCGGTCATTTCCAGAACCAGAATGGCGGCTGTAAAGGGAGATCGCACCACACCCGTTAAAAAGCTGACCATTCCAACCAGGATCACTACGGTGGATTCGCTTTGATCGATGGCGAGCATATGCGCAATCTGATCGCCCAAAACAGCACCCGCACTCAGTGAAGTAGCGAAAATACCCCCTGCACCACCGCTGCTGTAGCTTAGTACCATGCCCGCGATCCGCGCGGGAAAAACATACCAGGGCAGTTCGCCAGGATGATGAAACAGCAAATGATTGATCAGCGGTTTTCCGGTTCCGGCGGCATCGATGCCACCCCAATAGATCAGACTAGCGAACAACAGACCACAACCAACAACCCAAAGCAACTGCTGGGGTACGGTTTGCCAGCGTTTTCGGTATTGATTGATCAAAACGAGCACTTTCCCGAATAGGGCGCCCGCCAATCCGGCTAGCAGGGCGGTGACAAAAGCTACCCCTAGAAAAGGTAAGCCGGTGGTTGGAACTGTCGGATAGCCCAGGTAGAGATAGGAGCCCAGTAAGGCTTGTGCGGTCATACCGGCAATAATTACCGCTGTGAAGACGGCCGTGCGGTAGAAGGTGATATGCGTCTGCGTAAGCTCCTCCACCACGAAAACAATTCCACCCAAAGGTGTATTAAAAGCAGCCGCGAGTCCGGCGGCTCCGCCCGTAACGAGCGCAATCTGGCGCGAAATCTGAGGCCAGCCTTTGGGTTGCAAACGGTTGATCATCTGGAAGAGTGAGGCCGATATCTGGATGGTGGGCCCTTCCCGGCCGATAGCCCCGCCACCTAAAAGCAAAATCCCGCTACTCAGCACTTTAACGATGGCAATGCGGGCGCTGAGCAGGTGCGAAATTTTAGCGTGATGAGTGGGAGTGGCCAGTTCGATGGCGGCCATAAGCTGCGGAATACCGCTTCCCCGGGCAGCCGGAGCCAGAAAACGCACCAGCCCCCAGGAAAGTAAAAAACAAACTGGAGTCAGCAGAAAAGCCCACGCCGGGAGTTGGTGAAACCAACGTTGAAAGGACGCTTCGGACCAGGCGAATAAACGCTCGTATCCAACAGTTACCAGCCCGGTCAAAAGTGAAGCAATCCAGAAAGGAATGGATTGCAGGGTAGTTCGGCGTACACGATCATTATAAACCAATCGGACGTACCGATTATCAAACCGGGTTAAGATCCTTTGGTACAGAGAAGGTTTATTTTTCATCAAACTATAAAAGAACTTAGCAATGAATGAACGGGTATTTGCAACGAAACCGCTTTCAAATTCGTTGGGGCGCTCTGCCTTCAATCATTGATAGACAGATACCTGGATAAGCCGGAAAAAACGCAAAACGTAGTAGCACCAAACTGTAATGAATACCTTAGGTAGGGCTTAATATACGATTAGAATTCACTTAATGCTTGGTGTCGTCTGGCAAAGGCTAGTTTGGAGGCTTATGCCAACGGATGAAATGATTACAACCAGCATTTTGTCGGGGTTTATCCTAGAATAAACCAATTTTTATTTGTCCGTAAAGTAAACTTATTTCGTGTAGGGTTGGTGGACGGGCCAGCGAGTAGTCTTATCTGTACGTAATCATGCTGAAAATTTACCTGAGTTTTGTTTATGTTTTCCTGCTCCTGATCGGGCTTATCGGGAATCTGGGCACTTCTGAAACGCAAGTGCTGACCGATTTTCGGGCGCAGACAAATCCTGAATCCGAACGGAGCGGTTTTTCGCCTGCCGCCGATCCTGAAGAACTGGTAATTACCAACTTTGCCGGGCCTGATCTGACACCCAGCCCGGCCTGTCTGGCCGTAGCGCCCACCGGCGAAGTGTTCGTTGGGGTTGATATGATCGGGTCGCTGGGCAAAACGCCGGGGAAGGGCTATGTAATCAAGCTGGTGGATCGTAACAACGACGGTAAAATTGACCAGCACACCCAATTTGCGATGGTGGACAATCCGCGCGGAATCATTGCCAGCGGGGATCAGGTTTTTGTCCTTCATACCACCTTTTCGAAGGAAACTGGCAAAGCCAGCGGGATGGATCTGGTGGTTTTTGAGGATAAAAACGGGGATGGCGTGGCCGACGGAACACCCAAACCGTTAATTCAGAACATTAGCTCGCCTAAATTTCTGCAAAGCCGGGGCACCGACCATGCTACCAACGGGATTCGGATGGGAATTGACGGCTGGATTTACATCGCCGTCGGGGATTTCGGTTTCCACGGTGCCGTGGATCGTTCCGGAAAAAAAATGACGCAGCTCGGCGGAGGCATTGTGCGGGTGCGGCCAGACGGCACCGAAATGGAGGTTTTCTCGCACGGTTTGCGGAATATCTACGACGTGGCCATCGACCCCTATATGAACGTTTTTACACGGGATAATACCAACGACGGGGGCGGCTGGAACATCCGGTTCAGCCACCAGATTCAATCGGGCGAATACGGTTATCCGGTATTGTTCAAGCATTTTACCGACGAAATCATTCCGGCGCTGGTTGATTTGGGGGGCGGTTCCGGCACAGGTTCGCTGTTTATGGACGATGCTACCTGGCCGGCAAAGTACAACAACGTTCCGATGATGGCCGATTGGGGACGAAGCCAGCTTTATATTCACCGCGTGACGCCGGACGGTCCGACGTTTACCCAGAAAGAGGAAGAATTCATCAAATTGCCCCAGATTACGGATGTCGATGTCGATGCGTCAGGACGGATGTATCTGTCGGCCTGGGATGGGGCGGGGTACTCCGGCAATCCGGCCAAAGGGTACGTCGTACGGGTTGTTCCGAAAAGCTGGACGTATAAAGCCTTTCCGAATCTTAAAAAATCGTCCGTTAAGGAACTGGTATCCTTGCTGAAGTCAGGAAGTTCCGTGGCTCGACTGGCGGCCCAGCAGGAATTGCTGACGCGTCCCGCCAAAAATGCGGCCCAGGCCGCCTGGGCCGTTGCGGAAGACAAAAGTTTGTCGCTGCCGGTCCGGATCGCGGGCATGTATACCTACGCGCAGCTCGTTGGTGAAGAAGGAACGCCCAAGCTAGTAAAACTAGCCGCTGAAAATGACGTTCGGGAGTATGCCCTGCGGGCGTTGTCCGACCGAAAACCGTACCTCAAAACCGTACCGATGGAGCCATTTTTTCAGGGGTTGAAAGACCCTTCTGAACGCGTGCGGCTGGCTGCAACGATTGGTTTGGGGCGTTTGGGTCGTCTAGAAGCCGCTCCGGCCTTGTTGCAGGTGCGCGTTCCGGCTTCGTTTGTGGCCCCGGCGAAAGGCACGGAAGGACCACACGCAACACCCAATGCGGCCATTGTGCCGGGCCATATGGCGGTGCGGGCGCTAGTGAGCCTGAATGCGGTTGATGCCTGTATCAATGCCATTGGAACCGAACAATCGGCCCTGGCGCTGTGGGCATTGCGGTACATGCACGATACCAAAGCGGTGAACGGTTTACTGGTAGCTTATGGGAAAACGTCCGATGGAAACCTGAAAAAGCAGATTCTGACGACGTTGTCGCGGCTTTATAAGAAGGAAGCAGATTACGACGGTTCGTGGTGGTGGAGCACCCGACCCGATACCCACGGTCCGTACTACAAAGGCATTACATGGGAGTCTTCGCCCGCGATCAGGGAATTTCTGATGAACGAATGGAAAAAAGCGAGTGAGGCTGAAAAACCATTTTTTGCGGACCTGAATGAGCGGCACCGCATGGAAATTACGGAGTTCGGGGGCGAAGAGGTCGTGGCGGTCAAAGAAGAAACGAAAGTCGATCTGGAGAAAATCCGGAACCAGAAAGGGCAAGTGGGCAAAGCGTCGATTGAGGACGTTATGCTGGCCATGGCGAAGATTCCGGGCGATCCGGCGCTGGGCCGCAAACTGTTTACCCAGCAAGGATGTATTGCCTGCCACAGCCTCAGCAAGAGCGAGCCGATGAAAGGGCCGTTCATGGGGCAAATTGGTTCGATTATGAACCGGGAGCAAATTGCCGAGTCAATTCTAAAACCGAATGCGTCGATTTCCCAAGGCTTTGCTACGGTACAGATTACGGCAAAAGGAAATAAAACCTACATGGGCTTTGTAACCGAAGAAAGCTCCACGCGCCTGGTGCTGCGGGATATTGCCGGACAGGTTTACACCATCAAAGCGAGTGACATCATTGCACGCAAAGAACTAGAAACCTCCATGATGCCGTCAGGTCTGGCCAATGCCTTATCGTACGAAGAATTTGCTTCGCTGATTACCTTCCTGTCTCAGCAGAAAAAGTAACTTATTGGCGGGAGGTCGGCGTTTGTTTACGCGCTGATTTCACGCATCAGTTCCAGCCGGAAAACCGTGGGCTGGCCTTGGCCGGATGTGACAGATAGAGTTCCCTGGTGGAGCCGGACAATGCGTTCGACCAGGGAAAGACCAACGCCGTAGCCCCGGGTTTCGGCGGTTTGACGGCTGCGGTAGAAAGGCTCAAAAATGTACGGTAAGTCGTCGGCGGGGATGGGCGCACCGTTGTTTTCTACGCTGATCAGGACCGACGTTTCGTTGAAGCGAACCTCAATTCGGGCTTGCCCATCGTCCGAAAATTTGCAGGCATTCTCCGTCAGGTTTTTTAAGGCAGTGCGCAAAAGTGCGGTATTGCCCGGCACGGTCAGTTGGTTAAAATCGTCGGGCAGCTCCTCAAAATGGACACTCACATTGTAATGGGTATGGATGGCCTTGACTTCTTCCCGAATGTCCCAGACAACTTCGTCCAGCCGCACCGAGTCCGTCAGCAAATCCGTGGCCGACTCCTGGCTAATCTTGGAAAGCTGCAACAGTTCCCGCGTAAGCGTGGATAGCTCGCCGACATCGTCCAGTACAGAACGGATGGTTTTTTCGTAAACGGCTGATTCCCGCCGGTTGAGCAGCGCTACTTCCAGTTGGGAGCTGATTTGTGTCAGCGGATTTTTAAGTTCGTGCGAAACATTGGCCACAAACATGCGCTGGAGCCGAAACGATTCGTCGATGCGGTCGAGCAGTCGGTTGACGGTGATTGACAAACGACTGATTTCATCATTTTCATGGCTGACCGGCAAGCGTCCTTGCAGCGTATTCGGAAAAATGTGGTTCAATTGCTGCTCCATCCGTTGCATGGGGCGTAGCGCTTCGCCCGCGTAAAGCCAGCCCGCGAGTGCCACCAGCCCGATGATGACGCTGAATAAACCCATCAGAACGCCCAGCATTCGGAGCAGAAACTGGTCGCCGTACAGGTTTTCGGCACTGGCCAATACAACATATTGCTCCGACGCCGTTTCGTACCGCACCCCGATGACGTAAGCCGCATCCTGCCGAAACCGTTTGTTGGTTTTCTTCCGAATAGCATCCAGTTCTTTGGTAGAAACCGCAAGCGGAGCCCGCTCATTGGTGATAAAAATCGGCGTGTTGTGCCCGTCGTATACGGCTATTTTCTGCGCTGGGAGCTGGTCTTTGCGAACCTGGGTGAGCTGTTTCAGCAGATCCGGGCCCATTTTCTGCCGGATCAACAATTCCCCGACGGTATTGGCTTTTCGGTCGAGCCGCCGGTAAAAATCAGACGAGATAAAGTACCAGCAGAAAGCATAAAGACAGGTAAAAGCCAGGGCCAGAATAGCCGAAACCAGACCAGTGAAGCGGAGTGTCAGACGGGTGCGGATGGTCATACCGTTGCGTTCAATAGCGTGTTGTCGTACCAGAAACGGTGACCTAAAAACCGTTTACCGCAGCAAAGCGGGAATATCGACCAGCCAGGCAATCATCAGCGTCAGGACGAACAGACCCACCATCAGAATCATCAACCAGTCGGGTTGCCAGGGCTCCCGTGGTGCCGGATTCGAAGGGGACACACGCTTGTGGGAGCGTGTCAGGTGGCCCGGGCTATTTTCGAATGAGTGGCTATACCGTCGATTAGAAGTCATATTGTGTCGCAAAAAACACGCTTGACTACAAAACAGGCCTAAAGTTCTTAAACAGGGTTAAGTAATTCCTTAGAATTCACTTAGAAATCATTCATATGTCATTTATTCTTCCCGGAGAACGTAGCCCATCCCAAACTGCGTATGGATCAGTTTTTTCGGGAAATCCTTGTCGATTTTTTTGCGTAAGTAATTGATATACACTTCAACGATGTTCGTTCCGGCGTCGAAGTTTAGGTCCCACACCTGTTCGGCAATATCGACTTTTGACAACACCCGGCCCTGGTTGCGCATGAGGTATTCGAGCAGGGCAAATTCGCGGGCTGTCAGGTCGATTGGCTGATCGTCGCGGCTCACGGTTTTGGCGTCCAGGTTCATTTCAATACCTGCAAACCGCAACGTCTGGGCGGTTATGGCTACGTGGGTACCGCGTTTGGTCAGAGCCCGAACGCGCGCCAGCAATTCGGAAAACTGAAACGGTTTGGTCAGGTACTGATCCGTTCCGGCATCGAAGCCCGTTATTTTATCGGCGGTTTCGCCCAAAGCCGTCAGTAGTAAAATCGGTGTGGTGATGCCTTCGGCCCGCAGTTGCCGAATTAGCTCAAAACCGTTCAGGCCCGGAATAATGACGTCGGTAATGATGGCGGCATACGTATTTTTCAATGCCAGCCGTTTGGCAATCAGGCCATCATACGCAATGTCTACCTCATACTGGGTTTCTTCCAGGCCCTGCCGAATGGCTTGCAGGGTTTTGGGCTCATCTTCAACTACGAGTATTTTCATGCTACAAAAACCAGTTATTCAGTTATCTAACGGTTCGCGAACCGGATTGTTACAGCAACCGGGCTGCCGACAGAAAGGGCAAAAATAATCCCTTAATGGGTTGCGGTACAAAATCCATCGGACCACTACCGGACATCAATCGCTTCGTCGATCAGCCGTTGCAGCGTGGCGTCGAGGTGGGCGGTTTCGGGCAAGGTAATCCAAAAAATCTCATCGAGAATCGCTCGGATTTCGGCAACGCTGGCCACGTTGCGTTGTTCCGATTCTCTGCCCAGGTGGTGAGTTGTAAAAACGGTATTGCGCAAACCATACCGGCGGTCGGCGGTGGAGCGGGCTACGGCCAGGTTTGTGCGGAAATAGGATTCGGGATGGTGGCACAAATACCAGCTGAACATTTCATAATCGGGAGCCAGGTGTTCGCGCAATGTAAAACCGTATAGGGGCCGCCATTCGTCTTTCACCTGAGCCTGTAATACCAGTTCGTTGTTGACCTCGATCAGCCGAAATGGTTCGTGGGGTGTGGCCTGCACGGTATTCAGTTCGAGCTTGATAGGCCCGGTGGGCGATAGACCGCCAAAACCCACATCGGCCAGGTACCAGTCGTCACCCACGGTTACCTTCAAAAGTTTGTGACTGATGGCTTTGACAACGCCTTCCGGAACGTTCCACAGAACGCGGGCGGCCAGGCCCTGCACCCGGAAGCCCAAGGCGAGCAGCACGTGGCGCAGCAACTGATTCTGTTCGAAACAGTACCCACCCCGGCGTCCGTACACCATTTTCTGTTGCAGCGATTCGAGGTCGAGTAAAACCGGCAGGCCAAGCAACGGATTGAGGTTTTCAAACGGGATGGTCGCCGTGTGCAGACGCTGGATTTCCTGGAGCGTTTCGAGGGTCGCCCTGTGTTCTCCCGTATACCCGATACGACGAAAATAAGCGTCGAGGTGGATTTCGGAAGGTGGTGGTGCCGTGGTCTGTGGCTGAGGTTGTTGGGTCATAGCTGGAAAAACGATCTGGCGTGAAAAATAACGTAGTAAATTTTTCAATAAATTGAAAAACACGGTTTTGCTGCTGACATAGGGCTGTCACAAGTTGATTGTTTCTTTGTGTCACACGAAAACCAAAAGCATCATGGCACACGCATTGGCAGAAAAAACCGAACTGACGTTGGCATCTTTCGTCACCGACTATGCAATTTACAACCTGTGGGCCAATCAGCAACTGGTCGATTGGCTGAAAGCGAAACCCATTGCGCTGATGGAGCAAACCGTTCCGTCGAGCTACCCCAGCCTGAAACAGACGTTGTTGCACATCTGGGATACACAGCGGTTCTGGCTGTCGGTGCTACAGCAGGTGCCAGCCCCGACGTCGTTTATCTGGGTCGGTTTTGAAGGAACCGTGGAAGATGTTTTCGAGGGGATTGTGGACCAATCGGTTGAGCTGGCGGATTACCTCCAGTCGCTGACCGAAGCCGAATTGCAGGAAGAGGTGATCTTCTCCTCTCCCTGGGCCGAAGGAGTTCGGTCACGGCTTGAGTTTGCGCACCATTGCCTGAATCACAGCACGTATCACCGCGGACAGGTGGTCACGATCGGGCGCAATCTGGGTCTGACGGATGCACCCATGACCGATTACAGTTTTTATTTTTTGATGAAGTAAACAGATGAATAACTAGATAAGAGAAGTTAGACGAGAGGGAAAAAAGACAGTAACAATTTCGTTTCTTTCGTCTCTGGTCTAACCTCTCTACACGAAATGACGCACGCGGACATCATTCGATACCGGCTGTATAGCCAGCAATTGGCGCAGCCAACACTGGCGACGCCCGCCGAGGTGGTGGCTTGGTTTGGGGCGGTTCAGGGGCAGGAGTACGCCCCCGCAAAATGGGCGCTGGGAAATCGGCTACCCGGCAGCACGGAAGCAGATATAGAACGGGCGTTGGCCCATCGAACCATCATCCGGACCTGGCCGATGCGTGGAACCCTGCATTGGGTGGCAGCCACCGATATTCACTGGTTGCTGGAACTGATTCACCCGCGCTCGCACGCCCTATACGCTGGTTACCTGCGCCGAAATGAGCTGGCGGAAACCGTCATTGCGAAAAGCTACAGCGTGATGACCAAAGCGCTGGAAGGCGGGAAAGAACGGAAACGCAGCGAGCTAAAAAAATTGCTGGACGAAGCCGGAATTCCAACGAACGAAAACCGGCTGGGCCTTCTGCTCGGTCGGGCTTCGTACGACCGGCTGATTTGCCACGGTATTCGAAGTGGTAACGAGTTTACGTTTGCGTTGCTCGACGAATGGGTTCCTAAAACTGGTAGCCTGTCGCGCGAAGAAGCACTGGCCAAACTAACCCGGCGGTATTTTGCCAGCCACGGTCCGGCCACGCTGGCAGATTTCGGCTGGTGGTCGAGTCTGACGCTGACGGAGATTAAAACCGCCATTGAATTAGTGAAAGCGGATTTTCTGTCGGCGGAGGTCGACGGTCAAACCTATTGGATGCCAGCCGCAACGCCCGATTTGGCAAGGGAGACAACGACGGTTTTTCTGTTGCCGGTTTACGATGAGTATTTAGTGGCTTACAAAAACCGCAGTGCTCCGCTCAGTGGACTGAGTCCAACGCAGGTTGCCAAAGCCGGAAACGGTATTTTTAGTCCAGTAATTGTGGCTGACGGGCGGGTTGTGGGAACCTGGAACCGGAAGAAAACGAAGCATTCGTTTTTGGTAGAAACCAATTTATTTGTTTCCTTAAACAGCGCGCAACAAGAGGCACTGCTGGCCGCTATGGATCGGTATCAGGCGTTTTGGGGGTGACAATGAACGGTTTATTCCTCGTCGGGCTTTCGGGAAATGCAAAACCGGTGCCAGCCGTATTCTTCCTGGTATCGCACTCGTAATCCGTAATTTTCGCAGATTTCCTTGATGATGGCCAGGCCCAGCCCCACCGAGTCAGGGCCCGTTCCTTCTTTCTTAAACCGCTCGAATAACCGTTCCGGAGCCGCTGTCAGCGGATTGCCGGTATTGCTGATCCAGAGCTGCTCGCCATCCGAGGTTAATTCGACCCGGCCAGCGGTATGGTTGTGCTTGATGGCATTATTGACCAGGTTCGTTACCAGGCTTTCGGCCAGGGCCGTGGGCAATTGCACCTCCAACGGTTTTTTGATTTGAAGCTGAACGGTAATCTGTTTATGAAGCAGCACTTCCTCCATCGCATTCAGTTTCTCGGCCAGCAAAGCCGTCAGGTTGACGGGGTGATTGTCGGTAAACTGCTGGTTTTCGATTTTGGCCAGCAGAAGTAGTCCCTGATTCAGGCGGGCCATGCGCCGGGATGCCTGGTAGATGTCTTCGATCCAGCGGGTTTGGGTTTCGGTGAGTTTCTCCGATTGAATGAGCTGCTCCACTTTGGCGTTGATCAGCGCCAGCGGGGTCTGGATTTCGTGGGAGGCATTTTCGGTAAACTCTTTCAAACTGCGGTAATCCTGCTGCATTTTATCGCCCATCTTTTGCAGGACCTCGTTCAACTCGCGAAACTCGTTAATCTCGGGCTTATCCAGATCCAGGGGCGTCGTGCTCGCCAGGTTGAAGCGTTTGATGCGGGCCAACGTTTCGTAAAAAGGATGCCAGAGCCGCCCCGACAGCTTGCCCTGAAACCAGAATGTACCCAGCAACAGCAGCCCCAGACAGGCCGCCATTGTTACCGTGATGACTTCAATAAGCTGGTACGATTGAATGAGTGACTTCCGGATAGCAACCCGGTGCGTGACGCCTTGAATGGGCACGTAAAAAGTAAGTTGCCGAAACGGCATCAGCTCGTTGTCGTACCGGTTTTGGATCAGCGTATCGATAAATGTCTCCGTTTGCCGCGTGTGCGGGCTAACTGGGTCAACGTCAATCTTGTTTTCGACAAAATAGGTGGTGTCCGACCAGTTTTTATGCGTCTTGAGGTAATTCTCAAAATCGAGTCGCTCCACCCGCAGGCGGCTTTCCACTTCTTTGTAAATCAGAAACCGGACGACCTGATAAAAGGCCAGCCCGGCGAAGAGGTAGACAACCAGCGAAAACGCCAGGTAAATACGGTTTGTTTTGGCCAGTAGTTTCAAGATTCTCCAAATTTGTACCCGATTCCGTACACCGAACGCAGGTAGTCCGACCCGCCTTTTTCCAGCAACTTCCGGCGCAGGTTTTTAATGTGCGAATACACCATGTCCAGCGAATCCGCTGAATCGATGTTGTCGCCCCACAAATGTTCGGCAATCGACACTTTGGTCAGTACTACGTCGATGTTCGACAGAAAATATAGCAACAAATCGTATTCTTTCCGTGACAAAACCGTCAGTTGGCCGTTGACGTACACTTTTCGGGCCGACGGATTGACCACAATTTCCCGGAAACGGATTTCGGTATGGCCGTTAAAATTCCGCCGTCGGATCAGCGACTTCACCCGGGCGTTCAGCTCCGAGAGGTGAAACGGTTTGGTCAAATAATCATCCGAGCCGATTTCCAGCCCCCGGATTTTGTCTTCCAGTGCGTTCCGGGCCGAAATGATGATGACGCCGGTGGTGGCCAGCAGTTTTTTCAGGGTTTCGATGAGCTGAAAACCGTTGCCGTCGGGCAGCGTCAGATCCACGATCACGCAATCATAGTCATACAGATAAATCCGCTCGTCGGCTTCCCTGAAGGTACTCGCCGTTTCGCAAAGATACCCCTCCTTGCTCATGTAATCGGTGATGCTTTCGGCCAGCCCTTTTTCGTCTTCTACCACCAGTACTTTCATTGCGTCATCGCTTTTTGAAGTCGCTAAAGTAGAAGCCAATGTTGGAAAGATTTGGGAGATTTTGAATTCCATTCGGTTTTGGGAGAAATCGTATCTCCCTGACTGCTACCGATTGATAAACAAAAACGGCGGAGAAGTTGAGCCCTCTTCCGCCGTTTTAATCGCTATTTAATCGTTTATACCAGGGTCGCGTCCACGCTGATGGTGGTGTTGAACAGTTTCGAAATCGGGCAGTTGTGCTCGGCATGATCAACCAGTTCGTCAAATTTTGCCTGATCCAGTCCCGGTACGCCCGCTTTCAGCGTCAGCTTCGAACTCGTAATTCCGCCGTCTTCCAGCGTTATGGCGCAGCTTACGTCCAGCGAATCGGCGGCAAAACCGGCCTGCTGAATGTTGAAGGCCAGTTGCATGGCGAAGCAGCCCGCGTGGGCAGCCGCCACCAGTTCTTCGGGGTTGGTGCCGATGCCGTCGGCAAAGCGGGTGTTGAAGGAATATTGCGTCTGATTCAGAACGGTGCTGGCGGTGGTCAGGGTTCCTTTTCCATCTTTGCCGGTTCCGGCCCAGTGTGCGGAGGCATTGCGTGTAATTTTCATGGCTAGTCTGATTTAGTTGTTCGTGATTTATTTTTGATGATTCAAAGGTAGACGGCGGTTTTTGGCTTATTTTTCACCTAGGTTAAAAAGCATCTGAGGTACCTAAATTTTTTGCGACGCGTGCAAGGAACTTGTTGGCGGGCAATCCCATTTTAAAGAAGATGATTTCGTCGAAACAGGCCATCTTACACCACCATTTACAGCAGTTTGCCGGTATTTCAGAAGCTGACTGGCAACTGGCCCGAAAGTTCTGGCACGTCCGGACGATGGCCCGGCACGACTATTTCAATTTTCAGAATTCGGTCTGTCGGCAGGTGGGCTTCATTTTGAAGGGGCTCTTTCGGGTGTATTATGTGGACCCCAAAACCGAGCAGGAACACAATCTCTACTTTATTCCGGAACATGCTTTTCTGACTTCCCTGAAAGGATTACTGACGCAAATGACCTGCCCGTATCTTATTGAAGCCCTGGAGGATGCGGAGCTGATGGTGATCGATCGTGACCATCTGCAACTTTTATACGGGCAGTCGCACGGCTGGGAGCGCTTCGGGCGGTTGCTGGCCGAGCAGTACTTCATGTTCAACCAGAGCCGGTCGGAAAGTTTGCTGACGCGGAGCGCCGAGGAACGCTACACGGATTTGCTGGACGCCTTCCCGAACATTCTAAACCGGGTTTCACTCGGTCACATTTCTTCTTACCTGGGCATCAAAGGCCCCTCCCTGAGCCGCATCCGGGCGCAGGTGGCCCGGCGGTGATCATTGATGCCATCCGGAAGGATTGAGTCGCCCAATTCAGCGGTCGTTCGGTCCACTTCATACCGCACTAGCCGCAATCCAGGCTTTTATGAGTTTTGAGCACATGATTCGGGAGATAACTTGCCTCATTAACTCGTAGAAACAACAATGCTTTTGAATTATTTCTTTAAAACGGCTGCGTTTTTGGGCGTCCTGTTTTGCGTATCCTGCCAGAAAGACGCTTCCGAAGCTCCCCAACCGGGTACTCAGTCTGCGTATCCCCACGGCGCTCCCAAAGGGCAGGCCATTACCAAAACCATCGGTGCGGAAGGA
The DNA here is from genome assembly GCF_054780515.1 of Larkinella harenae. NCBI lineage: Bacteria > Pseudomonadati > Bacteroidota > Cytophagia > Cytophagales > Spirosomataceae > Larkinella > Larkinella harenae. Next base: position 1,389,631 of record NZ_BAAGWE010000002.1, on the reverse strand, counting down.
GGAACCCTGGCGACGACCGATGGCCGCGTTGCGTTGACCGTTCCGGCCGGAGCCGTTACCAAAGCAACGGAATTTTCGATCCAGCCCGTTGAAAACACCCTGCCTGGTGCCCGCTCCGAATCGTTCCGGCTGCTGCCCGAAGGAACGACGTTTGAAAAACCGCTGACGCTCCGCCTTTCGTACGCGAATCTCCCGCTGGAAGGTACCGTGCCGGAAGCCCTTTTTCTGGCTTACCAGAACGCCAATGGCCAGTACCGGCTAGTGACGAAAACCACGCTTAATACCACTGAAAAAACGCTGACAGTGACAACCACCCACTTCAGTGACTGGCAGATCTGCGAATACTATCGCGTGGTGGCCGACCGAACGACGCTGAAAGTCGGGGAGAAGGCGATTCTGAAATTGCAGCAGATTGGAAACCTGGAAATCATTGACGGGGTGGAGCTTGGCTTAGTGGATAGTGTTTGGAAAGATTATCCGGGCAAAAATGGCGAGAAAGCGAGCTGGGAGCTAGACGGCGAAGGAAAGCTGGCACCCGCCGGAACGGTCTGTACGTATACGGCTCCTAACCAAACGCCCGCTAAGAACCCGGTTTTTGTTAACCTTACGTTTGCTAATTTTCAGTATGCTACAGACCCCGTCACGCGCGAAATTGCTGGCCGGAGTCCTATGAAGATGATCTTTCCTGTTCCGATTGAAATTGTAACGGACCAATACGTCAAATTTACCTTTGGCGAGCAGACCTTTGACATCAATGGCGATTGCGTGACGGGCTGCATCACCGGGGAATTTGACGGCAAATTTTTCCTCCGCGCCACCGCTCCCAATCGCCGGGTGCTGGACATCACCATCAAGAATTTTCCCGCCAGAACGGGCCAATATGCCTTTAATCTCGATTTGGCGGGCCTTGAATTCAGCATGGGTCCCGGTTCCACAATTTATGTCGACGGCTATGGCAGTTGCCAATCTCCTTACAACACCGTCAACTCAGACGGCGCCGTTCAGATCACGAAATGGGCCGCGAAACCCGGTGAGTACGTAGAAGGCAATTTCAATGCAATGTTGTATCCCAAGGGCGAATGCGGCCGGGGCGGAAAAACAATTACCTGTAAATTTCGCGTGAAACGACTTCGTTAAAAATAGGAAAGCATCGGTCTGGGGGTACTTTCCCAAATGTTTCCAGAATTGAACGATTGCTTTGTGGAATAATTGGTCGCGATTCTTGCCAGAACCAATCCATTTATTCCGATGACACACGCTTCGTTTTTTGGTGGTAAGCCTCATGGGAAAGCCGCTGCTTCACCGAACGCCCGCCAGTACCGTCAAAAGGTGCTGGCGGTGCTACTATGTATAATCAGCCTTTGGTATGCCGACGCCCGGGCGCAAACGCTGACCTTAACGCAGGCCATTGATCAGGGTACACAGGCGTATCCGTTTCTGAAATCCAAGCAGGCCGAAGTCAAGAGCGCCGAAAAGCGGGTTCAGGCCAGCCGAACGGAATTCCTGCCCAGCATGATCGTTCAGGATCAGTATACCTACGCCACCAGCAACGCCCTGAACGGTTCGTTTTTCCCCAACGAAGGAACGGCCATTTCCACGTCCGGCGGCATCCGGCCCGACAACATTTACCAGGGTACCACCGGCAGCTTCGTCAGCGCCGTTATCGACTGGCGAATTGTCAACTTCGGGCGGGTGAAGGCCAATGTCAAAGCCGCCGAAGCAGATCTCAACCGTTCGCAATTCGATTACGAGAACGAGCTATTTCAGCACCAGGTACGGGTCATCGACGCCTACCTGACACTGCTGGTGAGCCAGAAACTCGTGGATGTGCAGCGCGCTAACTTCGAACGGGCGCAGACGTTTAAAAACGTGGTTGATGCCGGCGTTAACTCCGGGATGCGGGCGGGTGTCGATAGCTCGCTGGCCACCGCCGAGGCCGTTCGTGCCCGGCTGCAACTGCTGGAAAGCGAGCAGCGCGAACAGGTGCAGCGGCTGCGGCTGTCGGAACTGGTCGGCCAGGTGCAGACCGATTTGCGGGTCGATAGCATGCGGTTTTACACGACGCTGCCCCAAACCCGTTTTCAATCCGATTCTATTTCGCCGAAAAATCCGGTTCTGCGGCTTTTCCAATCGCAAATGGATTTATCGTCTGCCCGGAGCACGGCCTTGCAACGGGCCATGCTGCCGTCTATTTCGCTCGTCGGGGCGGGTTGGGCGCGGGGGTCAGGTTTCGCGAATGACGACGAATCGTTCCGCATGGATTTCAACCGGGGCCTGGGGTATCAAGCCTCGAACTACCTATTTGGGGTAGTGGCCCGCTGGAACCTGACCAATACCCTGCGGCTCAAGCACGATTACCGTAGTGAGCAGTTTCAGGTCGAGCGGTTTCGGCAACTCTACAACGACCAGCAACTGCGCATCACCCGCCAAAACCGGGAAGCCGAAACCCAGCTTTCGGTTGGTCTGGAACAGGCCCGGCAGGCCCCCGTTCAGCTCCGGGCGGCCCGGCAGGCCTACAATCAGGCCCAGGCCCGCTACCAAAACGGTCTGGCCGATCTGCCCACGCTCCTGCAAAGTTTTGTCACCCTCAACCGGGCCGAAACCGATGGCTACGTTGCCACCAGCAACGTCTGGCGGTTTCTGCTCCTGAAGGCTGCGGCCGAGGGCGACTTATCAATCTTCATGAACCAGCTTAACTAGTCCATTCTATGTATCAAATCATTCGATCTGCCCTGCGGAAACCCATTTCGGTGGTGGTATTGGTGCTCGGTATCCTGTTTTTTTCGGGGCTGTCGCTGGTAACCATTCCGGTGGATATCTTCCCGAATCTGGATTTACCCACCATTTATGTCGTCCAGCCCTACGGCGGGATGGCCCCCGACCAGATGGACGGCTTTATTGCTACCCGTTACCAGGACCACTTTCTGTACGTTTCCGGTATCCGCGACATCGACGTTAAAACCATTCAGGGATTATCGCTGATCAAACTTTCGTTCTACCCGGGTACCGACATGGCGCAGGCGGCTGCCGAAGTCGCCAACAACGTTTCCAGGGCCAAGGCTTACATGCCGGAAGGAACCGTGCCGCCCCAGGTGGTGCGGTTCGATGCCAGTTCGGTGCCGGTGGGGCAGTTGGTTTTTGAAAGCCAGAGCCGTTCACTGAACGAAATTCAGGATTACGCGTCGTCGCGGGTGCGGCCGATGTTCTCCCGGATTCCGGGCGTATCCAGCCCCCCGCCGTTCGGGGGTAACCAGCGAACGGTCATTATCAAGGTCGATCCGCAACTCGTGCGCAGTTACCAACTCACACCCGAAGAAGTCATCAAGTCGATTGTCACCAACAACCAGCCCTCGCCCGCCGGTAACATCCGGATTGGCGACAAAGCCCTGATGACGCCGGTGAATTCGCTGGTGAAGCGGCCCGAAGACTTCCTGAACATTCCGATCCGCGTGGGGGCCGGCCCGACGGTGTTTGTGCGCGACATTGGCACGGTGGAAGACGGAGCCGACGTAACGGTGAGTTACGCGCTGGTCAATGGACGGCGGGCGGTTTACATTCCGGTGGTCAAAAAGTCGGATGCTTCGACGCTCGATGTGGTCAACAACATCCGCAAAGCCCTGCCCGAACTGCGCGCGGCCGTCCCGGAAGACGTGAAGATTTCCTACGAATTCGACCAGTCGGTTTACGTGACCAACGCCCTCAAAAGCCTGGTCACGGAAGGGATTCTGGGCGCGGCACTGACGGGTTTGATGGTGCTGCTGTTCCTGCGCGACTGGCGGAGCGTGATCATCGTAATCACGACCATCCCGATATCCATTCTGGCGGCTGTACTGATGCTCAATCTGTTCGGGCAAACCATCAACATCATGACGCTTTCCGGACTGGCGCTGGCCATCGGGATTCTGGTCGATCAGGCGACGGTAACCATCGAAAACATTCACCAGCACCTGGAAATGGGCAAGCCCAAAGCCGTGGCCATCTGGGATGCCTGTAAGGAAATCGTTTTCCCGGAATTTCTGATTCTACTGGCGATTCTGGCGGTTTTTGCGCCCGCGTTCGTGATGAGTGGGGTGCCGCGCTCGATGTTTCTGCCGCTGTCGCTGTCGGTGGGGTTTGCCATGATCGTTTCGTTCTTGCTCTCGCAGACCTTCGTGCCGGTATTAGCCAACTGGCTGCTAAAAAGCCACCCGGAACATGAAGCGCCAACGCTGGCGCTGGATGCGGCCGAACGTCATTCCATCCTCGATGAAGCCGCCCACCCGACCAAGAATCCAACCGGTTTTGACAAGTTCAAGCAACGGTACTCGGCTGTCCTTGAAAAAGTCTTGAATCGCCGGGGGCTGGTGGTAGGTGGTTATCTGGTGGGCAGTCTGGCGGTTATTGTCGTCTGTTTCATGGTCATCGGAACGGACATTCTGCCGCACGGCAACAGCCACCAATTCCAGATGCGCCTGCGAATTCCGGACGGAACGCGGGTAGAACGCACCGAGATGGCGACGCTGAAGGTACTGAATATTATCAAGGAAGCCGTTGGGGCGGACAATGTCGAAATTTCGTCAGCTTACGTCGGCACGGTGCCATCCAGCTACGGTACGTCCAACATCTTCGTGTTCAACAGCGGCCCCCACGAAGCGGTTTTGCAGGTTTCGCTCAACGAAGAACATCCGGTAAAGATGGACGATCTGAAAGAAGACCTGCGGGGGCGCATCGCCAAAGCCCTGCCCACGGCGGCTATTTCGTTCGAACCCATCGAGCTGACCGAAAAAATCATGAGCCAGGGTGCGTCCACGCCAATCGAGGTGACGGTTGCCGCCAAGGACCTAGCCGAAGCCGGACGGTTTGCGAACAAGATCCGGACCGAAATGGCGAAAATTGATTTTCTGCGCGATGTGCAGATTGCCCAACCGCTGCAATACCCCGTCCTGAACGTTACCCTGAACCGCGAACGCGCCGGACAACTGGGTGTTACGTCCACGCAGGTGGCCCGGTCGATGGTGGCGGCTACCTCCTCCAGCCGGTTTACTGATAAAAACCTCTGGCTCGACGAATCGAAGGGGCTGGCCTATCAGGTACAGGTGCAGATTCCGGAATACAAAATGAGCAGCGCCAGCGACATCGGCAATATCCCGTTGAAAAGTGGCGAAATGCACCCCTTGCTGTCGGACGTTGCCACCTTCACAGAAGGCACGGCCCCCGGTGAATACGACCGCGCTGGCCCGAACCGGCTGGTGACGATCACGGCCAACTTGCAGGAAAAAGACCTGGGTTCGGCCCAGAAAGCCGTTGAACAAGCCATCAAAAATGCGGGCGAACCACCCCGGGGCGTCCTGGTCGAGATGGGCGGTCAAACCAACCTGCTGACGGAAACCCTTAGCAGTCTGCAAACTGGTCTGCTCGTCGCCATCGTGATTATCTTTTTGCTGCTGGCGGCTAATTATCAATCATTTAAACTGTCGCTGGTGATTCTGGCGGCCATTCCGGCGGTGGTAGCCGGAGCCCTACTGATGCTGCTGGCCTGCGGAGCAACGCTCAACCTGCAATCGTACATGGGCCTGATTATGTCCGTGGGCGTGTCGGTGGCCAACGCCATTCTGATGGTGACGAACGCCGAAAACTTGCGGCTGGAGATTGGCGATACGCGCAAAGCCGTGGTCTTGGCGGCCAACAGCCGGATTCGTCCGATTCTGATGACCAGCATCGCCATGATTGCCGGGATGGTGCCGATGGCATCGGGCATGGGCGAAGGTGGTGACCAGATTGCCCCGCTCGGTCAGGCCGTGATCGGCGGTTTGATTGCCTCCACGCTGGCGGCCCTGCTGATTCTGCCCTGTGTATTTACGCAGTTCCAGACCAAAGCCGCCCTCCAATCGGTATCCCTCGATCCGGAAGATCCGGAAAGCAAATTTTATCACCAACCCTTGAGTACTGTCGCATGAAACCGCTTTTAAACCTTGTTTGGCCCGTTGTTGCCGCAGCCGGTATGGCGGCCTGCACCACAGCCTCCAGTGAAGAAAAGAAAACCGTCAAGTCACCCGAAGTGCAACAGGTGGCTACGGCGGAAGTGCAAACCCTACGCCCCAGCAAACAGATTGTTCTGCCGGGCGAACTGAAGCCCTGGAACCGGGTGAGCCTGTACGCCAAAGTGAAAGGGTTTATCCGCGATGTGCGCGTCGACCGGGGTTCGGTTGTTCGCAAAGGGCAGGTACTGGCGGTGCTCGACGCGCCGGAAGTACTGTCGGAACTGGCGCAGGCCCAGGCCCAGTTGCAGGCTCAGGAAGCCGCCATCAACGAGCAGAAGGCCCGGTTCCGCGCCAGTCGGCTCACGTATAACCGCCTGCTGCAAACCAGCAAAGTGGAAGGGGCCGTTTCGCTGCACGAACTTGATCAGGCCGAAGCCCGGATGCTGGCCGACAGCGCGACGGTAGCCGTTGCCACGGGCACGATTCAGGCCAGCCGGTCCAATTACCAGACCAAAAAGGAACTGCGGCAGTACCTGACCATCACGGCTCCCTTCGACGGCGTCATCACCGAACGGAACGTCAGCGCCGGGGCGCTGGTGGGCGCGGGGGACAGCAACGCCAAACCGCTGTTTGTACTGGAAGATAGCCGGACGCTGCGCTTGACGGTAGCCGTTCCAGAAACGTTTGCAAACCAATTGCCCAACAAAAGCACGGTTTCGTTTAGCGTCAGCGCCATGCCGGAGCAGCAGTTCAACGCAAAACTGGCCCGGAGCGCCCAGAGTCTGGTGGAAGCCAACCGGGCGATGATGGCCGAGTTCGATGTGGACAACAAGACCAATCTGCTCAAGCCCGGCATGTACGCCGAGGTTCGGCTGCCGGTTGAACGGACGGCTTCCACGCTGTTTGTTCCGAAAACCGCCGTGGTCAGCTCCAGCGAGAAAACGTTTGTCATTCGGGTCAACAACAACAAAGCCGAGTGGGTGACCGTCGAAAAAGGCAACACGCTCGACAGTCTGGTGGAAGTATTTGGCGGACTGCGCGCCGGTGAACCCATTGTCCGGATTGCATCGGAAGAAATCCGCGATGGTCAGGTTGTAAACACCAGTCGGAAATGAAAAGGTACTTATTTTTCTTGTGGGCGGTTGTGTTCCTGGCTCAGGGCTGCCGCCCCCACCGGGATCATTACCAACTGGTGTACCGTACCGACGCGGGGGGCTACCAGCTTCAGACGCCGGATGTGCGGGCGGTGAAAGTCCACTGGCATCCGTATCAGGTTCAGGTCACGACGGACGCGGGCCAGAAAAAGGTCGCACCCACCGAGCAGCTTTGGGGGTATCAGCAGACCAATGGAAGGCTATTCCGGTTGTATCTGGGCAAAACCTACGAAGTGGTCGAGGAAAAAACGCTGACGCTCTACCGCCAGTCGGAGTTTGGGGAGGGCGCCACGGAACACTACTTTTTCAGTGTGACGCCCGACGAACCGGTGCTGTCCTTAAACCGGCATAACCTGGAAGCGGCTTTTGTTAAATATCCGTGTATGCAGGACGTGATTCAGCAAACGTCCGCCCGTACCTGGCTCAAAACCCGTCAGCATCACAACCGACTGATCGAAGCCTACGAGCATTGCCGCCAGCAAACGGCACTCCAGCAACGGTCGACAGGCCACTAATTTTCTTCGTAAAACTCCAGAGGCAACCCATCCGGATCGCTGAAGAACGTAAACCGTCGCCCGGTATGTTCATCGACCCGGATGGGTTCCACCGCCACGCCAGCCGCTTCCAGTGCGGCTTTTGCTTTTTCTACATCTGCAACCGCAAACGCCAGATGCCGCAACCCCAAGGCTTCGGGCCGCGAAGGGCGCGCGGGCGGGCTGGGAAACGAAAATAGCTCGATGACATACCGTCCGTTCAGCGCCAGGTCCAGCTTGTACGAATCGCGCGCGGCACGGTATATCTCCTGCATGATTTCCAAGCCAAGTATTTCCGTGTAAAAATGCTTCGACCGTTCATAATCGGAGCAGATAATGGCAATGTGGTGAACGTGCTTGAGTTGCAGCATATAAACAGGGGTGTTTCAGTAAGAAAATAGTAACATTTTTTATAACTATAAAGCAGATTTGTGGCACGTGTTGCTTTATACGTATAATCAGGGTTTTCTGAACCCAAATGTACTATGATGAAGCGAAGAATTGCCCTTAAAAATCTGGCAACGGCCACTAGCGGTTTGCTGGTGCTTCCGGCCTGGGCCAGCCGTTGGAATCCGGCTGCGGTAAAAACCGTACCCATTTTTTTAACTCCCCAATTGGATCGTGTGCTGACGGATGTTGTGGACACGATCATTCCCCAAACCGATACCCCGACCATGCGGTTAACGAATTGAAAAAGAAAAATTTATAACAACGTTTGATCCCGAATTGAAAAACCAATAACCTACGGTCTAAGTTATGTCATTCATAATGCGAATTAGCTCACTTTTTATTCTCAGTATCACATTCTTCCTGCATTCCAGCATGACCGTCCGGGTGGCTGACTCGGTTCGGGTTTTGGTGTTTTCGAAGACCAAAGGCTGGAAACATACCTCGATTCCGTTCGGCATTACGGCCATTCAGAAGCTGGGGAAGGAGAACAATTTTTTGGTGGATACGACCAAAGATGCCGCCTGGTTTACGGATGAAAACCTGAAAAAATACGCAACGGTTATTTTCAACAACACAACCGGTAACATTTTGAACGGCGAGCAGCAGGCCGCTTTCGAACGATACATTCAGGCCGGTGGCGGTTATGTCGGCATTCATGCAGCCGCTGATACTGAATATGACTGGCCTTGGTATGGCAAACTGATGGGGGCGCATTTTGCCAGCCACCCGCACAATCCGAACGTCCGGAAGGCCACCGTTGAGGTCACCAATAAACGCCACGCATCCACTGCATTACTGCCGGATCGTTGGGAGCGAACCGACGAATGGTACAACTACCGCTCGTTTTACACGGGCATCAAAACGCTGACTTATCTCGACGAAAACAGTTATGAAGGCGGAACCAACGGTGCCAATCATCCAATCAGCTGGTACCACGAGTTTGACGGCGGGCGGGCTTTTTATACCGGCCACGGCCATACCGACGAGAGCTTTAGCGAACCCTTGTTTCTCCAACATTTGTTAGGCGGCATCAAATACGCCATCGGGGAAGGAAAGGCGCTGGATTATAAGAAGGCCTACGCCAAAATAACCCCGGAGCCCAACCGTTTCGTGAAAACCATCCTGGTTAATGACCTGGCTTCGCCCATGGAATTGGCACTGACGTCCGACGGCCGTATCTTTTTTACCGAATTGCAGGGCAACCTCTCGGTGTACGATACCAAAACCCGGAAACACGCGCTGGTCCACAAGTTTCCGATCACCTACGCCGGAGGCACGGGCCTGATTGGGGTGACCGTCGATCCGAACTTCGCCAAAAATGGACACATTTTTGTGTATTACGCCCCCGGCGGTCAGACGGAGGAGCCAATCAATTTCCAGCTTTCGCGATTTACCGTTCGGGCCAACAACACCCTCGATCTGGCGTCGGAAAAGATTTTGCTGAAAGTGCCCGTGGAAAAAGTCAGTGGTTCGCACCACGGCGGTTCGCTGGCCTGGGACAAGGACGGGAATTTGTACTTATCAACCGGTGATAGCTCCAGCCCGTTTCCATCCGACGGTTATTCGCCGATGGATGAACGCCCGGGGAAAGAGTTTTACAGCCTGGACGCCCAACGCTCGTCGGCCAACACGAACGATTTCAAAGGCAAGGTGCTTCGCATCCATCCCGAAGCTGATGGCTCTTACACGATTCCGGCCGGAAACTTGTTCCCCAAAGGCACGGCTAAAACCCGCCCCGAAATCTACACGATGGGGTGCCGAAATCCGTACCGCATTGCGGTTAATCCCAAAACTTCGGTTTTGTACTGGGGCGAAATTGGCCCCGACGCGGGCAAGGAAGGCGAGCAGGGCCCACGCGGTTATGATGAATTCAACCAGGCTAAAAAAGCCGGAAATTTTGGCTGGCCGTACTTTGTGGGCAACAATTACGCCTACGTAAAATGGGACTTTGCAACCAAAACCGCTGGTTCCAAATTCGATCCGGCGGCACCCGTCAACAACTCGCCGAATAATACAGGGCTGAACCAGTTGCCACCCGCCATGCCAGCCATGATCTGGTATCCGTACACGCCTTCGGAGGAATTTCCGGAGCTGGGCTTTGGGGGGCGCAGTGCTATGGCGGGTTCGTTTTATACGTACAATAAAGCCGGATCGTCGGTGAATAAATTCCCGGATTATTACGACGGAAAGCTATTTGTGTTCGACTGGATGCGCAACTGGGTGCTGGCGCTGACGTTCGATGAGCAGGAAAATTACGTGCGTAGCGAACCCTTCATGCCCGCCAATGGTGATTTTCGACGCCCGATTGACCTGGATTTTGGACCGGATGGCGTCATGTACATGCTGGAATACGGGTCGGTGTATGGAGCCGACAACGAAGATGCGCGGCTGGTGAAAATTGAATACAACACTGGCAACCGGGCTCCCATTGCGCAGGCCAGTGTTCAGGATACGGCGGTCGAGAACCTTCTGGATCGAACGGTTTTTTTAACGTCCGAACGCCGGAATTTTCCGATTTTACGCGAAGCCGCCGGTCCGGCACCGTTGCGGGTAATGTTCAGCAGCCGCGGAAGCCGTGATCTGGATGACGATAATGAGGTGACGTACCAATGGCTGTTCAATGGCAAAAACGTGGGGGCTACGACACCGAACGCAAGCTATACGTTTACGAAGCCCGGTGTTTACAAAGCCATTCTGAACGTAACTGACCGCGCAGGCCTGGTGGGTCGCGATACTGTTATCGTGAAAGTCGGTAATGCCAAACCGTCGGTTGCTATTGCCAGTGCCCAGAACAAGTCGTTTTTCTGGGAAGGAAAACCGTTTGCCTATGCCGTGAAGGTGCAGGATAAGGAAGATGGCAAAATAGACCCGAAACGCATCAAGGTAGCGTATATCTACAATCCGCAGCCGAGCACGCTCGATCCGAACGCCCCCAAATCACCCACATCGGTGATGGTGAGTAATCCACCGGGCAAGGTGCTGATGGACGCCAGTGATTGCAAAGCCTGCCATACGATCGATAAAGTATCGGTAGGGCCCTCGTTGCTGGCAGTGGCCCAGCGGTATAAAAACGAAACGGGCGCGCTGGAACAGCTGGCAACCAAAATCATCAACGGCGGTGGGGGCAACTGGGGAAAAATACACGTGATGAGCGCCCATCCGCAGATCGCTGTAGCTGATGCGCAGGAAATGGTTCGTTATATCTTCTCGCTGACCGATAAGCCCCGCGAACCCAAAACCGTTCCGCTGCAAGGCTCCCTGACTTTGAACGATCATCAGAAAGACGAAGCCAACGGGCAATATACCCTGCTGGCGTCGTATACCGATAAAGGCGGGCAGGTGGTTGGCCCGTTGACCGGAACGGAAACCGTTACGTTGCGGAATGCCAAAGTAATGTCGATTTATGCCGATGCACACCCCGGTTTTTCCCGGTTTGGCAAGAACCTTTCACAAGGTGGACACAAAGCGTATATTCTGCTCAAAAACATCGACTTGACGAATATCAGGCAGTTCGTCTACGAATATGCGTCTTCGGACAACGCGGGTGAAATTGAAGTCCGGATTGATTCGCAGGCCGGGCCGGTGATTAGCCGAACCAGCTACACCCCCAGCGGAGACTGGAGCAAGTTGAAAGTGCTCACCGGTAAGGTGGACAAACCCGTCAGTGGGCGGCATGATGTCTACTTTTTTGCCATCAAACGCACCAAACCCAACGATTCGGTTCTGAAGCTGACCAGCGTTGAATTTCGGGAGTAATAGCGTTGCACTCCCGTGTCGGCGCGCAATACCTCACTCATCACGAAAGGCAGAAAACCGTTTTCTGCCTTTCGTATTTTACAGGTCCTTGAGCTTTTTCATGGGAGTAAGGGCTAAAAATGAAAAAAGGACTCCAAATGACCTCATTGATTCGATGTACAGAGCGATAAATTTAAGAATTAAATTATTTGTGCATTAAATTGCATTTTTATATTTAGCTATTGTCGAATGCCGGGCGATTCCGGTCGTAAAAGTTGCAGGGCCTGAAGGTATAGCAGAAGGTGAAAAGCTAACTTCCGGCTTGAAAATAAACGGATGCCTGATTATTTGGGAGCCTTTTGGCTGATGTACGGTTAATAAACAAGGGGACGGTGTGCGTAATATTATTTTGGTGATATGGCATTTTAGCAGTTTTTCGTTGCATATATCGCCAATCGTCGGTTTTTTATTTATGTTTTAATTGTTAATGCTGTTATTTTACTTTTCAATCGTTATTAAGTAAGTTGGAACAACGGAAACGTATAGTCGAAGAGAACAGCTATTTACTGGAACTCTGGCATCGATCAAAAGCCGGAGACAAGCTGGCTTTTTGCCAATTAGCCGAATCGCAATACCGTTCTCTTTTTAATTACGCAACCAACTTTACGACTGATCGCGAATTCATTAAAGACTCCATTCAGGAAATTTTTATCAACATCTGGGAGAAACGCCAGACCATCTCCATTCAGTACGTTTCCATTTATCTCTTCAAATCGCTCCGCAACCAGGTGCTTCAGGAATTTCGCCGGAGCAAGCACGCGGTTTCGGTGCCTTATTTTCAGGAAATCAGCCAGCTTTCCGATTGGGAAACCGTGGAGACAACCATCGAACGGAATGAAGCGGATTCGGAGAGCCAGCGTAAGGTGCGGGAAGCCATTGAGTCGCTTCCGAAGCGGCAGCAGGAGGTGGTTTTCTTGAAATTTTACAAGGGCCTGGAAAATGAGCAAATTGCCGAACTTATGGAAATCAACCGACAATCCGTGGCCAATTTGCTGTACAAAGCCTTATCTTCCCTTAAAAGTCAGATTGCCTTTTTTAAATATTGGTTGATTGTGTTATGTTTCCTTCAGTAAGAGACCGAAACAAAATAGCCATCGAAGAGGTTCGATGGCTATCGGGTCTTGTTAGACAAACCTAAAAACGCACTATACGGTAGAAAGATGATGGGTACGGATCATCCAGCACTCCAGTTCAGAGTTGGTGTTCAACCGTTGGATACAAACTAACCGGAACTTTCTTAGAAGCGTGTTAAGAAGATATTAGAATTTGCTTAACGATGTCTTTATTCTAGCGTCATTTAACATCCTGTTCCATGCATATTGAAAGCATCTTCAAAAACAACGAAAAGTGGATTGCCGAAAGACTGGCGAATAATGAAAATTACTTTCGTGACCTGTCGAAAGGGCAACAACCCGAAATACTCTACATTGGCTGTTCGGATAGTCGCGTGACGGCTGAAGACCTGATGGGTATTCAGCCCGGTGAGGCATTTGTCCACCGAAACATTGCCAACCTGGTCAACAACGTCGATCTGAACGTAATGTCGGTGTTGAATTACGCCGTTCGGCATCTGAAAGTCAACCATGTAGTGGTCTGCGGACACTACAATTGCGGGGGCGTCAAGGCGGCCATGCAACCCGTCGATATGGGTATTTTGAATCCCTGGTTACGCAATATTCGGGATGTATACCGGTTGCACCGCGATGAGTTGAATGCCATTGAGGATATGGACGCCCGTTACAACCGTCTGGTGGAATTGAATGTGGAAGAGCAGTGTGTAAACTTGCTGAAAACAGCCGCCATTCAGGAAGCCGTTCGCGATCGGGGTCTTACGGTCCACGGCTGGGTATTTGACATCAGTACTGGAAGACTGATTGATCTGAAAATTGATTTTCAGGAGAAATTGAAATACATCAAGGAAATTTATAACCTCAATGAGCCGATTCTGTAACGGTTAATAGCGGGTTATGAAGCAGCAACAGGCCGAAATCACAACGATTCCGGCCTGTTGCTTTATCTAGCGGGAAGCCAATCAGGTTTTGCGTTTTTTCTTCTTAGCCGACGGGAACAGCACGTTATTCAGAATCAGCCGGTAACCGGGTGAGTTGGGATGCAGGTTCAGGTCGGTGGCCATTCGCCAGCCGCCCCCCCGCGTTCCTTCCGGGTCGTGGCCACCGTAAAACGTCCATTGGCCAATGCCGCATTCGCCGTAAATGTAGCGGTCGGAAGAGGGGCTGGTGCCCATCACCAGGACGTTCGGCTTGACGGTATTTTTGCGGAAAGCCGTTGTCTGGCCGTGAAATTCCTTGATATTCGATTCGTGATTCTGGACCAGCATCGCCGGAATCATATCCCATTTGGCCGAGAAGTTGAACAAACTGAAAAAACCCGTCTGCTGATCCCAGCCGCCGAAGCGCCCCGCCGAACTGTTGATATCGGAAAACGCCATGCCCCCGTATCCGTTGTCGAGCTCCAGGGTGAAGTTTTGAAAGGCAACGGTTTTGTTGAAATCGAGTTTGGATTGGGCGTTCGGGTCAACACCGTCGCCGTCGTAGGTGCTGCCAACAATATCAACCCCTTCGGCTGCCAGGGCAATATCGAAGGTCTCCGCCCCCGAACACATGGCGAACAGATAACCTCCCCCAGCGCAGAAATCCCGGATTTTTTTGGCAACGGCCAGCTTCATCTGCGATACTTTCGGAAAATTGAATTTCCGCGCAATGTCTTCCTGAGCTTTGATGTCTTCCGTCGACATCCGGCGGGTATTGCGTCCGTACTGACCCGTAAAATCTTCATGGTGCAGGTGAAGCCAATCGTATTTTACCAGGTCGCCTTTCAGAATTTCTTCGTCATACACCACTTCAAACGGTATTTCGGCGTACTTCAGCACGAGCAAAACCGCGTCGGTGTTTTCAAACTCAGACGGGCTGACCTTGATCGGGGAGTAGACCACAATTTTGGCTGCGGTGACTAGCTTGACCGACGCCATGTTCAAATCCGGATCGGCAATTTGCTGCTGAATGGTGTTGGCGTCGGAATCCGAAATGATCTCAAACGAAATCCCGCGTACCCGGCATTCGGTTTCCACCATCGAACTGTGTTTGATCAGAAAGCTGCCACCCCGGTAATTGAGCAGCCAGTCCAGTTCGAGCCCAGCTTTCAAAACAAAATAGGCAATACCGTACGATTTGAGATGGTTTTTCTGGCGGTCATCCATCGGAATCAGGATGGAGTTAGCCCGGGTGGCCAGCGACAACACCAGCAGCAACAGCGTGAGATATCGTTTCATAACGGAACAGTTTCCAGGTACAATCAAAACGCAAAAAACTCACTGTATTTCAGTTACCTAAGTTACTTTAACTTTGTTCAAAAACGGCCACTGTCCGGCGAATTTATGCAAGAAACCTATTGAACGAAACCGTACCTTAACGGCTCACCAGCTATACGTTCCGACTGCTCCCGCCGGTAAACTTGTTGTCATGAGTTTATCCTGCGACCGGACCGAGAACCATTGCAAACGGTTGCGTTCGTTCAGCACAATCAGCACCCGGCGGTTATCCGATGTTCGGAAAGCGACGTTAGGCAGGTTAGCTACTTCATTCGAAGCAATCCGTACGGAACCGGGCCGCACGGCTTTGGAAGCGCAGGCAATGATGTAATAGGCCGGATTTCGCGTAACGGTATTGCCATCGATGGTAAGTGCGCCCAGGCAGCGGTCGCAGCCCCCGACGGTATGCGGTTTTTGCTGCGGATCGGCGGCCAGGTTCCATTCCAGAACCGTGCGGGCCCAGTTGCGGGTGGCGCCGATAATCAAGTTTTTGACGTGCCAGTTCAGATCGCCCTTCAAATTGCCGGGCGCGCCGATCCACTGCTCCGTGAAGTAAAGATTTTTGTCCGGGTACGCCTGGTGTACCTCCGATAGCGCTTCAATTTCGCCCCCGTACAAATGAAACGCCGAACCATCAACATACTGACGGGCTTCCGGATCATTCAACACCGTGATGGGGTAATCGGGCCGGTCGGCGTTGTGATCGTACAGCACAATTTTGGTGTCGATGCCGGCGGTTTTAAACGCGGGTCCCAGGCTCTTTTTAATGAAGGCCGCCTGTTCTTCGGCCTGCATCAGCAGGCTCGGATTGTTGCCCGGATGTAAGGGCTCGTTCTGGATCGTGATGGCATCAATCCGGATTCCTTCCGCTTTCATCTCCTGAATGTATTTGACGAAATACCGGGCGTAAGCGTCGTAAAATTCCGGTTTCAGGCTGCCGCCTTTCGATTGGCCATTGGTTTTCATCCAGGTCGGGGGCGACCACGGTGAGCCTAAAATCTGGATGGTTGGATTAATGGCCAAAATCTGTTTCAGAACCGGAATCAAGTGATCCCGGTCGGGTTTCAGACTGAATTGCTTCAGTTCCGGATCGGTTTGGCCTTCGGGCAAATCATTGTAGGAAAAAACACGGTCGTCGAGGTCCGAAGCCCCAATACTGACCCGCAGGTAGCTTACACCAATGCTGTTGCCGTCCGTCGCAAACAACTCTTTCAGCAGGGCGGCTCGCTGGTTCGTGTCCATCCGGTTGATGAGCATGGCGCTGCCGCCCGTCAGTGTGTAACCAAAACCGTCGATGGTCTGGAACGACTGGGCTTCGTCAACAGCAATGATGGGGTGGGGGCTGGTCGTTTCGCTGAAGGCGAGGGTGGT
Organism: Larkinella harenae; assembly: GCF_054780515.1. NCBI lineage: Bacteria > Pseudomonadati > Bacteroidota > Cytophagia > Cytophagales > Spirosomataceae > Larkinella > Larkinella harenae. The sequence goes on along the minus strand of NZ_BAAGWE010000002.1, from coordinate 1,373,040 downwards.
ATCCTGTTTTTGAAACAAAACCGAACGGTCCGGGTCGATAAGCCAAAATGTTACGTCACCCTGCTGATTCGTAGTTTGCCGTTGGCAGCCGACTTGAGTTATCCCCAAAATAAATACGATACAACTCTTCAGTACGGTTTTTGAACAAAATGTTTTCATGAAGCTTCGCGTGGTTTTGTTGGTTATGGCGTTGGCAGAACAGGAGCGGCTGGTTACCTTTGATCTTCTTCTGACAATTAGTCTACACGTCAATGTCGGCCCGCCTGAGTCTTATTATTGGCATTCTTTGCATCAGCATTTTCCCGATTTTGGTAAAAATTACGCCTATATCTGGTGTTAGTGATGCCTTTTATCGCATGAGCCTGGCAACCGTATTAATCTGGCCGTATGTTTTGATTCGTAAAAAATGGAACCGGAGCGTACTTCGCTACTGGAAACCGATCACACTCTGCGGTCTTTTTTTTGCGTCGGATATTGCGGTCTGGAATCTCTCGATACAGTATTCATCGACAACGCAGGCCAGCCTGCTTACCAATCTGTCGCCCATCTGGGTCGGTTTGGGCGCTTTCCTTTTTTCGTCCGAAAAACCGAATGTCTATTTCTGGCTGGGGGCCATCCTGGCACTAGTGGGCATGGTGCTGCTAATGGGTATCGATACGGTTCTAACCATGCGGTTCGACAAAAGTTTTTTCCTGGCCGTATTATCGGGGTTCTTTTACGCCGGTTACATTGTGGTCAGCAAAACGGTGTTGAGCAAGGTGTCAATTCTGAGCTTTATGACGTGTAGCATGACCGTTTCGAGCCTGTACCTGCTCGTCGTTTGTCTGCTGCTGGGGGAGCCGTTGTGGGGGTTCGATAGGCAGGTTTGGGGCTCGCTGCTTCTTCAGGCGCTGCTTTGTCAGCTATTGGGTTGGTTTGCAGTCAGCCACGCCCTGCGCACCATTGCAGCACAGCGGGTGGCACTGAGTTTATTGAGCCAGGCCATCGTGACCGGTTTTCTGGCCTGGCTACTGATCGACGAACAGATTACATTTCAGATGGTTCTGGGCGGTATCGTCATTCTGGCAGGCATTGCTGTCACGTTCCGACGCACTCGTTCCGTGGAAAACTAACCCGTTACCTGCCTGACCATCGATTCCAGTTGCTGAAGCGAAAGCACTCCCGATTGCCGCCAGACGATTTTGCCTTTATGGAATAAAATCATGGTCGGCACACTCTGAATCTGGTACGTGCTGGAGGCCCAGCGGCTTTTGTCAACGTCAACTTTGATGACGCGCAGTTTGTCGCCTTTGCGTTCGGCGAGTTGCTTCAGCGTCGGAGCCAGCACTTTACAGGGGCCACACCAGTCGGCATAAAAATCAACCAGTACGGGGGTGTCTCCGCGAATAATATCGTGGAAGGATTCGGTCTGGGCATTTGCATTGGTATTGCTCATGGGGTGGTGCCGGGCAAAAGAGACACCGGCACTACCATAACAACCGCATTCGTCCGGAAGTTTGGTCCGTCTGACGGAATCACTTGCTGATACTGGCCTGATTCGCCAGCGTATTGAGATTCGTCAGGGCACAGACGTGAATGATCTTCCATTTTCTGCCAATTTTTTCAACCACGCGTGATGCTTTGGAATCGGTTTTTCCAGAACCACGCATAAAATAATTAGCTTTTTCATGATCGTATCAGGGATGGTATCTGCTGACGATAAGGAATGTGTTTGCAATAATCAAATAATATTTTGTATTATAAGTTGTCGTATGTGTAATACGGGAAGGAATGTTTATTTTCAGTTCGATGAAAAATGAAACCGCAACCCAACGGGCCGCCATGCCCAATGTCGCCAATCCGATTCTGGCGCGCCGAACGGTCGAAACGAGCAACCGTAATCTGTTGAAGTACCTACTGCCGGGGCGTTCGGTGCTGGATGTGGGCTGTGGGGCCGGAGCCATAACCCGCGGTATGGCTGAGCGGGTCGGCTCACAGGGGCGCGTGCTGGGCATTGATCCTGGCGAGAAACTGATTCAGGAGGCCCGACAACAGGCGGTTGACTTACCGCAACTGGCGTTCGAGCAGGCAGATGTTTACACGTTTGACACCACCGAGCAATTCGATGTGGTTACCTGCGCCCGCGTATTGCAGTGGCTGGCCCGGCCGGAAGAAGCGTTGGTTCGGATGATGAAACTGGTAAAACCGGGCGGAGTGCTGGCCGTGCTGGACTACAACCACGAAAAGGTGGAATGGAAGCCCGAGCCACCCGAAAGCATGAAAAAATTCTACGGCGCATTTCTGAAATGGCGGCAGGAAGCTGGTTTCGATAACGCCATCGCCGATCATCTAAAAACACTTTTTGAGAAACATGGTCTGGAAGATGTAACGGTAGAACCGCAGTTTGAACTAAGCCGGAAAGAAGAAGCCGCGTTTTCGGTAACCAGCCGAATCTGGTCGGAAGTAGCGGAAATTCGTGGACCGCAGCTGGTAAAAGACGGTTATGTGTTGGAGGAAGAACGGCTTCGTGCGATTGACGAATACGACGAGTGGATTGCCACAGCCGGCGAATCCATGCAATTATACTTGCTGGCTGTAGAAGGTAAAAAGGCCCAGAACTAAAAAAAAGCATTCCGGTTTTGTTCGCCGGAATGCTCCATAGTGCCTATTTCGCGGATTTTACGGTCACTTCAAAAGATAAAGGAGTATAAGGGGGTACGATATATTCCCTTTTTGCCTGATCGAACGAACCCTGAGTACCATAGCCCAGTGTCGATGGAAACACCAGGATGGCTTTATCGCCGACATTCAATTTTCTAATGCCCATATCAAAACCGTCGATTACTTGTCGGCTTCCGATCCGGAAGGATAACGAGTCTCCTTTATCGAATGGCTGACTACCCCGAAACGTGTTGGCGATGTACGCAACGGTAACGGTTTGTCCGAGTGAAATTGCGGGTCCGGTTCCGGAGGAAAGTTTATAAATCCGGACCACGTTAGCGGTATCATTCGAGATCGCGGATTCAGTCAGCGTGGGTTTGCCCAATTTTTTGATGCTGGCGTAATCATCCATTTGTTGCAGTTCCGTCCGCGAACGTTTCATCTCCACATCGAACACCGCGGGACTGTAAGGTTCCATTTTGCCCTGACGATTATCGCTTCCGAAAGCGATATTAGACGGAATAAAAAACCGTCCTTTCTGGCCTTCTTTCAGCATAGACAAGCCTTCTTCCAGACCGAGGATAACAATGCCGGGCAGGAAAGGAAGGTACGCCGGTTTAGACTTGTTGGTACTATCCAGCAGAATAAGCTGACCCATGCTGTTGATGTACGACAAGGTGTAGGTAAACTCCAGTTCTTCGCCCATTTTGGTTTGTTTCGCCGTCGAATTTGCTGGAGTAATGATGGAATGCAATCCCGTTGGCGAAGCAGTTGCCAGGTCCTGTAGTTGATTAGCGTTGAGGTAATTCCGGATGCGTTGAACGTTTTCCTCTGCTTTGCCGGCGCCTTCATCGTTGAAATTATTCATACATGAGGTTAACCCAACTACCAGCAGCAAGGCACTAAAGAGGCTTAGCTTTTTAGACTTCATACTTGCGATAAAAAGAATTGATAAAGTAGTAACTGTATCTATGGACCCCCGGGTTCACCGAAGCGTTGCAATGGCAGGAAAATTTACGGCACCATCCGACCTTCGCCTTCCGGTATTATCCAAAATCGCTCGGCTAGCTGCGGTTGTTTTTGGAAAATTTTGTGGAGTTCGTCGATGGGTTCGGTTTCGCCATCGTCGGCCAGCGGAAAGGTGCCGTAATGAATGGCAACGCTTTGTTGCGAACGGATATCATCGTGAATCCGAACGGCTTCTTCGGGGGAGCAATGGATGGGCGACATGAACCAGGTCGGGCGAAAAGCACCAACCGGAACCAGGGAAAGCCGCATCGGCCCGTATTGTTCGCCGATTTTTTTGAAGAAAGAACCGTATCCCGTATCCCCAACAAAATACAATTTACCGGCAACCTGACTCTCTACAATAAAACCGCACCAGAGCGTGGCATCGCGGTCGAACATACCCCGGCCCGAGAAGTGCTGGGCGGGTACGCAGCGGATGGTGGTTTGGTTGTTGTAAGCCAGCGACCCGTGCCAGTCCATTTCCGTCACATTTTTGCAACCCTGTTCTTCCAGGAAGGCTTTGACTCCCAGCGGGCAGTAGACCCTGGGCTGGTCCCGTTGGCAAATCTTCTGGACGGTTTTGATATCGAGGTGGTCCCAGTGGTTGTGGCTGATCAGTAAAATATCGATTGCAGGAACATCCTCAAGCCGGATGCCGGGCGGGCGATGCCGTTCCGGACCAATCCACTGAAAAGGACTGGTTCGGTTGTACCAAACCGGGTCGGTCACTACGTTCAGGCTGTCAAACTGCAGCAAAACCGTTGAATGATTGACAAACGTAACGCGGACCTGTGAGTTGGTTACGCGGGCGGGCGGGGGAGGACCCGGCGGGAGGGGATGAAAAGCTCCCCACGGTTTTTTGTTCTGATCAAAAAGCATCCACCGCAGAACATCGCCGAATCCTTTGGCTTTCGCGCCATTGTAGTTATGAAACTGCTTGCCATCGAAATGGTCGGAAACCGGGCCTTGGTAGCCGGGAGCAGAAATAAAATAACCGATTGCCAGCAAAACGACCAGAACGGTGACGGCAACGATCAGCACACCCAGCAGAATTTTAGGGAGCATACGCTTGGTTATAGCAGTACTTTATCGATCTTGTGGACAACGCCGTTGGTGGCAGTCAGGTTGGCCTGAACAATTCTGGCGGGTGTAGCAATACCGTTGCTTTTTACCGTCATCACGGTGCTGTCGGCATTTACCGTCAGTTTTCCGGTCCCGTAGGCCGTCACAACGCCGGATTTCAGGTCACTGCTGTAAAGGCGTCCGGCTACAACGTGGTTGGCCAGCAATGTGGCCAACGTAGTGGCTGGTACTTTATTAATTGTATCGGGGGTACTGAGTTTCAGCGCCCGGAATGCATTATTCGTAGGGGCAAAAGCCGTGTAGGGATCGGTACCGGTCAGCACACCAGCCAGCGTCGGGTTCACGGCGGCTACCCGTAGGGCGGCCGTACCCAGCAATGACAAACTGGTGTCAGTGGCTACCACGCCGACCAGCGTTCCGCCACCCGTACCCAAGGGGGGCGGCAACAGAATACGGTCGATGATGTGAATAATACCGTTGGCAACTTGTATATCGGGGGTCGATACGGGAGTGCCATTGACAGTCAGGCGAGTTTGATTATTTGAGATGTATACAACCGCCGGTTGGTTATTGATAGTCAGGGAGGTCTGAACCGCTCTGTTGTTTTCAGTTGGAAAGCCCGACACCTTCACTGCCGCTTTCAGAACGTGGTATTGTAAAATCGCCGTTAGCTGCTCTTTGGTAAGTGTGGCCAGCGCCGAAGCGTCTGCAAAACCGGATGCCCGAAAGGCTGCATCATTGGGGGCAAAAAATGTCAGGTTCGGATTTTTGAAGGCATCGAGCTGACCCGCCTGGCGAATAGCTGCTTCCAGGATGGTAAAATCGTCGTTTTCAACGATATAGTCGGCTATTGTTTTGGGCTGGGCGGGGCCGCTTTCGTCCTCGTTGCCGCAGCTGGTTGTGAACACCGAAAACAGGGCCAAAACCGCTAACGTCAGCGTACGGGATCGGAATGCGGAAAAGAACATTTTTTTCATGTAAAGCTATCAATTATTGAAGATTAAGTGCGTTTTGCGGTCGGACTGACGGTCTGGCTTGTTATCTTTATGCCAGTACTGGCAAAAACGAATCCGATCCAACGTTTATTGAATGGAAGGACTGGTTACACCTTTTGCAAAACTATCAAATCCTTTGTTAAACTTATTTGATTACTAATTCCATGAAACAAAAATTGCTGGTATTGGTTCTGCTGGCTGCGGTGACCCTTGGCTTTATGGCTCCTACAAAGAAGGTTCGTCTCTTCAACGGAAAAGATCTGACGGGCTGGAAAATTTACGGTACTGAGAAATGGTACGTCGAAAACGGGGAACTGATTTGTGAAAGTGGCCCGGATAAAGGATACGGTTATCTGGCAACAGACAAGTTTTACAAAAATTTTGACCTGTCGGTAGAGTTTAAGCAGGAGGCCAACGGAAACAGTGGGGTTTTTATTCGCTCAACGGTAGAAGGAACCAAAGTAAGTGGCTGGCAGGTGGAAGTTGCTCCGCCAAACCACGACACCGGCGGTATTTATGAGTCCTATGGACGGGGCTGGCTGGTTCAGATTCCGGACGAAAAAGAAACCATTTTAAAACCCGGCGAGTGGAATAAATTGCGTATTCGGGCCGAAGGAGACCGGGTTCAAACGTGGCTCAACGGCCAGGCAATGGTTGATCTGAAAGACGAAAAAATTGGTAAAGGTGAAGGTGGAGTGGCGCTGCAAATCCACGACGGAGGAGGCATCAAGGTCCGCTGGAAAAACCTGGAGTTGAAGACGCTGTAAGTAAGTCGACATTCCTTGTTATTGATAGGGACGGTTTATGCCGTCCCTATTTTTTTGTCTTCCATTCAGTCTATCGCGATTCCACTGGCTGGATCTTAGCTGTCAAGCGACAGGCGATGCAGCAGGCGTTGCAAAGGAGCAGAAGCTATCAACTGGGCATTCTGGATACGGGAGGGGGCTTTTCCAGACCTTGTTTGGTTTGTATTAACTTATTTCTGTATTATCTAATGATAATGTAGTCATAAAACAAAAAAAGCACCAGGGATACCCCAGTGCTTTTCCGCAATTCAATTGTCCCCGGAACACACCGGTATATTTTTAATGCTTTATTTATCCCACCACACAACGCTGGAAAGCGTATTGGTGCCGCCCTGACGAGTTCGGGCTTCGATAAAATTCGTTCGGTTGTAGGTTTCTTCCGAATCCGGAATCACAAAACGGGTAGGAATTTTGCCGCCCGTGAGATTTCCGGGGTAGTTGGTTGGGGTTAAAACAGGATAACCCGTCCGACGCCAGTTGGCGAAGATCTCGTATTCGTCTTCCAGGAACAAAGATACCCATTTTTGAGTATGAATCTGCTCCATTTGTTGAGCAACGGTTCCGGTAGCTTTATACGGATTAGCCGCAAGATACGCATTTATTTTTGCTTCGGAAATAACTCCACCCGTTCCGAACAGCGACCATTGCCGCATACCGGCTTTCACCGCGTTGGAATAAGCCGTTGGAGCGGTGGTTCCGCTGGCCCAGCCACGCACAGCGGCTTCGGCCAGCAACAGGTTCATTTCGGCATTGCCCATGACAATCACCGGAGCGCTGTAGCGCAGTAACGTGCTTGGATTGGGTTCCGAAAACGAATTGAAGTTAGCAGGCAAGCTGTTATAAGCCGCGTTGGGCATTCCGCTTTGCAGAGCGGTTGTGGTGTCGGCGGTAAACGTTCTGCCATCGGTGGTCGTCCAGACAATGGAAATAACGTTCAAACGTGGGTCTTTCGTCGTCTTCAGGTGATCGATGAGAGTTTTGGCTAGTTTTCCGCCTTCTACATTATCACCACCGGGGGTAATATAGTCGGTACTCAGCAAACCGTTGGCGATAAAATTCCGGCTGGCAACCTGAGATCCATCTACGTAGTTGATCACGGCCCGGTCGGCATCGTCCAGAATAACGCCCCCGGCAATGGCTTTCTCCACCCAGGTTTTCGACAGGGCGGGCTCAACCTGCGTCAGACGCATGCCCAGCCGGAGCATCAGCGAGTAAGCGAACTTCTTCCATTTGGTAACATCGCCACCGTACATCAGATCAGCCGCACCGAAGGTGGGTTTGGTCGCATCGAAAGCCAGAATCGACTCGTCCAGCTCTTTCAGCAAATCGGCGTAGATGGCTTGTTGTGTATCGTACTTTGGGCCGTAGTTTTTATCGGCCAGCGCTTTCCCCGCGTCGAAATACGGAATATCGCCGTAGAGATCAGTCAGCCGGTGAAAAATATACGCTTTCCAGATGCGGGCTGCCGACAGTTTGTTGACATCGTTGGGGTTCATCGACACCTTTTCAATTACCTGGCGCGTCGAAATAACCGCTCCCTGCCCCGCGCCGGTACCGGCGTAAGCGTTCCAGTTACCGGTTGAATAACTGAAGTTAAAGTATTTGTCGCCAGCGGCCGGAACTTCCTTGTAGGTAGCAAAATGCTGCATTGATTGACCAATGGTCAGGTAAGCTGCTCCTGTAAAGTTGGTGCTGACACCGTCGAGCAGTGCCCGGGTAAACAGGTATTCGGGAACAACCTCGGAGTATTTGTTCGGATCGACGTTCATTTCTTCAAACCCTTTGTCGCAGGACGACAGGAGCAGAAACAACGGTGCCGCACAGAGTATTTTTTGAATCAGACGCTTCATCGTGAGAAAGTTAGTAGATTAGAATTTCACCATTAAGTTCACGCCAAGGCTGCGGGTCCGCGGTACCCCAAAAGCCTCTAAGCCCTGTGCGTTGGTGCTAGTGTAGCCCGACTCCGGATCGAAATACTGGTTCTTTTTGTCTTTGTAAAGAATGGCCAGGTTACGAGCAACCAGTGAAATCGAAGCTCCCTGTAGTTTCAGGAACGCCACCTTGCTGACGGGTAGGTTGTAGCTCAGCACCACCTGACGCAGTTTCACGAAATCGTTGTTGAACATGAACATGGCCGTGTAATTTTTATCGTTGTCGTAGTAAGTATCGACATCTTGTTTCGCCCAGGTTTTGGTGAAGGGATTGCCTTCCGGCGTTACCCCCGTTACCGTTACCCCGGTTTCCCGACCCGGCAGCGTTTCCTGCGGCAGACCGAACCGGTAGGCGTACTGATAGAGGTTCGAGTAAACGATGCTACCAAATTTGCCATCGAGCAGCACGTTCAGGGAGAAGTTTTTGTACCGGAAGTTGTTGGTAATCCCCATCGTTAGCGGAGGAGTTCCCTGGCCGATTTCTTCCAGGTCGCCCCGCACGGCATAGCCGCTGGCGGTGTTGTAAACGACGTTGCCGGCGGCATCGGTTTTTTTGCGGTATCCCCAAACCGTTCCGTAAGGCCGTCCGAGTACGTTCCGAACCAGACCGCCACCTACACCGGAGCCGATGTCGATACCCGTCAACCCTTCAGCCAGGCGCTCAATTTTGCTTTGGTTGTAGGCCATATTGTAGCTTACATCCCAGCTGAAATTACCGTTGGTCACGGGCGTTCCGGTGAGCAGCAACTCAATTCCTTTGTTGCTCAGCTCTCCCACGTTCAGCAGGGCCGATGTATACCCCGATGAAACCGCAATATTGGTGGTTACGATATCGTCCGTGGTTCTCCGGTCGTAGAATGTCAGGTCAATACCTAACCGGTTATTCAGAAATTTACCTTCGATACCGACCTCCGATGTGGTAGACGTCAACGGTTTCAGATCCGGGTTAGGAACCTGCGACGAAGACAGCACCTGCACCGGCCGACCGTTGTGACCACCCTGCTGCATCGAATAATACTGATAAATCTGGTACGCGTTGACCGTAGCACCCCCTACCTGCGCCCACGAAGCCCGCAGTTTGGCAAAACTGATGGCTTTGGGCAGCCGGAAAGCATCCGACAGAATCAGCGATCCACCGATGGATGGATAGAAAATGCTGTTGCTCTTCGGATTCAGCACCGAGAACCAGTCCTGACGGCCCGAGAGGGTGAGGTACGCTACGTTTTTGTACCCAAAATCCACCGAGCCAAACACCGAGTTGATGGCGCTCTTCATATAGGTTGGCGTTGTGGTGGAGGTTGCCAGGTTGGTGTAGCTGTAAAAATACGGCACCGTGAATTCGCTTCCGGCAATGACCGTCTGATCGTAGATGGAACGCTGTATATTGCCCCCCAGCAGCGCTGAAAAACTCAGGTTGTCGTTCAGGAAGTTCGTGTTGTAGTTCAGCGTCAGCATGCCGTTGGTTTCGGAGGACGTCACCTTGCGGGCGTCGTACGTACCCAATGGCTGGTAAGCGTTGTTGGTCGGTTGTACGTATTCCGACTGGAAGCTGTAGTAATCCTGGCTCACGCTTCCTTTGATGTACAGGTTGTCCAGAATGTCGTACCGGATGCTTCCCTGGCTCAAAAACCGGTGTTTGCTATCGTCGTTTTTGAATTTGTTGACGACAAAATACGGGTTTGGAGCTGCCGGAACCGGGTTCCACTCCATCTCTTTGCCCGTTACAGGATCGTAACCCGGCGACAGGCTGCGGATATCCACCACGTTGGCCACCAGATACGTTGCCCAGTGCGGGTTCATATCGGCATACCCAACTTTCGGGCGGTTTTTGCCTTCTTCCTGGTTGTACTGAAATACGGTTTCGATGCTCAGTTTTTTGCCCAGAAATGCGTTCAGGTTCAGGTTGGCAATGCGCCGGGCAAACGACGAATTCGGAACAATGCTGTTAGACGCGGTATTGTTCAAGCCCAACCGGAAGTTCACGGATTCATTCCCGCCCGTAAACGCAACCGAGTTGATGTAGTTGGTTCCGGTCCGGTAAAAGTTCTTCAGATTGTCTTTCTGGGGCGAGTACGGGTGCAGCTGGCCATCAACCTGAATGGTGGGCTGGCCGTCCATGCGGGCACCGTACGAAAGCCGACCTGTGCTTTTGGCTTCGGTTAAAGTCGTCGGTTTTTTACCGTCTACGCCCTGACCGTATTCGTATTGCCAGTTCGGAATCACGGCAATGTTTTCGAACGTGGTGTTGCTGTTGATTTCAACCCCGATGCCTTTCTGGCCCCGACCTTTTTTTGTAGTAATCAAAATAACCCCGTTGGAAGCGCGGGCACCGTAAAGGGCCGCAGCCGGCCCACCTTTCAAAACGCTGATGGATTCGATATCGTCGGGGTTGATACCGCCAATCCCGTCACCGCGGTCAACGTTCATCCCGTTCCCGTCGGCGGCCGTGCCCCCGCCGGGAATGCTGTTGTCCATCGGCATCCCGTTGATCACATACAGCGGCTGGTTGTTGCCGTTCAGCGAACCGTTTCCGCGAATGATTACGCGGCTCGATCCACCAGGACCCGTAGCCATACCCGTTGCATTGACCCCGGCAATTTTACCGGTCAGAGCGTTGGCCACGTTGGTTTCCCGGGCCTGCGTGAACTCCGTTCCTTTTACTTCCGAAACCGAGTACGCCAGCGCTTTTTTCTCCCGGGCAATACCAAGGGCTGTGACCACCACTTCGTTCAGCGATTTGGCTTCGGGGGCCATCTGGATGGAAATTGTGGACTGATTGCCTACGGTCACTTCCTGCGATAGGTAACCGACGAAACTGAAAATGAGTACCGCCGACTCAATGCCCTGATCCGGAATGTCCAGCCGGAAATTACCCTCGGCGTCTGAAGATGTTCCGCGCTGCGTCCCTTTAACCAGGACACTGACACCAGGCATTCCAGAACCAGTTTCGTCGGTTACCTTTCCCGTGACGTTCCGTTTAGGAGCTTCTTTGGTGGAAGCAGGTGCCGGAACGGTTTCGGGTTGCAACGGAATCCGTTTCAGAATAATCCGGTTCTGAACAACTTCGTACGTGACTTTGTGCGGAGTCAGCACTTTGTCCAGAATTTCGGACAACGCTTCTTCCTGAAATTTAAAGTTGGATTTCTGCGTACTGAAAATCTGTGGATTGTACATGAATTTGACTTTCGTCATGTTCTCCAGTTTATCCAGTACCTTTTCAACATCAGCATTGGCAATCTGGAGCGTAACCTTTTGTTCAAGTACTTTCGGGCCGCGCGTGTCCCGGACATGCGCAGAAGCGTTAATAGAGATGGCTAGCAGGATTTGACAAAGCACCAGGCGCATCAGAGTCTGCAAAGCATGATGAAATTGTAGGTTTTTTGACATAATATGGTTTGTCGGTTAAGATCGGCATAATGATTCCCAATCCATCCCTGAAAGGATGTAGCGAAGAAAGCAAACGGGTTAAAGGGATCAATGAACCGTTACGATTGCAGCATTATTGGCTTGGTGGCGTCGTCCGTCATGAGCGTTGTCATAGGCTTCCATAGTTTTTTCACAAATGAGTTCGTTAGGTTGGTTAGTTAATTTTCGTTGGCTGGTTGATTTACAGTTTAGCCGAATAGCGGGTGCGACAGCTGCTAGGATTGGCTACTTCTGTTTTGTTGCCGTCTGTCGGCCCATCGCACCGGCGACATTCGTCAGCAAAACACCGTAAACTTGAAAACCGTACGCTTCGAAAAGTGTGGAAAACTATATAGTATTGCGGATTTGGGGTAAAGATGCAGGAACAGGTAGTCGATACTCTTTTCAGTGAAATTTTTTTTGGAATTTTTTTAGAAACCTAAAATAACCTATGGCTGGGTAAGGAGTTGGTGGAAAAGACAGTGGCTTTTGACGTTCCGAAAGACTAAAACCGTTTCAATCATCGGGCAATCACCCCGGTTTATTCCGGCAAAATTGTCGTTTGTCGGAAACGGCTCTTTCCCCGGTCACCAAGTGGATAGCTTTGAACGTGTGTTCGAAGCAATTCCCCATGATACGTCATCTATTGTTCTGCTGCGCTTTGCTCTTGCCGGTGTCGGCCTGGGCGCAAACTACGCTGGTCGGCAAAATTACCGACCGCCGGGGAGGAGGGCTACCCGGAGCCAATGTCTTCATCAAGGGCTCATACGATGGCGTAATTACCGATTCCACCGGAGCGTTCAGCTTCCAGACCGATCAGCGGGATACGGCTACCATTGCCGTCAGTTTTATTGGCTACGAACCATTCGTCCAAAAAATCACGCTAGGGGCGCCAACGGTTCGCTTTACGGCCAAACTACAGGAGTCGGCCACGGTGCTCAATACCGTTGTCATTACGGCAGGGGCCTTTGAAGCCAGCGATGAGAAACGCCAGACGATTTTGAAACCACTGGATATTGTCACAACGGCCAGCGGGGGAGCTGATATTCCGGCGGTGATGCAGCTGTTGCCCGGGGCTCAGCGGGTTGGCGACCAGACCGGGTTGTTTGTGCGGGGCGGGGCCGCTTCTGAAACCCGCACCCTGATCGATGGAATGGCGGTGCAGAATCCGTTTACGAGCGGAGGACCAGATGTGGCCCAGCGCAGCCGGTTTTCGCCGTTTTTGTTTAAGGGAACGGCTTTCAGTACCGGTGGCTACTCCGCGCAGTACGGCCAGGCGCTGTCGTCGGTGCTGACGCTTAATACGAAAGACCGGGCCGAAGATAATGATGGGGTCAGCGTCGGGTTTCATGCCGCCGGAGTCAATCTGTCGGCTTTCAAAAAAGAACGGATTACATTCTCGCTAAACTACACCAACCTCAATCCACTTTTTAGCCTTCTAAGACAGAACATCAAGTGGATTCATGCTCCGGAAGCGGGCGGTACGTCAATCATTCTGACGCAACCCATTGGAAAGCACAGTCTGCTCAAACACTACACGGATGTGTCGATGGCCTACCAGGGGATTGAGTTCCGCAACTTTACCGGCGACTTTCGGGCATCGCCGTTCACGGTTCGGAACCATAATGCGTTTTCGATGACGACGTTTCAGACTACCTGGGACGAGGGACGCTGGAGCTTGCAGGCTGGCGTTAATTACAACTACAACCGGGATCGGCTGGGCATCGACACCGTGCAGGCCCGGACGCAGGAGCAGCGAATGCAGGGACGTGTGGTATTGACCCGTTCGCTGACTGATAAGGTTTCGTTGCTGACCGGCGCGGAACTTCACCGGTATACCTACACCAACCGGTATGGGAGTTGGGGCGGTTCGCTGGCCGACTGGTATTCTGCGGTTTTTGTGGAGACAGAAGTGTTTTTTACCCGCAAGCTGGCCGTTCGGGCGGGGCTGCGCGGGGAGCAGACGTCGGTATTGGGGCGGGGTAACGTGTCTCCACGTCTGTCGATGGCCTACAAAACCGATGCCTACGGGCAGATTGCGCTGGCGGCTGGTCAGTTTTACCAGACTCCGGAGCAGGTTTATGTATTGACCAACCCGAATCTGGGTTTTGAACAGGCCAATCACGTTATTCTGAATTACCAGCGTGTTCATAACAACCGGACGTTCCGTATCGAGACCTTCTACAAGGATTACCGGAGCCTGGTACGGGAACACACCAGCGGTTTTTACGATCCGAACATATACCGCTTTCCAACCGGCCGGACCGACAACAGTGGGTTTGGCTATGCGCAGGGGTTTGATGTGTTCTGGCGCGACCGGAAAACCTTGAAAAACGTCGATTACTGGGTCTCTTACTCGTTGCTGGATACTAAAAGGCTTTTCCGGAATTACCCGATCGAAGCCATGCCGACCTTTGCGGCTACCCACACGCTGAATCTCATTTTCAAAAAATACTTCCCGGCGCTGGGCATCAATACTGGGGCTACGTATTCGCTGGCCAGCGGACGGCCTTACTACAATCCGGGCGGTGACCGGTTTCTGGGTGATCGAACCCGTGCATACAGCAGTCTGAGTATGAACATGAGTTACATTAAAATACTACCCCGCAAATTTCTGGTTCTCTTCGCGTCGGCGGAAAATATTCTGGGAACGAAAAATAGTTACGGATACCGTTACACGCCCGATGGAAGGCAGAAGTTTGCGATTGTGCCGCCGTTTTACCGGTTTTTCTTCTTTGGCGTGGTGCTTAACCTGACCCGAAAAGCCATTGATCCCGAATTGATTACTAACCAAAATTAAGTATTCGCAGACCGCCGGAAGTAGGGCGGAGGCTGCCCGTGTCAACTCTATAGACAATTTAGCCATGAAAAAAGTAACCTTTTTAGTCGTCTTTGCGCTATCGGTTTTTACCCACGCGTACGCCCAGAATGAGAAGTACATCAAAGCCATGGAAAGCGCTATTGCCAACGTGAAATACCTGACGCCAATGCCGGAATTGCAGCAAGCCGCCGGTAAGTTGGAGCGGATCGCCAACGCCGAAGCCACCGAATGGCTACCGGCTTACTGGGCGGCTTATACCAACATGCTGTTATCGATCAAGGAAAACGACCCCGTCAAACAAGATGCGGTATTGGACAAGGCGGAAGAATTCTACAAGCGAATTGCCAGCCAACAGGCTGATAACGACGAATTGATGGTATTGGCGGCTGCGTTAGCCTCGGCCCGGCTGGCGGTCGATCCCGATAACCGCTGGCAGGAGTACGGAGCCATTTTCCAGGCAAACCTGGACAAGGCCAAACAGAAAAATCCCGAAAATCCCCGAATTTATTTTTTAAAGGGGCAATCCCTGTTTTATACACCCGAACAAGTGGGGGGTGGAAAAACCGTGGCTTTGCCCTTCTTGAAACAAGCCGCCGAAAAATTTGCTACCTTCAAACCTGCATCGTCCATTCATCCTAGCTGGGGAATGGACACCAATCAGTACTTGCTGGCTCAGTGTGGCCAGTAAAGGATCCCAAGCCATAAACTTCAATGAATTCTTTTGAAGGTCTGAAAACCAGAAAATTATTTGTGCAAAACAGCTTGCGCGACTGGATGATTTCGATTGCGGTTTGCGCGATGATGGTTTATGGGCTGAGTGGGATTATTTATTTCACGCTGGAATTGGTCAATCCAACCGGAGAGTACATCGGCATCACCATCATGATTTGCATCAGTAATCTGATCAGTGCAGTCTTGGTGTTGGTCATTTGTTCGCTGTTTGGTCTGGTGGCGCATCGCTTCCCATCGATCTGGGTGCAGCACCTGGTCCTGACGCTGATTTTTATGAGCACGGTCGGGGTAGTTAATGCGTTGATCTGGCGAGGAATTATACTGCAATATTTTGATGGATTCCAGGTTACGCTTATCCAGAACAGTGGCAATAACACGTCGGCGTTTTACCTTCTGGGGCCCATCATCGTGGGAAATCTGTTTTTCTACTTCCAGCAACGGGCGCGCACCTACACCCGGAAAATTACCGAGCAGGAGTACCAGTTGCTCCACCTCGAACAGCAGAAAACCCGGGCCGAACTGGAAGCGCTGCAAGCCAAGATCAACCCCCATTTTTTGTATAATTCGCTGAATTCTATTGCCAGCCTGGTGCACGATGAACCCGACCGGGCCGAACAAATGGTGCTGTTGTTGTCGAAGCTGTTTCGGTATACAACCGGGATGAAAAACCGCTACTTCAATACCGTTGGCGATGAGCTGGAAATGGTACGGACGTACCTGGACGTGGAGCAGGTGCGTTTCGGCGACCGGTTAAGCTACCGCATTGACCTGACCGATCCGTCGTTGAATGAAATTCAGATTCCGCAGTTTTTGCTGCAACCGCTGGTCGAGAATGCCATCAAGCACGGTATTTCGAAGGTCGCTGGTCCGGGCGCAATTCTGCTCCGGATTACGGAAGAAAAAGGCTGGCTGACCTGCCGGATCCACGATAACGGACCGGTTTTTCCGGAAGAGCTGGTGGCGGGTTATGGCCTGCAAAGTATTCAGGATAAGCTGAAGCTCCTGTACGCCAACGATGCCAGACTGCTGGTTGAAAACAAACCGCTGAAGGAAGTGGTCGTTCAGATTAAAAAAGAGCGACTCACGATTGGTTCGGAAACGGGCCATCCGTCGTTGCCAGCCGAAAAGCAGCAATCAAACGCAGGTGGATTGGCTAATTAAAAACTGGAAGCATGACAACTTCATTTCCGCTTCGGACCTTACTGGTAGACGATGAGCCGCTGGCGATCAATCGGCTCCGGCGCCTGCTGATTCGGTACGAAGATACCTTTGAGATTGTGGGCGAAGCCGTCAACGGCCTAGAAGGGCTTAAAGCCGTTGAAGCCTTGCAACCTGATCTGATCTTTCTCGACATCGAAATGCCGGGGCTGAACGGGTTTGAAATGCTGGCGAAGCTACCCTACCTGCCCATTGTGGTTTTTGCCACAGCCTATGACGATTACGCCGTTCGTGCGTTTGAAGAAAACTCCATCGATTACCTGCTGAAACCCATCGAACCGGAGCGGCTGGAAAAAACCGTTGAGCGCATTCGGAAATCACGTTCAACCAAATCCGGTTCGGGACCAGATTTGCGGCATGTGCTGGAACTACTGAAGCCCAAAAAAGAGCTGCATTCCATTTCGGTCAAAACCGGCGACCGGATTTTGCTGATTCCGCTGGCCAGTATTGCGTATTTTGAAGCCGAGGAAAAATACGTTTTGCTGCACACCCTGGATGGTCAGCAATTTTTAACGACTTACACGATCACAGCTCTGGAAGAAAAGTTGCCGGATTCCTTTCTTCGAATTAGCCGCTCGGTGTTGCTTAACACGCGTCATATCCAGGAGATTCAGCGGCATTTTAATGGGAGGTACGTCATCATCATGCGCAACAAAAAAGCGACACACCTGACTACGGGTAGCAGTTACCACGATAACCTGAAAAGTTTGCTGGAGTTATAATTACCGCTGTTTGATTGCCGAATTCGCTGGTCAGGGCGAAGTCGGACGCCTTTTTTGCCTACCCACGGTGCATTCACAACAGCCTCAGATTGTATTATAACTATTTACGGTCAGTCAGCCTGGATTGAGTGACTTGGGATTCCAGCAAGCTGACTGAGAGACCGTATAATAGACTAAGCTCAGTATTTCATTTTTGTATCCATTGTTTATCTATATTTGATTGTATAAACTAATGTAATGTGGTGCTAATAATACTTGCTATGCTAAAAGTATCATATTTATGTTATTTCTTCAAATAGCAATAGCTTGAAGGCTAGCCGCTATCACGAAATGGAAATATTATTTTAATAACAGGAAAAATAAGGCGTCAATAGCACATGTATTCATATCTTACCGATTGGTAGGTTATGGCAGTGGTGAAGAGATGTGATTAGTGAAGCAATCGATTGTACCCATCGGCCATACTGTGTTTGATTTCTTTCATTACGTGAGTTATCTGATTGCCATAAATTTTTAGTTGTATGGATCCTTTGTACAACAGTCCGATGAAGGGCGGATTGAGCAAACAACGTCAATGTCTTGTTGTTGGAAATGTAGCGATTGCTGGTAACTATTTGACAGAGTTCCTTAATCAGTTACCTTTTTTCTTACCTTCCGATGCATGTGGTTCGTTGGAAGAAGCGCGGGAATTGTCCCGCAGCAAGCCGTACAGTATGATCTGGCTGGATGTTTCCCTTACTCCCCAGTATGAATTAGAACACCTGCGGTCATTGGCAAAAGATGTACCGGTGATCGTTTCGTCAACCAGTGCCGATCTGGCCGTTGATGGTTTTGAGGCAGGCGTAGCTGATTACTTGCTCAAACCCTTTACCTTTCTGCGCTTTATCCGCGCTGTAAACCGAGCGCTGACCGTCCATGCTTCCGCCAGTATTCCGGAAGAGCATCCTTTTCTTTTTCTTAAAAAAGGCCATACCTTCCAGCGTTTCGATCACGATCATATCGACTACATACAGGCCTATGGCATTTATTGTAAAATAAACGGAGCGGGGAAAATGGAGGTTGTGAACGACACAATTTCCCGGCTGGAGCAGGTGTTACCCAGTCAACAGTTTCTACGAATCCACAAATCATACATCGTCAATCTTTCTAAAGTTACGGGGTATTCGTACCGAAGCATTTCAGTGGGACCCCACGAACTTCCACTGGGAGCGGCCTATCGGGAACGGTTTCAAGGGTTTCTGAGTCTGCTCGGCAAAAAAGAAGGCGAATAATGACGACGGCAAAAACCGTTTCAGCATTTTGAATAAAATCAAAAAAAGTGAGTTGAATAGTCCCTTACAACTCCCTCGTTTGGTGCAAAATTAAGTGCCTGTTGTGTGCGTAGCGGAAAGATTAAAAATATAATCTTTCCTTCATGCCTTCACGTTCCACTCCTTTTAAATCCCTACGCTTTTTAGTAACTTGCAGCCTGATTTTGAACGGCCCACCTTGTCGGGCCGTCTTTTTGTTAAAGTTTGTTAAAACGAATCCGGCTGAATGAAAGAACTCATTGACCTGAGCAATCTGCCCCGACATGTGGCCGTTATTATGGACGGAAACGGACGCTGGGCCAAAAAGCAGGGAGCTGCGCGGGTATTCGGCCACCGAAATGCAATTAAAGCGGTCAGGGAAGTAACCGAAGGATGTGCAGAATTGGGCGTGAAATACCTGACACTGTATACATTTTCAACAGAAAACTGGAGCCGCCCTAAACTGGAGATCGACGCCCTGATGCATTTGCTGGTGCACACGATCCGGGCCGAAGTGCCCACGTTGATGGACAATAACGTTCGGCTGTCGACCATCGGGAGCACCGAAACATTGCCCAAAGACTGCCGGGCGGAGCTTATGGAAGCGATGCGGTTGACCGAAAATAACACTGGTTTGCAGCTAATTCTGGCCTTGAGCTATAGCGGAAAATGGGATATTATGGAGGCCACTAAAAAACTGGCCCGGCAGGTTCAGGAAGGGAGCCTGAAGCCCGACCAAATTGATGAAGAGGTGTTTTCCAATGCGCTGGCGACTCAGGGAGTTGATGAGGTCGATCTGATGATCCGGACGGGCGGAGACCACCGCATCAGCAATTTTATGCTCTGGCAGTTGGCTTACGCAGAACTATATATTATGAATGACGTGTTGTGGCCTGATTTCCGTAAACCTCATTTATGGGAAGCCATTCTGACCTATCAGAATCGTGAACGACGTTTTGGCAAGATTAGCGAACAACTCGTAAAGTGACGTATGAAATTAACTCTTACCAACTTGGTATCCCTCAATAGTAAATTGATTCTGGCGGGTGTCAGTTCGCTGATGCTGCTCGTCGCGCTATCGGGCCAGGCGCAGGTTCGGCCAGGATTTGGAGGGGGGCGCATTACGACCACCCCGACTCCCAGTTCATCTTCTGCTTTTGATTTGAACTACGCCGATCCGAAAGAATACGAAATTGCCGGGTTAACCGTAACCGGTAACAAATACCTTGATCCCAACTCCCTGCTCTCATTGACGGGATTGAAAGTCGGGGATAAAGTTCGGATTCCGGGTGAAAGTATCAACGGAGCCATCAAACGGCTCATGGCGCAGGGATTGCTCGAAGATGTCGAGATTATGGCGACGAAGGTCGAAGGGGATCAGATTACGCTGAACGTTTTGATCAAGGAGCAGCCGCGTTTGTATAAGGTAACGTTTGTGGGGATTCGTAAATCGGAACAGGATGCGCTCAAGGACAAGGTCAAACTGAACCTGGGTCGGCTGATCTCGAACACATTGATCAAGAATACGCAGCTCAGCGTTAAAAAATATTTCGTTGAGAAGGGCTATCTGAACACCAAAGTCAAAATCATTTCGGTGCCGACCGATAGTACCCGCAACCAGGCCACCATGCGGGTGTCTATTGATAAAGGCAGTAAGGTCAAAATCAACAATATTGAGATTCGGGGCCGCGAGCTGGTCGATGAGTCGAAGCTTCGGCTGAAAATGAAAGGAACCAAGCAAATGCGCTTTGGTCGTTTGTTTACACCTTCCAAGTTTATTCCGAAGAAATTTGAGGAAGACAAGCAAAAAGTTATTGACTATTACAACAAGGAGGGCTACCGCGATGCAGCCATCACCTTCGACTCGGTATATGCCCACGATGGCCGAACGGTGAACATCATCATGGATATCGATGAAGGCCAGAAATACTACATCCGTAACATTACCTGGGAAGGCAACTACCTGTATACCGATGAGCAATTGACGCAGGTACTCGGTCTTAAGAAAGGCGATGTGTACAGCAAAGAAGCCATCGAAAAACAGAAGAACGGTATTCCCGGTGGTGACCTGAGTTCGGCTTATATGGACAAAGGGTATCTTTATTTCAACGCTGAAGACGTCATTAAAAGCGTTGACGGGGATTCGTTGGATCTGGAATTCCGGATTTTTGAAGGCAAGCAGGCTACCATCAATCGGATCATTCTGAACGGAAATACCAAAACCAGCGACCACGTGGTGTTGCGGGAAATCCGGACCCTGCCGGGGCAGAAATTCAGCAAAACGGACATCATCCGGACCCAGCGCGAATTGGCAACCCTCGGCTACTTTGACCCGGAAAAAATTGGCATTAATCCCGTTCCGCAACCGGACGGAACCGTGGATATTGAATATACCGTTGAAGAAAAGCCCAGTGACCAGATTGAATTATCTGGTGGTTGGGGTGGTTACGTCGGGTTTGTTGGTACGCTGGGTCTGGTGTTCAACAACTTCTCGGCCCGTAACATTACCAATATGAAAGCATGGCGGCCGTTGCCAGCGGGTGACGGGCAGAAACTCGCGTTGCGGTTTCAGGCCAACGGACGGCAATTCCAGACGTATTCGTTAACATTTACCGAACCCTGGCTGGGTGGTCGGAAACCGAATGCACTTTCTGTTAGCTTGTCGCGTACCATCTTCCGGGTTTCGGATTACAGCCAGATTTATACCAATCCGGGCGCTTTTGGACGGAACTTCCTGGGCTCGTATGGTAACACGATGTTATCGGTAGGCTTGGGACGCCGGTTGCGTTTCCCGGATGACTTCTTCCAGTTGAGCAATTCGTTAACCTATCAGCGATACGAGTTGAACAACTACGATATTTTCGGAATTGGCTTGAATAACGGAACGTCGAACAGCATCACGTTCAATACCACGCTGGCCCGAAACAGCATCGACAACCCGCAGTTCCCGCGCGGAGGGGCCTCGATCTCCCTGCAAGCGTCCCTAACTCCGCCGTATTCGATTTTCTCGGACAGAACCGCAAGTACCAATGTCGATATCCGCGATCGCTACAAGTGGGTCGAGTACCACAAATGGATGTTCGATGCCAGTTGGTTTGCAACCGTAACGGGCAAGCTGGTGTTGAATGCCCGCGCGCACATGGGTTTCCTGGGCCGGTACAATTCCCGGACGGAGTTCAGCCCGTTTGAACGGTTTGTATTGGGTGGTTCCGGTCTGGCCGGTACAGGGCAGTTTGCACTCGCGCAGGATATCATTGGTTTGCGGGGTTACAACGACCGGGATGTCTACACGGGTCTGAACGGTATTTCGCCAACTCCAATCGAGCGTTCACGGGGCGGTTTGGCCTTCAGCAAATACGTGATGGAACTACGGTATCCGGTATCGCTGAACCCGTCGGCAACCATTTTTGTTCTCACATTTCTGGAAGCCGGAAACAACTGGGGAAGCTTCAAGAGCTACAATCCATTTGACCTGAAGCGGGCCGCCGGGGTAGGAGCGCGGATCTTCATGCCGGCCTTTGGTTTGATCGGGATTGACTACGGATACGGTTTCGACTCAATGCCGGGCTCTACAACTCGTACAGGACCGGGTGGTCAGTTCCACTTTACCATTGGGCAGCAGATCAGATAAGAAATCGTTTCCTTCAACGTTATTTGTAGATACATAACAAGGAACCATCTGACTGTAATTGATTCACGCAGAATAGAGTAATGCGGAATCGTTCCGGTTTTGTTTCAAAAAATGTCATGAGAAAAGGACTAATTTTTGTAACTTTGCTCTCCTTTTTAGTCACTGGATCAGTAAAGGCGCAAAAACTGGGGTATGTTGACTCGGAGTTTATCACCAGCAAAATGCCCGAATACCAGAAGGCGCTGACGGAGATCGACAAGTTTGCCGAAAAGTGGTCGAAGGACATTCAGGATAAATACACGGAGATTGATAAGTTGCAAAAAACCTATCAGGCCGAAGAAATCCTGTTGACCGAGGACATGAAACGCGAGCGGTTGCGGATCATTAGTGATAAAGAGCGTGAGGCCCGTGAGTACAATAACAAGGTTTTTGGCTACGAAGGCTTTTTGTTTCAGAAAAAGAAGGAGTTGATGAAACCCGTGACGGAAACGGTCATGCGGGCCATTGATAAAGTAGCCAGCCAGAAACGATTGGATATGATACTGGACAAAGCCAGCGAGGGCGTTGTGCTCTTGTTTACCAATCCGCGGCACGATTATACCGATTATGTTATGGAGGAGCTGGGATTGACGATCGATCAGAAAGCTAAAAACGTTACGTCCACTGACCCTTCTACTGCCACACCGACCGATAAAGAATTAAACCCTGCGAATAATTCTAAATCAAATACAAGTAAACCGACAAAACAACCAAAATAACAAGTTAGAATGAAAAACAAACTCATTGCACTGGCAGTAACTCTGCTATTAGGAGGTAGCCAGGTGTGGGCACAGGCGCAACAACCGGCCACGACAGCGGCCCCGACAGCTTCTGTGAAGATTGGTTACACGAACATGGAGTACATCCTGCAAAATGTGCCGGAATTCAAGGATATTCAAAACCAGCTTACGATTCAGCGTTCGCAGTTGGAAAAACAATTCCAGGATATGTCGAAAGAGTTCCAGGATAAATTAGGTGCTTACGAAAAAGGTCAGACGCAGATGTCAGATCTGATTCGGGCCGATAAAGAAAAAGAATTGCAGGGACTGCAACAACGGATTCAGGAGTTTCAGGCTAGCTCATCATCACAGTTGCAGAATAAATACAACCAACTGGTCAATCCGGTGATGCAGAAAATCCAGACGAATATTGACGCCGTTGCGAAAGAAGCCGGCTTTAACTTCGTCTTCAACCTGGATGCAGGGTCTGGAACCATTCCGGTACTGCTGGTGGCTCCCGAAGAAAACGACATGACGGAGTTGGTATTTAAGAAGATGGGTGTTCCGGTTCCGTCTAAGCAGGCTGCTCAGCAAAGCACCGCCCCTGCTCAAAACAAACCGGCAACTCCTGCCCCCAAGACAGCGACTCCGAAAAAGAACTGATCAGACGAATAAGCGTATGGAGAGCCGCTCAGGGATGGGCGGCTCTTTGCTTTTGCTCCGGATAGCTCTAAATGGACCAGAAAACACCTTAAACTTTTTATTAAATAAATACAAATTGCCTTGTATTTACGAAAAGACAGGTTCAATAAAATAAGATGTTTGCTGCTTCCGTAAAATCTATCTGGTATTTTTGCGTTACACATTAAAAACCATTTGGTGACGATTCCTCATGCTGCAAAAAATAGCGAGTATAGTTACTTTATTCCTATTCTTAACCAAGCTAACGGTTTTTGGCCAGGATTCTAAGTCTCTTCAAATAATCCTACCCAATCAGTCAGATCGGCAGAATGCGGGCTGGAATCAGATTGCGGAAGGGCAGACCATTGATGTGATGATCAGGGCGTCGGGTGCTCGGGCCGACTCGGTGACGTATACAATCAAGCAAGGACAGATGGAAGGCATGACGTTGGATTCAACCGGTCATTTCCGCTGGACTCCTGGTTTTGACATTGCCGACCGGATCAATACGACCCGAACGATTCCCGTTATTTTTGAAGCCCGAAACAAGCAGGGGGAAACCGCTACCCAATCCGTCGATTTTAAGGTGCAGCACGTAAATCGTCCGCCGGTGGTTAGCGATTTACGGCCTTTCTACATCCGCAATAAAACGCAAAACGTATACAAGATCGATGCGGCTGCGGTTCGGGATGAAGATAATGACCCGGTCGTGTTTATCCCGATCCCGGATCAGATGCCGGAAGGAGTTAAAATGACTGCTCAAGGGGAGCTGACCTGGCAGCCATCGCTCAATCAATTCAATCACTTAAAAAATAGCAAGGGGCAATATATCGAATTTTATGTTGAAGATCAGCCGGGCAAGTCTCGCACCAAAGGCCGCTTGAAGATTGAAGTAACACAGATGGACGTACCGCCCGATATTACTGTGGTTCCTGAAAATCCACAAGTTCGAATTAAAGAGGATGCCACGGTCAACTTGAAGTTTTACCTGAGCGACCCCAATGGGGATGATGACATCAAAACTTTTGATTTCTTGTCGGAAAGTCAGGAGGTACCTCGGGAAGCTTTACGGAAGAATACGGAAACCAACTATGAGTTTATCTGGCGGCCCGGCTACGATTTTGTCAAAGATCCGTATGATTCACTGACCTTTGACATTGTGTTTTTTGCACTGGATAAAGGACAGAACCGCGCTGAGCGGAAAATAAAGTTTACGGTATATAATGCCGAAAACCAAGATGAAAAAGACCGTTATCTCTACGCCCAATACCGGCAATCGCTGGTAACGGCCTGGAATCTGCTGACCCAGCTGGGCGAGAAGGAAGAGGAATTGAAGAAAAGCTACCGGAAAGCTAAAACCGGGAAGCGGAACCGTTCAGTAGCAAACGCTGGTTTAGGAGCCGTGACGGGTGTAACACCCGCCATTGTGGCTAACAACCAGAATACCAAAGTGCAGACCAATATGCGGTACGTCTCAGCGGTTGGCGGGACGGCTGTATTGACGATGGGAACGCTCGAAGCTACGGAGGTGATTGGTAAATCGATGAAAGATCTGCTCGATCGGTTTAACTACGTGATGAGCAAGAAAAGCGAGTTGCAGAATAAAGGCGATGTGTTTGCCCGCGAATTTGCGCTGAAGGCCACGCGGCAGAACAAAGATTTTGTTAAGAAGCTGGATGATTTCCGGGCGGCTATGAGCCTTTCAGGACTTGTAGCGCTGGAGCTGGACGCAGCCTGGCAAAGCAAAACCGAGGCTACCGACAAGGCCCTCAAACGGATGTTCAAAGACTTTTCGCCTATGGAAGAAACAGCCCAGACAACGAGCCGACGGCAGTGAAATCGTTGGTTAGCTGATGGAAACAAAAAAGCACTGCGGTAAGCAGTGCTTTTTTGTTTGGAGCCATAATAGATGCTTTAGTCCTCCGGTGTACTGCGGGGATGCGGCAGACTGGCTTTTGGATCATTCGTTGAAACGGTATCCGCTTCAGGGTCGGTTGAATCCGTTGAGAGGGTATCGTCAAGTTCACTCGCTGGCAAAACCGATGCATCCGCTGGAGATGGGTCATCGGGCAACAGCATGTCTTCATCAGACTGTTCGCGAAAAAACCGGCGCTGGAAAAACAGGATAATACAAACGCCAACAAAGATGCAGGAGTCGGCAATATTAAAAATGGGAGTCGAATAATACTGCCCTCCCCAGAGCGGAATCCAGTCGGGCAAAAAACCTTCCCAGACATCCACAAAAATCATATCAATCACCTGCCCGTGAAACCAGGGAGTCGTTGATCCGTAGGGCGCATTATCGAGAAAAACACCGTAGAAGGTGCTATCGATGACATTACCCACAGCACCCGCCAGAATCATGGACATCGCCCACAGCAAACCGTTGGGAGCTCCCCGGTGGGCCAGGTGAACCAGATACCAGCCAATACCAGCCATGGCTACCAATCGGAATAGGCTCAGAAGTAATTTGCCGTACTCGTGACCCAATTGCATGCCGAACGCCATTCCGGGGTTCAGGACGTAATGTAGCTTAAGCCAATCACCAAGAAGCCGAATCTGTCCGGCGAAACCGGGTTCCATGTTAAAATGAACCAGCAATTTAACCGCCTGATCCAAAGCGATCAGGAGTAGACTCAAGACAAAAAACTTCAGTGGACTCTTCTTTACCATGATGTGTATTATGAATCACCCGGTTGGTCAGACTTGGATAATAGCCCGCCCAGCCGGGTGACGGTTTTGGAGTGTAAAGCTCCTAAAACGGACCAATCTACTTATTTGGGCACCCTTTCCGGCGCAGTAGTTCCTTCTTCACCAACAGATACTCCCGGCTACTTTGCCCGGCAATTGATTTGTTTTCGGCGGCCCGGCGGAACAAATACGGCATGACCGCTTCCACAGGTCCATACGGTACATATTTGGCCACGTTGTAGCCAGCATGTGCCAGGTTGTATGAAATGTTGTCGCTCATTCCCAGTAATTGGGCAAACCAGATGTGGGTATCATTCGGGGCAATGCGCAGTTCCTGCATCCGATTGAGGCAATACTGACAACTATACTCGTTGTGCGTTCCCAGGCAAATCGATACGGTATCGCGATTGACAAGGCTGAACTCAACCGCTTCATTGAAGTCGCGGTCGGTTTCCGCTTTCGTCGTATGAATCGGATCAAGGTATTCGCCCTCGTGAGCCCGGATGCGCTCTTTTTCGATATAAGCGCCCCGAACTAGCTTAGCGCCCAGAAAATACCCCTTAGCGCGGGCTGTTTCGGTACATTTTTTCAGATTTTCCAGAATATCCGACCGGTACAACTGGTACGTATTGTATACAATACATTCCTGATGGTTATAACGGTCCATCATCTCATACGCCAGTCGGTCGATGGTATCCTGAATCCAGCTTTCTTCGGCATCAATAAAAATGCGGATATGGCGTTCGCTGGCTCGGCGGCAGAGCGTATCAATCCGTTGCCGGACTCGCTCAAAAGCTTCCTGTTCTTCCTGCGTCAGGCGGTCGCCGGTCTGTACTTTTTCCAGTAATTCGGTGGAAGCAACGCCGGTGACTTTGAAAACGGAGAAAGGAATGGCATTGGATTCACTGGCCCGTTCAATGGTGCGTAAAATTTCAAGAACGGTTTCATCAAAAGAAACTTCACTGTCTTCTCCTTCCACGGAATAATCCAAAATCGTTCCGATACGGCCTGTATGCAGTTTTTGGATTGTTTTTTCGCAATCGCGAATGGTCTCGCCCCCGCAGAATTGCTCGAAAATCGTACGCTTAATGAGTTTTTTTACAGGAAGTTGTAGTTTAAATGCCAGTTTGATAAAAAAAGTACCTAAATTTACCAGCCAACCCTGATTCATCAACGCAAATAACCAGTACGTTTTACGAAGTTTCCCGTTGGACTGGGAAGAGAAGGCAATCGACGTGTCTTCAAACGAGATGGACTGAAAAGTAGTGGCCCGTTGAACGATCGTTGGCATAGAAGATGGACTTCGGTTTGACATAATCACTGCCTGATGCACCAACTTAAGGTCCGAAAGTTAAAACTTGTTTTCGGTAATCCTATACCCTGATAAATAAACTTGTTTTACCTTCGTTTTGTTGTCAGCGCAAAAGGATGCAAATTTAGTTGAAAAACAGTTGTATCTACAGTGGATATACTAAAAAAAATTAAAAAAAGTTTCCGATAGAGTAGTAGAAGTAATCACCCGTATAGAGTACCAGTATGAAGCCAAGTTTAGAAGTCCTGCCGCTCAATAGCTGGATAGAGACGAATGGAAAACCGCTCATCATTTCAGGACCCTGTAGTGCTGAAACGGAAGAGCAATTAGTGGAAACCGCCCGCCAGTTGAGCCAACTGGGTGCGGTTCATGTGATTCGTGCCGGGGTATGGAAACCCCGTACGCGTCCCGGTAGCTTTGAAGGCATGGGGAAAGCGGCTTTGCCGTGGATTCAGCGCGCCAAAGAAGAAACCGGACTGCCTTTTGCCGTTGAAGTGGCCACGCCTGAACACATTGAGCTGGCGCTGAAACACGGTATCGATATCTTGTGGGTGGGCGCTCGTACCACGGTGAACCCGTTCAATGTTCAGGAAATCGCCGATGCCCTGCGTGGGGTGGATGTTCCGGTGTTGGTCAAAAACCCGGTAAACCCGGATCTGGCCCTCTGGATTGGTGCTTTTGAGCGGATTGCTGGCGCTGGTATTACAAAATTAGGTGCGATCCACCGGGGTTTTTCAACGGGTGAGGCTTCCAAATACCGTAACGTGCCGCTGTGGCAGATGGCCATCGAACTGAAGTCGACTTTCCCGAATCTGCCGATCATCGGCGATCCAAGCCACATGGCGGGCAAGCGCGCTTACCTGCAGGAACTGGCCCAGATGCAGATGGACCTGAACTACGACGGTTTGATCGTAGAATCGCACATCGATCCGGACAATGCGTGGAGCGATGCCGCTCAGCAATTGACGCCGGCGGCTTTTGGCGAAATGCTGGAGCACCTGCACATCCGGAAAGTAGAATCGCAAAATATTGAGTTCCAGAGTGCACTTGAGCAAATCCGGAGCAAAATCGATAACGTAGACCGGCAACTGGTCGAAGTACTGGCCGCCCGCATGGCGCTGGTTGAGAAACTGGCCGAATACAAACGCGAAAATAACGTAACTGTCTTCCAGCCGGATCGCTGGAAAGAAGTACACGAAACCCGTGCGAAGCAGGGCCAGAAAATGGGTCTGTATCCGGAGCTGGTGGAAGAAATCTTCAAAATCGTCCACATGGAATCCATCCGGAAGCAAACGGAAGTGATGAACAGCAACACGCAGAGCGCGTAACGCACACCTGTTCGGATTATAAGGCCCCGCAACGGTTCAACGTTGCGGGGCTTTTTATTTCAACGTGATCGAAACCGTCGAGCGGTTATAAGCTCCGAAGCAGCCGAGACCGTTCTGGATATTGGTTGGGATGGAAACAGGTTCGGCAAACGGATTACTGTCGGTTTGTTGCTGCCGTGATAGCGCTTCGTGGTACCGGTAGAAATCACCGTTCAGGTGCAGCAAGGACGCTGATAAACTAAATGGTTTTTGAAAAACCGTCGGGAAAAACGACTGGTCGGCGGCTATCGAAGGACCCAAATACCCTTTTTCGGAATTCATGGCTTTACCGTTGGTTTCAACATCGCTGTAGATGGCACGTCCGGCCTGGGCGGATACAAATTGAATGGGTTCGTGCGCGGTTTGCCCCGATGAACAACCGGTGCAGCGGTACGTGAAGAGGCCTTCAGTCTGGTAAAAATTGGTTTCGGCGGGTGGATCTGTCCAGGTGTAACGAGTGAAAAGCCGTTTACGAAGTTCCCCATTTTCCCGGACTGCTTCGGAGTCGAGCCGGACGCGTTGTAGTTCGACGCCAGCCGGAACGGCCGTTCGGGCTTCGACCCGTTGTCCCTCAGGCGTTTGCACAATTAACCGGTACGTTTCTCCGGCCCGAATGGGAAACTGGTCGGGCGTAGCCCGGTAATACCGCAACCGGTTATGATAGCGCAATTCGATGCTGCGGGAATCCGTTCGCAGGGTCACCCTTGCATTCTGAATCTCAAGATTCGTAACGGTTTCGTCGTTCAGCAGCGGCCGCGAACGGGCAACCCGGGCTGCCAGCACTGTATCCTGCGGAGAAATAAAGCAAGCCACCACCAGCTTAGCCGCTTGCCCCGTCAATTGCTCCGGAGCAATTTCCTGCCGTACCGGCTGACAGGCGGCCAGTCCCAAAATACCGATTAACCAACTTAAATGCCTCATATCCCTTAAAATGAAATGGTGTAACTAACCGACGGTATGGCCGGAAAAAGTGAATACTTGTAGAGTACGGTTTTAGAATGTTTGCCGACGCCCTGCTCTTTTCCTTCCAATGAATAATAAAACGGGTTTCGGCGGTTATACAGGTTGTAAACGCCAACCTCCCAGGTGCGGACAACGTGTTTCCGCTTTTTGCGAAACTGAAAACCGATATCCAGCCGATGATACGCCTGCGCCCGGAAACCGTTTCGGGGGCCGTATTCCTTCACGTTGGGGGCGGGGCCAAAGAGCTGTTCCGACGGCCGGCCGGAACCAACCGAAGCGGGAGGACGGTTTTCGTAACCGGAAAACCGGGAAATCGGCAGCGTTAGGGCCTGGCCGGTGCCGTACACCCAGGTGCCGGAAAACGTAATGCCCGGTTTGAATTCGTAAATACCGACTACCGAAGCATCATGTCGCCGGTCGTAGCGCGGAAAAAACTTTCGACCACCGTTCAGCGCCGGAAACTGCCACCAGGTCCAGGAGAGCGTGTAACCCATCCAGCCGGAAAGCCGTCCCGCTTTTTTCTGCACAAAAAGTTCACTGCCGTACGACCAGCCGCGCCCGGTTGTAATGTTGTTCTCCCAGAGTTGGGCATCGGTGGCAGGTTGGGTGCTCAGAAAACTGGTGCCTTCGGCGTAACTGATGCTGTTGCCAAGGGTTTTGTAATAACCTTCCAGCGTTATCGCCAGGCTGCGCGACGGGTTGCCCGTGTTAACGAAATCTTTGGCTAAACCGATTGCAACCTGCCGGGCCTGTTGCGGACGAATGCGTCCGGTGGTCGGAATCCACAAATCGGCGGGCAGGCCCAGCCCGTTATTCGACAACAAATGCGCATACTGATTCATCAGCGCATACGAAGCTTTGATGGAGAACGAACTGTCAATTTGGTAGGCGATGGACAGGCGCGGTTCGGGGCGCAGATACTGAATTGGTCGCCCGGTGGGCCGGGGCGGACCGTCGGATGGTGAACCGGTTTGCCCGCCGGAGTCGGTCGATAACATCCCGGATCGGAGCAATAAAAAGTGGCTGAGTCGGAAACCGGCATTCAGGTGCCAGCACGGGCCGGGTTGCCAGGTATCTTCGGCGTACAGCCCCGTTTCGAGGGCATCAATAAAGAACCGGGGTGATGGAGCGGTGGCAAGGTCGCCGGTTGTAACGGCAGCACCGGGCGTAAACCGGTGGTGGGTGCTTTGCAAACCGAATCGGAACTGATGATCATGCTGGGCAAATTCGAGGGCGTAGTTAAGACCCAGATCCCGAATACCGGAACGGTACCGGAGGGCATAGGGTGAACGGGTCGTGTCGCGAAGCCCGAAACCGTCATTGGCCACATTCAGGTGATACTGGCTGTAGATCAGCGACAGGTTGACAAAGGCGTCATCAGAAAACCGGTGATGCCAGCGTAGTGTTCCGACTGTATTTTGCCAGTTCAAGCTACCCTGCAACGGTCGGTTGTCGGTTTGCGACCGGTTAACAAACGCATCCCTGCTTCGAAAAGCGCTGAGGAACAGTTTGTCATTAGAGCCGATGGGGTAGCTCACGCGGGAATTCAGGTCATAAAAGAAGGTATTGGTCTGAACGGCATCCGGATTGTCGGAAACGGCAAACGGCCGGGTTACCAGATCAACGTAGGTTCGGCGGCCGGCTATCAGAAACGTCGCTGGCTGGGACACTCGTTTTTTACCCAGGGGGCCTTGCAACACAAGTCGCGATGAAATCAGCCCTAACCCGGCTTCGCCGGACAGTTTTTCGGCGTTGCCGTCTTTGGTACTCACCTCGATTACGGATGACAGCCGACCGCCAAACCGGGCCGGAAAACCGCCTTTCGTCAGTTCGACGTGTTGGATCGCACTGCCGTTGAACGCAGAAAAGAATCCCAGCAAATGCCCAGAATTGTACAGAACCGCCCCGTCCAGCAGAATCAGGTTTTGGTCGGGCCCGCCCCCGCGTACATAAATACCGGTATTCCCTTCAGCACCTTTCTGGACGCCCGGTAGCAATTGCAACACCCGCAACACATCTTTCTCGCCCAGCAGCGCAGGCAGCTTGGTGAGTTGTTCGGCAGAAAGGCGAATCTGGCTCATTTGCGGCTTTCGGCTAACGAGTTCCGGGCGATCAATCGGACGAACCGTTAACTCATCCAGCAACTGGCCGGCGGATAAAGCAATCGTGATTCGTTGATCACTTCGGAAAGGAATGGTTCGCCGGACGGTTTGGTAACCGACGTAGGAAAAAAGAAGCGTCAGGCTGTCGCGGGCGGAAAGCGTTAGCGTAAAAAGACCGTTTGAGTCGGTAACCGTACCAACGGTTTTGCCGGGTGTGTATACGTAGACACCCGCTAACACACCGTTGGTGCCTGCGTCAAAAACCGAACCCGTAACGGTATACGAGTTCTGCCCCTGACTGCAAAAGCCAACGAGTAGCAAACCCAGTACCGCAAACAGGCGTTTCATTCCAAAGCCGGTTGATGATGAATACGTTACCTAAGATACGGGTGTAGCTGAATTGACTCAATATGTAAACTTTACGAAAAACGAACGGTTTTGGATGCTGGATTGAAACGATTTTTAGGGAAGGGTAACGGTATTGATTGTGCGGTTATAAGCGCCGAAGCAACCCAGGCCACCCTCGATGTTGGTAGAAATCAACACCGGTTCGGCAAACGGATTTCCATCAATATCATTCTGCTGTTGCAGCGTTCGGTGATATTCGTAATAATGGCGGTCTACGTGCAGCAGCATGACGGTAACCGCAACCGGACGTTTGGTGATGGGGGCATTGCCGGAATAGCTCATTTTGCTGGTCGTATCTACATACGAATAGGTAAGGTAATTCGGTATGGTTCCCTTCGGCGACGTGATCACTTGCCCATCCCGGTTGCGGTCGCTGATGTGCTGCTCGGTATTCCCAAAGAAAATAAGCGATTGCAAGGGCAGGTAGCGCTGAATCGTATCTCTTAGGGGACCATTGGGGGTAAATGTTGTGAGTGTTACCCACTGGTTGGTGGAAACTTCGCCCGCTACCCGGTAATAATTTTCCTGCCCCACGGGGTCCTGCCAGGTTAACCGAACGTCGTAAATCCAGGGCTGGTTGTTGTTAAAAGGCGTCTGTTCGCGGGAAGAATCCAGCCGGGCGGAGGCAATTGAGATCGGTTTCGGAACGGTACAGGAAGCGGTGACGGACTGTGTGCCTGCCTGCACCCGTAGCTGGTAGGTTTTACCCGCTTCAATGGGAAACTGCCGGGGATCGGCAATAAAGGTATAAAGAAGGGGGTCATATTTCAGTTCAATGGAACGGTTTCCTTCCGACAGAACCACTTTCCAATCATCCAGATTCCAGGGAGCCGCGTTGCCCGTACCGAGCACGGGCCGTGAAAGGCTGATTGCGGCCCGCAGCAGGGTATCCTGCGGAGAAAGGTAGCATTGAACAACCAGCTTGCCCTCCGTTGAAGGCAACCGATCCGGGTCGACATCGTTGATAAGGCTATCACAGGCCGTTAAGGAAACCAGAAAGCCAACCAGAAAGAATAGAGTAAGTCGCATACGGTTTAGAACTTGAAATTATAGCTAAACGACGGAACAATCGGAAAAACGGAATAGCGCTTCAATTGGGCTCGGCCCTGCTCATTGTTCTGGAGGGCGTAGAAGAACGGATTCCGACGGTTGTACAGATTGTAAAAGCTAAATTCCCAGGTTCGTTCGTGGTGTTTTTTCTTTTTGTGAAACTGGATTCCGAAATCCATGCGGTGATAGGGTTCGGCGCGGAAGCTGTTCTTTTCGCCGTAGTCGTTCGCAGAGCCGCCGGAAAAAGGATACCCGCCCGGAAAATAGCTGTTCGAGCGGTTCGTAAGGGGCTGGTGCGGGCGGGAAGAATAACTGGCCAACGGCACCGTCAGGGCGTTGCCCGTGCCGTACACCCAGGTGCCCGAGAGCGTGATGCGCGGACTGAGTTCGTAAATGCCCACCAGCGAAATGTCGTGCCGCCGGTCGTAACGCGGGAAAAACGTTTTGCCGAAATTCAGCTCGGGAAACTGCCACTGCGTCCACGACAGCGTGTAGCCCGCCCAGCCCGAAAACCGCCCTACTTTCTTTTGCAGCAAAAATTCTCCGCCGTACGACCAGCCTTTGCCCGCCGTGATGTTGTCTTCCCACCGAACTTCATTGGCCGATTCGGGGTTACCCACCAGCAGAAAACTGGCTCCCTCGCGGTAATTGACGATGTTCTTCATCGTTTTGAAATACCCTTCCACCGTCAGCGTTAGCCCCTGAAACAGGCTGCCTGCCTTCGTGAAATCTTTGGCAAAACCGGCCGCAATCTGTTCCGATTGCTGGGGTCTGATCCGGTCGGTGGTGGGCACCCACAGATCCGTGGGCAACCCAATGCCGGTGTTGGACAGCAAATGCACATACTGGTTCATCAGCGCGTAGGAGGCTTTGATCGATAAATCCGGTTTGAGCACATAAGCCGCCGAAAGCCGGGGTTCGGGACGAATGTAGCTAACGGCTTTTTGCTGAAAATGGCTGAGCCGGAAGCCCGCGTTGACGCGCCAGCGATTGGTGGGTTTCCAGGTATCTTCGGCGTAAAGGCCCGACTCCTGCACCCGAATGGCTTCTACCTCCGTACGGAACTGGTCGGATTCGGTATCTTTCAGTACGATGGCGCTGGGGGTAAATTTATGGTGGGTCGTCTGAACACCGAACCGAATGGAATGGTAAGGATTGGGGTAAAAATCCAGGTCATATTTAAAGGACACATCCCGGATGCCCGAATTGTAACGGAGCTGGTATAAGCTGGTTTCGACGTCCGTTCCCGTGCGCCGACGCGATTCTTCGTCCGCAAAAATCTGAAAAGTGTAATTGCTGAAAATCAGGGATGTGTTGGCAAACAGTTTATCCGAGAAAAGATGGTTCCAGCGGAGCGTTCCTGTGCCGTTGCCCCAGAACAGACCGGCGCTGGTTTTGGTCGAGAACTCGCGATCCGGCGTTTCGCGGGCGAAAAACCGGTCGCGCCCAAAATAACCACTCAGGTAAACTTTGTCTTTCCGCCCAAAATCGTAATTGACTTTGGCGTTCAGGTCGTAGAAATAGTAGCCCGCCATCGCTTCGCCGTTCGAACTGGCCCGGATGAGGGGGCGCGCTAGCACGTCGAGGTAAGTCCGGCGGCCCGACACCAGAAATGACGATTTGCCCTTCTGAATCGGCCCTTCCAGCGTCAGCCGGGAGGCAATCAGGCCAATGCCCCCTTCGCCGTGGAGCTTTTCCTTGTTGCCCTCCTTCATGTTCATCTCGATCACCGACGACAGCCGACCTCCGTACCGAGCCGGAAAACCGCCCTTGATCAGCTCCACACTCTTGAGCGCATCCCCGTTGAAGACCGAGAAAAAGCCAAACAAGTGGTTGGCGTTATAAACAACGGCATCATCCAGAATGACCAGATTTTGGTCGGGCCCACCCCCGCGCACGTAGATGCCAGTGCTGCCTTCAGAGCCTTTCTGCACCCCGGGCATCAGCTGAAGCACTTTCAGCACATCTTTCTCGCCCAGAAAAGCCGGTATTTTCTTGATCTGATTGATGGGTACGTCAATGCGGCTCATTTGGGGGCTGTCGCTCACTTTTTCTTCCGCACGATTGCCGGTTACGGTTACTTCCGACAGCAGGCGGCCCGGTGTCAGCAGAATGTTCAATTCGGCATTGCGCTGGAAGGGTACGGTTTGCTGGATGGTTTGGTAGCCCACAAAGGAGAAGGC
Organism: Larkinella harenae; assembly: GCF_054780515.1. Lineage (NCBI taxonomy): Bacteria > Pseudomonadati > Bacteroidota > Cytophagia > Cytophagales > Spirosomataceae > Larkinella > Larkinella harenae. The sequence continues at coordinate 1,337,244 of NZ_BAAGWE010000002.1, read as the reverse complement.
CAGCGTGAGGCTGTCTTGCTGGGGCAGCGTCAGGGAGTAAAATCCGTAGGTGTTGGTGGTGGTCCCGGTGGGGGAGCCGGGCAGGTAGATGTTCACGCCGATGAGGGCTTCCTGGCTGCCCTGCTCGCGAACGTAGCCGCTGACGGTATAGCGCTTGGGCGGATTCTGTGCCGAAACCGATAAACTAAAAACCAGCAGGACAGAGAGAAACAGTAGCGGTTGTTTCATAAAGTATATACGAATGAATAGCCTTTGATTCGTATACGACAAAGGAGTTGGAAAAGTGTGAAAAGGTTGGAAATTAACAGTTTTTAATAGAACCGTTAGCTGCCGTCATTCAATGCGTTTGGTGACCGTCGACCGGTTATAAGCGGCAAAGCAACCCAGACCACCCTGAATATTGGACGGCATCAGGACCGGCTCGGCAAACGGATTGTTTTGCGACTGGCGCTGTTGCTGACGTGCCCGGTGGTAATTGTAGTAATTCTGGTCGGTTTGCAAGACGGAAACCTGAATGGTTAGCGGCTTGGTGTACGGATGCTCACCGGCATAACTCATTTGCTGGATACTGTCGTAAAAATAGAAATCGAAAAAGCGCGGTAGTTCGCCCCGGGCCGAAACCAGCAACTGTCCATCCTGATTCAGATCGGAAATAAACTGCTCCTGTCGGCCAAAGCCAACAACGCCCCGCATCACCACTTTAGGGCCGGTGGTGTCAATATAAGCCGCTGGAAACCGGGGAGGCCAGTTCATACACTCGCCGTAGCCCGAAACGCGGTAAAAATTGGTTTCGCCCGGTGGGTCCTGCCATACCGCCCGGAACTGGTACGTCCAGAAAGGGTCGTTACTAAAACCGCTATACGTCCGGACGGAGTCAAACCGCAATTCCGTAATCGGGACGGCTTGCGGAACCGTACAGGAACTGCCAACGGCTTCAAAACCCGGCGCGTCGACCCACAGCGCGTAGCTTTTCCCGGCCTGAATCGGAAACTGGCGGGCGTCGATGGCATACACCCGTTGTTGCGGATCGTAGGAGAGTGTGACGGTTTTGCCTTCGCTGCTCAGCACCACCGTAGCCTCGCGAACAGTATTGATCGAATCGCTGACGTAGTCGCCCAGCACCGTCTGAGAACTGGAAACCGAAACCGTCAGGACCGTGTCCTGCGGAGATAAATAACCGTTTACCACCAGCTTGCGATCGAGTTGAGGCAGCGTTGACGGGTCGATTTCGGTGACCAGATTCTGGCAGGCTACGGTACCCATCAGCATCAGCGCGAACAGGGATGACAATCGGAATCGCATGGCTGCTTAAAATTTAAAACCGTAGGTAACGGATGGAACAATGGGAAAAACCGAATACCGCTGGAAAATCGTGCGGGTCGGTTGGTTGGTCTGCTCGTTGGTTTGGGTAGTCAACTGGTAGAAAAACGGATTCCGGCGGTTGTATAAATTGTAAACGCTGAACTCCCAGGTGCGCTCGTGACGTCGTTTTTTCTTATGGAACTGCACCCCGAAGTCCATGCGGTGGTAGGCTTCGGCCCGGAAGCTGTTTTTAGCGCTGTAGTCGTTGACTGCCCGACCGTAGCTGAAAAACTGGTTAATAAATGAATTGTCGTTGTTGATGATTGGATTGGGCTGGTGCGTTGCCGACTGGTATTTCGCCAGCGGCACCGTCAGGGCGTTGCCCGTGCCATACACCCAGGTGCCCGAGAGCGTGATGCCCGGGCTGAGTTCGTAAATGCCCACCAGCGAAATATCGTGTCGGCGGTCGTAGCGCGGGAAAAACTTCTGACCAAAATTCAGCTCGGGAAACTGCCACTGCGTCCACGACAGCGTGTAGCCGGTCCAGCCCGTAAACCGTCCTGTTTTTTTCTGCAACAACACTTCTGCGCCGTACGACCAGCCTTTGCCCGCCGTGACATTGTCTTCCCAGCGCACCTGGTTGGCCGATGTCGGATCGTTGATTAGCAGGAAACTGGCTCCTTCGCGGTAGTTGATGATGCTGTTCATGGTTTTATAGTATCCCTCGACGGTCAGCGTCAGGCCCCGGGTGGCACCCCGGTCCGCAAAATCTTTGGCAATCCCCACGGCGACCTGCTGCGATTGCTGCGGTTTCACCTGATCGGTGGTGGGCACCCACAGATCCGTAGGCAGCCCAATGCCAGTGTTCGACAACAGGTGTACATACTGGTTCATCAGCGCGTACGAGGCCTTGACCGATAGCGACGGTTTGAGCACGTAGGCGGCCGAAATGCGCGGTTCAGGACGCAGGTAATTCACCTGTTTCTGAATGAAATGGCTCAGTCGGATGCCCGCGTTGACCCGCCAGCGGGCGTTAGGCCGCCAGTTATCTTCGGCATACAGGCCGGATTCGACCACATCGATGGCGTCAATTTGGGTTGTAAACTGGTTGATCAATGTATTTTGCAGCACCACGGCGCTGGGCGTAAACCGGTGCGCAATGCTCTGAATTCCAAACCGCAGCGAGTGTTGCGGAGACGGATAAAAATCCACATCGTACTTGAGCGAAAAATCCCGGATGCCCGAACTGTACCGCAGCGCGAACCGATCGTTTGATACGGCATCTTCTTCGTCCGACGAAATCTGGAATTTGTAATTGCTGAAAATCAGTGAGAGGTTGGAAAAAAGCCGTTGCGAAAACAGGTGGTTCCAGCGAAGGGTGGCCGTAGCATTGCCCCAGTCGAGGTTGATGTTGGTGGCCGATTCCTGATCGTCGGCGTAAAACCGATCCTGTCCAAAATAACCGCTTAGGTATAGTTTGTTCCTGGGGCCAAAATCGTAATTGGCTTTGGCGTTCAGGTCGTAGAAATAGTAACCGGCTACGGTTTGTCCGTCGGTTTGCTGCTTGATGAGGGGTCGGGCCAGCACGTCGAGGTAGGTCCGGCGGCCCGACACCAGAAAGGACGATTTGCCCTTCTGAATCGGCCCTTCCAGCGTCAGCCGGGAGGCAATCAGGCCAATGCCCCCTTCGCCCTGAAGCTTCTCCTTGTTGCCCTCCTTCATGTTCATCTCGATCACCGACGACAGCCGCCCTCCGTACCGAGCCGGAAAACCGCCCTTGATCAGCTCCACACTCTTGAGCGCATCACCGTTGAAGACCGAGAAAAAGCCAAACAAGTGATTGGCATTGTAAACGATGGCGTCGTCCAGAATAATGAGGTTTTGGTCGGGCCCACCCCCGCGCACGTAGATGCCAGTGCTGCCTTCAGAGCCTTTCTGCACTCCGGGCATCAGCTGAAGCACTTTCAGCACATCTTTCTCGCCCAGAAAAGCCGGTATTTTCTTGATCTGATTGATGGGTACGTCAATGCGGCTCATTTGGGGGCTGTCGCTCACTTTTTCTTCCGCACGATTGCCGGTTACGGTTACTTCCGACAGCAGGCGGCCCGGTGTCAGCAGAATGTTCAATTCGGCATTGCGCTGGAAGGGTACGGTTTGCTGAACGGTTTGGTAGCCCACAAAGGAGAAGGCCAGCGTGAGGCTGTCTTGCTGGGGCAGCGTCAGGGAGTAAAATCCGTAGGTGTTGGTGGTGGTCCCGGTGGGAGAGCCGGGCAGGTAGACGTTCACGCCGATGAGGACTTCCTGGCTGCCCTGCTCGCGAACGTAGCCGCTGACCGTTACGGTGGCGCGTGCCGGAGCAGACTGGCTCAGCGCCGGAGACCACATCAGTAAAAACACGAAACAAGACAGGAAGAAGTACTTCATTCAGGCATTCATTTGACGTATTCTTTGTTATTACGCTAGAGGACGTTTAAAAAGTATACGGAGGAAGAACTTAACAGTTCGGTCCTTGTAGAGTTATCATAGCAACGACCTGATTAACACGCAACAGCCATGCTGAATTTTGATAAACTTTCGCTTAATATTCCCGAAACGACCAAGCCGCGGGTAGTGGTCATCGGTGGCGGGTTCGGAGGAATCAATCTGGTGAAGAGCCTGAACAATAAGGATTTTCAGATTGTGATGTTTGATAAACAGAATTATCACGGTTTTTGGCCACTGCTCTATCAGGTTGCCACCGCAGGGCTGGAACCCGACGCTATTGCCGAACCGCTCCGCAAAATGTTTGATGAAGAATACGATGATTTCCACTTTCGGTTGGTGCGGGTGCTGGGGGTTGATCCACAAACCAAAACCGTAAAAACCCTGATTGGTGATCTACGTTACGATTATCTGGTCATTGCAACCGGAACGAAAGCTAATTTCTTCGGCAACGATCAGGTGCAGAAATATTCATTTTCGCTCAAAACCATACCCGAAGCGCTGAATCTCCGAAGCCAGTTTCTGCAATCGTTCGAGCAGGCCAGCATTACGGTCGATCCGCAGATTCGGGAAGGGCTGCTGAATTTTGTCGTAGTGGGTGCGGGGCCAACGGGCGTTGAGATGGCCGGGTCGCTGGCTGAAATGCGGAAACACGTTTTGCCGGGCGACTATCCGGGCCTTGACTTCAGCAAGATGAATATTTACCTGGTGGAAGGGCTCGACCGGGTTTTGCCGCCGATGTCGCCCGAATCCAGTGAAAAGACCCAGAAATACCTGGAAGAACTGGGCGTGGTTGTCAAGCTCAAGACGCTGGTTGAATCGTACGATGGGGATACCGTGACGTTCAAAGGCGGAGAACAGATCCGGTCGCAGACGGTGGTTTGGGCCGCTGGCGTAACGGGAGCGCTCATCGACGGTTTGCCGAAGGAGCTGATTGTACGCGGGGGCCGCATTGCGGTAAACGAATTCAACCAGATTCAGGGCTACACTGATATCTTTGCCATCGGCGATATTGCTTTTATGAAAACCGATAAATACCCGAACGGGCACCCCGGGGTTGCGCAACCGGCCATTCAGCAGGGCAAACACCTGGCGAAGAACCTGCGTCGGCTGATCAAGAACGAAGCCATGACCAAGTTTGAATACTTCGATAAAGGCTCGCTGGCCATCATTGGCCGCGCCCGGGCCGTTGCCGATCTGCCGGGAAATATGCACCTTGGCGGTTTCGTTGCCTGGGTTGCCTGGCTTTTCGTGCACATTTATTACCTAATCGGTTTCCGCAGTAAGCTGGTGGTGCTGAGCAACTGGATTTACCGGCTGTTTACGTACGAACGCGGCACCCGGCTGATCATTCGGCCTTTTGTCCGAAAAGACGATAAAGAAACCCACGAGTTTGTGGTTAAAAATGAAATGTCCTAGTCATTGAACTGAATTGTCTTGAACTGGGATTACACAGATTAAAAGGGATAGAAGAGTAAACATGATTGCCGTAGCCATCCGAGTTAATCCTTTAATCTGTGTAATCCCAGTTCAAGACTCAAGATAATCCCTGTTCAGATGAAGTTTCTGTTAACCGCCCTGCTTCTGATCGAAACATTTGTCGTTTCGGGCCAGCCTACGTTGAATCCCGATACCGTTAAAGCCGGTCGGTTTGATATGGGCAAGATGTGGACGTTCGATACGCCCCCAAACGAGTATTTTCAGACAACGTACGGTTTTACGCCCGACCAGAAATGGTTTGATGAGGTGCGGCTGGCATCGTTGCGGTTTGCCGATTACTGCTCGGCCTCGTTTGTGTCAGCCAGCGGCCTGGTGATGACCAACCACCATTGCGCCCGCGAATCGGGAACGGGCGTACAGCGCAAAGGGGAGGATTTGAACAGTACCGGTTTTTTTGCCAAAACTCTGGCCGAAGAGCGCAAAGTACCTAATCTGTACGTCGATCAGCTGCTTAAGATTGCGGATATCACCACGCGCGTGCAGGCCACAATGGCCGCCGGGAAGTCGGAAGCCGAACAACTGCAACTGCGTGAGCGGGAATTTGCAACCATCAAGCAGGAGTACGGCAATCAGCCCGAATGGAAAGGACTGGAGCTGCAAACCATCACATTTTACAACGGTGGCCGGTACGCGTTGTACGGTTTTAAGCGCTACAACGACGTTCGGCTGGTGTTGATGCCGGAATTGCAACTGGGCTTTTTTGGCGGTGATCCCGACAATTTTACGTATCCGCGTTACGCCCTGGATTTTTCGTTTTTCCGGGTGTACGACAACGGCAAACCGCTAAAAACGACGCATTATTTCAAGTTCAATCCCAATGGAATCAAGGAAAACGAGCCGGTTTTTGTGACCGGCAATCCGGGCAGCACCGAACGGCTGAAAACCGTGTCCGAGCTGGAATACGACCGCGACCTGAAACTGCCCTATATCCTGCAATTGCTCCGCAGCCGGGCCGAAGCCTTGAAAGTGTATAATGCGAAAGCCAAAAACGACAGCATCCAGAACGAAATCTTTAGCCTCGAAAATAGCCTGAAAGCTTATGGCGGCCAGCTAGAAGGGTTGCGCGACCCGTACCTTTTGGCTCGAAAAGCCGCTTTTGAACGGCAGTTCAAGGCCGATGCACAACGTCTGGAAGGGGGACGTGGGCAATCGAAAGTCAGTACGGGTTCCGGACGAAATACGGCGGACCCGGCCAATGCAACAGCCGCCGGAAATACGGCCCGGGTCGATATCAATCTAAAGCTTTGGGATGATCTGGCAACCAACGTTGCTGATCTGCGGAAATATTTTAACGACAATACGTATCTGTCGCCCAGTGAGTTGGCCCGTGGTGATTTGATGGTTTTTGCGCATTTGCTGGTTACGTACGCTGATGTGGCCCGTCAGAATCCGGGCCGCGCGGAGCAGCTCAAGGAATTGTTGGAGACGCCGAAGCTAACCGACCGTGCACTGGAAGAAGCCTACCTCGCTGCTCACCTGAGCGAAGCCCAGGTCGCGCTGGGCAACGACGATCCGTACGTTAAGGCGGCCCTAAACGGCAAAACGCCGAAAGAAGCCGCAGCCTATTTACTCAACAACACCAAAATGAACGACCAGGGCTATATCAACGACCTGATCACGAAAGGACCGGCTGCCATCAGTGGCGACAACGATCCGTTGCTGGCGCTCGCCCGAATTGGCGTACCGCGTTACCAGCGGGCGGCTTCTGCCGTGCAGCAGATCAACCGGCGGCAAACGGTTTTGCGGAGTAATTTGGGGCGTTTGCTGTACGAGGTTTACGGAACGGCCATTCCGCCTGATGCCACATTTTCACTGCGGATCAACGACGGAGTGGTGAAAGGATTTCCGTACAACGGAACGGTGGCTCCGTATCAGACGACCTTCGCGGGCTTGTACGATCGGTATTATTCGTTCAACGGCAAGTTTCCGTGGTCGCTGCCCAAACGCTGGCTAAATCCACCTGCCGAATTGCTGCGCCAGCCGATGTGTTTTGTATCGACGAATGACATCATTGGCGGTAACTCCGGTAGCCCACTGATCAACAAAAACCGGGAAGCCGTCGGGCTGGCATTCGACGGAAACATGGATAGCCTGCCGGGCAGTTTTATTTTTGTGCCCGACAAAAACCGCACGGTTTCGGTTCATACCGGTGCCATTGTGGCCTCCATGCGGTACATTTACAAAGCAAACCGGCTGGTGCAGGAGCTGGTGGGAAAATGAGACGTGTTGTTCACAAACACCCCTTAGCGATTCGCTGGTTTCACTGGATCAACGTTCCGTTGCTGTTCGTGATGATCTGGAGCGGACTGCTCATCTATTGGGCCTGGGACCCTTACAAAATTCAAATCGGGGAGACGGTTTTAGTGCAGTTTTTCCCGGATTCCTTTTATCAGGCATTGAAACTGCGCCGTCGGCTGGCCGAGGGCATGGCGTGGCATTTTGTCTTCATGTGGCTGTTTGCAATCAACGGTTTTTTATACGTATTGTATACGGTTTTTTCCGGGGAATGGCGGCTGTTGGTGCCCGATCGGAATTCGTTTCGGGAAGCCTGGCAGGTGTTGCTGCATGATCTGGGAATCCGTAAAACCGTGCCTCCCCAGCAGAAATACAACGGCGCACAGCGGATTGCCTACACCACCGTCATTTTGATGGGGATAGGATCGCTGGTAACCGGGTTTGCCATTTATAAACCGACGCAGGTTGCCGGGTTGACGAGCCTGCTGGGTGGTTACGAATCCGCCCGGTTGTGGCACTTTGCGTTGACCATCGGTTACGTTGTGTTTTTCGTTATTCATGTTTTGCAGGTGATTCGGGCGGGCTGGAACAACTTCCGGGGTATGATTACCGGATTCGAGGTAAAACCGGAGCAGCCCGAAAAACCGTTCTCCGAAACGGCACACTAAACGACGCTAAAATAATGTTCTGGTTATGGCTCCCGAGGACGGTCCGAACAAACATATACAACGCGAGGAATTAACGTCGGAGCAACAAATTCGGCGACGAACGTTAAAAGCGTTTGCCTGGTTCGGTGCCGCCAGTCTGGTGCCGTACGGCGTCTACCGCTGGATCGTGGGGCAAAAAAAAGCAGCCGGGCTGTCAGCGGTTTTTCGTCAAGTCCTTCAAGCCAATGAAAAGATAGCCGACGGTTATTTCAGTCACGCTAGTCTGGCCCCCACCTTTCCGAAAGAAAGGGCTGCCAAACAGGTTCGGGTGAACGGGAAAGACGGGTTACGAACTCCGCTCGATAAAGCAGCCTGGCGGTTGCAAATTGCCCAACCCGGACGCCAGCCCCTGTCGGTTTCGCTGGATGAATTGAAAACATTGCCAAAACAGGAAATCGTTTTTCAGTTTAAATGCATCGAGGGCTGGAGCCAGATTCAGCACTGGGGCGGGGTGAACTTCGGGGAGTTTGTTAAAAAATACCAGCTAGGTCGGAAAGACGATTCCGGCGAATGGTTCGCTTACGTCGGTATGAAAACGCCCGATGGGGGCTATTACGTAGGCATTGATACACCCAGCGCCCTGCATCCACAAACTCTGCTGGCCTACGAAATGAATGACGAACCGTTGACGGATGTACACGGTGCTCCGCTGCGGCTGATCATTCCGGTTAAATACGGCGTCAAAAATCTGAAACGCATCGGCAGCCTCTGGTTTAGCGACGAACGCCCGCGTGATTTCTGGGCCGAGCGGGGGTATGACTACCACGTCGGCCTGTAATCCCTCGGGTGTTCATTACCTTACCAACAACCTTCTCTTTTTGTTATCTTCGGCATTTATTCTGAAGCAAACTAGTACATGAAGAGAATACTCCCGCTGGCAATGATTTTCGGGCTGCTGTTGCCGCTTGCGCACGCCCAAACCACCAACCAAAAGATTCTGGTTACCGACCTGACCCGCATTAAGCAGGCAAGCGGCATCAAAACGTCACCCAATGGTCAGCAATTTGTCTACACATTGACCACGATTGTTCCCGATGCCGACAAGAAAGACGAATATGAGTACAAAACGCACCTCTACGTTTCCGGATTGAAGCCCGGCACCGAGAAAGCGTTGACGCGCGGTAGCGAAAGCGCCCGCCAGCCGGATTGGTCGCCCGACGGGAAATTCATTGCGTTTGCCCGGACCGTCAAAGGGAAATCGCAGATCTTCGTGATGCCGCTCGATGGGGGAGAAGCCTGGCAACTGACCCGGCTGAGCTACGGCGCTTCCAACCCGCAATGGTCGCCGGATGGCAAGCGGATTTTGTTTACCGCCAGCGCTTCAATGTCCGAGATTCTGAAAGATTCGCTGCTGAATCCCGGAAAAACCGTTCCGGCCTGGTCGCTGGAAAAACCGGGTTTCACGTCAAACGAGTTTATAAAGCCGGATAAAACCGTCAAGGCCAATCCCGACGGTTCTCTGGCCGAAATCCGGGCGTATCTGAACAAGGATGTTGAGGACAAAAAAGCGAAGGTGATTAACCGGCTGAATTTCCAGGGCGAAGCAGCAACCGAGCCGGAATTGAGCTTTACGCACCTGTATACGGTTGAGGTAAACCCCAGCGCGACGCCTAAACCGTTGACGCGCGGTTTTTACTCATTTCAGGCACCGGTCTGGATACCGCAGGGCGAAGGCATATTAGCGGTAACCGACCGGGACTCACTCCAACACCCCGATCGCGAACAGAATGCGGCCCTGATCTGGATGTCTGCCGATGGTTCGGGCAAGCGAATAACGTTGCTGTCCGAAGCGGGAAAAACCTATTTTTCGCCATCCGTATCGCCCGATGGGCGGCATCTGGCTCTGCTGACGAGTTCGGCGCAGGGCGTCAATATGGGGCAGCTGGCCGTGGCCAGTCTGAACGGAACAACGGTTTCGGGTTTGCAGCCCGTTGCCTTTGACCGTTCGGCGGGAAGCCTGAAATGGAGCGCCGTGCCAGCGGTGGGGTCGAAAAGGAAAAAAGCAACCACGAGCTATGCGGTATTTTTCACGGCTCCGTCAAACGGCGGTTTTCCGTTGTACCAGCTCGATCCGGCAACGAAGCAGGTCAGGCAGCTGTCGGATTTTGACAGCGGCATCACCGCCTTCGATCTGGCGGGAAATCAGGTGATTTTTGCCAAAACCGAGGTGGCAAATCCATCGGAATTGTACGTTGCGGACGTAATGGGCGCAACCGTTCAGCAGCCGGTTACCAAAAAAGCCGTTAAGCTGAGCAATCACAACGATTGGGTGGCCAGCAAATCATTGAGCTTTCCGGAAAAGCGAACGTACCCGAATTCAAAAGGACAGACGGTGGAATACTGGATTATGAAGCCAACGGCGATTGCGGCCAATGGCGCTTCGGCGACGGGTAAAAAGTATCCGTTGTTGCTCAATATGCACGGTGGGCCAACGGCCATGTGGGGTCCCGGAGAATCGTCGATGTGGCATGAGTTTCAATATTTCTGTGCGCAGGGCTACGGCATTGTCTATGCCAATCCACGCGGATCGGGGGGCTACGGCATTGCGTTTCAGCGTGCGAACACCAAAGACTGGGGAACCGGCCCGACCGAGGATGTACTGGCAGCCGCCACTGACGCGGCTAAAGAAGCCTGGGTGGATACGAGTCGGCAGGTGATTACGGGTGGTTCGTACGCGGGGTATCTGACAGCCTGGATTGTGGCGCATGACAACCGGTTTAAGGCCGCTTTTGCGCAGCGGGGCGTGTATGACCTGACTACGTTTATGGGGGAGGGGAACGCCTGGCGCCTGGTGCCGAATTATTTCGGGGGGTATCCGTGGCAGGCGCAGGCCAGAGACGTGATGGAGGCTAATTCGCCGTATACATTTGTTGAAAACATCCGGACTCCGCTGCTAATCAAGCACGGTGAAAACGACCTGCGGACGGGCGTAATCCAGAGTGAGATGATGTACAAGAGCCTGAAGGTACTGGGGCGCCCGGTCGAATACGTACGGATGCCCGGTGGAACGCACGAGCTGAGCCGGACCGGCAACGTTCGCCAGCGAATTGACCGAATGCTGCGGATTTATGAATTCTTTGAACGGTATATAGGCGAGCGGAATCCCCGGCAGTAGGCCCGTATTCAAGTAAGATGGAAAGGTTTTTGTCCGTACGGAAAGTGCCTCTCAACAGCATTTTCCGTATGGAATAGTCCTGATGACACCAATGCCGTAGAAATGCCGGGCTAAAACCGGTAGACCCAGCGTACTGCAAAACTACCTTTGATCAAAACCAATACAATCATGAGCAAAGGATTATTAGCCGCAAAAATCGGGGGACTGCGCCGAAGCAAAGGACTCTCGCAGGAAGAACTCGCCGAGAGCGCATCCATCAACCTGCGGACGGTGCAACGAATTGAAACCGGAAAAACCGAACCGCGCGGGCAAACGCTGCGCCTGATCGCCAAAGCACTCAACACCCCGATCGAGGAGTTTCTGGATTTTACGCAGGAAGAAGACACCGGTTTTTTGCAACTGCTGAATTTATCGGCGCTCTCCTTTTGGTTGATTCCGCTGGGCAATATTTTTCTCCCACTGGCGCTTTGGGTATTGAAACGCGATAAAATAAAGGGGGCGAACGAACTGGGCCGACGAATTATCAATTTTCAGATTACCTGGACGCTGATTGTCTACAGTTTTGCGTTCATCATAATGTTCGATTTTCTCAGGAATTTTTCGTTCGTGTTTCCAGGGTTTTTGGTTATTCCCGTTAGCCTCTCTTTGTATTTTCTTAATTCGGTCCTCATTCTGGTCGCTAACTTTCAGATTCGGCGGGGTGGTGAAAAAGTGTATTCCATCGGTTTTCCCATTCTTCGTTAACCGTGTGTCCGTTTTGCAATATAAGCCCGTGAAAAGGCCGCTTCGACCACTTCTTTGTCTGCAGGCTTATCGAATGATCTTTCAAAACGGGTGAACTTGGATTTTAAAAGGAAATAATTAGGCCAAATCAATGTAATGATTTGGTTAAATGTAAATTTTTAAAAATTTTGTACCGTAATACTCAAAAAATTGGTAATTAAATTTGGTGTATATATTGTTTTGCTTAATTTTGGTTATCAACAAACCACAGTAACTCATCTTTCTTCTGGGCTGATCCGCTGGCCGCACTACCGGATCATCCCGACCGGATTTCGGTGTTCTGACAGGAAGCAAGCCTGATCCGGATCATCTGCCTGAAACAAGCCAGCGCAGATGTGTTCCGCTTACCCTTATGTACGACAAATTGCCGGCTACTTAGCTGGTTGGGCTGCTATTGTCTTTCGTGACCCAACCGTACAGTAGTGTCGGAACGATACTGAAGCCGGACTCTCTCCGGTAATCAGTCATTGCCATGCGCCCGGTTGCGGAGGATAGCCGGCGAAGCGGCCAGTGTCCGGCCGTCTGACGCACCGGGTCTGCATGACAAGGATAACGACTATCCATCTTTATACTTTTTTAACCTAACTGATTTATGAGGAGAACACTACTTCTGATAGTAGGGGTGATTTGGCTTTCCATGGCAGTTGCTACCGCCCAGACGCGCACGCTTACTGGTACCATTCTGGCAGCCGAAGAAGGACCTCTCCCCGGCGCAAACGTTGTTATTAAAGGCAGTACGGTCGGTACAACAACCGATAATCAGGGCAAATTCAGCCTGAAGATTCCCAACGAAAATGTAACGCTTATTATCAGTTCCATCGGTTTTCTGACGGAGGAAATTCTCGTTGGAAACCGTTCTTCCATCGACTTGACGCTGAAAACCGATGTGAAGTCACTGGCAGAGGTGGTGGTAACGGCCTTCGGGGTTGAAAAAGATGTCAAATCATTGGGCTACGGTGTCCAGGAAATCAAAGGTTCACAACTGACCGAAGCCCGCGCTACGAACGTGGTCAATGCCTTATCCGGAAAGGTGGCCGGTTTGCGGGTGAGTTCCAACGGCGGGCCGGGAAGTGGGTCAACAATCCAGATTCGGGGAGCTTCGTCAGTATCGGGGAATAATCAGCCGCTAATTGTAATCGACGGGGTGCCCATCCAGCAGTCGTTTGATAAAACCTACGGTTCAGGCATTTCGGAGGTAAATCCCGATAATATCAAGGAAATGAGCGTGCTGAAAGGTCCGAATGCTGCCGCTCTTTACGGATCACGGGCGGCCAACGGCGTTATTCTCATTACGACGAAAAACGGGGCCGGAACCAAGGGAATTGGGGTGGAAATCAACTCAAACGTGTCCTTCGAACGCCCGTGGATCAAACCTAAATTCCAGAATACGTACGGGGGCGGCAACGGCTACCGGACCTGGTACAATGATGGCTGGTCGGGGGCCATTACCGATCCGCTGGAAATCGAGCAGTACCGCGCGGCTTATGGTCCGACGGCCCCGCTGACCGGTACGGAAGGGACGGACGAAAGCTGGGGTGGGCCGCTGGATGGTCGGCTGGTTCGGCACTGGTGGTCGGGCAAAGAGGTGGCTCCGTTGACGCCGAATCCGAACAACTGGGAGGATTTCTGGCAAACGGGCCAGACGATCACCAACAGCGTGGCTCTTTCAGGCGGGAACGACAAGGGCAGCTTCCGGCTATCGGTTGGGCGGCTCGATCAAAAGGGGTTAATTTATTACAACGATTTCTACCGGAACAACTTCAAGTTCAACTCCGCGTATAATTTTACCTCCAACTTCAGCGCTACTATCTCGGCAGAATACGTCAAATCGGGCGGCAACCGGAGCTACAGCAGTGGCCAGGAATTCATCTGGTCGCACCGGCAAACCGACTGGGCGAAGCTCCGTAACTGGCGTGATTACACCGGTGTTCACATTCAGCGGGCCCTGCCTGGCAAACCTGCCGACAGCGATCCGCCGAACTGGCAGCATACCTTCTTCACGAATCCGTATTTCTCTTCGGAAATGTTGCCCTCCGACAACGAAAAAGATCGCGTTGTTGGCAACATCGCGCTGAATTACAAAATTCTGCCTTCCCTGAGCCTGATGGTCCGGAGCGGAACGGACCTCTGGACGGATACCCGCATCAGCATTACCAACTTTGAGCGGGTTCGAAACGGAAACCGGACGCCCGGCGCGTTTACGGAAGAAGTTCTGCGCCGTCAGGAAACCAACCACGATGCCATCCTGACCTTCAATAAGGCGCTTACTGCCGACTTCTCAACGAATATTCAGGTGGGAGGCATCTCACGGACCAACTACTACAAACGCAACTACCTCAGTGTCGGCGAACTGGTCGTCGATGGGTTGTATAACGCTTCCAATGCCAACCCGAGCCGAAACACGGCCCAAAGCCGGATCGAAAAATCGCAGGTAAACAGCTTATTCGGCTCGTTTGAACTAAGTTATAAAAATGCCCTCTTTCTGAACGCAACGGCGCGGAACGACTGGTCAAGCACGCTGCCTTCCAACAACCGTTCGTATTTCTATCCTTCGGTGTCGGCCAGCGCGGTTATCACGGATCTGCTGAACGTGCAGAGCAACCTTCTTTCGTTTGGCAAAGTCCGGGCGAGCTGGGCACAGGTGGGGAATGACGCGTTGCCGTACCAGTTGCTGCAAACGTTCGTAGCCGGTACATCCTGGGCGGGGTCAACGCCGGAGTTTTACGAAAACACCCAGATTGCCAACTCAACCCTGAAGCCCGAAATTACGACCGGAACGGAACTGGGCCTGGATGTTCGCTTTCTGAAAGGTCGGGTGGGGCTGGACGTGACGTATTACGATCAGGTGTCGCGCGATCAAATCCTGGCCGTTGAAATTTCGAAATCAAGCGGGTATAATTCCCGCGTCCTGAATGCGGGCAAAATTTCCAACAAGGGGCTTGAAGTGGTGCTGACCGGAACGCCGGTTAAATCAACGAACGGTTTTAGCTGGGAGACCACGGTGAATTTCTCCCGGAACCGTAACAAAGTACTCGAGCTGGCCGAGGGCCTGACCACGTATACGCTCGCTACACGGCAGGGTTTGATTACAGAAGCCCGCGTCGGGCAGCCCTACGGCAGCTTCTTCGGCACCGGTTTTGAGAAAAGTCCCGATGGGCAGCGGATTTATAACGCCAACGGGTTGCCGGTAGTCTCGACCACACCCCGCACGCTGGGGAACGTTCAGCCAAAATGGACGGGCGGCTGGTTGAACAGCCTGACTTTTAGAGGATTTTCGGTTTCGGCCCTGGTGGATGTCAAATGGGGTGGTGATTTCTTCGACGAAGGAACCGGAACGGCCCGCTGGACCGGTCAGTACGAAGAAACCGCTGTTGGTCGCGAAGAAGGCGTGATCGGCAAAGGGGTTTACAATGCCGGCACGGTCGAAAGCCCGAACTATGTTCCCAACACCGTAATTGTACCGGCAAAAACGCTCATTGCCTACAACAACCCGCGTAGCTACCACGAAGCCTCCATTTACGACGGAAGTTATGTCAAACTCCGCGAAGCTACGATTGGCTACCAGCTTCCGGCCACTTTTCTGAACCGGTTCAAAATCCGTTCGGCGAAAGTCTCCCTGGTAGGTCGGAACCTGATTATGCTCTTCAAAAACACGACTCATGTCGATCCGGAAGTAGATCGTTTTGGAGCCAATCAGCAAGGTTTTGCGTACGGCGAATTGCCCAGCTCACGCAGTGTTGGAGCCAACCTGAGTCTGTCATTTTAATACCGAAAAAAGATTTTACGATGAAGATCATAAAAGGATTATTTCTGGGTATCGGTTTGATAACGCTGGCGGGGGCCTGCACGTCGAAATTCGACGAAATGAACATCGATCCGAACAACCCGACTGCCATCAGCCCCCAGTATCTGCTCCCGTATGCGCTGGAAACCTCGATCGATCGGTATTGGGGCGTCCGCACCCGCTTCGAACGGCTGAACCTCGACGGGGCCATGTGTTGGATGCAGTACCTGACGCGGAATATTTACTCCAACGAAGGCGACAACTACGAGGTTTCGGTGGGGTTTTACACCAACAACTGGAAAGGTTTTTTCAACGATGCGCAGGTCAACTACCAGCGAATTATTACGCTGGCCGGGCCCGGTGGCCGGTTTGAAAACACGAACTACGAGGGCGTGGCCCTGGTGATGCGCTCGTGGGTTTTTTCGCTGCTGGCAGACACCTACGGTCCCATTCCGTACACCGAAGCCCTGAAAGGAACGGCGGAATCACCAAATTATACGCCAACGTACGACCCCGTTGAAACGGTGTATGCCGGGTTGCTGAACGATTTGAAAACCGCCAATGAAAAGCTAGCGGTGGGCGGCCCCGCCATTTCCGGGGATATCCTCTACAGCGGTGACATTCTGAAATGGAAAAAGTTTGCCAACTCCCTGCGCCTGCGGCTGGCCAACCGGCAGGCCGTTAAGAAACCAGCAGAGTCGAAAGCCATCATGGCCGAAATCCTGGGCGACGCGACCAAATTTCCCGTTTTTACAAGCAATGCCGATAACGCCAGGTTGACCAACTCGGCGGTGTTGCCCAGCAATAACGAATGGCATCAGGTGATGATCCAGGACGGGCGGACCGACTGGAACATCAGTAAAACGATTGCTGACCGGCTCAACGAATTGGGCGACACGCGGCTCACGGTGTATGCGCAGGCAAACAAAGCCGGTAAATACGAAGGCCACGCGAACGGTTTGCCGGATGCTGTGGCCACCACCTACCTGGGCTCCAGCTCCGTACTCGGAACCTATTTTACGCAGCCCACGGCGCCCAGCGTAATCATGACGTTTGCCGAACTGAACCTGATTCTGGCCGAAGCAGCTGCCGACGGTGACATCGCAGGCAGTGCGCAAACGTATATGGATAAAGGCATCGCGGCTTCGTTCGATCAATACGGCTTACCGGTTCCGGCGGGGTATCTGGCCAAAGTTGGCACGGCTACCAAAGCGACGATCATGGAGCAAAAATGGATTGCCCTGTTTGGGCAGGCCATCGAAGCCTGGACCGAATACCGCCGGACGGGTTTACCGGTACTGCCAGCCAAAGACTCCCGCTCGGTTTTCTCGAACGACGGCGTGTTGCCCACGCGTTTGAAATACCCTACATCGGAGTATTCATTGAACAAGGGCAGTCTGGATAAGGGCGTTTCCCTGCTCGGCGGAGCCGACGATATGAAGTCCAAATTATGGTGGGCCGAGAAGTAGTGAGTAGGTAAGGGTTAAGCATTAAAAAACAATTCCTATGAAGATTTATAAGCAGTATATAATGAGCGCTTTATTTCTTACAGGCGCTTTACTCGCTGGGTGTGAGAAGAAAGAGGACCCGTTTGTGGACCGCGTTGTGGCGCCGGTACTGGTAGTGGTGGATGGAGCCGCCGATGGGGGCGGGCAAACCGCCGAACCGGTGGTGACGCAGAAAATTTCCGCGCCGGTTACGATGACCGTCAAAATTTTTGAACTCGACAAAAGCGGTATTCTGGACTACAAAGTTGGCATTGATTCCATTCCGGTGACTTCACTGGCGATTAAACTAACCAAGCGGGATGGAACGGCGATTGCCGACCTGACCACCGATGCATCTGGCAAAGCTACGCTGACCAAAACCTGGGCGGAGCTCGGTATTGCTGCTCCGGCGGCCGGAAGTAGTATTCCGCTTACCTGGCGGGGCGAATACAAAGGCCAGGCTTTTTCCCGGTTGTCGCGGGTACAGGGTGTCAATTGATTGTTCAACTACCATCAGTCAGTTATTTTCGGAAAGCAGTTGCGTAACCAGCTCAAAATGAACGACTGACGCACGGATCTTATAAAACAAAAAGGAAACCAAACATCTAACACTTCGAAGCACTATGTCTCTGAATCGTCGCGAATGGCTCCGGTCCGGCTTGTTGGCCGGTGTCGGTTTAGCCGCTGCTCCAGCCGCTTATTGTGAACCCTGGCTGGACAAACCTGAGTTGGGCCTTGCCCTGCCGCCGACCACTCCGAAAGGCGCGCTGAAAGCCCGTCTGTCGTCCAACGAAAATCCGTACGGTCCGTCGCCCAAAGCATTGAAAGCCATTGCCGAAGCTGCGCCGGAAGGGTTCCTGTATCCGTTTCAGTACGGAATGCAGTTGCAGAAAATGATTGCGGAAGAAGAAGGTGTGGCACCGGAGCAAATTCTGCTTTCGGCGGGTTCGGGTTCGTTGCTACACGCGACCGCGCTGGAGTTTGCGCATAAGAATCCGGGCAGTAGTGTTTTGTCGGCCGATCCGACCTACGAACAGCTTGTGCGGGCGGCCGTAATGCACGGAATGGCCTGGGACAAGGTGCCGCTGACGTCGGGCACGTACGACCATAACCTGGAAGAAATGGAGAAGCGCGTGAACGACAAAACGGGCCTGGTTTATCTCTGCAACCCAAACAACCCGACGGGCGTGACGATGAATCCGGAAAGCCTGCGGGCATTTGTGGACCGGGTTTCGGCCAAGAAACCGGTGTTTGTCGACGAAGCCTACATTCACTACACGGGCGATCCGAAAAAGTTCTCGGTGATTGAAAACATCAAGAAAGGCCAGAATGTAATGGTGGCCAAGACATTCTCCAAAATCTACGGCATGGCCGGTTTGCGGATGGGGTATATGGTGGGCCAGCCGGATACGCTGAAGGCCATCTCGAAATGGGGTGGGGGTACCGGTAATCTGAGTATGACAACGCTGCGGGCCGCCCTGGCTTGTTTCAAAGACGACGAATTCATCAAGTACTCGCTGAGCAAAGGGCTCGAAGCCCGCGAGTTTCTGTATACCACGCTGAAACAGAACGGCTATACATATTTGCCGTCCGGTACCAATTTTGTGCTGTTCCCGATCCGGATGAAGGGTGATGATTTCACGAAGAAAATGATGGACAACGGTGTAAGCGTCCGGCAGTGGAAATTCGACGGACAGTTCTGGTGCCGCGTGAGTCTGGGAACGATGGATCAGATGAAGTACTTCGCCGATGCGCTGAAAGTTATTTCGTAACTACCCCACAGATTGGGCAATACCGTACGAACCGAACCTCGCGTTGTGTTTGGAACATCACGGACTAAAGTCCGTGGGTAGGTGATAGAAATCGCTTCCGAAGTTTTACCTTTGGGAGCGATTTTTTTATAACTGCTTATGTCCGTTGTGATTTCTCCCCTGAACGAAAGTTTGCCTGCCTTTTTAAAACAGCATAATTATTCGGCTATTGCGGTTCTAACCGATTCAAATACGAAGCGTTTTTGCTATCCGGCAATAAAAAAAATAATACCGAAACATAAGATTATTACGATTCCGGCCGGGGAGCAATTTAAGAATATTGCCACCTGCGAAACCGTCTGGCAGGCCCTTACCGATGCGAAATTTGACCGTCATGCCCTGCTGATTAATCTAGGAGGGGGCGTAATCGGTGATTTAGGCGGTTTTTGTGCCGCTACCTACAAAAGAGGCATTGATTTTATTCAGATTCCGACCACCTTACTGTCGCAGGTTGATGCGAGTGTGGGCGGGAAGTTGGGTATTGACTTTCACGGATTTAAGAACCATATTGGGGTCTTTAATTTGCCGGAAGCAGTTCTTATCGATACGGTTTTTTTCCAAACATTACCAGGTCGGGAATTGCGGTCGGGTTTTGCCGAAATCATCAAGCATTGCCTGATTGCCGACGCAGCCAAGTGGAACGTGATTCGGCGCCGGGACCTGGAGCAGCAGGATTGGAATGATCTGGTAGCGCATTCGGTCGAAATCAAAAAAAATATCGTTGAACAAGATCCAAAAGAGCAGGGAATTCGTAAAATATTAAACTTCGGCCACACACTGGGCCATGCGCTGGAAACCCATTTTCTGGCGGACCCCAAACGGCGGTTGTTGCATGGTGAGGCCATTACCGCCGGAATGATTGCCGAAGCTTTCATGGCCGAACAGAAGGGCCTGATTCAAACGGGGTTGCTGGAACAGATTGAAGAGTATCTTTTTTCCATATACGGTCGGGTGACCATCACAGACGCCGACCTGGAGCCCGTGCTGTCGCTGACGTTGCAGGACAAAAAAAACCGGGCGGGTGAAGTGCGGATGGCGTTGCTGGACGGACCCGGAAGCTGTACTTACGATGTGCCGGTCACAAAAGCTGAAATGCACCGGGCTTTGGAGTATTACCGAACCTAAACTGTACGGGGCCGTTTACACGGTTTTTTGAACCTTACAGGCAGAAAGATATTATTGAAGTTAGCATTAGTACCTAACCAGTTTGTCTATAAGTGTCAATTTTACAACCCCGTTAAACAGTCCGTTTATGAAACATTTTATCGGCGTCCTTGTGTTGCTGGCAGTCGTCTCGCTGGCCGGTTGCATGCCCGGAAAGCTATTTGTTGAGCACGACTACAGCTACGAAGGGCATTTTAAAAATTACGAATCGTTCAATTTTCTGGAATGCGAGTACATTGACTCCACTTTACTTTGCTCAGACATTCAGGAAGCTATCCGGCATCAAATGGAAGCTCGGGGTTATAAAGTAGCCAACCGTGCTCCCAACCTGCTTATCTCATACAATATTTTCCGCAATGATCTGCGTTTCCGGGGATATCAGCAACCCGTTATTAAAGACTGGGTGGTGAGCGAAGACGGCGATGCTACTTACAAACGGATTGACTACAACCTAGACGAAGGAACTCTGATGATTTCACTGATCGACGCCGAATCCTATCAGGTAATCTGGAAAGGATATGCGTCGCGCGTAACCCGTAATCCGAACTTTAAAAACAACTACTTTAAGGGCATCGTCCGATCCATCTTCGATCAGTACCCGTTGATGGCTTCCGCGAGAAAATAAATGAGTACCAGCAATGAGCAGGGAAAGTCGGCGGTTTTGTCAGGCTTTCGTTGCTCATTGTTCATTTGTGGCTTTCTGGGCGGTCAATTCCCGGAAAATTCCTTCCAAACTGCTTTCCTGCTGTTTGAGTCCCACCAGAGTCAGGTTTTTGTCGGCGGCCAACCGAAAAATAGCCGCACGTACGTCGCTGTCTTTGCTGGCGATCAGCCGGTAACGGTTCTCACCGAGCGCTTCAACCCGTCGAATGCCGGGGAGCTGCTCCAACACCGTTGCCTCCGCCAGTTCCTGCTCAAATTCAGCCACTACGGCCACGGTGCCATCCGAGGTTTCGCGCAGTTGGTTCAGCTGTCCATCTGCCACAATTCGGCCCCGGTTGATGATAATGACCCGCTCACAGAGCGCTTCTACCTCCTGCATGATATGGGTTGAGAACAAGACGGTTTTTTCACGCCCAATTGTCCGGATCACCTGGCGAATCTCCGTGAGCTGGTTGGGGTCCAGGCCGGTGGTGGGTTCATCCAGAATCAAGACCGGTGGGTTGTGAATCAGCGCCTGGGCCAGCCCAACGCGTTGCCGGTATCCTTTTGATAATTGACCGATCTTTTTGCGCTGCTCCAATTCGAGTCCAACCAGCTCGATCATCTCCGTCATCCGCTGGCGCAAAGCCGAACCGCGCAACCCGTGCAACGAGCCCGCAAACTGAAGAAACTCTTTGACGTACATATCCAGGTACAGCGGATTGTGTTCGGGCAAATAGCCCAGGCTCCGCCGAACGTCGAGGGACTGCGTTCGTACGTCAAAACCGTTCACCGCTACGGTGCCCTCGGTAGGCGGCAGATAAGCGGTGGCAATTTTCATGGTGGTAGACTTCCCGGCTCCGTTTGGACCCAGAAAGCCGACGATTTCGCCCGGCTGGACGGCAAAGGAGATGGCGTCGACCGCCCGCTGGGCTGAGGCCCCGCTGCGGGTGTAGATTTTAGTCAGATTTTGTACTAAAATGGACATGAATCGAAACGAAAACAAAAGATAACATGCAAGGTACAAAACCCCCTGAATACTTGCGGATATCCCGCCGGATTGTTTCCGGCAAGTCGTCCTGATTGGCTTCAGACTGGTTGCTACCCTGATCATTGTATTAACGGCGTTTTCGCAAAACCGCTTTTAATACCAAAAACAATTTTTATTTTTAACCTTGTTTTACATCCTATGAGTTGAAATCGCTGCAATGAAGACGAGGTACATCAGTACGATCGTGGGCTGCCTGATGGCAATGGTAACGTGGGCGCAGCAGCCGGGTGTTCTGAATCCACCGAGAACAAACACCGACCATCCGCCGGATGTTTTGACCAACTGCGATAATGCCCAGACGCAGACTGAGCTGAATTTGTGCGCGCAGATGCGGTTTCAAAAGGCTGATCAGGAATTGAATGCTGTTTATAAGCAATTACTTGGGCTGCTATCGAAAGACGACAAAGCAACGGTTATTGAAGCGCAACGTCAATGGATTGCCTACCGGGATGCACACTGCAAAATTTACGAGAAAATGTACGCGGGCGGCTCCATGCTGAACATGGTGCTTTTTACTTGTAAAGAAACCACGACCCTAAGCCGGATCAACGAGTTAAAAGAACTAATAGCCGAACGCAAACTAAGACAATAGCCCATCCGTATGAGTGATTCTGTATTCCGAAAAAAATCAGTTGTTAAAGCCGTCGCCGATCTCAACCAGGGGGATACTCCGCACATGAACAAAGTACTGGGCGTTCGCGATCTGACTTCATTTGGCATTGCGGCTATTATCGGTGCCGGGATTTTTAGTACCATCGGAAGGGCGAGTGTCAACGGGGGGCCGGCGGTTTCGCTGCTGTTTGTGTTTACGGCGATTGCCTGCGTTTTTACGGCGCTCAGTTACGCTCAGTTTGCGTCAACCGTTCCGGTGAGCGGCAGTGCGTACACGTACGCGTACGTCTCCTTCGGAGAGATTTTTGCCTGGATTATCGGGTGGGCGCTCATCCTGGAATACGCGGTCAGTAACATGGTGGTGGCCATTTCGTGGTCGGAATACTTTACGTCCATGCTCGAAGGGTTTGGGGTGCATTTTCCAGCTTACTGGGCTACAGATTACGGATCGGCCGCCCGGGCGTATGCAGAGGTGCAGGCCAGTACATCGCCGGGCAGTTTGCCGGGCAATACGCAGGCCCTGGCGCAGGCGTTTGAACAGGCCCCGCTGGTGGGCGGCATAAAGCTGATTGCGGATTTACCCGCAGGCGTTATTACGGTTTTAATCACGGCGCTGGTGTACATTGGTATCAAGGAATCCCGGGTGGCCAGCAACATTCTGGTGGTCCTGAAACTGGCCGTTATTGGCCTGGTGATTGGTGCGGGTGCCTTTTACGTCAAACCCGAAAACTGGTCGCCGTTTGCCCCCAATGGCATTGGCGGTGTATTGAGCGGGGTGGCTTCCGTGTTCTTCGCGTTCATCGGTTTTGACTCCATTTCCACCACCGCAGAAGAGTGCCGAAACCCGCAGCGCGACCTGCCCCGGGCCATGATTTACTGCCTGATTATCTGTACGGTTTTGTACGTTCTGATTACGCTGGTGCTGACGGGAATGGTCAACTACAAAGAGCTGGGCGTTGACGATCCGTTGGCATACGTGTTTCAGAAAGTCGATCTGAACTTCGTTGCGGGCGTGATTTCGGTGAGCGCTGTAGTGGCTATTACGAGTGCCTTGCTGGTGTTTCAGTTGGGTCAGCCCCGCATCTGGATGACTATGAGCCGCGACGGTCTGCTGTGGCCCCGCTTTTCGACAATTCACCCCCGATACCGGACGCCCTCGTTTGCCACAATTGTGGCCGGGATTCTGGTGGCCCTACCGTCGTTGTTTATGGATATGCAGTTTTTCATCGACCTTACCAGTGTTGGGACGTTTTTTGCCTTCATTTTGGTTTGTGCCGGCATCCTGTACATGGACGTTAAAGGCCTTTCCCGGCATTCGAAATTCAAGGTACCCTACATCAACGGCCAATACATCATTGGGCTGCTGTTGGTAGTAACTCTCTTTCTGGTAGCGCAGGCTGGCGAGTTGATGACCGGGATTGAAGAAAAACCGCTGCTGGTTTTCTTCTGGTTTGCCTGGGCGGGGTTAGCTGTGCTGGCGTTCCGTTATCATTTCTCGCTGCTGCCGGTACTGGGTATTCTGACCAACCTGTACCTGATGACCGAGCTGGGCGTCAGCAACTGGCTGATTTTTCTGATCTGGCTGGTGATTGGTCTCGTGATCTACTTCTCTTACGGTTACCGGAAAAGTAAGCTGGCTGCGGCTAACCTTTCGTAAGCCATACCGTTACGCCATTTTTTTGAGCGAATTGAACCCCGCCGTTACATCGAACAGTTCCGCATCAATGGCGTTCTGACGCAGTTGATGATAATCAGACTGGAGTTGTTCACTGAGTTCTTCGATGTTTTTTTCGGCCCGGTGCATGGCGTTGAGCCGACTCGTGTTCTCACTGGTGAGCGAAAAGGCGCAGGAGCGATAGAGCGAGGTAAACAGGTATTCCTGAAAAAGCGTTGAGAAAACCGTTTCAGCGTTGCCGAGCGTTTGGGGCAGACGGTTCGAAGGCCAGGTTAGCTCCCTCGCCTTTTTGCGCCATTCGTCTTCAAACGGCAGCAGTTTTTTCAGACTGGGTTCATAGCCTTCGACCTGCTTGGGCCGGTTGAAGAAGGAATAAATTTCCGTAATCTGATTTTCGCTTTTTACCTGATTAATTTTCAGTAAAATCTGCCCCACCAGCGGGGTGATGGCGTTGACCGAATGCGGAATCGGAAAGGTGTGGCTGACCGATACGCCCGCGTCTTCCAGGATAAACTGCACCCGTTCGCCAACCGCCCAGACCTGGTCTTCTCCGCTGGTGTCGGGACGGTTTTCGCGGAAGAAATCCGCGATGGCGTTGTTGAAAGGCCCTACCAGCCCCTGATCCGATCCAAAGATGATCAAAAGCGCATTTTGTTTTTCCGGCCCGGAACCGTTGGACACTGGTTGAGCTGGCGAATGATGGCGCAGGTAAGCGTGCATTCCCAAAACCAGCGTCTCGTAGTACGCATCCAGCGCTTCGACGGCTTTCTGATACTCCCCGATTTTTGACGAAGTAATTGCCTTCATCGTTTTTACAACCGAGCCCAGATCCGTGGCCTGCTTGATTTTTCGCTGTATTTTTTCCGGCGTTGTGCTCATTCTTTTTGGGGCTTCTCCTGATCCCGCAAACGTTTCAGGGCGGTTTTGGCATGCTCAAGTAATTGGTCTTCATCTGTATCCTCAAACTGGTCCGTTTCAAAAATCCGTTCGGTGAAGTCAGCGGGCAGATTTTTGGCTTCCTCATACAAGGCATCCTGGGCGTCGGGCATCTGGTCTTCCGGAATCTCATCCAGCAAATGATGCTTGAGAGCAACCAGAACCAGAATCTGTTCGGCTACCGACAGCGGGCTAAACTCCGGCTGAATCAGGCTCTGCCGAATTCGTTCCCCGTGCGTCATCCGCTTTTTGGTATCATCGTCCAGCCGGGCGCCAAAACGCGCAAATGATTCCAGTTCCTCAAACTGGGCGTAGGTCAGCTTCAGTTTGCCGGATACTTTCTGAAACACTTTCCGCTGCGCTTTTCCGCCCACCCGAGAGACCGACTGGCCCACATCCACCGCCGGAAGGATTCCTAATCCGAACAGTTTGGGCGACAGGTAAATTTGCCCATCGGTGATGGAAATCAGATTGGTCGGAATGTACGCCGACATATTTTGCGCTTCCGTTTCGACAATGGGCAAAGCCGTCAGGGAACCGCCCCCGAGCTCTTTGTTGAGGTGAGTAGACCGTTCCAGGAGCCGGGAATGCAGGTAAAAAATATCGCCGGGAAAAGCTTCCCGGCCGGGCGGGCGCTCCAGCAGCAACGACATTTCCCGGTAGGAGCGGGCGTGCTTGGTCAGGTCGTCATATACGATCAAAACGTCCCGGCCCTTTTCCATAAAATATTCGGCAATGCTGGTGGCGGCATACGGAGCGATGTATTGCAGTCCGCTGGGATCATTGCCCTCGGTCACGACAACCACCGTGTATTCGATAGCACCCTGTTTTTCCAACTGGGCGACGGACCGGGCCACCGACGCGGCCCGTTGTCCGATCGAGCAATACACGCAGATAACATCCTGATCGTGCTGATTGAGAATGGTGTCGATCCCGATGGCGGTTTTACCCGTCTGCCGATCACCCAGAATCAACTCCCGCTGGCCCCGCCCCACCGGAATCATGGAGTCAACGACTTTAATGCCCGTTTGCAGCGGAACATTGATGGCTGACCGATCCATGATGGCGGGTGCCGGGCGTTCTACCGGCAGCCGCTCTGTGGTGTTGATTTCGCCTTTGCCATCCAGCGGTTTCCCGATTGGATTGACCACGCGCCCCAGGAGGGCATCGCCGACCGGCACGTCGAGTGTCCGCCCGGTTCGTCGGACCTCATCGCCCACGTTGAGCAGCGCATCGTCACCCAGCAAGACCACCCCAATCTCGTTTTCATCCAGGTTCATGGCAATGCCGTAAACCTCGGATGGAAACTGCAACAGTTCCTGATAGCCCGCTCTGGGTAAGCCCGTCACCGTGGCAATACCCGCTGACACGTGGGTGACGATTCCGATTTCGCGCAGAAAAAGCGACGGTTTTACCGATTCTCTGCGTTTACGAAATTGCTCAAAGGTTTGATCTATGTCGATTTGTAAGCTTTCTTCCATCATCAAAGTGAAAATAGGATAGGATTAGGCGTTTTGCGGCTCCACCTCCTGTTCGATGGCTTCCAGGTAACCCGAAAAATTCCAATCCAGCTTGTGTTGATTAATCTGCACTTCAACACCGCAAATCAGGTGCGGTTTTACCTCAAACTCCGGTTCTATTTTCGGACGGTCGAGGATTTTAGCCAGTACCCTGGTGATCTCCTGCTGTTGCTTCGCCGACAGCTCAAAGGCCGTGCGAACAATGAAGCGGTCGTTGCCCGCACTGTTCAGAAATTTGGCCCGTTGTTCCGACGCCAGTGGTTCGGCCTCCTTCAGTTGCTTCAGGAACTCGTCGATGACGTGGCTTTCCAGTTGCTCCGAAGCGAGGTCGTTCAGGGTTTTCTGGGCCAGCGACAACACTTCTTCCCGCGCCTTTCGGGTGATCTGGTTCTGAATGTTTTTCTGTTCGTCTTCAAACGATTTGACCAGCCGTTCCCGTTGGGCTTCGGTTTCTTC
The DNA here is from genome assembly GCF_054780515.1 of Larkinella harenae. Lineage (NCBI taxonomy): Bacteria > Pseudomonadati > Bacteroidota > Cytophagia > Cytophagales > Spirosomataceae > Larkinella > Larkinella harenae. Next base: position 1,309,983 of record NZ_BAAGWE010000002.1, on the reverse strand, counting down.
CTTCACTTCTTTCATGCGCCGTTTGCGTTCTGCCTTCACTTCTTCCATCGCCTTGGCAATTTTTTCAGAACGCTCCTGATCGAACTCCCGGTTCTTTTTTTCGTACTCGGCCTTGATGTCTTCGGCTTCTTTTTTCTGCTTTTTGGCTTCATCCATTTCCTGGGCAATTTTCTCCTTCCGGGCTTCAATGGCGTTCAGAATGGGCCGGTAAAGAAACCGTCTGAGCAGCAGCACCAGAATGATGAAGTTGACCACCTGGGCGGCCACCGTAAACCAATCGATTAACATAGCTGACAGGGTTTAATGGTTAATTCGATACGAAATGATTCCAGAAAGGATTAGCAAAAATCAGGATCATCGAAATGACGAAACAGTAAATTCCCGATGATTCGATCATGGCCAGACCCACAAACAACGTCCGGGTAATGGTGGAGGAGGAGTCGGGTTGCTGAGCAATGGAGTTTAGCGCAGAGGCAACGGCCCGGCCCTGTCCCAGCGACGGAGCAATGACACCGATGCTGGTGGTCAGTCCGGCAATGAAAATTGAAGCAATGGCAACGAGTGATAAGGCATCCATAATGATAAATTGTTGAGGTTTAAAAGTTAATCGTTGTCTTCGGCGGCAGCGATATAGACCGTGGCCAGGATACTGAAAATGTATGCTTGAATGGTTCCGGTCAGCATGCCAAAAAGGTTCATGACGATGGGAAAGAAAAAGGGTGTAAGTGTCAGCAAAATGCTCACAATCATTTCGCCACTCATGATATTTCCGAAAAGGCGGAAGGCCAGGGCCAGCGTCCGGGAAAGCTCTCCGATGATGTTAAAAGGAATCATGAAGGCATTGGGGCGCGCATAGCTGGCCACGTATTCGCCCAGGCCCATTTTGGAAATGCTGTATACGGGCACCGCCGTGAAAACACAGACGGCCAGCGCAGCCGTGGTAGACAGGGAGCCCGTTGGCGGGCGGTAGCCGGGGAAAATAACGGCCAGATTTGCCACAATGATGAACAGAAAAAGCGTCCCGATAAAGCTGATGTATCGGGCGGGATTTTTCAGGCCGATTTCTTCGATCTGGGCATTGATCGTCAGCACGATGATTTCCAGCACGCCCTGTTTTCCGGTTACCGAAGCGGTGGGGCTCAGGTTTCGTGTGATGAGCCACGATCCGCCCGCCAGCACCGCCATAATCGCCCAGGTGGTGACGATGGTGTTGTTCAGGGTCAGAAAACCGTACTGCCAATAGATGGTCTGGTCAGGTGTAATGTTCATGGTTCGTCGGTGCGGGCATGGCCCCTTTTTTCTCTTTTGTAAAGTAAATCACGGCCAGCCGGGCGATCAGAAAGCCGGCCATGCACACCAGCATACGTTCCCAGCGTCCGGCGGCCGCGAAATAAAAAACCGTTAAAGTGAAGGCCGTCCGGAGTAAAAAGCTGCTAAAAAAGAGCAAAGAAGCGTATTTATTGTTCAGGGCTTTTTTTACCGTCAGCCACAGGCCACCGTAAAAAACCACTCCGCTCACCAGCCCCGCTATCCCCGCCAGCAGTATATCAATCCAGTTGTTCATGCCGTTTTTTCTTTTTGTCGTTAATTGCACTTTCTTCATCAATCAGCCATTGGTAAGCGAGCCCACAACCCAGCATCAACCCGCCAATCAGCAGGGTCAGGGTCCAGGAGAACGACTGGGGCGAAATCCGGTCGAGCCAGATTCCCAGGGCTGTTCCCAGCATGGTGGGCAGCGCAATTGCCCAGCCCACCATCCCCATGACTCCCAAACCCATCCAGACACTTCGCCGGGGCCGGGCCTTTTCCCTGAGCTTGCGTTCTTCGATGCGTTGGATCAGGCTACCAAATCCTTTATCTTCCTGCGATTGGCTCATGCGCTTATTAGTTGATGAGTTTTTCAAAACTTCGCACAAAACCCGTTTCCAGGTGCGACATCACCCGCCGAACCTCCTGTTCGTCATCGTCGAGGTTTCGAAACTCTTCATTTACCTTTTTATGAAGTTCGCCCAAATCCGTGCCCCCGATGGCGTTGCGCACCGCGACCAAGATGGTTTGCCCGGCTTTGACAAATACCCCCTGATCGACGGCTACGTAGTGATCCTTTCCGTCCTGACCCGCGTAGGTCAGTAAACCCGGTGGGAGCGTGGCTACGCAGTCCAGACGCTGGGGCAGAAAACCGTATGAACCGGTAGCGGTTTCTACCTGCACACGGTGAATACCTTCTTGTTCCAGAAAAATGCGGTGGGGAAGGAGTATTTTTAATTGCATAAGGTTTTCCATGACATTATTTCTTGAGTTCGTCAATCGATCCAATCATGTAAAAAGCACTCTCGGAGAGGTCTTTAAATTCGTCCCGCAGGATTCGTTCGCAGCCGTCAAGCGCCTGTTCCAGCGAAACCACTTTCCCTTCCGTACCGCTGAATTGCTCAGTTGTAACAAAGGGTTGGGTTAAAAACCGTTCTAGTTTCCGCGCCCGGTTCACCAGATTCACGTCATCCGGTGAGAGCTGTTCCATGCCGAGCATTGAAATAATATCCTTGAGCTCTTCGTACTGGGCCAGGGTCGACCGAATCTCGCGTGCCAGCGAGTAATGCCGTTCGCCAATCATGCTGCGGGTGGCCATACGGGAGTTGGATTGCAGTAGATCAACCGCCGGATACAGCCCTTCGCTGGCGCGTTTTCGGGATAGCACGATGGAAGCCGAAAGGTGCGAAAACGTGTGTACAGCCGCCGGATCAGTCATGTCATCAGCCGGAACATACACCGCCTGAATGGACGTAATAGCTCCCGTATCAGTGTTGGCAATCCGTTCCTGAAGCTTGGACAATTCGGTGGCCATCGTGGATTGGTAACCGAGCCGGGAAGGCATTTTGCCCATTAAACCTGATACTTCCATTCCGGCCTGAATGAAACGAAACACATTGTCGACCAGCAGGAGAACATCGCGTTTCTCTTCATCCCGGAAGTACTCGGCCACCGACAATGCCGTATTGCCCACCCGAAACCGGGCGCCCGGTGGTTCGTTCATCTGCCCGAAATACATGGCCATGTTGGACAAAACGCCCGCTTCTTCCATCTCGTGGTAAAGCTCGTAGCCTTCGCGGCTGCGTTCACCAATGCCGCAAAACAAGCTAACCCCCTGGTGTTGACTGACCATGTTGTGAATCATCTCGGTGAGTAATACGGTTTTGCCCACGCCGGCTCCGCCGAACAACCCAGCCTTACCACCTTTTTCCAGCGGAACCAGAACATCGATGGCCTTGATGCCCGTTTCGAATACTTCTGTCTGGGTGGATAAACGACTCAGCGCGGGTGGGTCCTGGTGGATACTGCGCTTGGGCGCATTTTCGGGCAGTTTATAGTCGTCGAGTGGCTCACCAAACACATTAAACATGTGGCCCAGGGTATCCGGCCCTACCATCACGGCCAGCGGTTTACCAGTACTGACCACGGGAGTACCGCGTGTTAAGCCCTCCGTTGGCGTAAGCGCAATGCCCCGAATCCGGTTTTTATCCAGTTGCGTCATCACTTCAATGGCAATCCGGGTGCCATCACTTTCGGTTTGCAGCAAAGTCTGGATGGACGGAATAGAATCGGTGAAATGCACATCCACCACACTTCCACGCACAGAAATCACTTTTCCACGAGTTAAACTTTCGGACATCGTCGTTCCCTGTTTTTTAGCACAATAAAGAGCCACTTAGCCCGGGTCAGGACTAACGCAAGTCTTTTGTGTATGGTTGATTGTTCCTAACGGAATAGCCCGTTGCCCATCGCCGGGCAGTCGGTTTTACCCTTCTTTCTGGGGTAATATTGATAGGTGCCTGTAAAATAAATGCGCCGGGAGCGCGATACAGGTCGTTCTTGTGTGTGATAGTGGCTCCTGCGTTCCGAGTGATAAATCACCAGTAAGAGCTCATTATCTTAACAACTAATCAACTAACCGAACTGTTTGAATTCGTATAAAACGGATGACTTAATCAGACAGCAAAGGACTGCCGCCCTGCGACGTAATTGACTCATTCATCAGTAGATAAGTCTGCTGAGGAAGGGCGGTGCAGAAGCAACTACTCGCCTTACTAACAACAGACGAACTTCTTCTACTCAAAGCATTTTCAGATAAATTTAAATTTTGGTTTGTATATACAATTATTAATAAATAGTTTAGCGACTATAAATAGTTTTTGCGCACTTATTACAGCGCAATCAATCAGCTTGTTTGATTTTATTACATCTCGCAATAGTACAGAAAGCCCGCAGGGATTCCCGGCAGGCTTTTTTATTTACAAACGGTAAAACAAAAGGCGCTGCAACAGTCCGTTACAGCGCCTTTTGAGGGCAATAGAAAATTATCTTAGTCGCTCCGACGACCGCCCATCAGCAGACTGGCGTAGTAGAGCAGGGTGGCCAGCGAACCAAGGGCCGCCACTACGTACGTCATGGCAGCCCACCAGAGGGCATCTTTAGCAAAGCCATATTCGCGTTGGTTAACAATATTCCGATTTTGGACCCAAGCCAGCGCCCGACGGCTGGCGTCGAACTCGACGGGCAGCGTCACGAAGCTGAACAAAGTGGTTACCGCAAACAGGGCTACACCAACGGCCAATGGAATAATTGTGGTGTTGATCAGCAGAATACCAATCAAAATAATCCATTGCAAATAGCTCGATGAAATCGTCAGGAACGGTACCATCGCCGAGCGAAACTTGAGCGGGCCATAAGCCGTTGCGTGTTGCACGGCGTGGCCGCATTCGTGGGCCGCAACAGCCGCAGCCGCGACGCTTCGACCGTAGTAGACATCGGCACTCAGGTTAACGGTTTTATCCTGCGGGTTATAGTGGTCGGTCAGCATTCCTTCAACTGACAGGACGCGAACGTCATAGATGTTGTTTTCTTGGAGCATCCGTTCGGCAATTTCCTTACCGCTCAGACCGTTGCTCAGTCCAATTTGCGAATACTCGTTAAACTTGCTTCTCAACCGCCAGCTGACACCGGCGCTGAGGAGTGCGAAAATGATGAAAATAATCCAAATACCAGGCATAATGTAAGAAAGACCGGGGTTACCGGCGCAATTAAGGTTGATGGTTAAACACGAATGTGGAATACTCTATTTGATAAACAAATATTGTAAAAAAAACAGTTCATTGTTTATCAATACCTGCAACCGCTGATCACGGTTTTGGGGTATTGGTCATTTAATAAGCGGCCCGGATTTTTTCGATCAGGGCTGTGGTGGAATAACCTGACACGAGCGGAATGGTTTGAACTTGCCCGCCATTGTGGAGCACAAAGTCGGCCCCAACGATGTCAGCAACCGCATAATCGTCGCCTTTCACCAGTACATCCGGTTTGACGGCTTGAATCAGGGCCAGGGGCGTGGGCTCATCGAAAAGCACGACGGCATCAACAAACGCCAGCGAAGCCATCAACCGGGCGCGGGCGTACTCATTGACTACGGGCCGCAACGGTCCCTTGATCCGGCTCACGGACGAATCGGTGTTTAACCCCAGAATGAGTTTGTCGCCAGTTTGGCGGGCTTTTTCAAGGTAATCAATGTGACCCAGGTGCAGGATATCGAAACAGCCGTTGGTGAAAACAAGGCGTTTTCCGTCCGTGTGCCATTGCGCGGCCTGTTCAATGGCTTGTTGCCGGGAAAGAATTTTGGATTCGGTCATGCGGTGCTTTTTCAATTCGTATCACGCTATACCTTCAGAACAAATCAAGGTTCCGCTTTGATGGCAGGCTGCGCTTCGGTATTGGTTTGGGCGTTGCGACCTTTGAGCATGACGATCAGAAAACTCAGCGCACCGAGCAAAACAACGTAGAACCACTGGGAAAACAGCATCAGTGTGGCCAACGTTGCCCCGTCCTGATTGCTTAGCCCGTAGAGCGCCAGAGCGGCTCCGACCAGAATGTTGAACGCTCCGGCTCCACCCTGCACGGGAGCGGCCATGCCCACGGCCCCCATGATGAGGATGGTCAGACCAGCCCGCCAACCCAGGTCAGCGGTTTGAGGCATGGCAAAGAACAGCACGTACGACATGAAGTAGTACATCGTCCAGATCAAAATCGTATGGAAAATAAAACCGCCGGGGTTTTTGAGTTTACGGATGCTCAGTAAACCGTCGAACAGACCGGCTAAGAACGTTTCAATCCGTTGGTAGAACGGTTTTTGGCGGAGTACATCTTTGTATCGGTTGAAGAAAAACCAGGCCATCGCCACGGAGCCAAGCAGACAGGCGACGAGAAGAATGAGCAATCCTGAGTTATTGGCCAAACCGTTCGTGTTGATTTTTGACGCGAAAAAATCCGCCAGAAAAGTACTCAACCGGTTGAACTCGATCAGAAAGGTCGCGCTGGTGAGCAGCAATAGCATCACCACATCAAAAATCCGTTCGGCCACCACGGTCCCAAAGCTTACGTTGACGGGCACACCTTCCAGCCGATTGAGCGTTCCACAACGGGTTACCTCACCCATCCGGGGAACGACGAGGTTGGCGAAGTAGCCAGTCAGCACCGCCAGGGTGGTATTCGCGGGCGCGGGCCGGTAGCCCACAACCGGTTCCAGCAGGAGACCCCAGCGGGACGCCCGACTCCAATGAGCCACTACGGTCAGTAAACCCGACACGGCAATCCAGCGGTAATCGGCTTTGCTGAAGGCGTCGAACATGGCCGCCCGATCAATGTCTTTAAACACGTACCAGAGCAGCAGGGCGGCAATACCGAGTGAAATGCCGTATTTCAGGATGTTTTTCAAAGTATCAACAGGTTGAAATGGATGGATCGGAAGGAAGTTGGAAAAGGGTTAGCTGGTTAAAGATAGGGGTAGTTAATCAGCTAACCACCAAAACCGTTTATACCAGGCGATTATTGCCGTCGGGAAAAACAACCTGCGGTTTGTGCGAGCGGGCCTCCTCGGTTGTCATCATACCGTACGCGATGATAATGATAATGTCGCCGACCTGGGCGCGCCGGGCGGCTGCTCCGTTCAGGCAGATGATGCCGGAGCCGCGTTCTCCTTTGATCACATAGGTAATCAGGCGTTCGCCGTTGTTGTTGTTCACAATATGAACCTGCTCATTTTCGAGCAATCCGGCGGCATCCATCAGGTCTTCGTCGATGGTGATGCTGCCGACATAATTCAGCTCGGCCTGCGTCACCCGGACCCGGTGGATTTTGGATTTCATTACGGTAAGAAACATAAGTATAAAAGCTGCACGATTCAAAACGGGCTACCAAAAATAGTGAAAAACCACCCATCTGTTGCCGTCACCGCAAAAACAGCGGGTGCCAGGAGTTAGTTCAGCCGGTTTGATTAGAGAATGAGGTTATCAATAAGTCGGGTTTTGCCGAGGTGAGCGGCAATGCACAAGGCCGTGGCGCCCGGTGCCTGGAGCTGTTCAACCGCTTGAAGTGTGTCGGCGTTGGCAACTTCAAAATACTCAAGCCGGAACGCCGGGTGTCTTTGCAAGTGGCTTGCAACGGCCCTCTTAGCAGTTTCGATGGAGCCTTCGTTTTGTAAAATGAGTCCGGCCTGATTCAGTGCCTGGAACAGGGCGGGCGCTTCCCGGCGCTCGTCGGGCGACAGATTCCGGTTCCGCGACGACATCGCTAGTCCGTCTTCTTCGCGCACAATCGGCATCCGGACCAATTCCAGCTGAAAGCCCAGATCCCGCATCAGTCGCTTCACCACGGCCACCTGTTGCAGGTCTTTCTGGCCAAAATAAGCCCGGTCGGGCTGAATGATGTTAAACAGCTTGGCAACCACAATCCCGACCCCATTGAAGTGGCCCGGACGGAAGGCGCCCTCCAGCACGGTTTCCAGCTCGCCAAAGTTAAGTTTTAGTACGGGGCTGGCCGGGTAAATTTCGTCGACGGAAGGCGCAAACACCAGATCGCAACCGGCGGCTTCCAGGAGCTGGCAGTCGGCTTCCAGGGTGTGCGGGTAGCGGGCGAGGTCGTCGGGGTTGTTGAACTGCGTGGGGTTAACAAAAATGCTACAGACCGTCAGGTCGTTATCGGCTTTGCTAGCGTCGACCAGGGCCATATGCCCCGCGTGTAGAGCGCCCATGGTGGCAACAAAACCGATTGATTTGCCAGCTTTGCGTTGATTATCAAGTGTTTGCCGAATACTGGCAATGGTTGTATGAAGTTGCATACTGCTTTTTCGATGCGTTAGGCCGATCCGAAAGCGTTGCCTGAAAATCTATGGGAACGGCTTTCGACGGTTTTTATTGACAAAACAGGAGTTTTTCTGGCAAATTTCTATTGAAATACCAGAAAAAAATGTATAATTTTGCAGATTTTTAATTTATTCCGCTACGGCGGTGTATTTCACTAAAGCCCCCCAATCGTGTTATGAGCAAACTTCGGATTCTCTACGTTGCCAGTGAAATCAACCCGTTTTTACAGACCTCAGAAGTGGCCGATTTCGTCCGGAAACTTCCCCAGGCCATGCAGGAGCGAGGGATGGAAATTCGCATTCTGGTACCACGTTTCGGGCTGATTAATGAGCGCAAAAACCGGCTCCACGAGGTAGTCCGTTTATCGGGTATCAATATTACGGTAGGCGACGAGGAGAAGCCACTGATTATCAAGGTAGCCTCGATTCCCAATGCGAAACTTCAAGTCTATTTTATTGACAATGAAGACTATTTTCAGCGGAAACACGTTTTTCTTGACAAGGATGACCGATTCTACGAAGACAACGACGAGCGGACGATTTTCTTCTGCAAAGGCGTACTGGAAACCGTAAAGAAACTGGGTTGGTCGCCCGATATTGTCCACTGTAACGACTGGATGACGGCGTTGATTCCGCTGTATCTGAAAACAACGTACAAAAACGACCCGATGTTTAAGGACACCAAATCGGTGTTTTCGGTCTATAACAGCTCCTTTTCGTACCGTTTCGACGACGGGTTGGTTGAAAAAGCCAAAGCAATGGATGTGGACGATGATATGTTGAAATACCTGAAATCGGCTGATTTCGACGGCTTTATTCGCATGGGATGTACCTACGCCGACGTAGTTGTGAAAGCCCACGAAGATTATAGCGAGAGTTTAAATAGTATTTTGAATGATTTGTCCGACAAAAAAGTTGAACTCACCGAAGAAGGCCAGGAAGTGGCTGACCAATACTACAATCTTTACACGGACTTGGCAGGCTAATTTGAACCCGGTACGTTTTACCATGCTGGCGGGGCTGGCTTCGCTGGTTGCGGTATTAGTAGCCTGTGAAGAGCCGAAAGACATCGGTTTGCCCCCCAACACGGAAATCGGGGTGTTGCATACCGATACGCTGACGATTCAAACCTCGACGGTTCAGCTGGATTCAGTGGTGAGCAGTCGCAACGCCCGGCAACTGGCCGGTCAATACAATGATCCTATTTTTGGCAAAGTAACGGCCAAAACCTTTGGACAGTTGTATCCGTTTGGTGGCTCATTTAAAACGGAGGGTGAAGTTATTTACGATTCTCTGCGGGCCGGTGTTGGCTACTCGTATTGGTATGGGGATACGACGAAAGTTCAGGAACTCTTTTTTCACCGGTTAACGGAAGATCTGGATTCGACGAAAAAATATACCATTACCTCTTCGGCAGCTTATGCTGCCGAGCCACTTGGAAAAGTACGTATTACGCCAACGGCGGCTGGGGGTACACGAACCACTCGCATTCCCGATGCTTTGGGCCGTGAACTCCTTGAAAAATCGAAAGGAGCGGGCATTACTCATACGGATTTCCAGCAGTTCTTCAAGGGGATAGCTATTGTTCCCGGCGCGAATAATACAACGGTTTTTGGGTTTTCTCCTCAAGACATTCGGATGCAGTTGTACTATCACAAATCCGGAGATACGGTTTCAACCCTAAAAGAGTTCTACACAACGACGGCAAAGCAATTGTTTAACCAGGTTAAGGTGGACCGATCTGCGACGAAACTAGCTGGTTTGACTGTTGGCAAACCGTTGCCGAGCTCGGCAACAAATGGAGAAGTGTTCGTTCAGAGTGCGACGGGGTTAACCACGAAGATTCAGTTTCCGACCATCGAAAATCTGAAAAATAAATCCGGTCGGATTGCTATCAACCGGGCAGAACTGCAATTGTTTGTGAAAGGCAGTAGTCCTGGTGGAGACGTACCTTTCTATCTGGCGCTTGCCCAAACGGACAACAACAACCGGATTTTGTACACAAACGAAGCCAGTACCGGACAGCAGTTATTTCACCTGGTGCAGACTAAAACCGGAACCTTCCAGACGTCGTACAAGTGGTATTACCCGCAGGTGGTAGGCTACAGCAGCCGCCTGAAAACGTACGCTTTTGATGTTACGACGTATCTCCAGGCCATATTGGTAGGGTTTCAGGCTAACAACGGTTTGGTCCTGTTGCCAACGTTGGCTCCAGCAAGTGTAATCGTGCAGGAGAATAACGCCAGACAACTTACGTACCAGGCGGAGCCGTATATCAATAATCAATTGAACGGAGCCGTATTGAATGCTCCGGTCAACGCAAAACTGGTGGTATTTTACACATATACCCCGTAGCGTCTATACCACAAAATTCAGGGCCAGCCCATCCAGGGCTGGCCTTTTTTGTTTGTGTGCTTTTGCTGAACAGCATGAGGATCAATGGTTTTATTTGTATCTTCCCCGAGACGAACCCCTTTTCTGATAAACATTTAGGAATGGGTTTGGGCTTTGTAAAAAAACTTAAAAACTTATCTCTACAACACCATTTAAATTGAAAGCCTATGTGTGGAATTGTCGCTTACGTTGGTCATCGCGATGCTTCTCCGTTGATTCTGAAAGGGCTCAAACGCCTGGAATACCGGGGCTATGATAGTGCAGGGCTTGCGCTGCTCGGTGCAGAGGGCGAACTGAAGATTTACAAAAAGAAAGGAAAAGTCGTTGACCTGGAACAGGAGTTGGCCGGGAAAGAAGTAGCGGCCCGGATCGGGATCGGTCATACACGGTGGGCAACTCATGGGGCACCGAATGACGTAAATGCGCACCCCCACTATTCCCACGATCGAAAGCTGGCCATCATCCACAACGGTATTATCGAGAATTACGCAACGATCAAGCAGAATCTGATTCGGAAAGGCCATGTTTTCCGCTCGGAAACCGATTCGGAAGTGTTGATCCAATTCATTGAAGATATCCGAAAAGAGACCGGTTCCTCGCTGGAAGAAGCCGTTCGGCAGGCGCTGTCGGAGGTAGTGGGAGCGTACGCCATCGTTATTCTTTCGGAAGGAGATCCAACGCAGTTGATTGCGGCCCGAAAAGGCAGTCCGCTGGTGATTGGTGTGGGCGACGACGAATACTTTTTTGCGTCGGATGCCACGCCCATCATTGAATATACCAAAGATGTGGTGTACCTCAACGACCACGAAATTGCCGTTGTCCGCGCGGGTGAATTGAAATTAATAACCCTCGAAAATAGCCCCGCAACGCCGTACATTCAGAAGGTGGAACTGGAACTGGAAGCCATCGAAAAAGGCGGCTTTGAGCATTTTATGCTGAAAGAAATTTTCGAACAACCGCGTTCCATTGCCGACAGCATGCGGGGACGCGTGCGGGCGGAAGATGGGCATCTGCAGTTAGGCGGTTTGCGGGATTATGTCGAGCGGCTGGCGGCATCGGAACGGATTGTCATTGTTGGCTGCGGCACGTCCTGGCACGCCGGGCTGGTGGCCGAATACATTTTTGAAGAATTGGCCCGCATTCCGGTCGAGGTGGAATATGCCTCCGAATTTCGGTACCGTAACCCAATCATCAAGGAGCGCGACATTGTAATTGCCATTTCGCAATCGGGCGAAACCGCCGATACGCTGGCGGCCATTGAGCTGGCAAAATCGAAAGGAGCGACCATTTTTGGGGTCTGTAACGTCGTTGGTTCGTCCATCGCCCGGGCTACACACGCGGGGGCTTACACCCACGCCGGTCCGGAAATCGGGGTGGCCAGCACCAAGGCATTTACGGCCCAGGTGACGGTGCTGACGCTCATGGCCATTACGGCGGCTCACAAAAAAGGAACCCTTTCGGAAACGCTTTTCCGGCAACTGCTGACCGAACTGGAGCACATTCCCACGCTGGTGGATCAGGTGTTGCAAAAGGCCGAAAAAGTAAAAGAAATCGCCTACATCTTCACGTACGCCAAGAATTTTATTTATTTGGGCCGGGGGCTTAACTTTCCGGTTGCGCTGGAAGGGGCCTTAAAACTGAAAGAAATCTCGTACATCCACGCCGAGGGCTACCCGGCCGCCGAGATGAAACACGGGCCGATTGCACTCATCGATGAAGATATGCCGGTGGTGGTAATTGCCACAAAAGACAGCTCGTACGAAAAAGTGGTTTCCAATATTCAGGAGGTGAAGGCCCGAAAAGGCCGTGTAATTGCCGTTGTGACGGAAGGCGACGAGCAGATTCGGAGCATGGTTGACTTTGTGATTGAAATTCCGAAAGTACACGACATGCTGATGCCGCTGATTTCGGTGATTCCGTTGCAATTGCTGTCGTACTACATTGCCGTGATGCGGGGCCGGAACGTCGACCAGCCGCGCAATCTGGCCAAATCGGTGACGGTGGAGTAATCCGGTGTTTTTCGAACACGTCAGCAAAGACGCAAAGGGACTAGGCATCCCCGTTTTCAAAACCTTGCGGGTCTGCGGTTTTTATTTGTCATACGACGGTTTTGATTGCTAACTTGCAGCGCGATTTGCACAAAATCCTCTTTCGTATGGCAACTAAAAAAATCATATTTTCCCCCGACGCTCCAGCACCCATCGGACCCTACAATCAGGCAGTGATGGTAAACGAAACGCTGTATGTTTCTGGCCAGATTGCCCTTGATGTGGCGTCATCCGGCGATATTCAGGCCGAAGCCCGCAAAGTGATGGAAAACATTGGCGCGATCCTGAAGGTGGCCGGGATGACGTTCGAAAACGTTGTAAAAGCTACTATTTTTGTGAAGGATCTCAATAATTTCGGGGCTATCAATGAGGTGTACGGCAGCTTTTTTACCGCTGATCCGCCCGCCCGCGAAACCGTCGAAGTAGCGCGTCTGCCGAAAGACGTAAACGTCGAAATTTCAGTGATTGCCGTTCAATAAGTTTACCGGGATAAGAGGAAAAAGGACGAGTGATTGGGTATCGCTTTTTCTTTTACCTCTTTTTCTTTCTACCTCTTTTCTATTTTATGTCCGAAATACGCGTTCGTTTTGCTCCCAGTCCTACCGGCCCGCTCCACATTGGTGGGGTGCGGACGGCTTTGTATAACTACCTGTTCGCCCGGAAACACGGCGGAAAAATGCTGCTCCGCATTGAGGATACAGACCAGAACCGTTTTGTGCCCGGTGCCGAAGCGTACATTGTGGAATCACTGAAATGGGTTGGAATTGAAATTGATGAAGGGATAACGACGGGCGGCCCCCACGCACCGTATCGTCAATCAGAACGCAAGGACATTTACCGTGAACACGCCGAGCGGCTGGTCGCCGAAGGCAAAGCCTACTACGCTTTTGACACATCCGACGAATTGGATGCCATGCGGAAACGAATGGAAGAGGCCAATGCACCGTCGGCGCAGTATAATTCAATTACCCGGCTTCAGATGAAAAACTCCCTGACGCTGAAGCCCGAGGAGGTGACGGCCCTGATCGAGTCGGGTGCACCGTACGTTATTCGGCTGAAAGTGCCGCGCAAGGAAGACATTCGGCTGAACGACCTGATTCGGGGCTGGGTAGTGGTCCATTCGTCGCAAATTGATGATAAGGTACTGCTGAAATCAGACGGTATGCCGACGTATCACCTGGCCAATATCGTGGATGACCATTTGATGGGCATTACCCACGTTATCCGGGGCGAAGAGTGGTTGCCATCGGCACCGTTGCACGTGTTGCTCTACCGGTTTCTGGGTTGGGAAAGCACCATGCCGCAATTTGCGCACCTGCCGTTGCTGCTGAAGCCCGATGGAAACGGCAAACTGAGCAAGCGTGACGCCGATCTGGGCGGGTTTCCGGTTTTTCCGCTCGAATGGAAAGATCCGTTTTCAGAAACCGTCGCGCGTGGTTTTCGCGAAGACGGTTATTTGCCCGAAGCCCTGGTGAACTTTCTGGCGTTTCTGGGCTGGAACCCCGGTACGGAGCAGGAAATGTTTACGATGGACGAACTGATTCAGGCGTTCAGTCTGGAACAAATCAACAAAGCGGGTGCGCGGTTCGATATTCAGAAAGCGAAGTGGTTTAACCACGAATACCTGCGGCAGCAGCCCAATGAGCAACTGGCTGAAACGATTGTTGCCCAGGCTACCGCCGACGGTTTGGACTGCTCCCCGGAAAAAGCCGCCAAAATTGCCGGTTTGCTCAAAGAACGCGTCAACTTTGCCGGGGAGATTTACGCCGAGGCAGGAACGTTCTTTCAGGCACCCCAAAGTTACGATCCGGCCGTTGCCTCATCCAAATGGAACGACGATGCTGTTCGGGCTTTGACCGCATTTAAAGATGCTTTAACTTCGGTAGAAGAACCGTTGACGGTTGAGGGAGCGAAAGCAACGCTGGCGGAGAGTCTGTCCGCAATAGGCATCAAACAGGGAAAAATCATGCAGGTACTTCGGCTGGCGATTACCGGTGTTGGGGCTGGCCCAGACCTGATGATGACCCTGGAAATTATCGGCAGGCAGGAAACCATTGACCGGCTGCAGAAAGCATTAACAGAGTTGGAAATTAAGAGTTAGAAGGTATGAGTGAAGAGTTGGCGCTGCTGAATCGATACCGAGTTGCGGAGCTAACTCTTCATTCCTAATTCTTAACTCATAACTGAAAAAGTAATGGCAAAGAAAAACGCAAAACCGGAGGATCAGTCGAGTGACAAACCGCGGGTTCATAAAGAGCTGGAAGGTTTTGATATCAAAATCAACACGTTCGGTGAAATCACAACCAGCTACGATATTGATAAAATCAATGCGTTTCTGAACAAAACCGTTGATGACAAGAAGCTTCGGAACCGTAAAGATTTGAAAGAGGGGGAGACCGGCGAAGAAGACGAGTATAGCGACGAAGAAGAATAGAGTCGATTTGAAATACTACGTTATTAGTTAGCCTAAAATCACACATTGCATGCGTTCTCACGAAATCGATTACAAAATCATCGGCGAAGATATTCAGGTCGTTGAAATCGAACTGGACCCGAACGAAACAGTTATTGCCGAAGCCGGTGCCATGTTGTTCATGGAAGACGGGATTCAGTTTGAAACCAAAATGGGCGACGGTTCTCAGCCCAACCAGGGTTTTATGGGAAAACTGTTTCAGGCCGGTTCACGGATGCTGACCGGCGAATCGTTGTTTATGACGCATTTTACCAATCGAGGCTATGGTAAACGGAAAGTGGCTTTTGCAGCTCCTTATCCCGGCACGGTGATGCCCATCGATTTAGGCAAAATTTACGGCAATCAACTGATCGTTCAGAAGGATTCGTTTCTGTGCGCGGCTCTCGGTACGCAAATGGCCGTTCATTTTAACCAGCGGATCGGCAGTGGTCTGTTTGGGGGCGAAGGCTTCATTCTTCAAAAGCTTCAGGGCGACGGACTGGCCTTCATTCATGCCGGGGGCGTGGTGATGGAGCGCCAGTTGAACAACGAAATGCTCCGGGTCGATACAGGCTGCGTGGTTGGTTTTGAGCCATCGATCAGCTTTGATATTCAGCGTTCCGGCGGTTTGAAATCCATGATTTTTGGCGGAGAAGGTCTTTTCCTGGCTACGTTGCGTGGAACGGGCAAAGTCTGGATTCAGTCGATGCCGATCTCCAAACTGGTTGACCGCTTATCGACCAGCAGTCCGCAGGCTCGTAAAGAAGGCGGTTCTGTACTGGGCGGTCTGGGGAATTTATTTGAGGATTAAATTGTCTTGAACTTGGAATCCGCGGATTAAACTGGGCCGCCGGAGCGGGCTTTAGCTTGTCTTAGTCAATCCGTTAACTTGCGGAATCCAAGTTCAAGAAAGACGTTATTAGTATGGAAATTATTTGCGTAAACGACAACTTTCCAGCGCCGGTACTGGCATTTTATGCCGAATTTGGCGTTCAGATCCCTAAGGAAGATCAGATGTATACGGTTCGGATGGTGAAACGTCACACGAACGGGGAAACGGGCGTGCTGCTGGGCGAAATTCAGAATCCCGATGTACCAGTGAAGCATCCGGTACTGGGTGAGGTCTGGTTCGAACCAACTTTCAACATAAACCGCTTCCGGACCTTGCTGGGGCAGCCTGTCCGGCAGGAAGAACTGGAAATGATCAATTCGTAAAAAACCGGTCATACCTGCACGATTCTGAACACTTTACAAGTGTTGTAAGATACGCCCGGCACGAAATTGCCGGGCTTCTTCGTTACCTACTGGTAGTAACTTCGCTTTCTTCCGTGAGAATCTCTCTTTTCGTTTTGCTGACGGTTTTGCTGGCTGCCTGCGGGAGTCGCAATGCTGACAACTATGTTCCCAAGCCTAAGGGTTACAACCGCATCGACCTGCCTCCACATCGTTACCAGCCGCTGACCGAAGCGCATCCGTATGCGTTTGAGTATTCCAGAGAAGCCCGGATTTTGCCGGACACCTTCCGGGGGGCGCAGCCGCACTGGATCTTTATCAATTATCCGGCCTTCAAAGCCAGTGTTCAGTTGACCTATCACCCCGTGCAAAACAGCGAAAAGCGACTAGCGGGTATGATTGCCGACTCGTACAAGCTGGCGGCCATGCACAACGAAAAAGCCTACGCTTTTAAGGAGGAGGTCGTTCAGCTTCCCAGTGGTCTGAAAGCCGATGTCCTGTCGATTACCGGCGAGGTACCCAGCCAGTTGCAGTTTTTCACGACCGATACCACCACGCACTTCCTGCGTGGAGCGTTGTATTTCAACACGGCAACCCGTAACGATTCGCTGGCACCGGTGATCGATTACGTCCGCAAAGACGTGCTGCATTTGCTCAAAACGTTGCGCTGGAAGTAAATCCCGTTACTTTATCTCGCCCGTCAGGATTTTCAACTCCGACTGCGCCAGCCGGTAATTCAACTGGGCAGACAGCAAATCGGCCTGCGCTTTGGCCAACTGCGATTGCGTGGCCAGAATGTCAGACGGGAGATTGAGCCCGGCGGCCTTGCGGTCGTTCTGTACTTTCAGCTCTTCCGTTCGATACTGCACCGCGCGTTGCGCCACGTTGATCAAAGCCGTTGCCTGATTGATTTTGCGATACGCTTTTTCGATGCTGTTGTTCACCTGCTCCTGCGTGTTGGCGATATTTTCCTGGGCCTGCTGCCGCAAAAAAAGGCGCTGGTTCAGGACCTGTTTGTTAGCGAATAAATCCTGAATATTCCACTTCAGATTCACTCCCGCAAACGGGTTATGCGTCGGATACAGTAAATTTCCCACCTGATACGAATAACCAGCCACCAGCCCCACGTCGGGGCGGTAACTTTGCTGCGCGGCTTTGATGGCCAGTTCGGATTTGTCGCGACTCAGTGTTGCTAGTTTCAGATCAACGTTATTTTTGCTGGCGATAGCCTTGGTTTCTTCCAGGTTGGCGGTTGGCAGGGCCGACAGATCGACGCCCTCCAGCGTAACCTGATCCGCTGTCAACCCCGTCAGGTACTTCAAATCGGCCAGGTAATCGTCCATCTGAATGGTCAGTTTCAGCAGATTTTGTTCTTCATCGGCAATGCTGGCCTGCAATCCCGCCTTGCTAGCGTCAATGGTTTTGCCGGACTGCAAAGCGCTTTCCACATCGTACAACTTAAGCTTAGCCAGTTCCAGTTTAGCGGTGGCCTCTTCTTGATGCTTTTGGGTAATCAGCATTCCGTAATACAGCCGCTCGACCCCCTGCCGGATTTGCAGCGCCACTTTGGCTTGTTCCTGCTCTGAAATCTGTACATCAGTCTGGTCGATGGCAATGCCGGTTTTTATTTTGCCCAATTGAGTGATTGGCTGGTAAGCCGTGGCCCCCGCGTTGAACGTATGGTGTTCGCCCAGATTGAAGGTTTTTGTCTCGTTCGGTAGCGGAACTATAGTAGTCTGGTTTACGGGCAGCGCTCCAAACGATCCTTCGGGAATGACCAGTCGACCCAGATTGGCATTGTATTGATAGGTTGAATTGACCGTCACGGACGGATATTTTCTCGTTTCATCTTCCCGAACTTTCGCCCGTTTTTCCTCTACCTGTAATTTTTTAATGTGGAGGGAGCGGTTGTTTTCCAGAGCCATATCAATGGCTTTCGGCAAGCTCAGCGGTTCGGATTGCTGCGCCTGAGCCAGCGTTGCCACCATTACCAATAGGGCAGTGGCGGTGTTTTTTATCAATTGATTAGTCGATTTCATGGTGCGCTGCGTTATTCACAACAATTGGACTTTCTTGCTTATCGCGGGGTTTGATCCAGGCGATGTATAAAACCGGCACGGTCAGGAGCGCCATGATCATGGACCAAACCACCCCGACGGCAATTACACTGGCCAGCGGACTCCACATCGGCGAACCGGACAAAATCATGGGCAGAACACCAATCGCAGCGGCCATCGCCGTCAGGAAAATGGGCCGCAGGCGTCGCTTGCCGGACTCGATGGCCGCCGTCCGAATGTCCATTCCGTGCCGCAGCAGTTCGTTGGTATGATCGACCAGGATGATGGCATTGCGGACCACAATTCCCGACAAACTGATCAGGCCGACGAAAGCCGTAAATCCGAAATTGTTGCCGGTGATGAAAAGCCCAAACAGGGCGCCGAATAGACTCAGCGGGATGGTGAGCATCACAATGGCGGCTTCTTTCAGGTTGCGGAACTGGAACAGAAGGATGAAAAAGATCAGTACCAGACTGATGACCAGGACCGTAATCATCTGGCTGAAGGTTTCCTGCTTGTTGGCAAACTCCCCGCCGTATTCGATGCGGTAACCCGCCGGGAGTTGGATTTTGGCAACGTCGGGTTGAATCTGTTTCAGTAGTTCGGCGGCCAGGACTCCGTGGCGGGTTTCGCTCTGAACGGTCAGCGTCCGAACACCATTGCGGTGCATGATTTTGCCCGTCTGCCATTCCGGTTGAATATCGGCAATCTGACGAAGCGGCACGCGGGCCTGCGTCACTGGCGATTCGAGATACGTATTCTGTAAATCGTTGGTGGTCTGCCGGTTCTGCTCGTTCAGGCGCAACACGATATCTACGCCATTATTGCCTTCATAAAGTGTTGAAACGGGTGCCCCGCTAAAGCCGGTGTACACCATTTGCGCAATGCTGGACGTGGTGAATCCCAGGCGGTTGGCTTCGTCTTTCAGTTGGATGCTGATGCCGTAGTAGTCCTCCCGGAAGTCATTCCGAACCAGGGCGCTGCCGTGCGCTTTTGTCACAATCGCCTGTACCTGCTGCCCAATTTGTTTCAGGCGATTAATGTCTTCGCCCACAATCCGAACCTCGACCGGCGCTTTCAGAGGCTGGCCCTGTTGCATCAGTTTTACCTGCGGCATTCCTTCGGGAATCAATTGACCGACTTTCTGCGCCAGTTCATCCGACAAGGCTTCGGTGGTTTGCTCCGAAGTTGTATTGATCAGAATCTGGGCGTAATTACTGACGGGTACTTCCGGCGAAAAGTTGTAGTAAAAACGCGGTGCGCTGGTGCCGACAAACGTGGCAAACGACGTGACCCGCTGATCCTTTCTGACTAGATGTTCCACCTTCTGGATGGCTTTTTCGGTTTTTTCCAGTTTCGTGCCCGTTGGCATCCAGAGTTCCACCACAAACTGATTGCGCTCGGCTGCCGGAAAGAATTTCTGGCGCACCCCGCCGAAGTAAAGTAAGCCCGCCAAAACAATGGTTACCAGGCTAATACCCACCACCGGGGCCGGGTTTTTAACCGACCATTCCAGCGCGGCATTGTAGCCGTTCTGCATCCGGTCGAGCAACGAAAATTTCTTCTTGCGGTTGGTTTCGGCGCTCGGATCGTGTAGCCCTTTTTTAATGAAGGTGTAACACAGCAACGGCGTCAGCACCATCGCCACGATGAACGAGGAAGCCAGCGCAATCGCTACCGTCCACGGCAGAGCGTTGATAAACTCCCCAACGGCTCCGGTCAGAAGCACCATCGGCATGAAGGAAGCAATGATCGTCACGGTTGCCGCCAGCACCGGAATGACCAGATCGCTCGCGCTGCGCCAGGCGGCTGTCCAGCGGTCCAGCCCTTCGTCCAGCAGTTCGACGTAGTTGTCAGCAATTACAATGGCATCGTCCACCACCATGCCCAGCACCACAATCAGGGCGGCCAGTGAAACCTGGTGCAACTCAATGCCAAACGCGTGCATCAGCGCAAACGTCACGGCCACCGTCATCGGAATCGCCATCGCAGCTACGGCGGCAATGCGGAACGGCAGCAGCAAAATGACCACCACCACAACCGAGAAAATAGCCAGGAAAAACTCCCCGATAAAGTGCGACACATTGGCATCAACCATTTGCGGCTGGTTCACAATTGTAGTCAGTTTCACGTTGGCCGGTAACAGTTTCGATACTTCCGCAATCTTCTGGTTTACTTCCTGACCAAATTGCACAATGTTGTTGCCTTCGTGCATCTGGACCGTCAGGATCATGGCTTTGTGCCCGTTGACGCTGATTTTGCTCGTTGGCTCGGCATATTCCCGGCGAACGGTAGCCACATCGCCCAGCCGCACAATTGCCCCGGAGCGCGAAGCGCCGACAATCTGGTTGGCAATTTCTTTTTCGGTATTGTAGTAGCCACTGGTGTAAAGCGGGGTCCGGCTGTTTTCGGTTTTCAGATCGCCCGTGGCACCGATGGTGTTCTGCGATTGCAGCAGTTTCACCACTTGTTGCAGGTTGACACCGTACTGCGATAATTTCTCCGAATTGGACGAAACGGTGATCTGCTCTTTCTGCTCACCAATGCGTTTAATTTTCGATACTGCCTTGATCGTCCGCAGGTTATCTTCCAGTTTTTGGGTATAATCTTTCAGTTGGGCATAACTGGCCTGATCGCTTTCGATCCCGATGACCAGCGCTTCGGTATCGCCAAAGTCGGAATTGACAATCGGTCCGCGTACGCCCTGCGGCAAATCCAGCGTTTTGACCACCAGCAACTGGTGGCGCAATTTGCTCCAGAACACGTCGGGATTTTTGACGTTCTCGCCCAGCTCGACATTCACGACAACCATCCCGTCCTGCGTGGTCGAATAGGTTTTGTCTTTACGAACTTCCTCAAACTGAAACAGGTATCGCTCCAGCTTTTTGGTCACCTGATCTTCAACCTGGGCCGAGTTGGCACCGGGGTAAAAGGCCAGCACCAGCCCCTGACGAACCGTGATTTTCGGGTCTTCCCGGCGTGGCATGGTCAACAGCGAGTTGACGCCCACCGCGAAGAGCAACAGCAACACCGACAGGGTGACCTGCTTGTATTTTAAAGATGCCTGAACAAAATTCATCGCTGTGGTTATTTAGAAAGTGAAATCAGAGCGCCGTCGCTGAGCTTTTGCTGCCCGCCGGTTACGACCAGTTCCTTGGCGTTTAATCCCGACGTAATTTCAATCTGATTGTTAATGAGTTGACCAACGCTGACTTTGCGTTTGAACGCTTTTTGCTGGGCCGAATCGACCACGAAAACGTAGCTCTGGTTATCCAGATCGTGCAGCACCGCTTCGGCGGGGAGGGCCAGCAGGTCAGCTTTCTGGTTCGAAGCCAGCTTCACTTCGGCAATCATGCCGGGGCGGATCAGTTGTTTGGGATTTTTCAGCTGGATTTTGACCGTAAATGCCCGTGAACTGGCGTCAGCCGCCGAACCCACTTCAGTCACTTTGCCGATAAACGTCTCATTCAAAGACGACACCAGCACCGAAGCCGATTGCCCAAGTTTGATGTTATGCAGTTCGTTTTCGGGAATAAAGGCGTTGACATTCACCGTGTTGATGTCTGAAACGACAAAGAGCGGTGTGCCAACGCCCGTAATCTCGCCGACTTCGGCCATCTTTTTCAGCAGAACTCCACTGATCGGCGCGTATAATTTTGTGTCGGATAGGTTTTTGCCCTGTAGTTTCTGCTGCGCTTTCGCCTGCTGCAAGCCAAAGTTGACCTTGGCAAAATCGCTTTCGCTGAGGCTGTTCCGGTCGCGCAGGAGCTTCAACCGGTTGAACTCGTCGGTAACCTGGTTGACCTGCACGTCGGCGATTTCTTTGGCGATGCCGTAGTTGGTTGGGTCGAGGCTCGACAGCAATTGGCCTTTGCGTACAAACTGGCCTTCGTCGGCAGCAATGAAATTGATCTTGCCCCCGACCATAAAACCTAACCGGACCGTTCTGCTGCCTTCAATATTTCCGCTGATCGAAATGTCGCGGTTGGTGGCTAATTTATGCACTGGCTCCGCAACGACTGGCAAAGCCGTTTCCGTTACTTCAGTTTCTGTATTTTTCGGCTGGCAACTGCCCAGGAATAGACCCAATGCTAGTATGGAATATAAATTTCTCCGTATCATTGCTGTTGGTGTTTAGTAGAATGACAGCGCAAAATTGGCCGGTTGTAACGGCCTTTCTTTTCATCTATCTTAAAAAATGCGGGTGAATGGCGTCTTTTTCGACGCCCAGAAAGTGTAGTTGTTCCTGAGCCGAAAGCACAAAATCGTCGCTACCGTCCAGGGAGATATGAAGCTGGTCGCGGGTGTTTTCGTTCAGGATGACTTCGATGGTTTCCTGCGGCACAAAAGCCGAAAGATCGGTTTGCCTAGACTCGTAAAAAGGGATGAACTGCGCCGGAAAGTGCAGACGTAGAATGTCCAACTCCCGCCGAAATACATATTTTCCGGCAGCAGAAAAGTAGATGAGCGAAACGTGATTGGTCGGTTGCTCAACCAGTCGGGCTTTCAGCCGCGGAAAAACCTCACCGATTCCTACTTCATCGGTGATGAAAAGATAATGGAATGTTGGGGTTAGATGATTGTTCTGCATGGCTACTAAAATTTACCATGCAAAGGACCGGAAGCTGGGGAGGCTTTCTTTTCATCTATCTTAAAAAATGCAGATGCTATTCCTAAATTTTAAGAATACTAAGAATCTGGTAAGCAGTCTATTCAGGTTTTAACGATTGAGAAAATGCTAGGATTGAATTTGTACGGAATCGTCGTCAAGAATGTCCTGCACATAAATCATTTTGACCAGCACCATCAGCATGGCCATAATCGGCGTAGCCAGCGTTAACCCCAGCAATCCACCAAATGCACCAATAACCAACTGAGAGCCAAAAACCAGCGCGGGCGGCATGTTAATCATCTTTTTTTGAACCAAGGGCGTGGCTACGCTACTTTCGATGGTTTGCACCGCAAGATACAGTATTAACACATAAAGCACCTGGTCAAAGCCGTCGAGCGAGGCAAACAGCAGGGCGGGGACCAATGCGATGATCGGTCCGAGGTTGGGAATAAAGGAGATCAGGCCGGCAAACAGCGCCAGCACACCCGCTAGCTGAACGTCCAATATCCACAGACCAATAAAGGTTAGAACCCCCACAACGAGCATTGAAAACAGCTGACCCAGCAGCCAGCTCACCAGAATTTGATTCAGATTGTCCAGTATTTCCCCGGTGCGCTTTCGACCGGACTTCGGTACCAGCGTGATGATCCCCGAGCGATACATGGCAGGGTTGACTACAATAAAGGCCGCCATGAATACCACCACATACAGGTTGCTCAGTGTTCCAAACGTGCCAGATAAGATCCCGGAGGCATGCGACATCAGTTTTGAGCTATCCTGCCTGATTTCATCGGCAGACGGTAGGTTGTTCAGCAGTTGTCGGCCAAAACCGGAAGCGGATAATTGCCGTTGGGCACTTTCGATGGCATCCGGCGCCTGCTTCTGAAACTGAACAATTTGGCTACTAATTCGATCTGCCAGCAACCAGATCATACCCGTTAACACTGCCAGCACGCCCAGAATAACCAGCAGTAGACTGAGGCTTTCCTTCAAGCCGAATTTG
Organism: Larkinella harenae; assembly: GCF_054780515.1. Classification (NCBI taxonomy): domain Bacteria; kingdom Pseudomonadati; phylum Bacteroidota; class Cytophagia; order Cytophagales; family Spirosomataceae; genus Larkinella; species Larkinella harenae. Next base: position 1,285,999 of record NZ_BAAGWE010000002.1, on the reverse strand, counting down.
TCGTGCAATTTGCGGGCACCCGCCCGTAACGGCAAGGCAACTAATAGGGCGGCAATGATCAGCAGGAAAATTTCAAAGCTGACAAGAAATATGCCCACAAGGGCTAAAAACAGGATGGTGATTCCGACGAAAATGGAAACACGTTCCGCAAAAGTCTCATTACTGGTGGTGGTAAACGGGTCTTTCATAAAGGCTGCAAAAAGCAAATAGCTCGATCATTCAACCGGGCCTCTTTATATTTAACAGCATTGCCTCTGGATTGTTAATGAGCCACGGAGAAGAGACTGTTCCTTCGCATTCCTAAAACCGTCTAGGCCGACTAGACCCCGAAAAATCACCGCTGCGCCCGAATGACACTCAGGGTTTGCTGCGTGATACCCAGGTAAGAAGCAATGTGGCCAAGCGGGGCGCGTAGCAGAATGTCGGGGTAGGTTTCAAGCATAATCCGGTAGCGTTCCTGGGCCGTTTGAAACTGGAGCGCATTGAACCGATCCGAAAAGGCCCTCAATACATCAATCAGCAACAAACGCATGAGCTTTTCCAGCGCGTCAGACTGCTCGATGTATTTTTCCAGGTCCGCATAAGTAATGGACCGTATAATGCTGGGCTCCAGCAGCTCCAGGCCGTATGGAGAATCATTATCATAAAAAACACTTTCAATGGGCATGGAAAACGAATTCTCGGCAAAAAAGAAATGCGTTATATCCTTGCCGTCATCTTTCAAATAATAAGTGCGGGCTAGCCCTTTCTCTATGAAAAATACTTTCTGGGAGCGGTTTCCCGGTTGCAGCACTTTGTGGTGTTTCGGGTATTCCTCCCGTTTGAAGGCCTGATCCAGCACGGTTTCCATGTCGGGCAAAACCGTAACCCGTTGTTTTAAGAAAGAAAGAAGCTCCATCAGCGTCAGAAAATGACCAGGAAATGCGACCAAAGCGGCCGGATAGTCTGGTTAGCAGGCGCAAAGAAACAAAAAACCGCCATTTGGCAAGTGGGAACGTGCAATAAGCTTCTGTTGGCTGGATTCAGGGCAGGAATACGTCTGAAAACATTGTAAATCTGTTCAGGGTTTTGTATTTTTATAATCCTTTTCCGGGGTTTTAACTCCTTGATATTCACGAATCCCGGCGACCCGATTGCCGGATGGCTTTTACGCTACGATGAGACGCACAAAATTTAATCCGAATCAATTTCAGATCGACTTTCTGGCTGCGTTTCGGCGTATGCTTGTTAGTTTAGGAGATTCCCAGAATTCGCTCGTTAATGAAACGATTTTTGTCAAGCTGAGCGATCAGTGGGAGAACAACCAGCAGCTACCGGCGGATCTGCTGTTTCAGAAAAGCCCAGTCGAAGCCGTGGTGTATCGACTAATGAAAACCGATGACCGGTTGCAGTTTCCCGACGAGCTGGTTGCGGGCGATCTGCGCGGAGTGCCGGGCCTGACGGGTTTTGCGGCTAAATTTCGGGAGCAAGGGTGGGTGATTCTGCCTAACGAGCTGGCGGGTGCCTACAAACAGCTTTATCTGCACATCCTGACGGCGGCAATGGGGCTGGATCATCTATATCCTAATCGCAGTGACCTGCTGATTGAAGCGGAAAAAGTAGCGTTGGCGGCTTTATTGCCCAAAACTGAAATCCGGAGTTTCTTTGGCGTGCGGTTATCGCGCTTTCCGGACAGCTTCCGGATGGATGTTGCCAACTATTTCAATCTGCCGTTTGAATCGGTCTTGAAGCGGGCGCACCAACTTGAAATCATCTCGGATGCGGTTTTGGAAGATGCGAAAAACGATTCGCTTCGCAAGCCACGCCGTACGCAGGTAAAGAAAGTTGCCTAACGTAAATCTGTTTAGTTTGGATTCAATAGGTTGTTGAATAGGATATTTTAAAGAATATACGGTTTTTAAAAAAACTTTTTGTGCCATTTGTTGGAAATCGACAGGTGGCACATTTTTTTTGCTCAAAAAACTACTAAATCAATAGATTTTAAATAGTACAATTCCCTATAGTCTATCTGCTTGAGTAGTTAGTTAACTGTCAATTAATCAACCACCAATGAGAAATTCACGATCTACTTTCTGCTGTCAAACCTCCTCTTGACGGTCTTGCCGTCTATTTACCCTCCTGATTGTTATTAATTGCCTTCATCAAAAGCTGAATTAATAGTGAATAAATACCTATTATATCTATAGGATTAATATTACAACTAACGCAATTCAACAAAATGCTTAGGAAGGCTCAAGCGAACCAATACCAAACACGGTTTACAATGAAACAAATTTTCAAGTTTATATTTCTGATAGGGGTATTTGCATTCCCCTTAGTCGCGTCTGCACAGGATCCCACAATTAATGCAACGATTTCCGGAAAAGTATTGGATGCCAGCAACAACGAGCCATTGGTCGGTGCAACGGTTACCATCAAAGGAACCACCAACGGCGATGCAACGGATGCAAATGGGGAATTCAATCTCGTTACGGGCCAACGATTGCCGTTTACCCTGATTGTTACTTATATTGGATACGTCAAAAAGGAAGTCTTAGTCAGCGGCAGTACGATCGAAATCAAGCTCGATCCAAATACCACTCAACTGGAAGATGTCGTGATTTCCTCCCGTCGTCGTCAGGAATCGGCTCAGGAAGTGCCCATTCCCATTTCGGTAATCGGGGGGCAACGGGCCGAAGATGCGGGAGCTTTTACCGTAAACCGTCTCAAAGAACTGGTGCCGACAGTTCAGTTATATGCATCAAATGCCCGTAATACCACGCTGAACATTCGTGGGTTGGGGTCTACGTACGGCTTGACCAACGATGGCGTTGATCCGGGTGTGGGTTTTTATGTAGACGGGGTTTACTACGCGCGTCCGGCGGCTACCGCACTCGATTTTATTGATATCGAACGCGTTGAGGTATTGCGGGGGCCACAGGGAACGCTTTTCGGGAAAAACACCACGGCAGGTGCGTTCAACATTACAACGCGGGCCCCTGGCTTCACAACCGGTGCCAACTTCGAACTGAGCTACGGGAACTTAGGCTTTATCCAGGCCAAAGGCTCGTTAACGGGGCCATTGAGCAAAAAACTGGCCGCTCGTGTATCTTTCACGGGGACTCAGCGTAACGGAACGTTTTTCAATGTTCATACGCAACTGCCCATCAATGACATCAATAACATCGGTGTCAGAGGGCAACTTCTGTATACACCCAACGATAACGTAAAAATCACGCTAATCGGCGACATTTCTGACCAGAAGCCCACGGGTTATGGCTGGCCAGTAGCGGGTGTGGTGACGACGAAGCGGGCCGGTTATCGCCAGTTCAACGCCATTATTGCCGACTTGGGATACACACTTCCCTACCAGAGTGCGTTCGAACGTAAGCTGGATCTGGATACGCCTTCCAAGGCTGATAACCAACTGGGGGGTGTTTCGGCCAATGCCGACATTAAAATTGGGAACGGAACCCTGACCGCTACGACCGCGTGGCGTTACTGGAAATGGGTGCCTTTGAATGACCGCGATTACATTGGCTTGCCGGTTTTTACGATTTCTTCGGGTAACTCGGTGCACGATCAGTGGTCGCAGGAAATCCGTTATTCCGGGAAGGTCGCTTCGAACCTGAGTGGTGTTGTGGGGGTATTTGGCCTTTGGCAGGATCTGAAATCTGATCCGGTGCAAACCGAAGAAGCCGGGTCGGCCCAATGGCGGTTTGCCCAGAGTTCGACCAGTGCATTGTGGAGAACCCCCGGCTTATTTGACAACTTCGGTATTCGCACCACCAACGAGATCAAGAGCACGAGTCTGGCTGTATTTGCACAGGCTGACTGGGCCGTGACGGATAAACTCCATGTGTTGCCGGGCGTGCGCTATAACTACGACAAAAAAGTCGTTGATTACAGCCGGGTAACCTATGGCGGACTGCAAACCACTGACCCGGCCCTGATTGCCTTGAAAAACGGGGTGTATACCAACCAGGCTTTCAACACGGAATACGCGAAAGGAAATTTCTCCGGGCAGCTGTCGGCGCAGTACCGGGCTAACACGAATTTTAATGCCTATGCAACGTATTCCGTTGGTTTCAAGCCAATTGGTGTAAACGTTGGCGGTTTGCCCACCGCCAATGGCCAGGTTCTGATTGATCTGGCCAATGTGAAACCCGAATACGTAGACCACAAGGAGTTTGGCGTGAAAACCAAACCGTCGGGTAATTCGATCCTGAATCTAACCTTTTACCGGTCTGACATCAGGGATTATCAAACCCAGGTACAAACGCCGGAGCCGGGTGTAAACCGGGGCTACCTGGCCAATGCGGAAAAAGTGCGTGTGCAGGGCATCGAGCTGGATGGGAATGTCCGCTTTACAAACCTGGTTTTGAATGCGGCTGTGGCTTATACCGATGGCAAATACGTGCGGTTTACCAATGCACCGGTGCCGTTGGAAGAAGTAGGTGGCCCGCAGGCGTTCAAGGATGTTTCGGGCGGAAGACTGCCCGGTATTTCGAAATGGTCGGGCTCCGTGGGCGGTGAAGTTACCACCAAGGGAACTTTCATTGGCCTCAAGGGAAATTACTTCCTCAGTCTTGATCAGTTTTTCCGGTCCGAATTCTCATCCAGTCCTTCACCGTCACAGTACCTGAACATTGACGGATATGGGCTGACCAACGCCCGACTGGGCTTCCGGGCTTCGAACGGATTAACCTTCTTCTTGTGGGGAAGAAATATCCTCAACACGGATTACTACGAGCAGCTCCTGGCGGCTCCCGGAAGCTACGGACAATACGCCGGTATTGTAGGTGATCAGCGTACTTACGGTGTAACCGTCCGGTTCACTTACTAGAATGATGAATCAGGAGTTAGGGGTGTCCGCCAACCCTTAACTCCTAATTCAAAACTCCCTACTGGCTCCACTCGGTTGGCGTGCGGTCCCAGCGGTGTCCTTTCAGTTCGTCCAGTACTTCCTTCGATAGGCGCTTGCCGTCGCTGGCGGTCATGTTGGCTTCTACGTTGCGGAGCTTGCGCATGCCAGGAATAGTCGTGGCAACGTCGGGGTTTTCCAGGATAAACCGCAAAGCCATTTCGGGCATCGTCATGCCCGCCGGAATCACCGGTTTCAGCGCTTCAGCGTGATCGACACTGGCGTTGAGGTTTTCCGGAACAAAGTACGTCGAGCGCCAGTCATCAGCCGGAAAAGTCGTGTCCTTAGTCAGTGTCCCGGTCAACGTGCCTTCATCAAACGGAACGCGGGCAATAACGCCGATGTTCAGTTCACGGCAGAGCGGAAACAAATTATCTTCCGGAGCCTGATCGAAAATGTTGTAGATCACCTGCACGGCATCAATCAGATTGGTCCGCAACGTATTCAGGCAATTGTCGGGCTCCCAGCGGTTAACCGAAATGCCCCAGGCCTGTACTTTGCCTTCTTTCGTCAGCTTCGTAATCGCTTCCTGCCACTCGTCGCGTTCGGCCCAACCGTCTTCCCAAACGTGAAACTGCTGCAAGTCAATCGTTTCAACGCCCAGATTTTTGAGGCTTTTTTCGGTGTATTCCACAATGTAGTCAGCCGGGAAAACGTCGTTCAGTGAAAACTCCGGTTTGGACGGCCATTTCCGGTTTTTAGGCGGTATTTTGGTCGCAACGTATAACCGTTTGTCGCTGTAACGCTTCAGCAGATCACCCAGGATTCGCTCGCTCAGCCCCTCGCCGTAGCCCCAGGCCGTATCGTAAAAATTGCAGCCCAGTTCGACGGAACGATCCAGCGCCTGATCGACTTCCTGCCGTTCGGAGCCTGTCCAGCCGGCCAGTCCCCACATGCCGTAACCTATTTCACTCACTTGCCAGCCAGTCCGGCCAAACGTACGGTATTGCATAGTCAATTAAGAGTTAAAAATGAACAATTATAAAGTAGCTGCGAATTACTGTACTTTTAACTTTTAACTCTTCACTTTTGATTAAAATGTTAATCCGTGTGGTTCGAATGACGTTTGCGGCCGGGAAGGTGGCTGATTTCCTGACGGTTTTTGAGCAGTCCAAACAACAGATTCGGGCCTTTCCGGGTTGTCTTCATCTGGAGTTGCTGCGCGATCTCGACCAGCCAGCGGTTTATGTAACGTATAGCCACTGGGATTCGCCGGAGTCGCTGGAACGGTACCGTCATTCAGAGCTTTTCAAAACTACCTGGGCGGTTACCAAACCGTTGTTTTCGGATCGGCCCCTTGCGTTTTCGGTAGAGCGCCTGGAAACGGTGGAAGGGTAGGGATATCTTACGTATTTTGTAGCATTTTACTAAGAATTTGGTATTTTTAAGGATTCCTCGACCGAACCTTATGAATGCCCTGTTTCGTGTCCGTACCTGCCAGGTGATCGTTCTTGTGCTTTTCATGAACGCTTTCACCACCGCTGTCGTTGCGCAGCGGCATACGACAATAACGGGCCGGGTGACCGAGCAGCGAACGGGCCAGCCAATGCCCTACACCAACGTTTACCTCAACAACTCCACCCAGGGCACCACCACCGACGAAAAAGGGCACTATCGTCTGACCCACGTTCCGTTGGGAACCATTGAACTGGTGGCTTCTTTTGTGGGCTACCAGCCCGCCCGCCAGTCGATTCGGCTCGAAAACGATCAGCCGCGCGTTGTCAATCTGCAATTGAAGAACTCGGAAGTGACACTCGCCGATGTGACCGTAAAAGCGAAGCGGGATAAAACCTGGGAGCGTCACTTCCGAACGTTTCAGCGGGAGCTGCTCGGCAACACGCCCTTCCGCAATCAGTGCAGTGTCGTCAACCCAAATGTGTTGCAGTTTACGAATGAGAACCACCGACTTCGGGCCACGGCAACTGAGCCGGTGATCATCGAAAACCGGGCGCTGGGCTACCGGATTCGGTACGATATGCAGTTTTTTGAAGTGACCCATAATGGTGCTTTGTATTACGCCGGCACTACTCGCTTTGAAGAGCTGAAACCAACGGACAACCGACAGGCGGAACGCTGGCGAAGCAACCGGCAGCGGGCTTACCAGGGATCGACGCGTCATCTAATGGCCAGTCTGGTGGCCGGAACCTATGAAAAGGAAGGTTTTATGGTGTACCGGGTCAATCCGGAATATCCTATGAGTGCCAACGCCGACCTGTATTCGGATCTGGGTCGGCATTTACTACCCATTGATACCGATTCTCTGATTCGGCCGGGACTTCTGCCGTTTGAACGGAAGCTCATTACGGCAATGCCTTTAAAAGTTTTGTACAGCCGGACAATTTCGTCAAACACCTCTCCGTACCGGGATGCGCCGTATGCGTATACCGAATTCCGTTTCCCGCAGGGGTTGAGCGAAATCACCGTCGATGGCCGGGTGACGGTTCCGTTGGGGATGCTGGCGCTGGGGTATCTGGGCAATGACCGGTTTTCGGTGTTGCTCCCCGCCGACTGGCAAGTGAGTACCGCTGCCGGAAAACCGGATTCTGTACTGACCGCTCCAACGGAAGGGCAGATTCTGGCCGCAGACTACCGGCTCGATTCCCTGGTTCGGCACTGGAAAAAGGCGCATCCGTATCAGGCGCCAACGGTTTTTGCGCAGATTGATAAACCGTTTTACCTGACGGGCGACCGGCTTTGGCTAAGTGCCTATGTGCTGGAGCCAACGACTACGCAGGTTTTGTTTGGCGAAGGGGCGCTGCATGTCGATCTGCTGACGCCGGGTGGCAAGGTAATTCAGCACCAGTGGGTACGAATCCGGGATGGGCGGGCAATGGGGGATTTTCGGTTTTCGGACACCCTGGCCACGGGCGTCTACCGCCTGCGGGCGTATACGGATGAGGATTACGCGTCGACCCGGCCTGCTTTCGAACGCCCGGTAACGGTTTATAACCTGCTGCGTGGCACGCAGGAACAGGGTCCCGATCGTGCCGCGGAACTGGATGTTCAGTTTTTGCCGGAGGGCGGTTATTGGGTGGCTGGCGTACCAAACCGGGTTGCCTTTAAAGCCGTTGGGCCGGATGGGCGGGGGCAGGCGGTATCGGGCCGACTTGTTGATGGGAAAGGGCAGGAGGTGGCTCGCTTTGCGGGCAATGCGTTGGGCATGGGTAGCGTTGTGCTCAATCCGCAAGTTGGGCAGGTGTATCGGGCGGAGGTGGCTTACCGCGGACAAACACAGCGGATCGCTTTGCCCCCGGTTGAACCGGAGGGCTTTGTGCTGACAGCCGACGCGGTGAGCGATACCACCGAACTGACGGTGCGGGTACTGGCCAATGGCCCCGCCCCCGAATCGGTCGTGTACCTGACGTTCCAGAGTTATGGTCAGCTGGTGCAGCGGATGAAAATGAAGTTACAGAATGGCAAAGCCCGTTTGAATTTGCCCATGACGGTATTGCCGCCTGGTCTTTGTCAGGTGACGCTTTACGATGCCTACGGAAAACCGCGTGCCGAGCGACTGGTGTATGTCCGGGAGCCGCTTGCTCCGGTTCGGCTGGCGATCACCAGCGAAAAACAAAGGTATAAGTCCCGGGAGCGCGTTGTGCTGAACCTGAAACTAACCGATCAGCCGGAAATACCGCCCGTAGCAACCTTGTCGGCTGCGGTTACGGATGCCGATCAGGTTCCGGACGATTCGACGGCTGCGGACATTCGGACGCACCTGCTGCTGACGGGCGACTTGCGCGGGCGCGTTGAGCAGCCCGGTTTTTTCTTCAAAGACACCACGCAGGCAACCCGCCGGGCGCTTGACGATCTGCTGTTGACGCAAGGCTGGCGTCGGATCGGCCTGCGTCAGCCAGAATCCCGGGCGGATACGTTGGGTGGGATCGTCTTCAGCGGGCGCGTGGTGGATGAAAAGCGCCAGCCAATTCCGTATGCCGAGCTGCTGGTTGCGGCCCCGACTTCGACCCAGGCCATGCCGCACTCCATTGGCACGGATCGGTACGGACGGTTTCGGATGGCGGGCCTAAGCGTGACGGATACCCTGCAATTGCTGGTGCAGGTCATGAACAACCAATTCAAAGCGATCAAAGGAAAAGTTGAACCCGATACCGCCGGTCGGGTTTGGCAACAGGCAACGAATACAATCAGCTCATCGCCTGACTGGAATCGGTTTCAGCAGCAACTCGAAGCGGCCCGGCAACGCCAGGAAGCTGATCCGGGCATCTACCGCGATCGACAAACCAAACTGTTGAAAGAAGTAACCGTCAGAGGGCAACGCAATGATAGCCGCCCGGAGCACGTCCGGCGAATGAGCCTGCACGGCGAGCCCGATGCGGTGATTACGTTTGATAACAACTCGATGCCGTATCCGAATGTATACGAGATGATTCGGGGCAAGGTGGCTGGCGTTAATGTGGTGCAAAACCAGGGAGGGTATGTCGTCAACATCCGGGGTTCTTTTGCATTCGGGGCTGGGAATTCGGTCGAAAGTCAGCCGCCCCTGTACATCCTAGACGGATCGTATTACCCCGATCCTGACGGCATGGCCCTGCTCAACATCAGTCCAAATGATATTGAACGCATTGAAGTATTAAAAAATGCCAGTACAGCTGCCATTTACGGGGCACGCGGGGGAAATGGCGTCATTGCGTTATACACCAAGCGCGGGTTTAATCAGCGCAAAACCGCCCCCAGTCCGGGGTTGAATCAGCTGCCGTTTATCGGTTTTCTGCCCCAGCGTACCTTTTACGTTCCCCGCTACGAAGAATCGATCGAAGCGAACGCACCCATTGACCGACGGGATGTATTGTACTGGAAACCACTGATGCAGACCGATTCGAAAGGCGCTACCGACCTGGCTTTTCCGCTGTCGGATGTGGTGCGGACCATCCGGGTCGTGGTGCAGGGTATTACAACCGAAGGGCGCCCCGTCGTGGGCATCGCAAAAATCAGCGTGCAGTAAGTCTTCAGTTACGGTTTTTGGTGCAATTGGCTAACACATTCTTATTCCCCTGCGTCAGCAACCGTAAACCCAAAACCGTGCACCGTTTTACGCTGCGTCACCGAATAACGCGCGCAGTTCCTTGGCCTCCTGCGGTTTCATTCGTCCGGCCAGGACCAGGCGGAGTTGCCGACGACGCAGGGCACTTTCAAATAACTGTTGTTCTTCGGCAGTTTCGGCTACAACCGGCGGCACTTCAATCGGGCGGCCATTTTGATCGACGGCAACGAACGTATAAAATGCCCGGTTGGTGCTGACCCGCGTTCCCGCCGGAATATCTTCAGCCCAAACTTCAATGTTGACCTCCATCGACGAATTGAAGCCGCGCGTCACTTTGGCCTGCATCGTTACAATGTTGCCGAGTTTGATCGGTTCCGAGAACGACACATTATCGACCGAAGCCGTCACTACAATACGGTTTGAGTGCTTTTGGGCGGCAATGGCGGCACAAATGTCCATCCAGTGCAGCAGGCGTCCCCCCATCAGGTTGTTGAGGGTGTTGGTATCGTTGGGCAAGACCATCTCCGTCATGGTCGTTAAGGATTCGCGGGCGTATTTGGGTTGCGGCATAGTGAGTCAGAAGCGGTGGAATTGTTCCATAACGGTGCTAAACTACGGTTTTTGCTACTTTCCTGCATTTTGTTTCTCTTTCTTTCGTTCTTCCCGTTTCTGCTGGCGCTCTTCTTTGCGCTTCTGACGTCGTTCTTTTCGTTCTGCTTTCTTTTCCGCCCGCTTTTCCTTGTAATCCTCTTTCAAGACTTCAACCGCATCCTTAAACGTGACGGTATTGTCAAATTCTTTGGTAAAGGCTTCGACGTACGCATTGCGCAGCACACCGATAATGATGGGCCATACCTCCGTTTTGGTGTTTTCGACCGTGCCGCGCAACGGAATGCGGGTAGCGACCTGATCACGCTTGTGGTTTTTGAGGAGTTCTTTACCGGCTTCGGCCAGCAGTTCCGTGAAAAAACGGCTGATGGTTCGTTTCTCGCCGGGTTCTTCCAGCTTGAAAATCTTCATGTTCTTGGTCAGGGGTTTGAAATAACCCACCAGCCGACCATCGTACATGGCCATTTCGCTGATCACGCTGACCGTGCCGCGCTCGAAATCGACGTTGCCGTACTTGCGCGCCAGATCGTTGAGTTTGACCAGTTGTAGATCGTTAAAACTCAGGTTGTAATTAAAATCCGGAATCTGCTTCAGCAGAAACATGCCCGCTTCAAACTTCATGGTGCCGCCCCAGCCCGGCACATTGCCCGAAGCCGTCACGGGTGATGGCAGGCGGCTTTGTTTGTCCTCCACATTCCGGATGTTGCGAATATCAACGGCAAAATTTTGCAGCGAAAGGTCCGTTTTGGTGGCTTCGAAAAGGTTGACCAAATCCACTTTCCCGTCATAAGCCGCAAACCGGTTAATCTTGATGGGCAATAAATCCTTGACCAGCTGGGTCCAGTCAAGCTCTTTACCGGTTTGGCTGGCCTGTTCGTTATTGCTGAATGCGAAGTTCAACTCAGGGCGGTAACACTCGACTTCGGCTACCAGTGCACCCTTGAACAACGACCGCCATTCAACCGACAGATCGATGGTCGGCACGGACAGGAACGGTTCTTTGATTTTACCGTTGATCTTACGGATGCGCAAATCCTTGATCTGGTACGAGCCTCGAATCAGGGCAATGTTTACATCCTCCACGTGGCCGGTATACGACCCCATGTCGGCCATCAGTTTATTGACATAGCGCAGAACAAAGTACGGCAGCAATAACCTGGCGACGATGATAACAACGACAATCGCCAGAATAATTTTTGTGGATCGTTTCAAAGCAACAAGAGTTAATGCTGCTTATACAACTGAAAAATGCGGCAAGGGTTATACGTTGTTATTGTCTGAAACTGATTAAAAGGAGGTTGATCCGGGCGTATTCTGTTCTGTTTGGCCGGTCCCTTACCGCCGGGAGGGTGAGAATTTCCGTCCGTCGAGGGTGGCGTATTTAAAATCAGTTGGGCCGTCAAAAACCGTTTCTTCAAAACTGGATTTGCTCGGCAGGTGGGTGTATTTAAAATCGGCCATTCCGTCGAAGCGGGCACTGCGAAAATTTACCCCTTCGCTAAATTTCGTGTATTTGAAGTCGGCATACTGGTCGAAGCGGGCTTTCTGAAAGGCAATCTCTTCCCCAAATTGCGCGTATTTGAAATTGCCGAGTTGCCCAAATCGAGCACTGCCAAAGTTGGCGGCTGCCCGGAATTTGGCGTACTTGAAATTCGCTTCGTCCCGAAAACCGCTACCGGCAAAAACCGCCCGTTGTTTAAAGTCAGAATATTTGAATTCCGATTTCCGTTCGAACGTGCAGTTTTCAAACGTTACGGTTTCGGAAAAATGGGCTACGTACGTCACACCGTTCCACCGGCGGTTTTTAACCTCCACGTTTTTGTAAGCAATCACATCGCCTTTGAAAACGCAGTTTTGAAACGTGACTGGCGTCTCAACCACGCTTTCGTACGCTTCGCCGTCGGCCCAGCGGTTATCGCTGACGCGTTTTTTGTTAGAAAGCTCCGTTAAGTCCAGCGTACCGGTGATGGTGGCGTTCTGGTACGAAATGACCTCTTTTCGATTGATTTTGGCCAGAATGTCGGCGGCATCCACCGTACGTTGTGCACGGGCTAGGGGAGAAAGGCAACCAGGAGCAACAGGGCGGTCAATACGGTTTTCATCGGAAGATAGGAGTTGTTTTTCCTAAAGATGAAAAACAAGCGCCAAAGGTTGCACCGACGTACCCACGGATTTTAGTCCGTGTTTTAGAAATTGACTTAGCAGGCAATTATGCACGGACTAAAATCCGGGGTTACATCAGGGAATCCAGAGGGCTTTTTCGTAAGCTGTATCGTAATCAAATTCTTCCAGTGGAACGAAATCGGCGAACTTCCCGGCTTCGTCCAGACGGATGGCATACCACAGCCCCGTTGCGTCGCGGAGCAACAGCCGGTAACCGTATAGCGGATGGTAGGTATGGCTATCAGTGCGGTGATCCCAGCCCGTCTGCAGTTCGATGGCGAACGCAATCTGCGCCAGGGCTTCGTCGATATACGCCATCAGGCTACCAAAACCATCTAATTCTTCGATCCAGACGACCAGCCCATCGGTTCCCCAGTCGAATAACGGCAGGGCAGATGGGCGGTCAGAAGGGTTTGTTAACTTGTTGGGGTGAGTCATCATCATACATTAGTAAAACGTTGATCACAAGTAAGTTGTTCCGGGTTAGTGCGGTTTTAAACCTGCCAGATCTTCGGGGTCGCCCAGACGGGGCAGGTTTAGCTCTTACGATGCCTGCCGCAACCAGAAGCCGGTATTTTCGGTCTGTTGTTCTTTCCACTTGCGCAACCAGAAACGGTATTTTTTTCGACCGTATTCGACAAAGTCCGGAATGGAAGTGGCATCGACGGCAAAGAGCCGGTGCGGTTTTTGTTTCTGGACGCCGATCAGCACGAAGCGGAATCGGTGGGTGTCGGCCCACTCGGCACTTTCGGCATGGCGCAGGCTATCGATATAAAAAGCAACCTGGCGGTCGTAATCATAGTCGTAGCAGCTTTGCAAAAACTGACTCTGCGTGCGTGCCGACGTCGTTTTGAAGTCCAGAATCAGGGCATTGCGGTTTTTGGGGCTGGTATACACCACGTCCAGCCGGGCTTTGCAGGCCAGCTCGGTAGCTGGGTCGGTAAACAGCACCACGCGCTCGCGCTCCGATTTCCGAAGATAGCGGTTGCAGAAAGAGTCGCGCCGGACCTGTTCGGTCAGGTACTCAAGCCGTCCGGATTCAACCGGTTTCATGTCGGGCAGTAGCTGCTCGATGATGCTGCCCACGCTTTCGGGTTCCAGCAGGTGGGAGTGAAACGCCCGGCCAAACTGCATAGCCCGCTGCGGAATAAACCGGGAGGATGAGGAGTATCCCAGGCATTCTTCTTTCAGGCGGGTCAGATCCGAGTTGGAAACCCGCGGAATGGAACGATAATCGATGAGTTCGGTAACCATAACGAAGAGACGTTTGATGAAAACCGGCCCCATCCCCCAAGAGCGCTTCGAAGGCTGTAGCGAAGTCTCTTTGGGAGAAGGAACGCGGGTTTAATGCAGAAGATGAATGCCGTTTTCGGTCAGCGATTCTTCGCTGGGATTGTTAAACGGGTTGTAATAGTTATAGGCGGTTTTCACGTTGGCGATGTCGGTCAGCGTTTCCTGGCGGAAGATCCGGTTTTCCTGCCCAAACGCTTTCAGCACTTTCGAGTGTTCGGGGTCGGCCAGCTGGTAGCTGAAGGTGGCAATGTAATAAACCCCTTTGGGTTGAATTTTGGTATTTTCCTTTTTTTCGGCCACGGCGGTAATCACCACATCGGCCAACGTGAGGTCGTCGTAAAACAGGGGCTCGATTAGGCGGAAGATGTTATCGACCGAATAACCGTGGAACAAAATGGCCGAAACGCAGTTTTTATCATCGATAAAAAAGATCTCGGCCCAATTTTTGGTGCCCATGTTCAAAATATTATCGGTGAAAATACGCCACGCAATGGGCTGGAACGTCAGGGACCGACCATTCTGGGAACCCCCCAGTTTTTCGGTGCCGTTGATGTTAAAAATGCCCTCCTTTGCGTCAAAACGGTATTGGCGCGGATGGCCTTCCAGGTATTTAAAGCGACCGGACGCCCGTGTTGTCGTGACTTCGTCCGGCGTTTCGGTAACGTTCTGGGAAAGTTTCAGTTCCAAACCATTTTGATTTGTTGTGTCAGTGTTGTTTTTTTGTGTGTTCATTAGTATTTGTTGTTTACTGTTCGGACAGGGGGACCGCTATGCGATCCCTTTTGCCTTTTTATGGGGGTTTGTATTTGAGTTTAAATATACTCACTTTTGTGTATGATACAAAATCGTACATAAAAAGATTTCCGAAAAGTTAGCGTACCCTGCCGATTCCGTTGTTTGCGCACTTTTTTACTACGTTATCTTCGGGAATCGGGGTGTTAAATCGGAGATTTACTATTGGAACTAAAAGATACGTATTCAAAAAATACATAGTTTTGTGTAAATGATTTCGTTTCTATGTCCATCGGAGCCCGTTTGCAGCAGCTAATTGAAGCCCTGGATATCAGTGTTCTGGAGTTTGCCCGGCAATTGGGGGAGAAGCGGGGTGAAAAAGTATATCATATTTTGCACGGTCGCCTGAAGCCGCGCTACGAAACCCTGCAAAAGATCGTCCAGACGTATCCAAGCGTCAACGCCGACTGGTTGTTGCGGGGAGAAGGAATGATGTTTCGTACCTTGCCGCAAACGCCATTGGCGGCCACCACCTTAGACGAGCGGTTGCGAAATATGGAGTTTCTTTTGTTTCAGTTAAATGAACGTGTAGCTTTACTGCAACAAACCAATGACTTGCTCCGGCAGGAACTGGAAGAAGCCGTTGGACAAAAAAAGGTCATCCGTCTTGCATCCGTCAGTCGCCGTTCCGATATATCTTCAAAAGGCTGACGGCTCAGGGCTTACGACCTCCTTGTAACCTATGTTCTCATTTTTTAAGCGTCGCCAGGAAAAATCCTCCCATACGGATTACGGATTTCTGGGCGTAGATATTCATTCTCACCTGATACCGGGCATCGACGACGGTGTTCCGGATATGGAAACCGCATTGACCTGCCTACGGTCTTTTGAAGAACTGGGGTATAAGAAAATCATCACGACGCCCCACGTGCTGCGGGATTATTATCCCAACACCAGCGAGTCGATTCGCCAGGGGCTGGCCGAGTTGCGCCAGGCCGTAGCTGAAACCGACCTGACCATCCAGGTGGAAGCTGCCGCCGAGTACCTCATCGACGACCATTTTGTGACTTTGCTGGAAACCAACGATCTGTTGACGTTTGGGCCGAACTACCTGCTGATTGAATTGTCTTTTGCCAATGCCCCGCTGAACCTCGACGAGATCATCTTTCAAATCCAGACAAAGGGCTACCGGCCCATTCTGGCGCATCCCGAGCGGTATGGCTACCTGAGAGATCAGACCGAACGACTCCAGCAGTTGAAAGAAAAAGGGTGCCTGTTTCAGTTGAACCTGCTCTCGCTGATGGGCCAATACGGCGGCCGGGTCCAGCAGCAGGCCAAGCAATTGCTGGATGCATCCATTATTGATTTCCTCGGATCAGATCTCCACCGAATCCGGGATGCCGAGAAACTGACCCACTTGCTGGAATCAAAAGAGATGGCCCTGCTGGATCAGCACCAGTTTCAAAACGCTTCGTTGCTGTAACACACCCCTGTGCTACTTGGTGGCGATTGGTAGCACGGTCATGCTGAATGCTTTATGCAACCGAGCTCCCTTCGGCATACTATTTGCTGGTTTGTCTGATAAAAGTGAAAATAACTTTGCCGGGAATAGGAGTAGAGTAGACGCTTAGGTAGTATTTATTGAATTTTTTAAAGAATTTCTGCCGCTTACACAAAGAAAGATTGAAGAATGTATAGTTTATGTTCTTTCAATTTTTTAGGTTTAACTCCTAATCTCCCGAAAGAGACGCTCTCTGTCTATTTTATATAACGATTTCTATTTTAGTATCCTTAGCTCCCGGCTACTCTAGCCAGATTGAAATTAGTTAGTAAGTATTTGAAATAAAGCGATAAATAGGTTTTGATCATTATTACATACCTGACGTTATGAAAATTGCTGTTGTTGGTACCGGTTACGTTGGGCTCGTAACGGGAACTTGTTTTGCCGAAACCGGTAACCAGGTTACTTGCGTTGATGTGGATGAGCGCAAAGTGCAGAAGCTGATTAATGGTATTATTCCCATCTACGAGCCCGGTCTGGATGTGCTTTTCAACCGGAATACCGCCGAAGGTCGCCTGAAGTTTACGACCAGCCTGGCCGAAGGTATCGAAGGGGCCGAGGTTATTTTCCTGGCGTTGCCTACCCCTCCTGGCGAAGACGGCTCTGCCGACCTGAAATACATTCTCAAAGTGGCCGGTGATCTGGGCCAGCTCCTTAAACAGTACGCAGTCATCGTCGACAAAAGCACCGTGCCGGTGGGTACCGCCGAAAAAGTACGGGACTATATTTCCCTGGGTGCACAGGTCGAATTCGATGTGGTATCGAATCCGGAATTCCTGCGTGAAGGCGTTGCTATCGAAGACTTCATGAAGCCCGACCGCGTGGTGGTGGGTACCAAATCCGAACGGGCCAAAACCGTCATGAGCAAGCTGTATGCTCCGCTGGTACGGCAGGGTAATCCGGTGATTTTCATGGACGAACGCTCGGCCGAGATGACCAAATATGCCGCCAATGCTTTTCTGGCGGTGAAGATTTCGTTCATGAACGAAATTGCCAACCTGTGCGAAAAAGCGGGGGCCGATGTGGATGACATTCGGAAAGGCATCGGAACCGACAGCCGGATTGGCAAACGGTTTTTGTTCGCCGGAATCGGTTACGGCGGAAGCTGCTTCCCGAAAGATGTACAGGCACTGGCGAAAACCGCCGAAGAATACGCCTACGATTTCAAGATCCTGAAATCGGTGATGGACGTAAACGCCAAACAGAAAACCAAGTTGCTGCCGGTGATCAACCAGCATTTCAACGGTGAGTTGAAAGGAAAAACCATCGCGGTTTGGGGGTTGGCGTTTAAACCGTACACGGATGACATTCGGGAAGCCCCGGCGCTGGAAAATATTCAGGCGTTGCTGGACGCCGGTGCGAAAGTAACGGCGTACGATCCGGAAGCGATGGACAACGTGAAAAACGTACTGGGCAACAAAATTACGTACGCCCACACTTCGTACGCGGCCCTGGACGATGCTGATGCGCTGGTGATCATGACCGAGTGGCCGATGTTCCGCACCCCGGAATTCAGCAAAATGAACCTGCTGCTGAAAAACAAAGTCATCTTCGACGGTCGGAACCTCTACGAACTGGAGCAGATGAAAGAGCTCGGCTACACCTACTACAGCATTGGTCGGGAGACGATTGGGGCTGAGATTAATCAACTGGCTTAACCAATGTAGCTTCATAAAACGTCTTCAGAAAAACGCTCTATTGTTGTGAATCAAACTTCTAAAATCTACGTGGCTGGCCATCGGGGTATGGTAGGCTCTGCCCTCGTTCGGGCCTTGCAGGCCAAAGGGTATCAAAACATCATCACCCGGACATCGTCTGAACTGGACCTGCGAAATCAGGCTGCGGTAGCAGATTTTTTTGCTGACGAGCGCCCGGACTACGTTTTTCTGGCGGCTGCCAAAGTAGGAGGGATTTGGGCCAACAACATCTACCGGGCCGAATTCTTATACGATAACCTGCTGATTGAAGCGAACATTATCCACAGTGCCTACCAGCAAAAAGTGGAAAAGTTGCTGTTTCTGGGCTCGTCCTGCATCTATCCAAAACTGGCTCCGCAACCCCTGAAGGAAGAATACCTGTTGAGCGGTTATCTGGAAGCCACCAACGAACCGTATGCCATTGCCAAAATTGCTGGGATAAAGCTGTGCGAAGCGTACCGCAGCCAGTATGGTTGCAATTTTATCTCGGCCATGCCGACCAACCTATACGGACCGAATGACAACTACGACCTGCAGGGATCACACGTGCTACCGGCTCTGATCCGGAAATTTCACGAGGCCAAAATCGAGAACCAACCGGTGGTTGAAGTATGGGGTACAGGTTCACCCCGCCGGGAGTTTCTGCATGCCGACGACCTGGCCGACGCCTGTGTGTATTTGATGGAAAACTACAACGACGAGGGTTTTGTCAACATTGGCACGGGCGAGGATGTGACCATTCGCGAACTGGCGGAATTGGTCAAAGAAACCGTGGGTTTTGAAGGAGAACTTCGCTGGAATACCGACAAACCCGATGGCACTCCACGCAAGCTGATGGATGTTTCGCGCTTGCACCAACTCGGGTGGAAACATCAGACGGAGCTGTCGGCGGGTGTTGCGGCCACTTACCAGGATTTCTTAAGCAATCAGGAAGTATACGTTTAAAAGAAATAAAAATATTGTAATCAATAGTTATGAAAAAAGCACTTATTACTGGGATTACCGGTCAGGACGGCGCTTATCTGGCCGAATTATTATTAGAAAAAGGATACGAAGTGCACGGCATCAAGCGCCGGAGTTCTTTATTCAATACCCAACGAATCGATAATCTATACGAAGATCCGCACGAAAAAAATGTGCGGTTCAAACTCCATTTCGGTGATCTTTCCGACTCAACCAACATCATCCGGATTATTCAGGAAGTGCAACCCGACGAGATTTACAACCTCGGTGCTATGTCGCACGTACGGGTGAGCTTTGACGAACCGGAATACACCGCTCAGGTGGACGGGATTGGAACGCTGCGCATTCTGGAAGCCGTACGGCTTTTGGGCCTGACCGAAAAAACGCGGATTTACCAGGCATCCACTTCCGAATTGTACGGTGGGGTGCAGGGCCACGCGCAGTCTGAAACCACGCCTTTCTATCCGCGCTCTCCGTACGCGGTGGCCAAATTATACGGTTACTGGATCACGGTGAACTACCGCGAAGCCTACAACATGTATGCCTGCAACGGTATTCTGTTCAATCATGAATCACCGCTGCGGGGTGAGACCTTTGTAACCCGGAAAATCACGCGGGCCGTCGCCCGGATTGGTCTGGGTTTGCAGGACAAAGTCTTCTTGGGAAACATTGATTCGCTCCGCGACTGGGGCCACGCCAAAGATTACGTAGAAGCCATGTGGCTGATTCTACAACAGGAAAAACCGGAAGATTTTGTGATTGCGACCGGCGTAACGACGACAATCCGCGACTTTGTGAAAATGGCGTTTGGGGAGATCGGCGTTGAACTCGAGTTCCGGGGTGAGGGCGTTGACGAAAAAGCGTACGTGGTGAGTGCCTCGAATCCTGATTTCCCGGTTGAAGTCGGCAAAGAAGTGCTGAGCATCGACGAACGGTATTTCCGCCCGACGGAAGTGGATTTGCTGTTGGGTGATCCAACCAAGGCCATGACCAAACTGAACTGGAAGCCGAAATATGACCTGGCCGCTTTGGTAAAAGACATGATGAATGCCGATATCGATCTGTTCCGGCGCGATCAGTTGCTGGCTGAGGGAGGGCATCTGGTGCTGAATTATTTTGAATAAAAATAAGCGGACTGGTAGTATAAATCAATCATTCAGTTTTTGCAACATGACCTTGAAACAACGTGCTACGGTTATTAGCCTTGATCTTTCGTTGGGTAATTACCAGCAATTTCAAGAAGAAATTATGGCCGCAGCAAAGGTAAAACAGGCGGGATCCGTCTGTTTTGCCAATGTTCACATGACCATCGAGTCAAAATTTAACGCCAGCATTTCCCAGGCCGTTAATGGCGCTGATTGGGTGTTGTGCGATGGAGTGCCCTTATTGTGGAGCCTACGGTGGTTATACGGTGTGAAGCAAAACCGGGCTACCGGTCTGGATATGCTACCGGATTTACTGAAATCCGCCGAAGAGGCTGGTGTTTCGGTGTTCTTTTACGGTTCCACGCCCGAAATCCTTCAACAGACGACTGAGGTATGTGCTCAGAAGTACCCGAAGCTAGCCATCGCCGGAACATTATCTCCTCCTTTCAGAGCGTTGACCCCAGAAGAAGACGAACAGGTAATTGAAGCGATTAACCAATCGGGAGCTGGGTTGGTATTTGTCTCGCTAGGCTGCCCGAAACAGGAGCTCTGGATGGGTAAAATGCGAGGGCGTATTCCCGCGGTTTTGTTAGGCATTGGTGGAGCATTACCGGTATTGGCGGGTGATGTGAAACGATCGCCGGAATGGATGCAGCGGGCCGGACTGGAATGGTTATTCCGGTTTGCCCAGGAACCCAAACGCCTGTTCAAGCGGTATGCGGTGACGAACAGTCTGTATACCTGGTATTTGCTGAAACAGTTGATAAGCCCTGTGGAAAAAGCTCGAATTGAGACGACTTCCTAGATGGAACCAGCTGTCTTAAACTTCAGAATACCGGAAGACTGATAAATTATAACCAGAAAATAGCATTCTTAGCGTAGTTGCTTTGAGATAAACAGAATCCGTTTATCTCAAAGCAATTCTTTTATAGTAGAATCGTCTTAATTTCTATGATTACTCGGCTAGCTCTTAACAAACGAATTCCTGACTGGTACAATCGTCAATCATTAAGTTGGCAGGTTATTATGGTACCTCTCTTTGTGCTCTTATTCCAACAGCGGACAGTAGCCCAATTTGACCGTCCTACCACAGATACACTTATAACGAGGGGGGTGTATTACCAAGCTAGTCTGGGAGGAATTGTTTCAAGCAGTAACCGAACACCATTCTGGTTGCGGTCGAATCAATTTGGAGCCATTCCCCTGGAGGCCCCCGCCGGTATTGCCAGCCTAAGCGCATCTGGCCTCTGGGGAGATGCCACGCAAAACCGAAAACCGTATATCCGAGCGGGTGTACAGGTGGTTGGTAATGCAACCCGTGCTTCAAGATTGGTTTTACCGGAAGCCTACGCAGCGGTGCGGTTAGGACATGGTGAGTTGATGGTAGGACGTCGGCGTGAGATAACGGGAATAACGGATACCTTATTAACATCAGGTTCCTACGCCTGGTCCGGGAATGCCGTACCGATTACCCAGATCCGATTAGGAACTCGTGATTTCGCTCCCCTGAAGTTTACGAAAAACTTATTGGCGGTTTCGGCTTTTTATAGCCACGGATGGTTTACGGATACTGATTCGATGAAAAACTCTTATTTACATGCCAAAGCACTGTACTTACGCATTGGCAAACCATCCTGGAAAATACGCTTTTACGGAGGTGTATCACATTATGTACAATGGGGAGGATACTCAAAATATCTTACAAATAATCATTCTTTCAATGGTAGAATTCCAGTTTCATGGTTGGCTTATTCAAAAGTAGTGTTACCAGGAAAAGCATCAAACAATGGTCAATTTACTCCTTTCGATACAATCAATAGATATGGTAATCATTTAGGATCAATTGATTTTGCAATGGAAATAAAGCTGAAAAAAAACAACGTCCTTCTTTACTATCAGCATCCTTGGGAAGATCAGTCAGGTCTTGATGGAGGAAATATGCCAGATGGTACCTACGGTTTTCGTTGGCAAAATCGCTCTACCGAACCCTATCATAGTTTCCGAATTTTGCAATTCACTATGGAGTTGATGAGTACCATGAATCAAAGCGGCCCAAACTATCCGAGAGGTAATGACGACTATTTTCATAATTACCAATATATTGATGGGTGGACCCATCAGAGACGCGTAATTGGTACACCATTTATCACCCGCTGGATGGATGCCGATCCAAAGTGGTATGGATTAAGAGGGCCATTTAACAATTTTTCAATGATTAGTAACAATAAATTAAAGCTAATACATATGGGGATGTACGGCTCTTTTCAATCAGGAGTTAAGATTGAAATTTTGCTATCACAAAGTTGGAATTATGGAAGACCTCGCAGCAAAGAACCCAAAAATTCGATTAAGCAATTTTCGAGTTTAACAAGCGCGACAATACCAATTAATCGAATAAATGGTTTAGAATTTAAATTGAGTATGTCGATAGATAAAGGAGATTGGTTAAAGCCTGGAGTAGCTGGTGCGATTAGTATAATTAAGAAAGATTGGTTTAAGTAATAAATATAATATCTAGCAACTAAATGGAATTTATTAATGGTCACGATTGTTATTTTTTCTATTTTAACGTTAATCAACAACCTTAATGTAAATTGTGAAAAATTTTTTTTAAAAAATAAAGATATTGATGATAAATGCAAGACTTTAATTGAATTGAAAAAGTGTGAAATTAACGAAGATGACAATGTGTATCCAGAAGATTTCGGAGCAGTTGGTGATGGCTTAATAGATGATACTGACCCAATTCAGAAAGCAATTATTTATGCTGGAAGCAAATCGAAAAAAGTAATAATTTTAAAGGGTAAAGTATATAAAATTAAAAGTATTAATGTTATTTCTGATATATACGGAGATGGTATAATTAAATTTGCTGAAAATCAAGATAATATTATGTTAAAAGTTGCTAAAAGTAATATTGTAATTAAGAATATTACTTTAGACTATAATAACAATAAGTCGGCATTTGGATATGGTTGTCTAAATATTGTTGATTATGATTCAATAAAAATTATTAGTGTTAAATTTTTGAATGCCGATTGTAATGCTATTTATGTAAAAAGATCAAACAATGGAAAAATTAAAAATTGTGTATTCAGAAATATAAATGGAGAAAGTATTTTCCTACATGGCGGGTGCAATAATTTCATAATAGAAAGAAACGAAATTAAAAAGTCATTAAAAGATGGAATAAAAGTACATAGCCATGATGGGGTGATTAAAAATTCTGCTTCTAGGAATATAACAATTGTTGATAACATTATCGATTTTTCTGATGTTAAATTAGAAAAAGAATGTCTAGGTATTGAGATTTGGCGCGGTGACTTATATCCAGAGAGTTTGTCAAATAATCATCTTATTCGTGGTAATACAGTTATTGGGAGCAAAGTAATTGGGTCTGCGGACATATGGGGTATATCTTTGGATAATACAGATGAAACTCTAGTGATAGATAATAAAGTAAAATATGGTGTAAAATATGCCTATGAGGCAGCTGCTTGCAAAAATATTATATTTAAAAACAACTATGCTTTTGGATACACAAAAAGAGGTTATTCAATTTCAAAAAACCGAACATATAATATAAGTATAAAAAAGGGAGTGGTAGCAAAAGCGTCTTCATACAAATCTGTATATGGTGTAGAAGCAATTAATGGAAAGCTAGTAATTATAGATAGTGTGATATTTGAGAATTCAGGCGAGCGCGCTATCTTTTACAATAATGGAGGAAATAGAGGTATGATTAGTAATTGTCGTTTTATTGTTGGAACGCAATATGGCAATATGATATGCGTATACTTATATAAAACCACAAAAGTTACCATTAAAAATAATGTATGTATGCCTAAGATATCAGAAAAAAATCGAGATTTCGGAGTGATGGGAGTGTGGGTAGATTTATCTAATAATTTTACAATTAGCGGAAATAAATTTGATGGAAGAAAAGCGTTAACTTTAGAGCCGATGAATGCTAGCTGTATATATGTAGGTAATAAATCAGAAGGGTTTATTAGCCATAATTTTATAAGTAACTATTTGAAAT
This sequence comes from Larkinella harenae, assembly GCF_054780515.1. NCBI lineage: Bacteria > Pseudomonadati > Bacteroidota > Cytophagia > Cytophagales > Spirosomataceae > Larkinella > Larkinella harenae. Next base: position 1,261,892 of record NZ_BAAGWE010000002.1, on the reverse strand, counting down.
ATGCAATTGATTCTCCTACAATAGGAAGTAATTATTGTAAAATTTACAATAATAATTCAAAGAATGTAGGCCTAAATACGGGAGGTGTAAAATATAATATCACCAGTACAGTTTTCAAAGATAATTTCTAATAATTTTGAGAATAGTTTTTCTAAAATTTGACTTTTTTAGGTAAAAATTCAAGCTGCCGAAGTTCTATTTATTAAAATATATAAAATTTAAGCAGAAATAGTCCATAAGTTTTAGTTGTTATTATGAAAAATAAATTGATAGTATTTGAAGTTTTTATAATTCCTTTTTTAGGATGTATCATAATAAGTGTTTCAAGGTTGTAAATTATTGACCCGTGAATTAATCCGTAAAGAAAGCTACTTCCTTCTTATGGAAGAAGACCTGAACAAGTTTGCGATTAGCCTCTAATAAACTAATATGCTCTAAAATCGCTAAGGTTAGATCGTCCAGTGAAAGAAACACGCGATTTTTCAATCGCTGTTTGATCTGATTCCACACTAACTCCGTAGGATTTAGCCCTGGACTATAAGCTGGCAAACGTTCTAAATGAACGCGACCCGGACGCTCTGTTAAGAACGCTTTAACGGCTTCTCCACGGTGAATCGAAGCCCCATCCTAGATAATAAGCAAATCGCGTTTGCGGTAACGGCTGCACAGTTTGCCTAAAAACCAGACTACATCTTCCCCAGTGAAAGATTGATCCTGACCAGCCACATAAATGCGGCCATTGGGCGCAATCGCAGCAATCAAGCTGAGATGATCCCGACCTGCCTGTTCTACTAACACAGGCGTTTGACCTCGTGGTGCCCAAGTTAAACCTAGCATGGGCAACAAGTAACAGGCCGACTCATCGACATACAGAATTACCCGTTGCTCAACTTGCGCTTTTTTTGAGTTCGGGTAAACGCTCGTTTCGCCATTGCTCAACCCGTTGGGGATTCTGCTGGCGCGCTTTGGGTTGGGGTTTCTGGCGAGTCCACTCGACCTTTTTCAGTAAACGTCCCACTTGTGAGGGATCGTAACTAACACCAAAGAGTCGCTTAATAACTTCATTGACACGAGGCCTTGTCCAGATATGACCTGGAAATCCTTGATATTCAGCTCCTTTATTCAATTTCTCAATTAACTGAGTCAGTTGCACGTCGGTTAAGCGGCAGGCTGGTCCAGTGGGCTTACGCCAAACTAAAGCGGCTTGGCCATCCTGACGATATTTTTTCAGGGTTCGACTAACCCAGCCCTCCGTTAGGCCCAATGCCTGAGCAATCTTGGTTTGTTTCCAGCCCTGATCTTTTAGGGCTGCACATCGCTTCCGCAGTAGTTCATAGTCAGATGGTTTGTAAGTTGCCATGATTGGCAAAGAATCAAACTTTACAAGCCTACTCACGAATCAATAAGTTTAAACTGATCACCAAAGATAATGGAAGTTGAGCCAATATCTGGTTCTGCGTGGGTTTATTCTATTCAATATTGAATGGCTCTTGCCCTAAAAGCAGCAATTTCATTAAGACATACTCGGATTGAGAAGTGCCTTTTGATTTAGTAACTGTACGGATCTAGCGGTGCACTACTTCAATAGTATTATTGGTATATATGATTTGTGATCTCCTTGTTATAGTTATACTGAAAGTAGTTCGACAGGTGCGGCAATTGCGACGCCAGGACTCAATGACTTTGGGATACCGTAAGCCCAATTACTTTCCAATTGATCCAAATACCACTCGGTTTTTTCTATGGATAGCATCTAACTATACAAAGAAATAAATGCGTTCGAGTGGTCGACTACAACATTCATGGATCAGCTGCAAAATTTTGTTAGTAACTCGGCTAATAGTAGTCTTTGAAGCTTCCAGCACATACATATTCTTGCTGAAGATTACCATCAAGGTCGCGGGAAGTGGCCATTTCGACAGGTCATAGCGAAGTTTATGACTTTTTTTGTCATTCTTGCGATTTGAATCTTCGTATTATTGAAGATGAGCTTCTATACTCGAGTTTCTTTAAATCGCGAATAAATGGCGATTTTGGAGAATCGAAAATTTGAGCACCAGCAGGCGCTCTAACTGGTTACGATAAGGCTTAAGCTGGCTTAAGGAACTCAGCACGGCTTGCCGAAATTGAGACGCTGTGGAGTAGTAAATCGCATCAACAACCTTCTACCGCATAAATTTCCATAGTCACTCAATGGGGTTAAGATTGCGCGAATAAGGCGGAAAAAAGTGTAGTTGTAAGGGTTTTTCTGCCAGCCAGGCCTTGACCTGTCGGCTGCCATAATAGAGGGCCGATTCAAAGTAAACGTGAATCAACCATTTGCCTGGATTAGCTGATTGCACCTGTTCCAGCAGCGCAATCGTCGAGTCGGAGTTGATGGTGACATCCTAGCGGGCGATGACCTCACAGGAGTTTAGGGCGTGCAGCATTGATGTTGACACAGTAGCGGGCCGAATTACAGGCTGTGGAGCGCTGCTGACCGCGTTCGATCCAGCCGTAGCGGAGCGCATATTCTAATGGGCATGGACCACATCAGCAAAATAAACTACTTCATCGGCTGGTAGTTGATCAACCTGCCGGTGTAAGCCCGCTACGAAGGCGCATTGCTGGTCAGCATCCGCCTGGGGGCTACCAGCGTGGTTTTCTTGTAAGCCTAGCCCAACTGGTATAAGAGTTTGACGAGTCCCTGCGGGTGATAGCTAACGGCAAAGGTAGTTTGAATACAGGCGGCTATCTCGGTCGCTGAGTGGTAGAAGCCTAGGCAAAGTTGAGCCTGGAGTTGCCCCAATTGTACCGAGTAGAGTCCATCTCCACCAGCCTGCGTAGGCACTGCCCAGGAATCCTTCATACCTAGGCTACAAAATTATGGTCATAGCAGTACACCGTCGTGTGGTCGATGCCCAAAACCGCTTCTACCTGATCGGGGTCGAACCCTTAATCAAGCATAAGGATGATAGTGATTTTAACATAGTCGCTTGGCCGGCTCCGTGAGTTGGAGTTGGCGCAATAAATGGCATTAGTTATCGGTTAAGGTCACTAGCATCAGAAGTAAAGAAAACGAAAACACCTAATTTAGTCGCAGTCTTTTTACTGATTAGTGTAATTTATCTTTCAATTTCTGTTCTAAAAAGATCTTGAACTCTGGAATCATATAAGACGCCATCACAGCCTAATAAACGGTCTCCAGTCTTTAAACTATAGCTATCAGATGTAAGGCAAACATTTGCCTTACATCTGACACAATTAATATAATAGTCTCCTTTCTAAATGTGATATAAGCAAATTAACTGATCTACTTATACAAATAAACTTATTGACGGGTAGCATTATTTATTCATTTAATAATAAAGAATGTTGTTAAATGAATTTTCATTAGATGATTTTCAAGCGGGAACAATTAAGTTATTCGCAAGTTGTTATCTGAGATAAACCACATCTTAAAAATTACTCCTAAAACGTGCCGCTCGAAGGTTGAGGCTTGTAGTTAACCTTTCTATTTATGAGAGTCAGTTAAGAAATGCCTACTGTACTAACATCTGCTGATGAAACAAAATTGTTGAGAATGTCAATGTTAATATTGTTTAAATTCAGAGATGCATTTATCAAACCCATTTCATATAAACCATTAACTTTTCCTTTTCCACTACCTGAATAATCTATTCCCATTGTCTTCAGTCCAAGAGCAGAAGCGAAAATACAAGCATGAAACCTCATACAAATAGCGCTTTCAGCCAGAGTTATATAATTAATTATCTCTTTAAATGTAAGTTCTTTTTCAACGATACAATAGTTTTCTGCTGATTCAACCTTATCCAAAATATCCAAAGCAGGATTAACATCAGAAAATCCATAGTGATCGAAATTAAAAGGGATGTATAAAAAGCCAATGTTTGAATTGCTTTTAATTAGCATACTAAGAGCGGCAATTACATTATCATGGAGTGATTTAAGGTTAGCACCTTTAGCATATTTGGACCATAAAGGTCTTAAATTTAAAATGACTATTTTTTCATATTTTGAAGTGAAATTAACTAATTCGTTAGGTATAACTTTTTGAAGCGGTTTATTTGCAAATAAATAGTCAAAAGCAGGATCAACTTTCAAAATATAAGGTTTATCAATTTTGACATTTTGTCTTAAAGTTATTTGATCAGCTTTTCGGAAAAATTCTTTACCTAAATATCTGCCTAACTTCGAATTAAATGGACCGAAACCACATCCTTCAATGAAAAAAGGTAATTTATTTTTGATAAAATAGTTAATAATTTTAAGATTAAACATCATATCCTCAAACAACTCCATTATTGGGCCACCTCCATAAATTACAGCAGATTTATGGAACAAGGAGTGCTTAGAAACAATATTATATTTTTCTCTATGAACAACTGATATATTTATATCCGAACTAAACTTTAAGCCCTTTATCCAGATTTTAGTCCTATCTGGGCGTGAAGATAAAACAACGAAGTTTTTAGTTCCATATTTCTCTTTAGTCCTCAGAATAACACCTCCTAATATGGCACTATCTCCAACATGCTCTCCACCGTATGCACCCACAATTACACCTAATTCAGGTGAAATATTTTCAAAAGTTTTCTTCTTATCAAATAAAATTTTAAATTCTGACTTAACATAGCTGTTAAATACCTGTAAGAGTTTACTAATTTTCTTATAATTTTTTACAAAAGAAGGGAATTTAGAATTAAATGTTTCCCAAAATAGAGCGAAAGGTGACCAAGCTCCACTTTGGTCATGCAAGCATATAGGGCATTGTGTTTCAATAATTTTTTCTCTTATATCCATACTGGTTTTGCTGAAGTATAGATCAATAGGGTCTACTTTTAGTCCGTTACCAATACTTTGATAGCTAATACTGCAATGAAATAAATCACCAGATGCTGAAACGACAATACCCTCATTTTTATAGTAGCAAGGAGCTTTTCTTTCAGTATTGTTAGCTAATCTATTTGCTAAATCTTTATAAAAGAGTCGTCTGGCGGGATTAAGAGTTGACTGTTTAAGATCACTGTAACTTAAAAAGTCACTCATTACAGAATCTAACCTTTCATAGCTGCCTAATTTGTTTATTGTTTCTTTATTGTCTAACCTAGCAACTTCAACAGATCTTCTGACAATAAAATTATTACTTAAATTTGATAAGGTTTTAAATGATGAATTAAGATAATTAAAATTCAAAGGTGTAACAGTGTGTTGTACTTGAACATTAATTCCAAGGGCTTTAGCGATTTTAATTGTTTCAGTAGCCTTATCATAGGCAGTGGAAATTCCCCTGTTAAGATTATGTATATCTCTTTTACCATCAATTGATACATTTAAGGTAAAATGTATATTCTTTTTGTCAAGAATTTCTAAAATTTTAGGCAAAAACTGAGCCCATCTATCGCTGTGATATCCATGTGTGGTTATACTTAAAGTTTGTAACTTATGAAGTTGTTGTTTAAGAATCTCAACTATTTCAACTAAATCTTTTCTCAAAGTAGGTTCTCCTCCACTTAAGCCGATGTGCTTTACTTTGCTAAACAGTTTACTTGAAAAAAGTTGTTCTATTTCTGAGATACTCATGTCATTTTCACTGCTTTCTTTCCAAACATCACACATCACGCATTGAGAATTGCAATTGTCGGTAACAGGGAAATTTACATTTTCAGGTAAAGAGACTTGACCCCAAAAACGACTTCTTTTGAAATAGTAGTTTGCAATGTATTTCAGTTCTTTCATGGTTACAAAATTCTGATGAGGAAAATTATATTCAAAATTCAAACAAAAAACTAGTTATTTTTATTTGAAATAGCATCATTATATATAGTATATAATTGATGAAAGTTAGCCTCAGAGTTGTATTTATTTTCATAGTCGAGTCTGGCGTTTTTATACATTTCTGTTTTGTCTAATTTTAAAAACTTTTTAATTTTTTCATTTAAATCTTCAGGCTTATTTTTAGTGAATAACAGTCCATTGAATCCATCAACTACTATCTCATTAATGTTGTCTAAATCAGTTGCAATAACTGGAGTTGCTGTCGAGAATGATTCCAGTATGGTCATAGGCATACCTTCATACCAAATTGAGGTAAATAACAAAGCTTGACAAACCATCATTTTTTCTCTTATAAATTTTAGATCTCTTTTACCAAGATATTTTACGTTTGGCAGTTCATTACTTATTTTTTCTATATCAGAAGCCAATGGCCCATCGCCTATGATTTCAATATTATAAGTTCTCTTTTTCAGACTTTCAATGAGTAATTCAATTCCTTTTTCCTTACTTAATCTTCCAACAAATAAAAAGAAGTTTTCCCGTTTTCTGTCAATATTACATCCCAAATCTTCAATGAAATTTGGTTTAACAGTTACAGTTTTTGGGCTAATTTTAAGTGCTGAGTCAATAAATTTCCTTTTTGTGAAATCTGTTAAAAATATATACCGATCAATATAAAGATTCCATGTCTTAAAATATTTGTGTAATGAAATTACTAATGTAAGCTGAAACGATTTTAATAAGGAGTTTTGAAAACATTTATTAATTATTCCGCCTAAAGGTATTATTTTGTTGACACATATTTCGCATATCTCATTATTTCTTAATAAGGTTGATCCAATACATATCAATCTGAAATTATGTATAGTCATAACTACAGGAATATTTGCTTTTTTCGCTGGAAATAAAATAGATGGTGAGGCATAATAAAATAAGTTATGAACATGTATAACATCAGGATTAAAAGACTCGATCTTTTTTTCAATTTCTTTTTTTGAATCTAAATTGTAAACTGTGTTAGTAATTGTTTTAAAGATGTTAGAAGACGAATTCTTAAACGATTCATTTGAAAAAAGAAGAATTTCAACTGTAATTCCTTTTGACTTTAAAAGTGCTGCCTCATTGTTTACAACACTGTCTTCACCACCCTTATATTTATATTGATTATGTATAATTAGTACCTTCATTTTTCCAAAGCAAATTGCATACTATATGAATTGATTTCTTTAACTTTCGTTAATATCATTTTATTGTAAAGCCCAGCAAAATACCAAAAAGGATAAGCACCCATTGGCCCTTCAAAATACACATCAAATAATGAATTTATTATAAATACTACCAATATAACATATATAGATTTTGAAATTTCAGATTTTGGTTTTTTAGTTAGCAAATACATAAATAAAATGAGCCAAAGAGTTGTATACACAATACCACCTCTACTTAGTATATTTAAAACAAAATTATGCGGACTTCTCAGACTATTATCTTCTAATACTTGGAAGCCATCCAACTCTGCTAAACTGATACCAAAACCATCACCATAAAATAATCGGCTTATTGATAATTTATTATTGATAATTTGTGTCCACCATTCTATTCTCCAAGCCCTAGATCCGCTTAATCCTTCTTTATTATTATCTATAAAAATTGATATAATGTTATCCGTAATTTGATTTATACTTATAGTACGATTTAAACCCAAATTAATTTCAACATTGTTTAAAAAATAAGAAGCTGTAATTAATAATATAATTGATAACACACTAAAAGCCAACTTTTTTTGTGTTATTTTATTTCCAAAGACATAAAATAGAGCAATGCCAACAACTAATATACTTGCTCTACTAATCGACAATAATAGAATGATATTTATAGTTAAAAATATATTTTCTAGTGAATTGTTTTTTGCTCTATTTAAACAACTTCTTAAAATAATGTATATTGACAAAGTTACAGCAACATCTCCAGGCTTTAAATGAAAGAGTTTTACTCCATTGATTTCGGGTAAATAAGATTGAAATACTCTAAAAACTACAAATAGTATTGGATATAAAAAATTGAATATAGTTAGATACTTGAGTATATTCGATAAACTTACAACTATAGTTTGTTGGTCAATATATTTGTTACGTTGTATGATAATGTAAATTGCAGGGTATAAAACAATCAATACATCTCTAAGTATTTCAGTTGGTATGTATCGAAAAGAATCAATCAATGTCACTCCTAATAATGTATATACCCATATTAATAATATAAGATACTCGCCGAATCCCTTTTTTTGATATAATACATTAGGTAGAAATAAAGTTAATGACACTAGTACAGTTATTTCTGTGATGTAAGCTCCTGTTACACCTAAATATGCAAATGTCTTATCAAGTACTAATAAGCCAATACAAACAAATGTTAACCAATTAAAAATTTTAGTTTTCATTTGACGCAGACATTATCTTAAAAACGAAAATTGAAAAAATAAATACCATAAAAATAAATAAAGAATTATATATAGAGGTACTGAAAATGTATACTAAAATTGCAGGAATAAATGATATAAAATATATTAGTATACTTTCTTTTAATGAGTTTCTTGATTTATTATAATTGTTAAAGAATGGTATATATGTGTATAGTATTAAAGGAATACATATAAGTATATATTTAGGTATACTTATATTTGTTAGACTAGCTACATAAAAGTAACCAACTATTGAGCAAATTAGGCATAGTCCTAGTAATACTTTTGATTCATTTCCTGTAATACTCGCTTTAAAGTATTTTAATCTGTCGGCACTATTACCTATTTTTAACATAGGTATAAAATAGAATGCACACATAGCTGAACTAATTTGATGAATAGGAGAGTATACGTTTAAGATATATCTATATGTTACCGTATTGTCTGTTTGTCCATTCAAGTAAAATAGCAATGGTGCTGAATTTATAGGTAACCAAAACAAAATGCTTGAGAAAAAATAAGTAGAGTAGTTTATGTTATTTTTCAAGCTTTTTGTTGGATAATAATCTTTTATTAAAATGCAAATAGGATATAGGCCAACAATTAAAAAAAATATATAATACTGGTTTGGAATTACAAACAATACAATTAATAATATTATAAAACTTACAATAGAATAAACGATTGTGTTTTTCTGTGTATTCAAAAATAAATTTTTCCTCCTTAAGTAATAAACATTTTGATAAATACATAAGCTTATTCCTATTAGTAATTTATTTAAAGATGTGATTTCAGAGTCTTTAAATATTAGCATCACAAGGAAGATAAATAGTATATATAATATTGAAATTACATTGAAATCATCTCTATTGACTTTAATGTTTAAGTTTTCTTTATTTTTATAAATTATTGCATCTACTATTCCTACTGAGTATATAGCTGAAAATAAGTTGTTTAGGCTTTGAAATACACTGAATGATGCGTAATCTTCTTCACTTAGTTTAAAGGATAATATAATTCCAACCAAAAAGCTTTGTAGCGAGAATAAGCCAAATTCAGAAAAATTTATTACTTTGTTCTTTAAATTGTTTATTCCAATTTTTTTTTCTAAAGTTGGAACTGTATTGAACATAATTTTTAAAATCATCACCACGCGTTCTTATTTCCATTTAACATATTTTGTGCGGTCCACCAGCATATTTTCAAGTCAAGATATACTGAGTTATACTTGGAATACCATACATCATATCGTACTCTATGTCTCATTTGGCTCAATTCTGATGTTTCACCTCTTAGACCTTTCGATTGTGCTAATCCAGTAATGCCTGGTTTCACAGCAAATCGATATTTATATTCTGGGATGATAGATAAATATTTTGCATCTAGTGGTATAGGGTGTGGCCGTGGGCCTACTATGCTCATATGGCCTGCAATAACATTTATAAATTGCGGTAACTCGTCTAGGTTCGTTTTACGTAATATTCTACCTATACGTGTGACGCGTGGATCATGTCTTTGAGCTTGTTTAAAAATGTCTTCCTTTTGATATTTCATAGTTCGAAATTTTAAGCATGGAAAATGACGACCATGCTTTCCACTCCGAAGCTGAATAAAGAGAATGGGACCTCTGGATTCCAATCGAATTAATAAACCGATTAATGGAATTAGCCAGGACAGCACAAGAATTGTTATTATTATCGATATAATGAGGTCTGTTGCCCGCTTCGTTATGGAATAGGATATACCTTTAGCGGGCTCCTGTACTTCGTAGTACGTGGAGTTCGGTTGTAACAGGTTGAGCATATCAGTTGAGTATATCTTAAAAGAAAAGCTTTAGAATAGCCCCGAATTTTTTCGGGGCTATTTATGTACTACGAACCAGGTAGCATTTTTTTGAAAAACGGTTTTTTCTTATCAGAAGCTTGATCATAATAGCCTCCTGAACCGTATCCATATCCATATCCGTAGCCGTATTCATACCCATAAGCACCACTTTCGTTGATAGAATTAAGAACAAGACTTAGTTTCCGAAAGCGCTGCTCTTTGTATAAGTTATCCACCATTTTCATGTGCAATTTGGGCGTCACCTCATGCCGAACTACGTACATGGTAGCATCTGTTTTTTCGGCCAGAATTTGGGCGTCGGTTACCAGACCGACTGGCGGAGAATCTACGATGATGTATTGAAAGCGCTCCCGCAATTGATGGAATAGGTCATCGACTTTATCACTCAATAGCAGCTCCGCCGGATTCGGAGGGATGGGGCCGCTGGTTAGTATGAAGTAGTTATCCATACCTGGTACGGGTTGAATGATTTCATCCAGCGTGACTTGGCCTACCAGGTAGTTACTGATACCTACGGTATTGGGGATGTCGAGCATGGAATGAAGTTTGGGTCGGCGTAAGTCCATCTCTAGAATAACCGTGGGGCGGTCAATGAGCGCCAAGCTAGCTCCCAGGTTCATGGAGATAAACGATTTACCTTCTCCACTGATACTGGATGTGAACAGGATGGCCAGGCTCTCGTTGTTCGAACGCAGGAACTGCAGGTTAGTCCGGAGCGCACGCACCTGCTCCGCCACAATCGAACGACTGTTGGATGTGACAACCAATGGATATTTATGCTTCGCGTACGCAATTTCACCGATAATTGGTGTACTGGTCAATTCCTCAATATCGGTGCGCTTAGCAATGCGGTTGTTCATCAAATCACGCCCAGCAATTACGCCGATAGGTATCAGTAAACCAATTGCTCCAAATAATATGAAAATCAACGGCTTTTTAGGTTTTACCGGTTTGCTAGTACTTCGGGCCGCATCGATGGTCCGGCTGTCGGAAATAGCCGACGCGTAGGAAAGGGCGGTCTCTTCTCGTTTGGCGAGCAAGTAGGTGTACAAATTATTTTTGATAGCCTGCTGACGCGTAATGTCGAGCAAGGCGCGCTCTTTGCGAGGAACGGAACGGATCATCGATTCAAATTTTCGGTTCTGCCCCACTAATTTCTGACGAGTACCGGTCAGAATGCTTTTCATCGTCTGAATGTTGTCGGAAATATTGGCTTTGGTCGATCGGATCTGATCATCGACCGAGCGGAGCATCGGGTTATTTTCCGAGGTTGTTTTCACCAGGTTTTCCCGTTGGAGTTCCAGCTCCGATACCTTCGTAATCAGGCCCAGCAGGGTGGGGTCATTTAGTCCGAGAGTAGAGGGTGTCGCACCGGTTTCTCCTGCCTTCCGGCGGATGTACCGTTCTACGTCTTCCAGCGCACCCAGTTGAATGTTGACCTGGCTCAATTGGGTGTCATTCTGTTGAACACTTTGCAGAAATATTTGCGATTCCGTGCTGATGTCGGTAATACCCTGCGTTGACTTATACGATTCAACATTTTTTTCTACCGAAGCCAGTTCGCCGGAGATTAATTCTAACCGGTCCTCAATAAATTTCAGGGTATTCGATGCCACCAAGTTCTTGTCGTTGATGGACGCTGCGTTGTAAGCTTCGACCAGCTTATTTAGAATGTCTTTCCCTTTTTGCGGAACGGGTTCTTCCAGTGCCAGCTGGAGCACCGTTGACTGCTTGCTGGTGGGTTCTACTTTGAGCTTTTCCAAATACTCCTGTGCCACTTCTTGAGCCGGTAATGCATGAACAATGACTGGTTCGGTTGCTGCATTGATAGGCTGCTTGGGGAAAAATCGCAGTCGCCCGAAAGGAGTGTCCAGGCTTTGGTTGACTTGGTAGGTTTTCCCGTTGACCCGAACAGTTTTGGCATCGGCAAATTCCACCGTCATGCCTTCTTCGTAAAGGAGAGGTTGGGCCTTTTCGACAATGAGCCGGATGGGCGATTCGGTGTAGATTTCGCGTTCGCCTACTTTGGTATCATGGAAGTAGGTAACATCAAGATCCAGCTCACCGACCACTTTCTCCATGAGCGAATATGATTTCAGGATTTCGGCCTCGTTTTCTACCACTTTAGAGGAGGTGAACAAATCCATTTCTTTCAGCATACTTTCCCCCGAGATACCCTTCTTCTCGTCTTTGATCAGAATGCTTGACTGCACTTTGTACTGCGGCACCTGATACTGTAAGTACGCGTACCCCAGTGCCAACGCAATGACCAGCGAAAGCAAAAACCATTTCCAGTTTTTCAGATAGCGGAAGAGAATGACCCGCAGATCGGGCTCTTTTTCCTCTTGTTGAGCGTATACGTACGGATTGTTGATCATAATGAGTAATTGCTGTATTGTATAACTATTTATTAATAAAATATAGAAATGGTTTTACTATCAGAGTCGAGACAAGGCTAAAGCAAGGATAGAGAGCGTGCTGATAATCAGCGGAGCAATCCGGTAAAAATTATCGGATGACGCAACTCGTGCCCGACCAGGTTCTACATAGACTACATCATTCGGATGTAAGTAGTAATAGGCGGACTTAAATAGGTCGCGCTGGTTCATATTGATCCGGCCGAATTCACGCTTACCGTTGGTTTCCCGGATGATTAATACATTATCCCGGCGACCATAAATCGTAATATCACCAGCCAAGCTGAGAGCTTCCGTAATAGTCATCTGCTCATTCGGAATGCTAAACATAGATGGGCGAACTACTTCTCCCAATACAGATACTTTAAAATTCAGGAATCGGACTGCTACGGTCGGTTCTTTTAAATAGTTTTTCAATTTTTCCTGAATAACGTCCCGGGCAGCTACGGATGTCAGACCGGATACTTTTATTTTCCCAACCATCGGCAACTGGATGGTACCGGCCGAGTCAACAAGGTATCCAATGGCCGACGTTACTGGAACCTGTCCCTGGAAAGTTTGGAAAGTAGCAACACGATCCATGCCAGTGAATGGGTTAAAAAATGCACTGGCTTCCGGATTCAAACTATTGACATTGATACTTAATATGTCATTCGGCTGAATGGTGGGAGTGAATCGATTGGTAATGGTTTCGGCTACAACCGTACTGTCGGGGGTAGGTGTTTGAAAATACGTAATCTGCTTTTGCGAAATACAGGATGAAAAACCAATGGCTACGATGCAAAATGCGACCCAATTCCAAATCTTCATGTGATGCAATATAAGAGTATACAGATGACTAGCTAGACAGAGTTATTCGACAAGGATTATGATAAGTATGGTCTGCCTGGTGTGAAAAATAAGCGGTTTTTCATGGATCTATTCACGGTTTTTAACGAGTTGCATAAATAATTTCACATTTAATCATTCGCGATTTTCACTAAAATTGGTACCGGATTCTAAATAATTGTCGGATTCTGTAGGAATTGCAAAAATATTTTCTCATTTTTCGCCAGCGATTTAGTTATCAGACTTCTTACCCACTTTTGAAAGAGGACTGCTCTTCCTAAAATCATCGCACTGATCAACCGATTTTGAATTTATTTTTGCAATTACTTAAGTTAAATTAACTAATTTTTACCTTCTATCGCTGTTCTATTTTGCCATGCGTAAGTATGAATTAACCGACTCACAATGGGAGAAGCTAAAGGATATGATGCCTTCCAACAACCGTCCCGGTCGCCCGTGGCGCTCCCATCGTCAATCCATCAATGGTATTCTCTGGATACTAAATTCCGGCGCTCCCTGGCGTGATCTGCCCGAGCGGTACGGTTCCTGGAAAACCATTTATGATCGTTTTCGTCGTTGGCAGCGGGATGGAACGTTAGCAAAAATCTTAACCCTTTTGCAATTAAATTTCCCCGCTGTAACAGCCTCCGAAAATTATACTCCGATCACGGCGGAGCAAAGTATGTCAACCGTTAGCTCATCGTAAGCCAGACCCAGCAAACCGGGTAGACAAGCCGCGCCGTGTGTTGATTGACGGCGTTTAAGCCATGCGCTAAAACAGTTACTTCCTTTTCATTACTCCAGCTCACTCGTGTTGGAGTATTTTTAGATGTGACAGAGAGGCTAAGAAGAAGTTACGGAAATGATAAAAGGACATTCCTAAGCTATTTCATACAGTTTACACCCTTTTTGCCTTGGAGTGCCCGAATTATCAGTCAAAAATTTGGGCACTCCCCTGGAGGACTGCCTGAAAACGATAATTCAAAGATAAATTAAATTGTTATAAAACAAGAACACTGCACGTAAAATAAATGGTAAATTGGATTTTTATTATTTAACCTCTATATAATTAAATATTCATCTTAAATTCATGCGCCATATTATCAGACACTTTGTTCGATAATTGGCCGGATAGATAAACGCAAAATTTATGCCACCAACGTTTAAATACAGCGTATTGTGGGTATAATGCAATAAAAAAGTCGGATCAGAACAGATGTTCCGTGATCCGACTCGAAATACAGAGAAAACAAAATTGAACTCAACTTCTTACTGCCTAAATCGTTAGGCAATAATTTGTTTGGATAATAAATCGAGGTACATGTCGGTGCCTAAAACATCTTCAGGTGACTCGATTGTGCCGAGCTGCAGCAGAAAATCGCGCAGATCAGGTGAAATTTCGTAAGTAACGTACAGTCGGCGATCAAAAAGGATGGGAGCATCTTCCAGGTCGCAAATTGAATAGCGTTCTTGGTTGAATGCAATTCTTTTTTGGGGCCGCTGCCGGTGGGGGAGGGGCTGGACAGCTTGCTGTTCCAGCTCGTGCTGATCCAGAAATTTGTGGATGTAATTCCAGCCTTCCCACTGCTCGGGGTACTGATTGAGGTACTGCCAAAAGGAGTCATAAATTCGTTGAAGACTGTATTGGCAGTAGGTTTCGCGATCATTACTAGCCTGCGGGGCAATGGGATCGAGGAAAGATAAAACGTTGTTCAGGTTACGGTCGCGGTAACCGATTACCGGAATAATCGGCGTTTTGGTGACATACGACAGGAAGCCGGCACCTTTGCGGGCCCATACATTTTTTGTGCCAAAACGCACCTGAACTTCTTTATTCTCCTGACGATCAATGCCCGTCGTGCTGGTGACGCCATCCAGAAAGATAACCAAAGAGGTACCCGCCCGTAATTCGCGGAGGACGTGGAGCGTCGACGACGTCTGCTCGGCATCCAATAACTGGAACGAATTGGTGAGCTTGTGTTTCTTCTGGAGCCCCTGGATCGTGGCCATAATGGAAGGCCCCTGTTCCTGGTAGGTACCCCTGCTGACCAGTAGAGCTACATCGACACCGTTTCGATACAGATACGTGGTCAGCAGGCGGTAAGATCCCAGATGAAAAGTGCAATAGATGTTCGGTTGTGGGCTGTTTATCAGTTCCTTAACCGGACCTTTGGTTTGAATCAGGTCATTAGCGGTCAGAAATTGCTGGTCAAACGTGGTATAAACCTGCTGAAGTAGCAATTTCCGGAAGAGGTCCTCGTGCTTCTCGATCGGGATCTCGGGGAGAATGTTCTGGACACTCGCCGAGAACGTCGTGAACTTGAAGAGGTATCCTTTTTCTTTCCGAAGATCCAGAGACTCGAATTGTTGACGACAACGATCCAATTCTCTTTGATAGTGATGCACAAAGTTGCTCATAAAATAGTTAGCTTAAGAAAGAGCCAGTTGATCCAGACTGTTGGGTTGCAAACCGTGGAAGGATGGCCACCAGTCACAGCACTCTTTGGTGTCGTCTTTGCCTTTTGCCAGACGAGCGTTGTCATTGATTTCGTTTTTTGCTATTACGTTCAGGTTGGTAGTAGCAGAATTCAACAATTGTTTTGCAGAGCTGATAACAAAGTTCTTTTTCATGACGATAGATGATGTTTGAATGATATTAGTTGGTCATCAATCGATCGCTTTTGCCCGGGGTTATTACTGCCGATTGACTGATACAAAATTACCGGCCGGCACCCGCCAAAAGAATGGCAACTTTTGTCTAAAATATTATGCAGCTTTAGTAACTAATTACTATTTTTTGTTAGTAACTTAGCACAGTTCAAGAAGTTGAAGAGTGAATGGAGTAGCAATGACTGAAGTATCGCTAAATCTGAAGTATATAAAAAGGCCCTTCAAGAGTCTGAGTATATTGCTATTGGCGGTATTGACTTTCGAAGCGTTCAACTGGCTTTTTGCGTTTGAAAAGAAAATCCTGAAAGTAAAGGAGTACGGTGGAGTGTTGGGGTACATCTGGATCCTGTTCCGGGGCGGTATTCTGCCGGAGATCTGTACCCTTATTATCCTGCTGATGCTTCTGAATATTTACCACGAAGCCTGCCGAATCAAACAGATTGAACTCACGCCAAAGAACATCATGAATTACGAGGTAAAAATTTTACCCGTCATGCTGCTGGCCTTCTTCTTGTTCAATCCGGTCACACAAACCGTTCGTTACTTGCTGGTTCAGTTTCCGCATTATGACCTGGAAGTGTACCTTGAAAAGTACATCCAGGGCACGTATACCCTTCGACTCTATTTTTTTTATTTGATTCCGGTCCTGATCATGGGTTATGGTGCCGTCAACGGTTCTCTGTTGGTTGATATTCTGGAGCAGCGCCGGCAACGGAAAAAGAATGCGGAAGCCGCCAAACCCTTTCAATCACTGGAGCCACAGCCGGGTTCTTACCTGACTCACCTGAAAGTCAAAAATGCATTTGGCGAAACGATCATTGCCGTTCAGGACTGCTACTGGTTCGAAACCGAAGACCGGTATTACTACGCGGTTCACCCCACGGGCCGCCTGGCCATTAGCAAGACGATGAATGAGCTGGCCAATGAGCTGAATCCGGAACTCTTTTTCCGAACCAAGCGCAACTGCATCATCAACCTCAGCTTTGTGGCGAGTTATGCCTACTGGGAAAATGGCAAATACAGCATTCGGATGCAGACTCCTAACAACGACGAAACGGACATGCCGCGCGCCCGTTTGCAGGACTTCAAAAACCGTCTGGTTCGCTTCTCGGTCCAGGAGGTTGAATACACCTCTCCTCCCAAAAGCGAGATTCTGTAAAATCTACGAACCAAGCTGGGTTTCGTATTGCTGCTTCAAATACATTTATAAGTAATCTTTAACCGAAATCCCGTACCGGGCCAGATTCCGGCAACTTCCTAGCTCCAGCTTCTGCGCGATATTGGTTTTATGATTGGCCAGTGTCCGGTAACTGATGTGCAACTGATCCGCGATTTCGTGCCCTGTCACGCCTTGGGCAATCAACCGCAGGATTTCAAGCTCACGTCCGGTGAGCCGACCGAGTTGCTCCTTCGTCTCGTCGGACATGACGTTCATTCCGTAATTCTTCAGCAACAACAAAAAGCCGGGACTGTAATAATAACCGCCATTGCTGATGGTCTGAAAGCATTTGTACAGTTCATCCAGGCCGTCGTTCGCGTACAGAAAACCGTAGAAGCCCTGCTGCATGGCATTGGCCACCAGTTTCAGATCCGGTTTACTCGTGTAGAGGATAAACTTGGTCCGCTGGTTATCGGCGCGAGCCTGCTGAACGATATCGACGCTCCGCCTTCCCGAAATTTCAGATTCCAGAATAACACACTGTGGCTGCTTGATCCGAATCTGTTGAATGGTGTCTTCCATCTCAACGGCTTTCCCAACTACATTATATCCTTGCTGCTTCAGTAACTGACATAGGACTTCACAGGTGAACAATTCTGCCTGAGCTACCAGGATAGAAAAGTCTTTCCGTCGCAGGGAAAACGAGGATGCAGACGATTCCGATTTCAAATTTGTGTTGTTCATGTTAATGGATGGTAGCTCTCACTTTTAAAGCTACACTATAGTTTGCCTGTTGATCCATGGAGTGAATTGAAATCAATACTTTTTGGTGTGAAATAACCAAAATAGGAAATAGCTCAGTGCCTTCCTTTCCAGGAAACATTGTAATCGAGAAACACGTAGAAGTGGACTGAGAAAATCGAACGCTAGATACTGCAAATTTGGTTATTTCACACGAAAAAGTAGTTATTCTGCGCAAAATGACTTTTTTGATAGAAAATAGCGATGTAGTTTTCACTTGTAATACACGAGAAAACAAGGAACAGAACTATTAATTTCAATAACAATGCGGAACGTTAAAAACTTAACTGTACAACAAGTCGAACTACTCCGTCAGACAATTCGGGAAAGCCAGAGCAGTGTTTTAAAGAAACGTTGCCAATGTGTACTTTACAGTTACTATGGATTGACCGTCAGTGAACTCATGGAAATGTTCGCCGTAGATCGTCGTAGTATTTATAACTGGATGAATCGCTGGCAGGAAGATGGCGTTCAAGGTTTACAGGATAAACCCGGTCGCGGCCTGAAGCCAAAACTGAATCCAGAAAACAAACAGCACGTTGAAAAGGTCATGAAAGCCATGATGACCTATCCGAAAGAACCGCGTCAGGCACTGAAGCAGATCAACCATCAGCTGCCACAGCCTATCAGTCAGGATACTCTGCGTCGCTTTGTAAAGAAAATATCGAGAATGGACAGCCTGGCTGCCTGACACTCATAAACATGACGAGTTAACTTAGTGATGTCACCTCCAGGGCGTTTTAAGCTAACTCGTCATTTCCCTTTCTGGCTATTCTTAGGAAATAACGGTTCCTAATAGTCGCCCGATTTCGATATCTATTTTTTTATAGTGCATGTAATCCATCATTAGCCGATCACTCTCTTCCGGGTCCGTCGTTTGACTGATCAATTGCTTCAAGTCCTTCATCTGCTGTTCGGCTACCAGCTTTTTCAGGCGCAGTATATTCGTGTAAGCGGCATCGGCCAGCTTATCCACCTCCGTAGGCACGTAAATCTCGTGTTTCTGCCAGTTTTCGCTCAACTGGTGACGAACCGTTACCAGGCCAATTGTCTGATGTTGGTATTCCTGGTTCGCATGCCGCAAAAAATAATCGGCTGTACGAATTTCATTGGCCAGAAATCCTTCCCTAATCTCCGTCAGCATTTGGTTGAGCACCGGTGTTTCAAATTCCATTGTGCCCAGTTCGCTAAGCATATAATGACAAACGGAGATATCTGGTTCCAGTTCGTGCGCTCCGTAGTTGACCAGTAGCCGAACGCATTCTTCCTCTTGATAAAAAAGTGGGGTGCGGGTTTGCGGAGTGCGCTGCCCGGGAGCCCGTTCTGCCGACGGGGCAGCAACCGGAAAATCGTTTAAAATTTCTGTTAGCTCCTCCGGAAAGGAGGGGTACTCTGGGTGAGCTGCGGCTGGTTTTGTCTTTTCAGACTGCTGTTTGAGTTGCTGTTTCTGCTGATTCAGCACCATCCGGTTGCTTTCCGAAATCAGGGTTTGTTCATCGACCTGGAGTTGGCGGGCGGTTTTCTGGAAAAACACCTGTCGTTTGATCGGATCCGGTATTTTGGAAATACTCTGGATAATTTCCGTGATGATTTCGGCCCGCTTGAACGGATTGTCACCGGCATCTTTCAGCAAAATGTCGGTTTTGAAGGTAATAAAATCGTTGGAGTGCTGGCTAAGATAGGCCTTGAAGGCCTCCGCGCCCACTTTACGAACGTAGCTGTCGGGATCGTCGCCGTCCGGAAAGGTGGCAACACTGACGTTGAGCCCTTCTTCCAGCACCATATCCAGACCGCGCAGAGCAGCTTTGATCCCGGCCGCATCGCCGTCGTACAGAATGGTGACATTCTGCGTAAATCGGCTGATCAAACGGATCTGTTCAATTGTTAATGAGGTGCCCGACGAGGCCACTACGTTTTTGATGCCAGCCTGGTGCAGGGATATGACGTCGGTATAGCCCTCGGTGAGGTAGCAGATGTCTTCGTGGCGGATGGCGTTTTTGGCCTGAAAAATACCGTAGAGAACCTGACTTTTGTGGTAAACCTCGGTTTCGGGCGAGTTGATGTATTTGGGTTGGTTCTTATCTGCTTTCAGAATCCGTGCTCCAAACGCAATAACGCGGCCCGCTACGTTATGAATCGGGAAAATAACCCGGCCCCGAAAACGGTCGTACGGTTTGCCTCCTTCTTTGGATAAGGCTAACCCGGCTTTTTCCAGCAGCTCGGAGCGATAGCCCCGCCGACTGGCTTCCTGCAACAGGGCATCCCACTGGTCCGGGCTGTGCCCTAGTTCGAAGGACTGAACGGTATTATCCAAAAAGCCGCGTTCGCGGAAATAACTCAATCCGATACTCTGCCCTTCGTCAGAAGTCAATAAATGGGAGTGGTAGTAATCCTTGGCAAAGTTCAGCACAATGAACAGGCTCTCGCGCTCATTCTGCTTAATCAATTCCTCGGGCGTGAGCTGTTCTTCGGCAATTTCGATACCGTATTTTTTGGCCAGATGCCGTAAGGCTTCCGGATAGCCGATGTTTTCGATATCCATGACAAAACGCACCGGGTCACCCGCCTTGCCGCAGCCAAAACACTTGTAGATCTGGCGAACGGGAGAGACGTTAAACGAGGGCGTTTTTTCGTTGTGGAACGGGCAGCAGGCAATCCAGTTTTGTCCCCGCTTTTTAAGCGAAACATAATCGCTGACCACGTCGATAATATCGGCGGATTGGCGGATGCGGTCAATGGTTTCCTCGGGAATACGCATACTTCAAAGGTACATAACTCCGCCCGCTTTTGGCAACGTTTTTGCAAGAGGAATTACGCAACGTTCCCTGTTTTTCAGGTTGAAAAGTTCAGATTATGATCGATATAACTACCCAGGAATTACTACAAAAGTTGCTTGTAAAAGCAACGAATGCAATCTTTTTTCTTTCGCTGGTGGCTGCGCTGGAGGCCTGTACAAAACCGTCGGAAGAAGGAAGCGTTCAGCCCCACGGTAAAACCGCCGATCGGTTCAGTGCGGAGGTAGCACTGCAATGGTCTGGCATGCAATTGTATTTAATTCAGCATACGAACGGTTTTACACCACCGGTGGCTTCCCGTGCTTTGGGCTATGGTGGAGTGGCACTGTACGAAGCCGTCGTACCCGGTATACCGACGCGTCGGTCGTTGGCCGGGCAGTTGAATGGGCTCACCAGTTTGCCCCGTATCAATGCAAAGGATGCCTACCATTGGCCTGCCTCAGCCAATGCGGCCGAGGCCCAGATTCTGCGGAAGCTTTACGCCAACACCAGTGAGGCTAACAAGGCAAAAATTGACTCACTGGAAAACCGCATCCGGGCGAGCTTTGCCACTGAATCCGTTGCCAGCGACGTGCTGGACCGATCGGTGGCGTTTGGTAAACAAATAGCGGATGCCATCTTTGAATGGTCGAAAACCGACGGGGGCCACGAGGGGTACAATCGAAATTTTCCGACAGATTACAAAGTGCCACTTTTTAATGGTTGCTGGCAAACGACTGAAAATGGGCGAAAAATACCGATGCAGCCTTACTGGGGTAAAAACCGTACGTTTGTCGCCAGCAATTCGAGCATGCCCATTCCGAAGCCGCTGCCGATTTCGGCCGATGTGAAATCGCAGTATTTTTCGCAGTATCTGGAAGTTTATACGAAAAATAAATCGCTAACGCAGACGGAGAAAGAAATTTCAATCTGGTGGGCCGACGATCCGAGTGATACCTTTACCCCGCCGGGCCATTCCTACAACATAGCCCGAATTGCGACGGGCGTGGCGAAGGCTGATCTGGGAAAAGCGGCTGAAGCCCTGGCGCGCACGGGCATTGCCGTTGCCGATGCCTTTACGATTTGCTGGAAATGCAAATACATCTTCAATAACGAACGACCGTACACCTTTGTGCGCCGGACCATTGATCCGTCCTGGATACCGTTTTGGCCCGCTCCGCCTTTTCCGGGGTATAGTTCTGGCCACTCTACCCAGTCGGCGGCTGCGGCTATTGTATTGAATGAGGTTTACGGCGATGCGTTTGCCTTTACGGACGATTCACACCTCAATCGCGTGCGGGATGAAAAACGGAGAACCGATTTCAAAGCCCGGCATTTCAAATCCTTCTGGGAAGCCGCGGAGGAGTCGGCTTATTCCCGCTACCTGGGCGGAATTCATACCCGTCAGGATAACGAGATTGGTTTGAGCACCGGAAAAACCGTTGGCCAGAACATTAACGAACTCAATTGGGCAAAATAAAAAGCCGCCCGGCAGGAATAACCCAACCAGGCGGCTTCTACTTATCGGTAAACTCTTAACTCGTTTAATAAGCCCGAACGCCTTTGCCTTCCATAAAATTGACGAAAGACTTATTGACGACTTTGTTGCCCCCCGGAGTTGGGTAGTTACCGGTAAAGTACCAGTCGCCAGAATGGTTCGGACAGGCTACGCGCAGGTTTTCAACCGTCTGGAAGATCACGGATACGTCGGCTTTCAGATCTTTCGGCGTCACAATCTCCGCTACTTTCTCAGAAATCTGCTCGTGCGTAAATGGCTCGTACAGGGCTTTAACGTAATTGGTACTGGCCGCATTGCCCGACTCGATGGAAGCGACGCACTGGGCGTAAATTTCATCAACCCGGTTGTCCAGACCACTTTCCTTGAGCAGTTGCAGGGTTGCCCGGAATGCCACAAACTCCTTCATTTTCGACATATCAATCCCGTAGCAGTCGGGGAACCGAATTTGGGGAGCCGATGAGACGATAATGATTTTCTTCGGACCCAGTCGGTCGAGCATTTTCAAAATGCTTTTTTCAAGCGTCGTTCCCCGGACAATGGAATCATCAATGACCACTACGTTATCGACGCCTTTCCGAATGACTTCAAACGTCGTGTCATACACGTGCGAAACCATCTCATCCCGTTGGGAATCGTCGGCAATAAACGTCCGAAGCTTGACGTCTTTGGAAACCAACTTCTCGATTCGGGGGCGGAACGATAGAAGGCGATCCAGATCCTGTTCAAACAGAATGCCCTCCATGATGGCCTTTTTCCGCTGTTTTGCCAGGTGCTCTTCAATTCCCTCCACCATGCCGAAGAAAGCGGTTTCGGCGGTATTAGGAATGTAGGAGAAAACCGTATTTTCCAGATCGTAGTCGATTTCCTGAAGAATTTGTGGAATCAGCAATTTACCGAGCTGTTTACGCTCGTTGTAAATATCGGGGTCAGAAGCCCGGGAGAAATAAATCCGTTCGAAGGAACAGGAGCGCTTTTCGATCGGTTGGACGAACTCATGTTCGCCATATTCACCGTATTTGTCAATGATCAGGGCGTGACCGGGTTTTACCTCCTGAATCTGATCGTACTCAACGTTGAATGCCGTTTTGATAGCGGGTTTTTCGGAAGCGACTACCACCACCTCATCGTCGGCGTAATAATAAGCCGGGCGAATTCCGGCCGGGTCGCGGGCCACAAAAGAAGCCCCAAAACCCGTCATGCCCACCATGGCGTACCCACCGTCAAAATCCCGGCAGGAGCGGTGCAGAACCCGTTGCAGGTCCATGTTATCTTCAATGATGTCCGACAGGTCCGGATTTTCGTAGATTCCCTTGAAGCGGTCGAACACGCGTTGGTTTTCTTCGTCCAGAAAGTGGCCGATTTTTTCCATTACCGTCACGGTATCGACTTCATCTTTCGGGTGCTGCCCCAGCGAAACGAGCTTTTTAAACAGCTCATCAACATTCGTCATGTTGAAGTTGCCGGCAATCACCAGGTTGCGACTGCGCCAGTTGTTCTGGCGGAGCATCGGATGGCAGTTTTCAATCTCGTTGGCTCCGTGGGTGCCGTAACGCAGGTGCCCCATCAGAACCTCACCCGTAAACGCAAGGTTTTCCTGAAGCCAGCGGGCATCGCGGGCTTTTTCCTTGTTGTTTTTGAGTGCTTTGCGGAATTTCTTGTTGATCTTCTGGAAGATGTCGGCGACGGGTTGGCTGGCTACCGAGCGGTAGCGGCTGATGTAACGGTGGCCCGGTGGTACGTCAATTTTGATGTTGGCAACCCCGGCGCCATCCTGACCCCGGTTTACCTGTTTCTCCATCAGCAGGTACAATTTATTGATGCCGTATAAATGAGTGCCATACTTATCGATATAATGTTGGTATGGCTTGCGGAGCCTTATCAGGGCAATACCGCACTCGTGCTTAATGGCGTCGCTCATGCCTGGTGCTTTAGTTGTTATGAAGGTAACTTCCGAAGAATGCTTTTCGTTCAATTCAAGACAAAGTTACGAAAAGGAAAAAGGTGAAGCTCTATCGTTCACAAGACTTTTTTATTCATCCCCGCAGTCCAATCTACTTTCTATCGATAACGCAGTAAACGTAATGATATTATCCGGTTTTTAGTTTAGGTGATAATTGCTTTAGATCAGGACTTTGGGCCTTGTTGACAGACTTGAACTTCCAATTGGCTGGGTGAAGAGATTATTTGTTTAGTGCAAATTTGACCTGCGTCTTTGCTGACATTGGATGGCGAACAATGAGGAATGCAAAGGCTAGAAAGACGGGATTATGCCGTGATTTCCGACCTGGAAAAGGCTTTTTGGAATCAGATAAAACCGTGCCTGTACCCCAGGCACGGTTTTATTGATCAGCGGGAAGCGGTTTTATTGATTTCGTCGTACAGGGCGCGGAAGCAATTGGAAGCGGTATTACCCGATTCATCGGCTTTTTTCCGACCGTAGTATTCATCCAGAAACGAACCGGCATCCGACCAGACGGTTTGAATCATTCCGTGAAAATTGTCTTTCATGGCTTTGGTGGCCGTTGTGCGGAACTTAACCATATCCTGAGCCTGCAAAACCGCGTTTTTGGGCATTCGCCACGGACAGGTCATCACTTTTAAGCCTTTCATTGCAAAATAAACCGGCGTTTGGTCCGGTCGTTCATAGTGCCAGTCACAAATCAGCACATCTTTCGGAATGAGATCAATGGCCCGGTGCGTGTTGTTCATGCTGGCTTCCCACATGCCCAGGCCGGTGGTTTTGCCGTCCAGCAACCGGTCGCCCCAGATCCAGAGCGTACGGTTTTTCTGGGCCAGGTGATCGCGAATTACTTTTACCTCACCGGCAAATAATTCCGCTTTGTCATGCCCCGAACAACGGGGGCATTTTTCGTGGCCGATGTAAAATACTTCGTCCATTCCGGCGTGAAAAGCATCTGCTTCAAAAACATCGCAGATTTCGTCAACCAGTTCGAAAACGATTTTGTGAACGTCTGGATGGAGCGGGCAGTAGCTTTTGCAATACAAACCGTCGGCATTGGGCCACTGGTATTTTTCCGGCATCTTGACCTGGGGCGTTTCGTCAAATTGGGGGTAAACGCGCAGGAGGTTATGGGTTTGACTAGCCCACGACTGATGGCCCAGCAAATTGATTTGCGGAATTAGCCGGATGTTGTTCTTCTGACAGGCCTTCAGCATTTTCCGTACATCACGTTTTGATAAGGCAACGCTATCGCGCAGTTCGGGATGGCTTTTGAATTCGTAATTGAAATCAACGCGGAGAATCAGGGTGTTAACCTGTCGGGGAGCAAGCTCTTTCTCAATGAAGGTTACAAATTCGTCAACCCGATCAGGCTTGGGTGAACCGATGCAGAAACCGCGGACCGGCATCAGGCTATCGAGCGGCATCTGCGCCATTGACGGCGTAAAAAAGAGAAGTAAACAGAAAAGGCGGAGTGTAGAAAAGACATTTTTCATAGGTGAACGGAAAAGGTGATCAGCATGCTATGAACAAATGTACAAAAGGACGCTCAATGTCGGCTATAGGAAGTTTTACAACCCCTCGATCCAGCGCAGCACCCAGTCCGGTTTAAAAAAAAGCAGGAGTACGGGAGCGGTCAGAACCGTGGCCAGAATAAGCTGGGGATTGCTGAGATTTTTGTCTGGGTAGTTGACGGCGGGGGCCGGACGGAAATACAGCAGGAAAGGAATCCGGAGGTAGTAAAAGAGGGAAATAACGGCGTTTAACAAGCCGATGGCAAAGAGCGCCAGTAACCAGGGATTTCCGTTGGTCTGGTGCGCTTCGAGCAGGGCCGAGAATGCCAGAAGTTTGGCCGTAAAACCTACCGTCGGCGGTAACCCCGTCAGAGCAATCATAACGGCGGTGATGGCGGCTGCCAGGAAAGGCTGGCTAGTACCTAAACCGCTGAAATCGCTGAGCGTGAGTGTATCATTGCGTTGGTGCGACAGGAGGTCGATGAGCAGGAAGGCTGCCATGTTGATGAACACATACGTGGCCACGTAAAAAGTTGCGGCCTCAAAGCCCGTTTCGTTGAAGGACACAACGCCTACCAGCAGAAAACCGGCGTGGGCAATCGATGAGTAGGCCAGCAGCCGTTTGGCGTTGGTCTGCCAAAGTGCCGACAGATTACCAAGTGTAATACTGGCTATTGCAATAACCGCCAGTGGAGTCTGAAAATCAGACGGTAAAACCGTGAGTACGCGCATCAAAACGAGTAAGGCTGCGGCTTTGGGCGCTACGGAAAAAAAGGCAACAACGGGTGTGGGGGCGGCTTCGTAGGCATCGGGTGTCCAGATGTGAAAAGGCACCAGTGATAACTTAAACAGGATTCCGGCCAGGGTCAGAAAGCCCGCTACGTAGAGAACAAACGAATCGTTTCGGGTTAGTTGCTCAAAGGAGTCGGAGAGGGAAAGTGTACCCACCAAACCATAGAGAAGTGACATCCCGTAGAGCATGATGGCCGAACTAACCGCCCCAAAAAGAAGGTATTTGAGGCCGCCTTCGGATGCTTTACGGTCCGTCGAGAGGGCCGTCAGCAGGTACGAGCTGATTGACACCAGTTCAATGCTCAGGTAAATGGTCAGCAAGTTGACCGACATCGTCATTAGGTAAAGGCCCAGCAGGAGCCCAAGCAAAATGGGAAGCCAGTCGAGGGGCAACCCGTCTTGTGAACGATTGACCAGCCAGGCATGTAGCACGGCAAGAAAGGCCGCCAACGTTGCAATGAGCTTATAAAAGACGGCCTGGTTGTCCAGCAAGAGCATGGCGTTGAAAAGAAATCCCTTTTCCTGCGTCCATTGCCCGATCACGAAAAGGCCTGTACCCAGAATGGCCAGCAGGGAGAGACCGTATTGAATCGAACGGTTTTTGGCCAAAGCGGCCGGGTCGACATCGGAAAGCGCCGTGCGTTGTAGCGGCCCTGATCGGGGCCGGAACAGTAAATCCGATATAACAATTAGAAAGATGGCTAAAACCAGTGCAATCTCCGGCCAGAAGCCGGATATACTCGTTATGCTATCAGTTAGTTGATCAATGAGCTGCAAAGCAAAAACGGATAGGCGTATTTTGATGGCGGTAAAGGTACAAAAAAAGCGTACTGGTTTTTGGATTGCTTCGTTATCTTGTACAATTGTAAGTCATATGACTGACTAGTAGACGCTTTAAACAATAACTTCTAATGAAAGCGATTTTTATCTTGAATCTTCTCGTTTTGGGGCTGATGACCTGTGCCCGTGCTCAGGGTGTGTTTTTGACGGATGTCAATGGTCAGATTATCCGGGCCAACAAGTACGTCGATGTGCAGGGATCTCCTTACTTAAATGAAGCGTGGAAGGAGGGAACGGTAACGGCGGCCAACAGCAAATCGTACCCGAATTTAAAAGTGCGCTACGATGTGTACGCCGGTGAACTGGAGTATATGCAAAACAACCAACCTTATCGCCTGAGCCCGGCCGCGATGAAGGAGTTTCGGATTGTCGACAACGGCGAGATGATATTCCGGAACGGTTTTGCTGCGGTCAACAATAACACGCCGACAACCTTTTATCAAGTGTTGGTGGATGGTCCCACCAAGCTATTAAAACAGATGAAAATCAATATAATGGAAAATAAACCGTTTAATTCGGCAACGGTTACGAAAGAATTTCAAAAACAGGACTATTACTTTATTGCTAAAGCGGACGGTAGCCTGCAACGAATTCAGAAAAATAAGAAATCGGTGCTGGCTGCTTTGGCCGATCAAAAGGATCGGGTGGAGAAACTCATCAAGGAGCAGGATTTAAATCTGAGCAACGAAGCGAGCCTGATTACGCTGCTGGAAGGCTATAATGCGAAATGAGCATCGGGGAATCGGTACGACCTGATTCCCCGATGGCCGCTTATCAAACTAGTATACCTGTTTGGTCCGCTCTTCATAGCCCCGGAGCTGCACAGGTTGTTTCTTCTTCCGCAGGCGCATATTCAGAAACTCCACTAGTAGCGAGAAGGCAATGGCAAAATAAAGATAACCTTTGGGAACGGCCCCAATTTCGGTTTCGAAGATCACAATTTCGGCGAGATGGGCCCCTTCGGCGATGAGCATAAAGCCAATCATAATGAGAAATGCCAGCCCCAGGATCTGAATACTGGGGTGCTCATTGACAAATTTGCCCACCGGCCCGGCAAAGAACATCATAATCAGGACCGACAGCACCACCGCAATAATCATCACGGTTATGTTCTGCGTCAACCCGACGGCGGTTAGAATAGAGTCGATGGAGAAAACGATATTGATGATGGCGATTTGTGTCACTACGCCCATCAGCGTTGCTTTCCCGGTCGTCGAAGCCGTGTCTTCCGGCCCCCCTTCCAGTTTGTGGTGAATTTCCGACGTTGCCTTGTATAGCAGAAATAGCCCTCCAATAATCAGAATAATACTTTGCCCGGTAAAAGCCGCATCGAACCAATCACTTTCGTAATGCATGAACGGCTTGCTGAGTGAAATCAGGATGGAAATGCCAAATAGAAGCAATACGCGAAAAATCATGGCCAGAATCAAGCCCATGTTGCGGGCCCGGGGCTGTTCGGACAAAGGAAGTTTATTGGCTGCGATGGAGATAAAAATAATGTTGTCGATTCCCAGAACGATTTCCAGGAAGGTCAATGTAAGCAAACTGATCAGGCTTTCAGCGGAAAACAGGTGTGCCATTCTGCGTGTGATAATTGGAGTTGAATGGGTCGAATTTATCTGCTTTGCGGCAGGTCAACGTAAAATTTTATCAGAATGAACTACAGCATGGACAAAAGGTTTGCAGACCAGTTGATTGGCTTGAAAACCCTTCCGGGCAAAAGGCAAAATTTTTCCTGAATGATTTTACTCATGTTAGGTAGAAACAAACGGGTAGCTATTAAATTATGACGAGTCGCAATTAGCAAATAGGAGCCGGGCTGTTTGGCGCTGGATAAGAAAAGGTACTCCGTTCCGGGTCTTTGATAACGTGCTGACAATACGATGCTTGTGTTTTGCGTCGCTCATTTTCTCATTCTCCGGCAGGTTAAAGAAAACGGCCATTTCTTCGTTGTAAAGAAAATAAATATTTGTATGCTCAAAAAGAAATTGTAAATTATTTTTGCTGCCACATAATAAGTTTAGTGTTATCAGTTTGTTTGATACGGCCTATTTATAGTAGATTTGCTGTTGTTAAATTAAAGTTTTTAGTTAATGGTGCGCGTGGGAGGCATTATAGTCCGAGTTTTTTTGTACATTTTACATATGCGTAGAGGTGCTATATACGTTCCATAAAAGGCATTGAAACTATGAAAAAAAAGTAAAAATACTCAGTTATACTGCTTGTCGTTACTACCTCCTCTTTTGATCATTCCAGAATGACGGTGAATAAGTGCTAACTTGCTACGGCTTTTTGGCGAATCTCGTAAATTGGTAGCGAAAAGCCGTCGTAAGCAACGAATACGAGTGCCCATATATATCTAGTCCTATTGTTTGCTTTATGAAGTCATCGAACATGTATACTTATCCTACGTATCCTCAGGGGGAAATTAATCCTTCCGATACGAAAGGAGCGTTGCGGGACTACCTTAAATATTGGAAATGGTTTTTGATATCGCTGATCGCGATGATTGTGGCCGGCTTTGTTTATATCTGGTTTACGGAACCCATCTACCAGGTTCAGGCCAGCCTACTGGTGAAAGACGAGCCAAAGGGCACTGCAGATAATGGCGTCCTGAAAGAGCTGAATTTGTACAGCCCGAGTAAAGTAGTCGAAAATGAGATCGAAATTCTGAAGTCGAACACCTTGATGAAAAAGGTGGTCGATTCGCTCGATCTGACGGTTCGCTACTTCCGTAGCACCCCTTTTGGCAAGCGGGAAATTTACGAAGAGTCGCCAATCCGGATTGTGCTGAATGAACCGACGCCCAATTTGTACCGGGCTGATCTGGAAATTGGCATTATCAGCCCAACAACAATTCGGTTGAACGATTGGGTGTATCCGGCCAATCAGCTGATCAACACGCCCTTTGGACGGTTGCAGGTTTTTATCAAGCAGCCGGTGGTCTACTCAAACGAACCCCTGGTGGTACAGGTGATGACCGAAGCACAGGCCATTCGCTATTATCTGAGCCAGCTTACCGTAGAACCGAGCAGCAAGGCGTCGACGGTTTTGGTGATGACCATTGAGGATGCCGTTCCTTCAAAAGGCGAAGCTATTCTGAATCAGATTATTGCCAATTACAATTCAGCCGCCACCGATGCGAAAAACCGCCAGGTTACGAGCGCCCTGAATGGTATCCGGTCACGTTTGAAACTGGTGTCTGGCGAACTGGCCGCGCTGGAAAAAAGCATCGAGGAGTACAAAACCACCAACCGGATTTCGGGGGTTGGCGCGTGGGCGCAGACACTGCTGAACAAGCTGCAATCCAACGATGCACAACTCAACCAGGTAGCCATCCAGCTCAGCACGCTGGTTGATGTGGAAAAATACGTTCGTGCCCAGCCCGGAAACCGGGGGGCAGTACCGGCGATCACACGGTTTGACGATCCGGCTCTGACGACGCTCATCACTAAATTGGCGGATCTGGATCAGCAACGGACTCAACTGCTCCGCTCTTCGTCGGACTCAGCTCCCATGCTCCGTTCTATCGACGATCAGATTGCGGCCATCAGAGGGGGTATTGCGCAGGCCGTTGCTACGCAGCGTAGTGTTTTGATCCGGTCGCGCAACCAATTGCTGGCAACGAATAAGCAGTATGAGGCTCAGGTTCGGGCGGTACCGGCCCGGGAGCGTGAATTGGTGAACATTACGCGTCAGCAGGCCATCAAAAACAATCTGTATACCTATTTATTACAAAAGCAGGAAGAGACTACGCTCTCGTACGCTTCGGTGGATACCAATAGCCAGGTCATTGATACAGCCAGCGGAAGTCCGGAGCCGGTGAAACCCATTAAGCTGCTGATCTTGTCGGTATTTGGAATAATTGGTTTGCTGATTCCGATCCTGGTGATCCGGGTGCGGAAGTTCTTTAACGAACGCGTTTCCAGCCGGGCCGAAATCAATGAAGCAACCGCTACGCCCGTTATTGGGGAGATTGCTTACGTGCGGCACGAATTCCCGATTATCGTCAATGGCAGAAAACGCTCGGTAGCGGCTGAACAAATCCGGGCGCTGCGCACCAATCTGCAGTTCATGCGCGACAAACCCGAAGATACGCAGGTGTTGCTGTTTACCTCTAGCCTGAGTGGCGAAGGAAAATCGTTTTTGTCACTCAACACGGCGGTGAGTATCGCTCTGGTTGGTCGGCCTACGGTTATTGTTGATATGGACCTGCGCCGGCCCAAGCTGCACAAAGCCCTTAATATGCTTAATTTCCGGGGCAGTAGCAGTTACCTGAAAAACGAGGCAAACCTGGATGATGTATTGCAGCAGGTGCCCGGTTTTGATAACCTTTTTATTATTTCCTGCGGCCCGATTCCGCTCAATCCATCGGAATTACTCAGCGGCCCCCGCCTGGGTGAGATGGTTGAAGAACTGCGGGCCCGCTTCGATAATATTATCATTGACGCACCACCGATCGGGTTGGTGACCGATGCGCAACTGGTGGGGGCGTATTCCGATGTGACGATTTATGCGGTTCGGCATAATATTACGAATCGGGCTCACCTCAAATTTGTCGATCAACTATACCGGGACAAACGCTTTCCCAACTTGAACATCGTCCTGAATTCCGTCAAAAACCGGTTTTCGTACGATTACCGGTACTACTACTACCGGAGTTCAAAGAACGACAAGCCAAATCTATTGCGAAAGTATTTGCTCCATTGACGTAACCGCTATTCGCCGTTTGAACTAGTCGGTCCGGCTATAAACAATAGCCTGTATGACCGGTGACGACGCGCTGGACGTTGAGCGGATCGTTTTAGAATAAATAGGGTCATTGTTCCTCGGTATGTATCGCAGCAAAAAGGATATTTCGGTTCGCGCCGATAGGGACAAGTGATAGCAGAGCAGGGGCGCACCGGTGGGCGATTTAGAAGCATGGAAAAGATGAATACCGTTTCTCAACCAACATTCTGGCCGGAGCGTCTACTCGTTTACGGTTTGATTGCGGTATCGGGAATAGAATACTTTTACCATAACCAGGAGTATGTCATCGTGCTGTTGCTGGCGGCCTGTCTAGTCGCTATCGTTCGAAAAACCCGCTTTACATTCGGCCCGCTGGTGATTATTCTGGTGGTTTTCTTACTGCAACTGCTTCAGGCCATCCAGTTTAATAATTTTGTGCCGGCATCGTTGCTACCCCTCCTCACCCGGCTAGCCGTTGTTTACCTGATCACGCATATCTGCGGTTTAAACACCATTAAGTGGTTCGTCGAAATTATTTTCTACTCCGCTGTAATCAGCCTGCCAATTTATTTCTTGACGTATATTCCGGAGGCAGAACGGTTTTTGGTTCAGAACGTCGCCCAAGTCTATTTCAAGCCTTTGTTTTCAATCGGAGAGGGACTCGCCAGTCCAACGATACTGGTGTATACGTTTAATCCGTTTGCCGTCGATCAGCTGGGCGGTTTCCTGCTTAATCGAAATTGCGGGCCTTTCTGGGGGCCAGATACTTTTGCTGCGCTGATCAATCTGGCACTGGTTTTTAACATCATCCGGAAAAAAACAATGATTAACAAGCGAAACGCCTGGCTGGCTGTGGTGCAGATCACCACCTTCTCAACCGTCGGCAGCGTAACATTGCTCCTTATTTGTTTGGGGTATTTGCTGACCGAGCAGGTGACGGCCAGGCGGATCCGGCAAACGAGTTTGCTGGCCGTACTTTTTGCTGCGTTGCTGGTTGTTGTGCAGATGAACCGGGCAGGAATGCCCCTGCAGGAAAGCATCAGCCTTACACAGCCCGACGAAAATCCCCGTTTGAACAGCGCATACCTCGATCTGAGCATGTTGTTAAAAAGTCCACTGGTTGGTGTCGGGCAAGCAGGGCGTAATCAGGCCCCATTCATTCAGGGAAATAACGGCATTATTGCTTTGCTGGTCACGTATGGTATTCCGGCTGCGTTGCTGTATCTAGCCATGCTTTTCTTATTTTTCTGGTTCTATTGCCAATTTTACGGTTTTGCCACACTGTTTGCGGTTTTTGCTTTTTTATCCGTGTTATTGTCCGGTTTTTCGCAGACTATTTTCGATCGCCCGGTTTTGCTGGCGTTGCTTTTTCTGGCCGATCGGTTGACCGGTACGTTTTCGGAGAAGAACATCAGACGGCCGCGGGTTCGCCTGAGCCGCAGCAAAGTATAGCCAGAATTACTGAAGGTTTATTACGTACGAATACGCTGTCCTAACTAGAAATGATGACGATGCCTTTGAAGTTCACGGCAATGACCGATTATCAGCGATGCACTCGCTGTGTGTTCGACACAACCGTAGGAGATATTTGGTTCGATGAGAAGGGCGTCTGTAAATATTGTTACATTCACGATGAAATGGAGCGGCTTCATCCTTTGAAGGACAAGGAAGAAAGTTTGCGCAAGATTTTCAAAAAAATAAAACAAGAGGGCCGAAACAAAGCCCATGATTGTGTGATAGGTGTCAGTGGAGGCCGGGATAGCATCTATACGCTCTATCTGGCGCGTAAGATGGGGTTGCGTCCCCTGGCCGTTTACTTCGATAATGGCTGGAATACCGAAATCGCGATTTCAAACATCCGGAAAGCAACGGAGCTGTTGCGGGTAGACTTGCGCACGGTCGTGGCTGATCCCGAAGAATTTAAGGATTTGCAGCGCGCGTTTCTGAAAGCATCGGTATCCGACGCTGATATTCCCACGGTTTATGCCGTCCAGTCGGCATTGTATGAAACAGCCGCCGAGAAAAATATTGGCTATATTCTGCACGGGCACTCGTTCCGGACCGAAGGCACTTCCCCCATCAGCTGGACTTACATGGACGGGCGCTACATCCGGGATGTCCACCGGCGGTTTGGTAGCGGCAGGATTAAAAGCTTTAAAATAATGAGCCTGTCGTATCTGCTCTATTGTGTTTTTGTAAAAAGAATCAAAGAGGTTCGGTTGCCGGAATACATTGAATATGACAAGAAGAGCGTAGATAAAGTGCTGATCCACGATTTAGATTGGGAGTATTACGGTGGATATCACCATAAAAATCTGTATACCAAATTCTTCCAATCGTTTTTGTTGCCCAATAAATTCAATATTGACAAGCGAAAAACGGAATTGTCAGCGCTGGTTCGTTCGGGACAAGTAAGCCGGGAGGAGGCTATAGCGGAGCTGGCTGCGGGTTCGTACCAGTACGACCGGTCGGTGGTAACGTACGCTATTTCGAAATTGGGCTGGACACTGGAAGAATGGGAAAACCTGTACTACCGGCCTCCCCGATCACACAAGGATTTCAAGACTTATTTGCCATTGATCCGGTTCCTGCGTTTGCCGATCTGGCTGGCTTGCCAATTGCGTATTTTACCGCACATTCTTTACCTGAAATACGCCAGTTAGCAGCGTCTTAATTTTCGGTTGACTTGAGCGCTCGGAAGACTTCCGCGATGCGACGGCGGGCCACTTGCAAAACCGTCCCATTGGTTAGTGTAATTTCGACCTGATACGTCGAAAGTCGTTGCATACGGGTAATATGAATCGGGTTGACGAGGGCACCCCGGCTGATGCGAATAAATCCAGGAAGAAGTTTTTGCCACCGAACCAGCGTTCTGGCAGTCATCAGGTTAGGAGCATTGTGCCGGTGCAATAGACTGTAATTACTATTTCCCTCCAGCCAAATAAGGTCGGAGAGTACCAGGGGAACTTTATAGCCTCTTATTTGTAAAGACCCAGTTTTTTGGTGCATTAGGAGGCAATCATCAGTTGTTGGGTAACGTTTTGTAAAAACAAGCGAACGCGGGCGGGTTCCGTTGTCAATTCACACTGTTCGGCTTGTAAAAAATCATCCAAGAGGGGCTTCGCGGTTGCGGTGGCAATGGCCTGAACCCGACCACTCTGGCGAGCCCATAAGCTGTAGCCGTAAACCGCATTAGGACACTCGGCCAGTACGGCAAAACCGTAGGGCGTAAAATTATTTGAAGGCTGATGCCAGAGGATAAACCACCGAGCCTGCGCCATGATCTGTGACACAGAAAGCCGTTGCTGCTCCCATGCCCGAACATGGTTTTGAATGGTTGTAATAGGAATGTTGGCAGTTTCATAACCAGGAGAGGGAAGGATCCGGTTAGAAGGTACTGCAACTTCGGTTTGAATTTGGTGGCGTTGAGTAAACCAGAAAGACATTTTCAGGGGAGCTAACTCACTCGTACAAAGCCACCTTATGCGTCCCGGAAGACCAACCAGATGAATAATAACTCGTGAGGAATTAACGTACAGCTATATTCATCCAATTTCAATGCCATTTTATGGGCCAAATAGTTCTATTGATGAATTTTTCTTAAAAAACGGGGAATTGGTTACCAATTCGCTGAAATCGGTTACCGAATAATCACTCTGACGGTTTCAGCAAAAAAATAGAACCTTTGGCACAGTAATTGTCCAGTGGGCTGCTCCGAAAAGAAAAGGGCGTTTGGGAAGCGCTTTAGCCGGGTGCTGACTTGAAACGCTTGGTGTCATTGGCTGTAGGAGTGACGGTATTTGCGCTCAATTGCTTGTTTATGAGTAAATTTCGTGTGTGCAAGCAGACGGACTGCTTTGTGAAGAGCGGTAGCATTTTAAGGAATTATAAATTACATTTATAAGCTCGTTGGATAAGTGAGCTTACTTAAACTAAACTCGATGATCCACCGTTTTCTCTTCTGGTTTTCTGTTCTGCTGAGTAGCTTTTCGAGTCTACAAACTGCCACTGCGCAACCCTGTATTTTCAACGCCAGTGCTTCGGCGCGGCCGGGCGAAGCGGTGAATGTGCAGGGGCATTTTAGCGCCAATGCGAAAATCTACTGCTCGAAAGGTGATGCGGGGGCCTCAACGGTGTTGCCCATCCTGGTGCAGAGCGCCAACCATGCCACGGTTCAGCTGCCAGGTCAACTGGGTTTGGATGTGTACCGGGTGTGGGTGGAGGATCAGGGTCAAAAAAGCCCGGTGGTGTTTATCAATCAGGCGCAGGGGCTGCATTTCGATTCGCCGGAGGTGAGTGCGGGGGGCTCGGTTCGCATCTTTGGCCGGAACCTGCTGCTGCCTGGGGCCACTCCCCGTGTAAGGCTAATGACCCAGGGTTCTGAAGCGGTTCACGAAGCAGAAATCGACCTTGCCAAAAGTGATGCTTACAAATTGAGTATTAAAGTGCCAGCAACGCTGCAACCGGGCGTTGCTTATTCAGTGCTTCTGACCAACGGTTTTGGTGGCTCCTTGGGCGAGAGTCGTATGGCGCTAACGCTGGCGGCCATTGCGCCCGGTACCGACTACTTTCAGCTGGGGGTGGGCTGGGGCGTCAAGCTGGACTTTTACCGCAATGTCTACAACGTCAAAACCGATACCCGGCTGCGGGTGAAGGCCGTCGGCGACGGAGTGGCCAATGACCAGCCTGCTATTCAGGAGGCCATTGAACGGGTTTTTGCCGATGGCGGGGGAGTTGTGTACCTGCCCGCCGGTACCTATAAATTATTGCATTCAAACTTTGAGTACCTGCGGTTGCGAAACCGGGTAGTGCTTCAAGGAGCCGGAAAAGACCAGACCAAAATCCAGTACGGTTACGAACCGACGGTTTCTCACCTGGGTCTTTACTGGCCCGAAGGAGTTCGCCAGACGGGGCTGGCCGATTTGTCGCTGCTCAATATTGACGAAACCGGCAGCCGCCAGCTCAACAACAGCCGAGGGCAGGGCACCGAACTGTTTTTGCAGCGGGTGCGCTTGGGGCTCAACCGCAGTGACTGGCTGTGGCTGGCCAACAGCGACAAGCTGGTCATTGCCAACTCCGAGATCAATCAGGGAGTTGATAGCGAGTTTGGGTATCGGGGACCCTTGCAGCTTAACGGGTGTCGCAATTTGGTGCTGCGTGACAATGTCGTCAACTATGCCGTTGATGGACTGAATCTCAATGATACCCACGAAAGCGTTTTCGAGAACAACCGGGTGAACCGGGACGGTTCGGCGCGCTACCCCACCAACACCATTCACCATGTGTTGATCGTCAACTTTGCCCGCAACCTGGCCGTGCTCAACAACGAGTTTCGGGTCGTCAACGGACCCGCCCAGAACAGCAACGACGGAGAAACGATCATTAGTGAAGGGGGCGGGACGGATCGAATCGATGAGGAAACCGGGACGGTGAGTGCCGCCACCGCGACGACCTTGCAGGATGCGCCCAGGGCTTGGCAGGGCTTCCGCCGTCAGCCGGTGGTGGCCATTGTGAGTGGGAAGGGCATGGGGCAATGGCGTCGGGTGGTGCGTCAGCAGGGCAACACCCTGGAGGTGGATCGGGCGTGGGAGGTGGAGCCGGGCGTGGGCAGTCACTATGCGGTTTTCAACTGGGGTGCCGAGAATTGGCTGGTGCAGGGCAACCGCATGGAGGGCAACCGGCGGGGCATCACGTTGTACCACACGGCCAGCACTCAGGTGGCGATTGTGAGCAACACGCTGGTCAACAGTGGCTCGATTGATCTGACACCGATTCAGCAGCAGTACAATGGCCGTCAGCAGTTTATTCCCATGTACAACAACCAGATCCTCAATAACTCGGTGTCGAATACCGATAATTCGAACGGTGTGTTCATCGGAGTTCATTCGGTGCAGCACCGTCAGGAGCGGACGTTTGGGACGGCGGTGATCGGCTTGGAGGTTCGAGGCAACACGGTTCGGGGGGGCACGCCGAACGTGCCTGCGGTGGTGGATGCGAATTTCCCGGAGGGCTACCTGAACTATTTAGAATACCACCCGACCAGAAATTACCGCAACGAGCAGATTCCGGTGATATTGGGCAGCATTTTCGAAAACAACACCGCCATCAACTGTGACAACGGGCTTTATCTGAACACGGGTTCCTACAACACCCTGGTGTGCAATATGCGTTTGGACAATACACCCAATGCCGTAAAAGATGACCGATTGGAGCAGGTGAACCATGCCTCCGTAGCAACGTCTTCGTGCCTCGACGAGGGCAGCGGGCAGTCGCAGGTTGTGGTAAAAATCTACCCCAATCCGGTTAGTACGGAATTGCATGTTCTGTTGTCGGCAGCTGGGGCGCGCCTTAAGGTTTTTTCAATCATTGGGGCTTTGTTGCTGGATACACGCACCGCTGCAAACGAAGCTCGTCTGGATCTGCAACGGTTACCCATTGGGCCTTACCTTCTGCGAGTCGAATCCGATCTGGGAGAGGTGGTTAGCGAGTGTTTTATTAAATTTTGAGCGCTTACTATCGTTGACCGGTCCAAAAACGTAGTCCCCGTTTTATGAGTTATTGGGAAAAAGAACCGCTTGTATTGGTGGCTTCAGCCGCCCTGGGCCAACGCTGGTCGGATCAAACTTGCCAGTTGTATATGGCGCAAATTCCCGACACGTTGCACACCCGGTTGAATGCTTACCGGAACTGGGAAGATAAGCAGCGTTCCGTAGTTGGGCGCTTACTGCTAGGCCATGTCTTACGTCGGTACGGTTTTTCGAAGGAAACACTGCACCATGTCAAAGCGGGACGGTACGGAAAACCGTACATTGAACACGATTTTTATTTCAATATTGCTCATTCGGCGCATCAGATTGTGTGTGTAGGGAGCCGGACAATCGAAGTCGGGATTGACATTGAGTACCGGAAACAGGTTGATTTTGCCGATTTTGAATCCGTTATGTCATCTGTACAATGGCGTCAGATCAACAGCTCGGCGGACCCACTAGCCGAATTCTGGCGTTTCTGGACTGTCAAAGAGGCCATTGCCAAGGCCGATGGCCGGGGTATAGGATTGCCACTTGACCAAATCACAATTGATGCGACCGTGGCCCAGCTCGATCAGCGCCGTTGGTATGTTACCGAATTAACCCGTTGGAAAGGCTACTCTGGCTTTATGGCTGGCAGCCAGTTGGTGGGTAGGGACGACATTCGCTTTGAAGAGCTCCGGTTTGACGATTCATTCTCCTGCCCGTAACGGATTTTAGCTTTGATGCGGTTTTTACATCCTTCTACCGCTTTCATTTTCATCTTCTCGTTATTCTTAAAACCGTTCGGTACCATCGGTTGATGCGCTGGCATCCCAAAGTTTAGTTCTTGCCGGGTCATTCTCCTCCCAATTCACAGTAAGATTGTCTGCCGGTGGCATGAGCGGTTTTACAATTCTTAAAAACTAACATTTTCATGAGTTGGCACAGATTTAGCAGATGGCTAGTTACGCCAGAGCGATCAATTGGTGCTGATCGAATGTCGCTTGCGAGATGGTTCTGTCCGGTTTACTGAAATAAGTCATTGTATTATAGCCGGTTTTATGATCCATCGTTTACTTTTTGCTGTACTTCTTCTGGTAGGTATGCAGCATACCGCTATTGCTCAGGTTCGTATTTTCAACGCCAGTGCTTCGGTGCGGCCGGGCGAAGCGGTGAATGTGCAGGGGCATTTTAGCGCCAATGCGAAAATCTACTGCTCGAAAGGTGATGCGGGGGCCTCAACGGTGTTGCCCATCCTGGTGCAGAGCGCCAACCACGCCACGGTTCAGCTGCCGGGTCAACTGAGTTTGGATGTGTACCGGGTGTGGGTGGAGGATCAGGGCCAAAAAAGCCCAGTGGTGTTTATCAATCAGGCGCAGGGGCTGCATTTCGATTCGCCGGAGGTGAGTGCGGGGGGCTCGGTTCGCATCTTTGGCCGGAACCTGCTGCTGCCTGGGGCCACTCCCCGTGTAAGGCTGGTTGCTCAAGGCTCCAATACCGTTCACCAGGCGCAGGTTAATGTAAATCAGAGTGATGCGTACAAAATAAGCCTGACCCTACCTACGACTCTCCAGCCGGGGACAGTTTATCAGGTTTGGATATCCAACGGTTTTGGTGGCTCCCTGGGCGAGAGTCGTATGGCGCTAACGCTGGCGGCCATTGCGCCCGGTACCGACTACTTTCAGCTGGGCGTGGGCTGGGGTGCCAAGCTGGACTTTTACCGCAATGTCTACAACGTCAAAACCGATACCCGGCTGCGGGTGAAGGCCGTCGGCGACGGAGTGGCCAATGACCAGCCTGCTATTCAGGAGGCCATTGACCGAGCGGCTGCCGCCGGGGGTGGCATTGTGTATCTACCCGCCGGAAATTATAAGATGCTTTACCATTATTTTGAGTACCTGCGGTTGCGAAACCGGGTGGTGCTGCAGGGGGCCGGAAAAGACCAGACCAAAATCCAGTACGGTTACGAACCGACGGTTTCTCACCTGGGTCTTTACTGGCCCGAAGGAGTTCGCCAGACGGGGCTGGCCGATTTGTCGCTGCTCAATATTGACGAAACCGGCAGTAGCCAGCTCAACAACAGCCGGGGGCAGGGCACCGAACTGTTTTTGCAGCGGGTGCGCTTGGGGCTCAACCGCAGTGACTGGCTGTGGCTGGCCAACAGCGACAAGCTGGTCATTGCCAACTCCGAGATCAATCAGGGAGTTGATAGCGAGTTTGGGTATCGGGGACCCTTGCAGCTTAACGGGTGTCGCAATTTGGTGCTGCGTGACAATGTCGTCAACTATGCCGTTGATGGACTGAATCTCAATGATACCCACGAAAGCGTTTTCGAGAACAACCGGGTGAACCGGGACGGTTCGGCGCGCTACCCCACCAACACCATTCACCATGTGTTGATCGTCAACTTTGCCCGCAACCTGGCCGTGCTCAACAACGAGTTTCGGGTCGTCAACGGACCCGCCCAGAACAGCAACGATGGAGAAACGATCATTAGTGAAGGGGGCGGGACGGATCGGATCGATGAGGAAACCGGGACGGTGAGTGCCGCCACCGCGACGACCTTGCAGGATGCGCCCAGGGCTTGGCAGGGCTTCCGCCGTCAGCCGGTGGTGGCCATTGTGAGTGGGAAGGGCATGGGGCAATGGCGTCGGGTGGTGCGTCAGCAGGGTAACACCCTGGAGGTGGATCGGGCGTGGGAGGTGGAGCCGGGCGTGGGCAGTCACTATGCGGTTTTCAACTGGGGGGCCGAGAATTGGCTGGTGCAGGGCAACCGCATGGAGGGCAACCGGCGGGGCATCACGTTGTACCACACGGCCAGCACTCAGGTGGCGATTGTGAGCAACACGCTGGTCAACAGTGGCTCGATTGATCTGACACCGATTCAGCAGCAGTACAATGGCCGTCAGCAGTTTATTCCCATGTACAACAACCAGATCCTCAATAACTCGGTGTCGAATACCGATGGCCGCAATGGCGTTTTTATTGGGGTTCATCCCGTCCAGCACGTGCAGGAGCGGACGTTT
Organism: Larkinella harenae; assembly: GCF_054780515.1. NCBI lineage: Bacteria > Pseudomonadati > Bacteroidota > Cytophagia > Cytophagales > Spirosomataceae > Larkinella > Larkinella harenae. The sequence continues at coordinate 1,220,268 of NZ_BAAGWE010000002.1, read as the reverse complement.
GGGACGGCGGTGATCGGGTTAGAGGTTCGAGGCAACACGGTTCGGGGGGGAACGCCGAACGTACCTGCGGTGGTGGATGCGGATTTCCCGGAGGGGTACCTAAATTACCTGGAATACCATCAGATGAAGTTTTACCAGGATGAACAGATTCCGGCAGTGCTGGGCAGCATCTTCGAAAACAATACCGCCATCAACTGTGACAACGGGCTGTATCTGAACACGGGTTCCTACAACACCCTGGTGTGTAATATGCGTTTGGAAAAGACCCCCAATGCTGTAAAAGAAGCGTACCTGGAGCGAGTCAATCACGCTTCCGTTGCCACATCGCTGTGTAACGTGGCGGCCCCCGCCAACAAGCCACCTCAGCCTCCGGCTCCGCCTGTTCTGCTTGCTCCCCTGGCGGCTCAGGTGGGCATGCCTTTTTCGGGGACATTGGTGGCATTTACCGATCCGGAAGGAGGGGTACTAACCTATAAAGTGAGTGAATTACCGGCGGGTCTAAGCTGGACGACTGCTGGTCAGGGCGTTTCGGTGCCCGGGCCTGTCCTTAAAGGGACACCGACCAAGGCAGGAACATTTGTGATAACGTATTCCGCTACGGACAACCAAGGGGCAACTGGCAGCGTCAACTTTACAATAACGGTCAGCGCAGCGCCATCAGCTCCCGTTCCACCCGCTGTAAATGGTAATTTTGAAGGGTTTCTGGATAAGTTGGAGTGCGGGAGTATCCGAGGCTGGGTGTGGGATCGAAACAAGCCCAATACCCCGTTCACCGTTGAGTTTTACCTGGAAACCGGATCTCCTGCCACGGTTACGGTTTTAGGCCGTGCAGAAGCAAACATCTATCGGCAGGATTTAAAGGATGCACAAAAGGGCAATGGCATCCACGCTTACAATTTTGCGGCTCCATCCAGTTTAAAAAATGGGACAATGGTGCGTGCACGCGTGTTGGGAAGTGCATACGTTCTGATGGGGTCTCCGAAAGCTTATCAGTGTGCAAAGGCTCGCCAGGCAGCCCAAGACGACTTAAAATTTGACGTAATTGTGCTAGGTAATCCTATCGTTAATGATGTGGTAGAAATTGAAATTAGAGGGGCAGAGGGGCAACCCGTGTGGATTCAGTTAATCGATGCTCAAGGCCGTATGCTTGCCGAGCAATCCGTTCAGCAAGCTGGTTCGGCAGAACAGCTGCGGTTGTCGGTCAATAAACGGCCAACTGGAATGTTATGGCTTCGCGTGAACACGGATACACAATTCAAAACGGTGAAAGTGATGGCTGCGAAGTGATTGGGGTGTCACCCAGGCGTAGAGTGGTAAATTAGTTGTTACCAGACATAAGGAATAAGTGACAGTTTTGCCGGACCAGGCTACTCTTTACCCTAATAAGTTGATGCTCAAATTTCTTGGCTGTTTTTAGATTAAGGAGGCCATGAATTGTCCGGCAGGGGAGCTCCTGGCTATCCGTCGCACCAGTCCTTATTCTGTCGCCCACTTCCCCAGATGACCCGCCCCCGCAGGCAGAACCCAAACAGGCCCGAATCGCTATTGTCAACATTTAAGGGTTTTGTCTGGCAAAAGTTTTGCCACCATATAATAAAATAACCCTGAAACCAGCCTTTTAAACCTCTACTGTTTTGTGTCTGTTAAATGTGAAGTTAACAGACAAGAAATAGATTTATAATGTTTTTTTGTACAAAAAAACAAAAACATAACGTAAGCTGTATATAGTGCCTTGATTAGTACAATTGTTAGAAATTATATTCTCCTGAAAACTTGGGCGGGCCGTTGGATTACTATAATAAAAAGTAGATTCTGCATTAAATAGCTACCAATTTCGGTTTTTTTTTGAACAGTTGTCTGATAATGCCGTTGTAATGATTACTTACCAGGTTTGCAGAATTAAATTCTATTTTTGATTACCCCAGTAAGTATTATTTTTGCCCTGTAGTCACGTTGTTTTGGCCCTTTTTTTATAGTTAATATCTCAACTTGATATAAAATGAAGTCCATTTTGACAACGTAGTTCTTTTGTTTATATAGAATAATTTTACTTTTTTTGCTGAGTAAAATTACTTATCAACCGGAAACGTCAGTTAAGCCTCCATAATTACCTGTTAAACCGTATCCGCTATCCGGTAGTAGACTACATAAGAACTGCAGGATCGGGATCATTAAATTATTGAAATAATAGTATGAATCTTGGTACACTGTTTACCCGGGGGGGGATTTGGTTTATTGGTTTTTGTGTCTATCTGACGGGTTGCATTTCGAGTAAAGAGCTTGTCCTTTATCAGAAAGATAAAGATGGTGCAAATGCGATTAAGGTTGCTGAGCGGTATATCCCGACTATCAAATCCGGCGATGTTTTATCGGTGCAGGTGGGCAGTCTAAGTGCGGAAGCAACGGCGCTATTTAACCCTTATACGGCCCTCAATGCGAGTACGGCCAATGTAAATCTGAATACCTCCACCACTCCTCTTCCGTCGATTGTTGGTTATCAGGTGGATGAAGAAGGAAATATTGAGTTGCCCCTGATTGGAAAGGTTGCCGTTCAGGGATTGACCAATTCACAGGCGGCCAAACAGGTCCGGCAAAAACTCCTGAGTTACCTGAAAGAACCAACGGTGAATGTCCGGAATTTAAACTTCCAGATAACCGTCACGGGTGAAGTAACTCGTCCTTCGCTTTTCTCCATTCCCAATGAGCGAATTACGTTGCCCGAGGCACTGGGCCTGGCGGGTGATATTACCATTTTTGGGGAACGTAAAAATATCCTGGTGATTCGGGAAGAAAACGGGCAGCGCACCTTCAACCAGGTTGATCTAACCAAACGCGATGTGTTTCGGTCGCCTTACTATTATCTTCATCCAAACGATATTGTGTACGTTGAACCGGGTAAGGCCCGGATCGCCAACGCTGACCGCACCTTTCAGTTGGTTCCTATAATCATGAGTGCGCTTTCTATTGTCGCAATTATTGTAACCCGCTAATGTTATGGCAAATAACTCATACACGCCTTATCAGGCTTATGAAATAGCTCCACAGCCGAATCTGAAGACGATGCTGCTGCGTTATCTGAGGTTCTGGCCCTGGTTCCTGCTTTCAGTGGTTATAACGGTTGTTGCCGCGTACGTGTACCTGCAATACCAGGCCCCCGTGTACCGGGTTCATGCCAGTTTGCTGATCAAGGATGAGAAAAAAGGAGGCTTGTCTGCCGAGAACCTGATGAAGGAGCTCTACCTTTTTAACAAAAATGTCAGTGTCGATGATCAGATCGAAATCCTCAAGTCCTACACCTTGATGGATCGGGTGGTGAAAAACCTGGGACTGGATGTGCAGTACTTTCATCAGACAAAGACGTACAAGCAGGAAATATACGGGGAGTCGCCCATCCGTTTGATGATTGAGAAGGCCAATCCGAACCTATATACGACCGATCTGAATTTCACCTTTGTCGATAACAAAACCGTGTTGTTAAACGGCTACACCTATCCGTTTAACCAGAGTGTCAAGACCCCGTACGGGATTTTGCGGTTTTTCTCCCTTACATCCTTGTCACCTTCTACCGAGCCGCTTCTGGTAAAAGTAGCTACCCACTCAAGAGCCGTTAACAGCTACCTGGAGAAATTAAACGTAGAACCCGCTGCCAAGGAATCAAATGTTCTGGAATTAAGTCTGGAAGAAAACGTGCCCGACAAGGGCGAAGCGCTGTTGAACCAGCTGGTCAATGTTTACAGTAAGGAAGCGGTTTTTGACAAAAATAAAGATGCCGTCAATATGCTCAACTTTATTGAAGAACGGCTTAGCCTGATTGCAGGAGAGCTGTCGAAAGTGGAGCAGGAAGTGGAGTCTTATAAATCGACTCAGGGGATCACGGACTTAAGCACGCAGGCCCAGACCTTTCTGATGACGGTTAAAGAAAACGACGCTCAACTGAATGAAGTCAACATTCGATTGAGCGGTTTGGCGGATATCGAAAAGTATCTGGCTAAACAACCGGGTGATAAAAGCGTAGCCCCGGCAACAATTGGATTGAATGACCCTACCTTAAACGGGTTGCTGGCCAAAATGTCGGAACTTGAACTGAAGCGGGACGAAATGTCGCGGATTATGGCCGGCAATAGCCCAATGCTCCAGTCGGTTGACAGCCAGATCCGAACCATCAAAGGAAGCATTGGTGAGAATATTCAAACGATGCGGCAGCAATTGATCAGCAGCCGGGAGCATTTGCAGGCCAATAACCGGCGGATGGAAAACATGATCCGTACCGTGCCGGGTAAAGAACGGACGTTGCTCGATATAACCCGGCAGCAGGCGATCAAAAATGGCCTGTATACTTATTTGCTTCAAAAAAGGGAAGAGGCTGCTTTGTCGGCAGCTTCCACCGTTACGGATAGCCGTGTCGTTGACGTAGCACGTACCGATGAAAGACCCGTTGCTCCCGTCAAAACCACTATTTTCCTCATTTTTGGCTGCCTGGGTTTGCTATTGCCCATCGGATTTGTGGAACTGAAAGATGCATTCAATGATCGGGTGATGCGCCGGGCTGATGTAGAAGATGCAACGCAGATTCCGATTGTGGGAGAAATTGTCAAGGGGAATCAGGTAACGACGGATAACCTGGTTTTTAAACCAAGGCTTCGCTCTGTAATTGGTGAACAAATCCGGGCCCTGCGCACAAACCTGGCTTTTCTGCGGGAGGAGACGCAGAAAAGCCAGGTCATGCTCTTTACTTCCTGTATCAGTGGCGAGGGGAAATCCTTTATATCCCTGAATCTGGGAGCCAGTATGGCCATGGTTGACCGGCCTACGGTTATTCTGGAGATGGACCTTCGTAGACCTCAGTTGCACAAAAGCCTCCATATCGAAAACCAGTTGGGTATTAGCAATTATCTGATGGGTGAGGTAACGCTCGATGAAATACTGCAACCGATCCTGGGTTATACCAATTACTTCATCATCACGGCTGGCCCCATCCTGCCAAACCCCGCAGAATTATTGAGTTCACCTCAGCTGGGGCGGCTTTTTGCCGAATTACGCCAGCGTTTTGACTGCATTTTGGTTGACTCTCCGCCGGTAGGATTAGTGACTGATTCACAGTTAATTGCTCCGTTTGCGGACGTGACGCTGTTCATGATACGGCATGATCATACACCCAAAAACAAGCTTAAAATGGTGGACGCATTATACAGAGAACAGCGTTTCCAAAACTTAAGCATTGTACTGAATGCAATTGGTGAAGGAGAAGCCCATTACTACAATTATAGTTACGGAGAGTATTACGGAGCCCCGGATGTCAAAGGGCTCAAAGCGAGTAAAAGGGTGTAGGGAGTTTACCTGAATGGGAGTGAGACCCCGTTCTACCGATTGAAGTCGAATTAGTTTATACTGAAGATTATGCTAAGCCTTAACTCACAATACCAGACTGTCTATGTGTATTCTGACGAAAGGAAGCTGCGCAATGATTCTGCTTATACATACGTCGGAAAGCGAATTATTGATATTTGCGTAAGCTTGCTGGTTATCACATGCATTTTGATCTGGTTGATTCCATTAATTGGGATAGTAATTCGACTCTCTTCCCGGGGGCCAATCTTATTCATCCAAAAGCGTACCGGTTTTCGGGGTAACACATTCAATTGCCTGAAGTTCCGGACTATGACGCACAACCCCGATGCGCCCTTCAAACAAGCTTCGCGGAATGACAAGCGGGTTACGCCAGTAGGTCGGTTTCTTCGCAAAACGAATCTGGATGAAATGCCTCAGTTTTTGAACGTACTGATTGGCGACATGAGTATTGTAGGACCGCGGCCCCATGCCATTCAACACAGTGCCAAATACTGGAATACAATGCCAGAATACCGAAAACGCTATCGGGTCAAGCCGGGAATTACCGGTTTGGCTCAGGTGAGTGGTTATCGGGGGGAAATTGATCATATTATGCAAATGCGTCATCGTGTCAAATATGATCGGTTTTATTGCAGAAAAAAGTCAGTTCAATTTGATATGTGGATTTGCTGGATGACCATAAAAGCAATGCTTGGTGGGAATGAAAACGTTTGGTAAAATAGTACGTGTCAAAAAGTCAGCATTGACTACACTTATAACTACAATCGTATAAATTAATTCCAGCGTATTTCGGGCAATTTATACAGATACAGCCTTCAATAAACCATCGGCATGGTGGTTGGGTAAGGGTTCTTATTGCCTGAAAAAATAGACAGTCTGTATTTTTCCTTATAAGTCTTCTAATAATGGGACTGAAAGGGCGAAGCCGTGAAAAGGAATTACTATAATTGTAGCAATTATTATGCCAGAAACATACCAGATGTTGGCGGAAAATAATCAGTTTTCAATTCTATAAATGAAAAAAATAAAAATACTCTTACTGGTATTCACTGGTGTTATTCTAATGGGAGAGTTGGTTGGTCGTTATTACGGATTAACGGATTTTCCACTGTATAACTCTAGTGATGAATTTGAGTATTTATTGAAGCCAAACCAAGATGTTAGAATATATAGAAATCATTTTGTTACAAATGCATTTTCGATGCGGAGTGCACCAATTTCTGCCCGCGATACAATAATAGTTTTATTACTAGGTGATTCAGTATTAAACGGTGGGAATTTGATAGATCAGGATAGTTTGGCATCCACCATACTGGAGAAGGAGCTATTGAATACATATCATAAACCCATTAGGGTACTGAATATAAGTGATAAGACGTGGTCACCTGATAATATTGTTGCCTATCTGAAAAAGTTTGGGGTTTTCAACGCAGATATGTTTCTGTTGGTTGCAAATAGTGGAGATGCATTCGACCCAATGACTTTTAAACCAATTGTTGGTGTTGCTTCAACCCATCCCAGTAAGAATGCTGTATTTGCCTGGGAGAAAATTATTGAAAAGGCTTGGCCAATCATCGAAGATAAATTTTCACTTATAGAGTCCACTTCTTCGTCTATTCCAGAGCCGGATAAAAAGACTTATTCATTTATTAATGGCTTTGCCGAATTAGACAGTTTGTCGCAAAAGCTAGGAATCCCTTTTTATATCTATTTGCATCAGGCTCAATCTGAACTAGCAAAAAATCAAATAGACTTAGGAGGTAAAATGATTGTGGAATTTTGCAAAAAACGGAATATTCCTGTAACGGTTAACAAATTAGATTATTCCTGTTTCGATGATGAAATTCATTTAAATACTAAAGGTCAGAAAGCAATAGCGGGGGATTTATTGCCTTTAATTCAAAAGGGATTAAAACTATAATCATTATAGATAGAACGTAAATAAAACCGATGATTCGGTAAAGTAATTCTTTAATTAAAAATGTCAACAACTAAACGGCTAATTTCTGGTACAGCAGCTTCGTGGGCACGAATTGGAGTAACCATGCTTACGCAAATAGCATTGGTGCCTATTGTGTTAAGTTACTGGAATATAGGCGTTTATGGTATGTGGATTGCTATTCAGGCCTTGGTGAATGTATTGAGCACATTGGACAGGGGATATAGCGATTATTTACAGTTTGAATTTTTAAAATTAGGCGTTACAAACCGGAAGAAGGTGGCGTCTTTGCTCTGGTCTGGAATGAGTGTGGTGGTAATCATCAGTTTGCTTGAGTTAATCATCTTATATTTTATCGCTTTTCATTCAAATATCAACTCCCTGTTTGATACTGAAAATATTAGCAATGAGCTTTTCAGACAGGAAGTTGCATGGTCATTGATGATTCAATGGGTCATCTGGATATTTGCGAACATCATTGGTCTCTTTTATCGTGCCTTATGTCCCTTTGGGTACTATCCAAGAATGGAATGGTGGAATGTTGCGCAAGGAATAATTAGCTCTGTTGCTACAGTTATTGTTATTAGTAATGGTGCGGGGCTGTTAGGTGTAAATATTAGCTCATTAATCGTGTATTCTTCATTGATGCTTATTCAGTACATAGGTATACACAGAGCCATGAATAAAGAGCGTTTAAATACGTACTCAATTTCAATTAAGGAGGGAGTTAAGGCCTATATTACATCTATTACTTTATCGGCGCGGTATTTTCTGGAAAACTTCAAGCAGCAAGGCGTTCGATTATTACTGGCCCCACTCGTAGGAGCGGTTAGTTTAGCGGCATTTGTTACAACCCGCACAGGGGCTAATGTTGCACTGCAGGGATTATCGACGATAACCAATCCCTTAATGCCTGAGTTGATGCGTTTTTTGCATCAAAAAGAGCAGCAAAAAATGCAAATGGCATTCGATAGTATTTGGTTGGTTGTGGTCGCTATACTTTCACCTTGTGTGTTGTTTCTCCAGGCAGTTGCTCCCTATCTATTTACGTTGTGGACAAAAGGTAAAATTACCTATGACCCGTACTTATTTGCCTCCCTTTCATTGGGCGTTCTGGTCTATGGGATCGCTCAACCTGCAACGGCTATTGCCACGGGCAATAATTTGCTTAAAGTACAAATGATGATTTCATTATTGTCATCTTTGATTGTGGTATCAGGCATATTTTTTCTTGTTCCTTATATATCGATTGTAGGAGCCGGGATTGCATTATTAATAGCAGAAATAGCTGCAACATTTGGATTTCAATATTACGCAAAAAAATGGCTGTACTCTCATGGGATGGATTGGCCGCACACTTCATTTATGATTGCAGTCAGATCTATCCTTATAACGGCTGTTGGTATGGTTGTAATGACTACTTTTCCCCTTTATCAATGGTTAACCTTACTTGTATGCCTTATTGTGCTCGTCTGGAATATAACGCAGTACTGGAAAACACTATCCATCGTTTCTATTGAAAAAGTGGCTTCTTTTATCCGTTATGTGCCATTTTTAGGTAAATTATATTACGATAAAACTGCGTAAATATGAAAGTTACTCAGTTATCAATCGGCCGATTTCACCACTTTCATCTAGCCCGCCAACTAGAACGCTTCAAGCTATTGGATAACATTTATACCGGTTACCCCAAGTTTAAACTAAAAGATGAGCAGGGTATTCCGAAAGATAAAGTAAAGACTTTCCCCTGGATTCATACTCTATTTATGAAAAGGGGACTACTTGGACTGGATAATTGGGATTGGTTTGATAAAGAGTGGGAGTGGGTTGATATCCAGTCGATAGACCGTTATGTAGCTTCTCGCATAAAGCAACCTACGATTTTAATAGCGCTATCCGGTACGGGTTTATATGCTGGTAAGAAAGCAAAAGAACGCGATGGATTATATGTATGTGACAGAGGTTCGTCTCACATTCAATTTCAAAATGAAATATTGTTGGAGGAGTATCAGCGCTGGGGAATAAGTTTTAAAGGAATCGATCCGAGGGTTATTCAAAAAGAAGAAGCCGAGTATCAACAGGCAGATCGAATAACCGTTCCTTCTGAATTCGTAAAAAAAACATTTGTTGATAAAGGAATTCCAGAAAGTAAACTTTCGAAGATACCGTACGGAGCACGTCTGGAACGGTTTTACAAAATGGCTGATCCTGTTGCTAATAAATTTACGGTTTTATGGGTCGGGCAAGTCAGTATACGCAAGGGTTTTATGTATGCGTTAGAAGCGTTTCAAAAGCTCAAGCATCCGAATAAAGAATTTTTAGTGATTGGTGCAGTCGATGCTAGCATAAAGCGTTTATTGATTGGCAAAAACCTGGATGGTATAAACTTTTCCGGTATACTACCTAATGCCGATTTGCCTAGTAAATACAGTACGGCAACGGTTTTCATTATACCAAGTTTGGAAGAAGGCCTAGCGATGGTACAAGGTGAAGCACTGGCTTGTGGATGCCCGGTCATTGCCAGCGTGAATACGGGAGCAGAAGATCTTTTTGAAAATAACAAAGAAGGGTTTATCGTGCCCATACGTGATTCGGCAACAATTACGGACCGGCTCCAGCAATTGGCGGATGAACCTGCCTTGAGAGAAAAGATGTCTTTGGCTGCGATGGATAGAGTTAAAGCAATCGGGGGCTGGAATAAGTACGGCGAAGGATTCAAAAAACTAATCACTAGCCTATCCTAGTTAGTATGGTTTTCAAGCAGAAACAAGCTTATCAGGATATCCTGCATTGGTATCAGGTGCCACAGCAATACCAATTTCTGGATGTTTTTAAACGCTGGATGTGGACAGCTGTTCTGGTAGCAGCGTTTCTTCAGTGCGCTTTCTTTTTTACGCCGGAGAATATCTTTGCGGTGGTCTGCGTGCTGTTTTGCTGGCGGCTAACGGAAAGAGTCATCATGACGCCCGCCAACTTAGCCGAGTACACGCTTTCGACACTGATCATTGTAGGGTACTCGATAACGCAATATTGCCTCCCTATCATTTTTACTCTTCTGGAAGGGAAAGCATTAACTTATAATTTAAACCTTCCGTATCGCGTTTTTATTCATTCCGCACTGGCTCTGTTTGTTTTTATCATCGCACACTATTTATACGTAGTGTTTCGGCAAGGGTGGGGCGGTAAAATCTTTAATAAGGTATGGGGTTTATTAATGCGGTTTCAGTTTTTTACTCCACCCACTGATTTCCAGATTTGGTTGATTGGTCTGGTAGGTGTTGCCGGGATGGTTGTTACTTACCTAACTGGAAATTACCACGATGGAACGGCCGAGTACAGGAGCTCGTTTGTGAAGTTTTTACAGGGATTGGTGCCTTATGCAAATGCGCCGTTGTTTCTGTTGCTGAAACCTTTGTTTTCGTCAAACCGTATTCGGTTTTCCCGTAATACAACCATTAAAGTTGTTCTTTATATCTTTCTTTTACTCGGTATTGGGGTAGCCAGCAATAGCCGTGGTTTATTTATGCGGGGGTTGACGGCTATTGGTATTGCTTATTTTGTGGGTTTATTATTGGGTAAATTTGATTATAAAATCTTTAATGCGAAGAATGTTTTTCTGGCCATTATCGGTTTATGGATCATTACAGGCCCTTTATCGGATCTTGGTACGGCTATGGTTATTGTTCGTTCCCAGCGTAGTCAGGCGTCAGGTTCAGAACTGTTATCGCAGACATTAATTACGTATCAGAATAAGAAGGCGATTCAGAAACATAAAGTCGACAATGCCGAACCCACTGAAGATTGGGATGAAGAATATTTTGATAATATCTTCCTGTCCCGGTTTTGCAATTTGAAGTACAATGACATTAGCTTGGAGATTGCCCATAAATTGGGGAAAGTCGACAAAAATGTGTACCAGTATACGGTTAATAAATTCTGGGCAACGTTTCCCAAACCGGTCCTGGATTTTTTCAATGTTAAAGTCGATAAATTACTGGTAAGCTCTTTTTCTTTTGGTGATTACATGTATTACCGTTCGGGCGGGGAAAATGCGTTAGGAGCCTTTCGAACGGGTCAGTTTGCCGGAACCGGTATGGCGGCCTTCGGCTGGTGGTATTTATTGATTTTAGGAGTCGGTGTCATTCCCTTCTTTTTTTCGGTTGATCTGTTCGTCCTCTACTTAGCCGGTAATAAAAGCACCTATTTGAGTCTGGCGGGTCTTATTTCAATTACTTCCTACTTTACTTTCTTTTCTGTTTCCAACGATTCGGAAAGCGTAATAAACATTTACATGTATCTGATCAGAGGTTGGATTCAGTCCGTTGCTTTATACTGGGTCGTCTTTTTTGTTACGCGCAAATTGAGTTTTTAATGTCAGGTATGCAGATTCTATACATTGGAGATAGCGCTCCCTCAAGCACCTCCTTTCACCGCGCCCTGGCGTTGAAGCGGTTGGGGCATGCTGTAACTGTACAGGATCCTTTTCTTGCTTGTCGTGGGCAGTTGCGGAATCCGGTATTGAATAAACTACACTTTGAAACCGGCTACCGGTTTTTGCAGGGAAACGTTGAAAAGTGGTTAATGGATATCCTGGCCGGTCCTGATAAGCCGGATATGGTTTGGGTGGATAGTGGCGAACTGCTTGGGAAAAAATGCCTCGAAATCGTAAAAGCTCTCCATGTTCCGGTGGTTCTGTATAACGTCGATGATCCTACGGGCAACCGGGACGGAAACCGCTTTAAATCCTTGTTGAAAGCCCTGCCTTTTTATGATCTGGTGGTTGCCGTTCGGCCGGAGACGGCGCAGGAATACACAAAACTCGGGGCCGCCCGGACCTTGTTGGTGTACCGTAGCTATGACGAAGAAGCCCACGAACCGTATCCCACCCGCAACGAGGTGCCGTCGCCGTTTTTATCTGACATCGCCTTTATTGGTACCTGGATGCGGCACGAAAAACGCGATGAGTTTTTGTTGACCCTCATTCGGAAAGGCCTGCCGGTTAGCATTTGGGGAGACCGCTGGCATAAATCACCGTATTGGAACGAGTTGAAATCGCACCATCGGGGAGGAGCGCTGGGGGGCAGAGACTACGTAGCAGCTATTCAGGGCGCTAAAATTTGCCTCGGAATGCTTTCCAAAGGCAACCGGGATCAGCATACGCAACGGTCGCTGGAAATACCCTATATCGGTGGGTTGTTCTGCGCCGAGCGCACAGTTGAGCACGCAGCGCTGTACATCGAAGACGAAGAAGCGGTTTTTTGGAAGGATGCCAACGAGTGTGCGGAAAAATGCAGGGCGTTACTGGCTGATGAGTCGACAAGGGAGCGAATTCGGCTGGCGGGTATGAAACGGGTGCGCGCTAACAAAGTGGGCAATGAAGATATCTGCCATGCCATCATCGAAGAATTAGGGAGTTATCAGCTGGTGTAGTATGCGAATTGTCTTTTTTTCTCATCCCGACTTCACGGTTTCTCCGAGCATGCCCCGTTATGCTTCCTGGCTGGCGGATGGCATGCGCGCGCGCGGCCATGAGGTGGAATTGTGGAAACCGAAAGCGGTTCTGTTCAGTCTGCCCGTATTCAACAGCCTGAAAAAATGGCTGGGTTATATTGATCAATATGTGTTGTTTGCCTGGCAGGCCCGACGGAAAATAAAAACATTGCCCCAGCGAACGCTCTTCGTTTTTACGGATCACGCGTTGGGCCCCTGGGTTCCGCTAACGACCGGAAAACCGCACGTCATTCACTGCCACGACTTTCTGGCACAACGGTCTGCGTTGGGCGACATACCGGAGAACCTAACGGGCTGGACTGGGAAACAGTACCAAGGCTACATTCGGTGGGGGTACTCGAAAGGTAAAAACTTCATATCCGTTTCTCAAAAAACGCAGAACGACCTGCACACTTTTCTGAAAACCGCCCCCTCGTTCTCTGACGTTGTGTATAACGGGCTCAATCCGATGTATACACCGGGAGACGGTGAATGCGCACGACGGTTTTTGACCGAGCAATTCGGGATTAAGCTGGAAAAGGGTTATTGGTTGCACGTCGGCGGAAATCAGTGGTACAAAAACCGCAAGGGCGTTATTGAAGTGTACGATGCCTGGCGGAAGTTGTATCACCATCCGATGCCATTGCTGCTAATCGGTGAAAAACCGTCGGCTGAACTGGCGCAGTTGGCCGCGTCATCGGCTTTCAGGGCGGATATTCATTTTCTTTCTGGCGTTAGCGATCAGCAGGTTGTTCAAGCTTATCAGGGTGCGGCCGTCTTTCTGTTTCCCTCTTTGGCCGAAGGGTTCGGCTGGCCCATCATCGAAGCTATGGCCTGCGGTTGCCGGGTCGTCACCACCAATGAGGCACCCATGACGGAAATTGCCGGTAAGGCCGCTGCCTTTATTCCCCGGAAACCGTCGGTGGACCTGGCCGGTCAGCAATGGGCTACGGAGGCCGCAGCGTCGGTCGAGAAGATCATGAATGAGTCGGCAGCAGAACGGGATGCTTTCCTTTTGGAAGGATTGGAAACCGCAAAAAAATATAACATCGAGATGACAACGGATCGTATTGAAAAAATATATGAATCCATTGTAAATCAGCATGTCATCAGGAATAGGGCGATAATTATTTAAGCGATGCGTATCCTACACGTTATATCCGGTCTGGATCCGAAAATTGGGGGAACGAGTCAGGCACTCAAAACCATCATAGAAGGGCTTTCGCAGCGGGCCGTAGTGAACGAGGTGGTGTGCCTAGCCGATCCTGAAGCGGATTATCTGCGCGAGCTCCCTTTTCCGGTTTATGCAACCGGGCCTGCCAAAACGCCCTGGCAATATTCACCGGCTCTGTGGACCTGGCTGAAAGCGCACCTGCATCAGTACGATGCGGTTGTGGTGCACGGTCTCTGGCACTACCATACGTACGCGGTTTACAACGTCTGGAACGAATTGAAAACCGAGAAGCCGATGCTGTACGTTATGCCCCACGGGATGCTGGACCCGTGGTTTCAGCGGGCGACCGGGCGTCGGCTGAAAGCCCTCCGGAATCGGTTTTTCTGGCGGTTTGCCGAGCGCCGGATCGTAAACAGTGCCGATGGGTTGCTGTTTACGTCGGAAACTGAAAAGCGGCTGGCGCGCGAACCGTTTAAGCCGTATGCGCCCAAATCAGAAAAAGTAGTTGGTCTCGGAGTTGAAAATCCTCCGGTTTTTACTGCCGGGATGCAGGAGGCTTTTTTGCAAAAGTGCCCGGGGTTAACCGGACCTTTTCTGTTGTTTATCAGCCGAATCCACGTAAAGAAAGGAGTGGATTTGCTGGTAAAAGCTTATCTCCGGCTAAAGGCGGAAGGCGTAAATCTACCCCAACTGGTGATTGCCGGTCCGGAACTGGAGACCCCTTTTGGACAGGACGTTGTGACGCTGGCTGCTGCCGATCAGAATATTCTGTTTCCGGGAATGCTGAGTGGCGATGCAAAATGGGGTGCATTCTATTCCAGTGAAGCCTTTGTGCTGCCCAGTCATCAGGAAAATTTCGGAATTGCCGTGGTTGAGGCCCTGGCTTGTGGGAAGCCGGTTCTGATTTCAAATCAGGTCAATATCTGGCGGGAAATTGTCCAGGAAAACGCCGGGCTCGTCGAAAAGGATACGGAGGAAGGTGCTTATCAACTGCTGAAACAGTGGGTTTCGCGAACTACCCTGCAAAAGGAGCGAATGAGCGAACGGGCACGACGAACATTCGACCATTATTTTACGGTATCGCAGGCCGCCGAAAACATGGTAAGCGTTTTTTCTCAATCTACACCGATTACCAACTAGCTAGTTTTCAAGATGCGCATTGCCATTATACAGGGAGCCTTTCTGCCGGTTCCGGCTATCCAGGGGGGAGCCGTTGAAAAAATCTGGTATCAGATCGGGCAGGAGTTTGCGGAGATGGGGCACGAGGTTACTCATATCAGCCGTTCGCACGCCGATTTACCGGATCGCGAAGAGCAAAAAGGCGTTAATTATGTTCGGATTCCGGGATATGATACACCGGCTTCGCTTCTGAAGCTGAAATACCTGGATTTGCTGTATTCCCTGCGGGCGGTGCAGAAAATTCCCCGCGATATCGACGTGATCGTTACGAATACCTTCTGGGCCCCCTTATTGTTGCCCACTAGTCGGCGTAAAAAAACGTACATCGACGTGCAGCGGGTGCCGAAAGGGCAAATGAAATTTTATGTAAAAGCGGGAGTAGGACTGTTACGAGGATGTTCGCCAGCCATTTGTCACGCTATAAAGGAGGAAATTCCGGCTGCTTTTCACGCTAACGTTTCCTACATCCCTAATCCAATTCCATTCACCATAAAAGCAATTCCGGCCCGGCGGGAAAAAATGGTTCTTTTTGTTGGACGAATTCACCCCGAAAAAGGTGTCCACGTCTTGATCGAAGCCTTCCTGGCAATGGATCAGACGCTGACTGCCGACTGGAAATTGGTGATTGTCGGGCCGTTTGAATACAAAGCCGGGGGCGGAGGAGAGGGGTATTATAACCAATTACTGAATCTGGCGAAAAATTCGGCTGTTGAGTTCGTAGGCTCTGTTTATGATGAAGACGAGCTAAAGGATTACTACGCCCGGGCGAGCGTATTCTGCTATCCGGCTCAGCAGGGCAGTGGCGATGCCGCCCCGGTTGCACCCAGAGAAGCAATGGCGTACGGGGCTGTCCCGGTGGTGTCGAAACTGGACTGCTTCAATGATTTTATCGTCGATGGAAAGAACGGGCTTTGTTATGATCACGAAGCGGTTGATCAGACGGATGAATTGCGGCAATCGCTTGCGAAACTGATGATGAACGACGACTTGCTGCAATCACTGTCGCAGGAAGCGAAAGGAGTTTCGGTCGATTACTCGCTGCCGGTAGTGGCCCGGCAGCTTTTAGGGGATTTCAATAAACTGTCTTTTCAGGAAAATGATTAGCATTCATAAACAGGCATCAGCATACGATAGTCCCTGGGCGTTGAGCGACCGGATCAAGCTGCTCGTTTGGGAATACTGCTGGCTTATCTTGTGTTCATGGACCCCCAAACCTGCCAACCCCTGGCGGCTTTTCTGGCTGAAAGCTTTCGGTGCTCGGCTAACGGGTCGTCCCTTTGTTCACCAGCGGGCCCGCATTCAGATTCCCTGGAATCTGATTATGCACGACCGGGCCTGTTTGGGGGATCGCGCCAACGCGTATTCGCTGGGGAAAATCGAAATAAAAGAGCATGCCACGGTAGCGCAGGAAGTGTATATCTGCACCGGCACCCATGCGTTTGACCAACCCGCAAAAAACCTGATAACGATGCCCATAACCATTGATGCGCATGCTTTTATCGGAGCACGTGCCTTCCTGATGCCGGGCGTTACAATTGGCGAACATGCCATCGTCGGTGCGTGCAGTGTAGTAACCAAAAATGTAGCCGCTCACACAGTTGTCAAAGGTAATCCGGCCCACTAATCTGTTCGTATCATGACAATGCCTCTTGATTTAACCATCGCTATTCCCGTTCGGAACGAAGAGAAAAACCTGCCGACCTGTCTGGCTGCCATTGGCTCTGATCTGGCAAAACACGTGGTCGTCATCGATTCGGGCAGCACCGACCGCACCCAGGAAATTGCGCAGACCTACGGGGCAGAAGTCATTACCTTTGATTGGAATGGACGATTTCCCAAGAAGCGAAACTGGTACCTTCGGAATCATACGCCTACTACGCAATGGGTGTTGTTTCTGGATGCCGACGAGTTTCTGACTCCTGCTTTTAAGGAAGAGCTGCGGCAAAAACTGCAGCAGAACGACGGCACCGTCGGTTATTGGCTGCGGTACACCATCTACTTCATGGGCAAAGAAAATAAAGGCGGCTATTTTCTGCACAAGCTGGCGTTGTTTCAGGTGGGGGCGGGTGAATACGAAAAAATAGACGAGGAGCAGTGGAGCAAACTGGATATGGAAGTGCACGAACATCCGGTTTTGAACGGGCCAATCGGCACCATCCGGAGCAAAATCGATCACCAGGATTATCGGGGAGTTTCGTATTACGTTACGAAACACAATGAGTATTCAAGTTGGGAAGCGGCCCGCTTTCTGAAGCTGACGAGTGACACAAAATCCGTCCAGCAATGGACCTGGATGCAACGGATTAAATACGGGTTAATGCGTACGCCCTTTCTGGGACCCATCTATTTTTTCGTCAGCTTTTTTCTCATGGGTGGTTTTCGGGATGGCAGCCGGGGACTCGCGTTTGCTATTCTAAAGATGTCCTATTTTACCCAGATGTATTGTAAAATCCGGGAGATGCAGGCGGAGAAAAATACCGTTTTGCCGTTGCCAAACCCAGAAACATCGGAGGTGCTGGAGTAATCCTGATCGGATCAGGGTCCGGCTCTTCGGCAATAAATTCAATTTTTACTAACCAAACGGAGCTGATGGGTGACATTCAATCATCGGCTTTCCAATACGTGCTTTGTACAGGCAGTGAGTTGTGTCCCATAATCTTAATTGCAAGACCATGAAAGTATTAGTAAGCAGTATGACCTTTGCCCCCGATCATAGTGGTATTTCGTTATACTCAACCGATTTTGCTACCTATGCCGCAGAACAGGGGCATGAAGTTACTGTGGTTACCGGCTTTTCGTGGTATCCAAAATGGGAAAAAAGACCAGAAGATAAAGGCAAATTATTCCGAACGGATTTTTACAAAAATATAAAAGTACTGAGGGGTTATTTGTACATCCCTAAAAAGGTAACGGCTCTAACCAGAATACTGCAGGAAATAACCTTTTTAATTTTTGTTTTCTTTAATTTTTTGCGTGCAGGCCGCCACGATGTTATTGTGTTGTTTACGACCCCAATTAACCTAGGCCTTATCGGTGTACTTTTTCAGAAAATATGGAAAAGTAAACTAATTATTAACGTTCAGGATTTACAACTGGATGCCGCCCAATCATTGGGCATGCTTAGTAAATCACCAATCTTTAAGATCATGGATAAAGCCGAGCGGTATACTTACCGGGAAGCCGATTTGGTAACTTCCATATCAACGGCAATGGTTGACATTATTAAGCAAAAAGACGCTTCTGAAAACAAAGTGTACTTATGGCCTAACTGGATTGATGTTAAAGATGCCAAAAGTAAAGGTATTCCCGGAGATTTTTACCGGAAGTTTCCTCAGTATAAAGGCAAGACAATCATAGGATATGCGGGCAATGTGGGGGTTAAGCAAAGTCTGTCGTCCTTGGTTGATCTAAGCGAAAAATACAAGGATAGAGAGGATGTTATTTTTCTAATTATCGGTTCAGGGGGCGACCGTAATAATCTGAAATCATACGCGAAACAGAAAGGAGCTACAAATGTCCAATTCATTGATTTTTTATCTCAGGACGATTATTATAGCTTTCTGTGCGATGTTGACATTGTTTTTCTATCGCAGAAAAAAGATTCCGGCGATGCTTATTTTCCGTCAAAATTACTGGGTATAATGGCAAAACGGAAATTGATCTTCGTTGCTGCGGGTAGTGAATCGGAAATTTATAAAGTCGTCACGGAGAATGAATTGGGGATGTCATCGGATATTACGGATATCGGTCTGATGCAGACCCTATTAGATTCTTATTTACAGGACAAAACACGGTTTGCCCAGTACGAAGCAAATGCGGTTGCTTATGTGCATCAATTCGATCGCGAAGTTGTGTTAGGAGCCTTGTTTCACGAAATAAACGAGTTATTTTTTGAAGGTGTTTATCAGACTGTAACAGCGTGAGAATAGTGGGTTGACATAGAAGTTAACTCACTGGTAAAGCGCTGTGTTGGTAAATAATTCTTAAATAATTACTTGGTTTCTACCATTTACTAAATTAAGAAAACAAAGTTGTGTCTCTTAAGTAAATAATGTTGGATTGTAGCGTATATTTAGATGCTCTATTAAGATTACCTACTTGTGAACAATACTACGTTTAGCAGACATTCTTTATTTTGCTAAGCTATACAAACTTGAAGATGCTGCTTATTACTGGCGCCAGCTACTGATTAGTATTCCAAAAGGTATTTTAAAACAGAGTCGTATATACTCCAACGTTAGTATTGAAACTTTTTAAATTTATTTCAGCGTAATAGCTTTTTTAGGTTTCAATAGCATTAATAAACGTATCGTTACGGGTACGAAGAATTGATCATGATGGGAACGATATACGATACGAATACCCAATCGGTTTGGACCGACAAATCCGTAATTGGCTTGTTTACGGAGCAGGTCCAGCAGAACCCTGAACGGGTAGCCATTACTTTTAATGGTGAGCAGATTAGCTACCAACAGCTCGACGAGAAGGCGAATCAGTTGGCGCACTATCTGAAAAACCGTGGGGTCCATAGGGAAGTGCTCGTTCCCATTTGCGTCAATCGCTCACTGGAAATGATTATCGGGATTCTGGCCATCCTGAAAGCTGGTGGAGCGTACGTTCCCATTGATCCTGAATATCCCGCTGATCGAATTCGGTATATGTTGTCGGACGTTGGGAGCCGGGTAGCGGTTACAGACAGTCAGACTAAAAAGATGCTGGCTGGAATAGCCGATGGCCAGACTTTGATCTGCCTGTCCGATGATTGGGCGCTGATTGACCGCGAATCGAAGATGCCCGTAGCTGATTTGATTGCTCCCGATAGCCTGGCTTATGTGATCTACACGTCGGGGTCGACGGGCCGCCCGAAAGGGGTGATGATTGAGCACCACAGCCTAAGCAATTATATCCAACATCAGTCGAAGGAATTTGACATTCAGCCGAACGACGCCATCCTTCAGACGAGCAATTATGCCTTTGACCCCGCCACGGAGCAGATTTTTCTGGCACTCTGTAACGGTTCTGCCCTGGTATTGATTCGGAAAGAGGCTTTGTTCAATCCGGATGAAGTGGCCGACTTGCTGCAAACACAAAACATAACACACCTTCATACAACGCCCAGCCTGTTGCGGTTTATTCCGGCCGCTCAGTACGGATTTTTGAAGCGTGTAGTAGCCGCCGGCGAAACCTGCCCGCCCGAACTGGCAAAAGCCTGGGCTCCGCTGGTGCAGTTTTATAACAAATATGGCCCAACGGAAGCTACAATAAGCGCGGTTCAATACCGGTACTCGAAAGAGCTGGCCCCCGAACAACCCGTGCCGATCGGAAAGCCCATTGGCAACGCACAGGTGTACATCGTAGACGAAAACGGGAGCCAGACACCCACCGGCATTACCGGCGAAATTTGCATTGGTGGTGTGGGCGTCGCCCGGGGCTATCTTAATAATCCGCAGTTAACGGCGGAGAAATTTATGGCCAATCCGTTCAGCAAGCTGCCCGGTGACCGATTGTACAAAACCGGCGACTCGGGCAAGTACCTGGCCGATGGCAACATCGAATTCATTGGGCGGCTGGATAACCAGGTAAAAATCAGGGGACATCGGATTGAGCTCAGTGAAATTGAAACGGTTTTGGAAACGCACCCGCTCGTTCGTCAGGGTGTTGTGCTGGCGCAGGACGACCAGAATGCGGGGCAACGGCTGATCGCTTATGTAGTGGTCGATAAAGAGGTTGACCAAGCGGTTTTAAAGGGTTACCTGGCCGCCCGGTTGCCGGAGTACATGCTGCCTTCGTTGCTGGTTCAATTGCCGGAACTGCCCTTAACTGCCAACGGCAAAATTGACCGGCAAGCTTTGGTGAAACCGGAAATTGAGCGGTCATCACTGTCAACATTGTACCTGGCGCCGACCTCACAGACCGAAAGAAATATAGCGGGAGTCTGGGCTGAATTGCTGCAACTGGACAAAGTAGGAGCGGAGGACAATTTCTTCGAACTAGGTGGTAATTCGTTACTGGCAATTTCAGCCATCACGATTTTGAAGAGACGGTTTGGTTATACGATCTCGATCACCCAATTGTATCAACAACCCACCGTAAAAAGATTGGCTGCTTTTCTGGGAACGGAAAATCAGACGGTTCGAAAACCGTTGAAAGTGAAAGAAGGAATAGGTAACCAGGAGATTGCGGTAATCGGCATGGCGGGTCGTTTTCCGGGTGCCGATTCGATTGACGCGTTCTGGAACATTCTGAAAAATGGCCGCGAAACCACACATTTTTTCACAGAAGAGGAATTGGATCAATCCATTCCGAACGGTTTGCGCCATGATCCGGATTACGTAAAAGCGCGGGGAATCATCAATAATGCCGCTGAGTTTGATCCGGCATTTTTTTCGATCAACCCTCGCCTGGCGGAACTGATGGATCCGCAACACCGGATTTTTCTGGAAATTGCCTGGGAAGCGTTGGAAAGCGCTGGGTATGAGCCACAGACCTACGATGGTTCAATTGGCGTTTTCGGCGGCTGTCGCAATAACACCTACTATTATACCAACGTTTTACCCCATACTGAACGGATTGAAAAGGTGGGCGCCTTTCAGGTGATGACCGCCAACGAGAAAGATTACGTTGCTTCCCGTACAGCTTATGCGCTCAACCTGCGTGGGCCGGCAGTAACGGTTCAATCCGCTTGTTCAACCTCACTGTTGGCTATTGCGCAGGCGGTTGATAGCATTCGGAGTGGGCAGTGTGATATGGCGCTGGCCGGTGGTGTAGCCATTGCACAACCGATCAACAGCGGCTATCTGTATCAGGAAGGAGCCATGCTGAGTAACGACGGGCATTGCCGTCCCTTCAGTGCTGATGCCAGGGGAACAGTGTTCAGCGATGGAGCTGGCATTGTGTTGCTGAAAAGCCTGGAGGCTGCCCAGCAGGATGGCGATACCATTTATGCCATCATCCGGGGGGTCGGCGTCAATAACGATGGCAGCGGCAAAGGCAGTTTTACCGCGCCGAATGCCGAAGGGCAGGCCGGTGCCATTGCGATGGCGCTTCAGGATGCGCAGGTAGCTCCGTCGACCATCAGCTACGTGGAAGCCCACGGAACGGCCACCCCCATCGGAGATCCCATCGAAATCGAAGGATTGAAAATAGCGTTTGGTGACCAGGCTACGCAGCAGTTTTGCGCCATTGGTTCCGTTAAAAGCAACATGGGGCATTTAACCACGGCGGCTGGGGTGGCTGGATTCATTAAAACCGTGTTGTCCCTGCATCATCGGCAGCTTCCGGCTTCGATCCACTATTCCGCGCCGAACCCCGCAATTGATTTTGGGAACAGTCCGTTTTTTGTTAACACGGAGCTAACCGACTGGTCATCAACGGCTAGTCTGCGCCGGGCGGGCGTCAGTTCTTTCGGTGTGGGCGGTACCAATGTCCATGTCGTGCTGGAAGAATATCCGGTTGCCGAGGCCGTTGAGATGACAGGGTCAGAAAACCGTGTTCCCCAATTGATTACCTGGTCGGCCAAGTCGACAACCAGCCGGGAGCAATACGCGCGGTTGTTGGCGAATCATGTGGCGCAAAACCGCCAGCTGGACTTGGCCGACGTTGCCTTTACACTGCAAACAACGCGGGCCGCTTTTGCCCACCGACGGTTTGCCGTGTCCTCCACGCCGGAAGGGTTGGTAGAAAAATTAGGGGTTGACAAAGGGGGCGCAGCGGAAGCCAAATCAATTCGGGACTTGCCAGGTGAGGTGGTTTTCATGTTTCCTGGACAGGGATCGCAGTACCTGAACATGGGCCGTGAGCTTTATGAAAAGGAACCCGTTTACCGACAGGCGATTGATGAATGTGCCCAATTGCTCACTACGCACCTCGAAGCCGACATTCGGCAGATCATCTATCCGGAAGATACCAATTTTAAAGCCGAAGAAATTTTAAAGAATACGCGCTTTACGCAACCGGCTCTGTTCGTTACAGAATATGCGCTGGCGAAATTGTGGATGAGCTGGGGTGTTAGGCCCACCATCTTGGTAGGGCACAGCATTGGTGAATTTGTGGCGGCTCATTTGGCGGGTGTTTTTTCCTTGGCCGATGCGCTGAAACTGATCGCCGTTCGGGGGCGGCTGGTGAGCGAGCTACCGCGCGGAAGCATGCTTTCCGTCCGGCTGGAAGCCGAAAAAATTGGGGCGCTGATGCCCGAACCGCTGTCCATTGCGGCCATCAACAGCCAGAAGTTGTGCGTGGTGGCCGGACATGATGAAGACATTGCGGCCTTCGCATCCGTGCTGGACGCCCAAGGCATTCCGAACCGGGTGTTGATGACGAGCCATGCCTTCCATTCGGTGATGATGGAGCCTATTGTAGCGGAGTTCAAGAAGGTGGTCGAGGAGGTCAGCCTGGCAAAACCGTCTATGCGTATAGTGTCAACCGTTAGTGGTGAATTGATGACCGAAGTACAGGCGACGGAGCCGAATTACTGGGCACGACACCTGCGGTTGACCGTGCGGTTTGCCGATGCACTGGAAACCATCGCTGCGCACCATCAACCGATTTTGATGGAGGTTGGACCCGGTAATGCCACAACGACGTTTGCGCGCCAGCAGGTTGCGTCTCGGTCGGCGAATATCGTAACGAGTCTGGATAAAAAAGGAGCTCAGACCGAATACGAGGCCGTGCTGAATGCCCTGGGGCAGCTATGGATCAGCGGCCTGACGCCAGACTGGAAAGCGCTTCACAAAGACCAGCCCCGCGTTAAGCTGACGCTGCCAACCTACGCTTTTGACCGAAAACGTTACTGGGTCGATCCGATCGTTCCGGTGGCGTCAAATTCCTATCCATTACATGCGCCGGTGGCTCAGGACGTGCCTGAGAGGGCGGCCGAGAGTCTTCCCCATCCTATTAATCGTATCATGAGAAAAGAGGTCCTGCTGAATAAAGTCAGAGAAATGCTGGAAGATGCTTCCGGCGTTGAGATGGAGGGTGTAACGCCCGACATGAGCTTCCTGGAAATGGGACTTGATTCGTTGCTGTTGACGCAAGTATCGCTGACGCTGAAGAAAGAGTTCGGGTTACCCATTACGTTCCGGCAGTTGAACGAAGAATACGCAACGATTGATGCGGTTGTGGGGTATCTCGATCAGAACCTGCCCGCCGGTGCTTACGAGCCGCAACCCGCAGCCCAGCCCCAGCCCGTAGCCCCGCAACCGATGCCCGTTGTTGCAGCTCCGCCCGTTGTTGCGATGGGGAATGTTACGAACGCATCGGTGCTGGATCTGATGGCTCAGCAGGTGCAGATTCTGGCCAAACAGATTGCGCTGATGCAGGATGGGCAACCAGCGAGCCTGCCGGTTAGTGCCCCAGCGACGGTTCCGGCCGCTGTCAATGGCAAAACCGTTGCCATCAAAAAACCGGATTTAACGCCGGAAGAAGAGGTTGAAATCAAAAAACCGTTTGGAGCCAGCGCCCGGATCGAACGGCAGGTTACTGAGATGAGCCCGAAACAAAAAGCGTTTTTGGAACAACTCACGAAACGGTACAATCAGAAAACCGCCGGCAGCAAAAACTATACGCAGGAAAACCGGGCCCACATGGCCGACCCACGGGTGGTCACGGGCTTCAAACCGTTGACCAAAGAACTGGTTTACTCCATTGTTATCAATAAATCAAAAGGCAGCCGCCTGTGGGACCTCGATGGCAACGAATACATCGACATGCTCAACGGTTTTGGCTCAAACATGTTCGGCTACCAGCCCGAATTTGTCAAAGAAGCCCTATACAACCAGATCGAAAACGGGTTCGAAATCGGGCCGCAGCATGTGCTGGCGGGCGAGGTGAGCCGCTTGATCTGTGAGTTTACCGGCTTCGAGCGGGCGGCTTTGTGCAGCACGGGATCGGAGGCTGTGCTGGGGGCCATGCGGATTGCCCGAACGGTAACGGGCCGGTCGCTGATTGTGGCATTTACGGGCTCCTACCACGGTATTGTGGATGAAGTTATCGTGCGTGGAACCAAGAAACTGAAGTCGTTCCCGGCTGCTCCGGGCATCATGCCGGAGTCGGTGCAGAACATGCTGATTCTGGATTACGGGACGGATGAAAGCTTGCGAATTATCCGGGAGCGGGCGCACGAATTAGCCGCTGTGCTGGTTGAACCCGTCCAAAGCCGTCGGCCGGAATTTGTGCCAGTTGAGTTTCTGAAAGAAGTCCGGAAAATTACGGCGGCTGCCGGTACAGCCCTGATCTTTGACGAGGTGATCACGGGTTTCCGGATGCACCCCGGTGGTACGCAGGCCATGTTTGGCATCAAAGCCGATCTGGCATCCTACGGAAAAGTGGTAGGCGGTGGAATTCCCATTGGCATCATTGCCGGTGACAAAGACTATCTGGATGTGCTCGACGGCGGTTTCTGGCAATACGGCGATAATTCGTTTCCCGAAAAAGGTGTGACCTATTTTGCCGGTACGTTTGTGCGGCATCCGTTGGCGCTGGCCACGGCCAAAGCGTCGCTGCTTCACCTGAAAGAAGCGGGCCCGGAATTGCAGAAAGGGCTTACCCGCAAAGCCGAACGAATTGCCAACGCCCTGAACGCCGAGTTCGAACGGCACCAGATCCCGTTGTATGTGGCCCAGTTTGGTTCTCTCTGGAAAATTAAACCAAAGGAAGAAATACCGTATAGTGAGCTGATCTTCGTACTGATGCGCGAAAAAGGCATTCACATCTGGGACGGTTTTCCGTGTTTCATCACCGAAGCCCACACGGATGCAGAAGTAGAGCTGGTCATCAAATTGTTCTACGAGAGCATTCAGGAAATGATCGAGGCCGAAATCTTTACATCAATACCCAAAGCCATACCTGTCAACGAGACCCCCAACGTTTCGTATTCTTTTAACGAACCACCTGTACCGGATGCTCGATTGGGCCGCGACCGGGATGGTAATCCGGCCTGGTTCATTGCTGATCCCGAACAGCCGGGGAAATATTTACAGTTAAAACGATAATAGATGTGATGCTTGAAACTCTACCTATCCCCAACGCAACAACCGTTGATTTTGATCCCTTTGCCGGACCGGAAATAGTCCGTGTTGCTCCCTCTACGGAGCCGCAAAAAGAAATATGGACAGCCTGTTTGCTGGGGGGCGATAAGGCCACCCGGTCGTATAACATGCTTACCTCGTTGCGCTTCCGGGGTGCTCTTGACCGGACCGCGCTGGAGCGAGCTATCCAGACGCTGGTGAATCGGCACGAATCGCTGCGGATGCTATTCAGTGCCGACGGTGAAAGCCTCTGCATTCTGAAAGAACTGCCCATCAAGCTGGCCTATCAGGATCTCTCTGCCCAAACGATTACGGAAAAAGAAACCCTGATAGCCGAGTATGTACAACAGGAAACGGGTTATGTATTTGATCTGCAAAACGGTCCCCTGTTGCGGACGGCCTTGTTTAAGCTGGCGGAAGACGAGTTTCGGCTGGTTTTAACGTCGCACCACAGCACGCGGGATGGCTGGTCGATGGGAGCCATATTGCTCGATTTAAGTGCATTGTATTCAGCATATGCCCAGAACCTGCCCGTCTTGTTGCCCGACGCGCCTTCTTACGCGGATTATGCCGTTGAGCAACTCCAGTTTGCCCAGAGTGCCGAATACCAGCGCGTTGAAAACTTCTGGATCAACAAATACAAGGATAATATACCGGTTTTTGACCTTCCGACGGACTTTCCGCGGCCCGCAGCCCGCACTTTCAAGAGCCAGCGCCTGGATTTTCCGATGGACAGCGAATTTGTGCAGGCCATCAAAAAAATGGGCTTGAAGGCGGGGTGCAGTTTTGTGACAACCTTATTGGGGGCTTTTGAAGTGCTGCTGCACCGGTTGTCTGGACAGGAGGATATTGTGGTGGGCTTACCGGCGGCTGGCCAATCCATCACGGGCAACAACCGGCTGGTGGGGCACTGCGTCAACCTGTTGCCGTTGCGGAGCCATCTGGAGCCAAACCAAAAGTTTGCTGACTTTTTGAAAATATGCCGTCAATCGGTGTTTGATGCTTATGAACACCAGCGGCTAACGTTCAGCGACTTGGTGCGAAAATTGAATATCCCACGCGACGCTTCGCGAATTCCGCTGGTGCCGATTGTGTTCAACATTGATATGGGGATGAACGACGGTGTTCAGTTTCACGGGTTGACGCACGAGCTGATCAGCCACCCCAAAGAGTACGAAAACTTCGAAATTTTCTTCAATGCCACCGGTTCGGAGAAAGCCCTGACGCTGGAGTGTGCTTACAATACGCAGCTGTTCAGCGCCGAGACGATCAACCGGATGATGGGCGATTTTATGAATCTCCTGAAAACCGTTGTCGCTGATCCTGCGGTGGTGATTAGTGAAATCAAATTTGCGTCGGAGAATAGCCTTTCCGAGAAACTGGCGCAGTGGAACGATACGAAAGCTACGTATCCTGCGCACATTCCGCTGCATGAACTGATTAGCCAAACCGTTGCCACGTATCCGGACAAAACAGCGGTACGGTTTTATAAACAAGAGATCAGTTACCGGACCCTGGACGCAACGGCGAACCAGCTGGCTCATCACCTGATCCGGAGTGGCGTCAAGAAAGGCGATATCGTTGGAATTTCCCTGGATCGTACGCCGGAAATGCTCATTACGCTGCTGGCGATTCTGAAAGCTGGGGCCGCTTACCTGCCGCTGGATCCGGCTTATCCGCAGGAGCGCGTTACCTTTATGCTGAACGATGCGTCGGCCAACCTGCTGATTACCTCGGAAAAATACAAAGGGCGCTTACGGGGACAGGCGTCCGAAATGTTGATTGAAAAAGCCCTCAAGGAGTCGGAAGGCGAGTCGGCTGAACAACCCGATACCCGGGTTTCGGGCCAGGATCTGGCGTATGTGCTGTACACGTCTGGATCGACCGGAAAACCGAAAGGGGTGATGATCGAACACCGGAACCTGATCAACTTCCTGTGGAGTATGCAGGTGGCACCCGGTATCGACAAGAACGATGTGTTGCTGGCGGTTTCTACGATTTCGTTCGATATTGCGGGACTGGAACTATACCTCCCCCTGATTGCTGGAGCCAGCATCCTGCTGGTGGATCTGACCGTAACCCGCGATGGTCGTCTGTTGCTGGATCTGGTTCGGTCCGAAAACGTGAGCATGTTGCAGGCGACACCTTCGACCTGGCGGATGTTGCTTGATATTGGCTGGGATCAACCCTTGCCCCTAAAGGCATTGACCGGTGGTGAAGCCCTTTCGGATGATCTGGCGGATAAACTAACGACCAAATGCGCGGAGTTGTGGAATGTATACGGCCCGACGGAAACAACGGTTTGGTCGACGATTAAAAAGGTTACGAAGGGCGAACTCATCACGGTAGGCCGGCCGGTTCACAACACGCAGGTTTATATTCTGGATGAGTTTCTGAAACCCGTGTCGGTCGGCACGGTGGGCGAAATCTTCATTGCCGGTGACGGGGTGGCTCGGGGGTATATGAATCGACCGGATCTGACCGAAGAGCGGTTTTTGAAGAATCCGTTCAGCCAAACGTCCGGCAGCCGGATGTATCGTACCGGCGACTTGGGACGGTTTTTGGAAAATGGCGAAATCCAGTGCCTGGGCCGGATTGATCATCAGGTGAAAGTTCGGGGCCATCGGATTGAACTGGGTGAAATTGAAAACGCCATTGGCACCATTCCAGACATCAAGGAAACCGCGGTGATTGCCCGCGAAACCCGGTCGGGTGATAATGTCCTGGTGGCGTATGTGGTTCCCGAAGCCATTGCCACAAACGATAAAGCCCCCAGCTGGCAGGAACGCTGGGATATGATTTACAACGTGGGTGTGGACCACGACAGCGAAACGTCGGAGCAGGTACTGGAACTGGCCATTGCCGAGCAGTTGAGCGGTAAAAAAGACGTCAAAGATGAGATTGATGACTGGGTTCAGCAGTCCATCCGGCGGATCAAACGCTTACGGCCCCAGCGCATTATGGAAGTGGGCTGCGGAGCGGGGCAGCTACTTTTTGAACTGGCTCCGGAAGCCAGCCTGTACGTGGGGTCCGATTATTCACCGACGGCCATTGAAAACCTGCGGGAAAAGCTGGCGTTGAACAAAACCAAATGGCGGAATGTAAAAACCGCCGTGGCTAATGCCGACGACTTCAGCGCTGTGCCGGCGGGGTCGCTGGATCTGGTGCTGATTCACAGTGTGGCGCAGTATTTTCCGGATACCGCTTATTTGCAGCGGGTAATTGAGGAAGCCGTTAAGGTGGTGGCCCCCGGTGGCTGTATTTTCATTGGTGACATGCAAGGGAAAGGTACGCTCCGGATGCACCATACCTTCGATCAATTCCCGCGCTCATCACCGGAAAATACCGTAGCTGATTTCAAAAAAATTGTCGACCGGCGTCTCTTTATTGAGGACGAATTCATGGCCGATCCGGCTTACTTCTACGCGCTGCCACAAGCGATTCCTGCCATTTCTGGCGTCGATATTCAGCTGCGGGAGGGTAAATACCTGAACGAAACGACCAAGCACCACTACGATATCTGGCTGTATGTTGGGCAGTCGCCCGAAGTTGCCGAAGCCGATATCGTTATTGACTGGCGGCCCGATCTGACCCCGGAAGCCCTGGAGCGGAAACTGGCTGAGCAGCCCCAGGCGGTTTTGCAGCTGCGCAGCGTATTCAACAGCCGCACAGCCGACGACCACACGCTGATCCAGATGATCGACGGACTGAGCGATGAGACGCTTTTAAAGGATGCCAAGTTCCGTATACCGGCTACTCCGATTAACGTAAATCCGGCAACGTTGTGGGCTGTTGGCGAAAAGCACAACTTCAACGCCCACGTACGCTGGGCGAGTGACGGGGCCGACAACCTGCTGGATGTTGTCTTTATTCCGAACAGCCGCAGTCAGCAAGTGCCAGCCCGACCAGCGGCCATCACGCTGGAGAACGCTTCGCTGAATGACTTTGCGCGCAATCCGTTCAAGCATAACCTGGTGGTGCCCGCCGAACAGCTGCAGGAATGGAAAAATCACATCCGGCAGCACCTGCCGGACTACATGGTTCCGAGCAATTTTGTGGTGATGGCGAAACTGCCGTTGACGCCCAATGGAAAAATCGACCGCAAAGCCCTGCCTGATCCGATGCTGGAAGCCGACGAAAACCGCAACGGTTTCATGGCTCCCCGGACCGATGTTGAAAAACTGGTTGCCGATATCTGGATGGAGTGTTTACGGCTGGAGAAAATCAGTGTGCTCGACAACTTCTTTGAATTGGGCGGGCACTCCCTGATCGCGGTTCAGGTAATGACCCGTCTGGAGAAAAAAACCGGAAAACGCCTGCCGCTCTCGATGCTGTTTGAATACCCCACCGTTGAAAAGCTGGCGTCGACGCTGCACATGAATGGCCGGTCGGTTACCTGGGATTCGCTGGTGCCGATCAAGCCGCAGGGAACCAAAACGCCGTTGTATATCGTCCACGGTGCGGGGCTGCACGTGCTGCTGTTTAACACGCTGGCCATCAACATGCACCCCGATCAGCCGGTATACGGACTCCAGGCGAAGGGGATCAATAGCGATGACGAGCCGCTGGACAGCATTGAGGCCATTGCCGCTTATTACATCGACGCCATCATGGCTAAAAATCCGGATGGACCTTACGCACTGGCGGGTTACTCGTTTGGCGGAACCATCGCGTATGAGATGAGTAAACAGCTCAAGGCAAAGGGCAAAGAGGTGAAAATGCTGGCCATGTTCGATTCCTACGCCGACCAGTCTAATGCTTATGATCCGTGGCTGAAACGTGTGTGGAGCGACTCGACAATGTTGCTGAAAGAGCGGTTGTATATATTCACTTTATTACGCAAGTATCCGGGCGATACAATTCGGGAAAAAGTGAACTCAGTAAAGCAAAAAGTAAACCAGTTATACCGCCGGATCCGTTACAATGAAGATTATCTTAAAGTATTTCATGGTAACTATTATAAGGTGAACGAGATGAATATTATAGCGGCCCAGAAATACCGTCTGGAGCCACAAGATATTACAGTTACACTTTTTCGGGCTAAAAAACAGGTAGCTTACAAGAAAGATTTTGAGTTTCTTGGCTGGAAACCGTTAGCGCTAAAAGGTGTAAATATCCATGAAGTTCCTGGAGATCACTTTAACTTGTTTACCGCTCCGAATGATAAGGAGTTTGCGAGAATACTGCAGCAAGTGCTAGATAATTGTTCTTAAAAAGAAATTGATCTAGTCTGAAAGTAGACTGTATTGTTTTGAGTGATAAAAGCTGATTGTATGCCGATTGATTACATAATTGGCGTTCAATCAGCTTTTTGTTTTTCGTCGAACGCGATCTTTGTCTATTCTGATCGTAAAGAAGGCAAATAATACGAGCGATCTAAGGTTATTTATTTTAATGTAATCAATTTTTTAAAGATTATAGAAGGAATTGCTAATAAATTTAAATTGTATAGGCAATAAAGTCTCCATCAGTAATTTGTAACTGAGAATATTTTATTGTTTTTTTTTTTTTTTGTTACTTTTTTTCTTGGTTCGAGAATTTAACCTTATTTTTGGATTCAGATTTCTTCTCTTATAGGCACACAAAGATTATAATAAAGACGTATCGAATGTTTTGATTAATACGGAATAGTTCCGATGCGTTTTACTGGTGTGTCAAGTAATAGCCACCCATTTTATTTGTTATATTTTCCAAAATCCTTCATTTAGGAATTTTGAAAATAGATTGTTTTGAAAAATTAGGTTTAGCGAAATCTTGTTTTAATAATCTGTCCTACCCTCTTATCTAAAAACAATAGACTCTCATCCTATCTAATCGTTCAACGTATGTTTCTTACTCTAATGAAGTCCAAGATTCACCGGGTCCGGGTAACGCAGGCCGAGCTGAATTATGTCGGCAGCATCACCATTGATGAGGACCTGATGGATGCCGCCGGTATGCTCGAAAACGAGCAGGTTCACATCGTCAACAATAACAATGGTGAACGCATTATCACTTATGTGATCAAAGGAGAACGCGGCTCCGGCATTATCTGCCTGAACGGAGCGGCTGCCCGGCGTGCGCAGGTGGGCGACATTATTATTATCATTGCTTATGGTATGCTGGTGGCCGATGAAGCAAAGACGCATAAACCCGTGGTGGTTTTTCCGGATGGCAACAACCGGCTGGTGTAA
Organism: Larkinella harenae; assembly: GCF_054780515.1. Taxonomy (NCBI): domain Bacteria; kingdom Pseudomonadati; phylum Bacteroidota; class Cytophagia; order Cytophagales; family Spirosomataceae; genus Larkinella; species Larkinella harenae. The sequence goes on along the minus strand of NZ_BAAGWE010000002.1, from coordinate 1,187,940 downwards.
CCCGGGGTGATTCTTTCCATCCGGCTGCCACGGTTTTTAATGAGCTATATGATGCCCCGGCAAGTCCGTCTTGCCGGGGCTTTTTTATGCCTTTTGGGCCAACGAGCGCATGGAGCAGGCTGGAATGGTTTTGCTGGATGGCAGGAATGTAACGGGAAATAGCTATTTTTAAACGATTTCCGTCATCATCCCAAATCGCTTTTCCGTTGAAAAATTTCGTTGCTTTTTTTCTGCTCTTGGCCGTTGCACATACCGCCGTCGGACAATCGTTGCTGGTCAAAACCGCATCCGGAAGTCTTGAAGGAACGATGAATAAAACCGGCGATGTACGGGTTTTTAAAGGAATTCCGTTTGCCGCCCCACCCGTTGGGAGTCTCCGCTGGAAAGCACCACAACCCGTAAAAAGCTGGCAGGGCGTGCGAAAATCCGTTGCGTTCGGACCGAGTGCGATGCAGGCCAAACCGGCACCGTTTATGTACTGGTCGTCGGAGTTTCTGATTCCTGCGCAGCCCATCAGCGAAGATTGTCTGTACCTGAACGTCTGGACGGGAGCGAAATCGGCAGCCGAGAAACGCCCGGTGCTGGTTTTTATTCACGGGGGAGGGTTTCGGAGTGGGGGAGGAGCCTGCCCGATTTATGACGGGGAAGCGATGGCGAAAAAAGGGATCGTTTTTGTCACCATCAATTACCGGGTTGGCGTGTTCGGATTTCTGGCCCACCCCGAATTATCCCGGGAATCGGGCTATAAGGCTTCGGGGAATTATGCGCTACTGGATATGATTGCTGCCCTGAAATGGGTGCAGAAAAACATCGTAGCTTTCGGCGGTGATCCGGAGCTGGTTACGATTGCCGGTCAATCAGCCGGGGCCTTCGCCGTGAACTTTTTGACGGCTTCTCCGCTGGCCAAAGGTCTTTTTCACCGCGCCATTGCCGAAAGCGGAGGAAGTGTGCTGGCGAGTTCGCTGCGGCCCCGATTGACGCTGTCAATGGCCGAACAGCAGGGCGCGGCTTTTGCCCAACAACTTGGTGCAAGTTCTCTGCGTGAATTGCGGGCCAGACCCGCCGAAGAAATTCTAAACGCCAGTGGAGGGCTGAGCGCTCCCATTGTTGATGGATATTTGCTGCCCGAAAGCATTGACCAGCTGTACGCAAAAGCCCGCCAAAACGACGTTCCGCTGCTGATGGGTTGGAACGAAGACGATAAAGTGACGGGAGCGCCGGTCAAAGCCGAGGAGTTTCGGGAGCAGGTTGCCAAGCGGTTTGGCAGCCGGGCTGAGGCTTTTCTGGCCCTGTATCCGGCCCGTTCAGAAGAGGAGGCCGCCCGGTCGCAGGGCTACAGCAATCGGGATGAACTATTTGCCATTCAGAATTATACCTGGGCCCGCCTGCAAAGCCAAACCGGGCGCGCACCGGTTTTTCTGTACAATTTCAATCGAAAAGTGCCCGCCCATACCCCCCAGACCCAATTCGGAGCTTTTCATACCGGAGAGGTGCCGTATGCCTACCAGAACCTGCATACCGTAGACCGGCCCTGGGAACCCGTCGATTGGCAGATCGCGGAAGCGATGTCGTCGTATTGGGTCAATTTCGTCCGCACCGGCGATCCGAACGGTACGAGTCTCCCGGTCTGGAAGGCTTACCAACCGCAGGCCGAAACCGTTCAGGTGATTGATAAAGCGATTGAAAACCGTCCATTGCCAACCAAGCCACAACTGGCGTTCTGGGAAGCATATTACCGAACTAACTAGGCACCAGTGGGCCTTTTCTTCGTAATTTCAAACAAACGGGCGCTAACAATGTTTATAGCAGAACAGCCTTGCTCTGTCCGAACATACAGAATACAGCCCTGTTTTACAGGCTCTAGCCCGTTAACAGTTATTATGAAGCCACTTATATTGGTAGTAGACGACGATGAGGATGATTTGTGGCTCATGCAGAAGGCCATGTTACAAATCGGGGGAATGTGCGAGCTTAATCCGTTCAGCGATGGAGCCAGTTTAATGCGTCATCTCGACAGTTCCGGGATTATTCCCAGTTTGATTGTGATCGATTACCACCTGCCCCGTATGGATGGCCTTGAAGTAACCACAAGTCTTCGAGCCAAACCGACTTTCCGGACGGTTCCGGTGGCCTGGATGAGTTCCGAAATCGATCCCGCCTGGGAGTCACATTGCCGCGAATTGGATGTTGCCTGGTGCTGGATCAAACCTAATAATTATACGGACTGGCAATCGTTCATGGATCGGCTCTGCAAAGCAATGATACCGTGAGCCCTATTTCTCCGCTGGCAGATAGATTTTAAAGGTGCTGCCTTTTCCTGGCTGGCTGTGGGCGGTGATGATGCCTCCGTGGTTTTCGGCAGCTTTCTGACAAATGGCCAGTCCCACTCCTGTACCACTGTAGGTCGATTTTCCGTGCAACCGTTGAAACACTTCAAAGATGCGTTCGGCGTATTTTTCGTCGAAACCGATGCCGTTATCAGTAATACTAATCAGGTGGTAATAACTGGCTGGCCGTACGGCTCGGGCCGACTCGGGAAGCTGCCTGGCCGCCAGTTTATCGTAGGTAAGCTGAATCATTGGAGGTACATCGGGACGTCGGAATTTAATGGCGTTGGACAATAAATTCTGGAAAAGTTGTCCCAGTTGCGACCGGTCGCCGTTGATGGTGGGTAACTCGTCGGCTTGGATGGTTGTACCCGACTGCTGAATTTGGAGTTCAAGTGTTTCAAGAACTTTGGTCACTACCTCGGTCAGGGAAACCGGATCGAACACCTGCTGCCGGGTAGAAATCCGCGAATAAGCTAACAAATCCTTGATCAGATCTGACATGCGTTCGGCCGACGACTGCATTCGGCTGATCAGGTCTGCGCCGACCTCGCCCAGCCCCGGAGCATATTGGTTTTGCAGGATGCTGCCAAACGACTGAATTTTGCGCAAAGGCTCCTGCAAATCATGGGAGGCTACGTAAGCAAAACGTGTCAGGTGTTCATTGGATCGGCGTAGTTCCTGATTTGATTCGTTCAATTCCTGCGTCCGGGCCTGTACCTGGCTTTCCAGTTCGGCTTCAATTCGCTTTTGCTCGTGAATATCGGTAGCCGTTCCGACCCAAAGCGTTATCGCACCTGTTTCGTCCCGAACGGGAATCACGCGGTTCAGGTGCCAGCGATACAGGCCATCAGAGCCTCGTTTATAGCGGGTTTCGGCCACAAAAACGTCCCCGGCTTCCAGGGCGCTGGCATAAGCTCCCAGCATGGCGGGCAGGTCATCAGGATGAACGACAGCCTGCCAGCCTAGTTGTTTACTTAGCTCGTAATCCAGTCCGGTGTACGTGTACCAGCGCTGGTTATAAAAATTGATTTCGCCCTCCGGGGTATGCGTCCAGGTCATGGGCGAGATGGCTTCCAGGAGCGTTCGGAACTGGGCTTCACTTTCTTCGATTTTCCGGCGGGCCAGCACCTGTTCTGTCACATCTATGGCAACGTCCAGAATGGCGTAAACTTCGCCCTCTGCGTTGAACAACGGTTTATACGTAAAATTGAAGTAGTAAGTCTGCAGTTTGCCATTCACTTCCAGTTCTGCCTGTGATTCCTGCGACGAATACGAAACACCGGTAGCATATACCTCATCCAGAATTTGCAGGAAGGGTTGCCCGACCAGTTCAGGAACGGCTTCGCGCAACGGTTTTCCGATCACAGAATCGTCTTTTCCCCAGAATTTTAGCATCGTTTCGTTGGGCAATTCAACGATCATATCCGGGCCGATGAACAGCGACATGGCCGCCGGAGCTTCCTCGATGAGGTTCCGAAACCGTTGTTCGCTTTCTGCCAGTGCCAGTTTGGCGTGTACCTGCGACGTCACTTCGGTGGCAATGACCATAATGTCGGTGATGGTATTGCCGTGTTCCCGCACGGGTGCATAAATGAAGTTAAAATAAGCGTCTTCCAGTTGGCCGTTGCGGTATAGGCGGGCCAGGCTTTCAAAACCATAATACGAACTACCGGTCTCGCGCACCTTAATCAGCTCTTCTACAAAGCCTTGTTGCTCAATCTCGGGCAGCGCTTCCAGGATCGGTAACCCGATGATCGAGGCATCTTTGCCCCACAGTTCCAGCATGGCCCGGTTGGCGGTTTCCACCACCAGGGTCTGGCTGTTCAGGAGGCCGATGGCTACCGGGGCCTGGGCAATCATGTTTCCAAAACGCTCGTCGGCCCTTCGTTTTACGGTTTCCTGTTCCCGCTGTTGGGTGATGTCCAGAGCGATGCCCGAAAACGAAAGCGGTTCGCCGGTGGTGCTGTACAAGTATTGCCCCAGAACTTTGATCCAGTGAACTTCCTGATTCAACCAGATGAAACGGGCTTCGAAGCTCAGGGTACCGGTGCGCAGGGCTTCGCGGTATGCCTGGTTACGGATCAAATGATCTTCCGGGTGAAGATGCTTGACAAAGTCATCTCGCGTTAGGCTCACGTTTTCTTGGCCGGTCAGAATGCGGGCCAGTGACGGTGAGTATACAATAGCGTCGGTTTTGAAGTCAACCGAAAACGAGCCGGAGCCAGAGCCTTCGAGCGCCAGACGGGCTTGTTGCTCGAACAGGGCAGATTTCTCCCGGTTCAGGACTTCGGCGGTACTATCGTGGGCGACGCCGGAAAACCGGTAAGGCTGCCCGGTTTCGGTAAAATAAGCCTGCCCGATGAAACGCACCCAGCGTAACTTCTGGTCATTGGCGCCGATGGTTCGGAAGCTGATGTCGTAATTTCCTCCCGATTGTGGGTTCAGCGCCCACTGGACGGATTGGTGCACCCGATCCTGATCATCCGGGTGAATGAGGTCGAGCGTTTGTGCATAAGTCACTTGCTTTTCATCCGTCAGCCCAAAGAGCATTTGGGCGCGGGAATCCCAGTTGACAACCTGTTGAACAGGGTCAAAATCCCAGGTTCCTAGCTGAGCAGACTGGAGGGCGAGCCGGAGCCGCTCTTCACTCTCGGTCCGGGCTTTCTGCAACGCAACCCGTTCGGAGATGTCCTGCATAGCACCAACCATCCGGATCGCTTTCCCGTCGCGGTGCAGGATGTAGCCCCGATCAAAAACGGTGGCGTATGACCCATTTGCCCGGCGAAACCGGTATTCGGCCGACCAGTTGGTACCCGCCTGGTCGATGGTGTGATGGATGCTTTCTAAAATATGGTCCTTGTCGTCTGGGTGGATGTGGTCGTACCAGGATTCCGGCCCAAAACCCTCCGGAGGAATTTCGTGCCCGAACAAAATGGTATAGCCCTGGCTCCACCAGACCGTACTGGTTTCCAGGTCCCAGTTCCAGACGGCATCCCGGGTTGCCTTGGTCAGTAAATCAAATAACTCGTTGGCCTTTCCTAAATCCGTATTCACAGGCTGTCCTACTACAATGCAACTTTAAAAATAATGAAACCCAATTGAATGTCAATAAGAAAATTAGTGTGCCAGAAGAAGCAAGAGGATAGCAGGGGCTAACAGGTTACGGTTTTATTGAGTATGCTGGTGTGGTGAGTTAACGAGTTGGTAGTTAGGTATTTGTAGTTGTACTAATTGCCATTATAGGCACAGCCACAAACAGAAAGCTGCAAACCACGATCGGATCGTGGAACTTAAAGCGGGGCGACTTTCCTTTACCAATACAAACGCGTTGGCTTACTTCACTATGTACGTTGCATCAACCTATCAGGCGGCCCGGGCGGTGGCCGGAACCGTGGAAGAATATTTTGCTCACCATTTTGCGACGGCCACGCTGAACGGTGAGCCTGATACAGCGCATCAACCGCACGCGCCCATCATTGAAGCCGTAATCGATACGGCTTTTTGGGCGAGTCTGCGGCACGAAGAAGGCGTATCTCCGAACGTTTCGCTGGCGCTTTTACCACCGGAACAGGCCGGAAGTCCGCTGCTTTTTGGCCACCCGTTGCGATTGACGCCCACGACACTGACCAAACTGGCACCCGCCGTTGAACGGCCCGGGATTCACCTCGGGGTCTGGTACGATCAGGATGCGTTGTACATCTGGGGTACAACCCGGGATATTCCGGTCAACTGTTTTGTACTGGAAGTCATTGAGCCGGGTTTGCTCGTGGTCAAACACCGCCGGATGGACGGTTTTGGTAAATTTGTCAATGTAGCGATCCTGAAAGGCGATCAGGTCAAGATTGTTGACGAGGGCATGGCGCGCACTCCCGACTGCCCGTTTGTGGTTACTTCCATGCTGGGTTTTAGACTGCCTTCCTTCTGGAATAACTCCATGAATATTCTGGTTCAGCTGGCAGTATCCATGCGCGCTCACGGGCGGGGCGGTTCGTTGCTGGTAGTTCCGTCGGGGAGTCAGGCCTGGCGGGAGTCGATCATTCAACCGATTTCGTATCCGGTGGTGCCCGTCTTTTCGCAGCTAACGGAATTGGTGCAGCGCATAACGGATAAGGTTGAACAGAATGTATGGCGTGGGGGCGTCAATCTGGCCGTGGAAGCGGTGGCCGGGCTGACGGCGGTGGATGGGGCCACGATTATCAACGATCAATATGAAGTGCTGGCGTTTGGTGCCAAAATTGGCCGCTCCGATGCCAGCAATCGGGTCGAGCAGATTATCGTAACCGAGCCGGTGGTTGGAAACGAAGCGCTGGTAGTACATCCGGCCCAAACCGGTGGTACCCGGCATCTGTCGGCTGCCCAGTTTGTATTTGATCAGCGTGATGCCGTGGCGCTGGTCGCTTCCCAGGACGGTCGGTTCACCATTTTTGCCTGGTCAGCAATCGACCAAATGGTTCATGCCCATCGGGTTGATGCGCTTTTGTTATAAAAAAAATGGCGATGTTACCATGATTATGTACCGGTAACTAAACTTCTGTGCGGATTTACAAGACAACTGCTTGCATTTTATTTTTCGTCTGTATTTTAGTAAAACCCTTTTATATCCGCACAATGTACCGTCAATTTAAACCAAATCGCTATTACCTCATCCACAACGAGCCTGTTCTACTAACCGAACATCTTTTAAAGACACTTCAAGCGCCCAATCGACCGCAGCCCATTAAGCTGACAAAGCCCTGGTTACTGGCTTTCGGTTACTGGCCGGATCCATCGGCTAACTCCTGGACGTATGAAGAGTCCCGGCTGGTTCCGGGCATGAATTGCTGGTTGTGCGTACAGACCCGGCGTTATATCCAGTATGTTCACGAGCTTCAGGATTTGTTTGAAGAAGAATATCAGTACACCGAATTACAGTTGCGTACGGAACCGTCCAAAATTTACCTGCCGACCGTTCGCATGAATCATTCGAAGCCGGTTGTTTAACACCGCACCGGCATCCGTACTCACCGTAACTTCTGCATCCATTTCAAAACCGTCCTCCGTGCTCTTTCTGTTAAGGGAAAGGGATAACTACGGCTAACGGTTCTCACTTCTTCCCGTACGGTTTTGAATTTCCGGGCTTGGTGCTCGTGCAATGCCCTGCTTTTGCCATTGAGCCAACCACACCGGAAATCGCCTGCCATTTGCTGAAAATTGGTGTCGGCGACAGTATTTTTATCCGCGATTTTGCTTCTTCCAATACCCGACGGCAATGGCGTCGTCGCAGGGCAGTTGATAGGGAAATTAGCATCGGGAAACCCTTTCGTAATCTATTTTCAATGGAAAACAGCAGAAGAGATTTTATCAAAAAAGCCGCTTTAAGTACGGCTGGAATTACGTTTGGCGGGCTGGCGACGGGTATGTCGGCGAAAAGCTACGCCAAAATCGTGGGTGCCAACGAACGTCTGAATGTGGCTATTGCGGGGCTGGGTCGGCGGCTGGGGGCCTACTACGATCCGATTGCGAAGAAAGATAGCAACGTAGAACTGGTGTATTTGTGTGATGTCATGCAAAAACAGCGGGAAGAAGCGCTGAAGAAATTTTCGAAGTTTATCGACTACAAACCAAAGCTGGAAAACGACATCCGCAAAGTCATTGCCGATAAAAACGTGGATGTACTGATCAATGCCACACCTGATCACTGGCATGCGCCGGGAACCTGGCTGGCGGTGCTGGGGGGCAAACACGTATACGTTGAAAAACCGTGTAGCCAGAATCCACGCGAGGGCGAAATCCTGGTGGAGATCCAGAAAAAATACGGTAAGGTGATTCAGATGGGCAACCAGCAACGTTCGGCGCTGGAGTCCATTGACATCATCAAGCAGATTCATAACGGGGCCATCGGAACGCCCTACAAAGCCGTGGCGTTCTACAGCGCTACCCGGGGCGAAGTGCCCATTCCGAAGAAAGCACCTGTGCCAACCGGATTGGATTGGGACCTGTTTCAGGGACCGGCCCCCCGCACGCCTTACATGCACGATACCTGGGATTACAACTGGCACTGGTACGGCTGGAACTACGGTACGGCTGAAAGTGGCAACAACGCCACCCACGAGCTAGACGTTGCGCGTTGGGCCTTGCAGGTCGAGTTTCCGGAGCAGGTTTCGGTGGAAGCCGCCAAGCGCCATTTCCTGGATGACGGCTGGACCATGTACGATACAATGGACGCTACCTTCCGTTTCCCAGGCAACAAAATCATCAAGTGGGACGGCAAAAGCCGGAGCGGTTATAAAACCTACGGCACGGACCGGGGCACGGTTATTTACGGCAGCACGGGAACGGTGTACGTCGACCGCGACGGTTACAAGCTCTTCAACCGCGAAGGCAAAATGATCAAGGACAGCAAATCGCAGGGCTCCGAAGGCGGAACCGCCCTGGGCGGAGGGGGTGATATGTCGACCCGGCACGTGGTCAACTTCTTTAATGCAATTCGCGGTAAAGAAAAACAGAACTCGACCATCGACGAAGGTGCCAAAAGCACGCTATTGTGCCACCTGGCTAACATTGCTTACCGCACCAATAAGTCGCTGGACATTGATACGAAAAACGGCCATATCCGCGACAAGGAAGCGATGAAACTCTGGACCCGTGAGTACGAAAAAGGCTGGGAGCCACCGATTTGATTTTTTACTTCCTTCGGGTGTTTTGCAAAACACCCGAAGGAAATTTATAACGAACCGGACGCTTTTTCGGAGCAATGAAACACAATCGACGACGCTTCATGAAGACGCAACTGATGGGGGGACTGGGGGCGCTGGCTAGTGCCGGTACCGCATTTCAACCGGACCCGTCTGCGCCCGAAACCTTGCGGTCCCACTACCAGACCTGCCTGGGTGGTCCGTTTCCAAACGCTGCTCCGCTCCAGCCGCAACGGCGGGAAACCATTCGGAAAGACGGCTACCGGATTGAGTCGCTCACCTACGAAGCCGAACCGGGCGACCGCGTTCCGGCTTTGTTGCTGATTCCGGATATGGCAACGGCCCAACGACCCGCTCCGGCCATTGCGGTCTGGCACCAGCACAATGGCGAGTACCATCTGGGGAAGTCGGAACCGGCGGGGCTGGCCGGAAATCCCATGCATCATACCGCCGTGGCGCTGGTACGCGAGGGATACGTAGTGCTCTGCCCCGATGCGCTCTGTTTTGAAGAACGTCAGGACCCGACCGGAAAGCTGAAAAAAGGCGAGTATGAACGGTTTGAGTTTCTGCGTCAGGTGGTGCGGGGGCGGAGTATGGCCTGGAAAAATGTCCTGGAAATGCGTCGTGCCGTTGACCTTCTCTGTTCCCGGCCGGAAGTAGTTCCCGACCGAATTGGCTGTTATGGCCATTCGATGGGTTCAACGCATGCCTGGCTGGCGGGGCCGCTGGAACCGCGGCTGAAATGCATCGTTGGCAATTGTTGTCTGCCTACTTATGCCGCCATTGAACACGAACACCTCCTGCATTGCTTTCCGAACTTTGTGCCGGGCTGGCTGCAGTTTGGGGATACCCCCGACATTGCCGCCTTGATTGCTCCGCGCGCCTTGCACCTGAATTTCGGTGAGCTGGATTCGGGCTCGCCCATCGACTTTGTCCGGGCGGGCTTGCCGCGCATCGCAGCTGCTTATCAGCAAGCCGGAGCCGCCGACAAATTCACCTCATTTATCGAACCGGGGCAGGGACATGTGCTGACACCGGCCATGTGGGAGCGCGCGAAAGCGTTTTTTGCCCAACATCTTTAGGCGATCCAAACGGTTTAAGGGAGTTACGCCAAGTGTAACTTCATCCCTTCGTGCGAATCAACAAAACCAAGGGCTTCGTAAAACCGCTTTGCTTCCGGGCGTTTTTTGTCGGTTGTCAATTGAAGAAGATGCGCGCCTTTGGCCCGGGCCCGTTCGATGGCATACTGAAAGATTTCCCTCCCAAGCCCCTGGTTTCGGTAAGTCGATTTAACGCGTACAGCTTCAATCTGGGCCCGGATACCGCCCTGATAAGTCAGGTACTGGATAAAACTCAGTTGAAACGTTCCCACTATTTCGCCATTCGACTCGGCAACCGTCAACTCCTGATGCGGATCGTCAGCAATAATCTGAAAGGCTTTCCGGTACGAATCCGGCAACGGTAGCTGAAAGTTTTCCCGTTGAGCGCCCAGTTTGTCGTCAGCGAGCATCCTGATCATTTCAACCAGGTCATTTTCGGTTGCGAGTCGGTATGTGAGTGCCATCGGTAGCGGTTTTTCCGGCAATATACCTTACGGTTTCAATACTTCCATTCGGAAAGAACCGGTTATGGGCATGCTTTCGAGCTTCCAGCCTTTGTTGCAGACGCCTTCGGTCATGTAAACCTGGGCGACAAAGGTCCCTTCTACGTATTTGATGCCGTTTTTAATTTCCACGGTTTTGATCTGCACACTGCCGGGCGAGGCCATCGCTTTGCCAGTACAACTATCGTGGTAATAGCTCAGCCAGCGTTTGGCAACATTCGGGTCGGCCGAGCCGTAGACGCCGACCACTTTATCCTTTTCGCCTTCTTTCGAATTGCCGCTGAAGAAAACGTATTTGCCGGGCGCCAGCTCATCCGTGTTGACCTGAAGCGATAGGGCGTTGTTGCCGGCACCGCAGGTCAGGTAGGTTTTACCCGCAATCCGGGCGCAGGCAAAAGCGGTTGTTTCCTGGGGGATGTTGTGGACCGACAGATCGAAGTACGTTTCGAGGCCAATGAAAATTTTCTGCGTCAGAATCAGTTTAAATTTTTTCCCTTCAAAGGTGAGTTCCGTGGTGACCAGCACCGGATTTTGCTTCGGTACCTTGCCCGGGGCCGTGTAAGTTGCGCCGTTACTGGGACGTTCTACCAATTTTCCTTCCCCAATCAATTGCCAGTTTTTGCCGAAGCCTTTGGTTTGTTTGAGCGGTTTTTCTTTAGCGTCTTTCGGGTAGTTTGAATTATAGGTGAGCAGCCCGGCGTACAGGTCGATCGACTCTCCGCATTGCACCGTAAACCCTTTGCTCAAGCTACCGCCCGGGTTGATGACGGCAAAATCAAATTGCGCCAGTTCGTAGGGCGTCCAGTCGCTGAAGTGTTCCATCGGAACGCTGATTTCGTGCTTGCTGGTATTGACCGAAGCCCCGGCTACATCGTACCAGACGGCGTTTTCCCGCTGGTAGGCGATGCCAAAATTTTCGGCGTTTGGAACCGATACGGTTTGGGGGTCGTACTGAAACGTCAGCGTGGCCGGTTTATTGAACTTCAGTCCTTCGGGCGAAAACCGGTAAGCCTGCGCCAGCCCGTGCGGATTTTCGTTTGTGATTGGCTGAATGGAAATTTCGGTTGCTTTGCTGACTGCTCCGGCGGGCAACACCAGTTGTACGTTGCCGTCGGGCGTGCTGATGGTGCCGCCTTCGGGGCCGATGGTTTTGCGGGTGGCTGCACCCTGTGCTTGGCCCACTTTCGTAGCGGTTCCGGATTCGTCGGGTTGTTCGACAACCGGCTCGGGCGTAACGGTTTCGGGGTCTTTCTTGCAGGACGTCAGGCAAAGGGCCAGCCCCCAGCCGATCAGCAGGTAACGATGTAGTTTCATGATGTTGTTTACTGTTGTGTAGCGTGTCGGGATTGGCTACCCGTTGCGACAAAGTTGCGTCGCCCTTGTCGCGTTTACTACCAGAAGATGACCGGGTTGCAGAAATCTCCGTACGAACTGCGTCAGCAGCGACGCGATTTGTAAGTGCGGGCTGGGTTGAATCTGTTTGGCATTCGTTTCTGCGCCAACTGTATTAAATTTGCCTACATTTGAATTTTACAAATCACATCGGTTATGGAAATCACTACGCTGGAACGGTTCTATCAGGAAACCGCTACGCTGGTGCCCGAAGGCATCAATCGGGAAATCGGGCATTTCAACGTGTTCAAAATTGATGAGCTGCACGCGCAGAATCGGAAAAATCCCAAGCCGGAGATGCCCTACAACCGCCGGGCGTACTACAAAATCAGCCTGATCAGCGGGCGAAACCGGGCGGAGTACGCCGATAAAGTGATTGACATCGAGAAGAACGCCCTGTTGTTTGCAACGCCCAAAATTCCTTACCATTACGTTCCGCAGGACGATAATCAGTTTGGCTATTTCTGCATTTTTACGGGTGATTTTCTGGTGCCGAGCAAAAGTGGCGTGGTGCTGGATGAACTCCCGATTTATCATCCCGGCGGCTACCCGATCTTTCAGCTGTCTGACGAAGAAGCCGAAGAAATTACGTACATCTTCCGAAAAATGTACCGGGAATTGGCCTCCAATTATGCCTATAAGTACGATCTGTTGCGCAATTACGTGCTGGAGTTGATTCATTACGGTCAAAAGCTACAACCCGCAACGGCTTTGTATCCCGCGCATACCGCATCAGCGCGGGTGTCGTCGTTATTCATTGAATTACTCGAGCGGCAATTCCCCATCGAATCGCCCCATCAGAAGCTAGGGCTTCGGACCGCCAGGGATTTTGCGGATCGGCTGGCCGTGCACGTGAACCACCTCAACAAAGTGCTCAAGGAAAACACCGGTAAAACCACCACCGACCTGATTGGCAGGCGGATTGTGCAGGAAGCGAAAATTCTGCTCAAACAAACGGATTGGAATATTTCGGAGATTGCCTATTCCCTCGGATTTGAGGAGGTGGCTCACTTTTCGAATTTCTTCAAAAAACAGACCTCATTGACTCCCCTGGCTTTTCGGGGATAGAATAATTTGATTTTTGCAAAGGATGGATTGATGCTTGCAAACCGTCCGGCGAGTCAACGCGCTACTTTTGTCTCATCACAAATCAACACAACGATGAGCACTAGTAAAATTGCAATTGTAACCGGTGGCAGCCGTGGCCTGGGTAAAAATATGGCGCTGAGTCTGGCCCGGAAAGGTATTGATGTCATTTTAACCTACAACAACCAGAAAGACGACGCGCTGGCCGTCGTTGAACAGATCGAGCAACTGGGGCAGAAAGCCGTAGCCCTGCAACTCAATACCGCCGAGGTAACCACCTTCGACGCATTTGTTACCCGGCTTACCACGGTTTTACAGGAGGTATTCAGACAGGAACGGTTTGATTTCCTGATCAACAATGCCGGAATCGGCATTCACGCTCCCATTGAGCAGACTACCGAAGAGCAGTTTGACCTGCTGGTGAATATTCACTTGAAAGGGGTCTTTTTCCTGACGCAAAAAGCCCTGCCATTGCTCAACGACGGAGGGCGAATCATTAACCTATCAACCGGCCTGGCCCGTTTTTCAAGTCCTGGTTACGCGGTGTATGCGGCCATGAAAGGAGCCATCGAAACCCTGACCCGGTATCAGGCGAAGGAATTGGGCAAACGCGGCATTACTGCCAACGTGGTAGCACCCGGTGCGATCGAAACCGATTTTGGTGGTGGTGTAGTGCGTGACAATCCGCAGTACAACCAGGCTATCGCCAGTGTTACGGCCTTGGGACGAACCGGCCAGCCAGACGATATTGGCGGGGTGGTTGCGTTTCTGTGTACGGACGACGCCCGCTGGATCAATGGACAGCGTATTGAAGTATCGGGTGGCATGAATCTGTAAGCCGGATGTTTGTTCAGTAGCGCGTTACAAATTATCAATGTTGTGGTGTGTTATGACATTACCCGCTTCATCCAACGGGGTGTATGGATTATAGGCGATTTCCAGAATATTTCCTTCCACATCGGAAAAGTAGAAAAAGTACCCGCCAAAAGCGGTTTCCGTCGGCGGTTGAAGGATCGTTACGCCCTTCGTGTTTAGCTTTCCAAACCACGCATCAACTTCATCTTTGGTCGGTACATTGTACCCAAAAGTGAACGAGCGAAAACCGCTGCCATCGGGCTTGACGCCAATCATGGGGGCGAGTTGTTCTTTCTTTCCGATGCTGAAGAGAAAACCGTTGCATTGGAAAAAAATGATGTCCTTGTTTTCGGCAATGGGTTGCCAGCCCAGGGCATCCACGTAGAACGTGCGCATGGCGGCCAGATTATCCGCTGCGAGGGTAAAAACGCTTAGTCGTTGTTCCATCAGTTTGTTGGTAACGGGAAAACCAGTAACGCGTGAAGTTAACGGGATCCGCCGACAGATGCACTCCTTTGTGGCTGCTCATTTGCGGTAATGAGCGAACGGCTTGGCATTTGCTGGCTTTTTCAGGAACCCCAAAGCCCGACGAATGCCAGCCGTTTGCTCATGCTCAGTACGAAAGTCCCGGCGTTTTTTTGAGGTATTCGTTCGTCGATAATTGCCGTAGCAGAAATCCGGCAACATCGGCCCGGGAAATCTTCAACGTCAGGGCTTGCGCATCCGCTGAAAAACCGTGCCGGTAACGGCCCGTTGCAACCCCGTCGGTGAAAGCTGCCGGACGCACGATGGTCCAGTCGAGGTTACTTTGTCGGACAAATTGTTCCTGCAACTCGTGGTCTTTCATGGCGTTTTTCAGCAGAAGCCCGAACATGATGTATTTCCAGAAGAAATTCAAATTGCCTTTGCTATCGCCAGCCCCCAGCGTCGACTGGCAAATCAGGCGTTTTACACCGGTTTTTTCCATCGCACAAATGATGTTGCGGGTCCCCTGGGAACGAACCGTGCCCTTGCTCCCGGCGCCGAGCACCACCAGAACCGTATCGTGTTCACGGACGGCCTTTTCGACCGAAAGCGGGTCTAAAACATCGCCCTGGTGAACCTGCAGCCGTTCGTGGGGCAAATCTCGAAAGGCGTCCGGCTGGCGGGCAAAAGCGGTTACGGTGTGGCCTTCGGCCAGAGCCTGCGCAACAAGCGGGCGTCCAATACTTCCTGTTGAACCAAAAATGATGAGCTTCATAGTTGTTGTCTTTTTGTTGAGACAAAACTACGGGCACCGCAGGGGCGAAAATAGAATGAAACCGACACGGGCTCATTAATAAACCCAGGCCCGGTTTTCAACAAAAGGATCCGGAAGACGATGCAGTTTGAGCGGGGAAAAACCGGTGAATTCCTTAAAGTTGCGGATAAAATGCGATTGATCGGCGTAGCCATTGTCGAAGGCAACATCGGACAGTTTGCTGTAATTCCGGCGTTTCAACTGCTCCAGCGTAGACTGAAACCGGCAAATCCGCGCCAGCAGCCGGGGTGAGATACCTACGTATTGCTCAAACCGTCGTTCGAACGTGCGTTCAGAGATGTGCAGGGTTCGTTGCAATTCGCCCAGCGAAACGGCGCCGTGGTTGGTCAGTATCCGGTTCACGGCGAAGTCCAGCATGGAGTCGGCTTTGGGATAATTCAATTGCAGCAGCCGGAGCAAACAGGAACAGACCAAGTCGGCTTGCTCGGTGACCGAATCGGAATTGAAAAGCTGATCCAGCAGAGGAAGACCGGCTAGCGTCGGCAGCGGACTCAGATCAAAACACGTTTCGGTCAGCGCATCGGCGTTGATGCCCAGCAAGGGCCGGATGGCATGTGGGTACAGCATAAAAACGATGATCCGAAACCGTTTGCCGGTGGTAATCTGAACCGGTTTGAGGGTTTGGCCGTACAGAAAAACCGATGTGTCCGGATAGGGATGCTCGTTCAACAGGATTCCCTGCACCGATTGGTGGAAAATGATGCCCGGGCAGCCGTCGGCAAAAAAGCGGAAGGAATTGGACGAAAGAACCTGCTCACAACCTTCCAGCACCAGAATATTTTTCAGGTACGGTCGTAGAGCCGGATGGCGGTTGAGGAGGGTCGGAAGCATGGTTTCTCTCTCTATCTTTCCAAAACTACCTCAGCCAAACCGTTCGTGCAATGAATAGTTGTTGAACGGGAATTTTCGGACGTTTGGCGTATTTTTCAGTTTTATAAACTTTCGTACGATGGTTGCAGTCGAAACGTTCCGGCAACTAGCTCTTGCACTTCCTGAAGCGGTGGAACAGCCGCATTTTGAAAAAACGTCCTTTCGGGTGGCCAGGAAGATTGTAGCGACGCTCGATGAGCCCAATCTGCGGGCTTGTTTGAAACTGTCGGAAAGCGATCAGGACCTTTTTTCGGTCTTCGATAAAACCGTTATTTACCCAGTTCCTAACAAATGGGGCAAGCAAGGCTGGACATTCATTGAACTTCAGAAAGTGCCCGAGGAAATGCTGCGCGACGCACTAACCGCGGCCTACTGTGCCGTGGCTCCGAAGCGGCTGGCCGGGCTGGTTCGGCCAGCTCCTGTGACGAACAGCTGATTATTCATTTTGTCAATCGGCTGATACGGTTTTAACGCCCGCCCGTCACGTCGATAAAAATACCGGTTGAATACGACGATTCGTCGGACAATAGCCACAAAATGGCGTGTGCCACTTCTTCCGGTTGCCCTCCTCGTTGCAGTGGCACGCTTGCTTTCACCCGATCAACCCGTCCGGGTTCGCCACCGCTGGCGTGAATATCGGTGTAGATAAAAGCCGGTCGGACCGCATTGACCCGGATGCCTTCTTCGGCCACTTCTTTCGATAATCCTAGTGTCAGGCTGTCAATCGCGCCTTTGGAAGCCGCGTAATCGACGTATTCGCCGGGCGAGCCGGTTCGGGAAGCAATGGACGAAACGTTCACGATCGCTCCACCCGCGCCCCCGCGTTTGGTCGACATGCGTTTGACGGCTTCCCGGGCGCAAAGAAAGCTGCTTACAATGTTGGTGGTGAAAATGCGCTGCAACCGGTCTGCATCCATGTCTACCACCCGCATTTGGGTTTCCAGAATACCTACATTATTGACCAAACCGTGTAGCGGCCCAAAATCCCGGTCGATGGCCCGGAATAGCTCCGTGACGTCCGATTCCTGCGAAACGTCGGCCTGGTAAGCTGCGGCTTTTCCCCCCGCTTGCCGGATCGAACCGACCACCGTTTCGGCAGCTTGTTGGTTACTTAGGTAGTTGATACAGACCGTGTATCCTTTTTGGGCCGCCAGCCGGGCGGTGGCGGCTCCAATACCCCGGCTACCGCCGGTAATCAATACGGTTTTTTGCATGGCTGAAAGAGAGTCTAACGGTTTTTGCCGTTGAATTACGCCCATCGGATGGCAAAGGCGAGCAGTAATTTAATCGTTAGTAAATTGATTAGTAAACGAATCATAGGTTCCGGGACCAGAATATAACTCAAAAGTAGCATCAGAACCGTGGTAAAACCGGCCACAACCCGTTGCCAGGCGACCGTCGAGATCAGATTGACCCAACCCGTTGTGGCCAGCAGAAAGAAACCAAGAAGCAGAATGACGCCGGTTTGGGCCGGAAAAACCAGCGTGAGCAGAGCGGGTTGCAGGCTGTGAATACCCACGAAAGCCCATCGTCGGTTGGGGTGCGTACGGTAATAAGCTGATGTCCCTTCGCTCAGGTTGGCAACCACGCCCCCGCCAATGTCGAAAGCCAGGAGTGCCAGCAGCGCGGTTTTCCAGCTCCAGGCGGAATAATCAGAAACCGTAACGAAGGCCAGCAGCAATGCCGCCAGGTAGGTGAGTGTCAGAACGGGCAGGGTGGTTTTTTCGCCGTGAAGTTTGTGCAGAAAGGTAGGAACGGAAACCGTTTTGGGGGCCGGAAAAGTCGCCATCGCAGTAGCTCAGTTGGTTTGGGCAAAACTGGCTCTGAAAACGGAAAAACGCCTTAACAAATGTTAAATTCGCTTTTTCTGCCGACCCGCCCGGATTCGGCTCAGCGAAATAGGGGTTACGCCCAGAAAAGAAGCGATGTAGTGCAGCGGAACGCGCTGGGTTACATCGGGCCGGGCCGCCAGTAATTGTTCATATCGTTCGGACGCATCGCTGTAAAGTAGCGCCTGGTAGATCGACTCCAGTTTGAGGTATTCAGCTTCCATAAATCGAATGCCCCACAGCGCCCAGCGCGGATTTGTTCGGTAAAGGCGGTTTAAATCCTGATGGCTGATGGCATACACCCGGCTGGGTTCGAGAAAGGTAAGCACTTCCCGGGAAGGAATTTGCTGAAAAAAGCTCCGGGGACTTAGAAAGAACGTGTTTTCAAACTCGCACCAGAGCGTCCGGTCATCTTCAAAAGCGTGGCAGCGAACCAGGCCTTCTTCCAGAAAGAACAACGACCGGCAAATCTGGCCACGCTGCAAGAGGGTTTCGCCCGCTTTGTATGCATGAGCCGTGAACAGGGCTTGTCCGACAGACAGGTCTTCTTCGGTCAGGTCGGGCAGCAGGGCGGCTGCATGGCGGGTCAGGTTCATCGGGCTTTCTCCTTCACCACATTCATGGGCAGATAAACTGTGAAGGTAGCACCCTGACCGGGAAGGCTGCGGGCCGCGATGGCTCCGCCGTGCATCTCCGCCACTTTCTTGCAAATCGTTAAACCAATGCCCGTGCCAGCGTATTGATCCCGGCTGTGCAACCGTTGAAACAACTGGAAAATGCGGTCGTGATACCGCTCGTCGAAACCAATGCCATTGTCTTCCACGCTGATGGCGAGGTAGGAAGGGGCCCGGTTACGAACCGGAACCGGAATATCAAAGATATTCACAATTTGTGAACGGATCTGTACGTGGGGAGTTTGCCCCGGATGAATGAATTTGAGGGCGTTGGAGAGCAGGTTCTGGAATAACTGGCGCAGTTGCAGCGGGTTGCCGTTCAGCGTCGGAAGCAACTGGATCTGGATCTGGGCACCCCCTTTTTCACGGGTTGTATCCATATCTTCCAGCACTTCGCCAACCAGCTTATTGAGGTCGACGGGGCGGAAAGAATGCTGGGTATTCAGACGGGAGTAGGAGAGCAGATCCCGGATCAGCACGTGCATCCGTTCGGCAGCGGTCTGCATTCGCTGAACCATGTCGTAGGCTTTCGGGGGCATTTCAGCCGCAAACTGTTCCTGGAGAAGAATACTGATTGACTGAATTTTCCGGAGGGGTTCCTGCAAGTCGTGGGAGGCCATGTAGGCAAATTCAGACAGCTCCTGATTGCTCCGGTGAAGCTCCCCAATGTTCATCTTCAGTTCGTGCTGGTATTGTTCGAGTTGCTGTTTGGCTTCCGTTAGTTCCTGTTGAGCTTGGAGCGTTTGCTCGGCGGTTTTTTGCGCCTGGATATTTACGAAAAAACCGCTCCAGCACAAGATTTTATTTTTTTCGTCACGCAGGGCGGTGGCGGTAATCAGGTGCCAGACATACTGCCCGGTCTCGGCGTTGCGGATGCGGAGCTGGTGCCGGAAAGGTTTTTCTGTGGGCACGTTCGTCTGCCAGTGTTCCCAGTAGGAGGCCGCATCGTCCGGGTGAAAAACGGGTGCCCATCGGGTTTGGTTCAGGGCCTCGAGTGACTGCCCGGTATACTGGGTCAACCAATCATTGGCGTACAAGAGCAAGCCTTCGCTGGAGGCCGTAAAAATCATAAGCGGCAGCGAACTGACCAGCATTTGATACTGCTGTTCCTGGACACGAAGCTGGTTGGTTAGTTCCTGCAATTGATGGTTTTTACGGATGATTTCATCGTAAGGTGATTCGGCAGATTCTGCGCCGAACTGATTTTTCCATTCTTCCATTCTGGCATTACTGACGCGCTGGTTGAACGGAAATCGAACTCCCAGGCTTATTTCCGATTCCGAAACGTTGAAATCGTCGACCAACTGGCTGACCGACTTAAACGTTTCGTTTAGGTGTCTGATAATTTTGGCCCGGCAGTTTCTGACTTTTGCCATCAGGCATTGGTGTGGCTCATTGCTGCAACTGATGCCAAGGGTTAGTGAAACCGGGGTGCCTTGCTGAACAACTGTTCGCAGAACCTCCGAAACCGCCGTGGCAAACGTGGATTGAGCTGCCAGCGAAAGACCCACCATTTCGCCTAGCTTCATAGCCTTTTTGTGGGCCATGAGTAGGCTTTGTTCGGTATCTAAGGACAGATTAGCCAGTTCGTACATAGCACCCTACTACTAACAACACGTTCCTGAATTTCATCAACTTGGCGAGAGCCAGTCCCTTAGCAGTTGGGTTTAGCAACCAGGCGTTACCAACCGGGGCTATCTTTTCTGAAGGCCAAAAAAGAAAAGTTATGAAAATATTAATGTACTGATATATGTATTTTATGTCTGTTAAAACAATGCAAAGATAGGCTTTGTTCTGATTTCCACCATGCAAGGACCCGAAAGGAAGATTAGTGCGGATAGGAATATATTTGAAACTATTTTTCTTTTTTTGTGAATTGGAGAAGCCTTTGCGTGTTCGTTATGGCGCTGGTTTGGCTGCACGCCGTGATTTTGCATTCAAATCTTTGGGTTGAAAAATAAAGCCTGACTTATCGAAAAAAATAAAATAAAGACATACATGACGACGCGTTGGTTAAAAAATACAGTAGGGTGCTGGTTGGCTCTTCTGGCGGTTACGTCAGCCTACGCACAGCAGCGGACATACTGCAATCCCATGGATATCAGTTATCGATACAATTTCGAGCAACTAAACGAGCGAATTTCATACCGCTCCGGTGCCGATCCGGTGATCATCAATCATAAGGTCGGTAATCAACCGGGCGAGTACTTTCTCTTTGTGACCATTTCGGGCGGGTGGTGGAAATCAAAAGATCTGGTGAGCTGGCAGTATGTGGTGCCGGACAAATGGCCTATGGAGGACATGTGCGCGCCAGCCGCGCTATCGGTGCGCGACACGTTGTTTTTGTTTCAGTCGACGTTTGAACAACGCCCCATTTTCTATTCCACCGAACCGGGAAAGGGGAAGCTGAAATTCTACAACCGTTGGTTGCCCCGGCTGCCGAAAGATATTGGTCCCTGGGACCCGGCGCTTTTTCACGATGCTGATATGGATAAGTGGTATATGTACTGGGGTTCTTCGAATGTCTACCCGATTTTTGGGGCCGAACTCGACCATAGTCGCCGGTTGACGTATAAAAATCCGGAACCGTCGAAAGCGTACCAGCCCATGTTCTGGCTCGATCCCTGGCAACACGGCTGGGAACGGTTTGGTCCTAACCATTCGGACCCCATCAAACCGTTCACGGAAGGGGCGTGGATGACCAAATACAACGGTAAATATTATCTTCAGTACGGGGCTCCGGGCACCGAATTCAACGTTTACGCCAATGGGACGTATGTGGGAAAGGACCCGTTGGGCCCCTTTGAATACGCTCCCTACAATCCGATTGCTTACAAACCGGGAGGGTACGCAACCGGTACCGGTCATGGAAATACGTTTCAGGATAATTTTGGCAATTACTGGAACACGGGCACAACCTGGCTGGGCATCGTCTGGGGGATGGAACGCCGGATTGTGATGCATCCGGCTGGGTTTGACAAAGACGATCAGCTTTATGCCAACACCCGTTTCGGGGATTTTCCGCATCATTTGCCGACGCAGAAATGGGAGAACAGCAACGAGCTCTTTACGGGCTGGATGCTGCTGAATTACAAGAAACCCGTTACCGCTTCGTCGACGCTCGACACCCTGCGGGCTGAGCTGACGGTTGACGAAAACCCGCGCACCTTTTGGGTTCCAACCCGCAACAAAACCGGTGAAACCCTGACGTCGGATCTGGGCGCTGAGCAGAACGTTCGGGCGGTGCAGGTGAATTATGTCGATTACAAAAATACCGTTTTTGACAGTGATTCGACGGTTTATACCCAGTTTCGGTTGTACGCATCGAAAGACGGCAGGAAGTGGGATAAAATCGCCGATCTGACCACCGAGCCCCGGCGCGACCGGGCCTGTGCGTATGTGGAGCTGCCTGCACCCGTTCGGGCCAGGTATGTTCGCTATGAGCATGTGTATACGGCCGGACCCTACGTAGCCATCAACGGTTTTCGGGTATTTGGCAACGGTCTGGGAAAGATCCCGGCCACACCCGCCAAACTGACCGTCGTTCGTCAGAAAGACCAGCGAAATGCCGATATTAACTGGCAGAAAGTACCGGGCGCCATCGGCTACAATATTCTTTGGGGTATTGCCAAAGACAAGCTCTATCAAACCTACCAAATCTGGCACGACCAGCCAAACCAACTGGAATTGCGGGCATTGAATGTAGGCGTTCCGTACTATTTCGCGATCGAAGCCTTCAATGAAAACGGGGTTTCAACGGTGAGCGAGGTTGTGGGTGCCCGGTAAAAACAACGAGCCGCCCTTACTCGGGGCGGCTCGTTGTCGGTTGGCTCACTTTAGGTTAACTAGCTGATGTCCTCAGTTTCTGTTTCCACGCCGAGGTTGTTGGCTTTTGCAAAATCGTCGCGAGTTCCTTCAAAATGGCTAAAAATATCATTCACAGCATCAACATTGTCCGCAATTTTAGCGTGCATGTCGCCGAGTTGTTTTTCCAGGTATGAATCGTTCAGGTTCATATTGTCGACCTCAATTTGACTGATTTTGTTGATCAGCGCCGTCTGGCTGTTCTGAAGGTCTTCCAATTCACGAACAATTTTATTCATCAAATCAAATTTCTGTGCCTTGTCCATGTTTTCAAACGTTGATTGGTTAGTAAGTAAACAAGGACCAGCCTGGATGGTTTGCGAAAAGCTTTTCTTTTTCATAAAAGTCCGGCAACTTCGCAGTGCTAATCTATTTTGAAACGAGTCCATTTTATGAACAAGATTCTCTTTCTGGTCGGCTGTTTGCTGACCAGCCTGGCTTTGGCCCAATCCCCCCAGAAACATCCCAACACGTCTGGAAAAGACTGGAAACCGCTTTTTGCGGCCGATTTATCCGATGCCGGTTTTCCGCAAGGCATCTGGTACGCTGAAAACGGTATCCTGACGGCTACGCAGGATATTCCGATCTGGACGAAAAAAACGTACAAAAATTTTGTGTTGGATCTGGAGTTCAAGAATGCTGCCGGCACCAACAGCGGAGTTTTTGTGTATTGCAGCGATACGGCCAACTTTATCCCGAATTCAGTAGAAATTCAGATTGCGGACGATTACAGCGATCAATGGTCAAAAGCGCCGGCTTCGTGGCAGTGTGGCGCATTTTTTGGCCACAAACCCG
Organism: Larkinella harenae; assembly: GCF_054780515.1. Taxonomy (NCBI): domain Bacteria; kingdom Pseudomonadati; phylum Bacteroidota; class Cytophagia; order Cytophagales; family Spirosomataceae; genus Larkinella; species Larkinella harenae. The sequence goes on along the minus strand of NZ_BAAGWE010000002.1, from coordinate 1,164,668 downwards.
CGCTGGCGCCCAAAATCGTCAAGCCAGCTGGCGAATGGAACCGGTATACCATCACCTGCCAGGGAAAACACATCAAGGTGGTGCTGAACGGCCAAGTGGTCAACGAAATCGATATGAGCCAGTGGACGTCCGGCAGTCAAAATCCTGATGGTTCGGCCATTCCGAACTGGCTCAATAAACCGTGGGCAACCCTGCCGAATGAAGGCCATGTTGGGTTTCAGGGCAAACACGCGGGTGCTCCGATCTACTTCAGGAATATGAAAATTAAGGAGCTGAAATAGCCGCACGCTGCCCGGAACGTTAAATTTCGGGCTGTTTGGTTTCGGAGTGCCGGCGACCTCGTTCAAGTCCGGAACCGCTTCTTGAACTGACGACATTCTTACCTGTGACTTTGTACGGTTTTTCCGGTCAAAAGAGAGGGAAAACAAACCCTTTCTCTTCAACTAAAAAAGCTACGTATGAAAAAGTCATTGGCCGAGTTGATCGGCACGTTCTCTCTAGTACTCTTTGGATGCGGAGCTGCCGGTATTTCGGGTATTTCGGCAACCGGCCCGGCAGGGATCGGCCTTCTGGGCATCTCGCTGGCGTTTGGACTAGCCGTGGTTGTGATGGCCTATGCCATCGGCCCGATTTCGGGTTGCCACATCAATCCGGCAATTACGATTTCGATGCTGGTGGCTGGTAAGATAAAAACCGGCGAGGCTGTTCAGTACATCGTGGCCCAGTTTGTGGGGGCTACGCTGGCGGCCGGGGTGTTATACCTGATCGAAAGTGGAGCGCCTGGTTTTATGATGAAAGAATGGGCGTTGGGAGCCAATGGCTGGGGGCCGGGGTATCTGGCAGCCTATAATACGACTTCAGCGTTTGTGACGGAAGCCGTGCTGACGTTTCTGTTTTTACTAGTCATTTTCAAAACAACCGCTAAATGGGGCAATGGCACGATGGCCGGTTTAGCCATTGGGTTGACGCTCGTGCTGATTCACCTGGTAGCTATCCCTATTACCGGAACGTCGGTGAATCCAGCGCGTAGTTTTGGACCCGCAATTTTTGCGGGAGGATTGGCGATGCAGCAGCTGTGGCTGTTCATTGTAGCGCCCGTTCTGGGCGGAATTGTAGCCGCTTTGGTTTGGAAAGGCGTTTTTGAAGATGCAGTAACGGTATAAAATTTAGTTATAAACAACGGGGGCGGATATTGACATCCGCCCCCGTTGTTTATAAGCTAGTGGCTAAAATTACCAGGGAGCGTTGGCAGAATCTGCGGAAAAGTCTTTCAACAAACTCAATACATCCTGGACATTTTCGAGCCGGTAGGCTGCATTGGTGGTACCGGGGCCAACTTTGACGGTATACTGATTTTCGAGGGTCAGTGCCGAAAACATGTCTTCGTCCGTGCGGTCATCGCCAATTGCCAGCACAAAATCGTAGGGCCGCGCCAGAGAGAGTTGCTTGGCAACTTTGCCCTTGTCGGTTTCGGTACTCTTGATTTCGACAACGCAATTGCCATCAATAACCCGCAATTGGTAGGGCAACAGATTTTCCAGCGTATTGATCAACTCGCGGGAGCGCACAAAACCGGTTTCCGATTCGGCGCTACGGTAATGCCAGGCCAGCGAGTGGCTTTTCTCCTCAATAAACGAACCCGGACAACGGGTGACGAAATCGACCAGAACGGGGTTGACAATCTGTTTCCAGGAACCGTCGTCCAGAATATCACGTCGCCACAACCCCTGCTGTTTGATGTACGAACCGTGTTCGGCCACCATGTCGATGGGCAGGAAGCCCAGCCATTCATCGAGTGTCTGTTGATCGCGGCCGCTGATGATCACGACATAATTTTCCCGGCGGCTGGCCAACCGGCCCAGCACATTGATAACTTCCGGAGTAGGGGAAGCCTGGTCAGGTTTGGTTTTATAATTAACCAAAGTCCCGTCGTAATCGAGCAGTAACAAACGGGAGCGGGCCTGGGCATACCGTTCCTGAAGTGAGAAATCAATGCCTGGTTTTAGCAGGGAGACCAGCGGGGTAGGTTCTTTATGTTGTGTATTCTGCATATTCAGTAGGGATTCGACAAAGCTGTTCGCCCATTGTTTGACATCATAATCCTTGAGTCGGCGCTGCATGATGGCGATCCGGCGGGCTTGCTCTTCGGGTTCCATCTCGAGCGCCAGTTTCATTTTGTCCGCCACTTCATTTTCGTCCATTGGGTTGATGTGCAGCGCGGTACTGAGTTCGTTGGCAGCTCCGGTCATTTCGCTGAGAATCAGCACACCCTGATGGTCTTTGCGAGCAGCCACAAACTCTTTCGCTACCAGGTTCATGCCATCGCGGATGGGGGTAATGAGGGCAACGTCACAGGCGGTATAAAGCGCAAGTAATTGCGGAAACGGCACCGATCCGTACCGGTAAACAATTGGCCGCCAAATGAGCGTACCATACTTGCCGTTGATGCGTCCAACGGCTTGTTCGATCATGACCTTGCGTTCGCCGTACTTCAGGATTTCATCCCGGGAAGGCACCACCACCAGAATAAACGTCAGTCGCTCAGCCCATTCGGGGTATTTCTTGAAAAAAGCCTCCAGTGCGTCAAGCCGTTGCATGACCCCTTTGGTGTAGTCCAGCCGGTCGACGGAGAAAATGATTTTGTTGTTTTTATACGCTTCCAGCAATGCTTCCCGCTCCGTAACCACGTCCGGGTCATCGTAAGCGTCGTGATACAGGGAATAATTGATGCCAACAGGAAATGAATCCGACTGAATCAGCCGGTCCTGGTAACTGATCTTCCAGATTTTGTGTTGCACGCCAAGATTAATCTGGATGGATTGCAAAAAGTGGATGTTGTAGTCATTGGTATGAAAACCGACTAGATCAGCTCCTAGTAAGCCCGTTAGTAGATATTCCTTGCATTTTTGGGGAAGAATTCGAAGGATTTCGTAAGAAGGAAACGGAATGTGCAGGAAAAAACCGATAGTAGCCGCTGGCTGTTTTTCACGAATCAGTTTGGGTAATCCCATAAAGTGGTAATCGTGCACCCAGACGATATCCTGGGGTTGCAACAGTTGCGCAACGGCTTCGCTAACGGCTTCATTAGCTTTCTGATAGGCTATAAAATCGCGCTCCTGGTAATCAACGTACGTAGAAAAGTAGTGAAAAAGGGGCCACAGTACGGAGTTCGAAAAACCGTTGTAAAAATCCTGTTGAATTTTACGTTCCAGAAAAACCGGTACATACTCGAAATCTTCGTTGACCAGGTGTTGGTTTTTTTCCCACGTTCGGCGGGAGAAATCGGCGCAGCCAATCCAAACGGGCTTCTGCTTGGCTCCACTAAAATCCAGCGATTTCATGGCGGTTACCAAACCACCGGCCGAGGCTTTTACGGTCGTATTGCCAGCTACGGTTTCGAAGGAAAATGGTAAACGATACGATACGATGACAAGTCTATTATTCTTCATGACGAATGGTTTATACTAATCACCTTGGGTAATTAAACAAGACCATTTGGTGGAGAATGGTTCGGATAAAAATGGAATTTGAAAAAACTAATGCCATTTTTGACGGTGAAAAGTATAGCGTTAATCTGTTTTTAAGTTTTTGGTATACAGCCCTGTGAGCGAACTTTTCTGACATAACTGTATACCAAATTCCGGCGCATTAATCGACAATTGTTTTTATGATTCGGACGGGGGCCAGAACCCGATCCGGACGGTTAGAAAGTTCATAGTTGAGATCAAAAATGGCTCTTTCCAGTAAGTACGTTTCCAGCATAAGCTGCAAATCCGATTCCTTTTTTGGGTAGAATTCCTTTTCTGAAACGGTTTCAAGGTAGGCTTTCAGGAAGATTTCACCCATCTGATAAGCCCACAAATCAGCGAACGACAACAGACCGGAAACGTCTTCTTTGGGCACCTGGCTGGTCGACTGAAAACCGTCGTAGGCAACGTAATAAAACGAACGAATCATGGCGGCTACATCCCGCAACGGCGATCTTTTGATGCGCCGGGTGCTGAACGTCCGCAACGGATTGCCGCCAAAATCCTGAATCGCGATATCTTTGCCCGTAAGCAGAATTTGCCCCAAATGATAATTGCCGTGAATTCGGATTTTCAGGGCATCCAGTTTATGGTCGTAAATCCGTTTCAACGCATCTAAGACCGCCTGTTTTTTGCCGACAATGTCCTTAATCTCCGACTGGATTTCCGTCGGCAGAGTTTCCATGTTTCGATCCAGACGCTGGTAGCTTTCGCGAACGAGCGACTGCATGCCGGCAAACAGCGAGCGCTGGTAGTGCAGGGAAAACTCTTCGGGGGCAAAATCCTTGTGATTAGATGCTGCCAGCGCCAGGTGCATCTGCCCCGTTCGGATACCGAGCAGGCGAGCCTCTTCCGATGCCGAACCGCCGAGCAATTCGCGGCAATTGGGCGATAATTCATCAAATCCTTTCGGATCGCCCAGGCTGCCCTGACGACAAATGGTGGCCAGCGTTTCCTTACTGCGGGCCAGAATACGCTCGATGTAATTATGAATCCGTTCGAGCATGAAGCTATGGCCGTCGCCGTGGTTTTCGATCATAGCTTCCAGCATACCGAGTGCAATGGTGCCTTTCTCCGATTGCCATTCGATGGTACCCAGAAATTCCGGAATGTATTCAAACTGAGCTTCCTTGCTGAGGTAGCGGCTTAATTCAATATCCGGATTGATATTCCAGTCGATCTTCCGGTACATTTTCAGGAAGAACCGATTGCCGTAGGTGATCGACGTGTAGTCCCGGTCGGCGGTGTGTACTTTGGATTTGATCTCACTGACTTCTTGATGGTATTCCTGGAGGGATTGGTCGCTCGTGAAAACCAGTTTACCATTAGCCGCCTTGATCGACTGGTTGCCGACCAGTTTGGCAAACAGCAGCTGGTGCAGACGGTCGGTAAAAAAGGCATCGCAGAGCAACCCAATTTCGTTGCCCAGCTGCATCTGGGCCAGGATGGCCTGCGGATGGCTTTGGCTGATCTCATTGGCACGATCCCCCTGCACGAACGTTACCGGTACCTGATACAATTCGGGCTGTCCTTGCTCATACGTTACTTCCACCAGCAGCAACAGACCTTTTTTTGCATCCAGATCGATGACGCCCTGATCCGCAATCGCAAAACTCTCGACTTCCCGGCCTTTGCCGATAAACCAGTTTTCTTTGGTGATGTAATTCGGCAGAACCTCGCTTTCGAGAATGTTTCGCGTTTTGGATTGAAGCAAATCTTCCCATTTCGCTATTTTCAACAGTGGCAATTCGCTGGCCGGATCAACGTTTGGATGCGTCTTTTGAAGCGTAAACCACTGGTAATCATACGGCGCCAGCGTAAATGGGTAGGTGCTATTATCTTTGATGGGTGGGAAGCGGTTTTTGCTGAACATTTCAACGGGCCGGTAGCCGCTGTAATCGGCCAGATTGACTTCTGCCGGTTGCGAATGCTTAGACAAATTGACGATTATCAGCAGCGTCTCTTCTTCGTAGGTTCGGGTAAATGCCAGCACCTTGGGATTCTCAACATTCAGAAACTTCAGATCGCCCCGCCCGAACGCTTTGTGCCGTTTCCGCATGTTGATCATTCGCTTGGTAAACCACAGCAGCGAGGACGTATTCTGCCACTGCGTTTCGACGTTGACGGCTTCATAATGGTAAGCCGGGTCCAGGATGACGGGCAGGTATAATTTCTGCGGATTGGTTGTGGAAAATCCCGCGTTCCGGTCGGGCGACCACTGCATTGGGGTCCGAACCCCGTCGCGATCGCCAAGGTACACGTTGTCACCCATCCCGATTTCGTCACCGTAGTAGAGTACCGGGGTGCCGGCCAGCGAAAACAGCAGGCTGTTGAGCAGCTCAATTTTCCGGCGGTCGTTGTCCATGAGTGGAGCCAGCCGGTGCCGGATACCGAGGTTGATGCGCGCTTTCGGGTTCTTGGCGTACATCTTGTACATGTAATCCCGCTCATCGTCGGTCACCATTTCGAGGGTCAGCTCGTCGTGGTTGCGCAGGAAAATGGCCCACTGGCAGGTTTCAGGAATTTCGGGCGTCTGGTCGAAGATATCCGTAATCGGGTAGCGATCCTCCATCTGAACGGCCATGAACATACGCGGCATAACCGGAAAATGGTAGTTCATGTGGCACTCGTCGCCGTCGCCGAAATACGACGCCGAATCTTCGGGCCACATGTTGGCTTCGGCCAGAAAAACCGTTCCCGGAAATTTCTTATCGACATGTTTGCGGAGTTTTTTCAAAAAGGCGTGGGTTTCGGGCAAGTTTTCACCGTTGGTCCCTTCGCGTTCGTAGAGATACGGAACCGCATCAAGCCGGAAACCGTCGACGCCCATCTCGCACCAGTAGTCCAGAATTTTATAAATCTCTTCCTGCACCAATGGATTGTCGTAATTCAGATCGGGCTGATGGTGGAAAAAACGGTGCCAGTAATACTGCTGGGCCACAGGGTCCCAGGTCCAGTTGGAGGCTTCAAAATCCTGAAAAATAATCCGAACATCCTTGTACTGATTCGGATCGTCGGTCCAGACGTAATAATCCCGCTCCGGCGATCCTTTGGGCGCTTTGCGAGCGCGTTGAAACCACGGATGCTGATCGGAGGTATGGTTGATCACCAACTCGGTAATGACTTTCAGATTCCGTTTGTGGGCTTCCTGCAGGAATTCCTGAAATTGCTCAACGTTGCCGTAAGAGGGGTTGATGCTGTAATAATCGGCGATGTCGTACCCGTCGTCGCGCAGCGGAGACGGATAGAACGGCAGGACCCAGATGGCCGTAACGCCCAAGTCCTGGAGGTAGTCCAGCTTCTCTAACAGTCCCTGAAAATCGCCAATACCGTCACCATTGTGATCGCGGAAGGCTTTGATGTGTAATTCGTAGATGATGGCATCTTTGTACCAGTGGAGGTTATCGTCTAAGGCTATTTTCTTCGTTGCCATAATTCGTTCGTCAAAATTCCGGGCCAATGAAGGGTTCTATCGCAATTTGGATGAGTCGTTATTAATTCTAACGCGGATTGTTGCCAGATGTTTAGGAATCCGGCAAATGGCACCGTAGATAGGAAACCCGAAAAAACCGGCAACCGGTACGTTGGGGCGAATACGGACTGGGCGGAAGTTCGCGAAACCTCCGGGGTGCTTCCGGAGTTGAAAAGAGATAACCTTGTAAAAAACCGTAAAATGCACCCACCCGTCTATCAGGCCCCCTTGGCGCCGGATGAGCTGTTCGGCGATTTTTTTCTGGAAGTTCAATTGAGCCGCATTTTTCCTGATTCAAAAACCTTCGTTGATTGTGTGCCCCGCATGGCCCCCAAGGCGATTTTGGCCTTGTACGAAGCGCAAAAAGATAAACCCGATTTTTTTCTAAAAGCGTTTGTTAGCCAGCATTTTACACTGCCAGACTCGCCCGCGTCTGGTTTTTCGAGCGATTCTTCCATGACCACGACGGCGCACATCGACACGTTGTGGGATGTGCTGACGCGGGCTGCGGATTCGCCGGTGGAAGGCAGTTCACGCTTGCCCCTGCCGTATCCGTACATCGTGCCGGGGGGGCGTTTTCGCGAGATTTTTTACTGGGATAGCTATTTCACATTGCTGGGCCTGAAGCAGGCTGGGCGGGTCAATCTGGTTCGGAATATGGTCGACAATTTTTCGTACCTCATTGATACATACGGTTTTATCCCGAATGGCAACCGTACCTATTTTCTGTGTCGATCGCAGCCACCTTTTTTTGCACTCATGGTCCAATTGCTGGCCGAAATCGATGGGCCGGCGGTTTTGTCGCATTATTTGCCCCAGTTGCGGCAGGAGTACACGTTCTGGATGAGGGAAAAGGAGGGAGCCGAAAGCCGGGCAGTGCGATTGCCGGAAGGAGAGGTTCTGAACCGGTACTACGATCCGACGCCCCGACCCCGGCCTGAAGCCTACCTAAAGGAAGTGGAGTTGACCGAGGTAGCCCATGCCGTCGGTATTGAAGCCGTCGAGTTGTACGGCCATCTGCGGGCGGCTTGTGAATCGGGTTGGGATTTCAGCAGCCGCTGGTTTCGCGACGGGGAGTCCTTGGTTACCACCAGCGCCGGGCATATTTTGCCGGTCGACCTGAATTGCCTGATGTATATCCTGGAAACGACATTACAGGCGGCTTACCAACAGGCGGGCAATCGGGTGGAGGAGCAACGGTTTGAAGAACTGGCGCTGGCCCGCCGAAAAGCCATCGATGCGGTTTTCTGGGATAGCCACCGAAATTTTTATTTTGACCATGATCTGGTAACCAGCCGGCCCACGACTTCACTCACGCTGGCGGCCGCCTTTCCGTTGTTTGCCGGGCTGGCTACCCCTGAGCAGGCGGAGCAGGTTCATAATCGGCTGCGCGAAGATTTTTTGAAACCGGGGGGCTGGGTCACCACGCTGATTCGTTCCGGCCAGCAGTGGGATGCACCCAACGGCTGGGCGCCTTTGCAGTGGATTGTCTACAAAGGATTGATGAATTACGGATTTACGGCAACCGCCCATGAGGGCCGTGACCGCTGGCTGGCGCTGAACGATCGGATTTTTCGGGCAACGGGTAAGCTGACGGAAAAATATAATGTTATGGATGATACGCTGACCGCGAGCGGGGGCGCTTACCCGAATCAGGACGGTTTTGGCTGGACCAACGGGGTTTATCTGCAACTGATGGCCGAAAAAGAAGGTAAAAAAGCTTAACCAGCTGATTATATTGACAAAATGAGTTGCTGAAAAGTGATGTTTTACGGATAATTAAACAACTCTTTACAGAAAATTTGCTGATATGTCGGAAAGGGTTGCTTATTTTGCACCTGTTTGGTCTACCGACTTCTGTCAAAATTTATGTCATTGAAAAAAACCAAGATTGTTGCCACGGTCGGTCCGGCGTCCGAGAGCAAAGAAAAACTGTTGGCCTTAGCTCGTGCCGGTGTCAATGTTTTCCGGCTGAATTTTTCCCACGGCTCCCACGAAGAACACCTGGTTCGCATTCAGCGCATCCGGGAGATAAACGATGAATACGGCCTGAATATCGCTATTTTGCAGGATTTGCAGGGCCCGAAAATCCGAATTGGTAAAGTTGAAGATGATAACGGGGTGATGATTCTGCCCGGCAACAAGCTGATCTTTACTAACGAAGAGGTTGTCGGAACGGCGGAGCGCGTCAGTACGCCCTACAAAGGCATGTACCGCGACGTACGGAACGGTGAACGTATTTTGCTGGATGATGGCAAACTGGAAGTGAAGGTGATCGGAACGGAAGGAACCGATGTCATTACGGAAGTCGTGTACGGTGGTCCGTTGAAATCCAAAAAAGGTGTCAACCTGCCCAACACGAAGGTTTCGATGCCTTCGGTAACCGAGAAAGACTTCAATGATCTGGATTTCGGTCTGGAACAGAATGTCGACTGGATTGCATTGTCGTTCGTCCGGCAGGCATCCGAGATTCTGGAAATCAAGGAATACATTCGGGCACGGGGGAAATCGACCCGGGTGATTGCCAAACTCGAGAAGCCCGAAGCCATTCTGAACATTGACGAAATCGTTGCCGCTACAGACGGCGTGATGGTGGCCCGTGGTGACCTGGGCGTTGAGTTGCCCGCCGAGGATGTTCCAATGATTCAGAAGATGATCGTGGAGAAGTCCAACAAAGCCGCCAAACCGGTTATTGTAGCAACGCAGATGCTCGAAAGCATGATCGATGCCCCTCGCCCGACTCGTGCCGAAATCAACGACATTGCCAATTCCGTGTTGGATGGGGCCGATGCTGTGATGCTCAGCGCCGAAACGGCGTCAGGAAAATACCCCATCCTGGCGGTCGAAAACATGACGCATACCATTCAGAAAGTTGAAGAACTGAGCAATACGATTTACTACCGTTACCACGCTTACGTCAACGAAAATCCGGGTAAGAACGTCCTGAATGACAACGTGGTGATGAGCGCCTGTCGGTTGGCACGGGATACCAGGGCCAAAGCCATTATCGGAATTACCACATCAGGTTATACGGCCTTCCGTCTGTCACACCACCGTCCGAAAGCAGGATTGTACGTCTTTACGGCCAACAAGGCGATGATGCGTACGCTGGCGTTGTACTGGGGAGTGAATGTGTTACCGTACGAACCCAATCCGGCGAACACCGTTGATCAAACCGTGTCGGAGATCAAAGATCTGCTGGTGAAGCAGGGAGTGCTGGAGCCAGGTGACATTTTCATCAACACGCTCAGCATGCCGTTGATAGAACACCTGCATACGAATACCGTGAAGTTGAGTGTGGTATAAGAAAAAATAGTTTGTTTCGCGCAGAAACACAACAGAAAAAGCGTTGAGCAGAGAATTCTGTTCAACGCTTTTTCTTTTAAAGAAAGCGGCTAAGCACTGATTCGCTCCGCTAAACGCTGCGACGTTATCCGTTTGTACTCCCGCTGAAAATAGCCGAACGACGCGATGACCAGTGCACTGTAGGCGATGGAAATTACATAGGCCGAGTACACGAAAAAGTCGAGAAAACTGATGTTGGGCTGACCAAAATTCTTATAAAGCACCACGGCCACGCTGCCCATATAGCCGTAATAATCGGCCAGCGTGACAATAAAACCGACCGTGCTGACGTACCGGAACGAAGCCACCAACCGTTCGAAATACAAGCCGTTGCAGGGTACGTAGGCACCGTACAACCCCAGGCCGACGAGCGTAAACCAGGTGCCCGGTGCCAGAACGCCCTGTTGAAAAAACCAGGTACTGATGCCGATCAACACCGCCGACAGCAGCATCACGACGTTGATCAGCCGGAACGCCAGGAAGTTGTCTTTCACCAGTTGCAGGGCTCCCATCACGATGAGAATGCCGACGGCCACGGTCGTTTCCGTTTTGGTAAAAACCGCCGGGTTAGCAATGCCGACGGCTGAGAGAATTTCGGGCGCAAAATTGTCACGGAAATCCCGGAAGGCCGAAAGCAGGACGTAAGAGATAATCAGGGTGGTCAGGCCGGCGGAGAACGTACGCAAAAAATGCCGGCGCTCGGTTTGATTCATGGGTCGGCGCTGGGTGCGGAGCCGCTGGTCTTCCGCAGAGGGCGGAGGCAACAGGGTCATCATACAGACTGAAATCAGCAACGGAATGACAAACAGAAGGCCTGTGACAAAAGGAAGCCAGAATTCCGAAACACCCCAGGCGCTGCGAACGGTCAGGGCAACGGTTTTTACAAATCCCGACGCGAAGATAAACGAAGCCGTCAGCCCGGCCACCAGCGCGTCGGTCTGCCGTCGGCCTTCCAGAAATCCCAGCATAATGCCGTACACCATCCCCAGCGGTAAACCGTTTAAGAATAAAAAGGCAATGTTGTAGGGCGGAGGCACCACCGCAAAACCGAGCAGGGCCAGTTCGGACAAACCGATGAACAGCAACACATACATGGCCCGTTGACCCGGTTTCATCTCCGATACCACTTTGACTCCGATTCGCTTGGAAACCGCATAACCGAGCACCTGCGCGGTGATGAGCCAGATTTTATAGTTGATTCCGGCGTAACTCATGCCTTCAAAAACAACGGCGGTGATGCCTTTGCGAAATGCGTACATACAGGCATATGTACAAAATGCGGCTACTGCACCGAAGATTACAAAGATAATGGGGTTGCGCAGGATAGATTTGTTTGGCATTTGTGTCGGTTTGCTTACAAATTACACAGTTTTAGGAATAGGATGTACGCGAGGCCCTAAAAATCAAATTTCGAAACGGTTTCCTTATAAAAGTAGACTTTTGGTATTAAGATTGTGTTACGGAAATAGAGTACAATTCGTGCGAACAGGATGTGCGTTCGTACGAGTCACTTAAATTTATGTTTACCATAACCCGAATACAACCGATATGAGCGCACATACTATCACCAATGGATGTCTGTTGATCGCGGAGCCGTTTTTGGGCGATCCCAATTTTGAACGAAGCGTCGTGCTGGTGTGCGATCATAACGAGGAAGGGACGTTCGGCCTGGTGCTGAATCAAATTGCCCAGGTTAAACTCAATGATGTGCTGACCGATGAGATGTACCACGATTATTCACTGTATGTCGGCGGACCCGTTCAGCAAAATACCCTGCATTACATTCACCGACTGGGCCATGCTCTGGAAGAATCCATCGAGTTGCCGAATGGACTTTTCTGGAGTGGTAATTTTGACCGGCTGCGGCAGTTGATCAATGCCGGCGCGGTGAAAGAAAACGATGTTCGTTTCTTTGTTGGTTATTCTGGCTGGTCGGGCGGACAATTGGCCGATGAAATGGCCCAGAATGCTTGGATTGTGAGCCAGGCTGATTCGAACTACATTTTTGATACACCATCGGACCAGTTCTGGCGGGGAATCCTTCGCCAGATGGGCGGCCAGTACCGGGTTCTTTCGCACTACCCCGTTGATCCGCGGCTGAATTGATTTTGTGTAGACGAGAGAGCGTAGACAAGAGAAAACAGGCAAGTTGTATACCGGTAGCTAAACGACAAAAGTCTTAATTCGCTTGTCTAAGCTCTTTTGTCTTTTCTCTTAATTTTTGTGAAAATCCTCTGAAACTTTGGGGGGCAGCCGTAAGATAACCCAAATTCTCCCGTTATTTGTCTGCCGGTTCGTAGTTACGCTAACGAACCGCACGGTTTTTTACCCCAATAGGCATGTTGAAAGTTAAATTAGTTCTACTCGTAGCGTTTTTGTGCGCATCGTTCTCTTCGTTTGCTCAGATTCAGGGAGTATTTGGCCTTAAAGCCGGGGCTAGTACGTCCAAAACCGCCCAGGAAGGCGTTACGCCGTATTCTCTGGAACGTTTTAAAACGGCTTTCCACTTTGGAGGTATTTATCGGCTACGCTACAAAAACTTCGTTGCTCAGCCCGAATTGCTGTATTCGGTAAAAGGCGGATCGCTCCGGCGACTGGGCGCGAATGAACAAACCCTTCGGCAAAACTTCAATTACATCAGTTTACCGATCATGCTGGGGTGGGTTCCGACGGAAGGATTGGTATTGCAGGCGGGCCCCGAATTCAGCTACGCTATCGAGACCCCGTATGGACCCGGCAAAAAACAGGATACTGGTATTGCCGTCGGTGCTCATTACGATTTTCTGGACATGGCCGAACAGTTCAGCTTACACCTGCGCTACATCCACGGTTTAAACAACGTCTCCAGCAATCCCATTGTGGAGTACCGAAACCGTACGTTTCAGGTATCGATTATTTATAATTTCTACAAAAAGAAGTAACGGGCAGAACCACTAAGGGACTTCACCAGGGCATTTTGCAGAGGTCGCTTGGCGGTTGCCCTACCAGCAGGCCGCTCACCCAGAGAACGTTATTTTCCCGCAAAAACGTACTGGACAGGGAAAAAACCGTATCTTGCAAAACGATGTTTTCGATTGTTGACGTAGAAACGACGGGGGGAATCGGTGGACAAACCCGTCTGACGGAAGTAGCGGTTTTTCGGTTTGATGGTGTGCAGGTGGTGGATAGTTTTCACTCGCTGCTGAATCCACACTGTCCCATTCCTCCCTTTATAGCCCGGATGACCGGTATTTCGGATGAAATGGTGCAATCGGCGCCCGATTTTGCCGATGTTGCCGACGCCATTGCCCGGGTCACGGAAGGTGCCGTTTTTGTTGCTCACAACGCGCCCTTTGACTACGGTTTTCTGAAAAAAGAATTTTCCTGGATTGGGCTGCCTTTCGAGCGCCACCGCCTTTGTACGGTTCAGCTGAGCCGCCGGATTTTTCCGGGATTACCGTCGTACAGCCTGGGCAAGTTATGCCGCTCCCTGCAAATTCCGCTCGATAACCGCCACCGCGCTCACGGCGATGCCGCTGCCACCGTACAACTTTTCGAACGGCTGTTGAGAAATGATTCGCAAGGGCTGATTGGAACCCGAAAAATAGACCTGCACGAATAGCCTGTTATTCGACAATTGGATACAACCGTTTGGCTTCGGCCCGCGATACGGCGTTGAAATGCCACCACTCCGCTTTTAAATACGAAAATCCGGCCTTCTGCATCACCGAACGCAACAACCGCCGGTTTCCGACCTGTTTTTGGGTTAGTTTTCCTTGTCGGAGCAGCTGATCTTCTTTTTCGGGATACGCCAGCTCACCAAAATAATCAAATTTTGTACCCATATCCAGCGGTTTTCCGTCCGGCATCGCCAGCGTCAGGTCGACAGCACAGCCGTAATTGTGTACTGAGCCGTTGCGCGGATTGGAAACATACTTACCGCGCTCTGCGGGCGGTAAATGCTTCAGTGTATTCCACAAATCCCACTGCACCGACCGGGGCCGGGTGGCGTCGTACACCAGCAGTCGGAGTTCGGGGTGCTTTTGCCGAAGCAATGTGCTGGCCTTGGCCAGTTTACGGGCCGCCATCGGTTGCAAATACGCCCGTGTCAGATCGCCGTACACATCCTTGCCGACGAAATTATCCGTGGTCGAGTATTTCAGTTCCACCAAAACCGTCGGGTCAACTTGCTGAACATCTACCAATCCCTGCCGGATCATGGCCTGTTCCAGTTTTCCCTGCGCGCAAAGAAGTTGCGGCCAGACAAAAAAGAATAAAAGGGTATATTTCATGGCATAAATGGCTGCTGAACTCTAAAGTCCTCCGCTCAACTCCCTGAGCCAACTCGTTTTGTTGTTTTGCGGAGTTGAGCGAAGATAAAGCTCCGTTGAGCGGAGAGTAGCCTGGTTCGTTGCGAAATAACGAAAAACCCGCTATTTTGCTACGAATAACGTGTGTCCGTAACATGGCCCTTAACTACATCTGGGTAGCTTTCTTTCTGATTGCCTTTCTAATTGCGCTCTTTAAACTGATTTTTCTGGGCGATACCGAAATCTTCAAGACCATCGTTGAGGGCTTGTTTGATTCCTCGAAAGTGGCCGTTATGGATATTGCCCTGCCGTTGGCGGGTGTGATGACGTTCTTCCTGGGTTTGCTCAATATTGGCGAAAAAGCCGGTGCCATCAATTTCCTGGCCCGGATCATCGGGCCGTTTTTCAATAAATTGTTTCCGGAGGTACCCAAAGATCATCCCGCCAACGGGCAGATGATTATGAATTTCTCGGCCAACATGCTCGGGCTGGATAACGCGGCCACCCCGTTTGGTCTGAAAGCCATGCAGAGTTTGCAGGAACTCAATCCGCAAAAAGAGACGGCTTCCAATGCCCAGATTATGTTTCTGGTGTTACACACTTCGGGGCTGACCATCATACCGCTCGGAATTATGGCGCAACGGGCCATCCTGGGGGCAAAAGACCCATCGGATATTTTTATTCCATGCCTGATCGGAACCTACGTTGCCACGGTTTTTAGCATGTTTATTGTCGCTTTGAAACAACGGATCAATCTGTTCAACGGGTTGGTAATGGGTTGGTTGGGCGGCATAACGGCTTTTCTGGTACTGGCTTTGTGGTATTTGTCGTCGCTGCCGAAAGAAGAAATTGAACAGGTGTCGAAAGTGGTGGGCAATGTTACGTTGTTCGTCATCATCGTGGCTTTTCTGCTTGGGGCGATGCGGAAGAAAGTCGATATTTTTGACACGTTTATCGAAGGAGCGAAAGGTGGTTTTGAAACCTCCATCCGGATTATTCCATATTTGGTCGGAATGCTGGTGGCAATCAGCGCACTGCGAAATTCGGGCGCCATGGCCTACGTGGTCGATGGCATGAAGTACCTGATTGGTTTGACGGGTGTTAATACGGATTTTACGGATGCCTTGCCGGTGGCGCTGATGCGGCCCCTGAGCGGAAGTGCATCGCGGGCGCTGATGATCGACGCCATGAAAGAGTTCGGGCCGGATTCGTTCGTCGGCCGACTTTCCTGCATTTTTCAGGGAGCTGCTGATACAACCTTTTACATCGTTGCCTTGTACTTTGGCTCCGTGGGGATCAAGAAGACCCGTTACGCCATCGTGGCCGGATTGATTGCTGATCTGGCGGGAGTCATTGCCGGAATTGCGCTGGGGTACTTCTTTTTTCATTAACCTCATTTTCGATAAACCCGGCATGGAGATTCGGGGTTATCCCTAGTCAGGCCCGTTGGGCTTATCATACGTACCGATTTACTATGAACATTGAGCAAATCCGCGAACAACTGCACCGACTCATCGACGAGGTGGATGATATTTACGTTCTGAACGGCCTTTATCGCAATTTATCCGCCGAAAAACGCCACCGCGAAGCCTACGAGAAAGAGCAGCGCGAAAAGGCACAGGCCGCTAAAAACCGCAAAAAATAACCAACTGCCCCGATGATCCAGCCCAAACTCTCAGTTTTTGACGTGGCGATGATTGTCGTTAGTCTGGTCATTGGCGTGGGCATTTTCCGAACTCCGGCCATTGTAGCGCAGTCGGCGGGTTCAGCGGGTGTGTTCTTTGCGGCCTGGGTGGCCGGTGGTTTTGTGAGTTTGTGTGGTGCATTGACCTACGCCGAAATCGGGGCGCGCTATCACTTCCCGGGCGGTTTTTATAAGCTGATCTCTACGGCTTTTCACCCGGTTTTTGCTTTCATGCTCAACTGGGTGATCGTGCTGACGTACGGCGCGGGCCTGGCCGGAGTTGCCCTGATTGGGGCCGAATACATCAATCCCTTGTTGCCGGTGGCGCTGCAAACCAGAACCGGTGTTCAGGGAACGGTTATTGCAACAGTGCTCTTTTTCTTCGGTATCAATTACCTCGGTATCAAGTCCAGCGCCCGGCTGCAAAATATCCTCAGCAGCCTGAAGATCGTTCTGATGGCCCTGCTCTGTCTAGGTGTTTTCTTTTCGCCCGAAATCAGGGCGGAGCCAGCTCTTCACGCACCCTCTCCTGGCGGCAAGGCCGCAATGCTTAACGCTTTTTCGGCTTTTGCGGTCAGTCTGATTGCGGTTTTTTATACGTATGGCGGCTACCAACAGACCCTGAATTTTGGGGCGGATATCAAAGACCCGGTTCGAAATACCCCGCGCGGAATCCTGATCGGGATGGCCATTATTATTGGTCTGTATCTGTGCATCAATTACGCGTATTACCATCAGTTAGGATTTAGCGGCCTGGCCAATTCCAACCTAATTGCCGCCGATCTGGCGCGGGCGTTGTTCGGAGAGTGGGGGTTTACGTTTGTCTCAATCGCAATATTTATTTCGGTACTGGGCTACATCAACGCGACGCTGCTGTCACTACCTCGCGTGTTCTTCGCCATGGCCGACGACGGGGTGCTGCCGCCGGTTTTCAAGAAGGTCAACGAGCGGACGCAGGTGCAGGAGTTTACGCTGATCTTCATTACCACCATCGTGCTGGCGTCGTTGCTGGTGCTGGGCACGTTCGAAAAAATCGTCAATTACGTAATGTCGATTGATAGTCTGGCGCTGGCGAGTGCGGCCGCATCGATTTTCGTGTTCCGGTACCGGGTTCGGGAGAACGATCCGCACAACGGCTACAAGATCCGGTTTTATCCGTGGGTTCCGCTGATTTTTATCCTGTTCCTGCTGGCGGTTTCGGTCAACGTGATCGTGAGCGACCCGATTCCGGCGGCTATTGGCTGGGGCCTGTTTTTCAGCGGTGCACCTTTGTACTGGCTGCTCAAAAAGGTTTTTTGATCGGATTCGGATTTGAAATCTGAATCTACTTATTTTTGAATTTCAACCGCGACGACGGACCGTTCCAGATTCGTCACGTTAGCTACGCCAATTGCCCGTGGACATTTCGTATATTCTTAACGAATTGGGGGAGGAGCACAACCAGTATTTTAATGCCGTTGCGCCCCCCATCGTTCAAACCAGTAATTTCATGTTTCCGGACGTCGAAACGATGCGCCGGATGTTTCCCCACGAATACGAGCTGCCGATCTACACGCGGGGCAATAACCCGACGGTCGAGATTTTGCGTAAAAAGCTGGCCGCGCTGGAAGGGTCCGAAGATGCGCTCGTGCTGGCCAGTGGGAGCGCAGCCATTGCTACGGCGGTGATTGCCAACGTGAACCAGGGCGATCACATCATATCGGTGGCTAAACCGTATAGCTGGACGGTTAAGCTGATGCAGAATTTTCTGCCCCGGTTTGGTGTTACAACCACCTTCGTGGATGGCACGGACGTGAGCCAGTTTGAAAAGGCTATTCAGCCCAATACCAAAGTGATCTTTCTGGAGTCGCCCAACACGTTCACCTTTGAGTTGCAGGATTTGGAAGCAGTAGCCGAGCTGGCGAAATCACGCGGCATCGTAACAATGATCGACAACAGCTACTCGACACCGTTGTATCAGAAACCGGTTGCGTTGGGCATTGACCTGGTACTGTATTCGGCTTCCAAATACATTGGCGGGCATAGTGATCTGGTGGCGGGTGTGATCTGCGGTACAAAGGAAATGATGCGGAAAATCTTCTATTCCGAATACATGACCCTGGGCGGCATCATTTCGCCCATGAATGCGTGGCTCATGATCCGCGGTCTGCGCACGCTGCCGCTCCGGCTCGAGCGCTCGGCCCGGACAGCCGCCGAAGTGGTGGCGTATCTCGAAAACCATCCGAAGGTCCGGCGCGTATATTTCCCGTATTCGAAAACCAATCCGCAGCTTGAACTGGCCAAACGGCAGATGACGGGTTGTGGTGGTTTGCTGACTATTTCTCTCGAAACCGATCAGATTGAGGTAGTGGACCGGTTTGCCAATTCGTTGAAACGGTTTTTGCTGGGCGTTTCCTGGGGCGGGCATGAGTCGCTGGCGTTTCCGGCCAGTTCGGGCTACGCCGATGGCACCGCAAAACCCGGTGATACGGGCTTCAACCTGATTCGGCTTTACATCGGCCTGGAAGAACCAGACGTACTAATTGCAGATTTGAAACAGGCTTTTGAGCACATTTAGCCCTTCAATTTTGTTATTTTTGTGTAACCATTGTATCTGCTACCTATGTTTTTGCCAGTTCGTTTGCGTCAGTTGGCTTTTGCCTTCGGTCTTATAGTGTCTCTTCATACGGCTCACGCTCAAATCGTCCCGTCGTTTTTGAAGGCAAATCCGCGCTGGGTTGATTCGGTTTTCAATGCGATGACGCCCGATCAGCGGATTTCTCAGTTGATCATGGTGGCGGGGTTTTCGAACCGGACCAGGGGCTACGAAGATTCACTGATGGCGATGGTACAGAAATACCAGGTGGGTGGGGTCGTGTTTTTCCAGGGCGGGCCGATTCGGCAGGCGCGGCTGGTCAATCGCCTGCAAACCGTTGCCAAAGTGCCGATGCTGATTGCGATTGATGGCGAGTGGGGCCTGGGGATGCGGCTGGATAGCACCGTCCGGTTTCCGTACCAGATGACGATGGGTGCCATTCAGGGGCGTGACGACCTGATTTATAAAATGGGTGCTTCGGTGGCCCGCCAAAGTCGCCGGATGGGTATCCACGTCAATTTTGCTCCGGTGGCCGACGTGAACAACAATCCCAACAATCCGGTCATCAACTTCCGCTCGTTTGGCGAAGACAAGGAAGCGGTGGCCCGCAAGGCATTGGCGTACATGAAAGGGATGCAGGACAACGGTTTGCTGACCTCCCTGAAACACTTTCCCGGCCACGGCGACACCGGCACGGATTCTCACTATGATTTACCACTGATCTCCAAAAACCGTCAGCAACTGGACGATCTGGAACTGTATCCGTTCCGGAAGCTGATCGATGCCGGAGCGGCTGGGGTGATGGTAGCCCACCTGAACATTCCGGCGCTGGATGCCACGCCGAATCTGCCCAGTACGCTCTCCCGCCGGATCGTTTCTGATCTGCTGAAAAATGAACTGGGGTTCGGTGGCCTGATTTTTTCTGATGCGATGAACATGAAGGGTGTGACGAAATACTATCCGTCCGGAATAGCCGATCGCATGGGCCTCGAAGCAGGAATGGATGTGCTGGAATACACACTCGATATTCCGCGGGCCATTGCCGAAGTGAAACAGGCCATTGCCGAAGGGCGGATGACGCAGGCCGATATCGACGCTCGCTGCCGGAAAGTGCTGGCGGCCAAAGCCTGGGTTGGCCTGGATCGTTACCAGCCGGTTAACCTGATGAACCTGGTTCGTGATTTGAACGAACCCGAATCCAACCTCATCAACCGATTGCTGACGGAAGAAGCACTGACGGTTTTGAAAAACGACCCGGAAGAATCCGGTGAGCCCTTTATTCCGTTGCTGAATCTGGGAACCAAGAAGATTGCTTCCGTTTCGCTGGATGCGGCCCAGGAAACGAACTTTCAAAAAATGCTCGCTAATTACACGGCGGTCCAGCATTACAACATTTCCGCGGCTACCGCCGATACAACGCTTGAACGCATTCAGAAGGAGTTGAAGGAATACGACGTTTTGCTCGTGGGCGTTCATCTGAGCAACATTCGTCCGGCCACGCAGTACGGCGTCACACCCAAAACCGTTGCGGTATTAAAAACGCTATGCGAGACCGGCAAAACCATTGTTTCGGTATTCGGGAATCCGTATGCCCTGGCAAAACTGGAAGGAATGGACAAGGCCCGGGGTGTGGTAATGGCCTATCAGTTAACCCAATACACGGAAGAGCTGGCTGCCCAGCTGATTTTTGGTGCGATTCCGGCAAAGGGCAAATTGCCCGTAACGGTTAATCAACAGTATAAACTAAACGATGGTATCGCGACCTCATCGATTGGTCGGTTGAAATACACCATCCCGGAAGAAGTGGGTGTGGATTCGTATTTTCTGACGGCGAAGGTCGATTCGCTGATGCAGGTAGCCATCACCCAGAAAGCGACGCCGGGTGGCGTTGTGCAGATGGCGAAAGATGGCAAGGTGATTTTCCGGAAAGCCTACGGCACACATACCTACGAAGGACTGACACCAACCAAAGAAGACGATTTGTTTGACCTGGCCTCGGTGACCAAAATCAGTACTTCGACATTGGCATTAATGCGCCTGGTTGATGAGGGTAAATTTGACCTCGATAAAACCATGGCGGATTACCTGCCGGACTTCAAAAACTCGAACAAAGCCAATCTGGTTTGGCGGGATGTGCTGACGCACCAGGCGGGTTTGAAAGCGTCGATTGCGTTCTGGATGGATACCAAAAATCCGGACGGAACGTGGAAGGAAAAGACGTTTGATGATGAAAAACACGGCAACTACAAGGTAGAGATTACGGATCAGTTGTTTATGCGCCGGCGGTACCGAAAAACCATCTTCGACCAGATTCGGGATTCGCCGGTCAGTGCCAAGAAAGATTACGTTTACAGTGATTTGTCGTTTATTCTGTATCCGCAGATTGTCGAGAAAATGACGGATGACGATTTTGAGGACTACCTGAAGAAAAACGTTTACGAACCGTTGGGAGCAACCACCCTCACGTTCAATCCGCGCCGGTTTTACCCCTTGCCCCGCATGGTTCCGACGGAATACGATTCGGTATTCCGGAAGACGCTGGTCTGGGGACGGGTTCACGACGAAACGGCGGCTATGCTCGGCGGTGTTTCGGGCCATGCTGGCTTGTTCGGCTCTTCGAATGATCTCATGAAACTGGTCCAGATGTACTTGCAGAAGGGGTATTACGGTGGGAAACAGTTTGTTAGTCCGCAGACGATCACCGAATTTACGCGGTATCAATTTCCGGAAAAAGGCAGTCGGCGCGGGTTGGGATTCGACAAGCCCACGTTCAAATACTCCGGAAACGCCCCCAGATACGCCAGTCCGCAGAGTTTTGGGCACTCGGGCTTTACCGGAACATTTACCTGGATTGATCCGCAGTACAACATTTCCTACGTGTTTATGTCGAACCGGGTGTATCCCAGTCGCACCCACACCAAACTGACAACGCTGAACATCCGGACCAATGTTGCTGACGTGTTATACGAAGCGATTCGCCGGGGCCCTGGGTCCAATCTGGCCAGTATTTTAGCAACCCCGTAAGGCTTTCAATAGACTTTTTTGCCACCCGCTGAGTTGCTAGCTACCATGAAAGACTACCTGATTCGCCTGATTGAGTATGAGCAATGGGCCAACCGAACGGTAATTGACGCGCTCGAGCGCGTTTCTAATCCACCCCAGCGGGCTATTGCGCTGATGGGACATGTGCTGTCGGCGCAACAGGTTTGGCTGTCGCGGCTAACGGGAGAGGTCAGTTACGTGGCGGTTTGGGAGGACGTTCCGATTGCGTGGATGGGCGAAACGTCCGACCGGAATAGCCACCGGTTAAAAGATTTTCTGGCATCAGAATCGGATGAAAGTTTAAACCGGCTGATTTCGTATAAAACTTCGGGTGGTCAGCCTTTTACCAGTATGGCTATTGATATTCTGACGCAATTGAGCCACCATGCGGCCTATCATCGGGGGCAGATTATTCAACTCCTCCGGCCCCAGCTGGTCGAAGTACCCATGACGGATTTTATTTTTTGGGCTCGTAGCTAACGGTTTTTGTGCTTGCCGTTTGCTAAATGGCTCATAGTCAAAAGGTACAATAAGGTAATTTGGTGTATAGTACGATTCCTAAGCCGAGTAGTAGTACGGGAGCGCAGATGTCACAAACCGTACCAGCGACGTTGCGGTTGGGCGGGTAGTTGAATTTGTTGATAAAAACGGCAGGCACGGACTTTTTAAAATCGGCAATGACACGGCCAGTGTACCAACCGGCGATAATCATTACGGTGAAAATAAAACCGTAAATCTGTCAGAAAATCATTGAAAACGTGCTGCCCTGCCCCGGTGTAGACGTCACTTTCAACTGTCCATTGTGCAGTTGCATGATTTGGCGGGAAAGACTGAGGCCAATGCCGGAGCCGGTTTTTTTGGTGGTGTAAAACGGAATGAAAATCTTCTCAATAGCCTCTGGTTCAATGCCAGGTCCATTGTCGATGACGTAGATAATCAGGCGGTTATCCTGCGACTTTACCTCGATTTTGAGCTTTGGTTTGCGGTGTCCTTCCAGAATCTCCATCGCATTTTTGATGAGGTTGATCAGCACCATTTCAATCTGACCCGCGTCGGCAAAAATCATCAGGTAGGAGGGCACAGGAGGAGCCAGTAAAATGATATGCCGTTGCTGCAACTCGGTCTGAACCAGTGCAATGACGTTCCGTAGTAGATTTTCAACAGAAATCTCCGCCAGGCGTGGTTGCGGGATGGCGGTAAAATTGCGGTAGGCATCGACAAACCGCATGATACCCCGGCCGCGGTGCTCAATCGTGGTCAAAGCTTCCCGCAGGTCATTAACCGCTTCTTCGTCGGCGCCCGCCAGTTCGGTGTTGACAATCTGCTGCATCGTACCCACCAGGGACACAATTGGCGTAACCGAATTCATGATTTCGTGCCGTAACACCTTGGTTAGGTTTTGCCAGGCTTCCAGTTCCTTCTGCTGGAGTTCCGTACGAATGTTTTGAATCGAAGCCACCGTAATTGGCCGACCGCGCAGGCTAACCGTGGCGCACCGGACCGAAAGTTCCTGTTCGAAACTGGTCTGGTAAATGGCGGGGGTGCTGCTGGGGGGAGCCGTCAGAATTTCGTATAAACCAGCATGAACGGTTTGCAAATCCGCCAGATTGCGAAGCCGGTAAATACCCAGCAACCGCAGGGCCGCCTGGTTGCTCATCTCGACATTACCGGCTACATCGAACGAAATTAGCCCAACGCTCACTTGCTGAACAATGGTATTCAGGTAATGGAGGTTTGCTTCTTTTTCGGCCCGGGCCTGGCGGAAGGCCTCCAGCACTTCGTTGAACTGCTGGTTCAACTCTTTAAAACTGGGCCCCAGTTCGTTGTCGGCTTTGAAAGCAACGGCAAAATCCGAATACCGCACCGATTCCATAAAACGCGTCAGTTTGCGGTTCAGGCTAGTGATATACCGGTGCAGGTTGGCTGTCTGGGCGGTCAAAATAATGATTCCGACCCCGACCAGCAGCGAACGGCTGGTCGGAAGGGTCCACCACGCGTACGCAATCAGCAGACAGGTAATCAGAATAATCGTAATTCGTATAAAAAGCCCGGCGGAGAATCGTTTCATACCTTAAAGCCCGTATTTCTCCAGTCGCCGGTACAAAGCCTGCCGTGATAACCCCAGCTCCCGGGCAATGTCCGTGATGTTGCCGTGGTACTTTTGCATGGCCTGTTGAATCATTTTCTTCTCCATATCCTCGATCTGCAGGTTTTCCTGGAAAGGCAAATCCCGATCCGTCGGAATGGCTGCGGGAGCGTTGGTGCCAAAATAAAAATCTTCGGGTTCGAGCACATTGCCCTGCGCCAGAATAACCGCCCGTTCGATGGCGTGTTGCAGTTCCCGTACGTTGCCCGGCCAGCGGTATTGCTGGAGCTGCCGTGCCAACGCCGGGCTGATGGAGGCCACTTTGCGGTTGTATTGCTTACGGTATTGCTTCAGAAAATGCTCCGCCAGCGGCAGAATATCTTCAGGGCGTTCGCGCAGGGGCGGAATATGCACTTCAATGGTGTTGATCCGGTACAGCAAATCCTGTCGGAACGAGCGGTCGCTGACGTGCTGATAAATCGGCGAATTCGTCGCGCAGATCAAGCGTACATCGATATTTTTCGACTTATTGGAACCGACGCGGGTTACCACCCGCTGCTGCAAAACCGTCAGCAGTTTAGCTTGCTGGGGCAATGAAATGTTTCCGATTTCATCCAGAAAAATGGTGCCCCCCTGCGCTTCCTCAAACCGTCCGGCCCGGTCTTCGCGAGCGTCCGTAAAAGCTCCCTTAACGTGTCCGAACAATTCGCTTTCGAACAGACTATCGCTCAAAGCCCCCAGATCGACGCTGACAAACGGTTTCTCGCGCCGGAGCGACCGCTGGTGCAGCGCCCGGGCCACTACATCTTTTCCGGTTCCGTTTTCACCCAGAATCAACACGTTTGCGTCGGTTTCAGCCACGCGTTCGATCGTCGCAAAAACCTGCCGCATGGCGGGGCTGACGGCAATGTAGGAAGAGCTTTGGGCGGTGGGTTTTGGCCGTTGGCCCGCAGAACCGTTTGGCCCTGGCCCCGCTGCTGCCTGTCCCGAGGTTCCTTCCAGGGCGCTGTGCAGTGTGGCCAGTAGTTTATCATTTTCCCACGGTTTGAGAACAAAGTCCCGCGCACCGGATTTGATGGCTCGTACCGCCATTTCGACGTCACCGTAGGCGGTAATCAGCACAACGGCGGTGGTCGGTTTAATATCCAGGATCCGGTCCAACCACAAAAAACCCTCTCGGCCACTGCTGTTGTCGCGCTGGAAATTCATATCGAGCAGTACCAGATCGTAGCTTCCGTTCGTAATCAGGAAAGGAATCTTTTCGGGATTTTTCTCAATATCCACCTGCGGATAATGGCGTTTGAGCAGCAATTTAGCCGCGCTCAACACATCGACATCGTCGTCAATAATCAGAACTTTGGACATAAAATCAGTCAGAACGGTGGAAAAAACCGTAGGGGGTTATATAGCAGAACAGCCATTTTCTAGCCTAAAGATAGGCAGTCCGATGCAAGGCTGCAAAGTGACTTACGCCGACGGTTTATGGTGGCAATATACGGCATTTTTAGGCGTGTCCGCTTTCGGACAAAACTTGTCCGCATGTGGACAGGATTTTTGCGATAAAGTGGACGCAAGTAATTGACTTTCAGTTAGGTTAAATTACTGGCACGTCAATTGGCATTACTGAAGGCAGAGGGATGACCAGCCTAACCGGAAATCCACCTTTTTATTATTCTACCAATCAACTACATTGAAGTAATGGATCGCGTATTACCAAAACGATTTTGGACAAACCAGCGGATTGCGCTTGCCGTAGGAGGAGTAGCCGTTATGGGATTGCTGGTGTACAATTTTATATGGGCCGATCACCGTTCGAAGCTGAATGTCGAGAAGGATAAAATTACGATTTCCACCGTTTCGACGGGGACATTTGACGACTTCATCGTTGTAACCGGGGTGGTGCAACCACTGAAAACCATCCGGCTTGACGCCATCGCTGGCGGATACGTAACCGATAAGCTGGTGGAAGGGGGTGCCATGGTGAAAGAAGGTGAAACCCTGCTGCGGCTGGAAAACCAGAACTTGCGGCTGAACTTTCTGCAATCGGAAACGGAAGCCAACCGGTTGGTCAACGATCTGCAAAACACCCGGCAACGGCTGCGGGTAGAACGGTATACTTTGCAAAAATCGCTATCGGACCTGGATTTTCAATTGGATAAAGCCAAAGACGCTTTCGAACGTCAGTCCAAGCTGTATAAAGACAAAGCCATCCCCGAACAGGATTACCTGACTGCCAAACGGGATTATGACCGGCTGGTGGAGCAGCGGAAAATTGAAGTGGAATCACAGAAATACCAGCAGGAAAACTCCCTGATTCAGATCAAGCAACTGGAAGAAACCCTGGCACGGACGCAGAAAAACGTGGCACTCTGGCAGCAAACGCTGAACAACCTGGTGGTGAAAGCCCCAGTCTCAGGCCAGTTGTCGTCGATGGACGTGGAGGTGGGGTCCAACATCAATCAGGGTCAGAATATTGGTCAGATC
Source organism: Larkinella harenae (assembly GCF_054780515.1). Classification (NCBI taxonomy): domain Bacteria; kingdom Pseudomonadati; phylum Bacteroidota; class Cytophagia; order Cytophagales; family Spirosomataceae; genus Larkinella; species Larkinella harenae. The sequence continues at coordinate 1,138,164 of NZ_BAAGWE010000002.1, read as the reverse complement.
GACGACCTGAACGGTTTTAAAATGCGCGTGGGCATCGATGAACATTACAACAGCCGGATTTTTGCCGGGTTGAAAGGAACGTTTGAATACAACGGCGCGCAGCACGCTTTGCAGATTACCCGCGTCTATCCGGAAGTACGTAACGGACGGTTTGAAGTCGATATGATTTTCACCAAAGGCGCTCCGGCGGGCATCAAGCGGGGGCAGTCAACCCCGATTCAGCTGGAATTGGGCAAGGCTTCGAAAGCCACGCTGTTGCCGGTGGGCGGTTTCTTCTCGGATACGGGCGGCAACTGGGTGTACGTCATCGACAAAGCCGGCAACCGGGCGGTGAAACGGACCATTACGCTGGGCCGCAAAAATCCTGAATACTTTGAAGTGCTGACCGGTCTGGAGCCGGGCGATCAGGTGATTACTTCGTCGTACGAAAACTTTGGTGACAACGAAGTGCTGGAGTTTTAACCGCCGTGCGCTACGATGGCGCAAAGGATGAAGGAAACGATTCGCTCTTAGCAACCAAAACAGAACCTCTTTTTAATCCGTGTAATCACAGTTCAAGACAATATGATACGCACTGTTAACCTACAAAAAGTTTTTGCGACGGAAGAAGTCGAAACCACCGCCTTGCACGGTATTTCCATGGATGTGAAGGATGGCGAATTCGTGGCCATGATGGGACCTTCGGGCTGCGGGAAATCCACCCTGCTGAACATCCTCGGGTTGCTCGATAATCCGTCGGATGGCGAATACCACTTCTACGGGACTGAGGTATCGAAGATGTCGGAACGCCAGCGGGCGCAGTTGCGGAAAGGCTCTATTGGGTTTGTCTTTCAGAGCTTTAACCTGATCGATGAACTGACGGTTTATGAAAACGTCGAATTGCCGCTGTTGTACTTGAAGACGCCCGCCGATGATCGTAAAAAGGCCGTGGAGGAAGTACTGGAACGGATGAACATCATGCACCGTCGCAACCACTTCCCCCAGCAGTTATCGGGTGGTCAACAACAACGGACAGCCATTGCCCGGGCTGTGGTGGCCAAACCTAAGATGATCCTGGCCGATGAACCGACGGGGAACCTCGACTCCACGAATGGCGAAGAAGTAATGAAATTATTGAACCAGTTGAATACGGAAGGCACAACCATCATCATGGTAACGCACTCTCCGTACGATGCCGGTTTTGCGCACCGCATCGTCAACCTGTTTGACGGAAAAATTGTGACGGAGAACTTCCACGTATAATCGTCTGAACCGGGATTATCCGCGTAATCCCGGTTCAGACAAATTGCCATGAAAAAGCTGATCATTTTTTTGTTGTTGGTTTGTGCAGGACGGTTGTCAGCTTCGGCAATGGGCCATCCTCATAACCTGTTTTCGGCCCACCAAAAGGTGAAACAATACGCGCCGAAAGGCAAGGAATCCCTTCGGTCAGCTTGTCGACTTCCGAAACGGACGCTGATTGAGTACGTCCGCTCGTTGATGACATAGCGGTTTCATCCTCTGATTTTCTTTCCATGTTGCTCAATTACATCAAAATTGCGCTACGTAATCTGTGGAAACACAAAACGTTTGCGCTGGTCAACATTATTGGCATGTCGGTAGCTTTTGCCAGCTGCCTTTTGCTGTTTATGACCGCCTGGAATCAGCTGACGTTTGACGATTTCCACGTGCACCGCGATCGGTTGTACATGGTCTTCGAACAATCGGGGCCCGTAAACAAATCGGCGACGATGCCGGCCCCGCTGACGCCCGCGCTGCGGAAAGAGCTGCCGGAGATTCAGCACGTTACCCGCATTGTCAACGGGGGCGGTCTGGTTCAGTACCAAAATCAGGAATTTGAAAAGAGCGTCCAGTTTGTGGATACCGACTTCTTCGCTATGTTTTCGTTTCCGATGCAGAAAGGCAATCCGGCAACAGCTCTAAACAGCCTGAGTAATGTAGTGATCAGCGAAAAAACGGCCGAAGCCATTTTTGGAAAAGCCGAACCCATCGGAAAAACGCTGTTGCTGCGCCAGGAAGAAGCCTGGAAACCGTTCGTGGTAGCGGGTGTGGTGGCCGACGCCCCGGAAAATTCCAGCATCAAGTTCGACATTCTGGCCCGGTTTGAAGCCTATTCGGAATATCAGGCAAACAAAGATCGGTGGGACAATCAGTACCATAATGTCTACGTTCAGATCGATCCGAACGTAACCGAAGCTGCCCTGGAGCAGCGATTGCGGCCGTTTGTGTTGAAATACTACGACAACGCTATCCGGAACCTGAAGCGTGACGGGGGACAGCCCGATGAAAACGGTGACCTGACCAGTTTGCGGCTGTTGCCGTTCCGGGATCTGCATTTCGATACGGAAGTAGGAGGGGGCAACAGTTCACCCGTCAAGCGATCGTATCCGATTCTGCTGCTGATAGTGGCCGGTTTTATCGTCCTGATTGCCTGCATCAACTTTATCAACCTCTCCACGGCCCGGTCCATGACGCGCTCCCGCGAAGTTGGAATGCGGAAAGTACTGGGGGCGCTGAAACAGCAATTGGTGTTCCAGTTCTGGGGGGAAGCCTTCATCCTGTGTCTGATGGCACTGGTGTTGGGTAGTCTGCTTGCCCTCTCCACGCTGAACCAGTTCAACGCCATTTTTCGCAGTAAGGTGGCGTTTGGCGACTTATTTACGCCCGGGCTGACGCTTGCCATGCTGGCGATCTTTCTGCTCATTACCTTCGTCGCGGGTGGTTATCCGGCCCTGTTTGTTTCCCGGCTTAGTACGATCCAGGTTCTTAAAGGCAAGGTTTCGCTGGGCAAAACCGGCGTGGTTCGGAACACCCTGCTGATCGTGCAGTTTGCCATCGCTACGTTTCTGATGGGCTGCACCCTGGTTGCGTGGCAACAGGTTTCCTTTTTGCGGAACATGCCGCTGGGGTACAACGAAAGTCAGGTAATTAGCATTCCGGTGGGCGACCGAATCAACGGTCGGCAGGCACTGAATCTGTTTCGCGATAAACTCGTTCAACAGCCTAGTGTGCTGAGTATTACGGGGGCTTATAAGAACTTTGGGCGAGGATTGGATGGCTCGACCTACACGTCCATCATTGGCTTTGATCATAAAAACCGTACGGTCCGTTCGCACTGGCAACCCGTCGATTATGATTATCTGAAAACGCTCGACATCAAGCTGATCGCCGGTCGGGACTTCTCCCGGCAGTATGCAACAGACACGACGGCTAGCGTCATCATCAACGAAACAATGGCGAAACAACTGGGCGAGAAAAACCCGGTTGGCACCCTGCTAAACGTCGAAGAAAATGCCCCTCCGATGCAGGTCATCGGGGTGGTCAAAGACTACCACCACGAATCGTTGAAAAAATCGATTCAACCGAATACGCTTCTGATTAGTCATGACTGGCCCATTGGTTACATCCTCGTCAAAATTGCCCCCGACAACGTTCCGGCAACGATGGCCATGCTGAAAAAAGCCTGGGAAGAGGTCGCGCCCAAATCGGAGTTTCAGGGCAGTTTTCTGGATGAAAATACCGACCGGCAGTACCAGTCGGAAGAGCGGATGTCGAAGATGTTTATCAGTGCCGCCACCATTGCCATTTTGCTTTCCTGCATGGGCTTGTTTGCCATTGCGGTGATGGTGATGGCACAGCGGACGAAAGAAATTGGCGTGCGCAAAGTGCTGGGCGCCAGTGTGGGCAGTATTGTGGCCCTGCTTTCGCGGGATTTTCTCAAGTTGGTGCTGGTGTCCATTGCCCTCGCTACGCCGATTGCCTGGTGGATGATGGAACAATGGCTGGAAGAATACGCCTTCAAGATCACGGTCGAATGGTGGATTTTTGCGCTGGCGGGCTTGCTGGCGGTATTGATTGCCTTTGTAACGGTCAGCTTCCAAAGCATTAAGGCCGCGCTGACGAATCCGGTAAAAAGTCTGAAAACCGAGTAGCCAGCTGAAGTGGGGCTGACCCAAGATCAAAGGTTGCAGAAGCATTTTCGTTCATTTTTAAGACTCGCCAGACCCGGCGGATTCAGGACGGCTAATTCTTACGTTCAAAACAACGGCATATGCTAACGAACTATTTGAAAATCGCCTGGAGAAACCTACTGCGCAATTGGGGCTTCTCGGCTATTAATGTGTTGGGGTTGACGGTTGGCGTAACGGCCTGCCTGCTCATCAGTCTGTACGTACGGCATGAACTGAGTTACGACCGGTTTCACGAAAAAGCCAGTCGCGTATACCGGCTTGTTACAGATATCAAAACGCCAACGGAAACCATCAACACCGAGTCGACGTCCTTTGCAACGGCGAATGCCGTCAAGACCGGATTCCCCGAAGTGGAACAGGCCGTTCGGCTACTGAACGGGGGAATGCTGGTGCAACGGGGGGAACACAAATTCCAGGAAGATGGCCTGGTGTTTGCCGACTCGGCTTTCTTTCAGGTATTCTCTTTTCCGTTGCTCAAAGGCAATCCACGAACGGCGCTGGTGGCTCCCTTTAGCCTTGTTCTTACTGAGAAGGCTGCTTTAAAATATTTCGGCAACGAAGATCCCATTGGAAAAGCGCTGATGCTCGATGGGCGGAATAGCGCTACCGTTACCGGAGTGGTGGCCGATGTGCCCGACAACTCCCAGATTAAATTCGATATCCTGGCTTCCATGTCGACCATGACCAAGGCGCTGGCGCCGGGCTTTGACGAACAATGGGGCAATTTCGGCCCAATTACGTACTTGCTGCTGAAAGAGGGAACCAACTCCGCGGCCTTGACAGCTCAATTGCCGAATTTGGTCCAACGCCGGGCCGGGTCGTTCATGGAGAAGAATAAAATGTACTATACCTTGTTTCTGGAACCGCTGACCGATGTATACCTGCGCTCCACCCGACACACGCAGGGGTCCGAAGCCGGCAGTATCACCAATATCTACATTTTCTCCATTGTTGCCGGTTTTATTTTGCTGATTGCCTGTATCAACTTCATGAACCTGGTGATCGCCCGGTCGTCGGAGCGGGCTAAAGAGGTGGGCGTCCGGAAAGTGGTGGGTGCTGTTCGGAGTCAGTTGACGGGGCAATTTCTGAGCGAATCGGTTCTGCTGAGTCTCATTGCTTTTGTGCTGGCCGGTATTCTGTGCGAACTGTTGCTGCCGGCTTTTAACCTGCTTTCGGGCAAAGTCATCAGCCACAGTCTGTTTACCGATGGTACTTATTGGCTGACGCTGCTGGGGCTAGCGGCTTTGGTGGGCGGTTTTGCCGGGATCTACCCGGCGCTGTTTTTGTCCAGTTTCAAACCCATTGCCGTGCTGAAAGGCCGTTTTGTCAGCAGTTCACAGGGCATTTTACTCCGCCGGACGCTGGTGGTCGTGCAGTTCATGATTTCGGTGGCGTTAACGATCGGGACGCTGGTGGCTTACCGCCAGTTGAATTTTATGCGTAACCAACAGCTGGGTTTTCAGAAAGACCAGACGCTGGTGGTAAGTTTGCCCGATCAGGATTTTATGACCAAAAACCAGCGCATACTTCGAAACCAGCTGGCGGCCCTGCCCGGTGTGCAGGGCGTGGCGGTTTCGTCGCACTTGCCCGGTGGTGGGAGTCTGGGCGCATACACCGAAATTGAAAACAAGCTGGGCGAGATGCAGGCCGCCAACATGGGACTCTATTCCGTCGATTTCGATTTTCTGCCGCAATACGGAGTGAAACTGGTGGCCGGACGGGTTTTCTCGCCGGAGTTCGCAACCGACTCAACGGAGGCATTGGTTATTAACGAAGCCGCGGCCCGAGCGCTGGGTTATCATTCACCCGATCAGATTATTGGCAAACGGTTTTCGCAGTGGGGCCGAAACGGGCGGATTATTGGTGTGGTCAAGGATTTTCATACCAGTTCGTTACGAGAAAAAATCGGGCCGCTTACCCTGCGCATAGAACCGGGCGACTTTTCGCTTTTTTCCCTGAAAGTCAAAGGAGCCGATGTGACGGAAACGATCCGGGGGGTGGAGCGCTTCTGGAAAACCGCCGTGCCGCAGCGCCCATTCGATTATTATTTCCTTGACCAGGCTTTCGATAAGCAATACCGGGCCGAAGAACGGTTTGGCAAGCTGTTTCTCTACTTTTCGGAGCTGGCTATTTTTATTGCCTGCCTGGGGCTGTTTGGCCTGACTTCCTACACGACGGCCCAGCGGACGAAAGAAATTGGCGTGCGGAAAGTGCTGGGCGCGTCGGTGCCCAACATTGTGCTGTTGCTTTCCAAAGACTTTTTAAAACTGGTACTGATTGCCGTGATGCTGGCGTCACCGCTGGCGTGGTGGGCGATGGACACCTGGTTGCAGGACTTTGCGTACCGGATCAACGTCGAGTGGTGGGTGCTGGTACTGGCGGGCGTACTGGCCATTCTGATCGCGTTTCTGACGGTTTCGTTTCAGTCCATCAAAGCGGCTTTGACAAACCCGGTGAAGAGTTTGAAAACTGAATAATCTTGGTTCAAGATTACGCAGATTAAACCCATACTTATGCTACGTAACTACTTCAAAACCGCCTGGCGCGGACTGCTCAGCAACAAGGGGTATTCTGTCATTAACATTGGCGGATTGGCGATGGCGCTCGGGGTTGGCATCCTGTTGCTCTGGTGGGTCAAAGACGAATTGAGTTTCGACCGGTTTCATCAGCACAGCGACCGGATTTACCGCGTGAACGGCGGTTTTGGCTCGGGTGATTCACAGAATTTTTCCGGGAATATTGTGGCACCGGTTGCGGCCTACGCCCGGCAGCAGATGCCAAATGTGGAAGATGCTGTGCGGGTGGTGAATAGCTACGACATGTCGCCTTTCAAAGTCCAGGATAAAACGCTGGTGGAAGAACGGGCCGTGTACGTCGATCCGTCGTTTTTCAGCTTTTTCGACTTTGAACTGATCAAAGGAAACCGCGAACGTCCGTTTGTCGATCTTCAATCGGTGATTTTGACCGAGTCGGCCGCGTTGAAATATTTCGGGCAATCCGAAGCCGTAGGCAAGGTGCTCTACTCAATTCCCAAAAAACAGAATTACGTCGTAAGCGGTATTGTGCGCGATTTTCCGGACAACTCCAGCATCCGGGGCAATGTGTTTTTTCCGCTGGAGATCGTTGCAAAAAGCTATCAGGCCAACGATTACTGGAAGTCGATGGATTCGGATTGGGGCAATTGGTACGCCCAAACCTTTTTTCGGGTAGATCCGCGGGCCAACCTGGATCGCATCGCCCAAATGCTGACGGACGTGCATCACGCCAGCAACAAGTATGATCAGGTGACGGTTTACCGGCTGCAACCGCTGAAAGATATTCACCTGTACCGCGCCGACGGATCGCCGGGCACTATGCAGGAAGTAAAAATGATGGGTATTGTAGCGCTGATCCTGCTGGCGATCGGTTGTATTAATTACGTCAACCTGGCCACGGCCCGGGCCACGCAACGCGCAAAAGAGGTGAGCGTTCGGAAGGTCGTTGGGGCCGGGCGTGAACACCTGATCGGGCAATTCCTGGCTGAATCACTCCTGATCTTTCTGCTTGCGCTGGTGGTAGCCATCGGTCTGATCAAGGGACTGGAATCGACGTATCAGGAATTGACCGGCAAGACGCAACCGTTCTCACTGGCCGATCCGCAGGTCTGGCTGGTGCTGGTGGGAGCGCTGGTCTTCACACTGGTCATCGCGGGCATTTACCCGGCTCTGGTCCTTTCATCGTTTGAACCGCTGAAAATTCTGCGCGGCAAGGTGACGACCGGCGGACGGGGTGTGAACTTCCGACAGACGCTGGTTGTGCTTCAGTTTGCTTTTTCCACGGCTCTGATTGTGGGAACGATCATCATTGGCAACCAATTGCGGTTTATGCGGGAGCGGAATCTGGGCTACGATCGCGAAAATACCTTTGCCTTCTGGCTGACCGAAGAAATGTCGAAGCATTACGATGCCCTGAAAGCCGAATTGTCGCGGGAGCCGAGTGTTCGCAGCGTAACGGCTTCCAACAATAACCTGTTGGGCATTGGCAACACAACCGGGGATACGGACTGGGATAACAAGCCGAAAAACAGCGTATTTATCGTGGCCCGGATGCGGGTGGAAAAAGACTTTATTTCTACGTTCGGGCTAAAAATGGCGTACGGTACCACGTTTTCAGGGTCGAAAGCCGATTCGATGCATTACATCCTGAACGAAACCGCCGTCAAAAATACGGGCATCAAGAACCCAATTGGCAAGAGTTTTACACTGGGGCAGACCAAAGGAATTATCATTGGCGTTGTGAAGGATTTTCATTTTGCTTCCCTGCGGCAGAAGGTTGAACCAGCGGTTTTTTATTACCGGCCCGACAACAATTTTAGCCGAATTTACATCAAAACCACGGGGCGCGATGCCTCCAAAGCCGTGGCTGCGGCCGAAAAGCTCTGGAAACAATACAGCCCGGATTATCCGTTCGATTACCAGTTTATGGATGTGCAGTACAACGAAATGTACAAATCGGAGCAGCGGACGGGGCAACTGTTCAACTTTTTTGCCAGTATTGCCATTCTGGTGTCATGCCTGGGATTATTCGGGCTGACAACGTTCACCGCACAACAACGAACGAAAGAAATCGGGATACGGAAAGTGCTGGGCGCATCGGTAACAGGCATCGTTGCGCTATTATCCAAGGATTTTCTGAAACTGGTGCTGATCGGGATTCTGATCGCGTCGCCCATTGCCTGGTGGACGATGAGCGAGTGGCTTCAGGCGTTTGCGTATAAGATCGACCTGGAGTGGTGGGTGTTTGCGCTGGCGGGCTTGCTGGCGGTAGCCATCGCCCTATTGACGGTTTCATTCCAGTCTATCCGGGCCGCGCTGATGAATCCGGTTACCTCACTGCGTTCGGAATGAAGAAATAAACGTGATGAGTGGGGCATGGTCAGTCGGGCATCGGTTGGCGGATCAGTTGATTTTCAACTCATCACTTATAATCCTCTGATTGAGTATGCTGACGAACTATCTGAAAATTGCCGTTCGAAATCTACTGAGAAGTAAATCATTCTCGGCGATCAACATTCTTGGCTTATCGGTTGGAATGACCTGTTGCATGCTGTTATTGCTCTACATTCGCAGCGAATTGTCGTTTGATAAGCACCAGGAACACGCGGATAACCTCTACCTGGTTGGACAGGAACTGATCATAGGCGGAAAAGACAATGGCTCGGGTAACGAGCGGAGCAGCAGCGCTTCGGCGCCCTATGCGTATGCCCTGAAATCAGAATTCCCGGAGATTGAACAGGTAACCCGGCTATTTCTTAACATTTTTGATGATAAAACCCTGTTGCAGGTTCGGCAGGACGGTAAAGTGGTGACATCGTTTTACGAAACCCGCGGTTATCAGGTTGATTCAACATTTTTTGAACTGTTTTCGTATGAATTCACCGAAGGCAATCCCCGCACGGCCTTAACCGACCGAAACGCCGTGGTGTTGTCGGAAGAGGTGGCGCAGAAGCTTTTTGGCAAGACGCCCGCGCTGAACAAACTGGTCCGCATCAACGGAACCACCGGCAACGGAGAAGATTTTAAAGTGACCGGTGTATACCGCGACGAAACTGCCCGCTCGCACATCGATGCGCGGTTTTTGGTGCCCATGTCGGTTGGTTGGGTTGGCAATTACCTGCGGGAGGCAAAGCTCGATTTCTGCTGTAACAACCTGTTTACTACATACTTGAAGCTGAGGCCCGGCGCGGATGCGAAGCAGCTGGAGAAGAAGCTGCCTGCGTTCATGGAAAAATACGCCCGGGGCGATCTGAAAGCCGTCGGTTTTGACAAAAAGCTGTTTTTAGTTGCGATTCCGGACCTGCACCTGTTTAGCGCGTTCAAGCGTGTGATAACGCCCACCAACTCCCGGACTTATCTGTACATTCTAGGTTCCATCGCGGTTTTTACCTTATTGATCGCCTGCATCAATTTCATGAATCTGTCCACGGCGCGTTCGGCTAAACGGGCGGCTGAAGTCGGAATACGGAAGGTAATGGGTGCCGAACGGGGGGCCTTGATCGGGCAGTTTCTGGGCGAATCGCTGGTGTTGTCGCTGCTGGCGCTGGGCATTGCGTTGGCGCTGGTTTCGCTGCTGCTACCGGTCTTCAATCAGATTGCCAGCAAATCATTGACGGTTTCTGAATTGCTTGAGCCGCAGGTTGCTCTGGCTTTTCTGGGCCTGGCTTTGCTGACGGGGTTGTTTGCGGGTAGTTATCCGGCGTTCTTTTTGTCGATGTTTAACCCGGTCCACGTTCTGAAGGGCTACGCCACGAGTGGCAACTATTCTAACAGCTTCTCGGTGGTGACTCTGCGCCGGGGGCTGGTGGTTTTTCAGTTTGTCATTTCAATCGGAATGGTACTGGCCACGTTCGTTATTCAGGAGCAGATGCGGTTTTTACGGAACAAGTCGCTGGGGTTCACGCAAAATCAACAGGTTGTCATCCCGTTACGAAATAGCGATTCGCGGGCGGTTTATACCTCGTTACGGGGGGAAATCCTCCGGAACAATCAGGTGGTGGCTGCCGCCGGAACGCAGTACTATCCCGGCATCAACAACCCCACCGATTTTGGATTGTATTTACCCGAGCAGGGGGTAAAACAGAGCCACAACACCAAAACCAACTGGGTTGATGTTGATTACCTCCAGACGATGGGGTTCAAACTCAAAGCCGGTCGGTTGTTTTCCCGCGAGTTTCCGGGCGATACCAATAACCGACTTGTTGTCAACGAGGCCACGTTGCGAAAATTCCAGATTCCGCTGCAAAAAGCCGTTGGGCAGAAACTGAATTTTGACTGGCAGGGCCAGACGCATCAGTACGAAATTGTGGGCGTTCTGAAGGATTTTCATTTTGAAAACCTGCACCAGGCGATTGAGCCGTACGCATTTCTGCTCAACAGCCGACCAGACTACAATTACCTGATTGTTCACGTCAATACCGATAATATGACGAACGTCATCGGTTTTCTGGAGCAGAAGTGGAAGAGCCTGCGCCCTGAAGATCCGTTTGAGTATACGTTTCTGAACGAAGATTTTCAGAAGAACTACCAGGCCGAAGCTCGCACTTCGCAACTGGTGAGCTATTTTACGGCCATTTCCATCCTGATTTCGTGTCTGGGATTATTTGGGCTGGCGGCTTTTGCGGCCCAGCAGCGGACGAAAGAAATTGGCGTTCGGAAAGTGCTGGGCGCGTCGGTCACCGCCATTGTTCTGATGCTTTCCAAAGACTTTCTAAAACTGGTTCTGGTGGCCATTCTGATCGCGTCGCCGATCGCCTGGTGGGCCATGAATCAGTGGCTACAGGATTTTGCCTATAAAATTACCATTCCGTGGTGGGTGTTTGTGGGGGCGGGCGGACTGGCGCTGCTCATTGCTTTCGTTACCGTTAGCTTCCAAAGCATCAAAGCCGCGTTGATGAATCCAGTCAAGAGCTTAAAAAGTGAATAGGGAAGTGTAAAGAGGTATGACTAAAATAAAAATGGCATTCACTCAGACCGCTTCAGGCTGCATCTTACTGAAAGAATATGGTACGAAACTATCTGAAAATCGCCTGGCGTAACTTAATCAAATACCCGACCACAACCGGCATCAATGTTGCGGGGTTGACGATGGGCCTGGCAACCTGCCTTCTGATCGGGCTGTTCATTCGCAACGAACTCAGTTACGACAATTATCATACGAAAAAGGACCGTATTTACCGCGTCGGGATGATTCGAACCGCTGGCGAAAATGTGGAACAATGGGGCGTTACGCCGTATCCTTTGGCTCCGGCACTGCGCACGGATTTTGCCGATTGGTCGAAAATTGCCCGAATTCACGCGGAGGAAGAAGCGACCGTTGTGGTTTCACCGGAAAAACTTTTTAAGGAAGATAAGGTGGTTTTTGCCGAACCGGAGCTATTGGATGTGTTTGATTTTAACCTATTGACCGGTGATGGCAGGGCCATTTTGAACCAGCCTAATCAGGTGATTTTGGACGAGCGTACAGCCCGAAAATACTTCGGTACGGCTTCTCCCATCGGCAAAACACTTCGTCTGGGCAATGACCTGACAGTGGTGGTGAAAGGCCTCATGCAGGATGTGCCGGCACAGTCGAACCTGCCCGCCAGTATGCTGGTGTCGTTTTCGTCGATGAAAACCTATTTTCAGTTTGGAATTGAACAATGGGGTTTGCGGTCGGGTGGTAGCGTCTATGCCGTATTGCCCGAGGGGCGTTCGCCCGAAGAGTACGCCAATCGGCTGCGTCAGGCCGGGAAGAAATACTTTTCCTACCGGCCCGGAGAAACTTCCGAACTGGTGATGCAGCCGCTGCGTGATATTCATTTCAATCCGGCTTTTGAAGGAACGGTTTTGACTCCGGCCATTTCGCCAACGTATCTCTACGTGTTTGGGGTGGTGGGGTTGTTCGTGCTGCTAATTGCCTGCGTCAATTTCATCAATATGTCGACCGCCCGCGCCATGATCCGCGCCCGGGAAGTGGGCGTCCGGAAAGTAATCGGTGCTACGCAGGGGCAACTGGTTGCGCAATTTTTGAGTGAAGCTTTTTGGGTAACGGCTTTTTCGGCGGGGCTGGCTTTGCTGCTGACGTACCAGGCCATGCCGCTGGTCAATGACTTCATGCAGAAACAGATTGCCTTCGTCTGGGGTGAATCAACAGCCTTGCTACTGGGCTTCGCCCTGCTGACGGGCTTGTTGGCGGGGTTGTATCCGGCGTTCTTTCTGGCGCGTTTTCAGCCTATTCGGGTGCTGAAAACGGCGGCCGAACCGGGGCGGGGCAGTACGGCCTGGTTGCGGCAGGGGTTGGTGGTTTTTCAGTTTACGATATCACTCGTGCTGGCCGTGGGGGTCGTGGTTGTATACCGTCAGATGAACTTCTTCCGGGACAAAGACCTCGGTTTTGATCGGGAAGCCATCGTGGAAGTCGGGTTGCCCGAAGCAAAGGGTTTGCAGGAACTGGGCCGATCGTTGCGGCAGATTCCGGGCGTCGAACAGCTTTCGTTTGCTATCGGAGCACCGACGTCAACCAACAACTTCAACACCTCCATACACATTGATCGGGCTGATCCGACTAAAAAAGTGGGTATTTCGCTCAAGATCGCTGATGCCGATTACCTCCAAACCTACGGACTCAGGTTGCTGGCGGGGCGTTTTTTCGAACATCATGATACGCTGGCCATTGCCAATACAATTCCGCAGGCGGAGCGGAGGTTTTTCTACGTGGTCAACGAAAATACCGTCAAGGCACTCGGCTTATCGAAGCCCGAGCAGGCGCTGGGGCGCAAAATTCGGGTGGGCCTGTACGACATCGATGGCGAAATCATTGGCGTCGTCCGGAATTTTCACACCAGTTCCCTGCGGGAGCCAATGCGAGCGATGGTGATGATGAATTTTCCGCCATTCTACTATTCGGCGGGCTTAAAACTGCGAACGAGCGACTATGCCGGTACGCTGGCAGCCATTGAAAAAAGCTGGAAAAAGGTTTTCCCGAACGCGCTGTTCGAGGCAAAATTTCTTGATCAGAGTTTACAGGCCTTGTACGAAAACGAACAGCGGCAGTTTACGCTTCTGCGGGTTTTTGCGGGGCTGGCTCTGGTGATTTGCTGCCTGGGATTGTGGGGGCTGGCGTCGTTCGTGATTGAACGGCGAACGAAGGAAATCGGCGTGCGGAAAGTACTGGGGGCGTCGATAACCGGTATTGTAACCCTGCTGGCAAAAGATTTTCTCAAACTAGTACTGGCCGCGTTGCTCATCGCCACGCCGATTGCCTGGTACGTGATGGAACGCTGGCTGAGTGAGTTTAGCTACCGCATCGACATTGAGTGGTGGGTGTTTGCCATTGTGGGAGCCGCAGCGGTTCTGATCGCTTTCGCAACGGTTTCGTTCCAGAGCATCAAAGCCGCGCTGATGAATCCGGTTGCTTCACTGCGTTCGGAATGAGGAGCGGGCTGCGCATTCATCGTCGGTCATTTTAATGGAACAGGCATGCTAACGAATTATCTTAAAATAGCCATCCGCAATCTCTGGCGGAACAAGCTCTTTTCGCTGGTCAACATCATTGGATTGTCGTTGAGCATGGCCGTCGGAATTGGGCTGCTGACCGGCCTGAAAGCCAATTTTGATACGGATCATTTTCATCCGTATCTAGACCGTACGTTTCGTATTTTGACGGACGTCTCAGCCCCCGAAGGCAAAACGCGCTGGGCTACCACCCCCCAACCGATTGCCACGTCCATCCGACAGATGAGCATGGTGGAAGAGGTAGTGCAGGTGCGGCAGGGCGGTGCCGTTCGGGTCATCAAAGACAAGGGCGAGATCAGCGTCAATACGGTTTTTACCGAGCCGTCTTTTTTCAACGTCTTTGGTTTTAGACTACTGGCGGGGAACGCCAGCACGGCCCTGCAGGCACCGCAGACGGTTTTGTTGAGTCAGTCGGTTGCGCTTCGGCTTTTTGGTGACCGGAATGCATTGGGGCAAACGATTTTGTTCGATGGCTTGGGCCAGTTTACCGTTGCGGGTATTATAGAACAGCCGCCCTTACGAACGCACCTACCCGTCGAAGCAGTTTTCTCACTGCAAGCGGCCCGGAGCCTGGAAAAAGCTGGGCGAATTCCCGTGCTGTCAGATCAGTGGGAAACGTACAAAAGTACGGCCACCTACGCACTGCTGCGTTCGGAGAACGACGCGCCGGCTTTTGAACAATTGCTGAATCGACTCCATCGGAAAGCAGAATCGCAGCAGCCTGTTCTGTCGTTCTCTGCTCAACCGATTGAGAATATCACCCCCTGGGACCCGGCTATCCAGAATGATCTACACGCGGGCATCAACTGGAAGGGGATTGGACTCAATCTCTTTTTGGTGGCGGCCCTGACGTTGCTGGCGGCTTTCAACTACACGAGTCTTTCGCTGGCGCGGTCGCTCACGCGGGCGAAGGAGGTGGGCATTCGAAAAGCTAGCGGGGCGCTGGGCCGACAGATTTTGAGCCAGTTTCTGACCGAATCAACCATTATTGCCCTGTTTTCGCTGCTGGTTGGGTTCGTTGTCTGGTATACGGTAATTAACTCGGGGTGGTTGCCCCAATCCGAAGCCAGAGCCCACTGGCCGGGTGGTCAGTTGATGGGCTGGTTTCTTTGCTATGCGGTTTTGACCGGCTTGGTCGCCGGAGCGGTTCCGGCGGGGATTCTAGCCCGTTTCCAGCCGGTGCAGGTGTTGCGCAATCTGCAAACCATCCGGCTGTTTCGAAGCGTTGGTTTTTACCGGGTGCTGATTGTGATTCAATTTGCCGTTACGACCGTGCTGATGGTGTTCCTGGTTGTTCTGCGCGATGTGGGGATTCATACGAGCGATGACTTACGGGCGGTGTTGCCAGCCAACGTGGTTCTGCTCACACTCCGGGGCGAATCGGCGGAAAAGCTCAGACAGCCGCTGGAGCAGCTAAGCCAAGTTCGGCGGGTAACGGCATCCAGCCAGGTAGCGATCTACCCCGCTACGCAACCCTGTACCTTGCAGATCGCTGGCACTTCACCCCGGATGGTGTATTCAAAAGCCATCGACGAAAATTATCTTTCCGTTTTTGGGTTGACGCTACGCGCGGGCCAAAACCTGCCGCCCAATCTTTCGACAACGCAGGAGCAATATGTGCTGGTGAATGAGGTTCTGGCGCGGCAAGTATCCGGAAATAAACCCGAAACCGCCGTGGGGCAGCGCATCCGCGTCGATTCGGCCGAAGTCAGCATTGCGGGTGTTGTGGCAGAACCGGCTGCGCACCTGTCACCACCATCGGCCACGGTGTATCGGTACCGGCCCCATCAGGCAACCTTGCTGGCGCTGCAAACCGAACCCGGTAGCGAAGCCGCCGTGCTGGAGGCCAGCCGCCGAATCTGGCAGCAGCAGGTCCCTGACCGTTTGCCCGAAATCTACCGGTACGACCAGAAAATCCAGGATGATTTTCAGAATGGTTTTGGCCAGATTAATACTTTTTTTGGCTTCTTCTGCGGATTGGTTATGCTGGTGGCTTGTTTGGGGATATTAGGTATCTCGGCTTACGCCGTGGAAGTACGCACGCGCGAAATCGGGATTCGCCGAACACTGGGGGCCAGCGCCAGCGAAGTAATCTGGACCTTATCAAAAGCCTTTCTGAAACTGTTGCTGTGGGCGGGTGGCCTGGGGCTGCCGGTGGGCTGGTTTTGCGGTACGCTGCTTCGCGACCGAATGGCCACTGGCGCTGATCTGAACCCGGCCAGTCTGCTGGTTGGTTTTGGGCTGGTTATATTGGTGGGGGGCGCAACGGTCCTGTCGCAGACGATCCGGGCCAGCAGGATTAAACCGGCTGATGTTTTACGTGGAGAATAACTTTCATCCTATGCTACGAAATTACTTCAAAATAGCCTTCCGGAATTTGTGGAGAAATAAGGTTTTCTCCGGGATCAATGTATTCGGACTGGCCGTGGGGCTGGCGTCCTGCCTACTGCTGTTTATCTATATTTCGCACGAGCTGAGTTACGATGAATTCCACCAGAAAGCTGACCGAATTGTACGTGTTGTAATGGAATACAGCATGGAAGGGCAGGTGAGCCGGGTGCAGCAAACGGGTACCAAAGTGGCCCCGGAGTTCGGGCGGCAGTTTCCGGACGTTGAATCGGGCGTGCGGCTGGAAAACCGTCGGGCCGTGGTGAGCTACGGTGACCGGCAATTCAGCGAAAAACGGGTCGTCTATGCCGACTCGGCGTTGTTTGATATCTTCTCGTTTCCGTTGAAGCAGGGCAATCCCAAAACCGCACTGGCTGGCCCTAATCTGGTGGTTTTGTCAGAATCAGCGGCCCGAAAATACTTTGGCGACGAAAATCCGGTGGGCAAAACCGTACGCATCAACGCCGGGGGCGGAGATCGGGAGTATGCCATCACTGGCGTGGTGGCCGATTGCCCGGCCAACTCCCAGATCAAATACGACTTGCTGGCGTCTTTTTCCAGCCTTTCAGCGTCGAAAAAGGAAGAATGGTTTTCGGCCAACTACGCTACGTACCTTTTGCTGCGGAAGCCGGAGTCGATTGCCAATTTGCAGGCCAAAATTCCGGGATTTATGAAAACCCAGTTCAGCGCCGAAGAAATGACGGGCGGAAATTACCTCACGTATTTTCTCGAACCCTTGCGGCAAGTGCATCTGTATTCTGATGTGGAAGGAAACTTCGAGCCCAACGGCGACCTGCTCTACATTTACATTTTCGGTTCGGTAGCGATTCTGATTCTGGTGATTGCCTGTGTCAATTACATCAACCTGGCCACGTCGCGGGCGGTGGAGCGCGCGCAGGAGGTGGGCGTTCGGAAGGTGATGGGTGCCCAGCGGACGCAGTTGTTTGGGCAATTCATGGGGGAGTCGCTCATCGTAACATTCGTGGCATTGGGATTGGGTCTGGTGCTGGTTTATCTGAGTTTACCGTTTTTTAATGCGCTGTCTGACCGATCCTTTTCGTTTGGAGTGCTGACAGAGCCGGACCATGTACTCGGACTGGTGGGCATTAGTGCCTTGGTCAGTTTGATTGCGGGTGGATATCCGGCTCTGGTGTTGGCCCGTTTTGAGCCGGTTCGTGTGTTGAAAGGCCATTTGAAAACCAGCGGTGCCGGGCAGTTTCGGCGGGTATTAATCGTATTTCAGTTTGCCATTACAGCCTTTTTGATCGTCTGTACATTGTTGGTTAATAAACAGTTGTCTTATATTCAGGATAAAAAGCTGGGCTATAATAAAGACCACGTTCTGATGCTGCCTGCCGATCGGGAGGTGAACGAAAAAATCCGGGCGTTGAAGTCCGAATTCCGGCAAAATGCGGAGGTGCAGCAGGTAGCCCGCTCGTACGAATCCCCGACCTTCATTCAAGGAGGGTACAGCATGCGCCGGTTGGATAAAAGCCAGCAGCCGTATAAATCCGTTACGGCGTTGCCAATTGATGATGACTTTGTCAAAACCATGAATCTGCGCCTTGTTGCCGGTCGTGACCTTACAGCAAACGATCTGGAACGGGCTACGACGCCTGGCAGCGATAGCCTGCTGCATTTTCACTTCATCCTGAACGAATCGGCGGTGAAAGAACTCGGGTGGAAATCGGCCCGGGAAGCAATCGGTCAGAAAATGGATTTGGGTTACGGTCGGTTCGGAGACGTAGGGGCCGTGGTCGAAGATTTTCATTTTGCTTCCATGAAGCAGAAAATCGCCCCGCTGGTGCTGTTTCCGGAAGACGGCGGTCACGTACTGCTGGTAAAACTATCGGGAAACCGGTTGCCCAATACGCTTCAGTTTCTGGAAGAAAAATGGAAGACTATCGTGCCATCGCGGCCCTTTGAGTACGAATTTCTGGATCAGGAATTTAACGCCATGTATTCCGCTGAAACCCGTACGGGGCGGATTTTCGGGGTGTTTGCCTTTTTGTCAATCTTGCTGGCCTGCCTGGGTTTATTGGGCCTGTCGGCGTATACAACAGCACAGCGTACCAAAGAAATCGGAATTCGTAAAGTGCTGGGCGCTTCGGTGACCAACATTGTTCTGATGCTTTCCCGGGATTTTCTGAAACTGGTGCTCGTCGCCATTGTGCTGGCGTCACCGCTGGCGTGGTGGGCCATGAACCAATGGTTACAGGATTTTGCCTACCGCATTGATATCGTTTGGTGGGTGTTTGCTGTCGCGGCTCTCATTGCCATCGGTATTGCCTTCCTGACGGTGAGTTTCCAGAGCCTCAAAGCGGCCTTGATGAACCCGGTGCGCTCACTGCGCTCGGAATAAGTGTAAGAAGGTATCAGGATGTAGGGAAAGTGAATGGCCCGCTGCCTGCGTCCTGATCCCTTTGTCTAAACCCCCAGCCCTATGCTAACGAACTATCTCAAAATCGCTTTTCGCCAGTTGTGGACGAATCGGCTGTTCGGTTTTCTAAACATCCTCGGATTAACCGTTGGGCTGGCTGTCAGTACGTTTATTGCACTGTACGTCTGGCATGAGTTCCACTACGACCGCCATCATCCCTTTGCGGATCGGACGTACCGAGTCCTGTCGGTAGTCAAGTACGGGGGCGAAGAGGTTTCTATTCCGGGCTTGCACGAAGCTTTTGGCACCGAAGCCAAGCGGCAGGTTACGGAAGTGGAGGCCACCGTGCGGATGTCGGAAGGGCTGGGCGACGTGGTGCTGCAATCCGATGCGAACCGCCGTTTCAAAGAAGAAAAAATCGGCTTTGCGGATGCTTCGATCCTTTCGGTAATGGCTATTCGGTTGCGTTGGGGTGATGCAAAAACCGCCCTGAGTGAACCCGGACGCATTGTTCTGACCCGGGCGCTGGCCGAAAAGTATTTTGGCAGTGGCAATCCCGTCGGGCGTACGATCCAATACGATAAGCAGTATCCGCTGACGGTTTCGGGCGTGCTGGAGGAGTTGCCGACCAATTCCGTACTGCAATTCCGCGCCCTGGTGTCGGTAAGCTCCCTGCCCACGTTGGGACCGAACCGGCAGAATATGTTTAAAGCCGGTGGGTTTCTGACCACTTATCTCGTATTACGTCCGGAGGCTAACGCAAGTCTGGTGGAAAAGAAGTTGAAGAGTGTAGTGGCGGGTCTTGTGTTCAAGGACATGACAGCGAACTATATCCTGGAGCCATTGCCGTCGCTGCACCTCGATAGCCGGATGGCACCGAAAAACGCTCGTCAAACGCTTTATATTTTCCTGACGGTGGCGCTGGTGATCCTGGTTCTGGCCGTGATCAACTACGTCAGCCTGACCACCGCCCGGGCTACCAAGCGTGCCCGGGAAGTGGGCGTTCGGAAAGCCGTGGGTGGACAGCGAAACGAGCTGATCGGTCAGTTTTTCACCGAGTCCTTCCTCACCACAACGGTGGCTTTTGGGCTGTCGCTGGGCGTTTTGCAAGCCCTGTTTCCGTGGGCTAATCAGGCGCTGGATCTGCACATGGACAATCGGGTGTTGCGTCAGGGCCCCTACTGGCTGCTGATGCTGGCTTTATGGCTGGGCTGTTCGTTGCTGGCGGGCAGTTATCCGGCGTTGTTGCTATCCCGGTTCCGGCCGCAGGAGGTACTGAAAGGTACGATGAGCGCCGGACGGAGCGGGGCCACGGTTCGACGGTTCTTTACGACTGTACAATTTGCAACTTCGATTGGTTTGCTGATTTGCAGCATTGTGCTGTACACCCAGATGCGGTTTTTACGGACGAAAAATCTGGGCATCGACCGGGCGCAGGTTGTTGCGCTGGCGGTGGATGCCGAAATGGCGTCCCGGTTTCCGGTGCTGCGCGATGCCATCCGTCAGTGGGCGGGACCGGAAAACGTGGCGGTTTCGAACTCGGCTCTTTTTACGAATGACATTTCCATGTGGTTTTTGAATACCGAAAAGACCAAAAAGCAGGTGATCGTGCAGATGCTGACGGTCGACAAAAACTTTTTCCGGATGATGGGCATTCGCTGGAAATATCCACCGGTAGGCTGGGAGAAAAAAGCGGTAACCGAACCGCTGAGTATATTTAACGAAGCCGTGATGAAAGCGGCTGACATCAAAGGCAATCCGCAGCACCAAGCGCCCCCCTTCCCAGGCATGCAAACCGACGGTGTGGTGGCCGATTTTCACATTGGTAGTTTGCACGGCCCGGTGTCGCCCCTGCGTTTATCCGTAGTGAGCGATACGGCTAAAGCACTGGTTGAGCGGGGGAATTACCTGTTGGTTCGGTTCCAGCCGCATACCAACGTCGAGCAGGCTCTAGGCGAATTGAAAGCAATTTATAACCGCCATTCACCACCGGCTCCCTTTGATTACTACTTCCTGGATGATGCTTATGACAAACTATACGCCAAAGAGCAGCAGCTCATGCGACTGTTCAACGGTTTTACGGGACTGACGCTGCTGGTAGCCTGTCTGGGTCTGTTGGGTCTGATCACATTCTCGGTAGAAGCCCGCACGAAAGAAATTGGGATTCGGAAGGTGCTGGGGGCATCGGTATCCGGTATTGTGGCTTTGCTGTCAAAGGATTTTCTGAAACTGATTGGTATTTCGCTGCTGATTGCCGCGCCCGTGGCGTGGTATGTGATGGACAAGTGGTTGCAGGAATTCGAATATAAAATTGCGATCCAGTGGTGGATGGTTGCGCTGGCGGGCGGTTTTGCCGTGGTGCTGGCGACCTTAACCGTCAGTTTCCAGAGCATCCGGGCGGCTTTGATGAATCCGGTTCGCTCGCTACGCTCGGAATAATCAGTGTAAAATTAAGAGTTAAGAATTAGGAGTGATGAGTAAATCGTGCGTTAGCCCATTCATCGTCCATCATTCATAACTCTTCATTCTACATTCTTACCTGTAAAATTATGCTACGAAACTATTTCAAAATAGCCTGGCGGAATGTCTGGAAAAACCGCTCGTACAGCCTGATCAACATTCTGGGGTTATCGCTGGGAATCACGTGCTGTTTGGTTATTTACGTGTTCATCCGGTATGAAGTAAGTTTCGATCGCTTCCATTCAAAGGCGGAGCAGACATACCGAATCGTGGAACACAACCAGAAAGCCGATGGCGTGCAACACTGGTCGGCCACGGCGTATCCGCTGGCGGAAGCCATCCGGCGGGAATTTCCGGAGGTAGGCGTGACGCAAACCGCCGGACCCGACAGCCGCATCATCAGCTCGACGGACGAAAAAGGAAATGTGTCCCGATTTGACGAAAAACGGGTGATGTTTGCCGACGAAAATTACCTGAAAACGTTCGATTTCAAAGCTATTTCGCCGGACGGCATCTGGCTGGCGGGCAATGCCAACACGGCTTTTGGGCAACCCAATGCGGTGGTACTGACCCGGAAAATGGCCGAGCGATATTTTGCCGGATCATTGAATCAATACGAAAAGCTGATTGGCAAAACGCTGATGCTCAATAATACCGATCCGCTGGTGGTTTCGGGCGTTATCGAAAATCCGCCCCGAAACACCAATCTGCTGTTCGATATTCTCATCAATTACCGGTTTTTTAAAGCCAACAACCCCTACCAGGCCACCAACTGGTCGGGCAATTACCAAGGCACGACGTATGTTACCCTGCCGATTGGGGCCGATCCCAGGGTGTTTGAACGCAAACTGATTTCACTGAAGAAGAAATACATGAACGCGGAGGACATTCGGCGCAAAACCTACGTGTTGCAGGCGCTGGCGGATGTGCATACTGAAACGCTCTATGGCGACAATATCGGTAGCTACGCCATCAGCCGTACGGTTTTGGGCGGTCTGGCGAGCCTGGCGGTTTTTCTAATTCTGATTGGTTCTTTCAACTTCATTAACCTGAGCATTGCGCAGTCTATTCAGCGGAGAAAAGAAGTGGGCGTCCGGAAGGTGGTAGGTAGCTCGCAGGGGCAGTTGTTCGCGCAATTTATTGGCGAAAGTCTGCTGATTGCGGTTTTTGCGGGAATGCTGTCGATGGGTGCCCTGAGCGGTTTACTGTCCCTTATCAACCAGTCGTCGGCGCTGATCGAACTCGAGCTGAAGGTTGACCACACGGTTTGGTTGTTCGGTGCCGGATTAGTGATTCTGGTTGCTCTTCTGGCGGGTTCGTATCCGGCGTTGGTGCTGGCGCGGTTCCAGCCCATCAAAGCCCTGAAAAATACGTTTTCTGCTCCGAAAAGTGGATTTTCGCTGCGGCAGGGATTGATTGTTCTTCAGTTTTGCATCACCTACGGGCTGCTGGTCGGCACGCTGGTTGTATCGCGGCAGATGGCGTTTTTCCAGAACAAGGAACTCGGTTTTACGAAAGACGCGGTGATCACCGTCAACAGTCCGCGCAATCAGCAGGATAGCAAAATGACGGTTTTTCGGGAGCGTTTGCTGCAAAATCCCGCCGTGAAAGAAGTTAGCTTTTCGTCGGGAGCACCTCTGACTGCCAATACGTTGGGGACTGATTTTCGGCTGAAATCGGAGTCGGAACAGATGAAACGGCAAGCCGAGTTGAAGGTGGTGGATCTGCTGTACCAATCTCTTTTTGACCTTCGGATGGTGAGCGGCCATTGGTTTACGTCATCAAATAGGGTGCCCAGCGGTCAGCCATTCAACGGGTTTGTGGTCAACGAAACGATGGTGAAAATGCTGGGGTTAACGCCCGAAACGGCAATAGGAAAAACCGTAGCCATTAACGAAGGAGAAGCGCCCATTCTGGGGGTGGTCAAAGATTTTCATAACCGCTCATTGCAAAACGCCATTGAGCCCTGTGTGATGGTGTGCTGGAATGTCGGTTTTTACGGACAGATTCATCTGCAACTCGCTACGCACACAGGCACCGAACCGAACTTGCGGCAGGCGCTCCATGAGGTTGAAAAAACGTGGAAGCAGATTTTTCCGAGTGATGTATACCAGTACACGTTTCTGGACGAAGCATTGGCGAGAAATTACCTGATCGAGCAACTGGTCTTCGATGCGTTCCGGATTTTTGCGGCCATTTCCATTTTCATTTCTTGCCTGGGCCTGTTTGGACTGATCACCTTGGCTGCCAACCAGCGTACCAAAGAAATTGGCGTTCGGAAGGTGTTGGGGGCATCAATTGCCAGCATTGTCGGTTTGCTGTCAAAAGATTTCCTCCAGCTGATTCTGGTCGCCATCGTACTGGCTACACCAGTGGCCTGGTACGGCATGAACCGCTGGTTACAGGATTTTGCCTACAAAATTGATGTCGAATGGTGGATGTTCGCCGTGGCCGGCCTGGCCGCCATCGGGGTCGCCTTTGTCACGGTTTCGTTCCAGAGCATCAAAGCCGCGTTGATGAATCCGGTCAAGAGCTTAAAGAGTGAATAGTCTGAACTTAGATTACACAGATTAATGGATTAACTAAGATCACTGCCGCAATCTTTTTATCCTGCCAATCCCGCTCCGGCGGCCCGGTTTAATCCGCGTAATCCAAGTTCAAGACGGTAAGAAAAATGGATAAAACTAGGATTTGATGGTATTTTGGTATAAATAGGCCTTTCACTCTTGAATGCGCGGATTTCAGAATATGGCGTCCATGCGTTTCTGTGCTGAATTTCCAACTTCCTAAATCCTCAAATCGTATGTGTCAAAACCACGGCGTAGCCTACATCAAACCCGGTGTAGTCGAAGTACAATCCATCGAATACCCCAAACTGGCGCTTGGCGACCGCAAATGCGAACACGGCGTTATTCTGCAAATTGTATCCACCAACATCTGCGGCAGCGATCAGCACATGGTGCGGGGCCGAACCACGGCTCCGGCGGGGCTGGTGCTGGGCCACGAAATTACCGGCCTGGTGATCGAAGCCGGGCGCGATGTGGAGTTCATCAAACCGGGAGATCTGGTGTCGGTGCCATTCAACATTGCCTGCGGACGTTGCCGCAACTGCAAGGCGGGGCAGACCGGCATCTGTTTGAATGTCAATCCGTCACGGCCTGGCGCAGCTTACGGGTACGTTGATATGGGCGGCTGGGTTGGCGGCCAGGCCGAATACGTCATGGTGCCTTATGCCGATTTTAACCTGCTGAAGTTTCCGGACAAAGACCAGGCGATGGCTAAAATCCGGGACCTGACACTGCTGTCGGATATTTTCCCAACGGGCTACCACGGTGCTGTTACGGCGGGCGTCGGACCCGGTTCCATTGTGTACGTGGCCGGAGCAGGGCCGGTAGGACTGGCGTGCGCGGCCTCCTGCCATTTGCTGGGCGCGGCTGTTGTCATCGTCGGTGATATGATTCCGGAGCGGCTGGAACAGGCGAAAAGTTTTGGTTGCGAAATTGTTGATTTGCGAAAAGATACGCCACTGGCTGACCAGATTGCCGCCATCGTGGGCGTACCAGAAGTCGATTGCGCCGTCGATTGCGTTGGTTTTGAAGCGCGCGGCCACGGTTCTGACGCCGGTGTTGAGCGTCCAGCTACGGTTCTGAACGCCATCATGAGCGTTACCCGGGCTGGGGGTGCACTGGGCATTCCGGGACTCTACGTAACGGGCGACCCCGGGGCCGCCGACGATGCCGCCAAGGAAGGTAGCCTTAGTATCCGGATTGGTCTGGGCTGGGCCAAGTCGCACTCGTTCTACACGGGTCAGTGTCCGGTGATGAAATACCACCGGCAGCTGATGAACGCCATTTTGTACGATAAAATCCAGATTGCCAAAGCCGTTAACGTGGAAGTGATCAGCCTGGACAAAGCGCCCCAGGGCTATCAGGATTTTGATAAGGGAGCAGCCAAAAAATTTGTGATTGACCCGCACGGTATGATTCCGAATTGAGCGGCATAGAATACCGTTTTTAAATCTTGTCCGTAAATGTACGCCCGGCGTCCGTTTACGGACATTTTATTTTATTTGGTGTACATATAAAATTGATTATCAATTTGTTGTAAAACTGGTATGTCGTTTGGTCGGGCAAAAAGTGATACGTGGCTCTTTTCCGTTTTTTCGTCGATATGCTCCGCAATTACTTCAAAATCGCCTGGCGAAATTTGATGAAGAACAAGGTGTTCTCTTTCATCAACAGCGTCGGTTTATCGGTTGGACTCACTTGCTGCATTCTCATTGCGGCTTTTGTAAAAGACGAGTTGAGCTACGACCGGTATCCGACCAGGGCGGAGCAGATCTATCGGGTGGGCGTCCGATTGGTGGGCAACGGTACGGTGACAGATTTTCCGAACGCCGACGTAGCCGTTGGGCGGGGCATTCAGCGGGCCTTTCCCGAAGTGGAGGCTTCCACGCGCCTGTTTCGGTGGAATCAGATTTTTGTGCGCTACGGAGAGAAAACCAGCAAAGAAAAATCTGTGGCCATTGTCGATTCAAACTTTCTGGAAATATTCTCGATTCCGTTTCGGGAAGGCGACCCGAAAACGGCTTTGCGGGACCCCAATTCGATGGTGGTGACAGCGGCTTTTGCCGAACGGTTTTTTGGTTCCGAACCGGCTCTGGGCAAAATTCTGACTTTTGGGCAGGATCAGCAGGCCCGCAAGATAACGGGCGTTATCGACGCTATTCCGAAAAACAGCCATTTTCACTTCGACATCTTCCTGTCTTCGGTTGGAGAAGCCTTCGCGCAGCGGCAGAACTGGAGCAATGTTGGCTCGTATACGTATCTGGTGCTTAAGAAAGGGGCCGATTCGCAGAAGCTGGAAGCCAAATTGCCTCAGCTGGTGGCCGAACACGTTGTGCCGGAGGTGCAGCGCGACATGGGCATTAGCCTGTCCGAAGCGCAGAAGTCGGTTGATACGTTCCGGTTCTTTCTGCAACCCCTTACCGATATTCATTTATACTCGGCCACCAAGTACGAACTGGAACCAAACGGCAACATCAACTACGTCTACCTGTTCGCCATTCTGGCGGTTTTTATCCTGCTGTTAGCGATTGTCAACTTCACCAATCTATCAACCGCCGGGGCCGCCAAACGCTCGAAGGAGATCGGTATTCGCAAAGTGATGGGGTCGGTCAGCGTGCAGCTGGTGGGGCAATTTCTGATTGAATCGGTTGTTATCACGTTTTTATCCTTGCTACTGTCGCTGGGGCTGATTACCGCGCTGCTGCCTTTCTTCAATGCACTGGCGGGCAAACAGATCGAGCTGGCGGGTTTCTTTACGGGCGATAACCTGACGGTTTTGCTCGGTTTTGGCCTGCTGGTGGGGTTATTGGCGGGAATCTATCCGGCCTTTTTTCTGGCGTTTTCGAAAATTACAACGGTTTTGAAAGGTGGGTCGGTTCTCCAGACCGGTCGGCGCAATAGTTTGCGCAGCGGCCTGGTAATTTTTCAATTTGCCGTTTCCGCCATTCTGATTATTGCTACCCTTGTGTCGTATCAGCAGTTAAAATTTATGCAAACCAAGACGCAGGGGTTTGATAAAGAGCAGGTGATGGTGATTCACGACACTTACACGCTGGGCACAAACGAAACGGTTTTCAAACAGCAGTTGCGGCAGGATAGCCGGATTGTGCAGGCGAGTCTTTCACGGAGTGTCCCCCTGAGCAATGACACCGAGGAAGGAACGCAGATTTACGGCAAAGACCCCCTCAAAAAGCAGACGACCAAAGAAATTCAAACGACGATCTACCGCATCGACGACCAGTATTTGCCAACATTGGGCATCAAACTCCGGCAGGGGCGCAATTTCTCCCCGGCCTTTCCGTCCGATTCTTCGGCGGTGATTCTCAACGATGCTGCGGTGCGGGAGCTGGGGTGGGGGCAAACCAACCCGATCGGTAAAACGATTGTCCGTTCCGGGCGGAAAGAGTTTACGGTAGTGGGCGTGGTGCGGGATTTTCATTACGCGTCGGCCCGGCAGAAAATTGCCCCGCTGATGCTGTTGCTGGGCTATAATTCGGGAGCGGTTCAGGTGAAAGTAAAAGCCGATGATGTGGCTGGCGTGGTTGCAGCCATGAAAGAAAAGTGGGCTGCTTTCAATCCACCGGCTCCGTTTACGTATACATTTCTGGATGATCGGTTTGCGGCTCTTTATGAAGCCGAGCAAAAGACCGGCACGCTGTTTACGGTTTTTGCGGGCATCTCCATCGTAATTGCCTGCCTGGGCTTGTTTGGTCTGGCCACTTTCACCGCCGAGCAGCGTACCAAAGAAATTGGCGTTCGGAAAGTGATGGGCGCTACCTCGTCCAGTATTGTGCTTTTGCTGTCGAAAGATTTCCTCCAACTCGTCCTGATTGCGGTCCTGATTGCCTTTCCGATTGCGGGATGGGCCATGAATCGCTGGTTGCAGGATTTTGCCTATCGCATTGAGGTAGCCTGGTGGGTCTATGCCCTGGCGGCCCTGCTGGCGGTCGGCATTGCCCTGCTGACGGTGTCATTTCAAAGTATTAAAGCGGCCCTGATGAATCCCGTAAAGTCGTTGCGGAGTGAATAAAATCCGTGCGGACAGTCCCGTTCAGAAGTATTATCCAAACCTATCCTATGAGTTATGCTTAAAAATTATCTGAAAATTGCGTACCGAAACCTGCTCCGGCAGAAGAGTTTTTCGTTGATCAATATCATCGGCCTGACTGTGGGCCTGACCTGCTGCTTTCTGATTCTGCTATTCGTTCGGCACGAGCTGAGCTACGACACCTTTCAGCAGAAAGCCGACCGCATTTACCGCCTGACGTATTTACCCAAATTTGCCAACATCGACCGGCCGCTGGCCCTCACACCACCCCCGGCAGGCCCCCTGATGGCCAGTACCTTTTCGGAAATTGAAAAAACTGCCCGGATTTACCAAAGCAGCGCCACCATTGGTGTCCCAAAAACCAGCCAGCATGCGCCGGTCAAATACGACGAAGAACGGTTTTTCTTCGCCGATTCGACCCTGCTCGATATTTTCAGCTTCCGGTTCCGGCAAGGAAATCCCCGGACAGCCCTGAAGGATAAATACACCGTTGTGATTACCGACGAAATCGCGGCCAAGTATTTCGGAAACCAGAACCCGATGGGGCAGACGTTGCTCTACGAAGGCAAGCACCCGCTGCGGGTGACCGGCGTGGTTGAGAAGTTTCCGGATAACTCGCACATTCACCTCGATTTGCTGTCCAGCTACGAGACGATGTTTGCCACCGAGAGCGAGTCGGCCCGGGAAAACCTGCCCCAGAACTGGGTCATTACGCATTCATCGACGTACGTCCTGCTGCGTCCCGGTCGGTCGGCGGCAACAGTCAATGCCCGGTTTCCGAAATTTCTGCTCGATCACGCCCATAAGGACATCGCAAAGGACATTGTGTATGAACTGCAACCGCTGCGGGACATTCACCTGAATCCGAACATCGAAGGCGGTTACGAGCCTACTGGCAGCCTGACGTATATCTACGTGTTCATCGGAATTGGCGTGATGACACTGCTGATTGCCTGCATCAATTTTGTCAACCTGTCAACCGCCCGCTCGCTGAAACGCGCCAAGGAGGTGGGCATTCGCAAAGTGATGGGCAGTCAGAAAGCGCAACTGGTGGCGCAGTTTCTCGGCGAATCGCTGCTGCTGAGTCTGATTGCCCTGACGTTTTCGCTGCTGTTAATCGGCGTGCTGCTACCGGTTTTGAACACCCTGACTGGCAAGCATCTGACCGTTAATTACGTATTGTCCGAAGGCTGGCTCTTGCTGGCGTTCGTCGGTATTGCGCTGTTCACCGGTTTGCTGTCGGGAAGTTACCCGGCCTTTTTCGTGTCGCGATTCCAGCCCATTGCTACGCTGAAAGGGAGTTTCATGAGCGGAAAGGCGAAAGGCGGGGCCGTTCGGCAACTGCTGCTGGGGGTTCAGTTTGTGGCTTCCATCGCCCTGATTATCGGTACGTTGGTTGCTTTCCGGCAATTGCAGTTTCTGATGAATCGGCCGATGGGTTTCCAGAAAGACCTGATTATTACGGCGAATATTCGCAACGAGAAAATAACGAACGTCTTTGCGGCTCCAACGGATAGTTCGTACCAACGCCTGAAAACATTCCGGGAAATCGTGCTCCGAAATCCGAACGTTCGGCAGGTGACGATGGCTACCCAGCGCATGGGGTTTGGTGCTGTCCAGCGGAATGTCGTTCGGGAAGGGCGTACGCAGGAACCGCTTTTTATCGGTACAGTTGGCGTTGACTTCAATTTTGCCGATATGTACGGGCTGAAATTTGTGGCCGGGCGGGATTTTTCCGAAAGCTACCAGACCGATAAAACGTCGGCCTTTATCGCCAACGAAAGTGGGGTGAAACTGCTGGGCTGGAAACCGTCGGAGGCCGTCGGCAAATCGATTAATCTGGAAGGCAAGCAGGGTAAAATCATCGGCGTCATGAAGGATTTTCATAACCGCTCGTTGCAGGCACCCATCGAACCCATGTTGCTGACGATTGATCAGCCACTCCTGCGGATTTTTTCCATCAAGATCAATTCGGAAAACAAGGCTGAAACCCTGAAAGCCATTCAGCAGGAGTGGGACCGGTACTTTCCGGAGAAAAGCTTTGCGTACGAGTTTCTGGATCAGAGCATCGCCCAGTTGTACGAACGCGAGCAGCGCCTGAGCAAACTCATCGGCTATTTTGCCGGGCTGGCGGTTTTGATTTCCTGCCTGGGCCTGTACGGTTTAATCGCGCTCGTGACGCAGCAGAAAATCAAAGAAATCGGTATTCGGAAAGTATTGGGCGCGTCGGTGGGCAGCATCGTCGGGCTGTTGTCACGGGATTTTGTCATTCTGGTTGTTGTGGCACTGCTGATTGCTTCGCCCCTGGCCTGGTGGGCCATGAACAAATGGTTGGCCGAGTTTGCGTATAAAGTCGACGTCGAGTGGTGGATGTTTGCACTGGCCGGCGTGCTGGCGGTTGCGGTAACGTTGCTGACGGTCAGTTTTCAAAGCATCAAAGCGGCTTTGATGAACCCGGTAAAATCACTTCGTTCCGAATAAAGACGGGCCGCGCGCGCGGTTAAAAGTGAAGAATTAAGCGTGCGTTAGCCCACTCATAACTATAAAATTATGTTCCGAAGCTACCTCAAAATCGCCTGGCGAAACTTCCGTAATCAACGGTTTTTCTCACTCATTAATCTGTTGGGGCTGTCCGTCGGGATGGCGGCTTGCATGATCATCGGATTGTACGTGACGTTCGAGAAAAGTTACGACAACTTTCTGCCCGACGCTGCCCGGACGTTCCGCATTCAGCTCGATGCTTATCAGGACGGAAAGCTGGCCTGGCGGTCGGCCACTTCCTTTCCGGCCATCGCGCCGACGATGAAGAAAGACTACCCTGAGGTGGAGGATTTTACCCGGCTGTACGATGCCAACAACGGCGTGGTGAGCTTTGGCGACAAGCATTTTCGGGAAACGAATTTCTTCTATGCCGATTCCAACGCCCTGTCGTTTTTTAACATGGGGCTGCTCAAGGGTGATCCGAAAACGGCGCTGGTCGGAACCAGGAAGGTAGTGTTGTCGGAATCGACGGCCCGGAAGTATTTCGGCGCGGCTGACCCGTTGAATCAGACCATCAAACTGGATAAGGATTCGTACGTGGTGACGGGCGTATTCAGGGATCATCCCAAAAACTCCCACCTCGAAATTGATCTTCTGTTCTCGTACCTGACAGATCCGGACGCGCAAACCAGCTGGGGATGGTACGATTTCTTCTCTTACGTCAAACTGCGCCCCGGTCGCAACGGCGAACCGGCTGACCCGAAAGGGCTGGAAGCTAAACTACCCGCCATGATGATGAAGTACAACGGCGACTGGTACCGAAAATCGGGCAAAATGAACGTGCTGTTGCTGCAACCGGTCCGCGACATTCACCTGGAGTCGCACCTCAACCAGGAAGCAGAGGTGAATGGCGACGGCCGAACCGTGGAGTTCCTGGTGTGGGTGGCGTTTGCCATTCTGGTCATTGCCTGGATCAATTACATCAACCTCGCCACCTCGCGGGCGCTCGACCGGGCGAAGGAAGTGGGCATCCGGAAAGTGGTGGGCGCGCTGCGGGCCGGTTTGATTGGGCAGTTTATTTTTGAATCGCTGTTGCTGAACCTGCTGGCATTCGGTGTGGCCATAAGCCTGGTGTGGTCGCTGTTGCCGTTGTTTAACGAACTGACCGGCAAACCGTTGGAGTTTGTGCAAATCGTTCACACGGATCTGTGGAAAACCGGCCTGATCGCGTTGTTTACAGGTACGGTTTTGTCGAGTCTCTACCCCGCGTTTGTCCTGTCCGACTACCAGCCCATTGCGGTGTTGAAGGGACGGTTCACCCAAACAACAAAAGGCGTGGGATTACGGCAGGGATTGATTGTGGTGCAGTTTGCGGCTTCGGTTGCACTCATTATCGGGACTTTGACGGTTTACAAGCAACTGCGTTTCATGCAGCAGCAGGACCTAGGATTTGACCGGGAGCAGACGCTGGTTTTGCAGGCGCCCCGCGTCACCGATGCGACGTTTTCGACGCGCTCGGAAACGTTCAAACAGCAGCTGGTGAAGCAGAATCTGGCCGAAAGTGTTACGGGTTCGGCGTATGTGCCGGGCATTGAAATTATCTGGACGAGCAGTCTTCGGCGGAAAGACCAGCGCGATGAAAAGGTCAGTACGATGTTTATCACTTCCATTGACAACGACTTTCTGGATAGCTACAAAGTTAAACTAGCTGCTGGTCGGAATTTTAGCCCTCGTTTCGGTACCGACTCGATGGCGGTTATTCTGAACGAAACCGCCGTGAGTACCTTCGGTTTCAAGTCGGCGGAAGATGCCCTGAACAAAGACATCCTATCGGGCGATAACCCGCTACGGGTGGTAGGCGTGGTCAAAGACTTCCACCAGCAGGGCCTGCGACGGGCCAAAGATCCGATGGTTTTTCTGTCGGTCTACCGTCGCCCGGATCGGTTGCGCAACCTGAGTTATTACTCGCTGAAAATCCGGACGACTGATTTGCCCCGCACCATTGCCGCCGTGGAGCGCAAGTTTTTGCAGGCGTTTCCGGGCAATCCGT
Source organism: Larkinella harenae (assembly GCF_054780515.1). Taxonomy (NCBI): domain Bacteria; kingdom Pseudomonadati; phylum Bacteroidota; class Cytophagia; order Cytophagales; family Spirosomataceae; genus Larkinella; species Larkinella harenae. The sequence continues at coordinate 1,105,788 of NZ_BAAGWE010000002.1, read as the reverse complement.
TTGAATATTTCTTTCTGGATGAATTTTTTAACCAGCAATACCAATCCGATGAGCAATTCGGAACGGTTTTCGGGCTGTTTGCCGGTCTGGCTATTTTCATTGCGTCGCTGGGACTACTTGGGCTGATTTCGTTCACGGTGGCCCGCCGGACGCGCGAAATCGGGATTCGGAAGGTGCTGGGTGCCGATGTTTCGGCCATTGTCTTTTTGCTGACGAAAGATTTTATCCGGCTGGTGGTATTTTCCATTGTCGTTGCCGTACCGATTGCCTGGTATCTGATGAACGATTGGCTGAGTGGTTTTGCCTACCGTACGTCCATCGGGGTCGGGATCATTATCATCGCTGGTATGCTGGCTCTTGCCATTGCATTGATAACGGTTTCACTGCAAAGCATCAAAGCCGCCTTGATGAATCCGGTTCGCTCACTGCGTTCGGAGTGAAGAGTTAAGAATGATGAATTATGAATGATGAATAACTGCCTGAAAACCACCCTGCGCCACCTCTGGCGGAACCGTTTGTTTACGGTTTTGAATGTACTTGGTCTGTCGATTGGCATCAGCGGCTGCTGGGTCATTTATCGGATCGTGAGCTATGAGTTCAGCTTTGATCAGCAACACCCCAACCGCGAACGGGTTTACAGGGTGGTGAGCCGCTTTAAATACGACGGTGTCGAGAGCGGCAATGCCGGGGTGCCAAAACCGTTGTTCGAAGCGGTTCGGCAGCAGGTTCCGGGGGTAGAGCAGGCGGTGCCGGTTTGGGATCACTGGAAACAGTCGGTGCGGATACCGGGAGCCGCAGTCGGTGCCGACCAGTTTTCAGAACCGAAAAACCAGATCGTGACCAATCGCCAGTATTTTGACCTGGTGCCGTACCGGTGGCTGGCGGGGAGCGCGGCCACAGCCCTCGATGCGCCGAACCAGGTGGTGCTGACCCAAAGCCGGGCCGAACGGTATTTTCCGGGCGTGGAGGCTGCGAAGGTGCTGGGTCGGACGATTGTGTACGACGATACCGTGGCCGTACGAGTTTCCGGGGTGGTGGCCGACCTGGATTTTCCGAGTAGTTTCAACGCTCAGGAAATCTTCCTGCTCGAAACCAAAGGTGATATCAACGAGCAGTGGGGCGGGGTAAGCTCCAACAATCGTCTGTATCTCCAATTGGCCGCGCAGGTGGTTCCGCAGACGGTGCTGAAGCAAATCAACGCGATTTCGTACCGGCACGGTGCTGAAAATATGAAGAAATACCACTTCCAGCGGTGGCACATCATGATGCCTTTGTCGGAGGTTCACTTTTCGACGGAATACGGCGAGAACATGCGGAAGGCCAACCCAAACGTGCTGTACGGTTTGATGGGCATTGCGGCTTTTCTGCTGCTACTGGCCTGCATCAATTACATCAACCTCACCACAGCGCAGGTCCCGCAGCGGACCAAGGAAATCGGCATTCGGAAGACGCTGGGTAGTTCGCGCTGGCACCTGATCCGGCAGTTTCTGGGCGAAACGCTGGTCATTACGGTTTTGGCCATTCTGGTGTCGTATCTGCTGTCAATCTGGGTGATGGCCGAGTTTCGGGAGTTGATTCCGGAAGAGATGGCGCAATACGGAAATTATTGGAAAATGGCGGTTTTTCTGTTGGGACTGATGCTGAGCGTAACGGTTTTGTCAGGATGGTATCCAGGCTGGCTGATCACCCGCGTGCAGGCCGTGAGCATTATGCGTGGTGCGGTATCTGTCGGGAAAAACCGTCTGACCCTGCGCAAAAGCCTGATTGTGTTTCAGTTTGTGGTCGCGCAGTTGTTCATTGTCGGAACGCTGCTGGTAGGGCAGCAATTGCATTATTTGCTTAACAAGGATCTGGGGTTTGACCGGGAAGCGGTTTTGCTGGTTCAGGTACCCTGGAAACTGTGGAATAATCCGGCGTACAAAGACCGGCAGTTTACGATGCAGCAGGAACTGGCCAAACAACCTGGTATCGCCAGCGTTGCCTTGGGGGAGTCGCCGATGAATACCTCGTTTAGCAGCGATAATTTTCAGTATAAAAACAACCAGGGTCAGATTATGGAGCGATCGGTTTTCTTCAAAACCATCGATACAACGCTGCTTTCGCTTTATAAAATACCGCTGCTGGCGGGTCGAAACCTGGCGGCAGCCGATACCGTTCGGGAATACATCCTCAACGAAGCCGCCCTGCACGCATTCGGGTTTCGGTCACCGCAGGAAGCGATTGGGAAATTTATTCAAAAACTTGAAGGCAAAGCGATTCCGGTGGTGGGCGTGGTGCGGGATTTCCACACGGGTACGTTTTACAAGAAGATCGAGCCGCTCATTCTGACCAACGAAAAGCAAAGCCTCAGGACGTTCAACATCAAACTTCAATCGTCGAATCCCGAGCAGTGGCAGGCCGCAATCCGGCAGATGGAGCCCGTCTGGAAGACGTTCTACCCAACCGAACCGTTTGAGTACAAGTTTTATGACAGCACGCTGGAAGAAATGTACGCCAGCGAACGCAATACCGCCCGGATCATTAACCTGGCCACGGCGGTGGCAGTGATTATCAGCTGCCTGGGGCTGTTCGGGCTTTCTACCCTGATTGCCTATCAGCGGGTTAAAGAGGTCGGCGTGCGGAAAGTATTGGGTGCAACGGTGCTCAGCATCGTCGGCTTATTGACCCGGGATTTCCTGAAACTCGTGCTGGTTGCCATCCTGATTGCTTCGCCGGTTGCGTATTATTTTACGGACAAATGGTTGCAGGACTTTGCATACAAGATTGACATCGACTGGTGGATTTTTGTTGCCGGTGCTGCGATGGCCATTCTGATTGCGTTTGTGACGGTTAGCTTCCAAAGCATCCGGGCGGCTTTGATGAATCCGGTAAAGAGTTTGAAAAATGAATAATCAAGGAAGGGAGAAGAACAGGGGAATAAAGTGCCTTCGTTCCTTCTTCCGTACCTCCCTTCTTAATTTCTACCAATCTTCTTAAATCTCCTATAACTATGGCACATATTGCTATTCCCATTCCGACGATGCCTGGCAAACAGGACATCGAGATTGAAGTTACCATCAACGGCAAGCGGCAGGAGTTGCACTACCGCGTCGAGCTGTTTTATTGGGAAGACTGCAACATTCCGACCATCGACCGCGTGGACTGCATCCGGCAGATGCTGGCGGGTTATGATCAGGACTGGACGCTCTATTACATTGGCTCGCCTACCGAGCAATTTGTGCCCATCACCTTTGTGAAGCGGGAGGACCTGGCGAAGCAGCGGAAATTGCTGGTGGAAGAATCATAAACAAGGGTTGTTACACAGAGTTAATCAGAGATTATCAGGGGTAATCCGAGAAAACTCTGATCACCCTGATGGCCTCTGATTAACTCTGTGTAACAACCCTTTTTACAACAACTCTCGTCTCTTAATTCTTATCCCACCACAACGGTGTTGAAGCCTTGTCCGGACCACCCAGCAAAGTGACCGCAGCTTTGGTGGCTTCGGTATTCGACTGTTGTTCCAGCAGCAGGAATGGAATTCGGCGGGGATACGAAGTCGTCGGTACATCCGTGTTCACCGAGTTGACAACCGGGTACAGCTTCGGGAAACGGCTCCGGCGAACTTCCGCCCAGGCTTCAATACCGTCGGGGTAGAGGGCCAGCCATTTCTGCGTACCGATTTGTTCCCGTTGAACCGCTGCCGTAGCACCCCATTTCACCGTAATATTGGTCAACGCGGGCGATTTCTGCTGATCCTGCGGAGCAACAGGCGTTTTGGTGCTGGCGATGTACGTATCGACTGCTGCACCGGTAATGCCCCAACCTTCCATGGAAGCTTTGATACCACTTTCATACGCCTGCTGCGCCGTCACACCGCCCGTGTTCCAGCCATTCAGAGCGGCTTCGGACAGGAGGAAATAAGCCTCAGCCGTGTGCATAATATCCTGACGAACTGCCAACTGGCGATCCCAGGCCGAACCGGCTCCTGTATTGCGGATCCAGAGCGTACCAATGTTGGAGTTGTTGTCGTTGGTGTTCAATGGATCGGTCAATTCCGTGGGGCCGAGTCCATTCCGCAGTCCTTCGTACGTTTTGGTGGTGAAGGCCGGTTGGAAATAAACACCAATCCGCGGATCGTCGAAGCCTTTCAGAACCGATTCCATGGCGGCACTCATCCGGAACTCACCCCAGCCCGAAATCGTTGCCAAACCGTTGTTATCGCCACCGGCCAGGTTTTTAACCATGTAAGCATTGTCGGAAACGGCCGTCAGCAGACCACCGGCAATGGCAGCTTCGGCTTCGGTTTTGGCCCGGGCCGGGTCTACTTTCGAAATCCGCAGCGCCAGCCGCAGCCGCAGCGTGTTGGCAAATTTGATCCACTTGTTGACATCGCCAGCGTAGATGATGTCATAAGTACCGTACGGTTTTTCGGCGGTTTTTCCTTTCAGAACGCTAGTAGCTTCGGCCAGCCGCTTGAAAAAGTCATCGTAAATTTTGTCCTGCGCATCGTACTTGACACTGTTGGCCGGAATACCCGCGTCGAAATAGGGAACCGGGCCGTAGTAATCCGTCAGGCGGTGGAAGGAAAATACCCACCAGATATTGGCCAACGCATACTGAGACGAAGCCTTGTCGGTTTGTTCGAACAGGGTCTTCAACTGCGGCACCACCTGCGTATAGATCGGGTTCCAGTGGGAGTTGATCCAGGTCGGGTGCATAAAGTAACGATCCGACTGGAAGTTGGGTGTCGTCGTCGCGAAGTACTGCGCAAACAAGTCAGCGTACAGGTTCTGGGCGGTCTGGTATGTACCAGCCGCGTAGGAAGCCTGCTGTTGAGCCCGGGCGAACAAATACGGTAGTTCGGTTGGGGTTAGCGTGGTAATAGCGGTTTTGCTGGTGTTGATTTCTTCAAAATCGCTCGTACAACCGCTCCAGATTCCAGCGGAACCGACCAGTAGCCCAACCGCCGATAATTTAATGAATTTATTTACGGGTAATTTCATGGTTCTTTTAATCACGTTTTTGGATTCCAGAATACGCCTTGTCGGCATTTTTTAGAATCCTAATTTCAAGTTAAGACCTACGGTACGGGTAGAAGGCAGGGCGCCGTATTCAGAACCCTGGTAGTTGGCTGCGCTCAGGTTGACATCCGGGTCAAACGGCAGTTTGCGAGTTTTCAGACCAGGAATGTCCATGTTGGCATTGCCACGGTACAGGAAGAACAGGTTACGGGCCGTGAGCGACAGACGGGCATTTTTAATAAAGAAGTTTTGCGGGAAGGGGATATTGTACCCAAACGACAATTCTCTCAACCGGATGTTGGTGGTTGAATACGCGAAGAAATCACCCCAGGTATACCGACCCTGCGAAACCGTTTGCCAGAATTGCTCGGCGTTGATGGCTTTGGTGTTGGTTTCACCGGTTGCTGTTACACCCGGCAATACCCAGCCACCTTCGCGGTGTTCGAGGGTGTAGTCGGCGGTTCCGTCATACGCCAGGTTACCATCCGTTCCGGATACCATCGTACCACCCACGCGGCCGTCAACCAGGAAGCTCAGCACAAAGTTTTTGTACGAGAAGGTGTTGTTGAAGCCCATCGTGAATTTCGGGTTGAAGTTTCCGATGATACCGAATGCGCTTACAACTGGTAAACCGTTGGCATTGACCAGCCGACGTCCCTGTTCATCTTTCGCCCAGCTGTAGGCTTCCAGATCACCATAAGAGCCGCCTTCTACAACAACGGCGGTCGTCGTCCGGGTGTTACCACCTAGTGTTGCCCGTTTTACGCTCGGGTGTAGTTCAACAATCGTGTTGACGTTACGCGCCAGGTTGAACGAAGCATCCCAGCTTAAACCGCTTCCTTTCAGCGGAGAGGCCGTCAGCGTCAACTCAAAACCTTTGTTGTTGATCTTCCCGGCGTTGATAAACTGGCTGGCAAAACCCGATGCCGGTGCCAGGCCCAAAGACAGCAGCTGGTTAACCGTGTTGCTGTTGTAATACGTGAAATCAAGTCCTAACCGACCTCCAAAGAAGCGCAGATCCGCACCAAATTCAGTAGATGATGAAATCTCGGGTTTCAGGTTTTCAGCCGGACGCTGGGTACTGCGCGAAATAAAACCGCCCGTTCCACCTTGTGCGAAAGAGTAAGTTTGCAACAAGCTGTAAGGAGCTGCATCGTTCCCCACCTGCGCCCAGGATGCCCGAATTTTGGCAAAGCTCATCCAGGTCGGCAGTGTTACGGCATCCGACAGAATAAAGTTGGCACCGAAGGCCGAGTAAATGTAAGAATAAGGTTTCGGCAGCGTAGACGACCAGTCGTTCCGAACCGACGCATCAACCGTCAGGTAATCGCGGAACGAAACCGAAGCGGTTCCGAAGACGTACTGCAATTCTTTCTGGCTAAAGCCCGTGATCTGGGTCAGCGCCGACGCGAACGAAAGGTCGAACCGGTTGGCGACCGACAAACCGTTGGTGCTGGCACCTACCTGCGAGAACCGGTTGTAGGTCTGACCCGCTCCAACGTTGTACGTAATGCCAAAATCGTTGCTCACTTTGTTGTTCCCGGAGACAATCACATCCATATTGCGCTCCAGTTGGTCGAGTGTAAACTCCTGGTACGAGCCACCAGCTCCGGCGAATAGCAGCGTGTTGTTGGAATACGCCTGGCTGTTCCGGTCGGTGTACCAGTCGTAGCTGATCCGGCCCTGAATATTCAGCCAGTCGGTAAAGTTGTATTTAGCTGATCCAAGAGCCGTCACCCGGTTCCGTTGTTCGCTTTGGAACGTCCGGTTGATGGTCCAGTAGGGATTCATGTAAATCCCGGAGCTGGTCCAGTAAGTCGGTTTGCCGTTCGCGTCTTCAAACGTGCTGTACTTTCCGATCAGATCCACGCTGCGCGGTACTTTGTACAGGTTCATCGTGGCGGAGCTTTCCTCACCCGACCGCGGTTTGTTGGCGATTTTCTGGTTGATGTACGTGATTTTGGCATCGGTAGAGAACCGCTTCGAGATCTGCGAGTTCAGGCGCAGGTTCAGCGTATGGCGAACCAGGTCGTTGTTAGGCAAAATCCCCTGGTTGTAGTTGTGCGTATACGACGTGTACGACTGGATTTTGTCCGTTCCGGCGGCTACTCCTACCGAGTTGTTGGTCGAAACCGCATCCCGGAAAAAGTCCCGAATGTTGTTCGGGTATGTCGTGGCGGGTGCGCCCCAGCTACCAGCGGCATTTTCGCTGGATTTGCCCCCGGCACCCTGTCCGTACGTATTTTGCAGGCTGGGCAACATGAACGGCGTTTCCATCTGTACGCCGGAGTTCACATCCACCGCTACTTTACCGGCTTTCCCTTTTTTCGTGGTGATCATGATAACCCCGTTGGCCGCCCGCGAACCGTACAGCGCCGAAGCTGCGGGTCCTTTCAGAACGTTCATCGATTCAATGTCGTCCGGGTTGATGTTGTTGGCCCCGTCACTTCCGTTGATACCCCCGAAGTCACCCGTTACCTGGCCCCGAACCGTATTATCTACCGGCACCCCGTCAATAACGAATAGGGCGTTGTTGTTACCCGTAATGGACCGGTTTCCGCGCAGAACCACCCGCGTAGCCGACCCCGGGCCCGACGAACCCTGCGTTACCACCATCCCGGCTACTTTACCGGAAAGCGTGTTGACAAAGTTGGCATCCCGCACGTCTACCAGCTTTTTACCGTCGATCTGCTGGGTGGCGTAGGTCAGTGTTTTGGCGTTCCGTTCGATACCGAGGGCTGTTACAACCACCTCGTTCAATTGCTTCGAATCTTCCTGAAGCACAACATCAATGACCGACCGATCACCCACTACTACTTCCTGTGTGATGGAGCCAATGAAGGAAAAAATCAATACCGTAGCACTGTTGTCGACCGTGAGCGAGTACTGGCCCGCGCTGTTGGTGGTGGTGCCGCGCGTGGTTCCTTTAATTACTACGTTCACACCGGGTACTCCGGCTCCGTTTGCATCTTTAACCGTTCCCGTAATGTCTTTCGCGAGCGGAGCCGTTACTTCACCCGTTCCCGGTTTTGCGTAAGCCGGCACATGAGGAGCTAGAAATGCCGTGCTGGTAGCTGCCAGCGCCAGCAGCGTACAACGACGCAGCCAGTGGGCATTCGGCATTTTCCGGGTTGAAAAGAGTACTGGTTCTTGCATGAGAATAATTGAGTTAGAAATGGTAATTGTTGGTTAAGTTAGTCGTTAAGTGGGGGGGGATACAGATAGGGTACTAGTACTTGAGGGGAGTTATATTGATATATATAATTTCCCATTTCGGGCTGAAATTAGTATTTAGTTCGGTTATTCTGAAAAATATTAGTGTAAATAATCCTTTTTTTAATTTTTTAAAGAATGGTTCTAAATAGAACAATTTGAAGCACAGGCAAGTGATGTCTGAAAATACGTTGTATTATGAAAAGGTAGGTAACGGAGAAGAAAAGTTGTTTTTTAGAGAATAATGCAAAACTTTACAATTCGTTTACAATCTTTTACCGATGATTCATGGCGTGGACGAATTGGGCGGATACATTTGGCTTATCATTTATCTTAACTGATAACCACTATGTTAGCAAAATTAAGTATTTTCGCCGTATTGTTCTATACTAATTTTTCCGCCGTTGTCTGGGAAAAAACACCCCAACGAACCCACACTCCAGAAAGCCGAAGGATAACGGTTGGCGAAAAAGAACAGACGTTTTTTAGGAATCCGATCTTGCTAAACGGCATCGCGCTGGATCATGCGTTTTTTTCCATCAACAGCCGCGGAAAACTGGCGGTTGTAAAAGGTGACCCTTCTTCGCCCAGATCCGTCAAAATACCGTTCCAGGTTTATCTGAAACGGAGCGGAAACGTGATTCGCCCGTCCAAAGAGCATTGCGATTGGCAAGGGGTTACAGTTGATCTGGGGCCTGTAATGGCGTTGGCTGCGGTGGGTGATGAGCTGGTGATTGAGCCGCTCCGGAGCGAAGATGCCCTGGCCCGGCGTGTCATTCGTTTGAAACTTTTCTGGTTTCTCTCGCTTACTAGCGGTAAAGACGAGGGCTGTTGATCGAATTTTGGATCGATTCCGGCCGGAATCGATTCTCCGGATGTTGAAGGAGAATGGAAAAACGGGTGTAACTTACTGCCTATGGGTACACCAGGAACGATAATGGGAAGAATCAGCCGACTGATCGCGCTCGCTGCCGTTTTGCTGACGGCTCTGTTGTTTATTCAATTTAATCGATCAGCTCCCGCACCGGCGCAGGACGTAAACCAGCGGTTTTTGGATAATGTAAATCTGGCGCTTCGCCGGACGGCCCACCATTTGCTGAAGACGGCGGGGGATTCTACGTCTCGCATTGCACCGGTTCAGCAGCCGGATGCCACTACCTTCCGGATTCGCCTGAATCATGCGTTCGATTACAGCCAATTGCCCAGCCTGCTACACCATTCGCTACTTCTGTACGGCATCGAAAAACCGTACGAAGTGGCAGTTCTGAACTGCACCGATGGGTCGATCCAACTAGGCTATACGGTTTTGGATGTGACCAAAAATGAGGAGGTACCGTGCCGCGGTCGCGAACAGGCGAAAGGGTGCTTCGATCTGCAAGTACGGTTTTCAGCGCCCGAGCGGTCCACGCCAACCACTGCGGTATGGTGGCTGCTGGCGGCCGGTAGCGTGCTGACGGCGCTGGTTTGGGTAACCTGGCGTCGCCCTGATCAGGCTCAGAACGGGATAAGTTTGCCGGATACCGAACCAAACGAGGACGAAACTGTGATGATGGGCAATTCGAACCTGAACGTGACTCATCAAACGCTGACGGTAGGCCTGCAAACCCACAACCTGACCTATCGGGAAGCCAAACTGCTGCGTTTTTTTGCCAATCATCCCAATCAGGTTCTGGAACGGGATGTGATTCTCAAAATGGTTTGGCAGGATGAGGGCGTCATTGTTGGCCGGAGTGTGGACGTTTTCGTGTCCCGGCTTCGCAAATTCCTCCAAAATGATCCAACGGTGCGTATTGTGGCAGTGCACGGGGTCGGTTACCGGCTGGAAATCCGCTCTCCCGAATCAGTGTAAAATCACTCAATCAATACTAAATCCTTCAAAGCAGGTTGAGGTCAGCCTGTCCCGCTACGCCTATGTTTCGTAATTACCTGCGTATTGCTTTCCGTCAATGGTGGAAAAACCGGTTGTATTCGGTGATCAACGTCACTGGTCTGGCCGTTGGTATTGCCTGTATGGTGCTGGCGATCCTTTACATCAAAGACGAGCGAAGTTTTGACCGGTTTCACGCCAACAGTCCCGATCTCTACCGGATTACCACAACGATCACCGAAACTAAGGGTGGAAAAGCTACTACCAGTGGCGGCACGGGGCAGGTGCAGGGCCCCGCTTTTAAAGCCCAGATTCCCGAGATTCAGACGTATACGCGGGTCATGGGCGGTGACATTCAGGGCGTGTTTGTGGCCAATAACAAATCGTTTATCCTGCACCCCTTTTTTGTGGACTCCACCTTTTTCAACGTGTTTTCGTTTCAGTTGGTGAGTGGCAATCCCAAAACCGCTTTGCAAGGCGCAGGAACGGTCGTAATTACCGAACGGACGGCGAGGAAACTGTTCAACAGCCTCGATGTGGTTGGCAAAACGTTGCTCGAAGACGGGCCTTCCGGTCGGCGGCTGGGGGCGTCGATTATCACGGGTGTGGTGCAGGACCCGCCCAAAAACTCCTCGCTTCAGTTTGATTTGCTGTTTCCGTTCCGGTTTATGCAGGCGTCGTTCGACGATACCGCCTGGTTGAATGCGTACCTGAGTACGTTTGTGGTATTGCAACCCCGCGCTGATCCAGAAACCGTTGTTCGGAAGATGGGCGAAGTCTACGCTATACACGCCCGGCAGCAGGTGGCCGACAACCGGAAAAACTACGGATTTGATCCCTCCGTCCGCTACGGCCTGCAACCCATCACCGATCTGCACCTGAACCCGCTGTACCGGAGCGAAGGCAATCGGGAGGGCGGAGTGACCAACGGTAGCAATCCGGTTTTTTCGTATCTCTTTCTGGGAATTTCGGCCTTCATTTTGCTGATGGCGTCCATTAATTTTATCAACATCAGTCTGGCCAGCTCGTTGAAACGGACGAAGGAAATCGGAATTCGGAAAGTTTCCGGCAGTAGCCCGTGGATGATTGTGGCGCAGTTTCTGGGCGAATCGGCTACCCTGTGCCTGGGGGCTTTTGGCCTGGCGATGTTGCTGTCGCGACTGGCGTTACCGGTTTTCAACCGACTAGCCACGAAATCCATCGTGTTTGGCGAAATGCTGGATGGTGAGTTGCTGCTGTATTTGCTGCTGTTATTGATTATTAATACCCTCCTGGCGGGTCTATACCCAGCGTTTGTGGTGGCCCGCTTTAAACCCACGGAAGTGCTCTACCGAAAACCGCATCTGGCCGGGCCAGGCTGGTTTGGGAAAATGCTGGTGATGATTCAGTTCGCGCTATCGGTTTTCCTGGTGATCGCTACCACGGTTTTTTATGATCAGATGAGCTACGTTCGGACCAAAAACTTGGGCTATGATCCATACCCGGTGATCGGTTCCTACATGGCTTCCAGTCAAAATCTGAAAGCTGACCAGGCCTTTCTGCGAAACGAGCTGGCAAATGAGCCGTCGATCCGGCATCTTTCGTTTGGTAATGAGTTGGCCGGAACGTACGAAACGCGCGTGGGAGATCGGAAAATCGAGAGTTGGTACCGCTATATTGACGACCATTATCTGCCGGTGTTCGGCATCACGCTGAAAGCCGGGCGGAATCTGTCGGCTGCGTTTCCGACGGATAAAACCGAATCCGTACTGGTCAACGAAACGTTTGTGAAAGCCGCCGGTCTGGAGAAACCCGTTGGTAAAATGATCCGCCTGCACGAGAACTTTGGCCAGCAACCGCTGCTCATTGTTGGGGTGGTGAATGATTTCCACTTCCGATCGTTGCGGGAGCGGATACAACCGATGGTGTTGTTTATGAACGAAGAACAGTCGGCGGGTATTTGGGTGAAAATTGACAAAACCCGGCAGGAAGAGGCTGTTGCTGTCTTAGCGAAAGCTTATCAGAAAGCCTATCCGGCGGTTGAAATGGATTACGGTTTTCTGGACGAGCTGAACGCCAAAGGATATGAGCAGGAGCAGAAATGGCAACAGATTATCGGGTACGCTACGGCGCTGGCCATCCTGATTTGCAGTCTTGGCGTCTTTGGCCTGGCCAGACTGGCTGCTCAGCAACGAACCCGCGAGATCGGCGTTCGGAAGGTATTGGGCGCCACCGTTTTTAACGTTATTGCTCTGCTATCGAAAGACTTTCTGAAACCCGTGTTGCTGGCCATTGCGGTGGGCGGCCCAACGGCGGGGTGGGCGATGGACCGCTGGCTGCAGGGTTTTGCGTACCGCGTTGATCTTTCATGGTGGCTCTTTGTTCTGGCCGGTTTGGTCGCGGTTGGAATAACCCTGCTAACGGTTTCAATTCAATCGGCAAAAGTGGCTTTTACCAATCCGGTTGCCTCTCTGCGGTCGGAGTGAAGAAGTAAGCGTTGTAATTCTTCACTTTTAACGCTTACTTCTTCACGCTCTGTTGTCCGGTAGTGAACGAAAAACCGTCCGTTTGCGGACAAATAAGTGATAATCTTTTTATTTAAATGGTTGTATTTTAGTGGGTTATGTAGGTTGGTATGTTGTTTGAGCCATCGAAACCGTACCTCGACTGGACAGTGAACGACGAACCTTATGCTACGCAATTACTTAAAAATCGCTTTTCGGAACCTGCTGAAACACAAAACATTCGGCTTTATCAACATTGTCGGTGTGGCCATCGGGCTGGCGTGTTTCCTATTGATTGCTCTTTACGTACGTGATGAAGTGAGTTTCGACCGTTTTCACACCCACTCCGATCGGACGTACCGGGTGATGCGGACGTTTCTAAATGCCAACGACGGCACCGTTGAGCTGAAACTGGGCACGGTGGCTCCACCTTTTGGACCGCTGATCAAGCAGGATTTTCCGGAAGCTGAGCAGGTGGTCAGGACGCTCAATTATAGTACCCTGGTGAGGCACGGCGAACACGTTTACAACGAAAAACACGTCCTTTTTGCCGAAGAAAACCTTTTTAAGGTACTGGATTTTCGGGTAGTCGTTGGCAATCCGGATCAGGCCCTGGTCAACCCTTTCTCGATCCTGCTGTCGCAGCCAATGGCCGAGAAATACTTCGGCAAAGAATCGCCGATGGGCAAGAGTATTCGACTAAACAACCAGTTTGATTTTATGGTGACGGGCGTTTTTGAACCGTTGCCGGCGCAGTCGCATATTCATCCAGATTTTCTGGCCTCGTTTAAAACCCTCAGCGACGACCGCGTTTACGGAGCGGAAGGCTTACGGACCAATTGGGCCAATAATTCGTTTCTGACGTATGTATTGCTGGCGAAAGGGGCCAATCCGGATAAATTGGTGAAGGCGTTTCCGGCGTTTCAAAACCGTCGGATCGAACCCAAAGCCTCGACCTATTCGGTCCTGAATCTGCAAAAATTGACGGATGTTCACCTGCGTTCGGATACGGATGATACGCTGGATGCCGAGGGCGATATTCGCTATGTATACCTGTTTTCGGCCATTGGGTTGTTTATTCTGCTGATTGCCTGCATCAACTACATGAACCTGGCCACGGCACGGTCGGCGCTGCGGGCCAAGGAAGTTGGGATGCGGAAGGTAGTCGGTGCATTTCGGGGACAATTGGTCGGCCAGTTTCTGAGCGAATCGCTTTTGCTGGTGGTTTTTTCATTAGGGCTGGCGCTGGTGCTGGTGGTGGCGTGTTTGCCGTATTTGAATGATTTTACGCAGAAACAGCTGACGGTTTCTCAGCTGGCTAATCCGATTTTTCTGAGTATTGTAGTGGGGGTTACGCTGCTGACCGGTTTGGTATCGGGCAGTTATCCGGCTTTCTTCCTGACTTCGTTTCAGCCTGTCAGTGTGCTGAAAGGTAAAATTGCGTCGGCGATGCGGACGGGCAAACTTCGGTCTGTGCTGGTGGTTACGCAGTTTGCCATTGCCGTTGCGTTGATTATCAGCACTGTGGTGGTCTACAACCAGATGGATTATATCCGCAATTACAAATTGGGATACCAGAAGGACCAGATTGTTTTACTGCGCACAATCGGCGATTCGACGGCCGATTACGAAGCCATCAAGCAGGAATTGAAGCGCAACAGCGCGGTGCTGGCCGTGGGGCAGTCGTCGCGGGTGCCGTCGGGGCGCTTGCTGGACTCCTGGGATGCGTATGTTGCCAAGGGCGATAGCATGGCTCCTTCCAAGGTAATTCTGAAATCTCTGGCGGTTGATCATGACTTTATTACGACCTACGGAATGAAAATGGCCGCCGGGCGTAACTTTTCCCGCTCGTATGCCACGGACGATACTGCCGCCTTTGTTGTGAATGAAACTGCGGCCCGCATGCTGGGCTGGAAGAATCCGGATCAGGCCATTGGCAAGGCGTTTGGCTACGGGCCACGGCGCGGACACATTATCGGTGTTACTAAAGATTTTCATTTTGAATCCCTTAAGCAGTCCATTCCGCCCATCGTTATTTTTCTGGAACCAGAATACAACTGGCTCTCCGTGCACATAGCGGGCGGGGCTGGTTTGCAAAAAGGTCTGGCTCATATCGAATCCGTCTGGAAACGGCGTTTTCCGGAGCACCCTTTCACGTACGAATTCCTGGATCAACGGTTTGGGCGACTGTATACCACCGAGCAAACGCAGCAGACGCTGTTTGGTATTTTTGCCGGGGTCGCCATCCTGATTTCCTGCCTGGGGCTGTTCGGTTTATCGATGTTTATGGCCGAACAACGAACGAAAGAGATCGGAGTTCGGAAGGTGCTGGGTGCCACGACGCCGGGGCTGGTTGCGTTGCTTTCCAAAGACTTGCTGCGGCTGGTCGTTATTGCCCTGGTCGTGGCGTCGCCGGTGTCGTGGTGGGGCATGACTCAATGGCTGGAAGGGTTTGTTTACCGGACGAACATCAGTCCGTGGGTTTTTATCGGTACAGCCGTTATTGCCCTGCTGATTGCTTTCCTGACGGTTTCGTTTCAGTCGATCAAAGCCGCCTTGATGAACCCCGTGAAATCGCTACGCTCAGAATAGAGTGATGAGTTGGCTGACGCACTCTTTTTTAGCTTGCGTCAGCCAACTCCTTATTGGTTAACTCTTACTGCATCACTTTCAAAAAAACCGCCTGGCCGCCGGAAGCTTGCAGATGAACCGTTAGCCGATCCTTCGCCGTTACCTTACGGACGGTTTTGCGAACCTTGCCCATACCGTCGTCTTCGTGGCATTCGGCCGTGTACGTTTTACCGGATTCCAGAAACGTTAGCGGAACGGAGATTTTCCGGGCTTCCGTATTGGTGATCGTGCCCAGATACCAGTCATTCCCTTTTCGCCGGGCCACCGAAACCCACTGGCCGGGTGTGCCTTCCACCACTTTCGTATCATCCCAAACCGTCGGCAGGTTTTTCCAGAAAGAGATTTCTTCCCGATCTGGATAGTGTTCGGGTTTGCCGTACCAGTAGAGGTATTGCAGCGGACTGAAGTAAATAACCGTCAGCGCCAGTTGATGGCATTTGGTGTTTTTCAGGCGGGGTTCGTTGAAGCAGAAGGTGTAGTCGGCAGCCCCGGCCAGGAAGCGGGTGAACGGCAAAACCGTGTTCAGGGTTGCGTTGGGAAACTCTTCGTTGCCCCGGATGCCTTCCTGCGTGAGCAGGTTCGGGTATGTCCGGCTAAAACCGGTCGGGCTGTATTCGTCGTGAATATCCACCACCAGTTGGTGCTGAGCGGCCTTGCGAACGGCTTCATGAACCCAGACCGTCCAACGATGCGAACCGGTATGCACAAACCCGAACTTTACTCCGCTGACGCCCCAGCTTTTGTAGAGCGGAAACAGGGTGTCGAGCTGCCGTTCGAGCGCCCGGTGGTTGACGTACAGAATCACTTTTTTGCCTTTGGAACGCGCGTACCGGATGGCTTCCGGCAAATCCAGATCGCCTTTCGGATTCCGGCGCGGATCGACCGTAACGGTAGTGGCATCCGAGCTTACTTCGTACTCGTGGCCGTACCAACCGGCGTCGAAGTGGATGTAGTCGATGTTCTGTTCAACGGCAAAATCGACCAGCTTTTTGACTCCGCTGGTGGAAAGCGTCACTTCCCGCATCACTTTCCCCGGCTGAATCCAGCTTACGTCTTTCAGGGCAGTGGGTGGATTGAGGTTCTGAATCAGGTAATTGCGCTCCAGCAAATCCCCCGGTCGTTCGCCGACCAGCACCACTCGCCAGGGCAGGGCATAGGGCGAGGTTTCGGTTACCTCCCCAAACAATCGACTAACCAGTTGCCCCGGACTGGCCGTGTGCAGCCGGATGCGGGGGTAATTGGTTTGCTCGGCCTGCGCGATAGACGCCCAGGAACCGTTGCTCAGCCGGAGCGTTACGGGCAGTTCGGCACCCTGCGTCCAGTTTTCGGGAGTCCGTTCTTCATAGCTTCCCTGTGCGTGGCTGGTAAAATAAGCTTTGGTACCGGCGGGCAGGGTAAAATGCGTCTGCTCCTGACCCAGATCCATCACCTGCGTCCGTATGTTTTCCGGGAAAAAATACCGGAACGCCACGCCTTCGTCGTAGGCCCGGGCGATGACCTGCAACTGGCCCCGGTCTCCGTCGGTATGCTGCAACGTGATGGCCAGTTCGTTGTACCGGTCGGGAATGCTGGCGCGTTCCCCCCAAACCGGTTTCCAGGTGGTATCCCGGCGACTTCGGCTCACGGAAACGACGCGCAGGTTCTGATCCCAACGGGTATTTCGGCCGTTCGGATTAGGGCTCAATCCCAGCGCAGACGGCAGAATGACGGGCTGATTCTGGTTTTGAATCTCGTACGTCGGTATGCCCTCCGCCCGAATGGAAAAGGCAAACCGCAACCGGCCATTGGGCGAACGAACCTGTAACGAATCGGGCGTCTGGGCGATCAAACCGGTGCTGAAAAGAACTGAACACAATAGAAATACGTACGAACGGAGTGTTGGATGCTTCATACTGGGTTAAGGGTCAATACGGAAATTAATACCCGGGATTCTGTTCAATCTGAACATCCAGGTTGGCGTCAATGAATTTTTGCGGAATCGGGAAAAGTTCGTGTTTATCCACGATGTTATTGCCTGTTTTAGGATTATATTTTTTCACCCGTTCCACCAGCAAATTTTTGTTGGCCAGAAAACCGAACCGGATCAGGGTGCGTCGGCGGGGTTCTTCCATGATCAGTTCACGAACCCGCTCGTCCAGGATGTAATCGAGCGTCACGCGGCTGGCGGTTACGGGTTTGGCATTGGCCCGGCTGCGCAGTACGTTCAGATCATCGGCGGCTTTCTGACTATCGCCCTTGCGAAGGTACGCTTCGGCGCGGAGCAGATAGGTTTCGGCCAGCCGGATTTTATAGAATTCGACGAACGTCCGGCCTGCGGTATTACCCGCTAGCGGATCGCCTTCCAGCTTGCGGGTGTAAGGATAATACCAACCCGAATTAAGCGTATCAATTTTGGCGGCCACCGGATCGACGCGCTTCTGGAAAAAGCTGGAAGCCGGGTTGTTGTAATAAAAAGCCCGGCGGATGTTGTAAGACGAATTCCGCATGTCGTTCCAGTCTTCCTTCCAGATGTCGTAGCTGGCGTAGGGGGTGCCCATTACCCAGCCAACGGGACGGCCCAGGCTGTCGCAAACCAGCATCCCGACTTTGCCTTCCGGATCTTTGATGTTGTGATAGGCCGACCCCCAGGCCCGCATGCTGCTGTTGCCCCCGAAAGCCGTCGGGTTGGTCGCGTTTGAATAAGCTACCCCGCCGGGCGTCTGGTACTCAAACTGAATGGCCCAGATGGTTTCGGTGTTGGCTGCCAGGTTCTGGTTTTTATCCCGGAAAAGGTCCGAAAACACATCGCCCGGCTGGGCCAGCTTGCTGCCGAAACGGGCCGTCATCAGTTTGTGCAAACCGTCGTTAATCACGGCGGAAGAAGCCTCAATGGCTTTATCGTTGTGGCCAAGCCCCAGGTACACTTCCGTCAGCACATGGTCGGCGGCTGCTTTGACAATCCGGCCCGGTGCCGGAGCGGTTTTGGGTAACCATTGAGAGGCAAATTCCAGGTCTTCCCGGGCGAAGTCGAGGACTTGCTGGCGACTAGCCCGCGTATAATCGGTTTTGGGGCCAGTTTCGACTTTCGATACCAGCGGAACTCCGCCGTACAGATTTGCCAGGATGTTGTAGGTATAGCCCCGGAAAAAGCGCGCTTCGGCAACAATGGTGTTCTTTTCGGCTTCACTGGTCCATTTGGCCGTCGGTTTTTCGGCGTATTCAATGACGCTGTTGGCGCGGGGAAGCATTTTTAAATAAGCCCACTCCCACCAGTAATCGACCGGTGCCAGCGTGGGGGTCAGAGAGACGTTATAATCCCGGAGGAGGGGCGAAACGCCACCTCCCATGTAGGCGTCGGTACCGATGTTCATGGCATGTAGGTTTTCCGTGTCAGTACCGAACAACTCCTCCCGGGCGGCAATGTGAATACCGACGATGGCCGTCTCAAAACCGGTTTTATCGACCAGCACCACATCGGGGTTCAGAAAAGCCAGCGGTTTTTCGTCCAGCACGCTTTCTTTGCAACTGCTGCTCCACAGCAAAAAAATCAGACTGCCCAGTACCGACCACCGGCGTTGAAAAAAGAAGAAAATGGCTTTCATAGCTGTCGTTATGTTCAAGATAGAGGGGTCACGATTAGAAACTGAGATTTAAACCGCCGGTAAACGAGCGGGGCATGGGATAGCCGGAAGCCTCCGAACCGATTTCGGGGTCAAAACCGGGGTAATTGGTAAATGTCAGCAGGTTTTTGCCGCTGATGTAAGCCCGGATCGATCCCATCTTCCAGCGGTTTAGCAGGTTTTTTGGAAATTCGTAGGCCAGCGCCACGTCCTGCACCCGCACGAAATTGCGGCTAACGTAGTAGCTGTGTCCGTACGGATTGGTATACACCAGCGACGCCATTGTATTGGATCGGTTTTCGGGCGTCCACCAGCCGTTGTCCGGGAAGTTGGCGGCACTGCCCGGATAGTTGTTGCTGGGAATCATCTGGTTATAATTCTTGATCCAGCCCTGCATCGAGTTCAGAAAAACCGTCAGGCTGAAATTGCCGTAGCGGAAACTGTTGGTAAATCCCCAGCGGTATTTGGGTTCGAGCTGCCCGATGATGGTGCGGTCGTCGGTGGTGATTTTGCCGTCGTTGTTGATGTCTTTCAGGCGGTAAAAACCGGGTTTGTAGCCAGTAGGCAGTTGTTCGCCATCCTGGTAGACACCGTCAATAACGTAGTCAAAAGCCACCTGTACGGGTTGACCAATGAACCAGCGGTTTCCGAGGTCATCGTCTTCGCGGCCATCCTTGTTCAAATCCCGGTTGTAAATATGAACGATCCGGTTGCGGTTGGTCGAGAAAACCACGTTGGCGTTCCACTCAAACGCGCCCCGCTGCATCGCCAGTGCGTTGAGGGTCAATTCGAAACCCCGGTTGTTGGTGGCGCCGAGGTTGGTGATAACCGATGCAAAACCCGTTGCCGACGGCAGTGACCGGAGCAGGAGCAGGTTTTTGGTATTCATGTTGTAATACTCCAGCGTACCGCCGATGCGGCCTTTCAGCACTTCGAAATCCACCGCAGCATTGGTCGAGGTAGTGGTTTCCCACTTCAACGAGGTGTTGGCCATGCCCGACGGAAAGGTGCCGGTGTACGTGGCGCTGCCGTCGCCGAACACGTATTGGTTTGTTCCCGACCGACTCAGCGACTGGAAGGGCGAAATGGCCTGATTACCGACCGAACCGTGGGAAAGGCGCACTTTCAGCAAGTCGATGAACGTGAGTGACTTCATGAAGGCTTCGTCCGACGCGATCCAGGCCAGGGCCGCCGACGGGAAGGTGGCGTATTTGTTGTTGGCGCCAAAAACCGAACTACCATCCCGGCGGGCGGTCAGTGTGAGCAAATACCGGTTTTTGAAGTGGTAGTTGAGCCGCAGCATCGACGAAATCCCTTCGATGGCGGAGGCATTGGACTGCGTTTGCTGGGTTTGGGCAATGCCGAGGTTGTTCCAGCCGTTGGCTCCGTTGAACAGGTTGGAAGCGGTGGCCGTGGTTGATTCCCAGCCGAAATGGTTACGACCGTACAGCAGCGTAGCATCTAGCGAGTGATCCTGCCCGAACTGTCGGCTGTAGGTCACGATGTTTTCCAGGACCCAATCGAAATCCTCCCGGTTGAACTTGGTAACGTTGGCCAGAATATTGTCGCCGTTGCGTTGATAAGCTGGTTCAAACGTATAGTTGTGTTGCCAGCGGTAGTTGGGCGAATAGTTGATCCGGTAACTCAGGCCTTTCAGGAACGGAAAGTTAATGGTGGCGTAAAAGTTGGAAAACAGGTTGTGGTAGACCTCCTCGTTCTGCCGGCGGAGCGTATTGAAAATGGGGTTCGGAACGAGTTGGGCATCCTGCGGAAACCGAACCGGGTCGGTCTGGGCATCGTCGTAATACATTTTGGCATACGGACTCAGCATCGACCCCCAGTTGATGGCCACATCGGCCCCCGACAGGTCCCGGCGCGCGTAGGTAGCGTTTACGCCCACGGTCAGCCAATCGGTGACGCGGTTTTCGAGGTTACTCCGGAGCGTAATCCGCTTGGCAATGTCGTTGAGCATGAGTCCGCGCTCATCCACGAAAGCGCCCGAAACCAGGTAGTTCGTTCGGCCCGACTGTCCTGAAATACTCACATCGTAAGATTGGATACCGGCTTTCTGTGAAATTTCGTCCCAGGGGTTGATGGTTCTGCCGTTGCGGTAATTTTCGGCTTCCGTATTCTGGAGGTACGTTGCCACCTGGGTTGGATCGGCCTCCTGTCCGTTTTGCCGACGATAGTCGAGTGTTTTCTCCAAATACCGTTCAGGCGTCAGGAGTTTGATGCGGTTGCTCCAGCCCGATACGCCGTAATAACTGTTCACCCGAATGGTCGGTTTTTCGCTTTTTCCCCGCTTGGACGTAATCAGAATCACCCCGTTGGCCGCCCGAGAACCGTAAATGGCTGCGGCACTGGCGTCTTTCAGGATTTCCATTGACTCAATGTCGTTTGGGTTGATTTCGGCCAGACTGCCGTTGAAAAAAATACCGTCGAGCACGATCAGCGGGTCGTTGCTGGCATTGATGGAGCGTCGGCCCCGCACCAGGATGGTACCTCCCTGACCGGGTCGGCCATTATCGATAAACTGTACACCGGCTACTCGACCCCGCAGCGACTGGGCTACGTTGGTATTTGGCAGGTTTTCAGTGACTTTCAGATCCACTTTGGTCACCGAGCCCGTCACATTGCGCCGGGCCTGCGTGCCGTACCCCACCACGACGATCTCGCCCAGTGTTTTGGTATCCGCTTCCAGACGGACATTAAGCGTCTGGCGGTTGCCGACGGTTACTTCCTGCGTCGTGAAGCCGATGGAGCTAAACACCAGCACCACATTGCCGTTCGAAATCTGAAACCGGTAAGCACCGTTATTGTCAGTGGTTGTCCCCCGGCTGGTTCCTTTTTCAACCACGTTAACGCCCGGCAGCGGTTCCCCTTTATCATCCGTAACCTGTCCGGCGACGGTCTGATCAACGGGGGCTGGTAAGGCCGATTGGTCGGGTAGCAACGGTTTGGAGTTTTCGGACGGAGCCGTTACCAGAATAATCTGGCGACCTTCAACTTTATAATTGATTTTCAAGGGTAGTAAAAGGCGGTTCAGTACGCTTTCCAGGCGTTCGTCAACGGCGTTGAGGGTTACTTTGCGGTCGGCCTGAATGAGCAGGGAGCTATAAAGAAAGCGAACCTGGGCCGTTCGGCTCAGGTGTTTCAGGGTCGATTTAACGTCCTGATCGACAATTCGTATGGTCACTTTCTTATGGAGTAGTTCCTGCGCCTTACTATCCCGGGCGAAGGAAAAGCTCGCCAGGCCAGCCATCAGCAGGACCTGCAACAGTGAAAGTTTCATAAGCTTAATCAGAAAGAGTGAAATCCGGTCTGGATTTTTCATAACTTGGCTTGTTTTTGGTTCGTTTCTAGGGGAAATGGGCAAAAAATAGCCTCTCGACGTCCGGCAACGGCGTCTTACTCCGGTGAGGAGGCTTGCATGGAGTCGGTGATGCTAGGCCCATCACCGACTTGCTTTTGCAGAAGAATTGGGAGAATGTAGAGGTCTCTTAGTGGATCATAAGCAAGGGTTAAGGGTTTAAGGATTTAGTTGGTTTGTTGGTTAGCGGCAACCGGTGCTGCTAATGACGATCTGCCCGTCCAGTACTTCGTAACTGGCTCCCACCGCCTGGCAGATAAACCGGAGCTTCTGATACAGCGTCTCATCCATAAATTCGGCGGTAATCGGGCAGTGGCGTAGTAATTCTTCGTTGTAGACAATATCGATGCCGTAGGCTTTTTCCAGTCGTTGCAGCACTTCCGTCACCGGCTGATCGTCGAAGGTCATCAGCGCTTCTTCCGGTTTGGGGGTCACCATTTCCGGCATTTTCACCAGGCTCTTTCGTAAGCTTTCCGTTTTTCGGTTGTAAACCACTTCCTGATTCGGGATCAGGAGCACACCCGTGCCTTCGTGGTCGGCGGCCGGTCCTTTCCGAAAGGTTTTTTGGGTATAAACGGACACTTTGCCGGTTCGTACCGCCACTTCCACCTTGGTGTCGTTATCGAAAGCCCGAATCCGGAAGCTGGTTCCCAATACCTTCGTAACGGTTTCGTTGGCGTAAATCAGGAACGGTTTTCGGGGATTGGGAGCCACTTCAAAAAAAGCTTCTCCCGATAAGTACACTTCCCGGAAATCACCCGAAAACTTCGCCGGGTAGCTGATGCGGCTGTTTTTTTCCAGGCGCACGGCCGAACCGTCGGCCAGAAGGAGGGTCTGGGGGCTGGACGAGCGGTTTACTTTTTCGAGCAGCGCGACTGGTGCCTGAGCTTTCTGCTGGTGATAGCTAGTAGCTGGTCCTTGCGTGGTTCGGTAATAACGCCAGCCCATACCAAGACCCAGTACCAGCAGAACCGATGCCGCCACGGCCAGCCACGAAGCCCAGTTAATGCGCGTTTCGATCAGCGGCTCGGTTTCTTTTCGGCGCCGGGCTTCCTGCACCATTTTACTCACTTCCAGCCGCATTTCACCATCCGAAATCGAAGTAGGCTGTTTTTTCAGGGTATATACCAACGCTTTGGCCTGATTCAGCATCTCCTCCCGGTCCGGATGCTGTCTCCGCCAATTCTGCCAGAAGGTGGCCGCTTCCGGGTCGCCCTCGATCCAGGCGTGAAACGAATCATCCAGCAGAAAATCTTCTATTTTTTGGTAGTGCTTCATGGCTGTACAACACGATGCCTTTTGTATAGGGAGAGACAGGTTGTCAAGCGGAATAATCAAAAAAAAACATTTTATTTTTCAACTGACCCGGTCTTATTCGCCTGCAGGCAGTATATTATACGGTTAACGTTTCTTTATAAAGGAGCTGGCAAGAACCAATCGACCGGTTTATGGCAAATCGCTAAACCGGTCGATCGGTATCAATTTTCCTTCTTTTTCGCACGTATGGCCGATCGTTCACTTTCCGATGCAGGGTTTGATTTTCAGACCGATGCGGAGCTATGGCGGCAATTCAGGGATGATGATGAACTGGCATTTGGAATGCTGGCCGAACGGTATTACAAACGGTTGTACGGCTACGGCAGCAAGTTCTCCAAAGACCGGGAGTTCATCAAAGACTGCATTCAGGATTTGTTTCTGGACCTGTGGGACAAGCGCCATAACCTGAGCGTGCCGGACTCGGTAAAGCTCTATCTGCTGATTTCGCTTCGGCGGAGAATGCAGCGCAAACGGAGCGAGCTGAAGTGGATGGAAGAGTGGGAAGAGCTTCCTTTTGAATCCGATCTGGTGGGTACATCTCCCATCGAAACCGCCATCATCGAAGACGAGGCCAGCCAGTATTACATCCGCAAACTCCAGCTGCTGATTCCCAAACTTTCCCGGCGGCAGCAGGAAATCATTTACCTGCGTTTTTACGAAAACCTCGATAATCAGGCCATTGCGGAGTTGATGTCACTCAGTCGTCAGGGAGTGGCCAATCTCCTGTGGCGAACCCTGCGGGAACTGAAAGACTACTGGTATGTGGGCCTCAACTCGTTGCTTATCCTCTGGATGTTGCTTAAACCGTGAAGCAAAAGGGGGCTGCCTGCCATTCAGCATAGGCAACGGCCTTTCCTACAAAATTCGGTTTCCGCTGCAAGACGAAGTTCTATTTTGCGGAACGGTTACGGTCTTTTGCCGGGCTGGCTTCCTGACCATCTAGTTTTCCTTGATTATGCACAAAACTTCGTCTGATTCGGTTCGCAAACCGTCAAAAACCAAAAAGTCGTTTTTTCGGGAGTGGTTTGATTCTCTTCTGTTTGCGGTTGTTGCTGCTACCTTAATCCGGTTTCTGACGTTTGAAGCCTACGCCATTCCGACACCATCGATGGAAAATAGTTTGATGGTGGGTGACTTCCTGTTTGTCAGCAAGCTCCATTACGGCATTCGGACACCCAAAACGCCGTTGCAGGTCCCGCTCACGCACCAGACTATCTGGGGAACCAAAATTCCGTCGTACAGCGATCTGATCCAGTTGCCGTCGTACCGGTTGCCCGGTTTTACAACGGTTAAAAACGGTGATGTTGTGGTGTTCAATTTTCCGCCCCCCAAGCCCGGCGAACCCGACCATCCGGTTGATCTGCGCACCAACCTGATCAAGCGCTGCATCGGTATTCCGGGAGATCAGCTGGAGATTCGGCAGGAAATGGTCTATATCAACGGGAAGCCGTTTCCAGCGCCGGCTCGCGCCCAGACCACCTATTTTATCCGCACGTCGGAAGTATTGAACGAACGATTTTTCCGGAAGTATAACATCGTGAATGACTACGTGTCGGCCGAAGGGCCGTTTATCAACTGGCAGCCGGTTGAAGAATACAACGAAGCGGTCAAAACCTCGGTGTTGATGGGGTATCAGGTGACAACAACCGCCGAAACCATCGCCCGAATCAAAGAACTCGACTGGATCAAAACCGTGGTCGTGCTGACGGAACCCGCAAGCCAGCCGGAACCGGGAATTTACGGTGGAGCGGCCCACGCCTGGAACCGCGATAATTTTGGGCCACTTACCATTCCGAAAGAAGGCACGACGATTCCGATCAATGACCAAACCATTGCGGTTTATGGTCCCATCATTAGTCGTTACGACGGGAATGACAACGTGGAGTTGACCCCGACGAGCGTTAAAATCGACGGAAAAGCTATTCAATCGTACACCTTCAGGCAGGATTATTACTTCATGATGGGCGACAACCGCCACAATTCCGACGACTCCCGGTACTGGGGTTTTGTGCCCAAAGATCATATTGTGGGCAAAGCGGTTTTTGTCTGGATGTCCATCGATCCAACCCCGGCCACGGTCTGGGCCAAAATTCGCTGGAACCGGCTGTTTCGGGTAATCGAATGACCCGGTGCCAGTTTCATTCGGGACACATGTTGAAGTCTGCCGCCATGATCCGCAACGCTGAACCCAATCAGGAAACGCGTAACCGATGGAATGGGATTGGCTGCAGAAGGGTTCGCTTTCTAAACAGATAAATTGAGTTCTGCGTAATTTTCGGTAAAGTTGCCGGATAATCCACCCGATTTTCTACCCGAAAACCATATGGAAACCGCCACCGATCTGAGACTTGCGGTATTGATTGATGCCGATAATGTTCCGTATTCCAACGTCCGGGGGATGCTGGAAGAAATTGCGAAATACGGAACGCCGACGTTCAAACGGATTTATGCCGATTGGACCAAACCGACGGTTGTCGGCTGGAAAACCGTCCTGCTGGAAAATGCCATTACACCCATACAGCAGTATAGTTATACGACGGGCAAAAATGCCACAGACTCGGCCATGATCATCGACGCGATGGACATTCTGTATACCGGCCGGGTCGATGGGTTTTGTATTGTTTCAAGCGACAGTGATTTTACCCGGTTGGCCACCCGCCTGCGCGAAGCCGGGATGAAGGTATTCGGCATTGGTGAGAAAAAAACACCAACGCCCTTCATTTCCGCCTGTAATAAATTTATTTATCTGGAAATTCTCAAAAAGAATGAAGAGGTGCCGGTGCTCGTTCCGGCCGCGACCAAGACCCGTTCGAAGAAAAAAAACGCAGCCAAACCAGTTGAAGTGCCTGCCAAGCCCACAAAAGAGCCGGAAGCAATCGGAAATCTGACGACAGAAGTAATCAAGATGATCACCGACAGCATCAACGACCTGGCCGACGAATCCGGATGGACGTTCCTGGGCGAACTTGGGAATCTACTGCCCAAAAAACAGGCTGACTTCGATCCCCGCAATTATGGATTTAAAAAGCTGGTTCCGCTGCTGAAAAGTATCGGACAATTCGAGGTTGACGAACGGGAAACGGGCAAAGGCAACATGAAATTGGTGTACGTACGCGTAAAATAACGGCACCTTTATTGATTGACGCAGCCCCATTGCTCCAATGAGCCTGGACCGGATCAGGGCAACTATTCAAACACGCTTTCTGCACTTTCACCCTCCCCAATTTGCTGTTGATGACAAAACCGTCTGGACGGCCGGTCCGCTGCGAATACCTTTGATCTGGTGCCATTTCTGGGCAGGTTCATCACGTTGCTGTTTTACGATCAGCTATTCCGTTGAGTCTTTCCGGAGGCTGCCGGATATGCGTATAACAATCAACATGAAAAAGTCGGTAGTTTATCTAGTCCTTTCGCTGAACCTTGCTTTGGCGGGCCTCCTTTCGTCTTGTAAGACCAGCACCCATAGTTTGCCAGCACCCGAACCGGTGCCAGCAACGCTTCGTTTGCAAAAAATAACTTCAGGTGAAAAGAGCTTCCAAAGTTTCGACTACAACGCTCAGGGGCAACTTGCTAATTTTCAATCGTATTGGATACATACCGATAGTGCAGGTACGGTTTCCAGGCAAAATGCGGAATTGATATATGATAATCAGCATCGATTGAGCCAGATAACCAGCAATGGAAAACCGTACGTGAAGTTTTACTATGAAGGAAATTTGCTGGATCGGGCGGAGGAATATGACCACAGAGGTCGGCGGGTGATTACCCATAACTATCTTTTCGATGCCGGGGGGCGGATTGTTGAACTGCTTGATCTGATTCATGATCCCGATGAACCGACCACCGATCCGACCACGTACCTAAAGTCGCGCTATGACTACGATAATCGCGGAAATGTACAACGGGTGCAGTTATTCACCCGACGAATAGGCGATTCGGCTGCAAAAGCCTGGCAAACCATTTACTATGAAGGGTATGATGACAAGAAGAATCCGCAGCATCCGGAAGTCAATTACCCATTTCTGCCCCAAATACACACTATGGTCAATAATCCGGGGAAAATTACCGCTGTAGGGGCGGATGATAAAACCATTCTGGTGGAAGAGACTTATGCGTACGTGTACAACGACCAGGGTTATCCAATCGGAAGGACCCAGCGGGTGACCACAACGAAGCCACTACCCCCTACGACGGTCGAATATCATTATAAATAAAATACAGATTTTTACGAAAATGGAACGTGAAGGCAGTATCAATATTCAGGGGTTTAAACTCGGTTATCGGATCGAAGGCGACGGATTTCCGGCGCTGGTAATTGGCAGTACGGTTTATTATCCGCGTACGTTTGCGGGCGCTGTCCGGCAATACCTGCAACTCATTTTCATTGATCACCGAGGGTTTGTGCCGCCACCGCCCGGTGATTGGAAGAATGAGAACTTTGCGCTGGACGTGTTACTGACCGATATAGAAACGATTCGCCGGGCATTAAAGCTGGAGCAGTTTGTCGTCATTGGCCATTCGGGGCACGCATTTCTGGCTTTGGAATACGCCAAGCGGTATCCGCAGTATGTTTCGCGGGTGGTGCTGATCGGCGCGAGCCCGGATTACAGTCTGGAAACCGCTCAACGCCGGTGGACCTTCTTTGAAAAAGATACCACGCCGGAGCGCAAAGCTGCCTTTGAATCGAGCATGGTGCAACTGCCGGAACGCATTGCCGCCGAGCCGGAGCGCCGGTTTGTTCACCTATGTCTGTGTGCCGGTCCCGCGAGCTGGTATGATTACCGGTACGATGCCAGCGCCTTGTGGGAGGGCGTCTACACCAACATGCAGGTATTTGATTACGTCTGGGGAACGGTTTTTAGGGACATTGACATTACCGCCGGGCTCGATAAGCTGGAGATTCCCGTCTGGCTGGCTTTGGGGCGGTACGATTACCTGACGGGTTTGCCTTTTCTGTGGGATGACGTAAAAGGCCAGTTTAACAATCTGACCCTAACGGTTTTTGAAAAAAGTGCACACACGCCCCAATTGGAGGAGCCTGAACGGTTTACGCAGGAGTTGATAAGCTGGCTGGGAAGCCATTCGTAGCGGCAAAGTTGCGCTTGCTCTTTGGGCTGGCGACTTGGGCCCAGCCCAAAAAGAATCTACCGCTCGTCCGTTTTACGTAGCGTAAAAACTGAGCGGTAGGATTGCTGTACTACGTAATTGCACAAAGATGCAGTTAAAGAAGACAGAGAATTTTCAGTACAGCCAACGGCATGGTTCCTGACGGATTGAATGGTTCAGGGAGGCCGTTTTTGAGTAAAAACAATAGGTTAAAGTTACACCGATTGCGGTAGTCTGAGCAATGGGTACGAAATGAAATGATGAAAAATAGGGGCGAATTGTCGAACAGACAAGTGGATTAGTTCGTCTTGATCACCGTTGTCCGGACGGATATTTGCAGCCAGCTCCGGAACTCCGACAAACGTGTTCGTGACAAGGTAACCGTCTGGGAATGAGGAATGTCTTTGAGGTTAACAATATAGTTGTTATTGCCGACATGGACGTACCCTTCCACAAACTCCCGATTGACCAAGCAACCCCGGTTAACCCGAAAAAACAACTCCGGTTCTAGATCGGCTTCCATTTCGGTCAGGTTTTTATTGCAGACTTTGTAAATACCCTGGCGGTGATGGACCAGGCAATTCGGGCTGTCGACGGTAATAAACGCAATGTCGGACGTACTGATAACCGTTTGCCCCTTGTTTGACAACACGGCCAGCTTGCTCGCAAAATTCCGGACAACGGGTTGTGCCGGCGCGGGGCTTTTTAGATCAGGTTGCCGGGAGCGCCAGACAAACAAATCCCGAACCAGTGAAACCGTGATGATACAATACCCCAGAACCGAAATCAGAAATAAATAAAGTACAATAACAGTCGGACGTACGTAGGGCCCCACGATGTAGGCTTGCCAGTAGCGATCAACGGTGAGGGCGTCTGATCCGTACAAAATGATGGTTTCAATTACGAAGCGCACCGTTTGCGTAAACGGGCTGACGACAAAAAAAGTAAGGAGCAAAACCGGCAGCAGTGCCAAATAATACTGAGCAACACCCAGCGGAGTAAGCCGAATGGCGTTAAGGCGCATCAGCCGGTGGGCCAGCCAGACCAGTTGTTGAAGCCCAAACAGGGTCACCAGTTCTGGCAGAATAGACGATACCTCGTAGAAAAACAGGGCGTCCCAGCCTCCCAGCCGGTTGGCTAATGCTTTTTTAAATTCAAATTGGCTAATGAAATAGATGCTTGCAAAGAAAACATAGACCGCAACCAGCAACAAAGTCATGTATCCAAATCGGCGGCCGGTTTCAAACGTTACCGGCACGAGTTGCCCCCCAGGTTTTTTGGTTTCGGGCCTCAGTGATAAAGGAAGTTGCATCACGCGTCGGGGTTGGAGCATTGGTCGCACAAGCGATTGACGACAAAAATACAAATAGCCTGGTTTACACGCCACCGCATGAAAGAAAGAAAAAGGCCCAAAATTCGATTCTCCGTTGCGCTATTTTTCGCCACAAACCGTTTTTAACATTTCTTCAGGATGAATCCTGTTCGCTGGGATTCTTGATTTCCTTTCCTACTTTGTACCCGATTTGGTTTTAGGAAAGACGGAACAGTGCAGAAATGGTTATACGCCCTAAATACAATTGGTTTCGGATGCTTTTTGTCTGGCGAGGATCGGTTTTGCCCGCGTTGATCCCCCGCCTTATTCCTTTATTCCTGCTGTCTTTTCTGATTGTTTACCTGCGAGGACAGGTATTTGAGTACAAAATTCCGCTTACGCCCGCACCTTTTACCCTCATGGGTGTTGCGCTGGCCATTTTCCTGGGCTTTCGGAATAATGCAAGCTACGAACGGTTTTGGGAAGGGCGTAAGCTCTGGGGCTCTCTGGTGATTGACTCGCGATCACTGACCCGGCAGGCTATTACCATGAGCGGTTTGCCGGCCAGTTCGCCCGAGGTTACCCATTTTGTTAAGTTGCTGATAGCCTTTGCCTATGCCCTGAAACATCAGTTGCGTCAGACCGAACCAGCCGCAGATTTAGAGAGGCTGCTCCCTTCGTCTTTACAAAAACCGTTGCAGGAAACCCGCTTCAAACCCGTTCGCTTGTTGGTTGAAATGGGTAGCTGGTTACAAAAAAGACAGCAGGAAGGGCGCATTGACACGCCGACCTTGTTGGCTTTTGACCAGAATCTGAATCAACTCTCGGGCGTTTTGGGCGGATGCGAGCGAATTGCCAATACGCCCATTCCGTACACATATAGTGTTCTGTTGCACCGAACCGTTTACATTTATTGCTTTTTGCTGCCATTCGGGCTGGTCGACAGCATTGGCTGGATGACTCCGTTCATTGTGGTTTTTATTGCCTATACGTTTATTGCGCTGGAAGCCATTGGTAATGAGATTGAAGAACCGTTTGGGACTGAGCCGAACGACCTGGCTCTTAACCATATGTGCCGGACTATTGAAATATCGTTGCTCGAAATGATTGGAGAAAAGGCTCCCGATGCTGCCGGAATAAGCAATCCGCCGTTCCTGGATTAAGGCTATTTCAGCTTGCCCACCACCCATTTGCCCACCTGGAGGCCCTGCGTCCGGCCGTTGTCGATGGCGTCCATGAAGTGAATGCCGCCGTAAAACCGCGACAGTCCGGCTTCGATGGACGCTTCCCGGAACGAGCCGAACGAGCGGGCTTTCAGGCCGTAGCGCTCCTCAACGGTATCGGTATAGGCGAAGTTATCGCCAAAAAAATGGGTCAGAATGATTTCCGAAGCCCCCGAAACCGTGGAGTGACCGCTCAGGTATTCCGGAAATGGGGGTGTTTGAAGGAACGGTTTCCAGGTCGGGTCCATCAATTGCCGGATGGCGGTTTCGGGCCGGATGCGGTCGCTGCGGTATTTTTCATCCCAGCAGGCCAGAAAACTGTCCATCAATCCCACCGCCACGGCTGTATGAATGTGCATCGATTCCGCGAAACTTTTCTTTGCCTTGGCGCAGGCAATCCCGGTGATGCCCATCCAGTGAGCACCCGGGGAAATCTTTTTCAGCCCAACCAGCATATGGCCGTTGTTTTCGAGCGCAAAGGGATTACAGTCCCAGAAAGCGGCAATCAGCCGGTGTTCTTCGCTGAGCGCGCTGGCACCGTTTTGGTGATTCTGCACAAGCAGCCGGTAAAACGCGGATTTCCGTTCTTTGGAAAAGGGCACCGGCGGAGCGGGTTTAAACTGCGCAGCCGAATCCAGGGTAAAAGGCCGAACGGTATTGAAATACGGCTCGACGGGCGCGAAATAACCCGGTGGGGTGGGGTACCAGCTACCTGCTTTTCCGGAGGGCGTGTAGCGGGGATAGTTGCTGATCTTGTTGTAGCGGTCGGTTTTGGCGTATTTCAGCATTTGCTGACTGATCTGCTGGGCGTAATTCGCCGACTGTTCAATCACATCATCGGAAAAACCGGCGCTTCGGCACGAGTCCAGCAACGTCTTTTCCAGCGTTTCCAGTCGTTTACCCGACGGCTGAATTTTCTGAGCGGTTTTCAGCATCGCCAATACCGCACTCAGATCGGGCGAATATCCAGCAATGTCTTTCGGTTTTTCAATCAGCGGATAGTCATTCAGCACGCCGTGCAGGCTCCGAACGCTTTTATCGTGCTGAGCTACGACCTCGTAGCCCGACAGACAGGCGTAGGCGAAAAACCGGGCCGCCAGCGGTGGATTCGTTACGTCGTGGATCATCACTTCGGTCATCTCGTCAATGACTTTCGTAATCTCCCGGCTGCTGAGTCCCGGTGTTTTTTCCGGCTTGCAACCGATGACGATTAAAAGAAAAAGGAAGGTAAGCCTTTTCATCTTTATGAATAATGTTGTTTCGTAGAGTTAAGCGGAGATAATAGGAGGAAAGAAGAGCCTCCGCGTTCCTTTGGTTTTCTCCGCTTAACTCTGCGAAACAATCGCTTTTTAAAATTTATACGCCTTGATTCCCAGCTGGTTCACTCCGAACAAAACCGTGCTGCCGACGGGCAGGATGCTCCGCACATCGCCTTTGAGCTGGAAACCGGAAACGCGCTGCGGAACGTACGTAAACTGGCCGTTGCCCGTGCCTTTCAGCAGTATCCCATAATTGGCGTCGGACTTGCCAAACCGTAGCCGCGCCCGGTTGACGTTGCCGCCCACTAGCAAATCTTTCCGGCCGTCACGGTCGTAGTCGAGTACCGTCAGGGCGAAAACCGGCGATGCCTGCACCTCGATGGGTAAGTCTTTTGCCCGGAATTTTCCCTGGCCTGTACTTTCGAAATAAGCGGTTTTGAGGTAATTGGCTTCCAGCCGTTGGGCATCTTTTAGCTCTTCTTCCGTGAAAATATCCTTCATGGTCGCGTCGGCATAACTCTTGTAATCCGGAAAGCGCGTCCGCATGATGCTGAGCTGGTCGAGCAGTTCGTCGCGCGAAACGTAGGGATAGGTTTTGCCCTGCATGTAAAAGCAGAGGATCGGATCAACCGAGCCGTTGTCGTCGAAATCCTTGAAAAACAGTTCGGCGGGTTCGGCTTCGCTTACTTTACATTGCGTGTTTAAGCCCTGATTGCCAATGACCAGGTCCGGTTTCCCGTCGCCGTTCAGGTCGTCGACTAGCAGGCTGTTCCACCAGCCACGGTAGGCTTTGTCGAAATAGCGGTTGGTTTGGTCTTCCCATGTGCCGCCGTTGTTGCCGAAAACCGTTACGGGCATCCACTCCCCAACGACCACCAGTTCCGATTTTTTGTCGTTGTTCAGATCCACCCAGGCCGCATCAGTTACCATTCCGATGCGCTGAAGCTGCGGGGCCAACGTAGCAGTTTGATCACGGAATGTACCCTTACCATCGTTGATGAGCAGAAAACTCGGGGGCGTTTCGGGGTAACGGCCCGGAACAACCCGGCCACCCACGAACAGGTCCGGTTTTCCGTCGCCGTTCACATCGGCCACCCGAACACAACTCTTGCTGGTGCGCATGGCGGGCAAAGCCGCCGGACTTTTGGCAAAAGCACCATTCCCATCGTTCAGGTAAAGCCGATCCTGAAGTTTTGGATCATCGGGCAGGAAATTGGCGTATCCACCGCTGCACACGTACAAATCCGTAAAACCGTCGCCGTTGGCATCGAAGAAAACCGCGTCGGCATCGTCGCACGTTCTATCGGCTTCAAAGGCCGGTTGCGGTTTGGGCAGAAACTGGTTCGTCGCCTGCTGGACGTACAACATACCGGCCTGACCGTTGCCACCGCCCACAAAAATATCTTCCAAACCGTCGCCGTTCACATCGGCTTTGGCCAGACACGGCCCGACGAACGACTGCGGATTGATCAGCAGTGGCTGGCGTTTGAAATCGTTGATGGCGGTGCGGGCCGCCTGGTAGACCACCGGCGATTTGGTTTCGGTAAAGAGGGGAGGAGCAATGGGGTGCGCGTTCGGGACCGCCCGGGCATCTTTTTCGAAAAGGGTTAGCTTCTGATTGGTTTTGACGTTCGTCAGCAGCTGCTGTTTGCCGCCCGGCCAGAGCACCCGCAGCGAATCGATGTTTGGGTCTTTGCCCAGTCCAAAATGCAAAATGGGCGACACGCTCGACTGGTACCCCCGCGAAGGCATTTGTTCCAGGTACTGTTGTTGGCCTTTCCGGTAGACGGTCACCTTGGCGCCGAGTCCAAATCGGTTGGCGTCCAGCCCTTCCAGTTTGACGTTCAGGTAATGGTTTTTGAGCAGCCTGTTGGCATCATTCCGGTAAATGAACGCCGGTTTGTTGAGGTTATTAACCACCAGATCAAGATCGCCGTCGTTGTCCAGATCGGCGTAGGCGGCTCCGTTGCTGTTCGATGGCAAGGCGATGCCCCAGGCTTTGCTGACATTCGCAAACGTCAGGTTACCGTTGTTTTTGAACACGTAATTGCTCACCTCCGACGACGGAATCTGGTAGACCAGTTCCAGAATGTTCTGGCGTCGAACGTTGCTTTGGTTGTTTTGCAGGTAATCGTTCATGTACTTCATGAAGTCCATGTTCGTGAAATCCCGCACAAAACCGTTGGTGACAAACAGGTCTTTCCAGCCATCGTTATCGTAGTCGGCCAGGAGCGGAGCCCAGCTCCAGTCGGTATTGGAAAGGCCGGCGAGTTGACCAATTTCGCTGAAACTGCCATCGCCGTTGTTGATTTGCAGCATGTTCCGCATGTATTGGTAATGAAAGCCGGTTTTGAGATTGAGGTCGAATTTCTCGTAGTTATCGGGCGCGAAAAGCAGCTTCTGGCGACGGTTATCTTCCGGCAGCATGTCCAGCACAAAAATATCGGGTAATCCGTCGTTGTTGATGTCGGCCACGTCGTTGCCCATCGAAAAATGCGGAAAATGGCCCAGGCTGGATTGAATTTTATCCGAAAAGTTCGGCCCGTTTTTCCGGCCGTTGTTGATGTATAAATAGTCGGGAATGGTGTAATCATTGGAAACGTATACATCCGGCCAGCCGTCGGTATTGATGTCCGCAATGCCCGCCCCCAGGCCGTACGACAGCGGAGTGTTGCGCAGTCCGGCCGGCCGGGTAATTTCCAGAAAGTATGGCTTTCCGTTTTTGGGCTCATTCCGGAAAAGCCGAAGGCCGGTTTGCGGGTCGTTTTTTTTCAGGAGATCGGCGGTGCTGGCTTCGTCCAGCACCGGCAGCGACTTGGGGTTATGATTGAGTAAAAACAAATCCAGGTCGCCGTCCTTATCGACATCGAAAAAGAAACCCTGTGTTGCATTCACCGGGTGATTCAGGCCATACTCAACGGTTTTTTCGGTAAAATGCGGGATGCCGTTGGCCGGTTTCCCATCGTTGATAAACAACTGGTTCACCCGTTTTTCCGGAGATAAATTGCCGGAATAGCAGACGTAGATATCCAGCAAACCGTCGCCGTTCACATCGGCCATTGTGACGCCGGTTTTCCACGGTCCTTCGCGGCCCGCGACGCCTGCCGAGTCGGTTATGTCATCAAACTTCAGATTGCCCCGGTTCAGGTATAACTTGTTGGGAACCATGTTTCCGGTAAAATACAGATCGTCCAGGCCGTCGTTGTTGATGTCTCCCACGGCCACTCCTCCGCCATTATAAAAGTATTCGTACATCAACACGTTGGTGTTCAGACCTTCGATCAGGGTGTTGGTAAAATCGACCTGGGTTTCTTCGGGAGTCAGCAAGGTAAACAGCGGAGGACCCGTATTTTCGACGGCGGTTTTTGCTTCCTGTGACGACGAATCCCGGCAACTGGTCAGGGTTAGAGCAAGGAGGAAGAGGTTGAGGACGAAAAGCGAAAAGGGAGGGAATTGCATGGATGAATCGAACAAGAGACGGTAGTTAGAACAAGGTACTGCAAAAGTGAAGCAACTTCTTTAAATCGGCTTCTTTCTTGAAATCAATCACTTCCGTTTTTAGGTAGGCTTCAATGGCCGGTTTGTGCTTCCAGAATAGCTTTAAAACCGTGCTTTTGGTGATCTTATGAAAGCGGTTGTTCTGGTCAATCAAGCCGTAGAGAACATCCTTTTCCAACAGCAGGTCGCCTTCCTGCTCGAGCCGGGAAAGCTGGCCGCTGCTGCCCACAAACGATTTATACTGGGTAATGGATGAGGTACCGGACGATTGATTGTAGCCACCGTTTTTCTCGGCCCGAACGGTTTTGAAAAGGGGCTTGAACGCCAGCAAAACCGTTGGGTAATCGGCCCGGATTTCTACAAAACCGTATCGGGGATCATACCGAAAGCTGGTTTCGTCGATTTGAATTGCCCGAATGGTACTTTCATTCGCTACCGCCAGTGTATCGCCCCTAGGACCAATGAACTGCATTTCGCCAATCAGGATGTTATAGTTAAGCGGCCCGGTAGCCCGCTGTCCGTTGACGTACGCGATAGTTCCCGGGCGGAACTGCGCGTAACGGTACCGATCCTGAAGTGGAACCGATTGCTGCCAGTTCGGTCCGCCCTTGATCCGAACAACGCCGAAATCCTGCGCCCGCAACAGGGTGACGTTGAACAAACCGATTCCCAGGATTACAAGGCTAATTCTCATGACGTTGCAGGCTGAGTACCACCAAAAAATCTATGCCAGCTCCATTCGGGCTGGCATAGATCACTGATTGAACGTAACAAAATAGGTACTGTTAATAACCCGGGTTTTGCACCAGCTTGCTATTCCGGTTTATTTCATCCCGGTGGATGGGCAGGTAATACTGCTTATCGGCCCAGTTCCGGTTTTCTTTCCCCGGATCAATCTCGGTAACTTTGTAGGTATAATCGTAGCTGGTTGGGTCGTATTTGTACAACGTAACCGATTTGCCGGGTTTAAGCATCCCTGTAATGGTAATACCGTTGGCTTTCCGGCCCAGGGTGGTTGGGGCAATCATCCAGCGCCGGGCATCGTGGTAGCGGTGTTCTTCAAAGGCCAGTTCAACTCGGCGTTCGTTGCGGTACCGTTGCCGAAGTGCATCGCCGGTTTCGGTAATGGCTGGCATACCGGCCCGGAAGCGGATTTTGTTCAGCCACGTTTTGGCTTCGGC
Source organism: Larkinella harenae (assembly GCF_054780515.1). Taxonomy (NCBI): domain Bacteria; kingdom Pseudomonadati; phylum Bacteroidota; class Cytophagia; order Cytophagales; family Spirosomataceae; genus Larkinella; species Larkinella harenae. The sequence continues at coordinate 1,068,726 of NZ_BAAGWE010000002.1, read as the reverse complement.
ATCCTGGCCCAGTTCAATACAGGCTTCGGCGTAGTTTAAAACGGCTTCTGTGTAGCGGAAGAACGGCCAGGGAACCTGCTGGTACGTGTTTTGGTCAACAATAGCCGGGTTGGGATCCGTAAACTTGCGTTGGTAGTAACCCGTGTAGCTGCCATTCCAGTCTTCCACCGAACTCTTGCGGGTATCCAGACCAGCAATCATCGTTTTGGCGCCGGATGCGTTCACAATTTCGTAGGTGCCCGTCTGAATCTGGTTAACCGGATCTTTGGCGGCTACGTCGGCTGTGCGGGGTTTCCAGGGGGCACCGTCGTACATGATGGTGGCGTAGAGACGCGGGTCTCGATTGGTGTAAGGCGCGCTGGCTTTGGCCGGTTCGCTCCAGCTAAACTTGGTGCCGTCCATCATTTCGTAGTCATCGACGAGCAGCGAAACCGGAGTATTACCCGCCCAGTTGTGGTAGCCGTTCGGGCCGTTGTGCAGACCGACTTGCCCACCGGCTTCCGGTTTGTCGTTATTGAAGGAGCGCGAGAACAAAACGTCTACATCACCCCCGTTGCGTGACAAGGCGATATTCATGTAGTTGGCGGTACCCACTTCTTTCGAAACCGGTGCGGTCAGGTTCAACTGAAAACCGTAGTTTGTCAGATCCAGTACGGCTTTGGCTGCGTTCTTCGCTTTGGTCCACCGGTCGGCCCGGGTGCCGCTGACATAACCGAGCAGTGCGGGATTGGCATAGGCCGCGTGTACGGTTGATTTTGTTTTGGCCGTAGCAGCATCGTACAAATCACTGGCGGCATACGTCAGAATACGGGCTTTGAGGGCCAGGGCTGACGCTTCGTTGGCGCGGCCTTTGGCCATCACAATTCCTTTTAGCGCGGCAGCTGCGTCGTCGCAGTCTTTTACGATAAAGTTGATGCATTCTTCCATCGTATTACGCGTCACCCGGTAATCGGCTTCCCCCAATTCATATTGGCGGTCGATGATGGGCACTCCACCGTAATACCGTACCAGCTGGTGGTAGTAATACGCCCGCAAAAACTTCGCTTCTCCGATCAGCCGTTCCGCGATTTTATTCGAGTTGGCAAAGTTCGGTTTGGCTAAGTTATCCAGCGCCAGGTTGACGGCCCGGATGCGCAGGTACATCTGGTTCCAGTCAATGGTTTCGTTAATCCAGCCCGGATCGGCGGGGTTGGAACGGCCCTCGGTGATGGTCGTGATGTTCCGACCGGGGTGCGTAAACAGGGCTTCATCGGTCAGCGACGAGAGTTGCTGTTCGTTCAGTCCACCCTGTCCCAATCCGGCATAGATACCCGTCACGAAGGCTTCGGCCAAGGCAGCATCCGACCATACAGTCGAGCCAGGTACCTGATCCAGCGGTTGGGTATTCATGAAATCGTCATTGCAACCCGTTACGGCAAAAGCCGTTAATCCGATTGCTAAACTTATGGTTTTAAATTTTCGTAGCATGTCAAGTAATGAATTAGAAGCGAAGCGTTACACCCGTGTTGATAATTCGCGCCTGTGGATAATACTGTCCGGTTGAGTTGCTGGATTCCGGATCAAAAGAGCCCAACTTGTTGATAATGTTGAACAAGTTGAGGCCATTGGCGTAGATACGGAGGTTGCTGAGTCCGACCTTTTTGCCGATGTTGTCTGGAAGCGTATAACCGATCTCAAAGTTTTTCAGCCGGATGTAATCGGCCGAACGCAACCAGTAGGTGTTGTTATTCGAGAAGTACTGGTCGCTGCGGTTGGCGATTCGGGGGTGCACGCTGCTCGGGTTTTCGACCGTCCAGCGGTTGGTGTAAAACTCTTGCAGGTAGTTTCCGATGTTCCCCGATTCACCCAGGCTAATATACTGCTGAGCCCCCGCTGAGCCCTGGAAGAGCACGGTCAGGTCAAAGTTTTTGTACGTTGCCGTGATGTTCATTCCTCCCTGGAACAGCGGCAGGTTCGTACGTTTGTTCCGAACGCGGTCGTCGGGCGTGATTTTACCATCGCCGTTGTAGTCCTTGTACTTCATATCGCCCGGACGCAGGGTTTTTACGATGGCCGAGTAGTCGAGGGTGTTGGCGTCGATTTCTGCCTGGTCTTTAAATACGCCGTCGTACAGATAGGCAATGTAGCCGTTGATCGGCATCCCTGTGGTCCGCTGCCATTCGGGAGCGCCCGGTGCTTCATCCCAGAAGATAATTCTGTTCTGCGCGTACCCTCCGTTCACACTGACTGTAAACTTCAGATCCCGAACCTGGCCGTTGTAACCGATCTGACCATCAAAGCCGGAGTTTCGTACTTTCCCGATGTTTTCGGGCGGCAACACCAGACCCGTCGTCCGCGGAATGGATGCATTGCGGGGGTAGAGAATCGAGGTGCGCAGGTTGTTGAAGTAGTCGAATTCAAAGTTGATTTTACCGTTGAACAACTGCCCTTCCAAACCGATGTCGGCGTTGTTGGCCACTTCCCACGTAATGCTGGGATTCGGGATACGGGCTTCCGTCAGGGTTTTCTGCTGGATGCCATTGATAATATACGTGTTGAAGTTGTAGGTGGGCAGGTACTGGTAGGTAGCCAGCGTTTCGGTGTTTGGGAAATAAATCTGATCGTTCCCCAATTGACCCCACGAACCACGCAGCTTCAGGTAATTGATAGACGGAATGGAGTTTTTAAGAAAGCTCTCTTCCGAGATAACCCAGCCTGCCAGGAAGCCAGGAAAGAAGCCATACCGGGTTTCTTCCGGGAACATGTCAGATCCGTCATACCGCCAGAGGAACTCGGCCAGGTATTTTTCCTTGTAGTTGTAGGCAACCCGTCCGAAGTAGTTAATCCGCGCCCGGTTGAAGGCATTTCCGTTGTTGTTCTTTTCCAGCTCACCCCCGGCGCCCATCTGGTCGATGGCCGTGGAGATAAAATACCGGCGGAAAGCCTCAAAGTTGTCATTATTGATGGTTTCCCGGTTCACCCCCGCCAGCAAGGTAAGGCCGTGGTCTTCGAATTTACGTTCGTAGGTGGCAATACCTCCCAACAAAATATTGAGCTGATTTTCATTGTATTGGTTCAGGCGGGGTTCGGCGGGGCCGCGTCGGCTGGCAATCAGATTCGGAATACCGTTGGCGTCAACGCCCGTGCCGCGTTCGTACAGCGTCCAGGGCGTCTGCCACAGTTTGCGGTTCCGAATGTATTTATCGATGGCGGCCGTTCCCGAAAATTTCAGACCTTCAACGCCCGGAATTTTGATGTCCAACTGGCCATTGGTCTGAAAATAATCCCGTTTTTCCCGGTCATAACCGGTATCGTTTGTTGTGATAACAACCGGGTTCTCGCCGTTTTCGATATCCGGTCCCGGACGTCCATCGGGCCAGAATGCGGGTTGGTTCGGTTTGCCACGCATCTGCATCCGGAAGATAGCACCCGCTCCCCGCGTTGGGTAATACCGGAATTCTTCACGCCCCAACAGCCCGACCGCCAGGTGAACGTATTTGTTGATATTGGCGTCGAGATTAACCCGCAAGTCGTACTGTTTATAGCCCGTTGCCGAGCGTTTGTAGTAAGCATCCTGGTTTTGATAACCCATTGACGCGACATACTTGAAGTCTTCGGTACCGCCCGTCACCTGCAGGTTGTGCTGTTGTTGCGGAGACCAGGTTTTCAGCGTTGCTTTATACCAGTCGGTATTCGGGTGTCCCCAGGGGTCCGAACCGTCACTGTATTTGGTAATATCGTCCGGCGAGTAAGGGGCCGTACGAACGGTTCCGTCTGGGCGGGTGTACCTACCGGTAGTCTTATACGCCTGGGTGGCTGCTGCCCATTCTGCTACCGGAAGTTCGTAAATATTCAGGTCGTTGAGCATGTGGGCATACTCGGCCGCATTGGCCAGCTTCGGCACCACCGTTGGCTGTGAAAAGCCCTGGTTGAACGAATACGACAATTGTGGTTTTCCGGTTTTACCCCGTTTGGTCGTGATCAGAATAACGCCGTTAGCGGCCCGGGATCCGTAGATAGCGGCCGAAGCATCTTTCAAAACCGAGATGTTTTCGATATCGGCCGGGTTAATCCGTTCCAGACCCCCTGAACGAGCCGGTACACCATCGACAACGACCAGCGCGTTGTTGTTACCCAGCGTGTTGGTACCCCGAATTCGAATGGCGGAGCCGTCATAACCGGGTTCGCCGGAACGGTTTACAGCCACTACGCCCGGCAGCCGACCCGCGATGGAGTTGGAAAGGTTGGTGGTGGGCGATTTTACCAAGTCAGTTCCTTTGACCGAAACAACCGATCCCGTTACGGTTTCTTTCTTTTGCACCCCGTAACCCACCACCACTACTTCGTTCAACTGGCTAACGTCGTCCAGCAGTTTAACATCTACGTTAGACCGCCCACCGATGGCAACTTCCTGCGTAACATAACCGATGAATGAAAATATTAGGGTTGCATTTTTGTTGGGTACATTGAGGGAGTAGGTACCGTCGGCTGCGGTTGTCGTTCCCTGAGTCGTTCCCTTCAACACGATGCTGACCCCGGGTAAAACATCCGACTGTCCGCCGGTGACTTTCCCTTTTACGGTTGATTGGGCCAGTACTCCGGTTACGGAAACAAGCATTAGATAAAGTACTAATAGATACCTATTGTTGGGAGGTACCTGATGAGTAGACTTTTTCATACAGATAAGAAGGATTGGTTTAATTAAGGAAATTGTATTGGCATTGACTCAACAGCACAAAGCATTCGCCAGTAGAAAACGCGAACCGAGAAAGACAAATAGCAACGGTAGCTCACTAGCCAACGGAGACCAAAAAACGGCTGGAAATGGAATTTGCAATTAGGCCGTTGAGACATGTATTAAGCAGACAGTAGGTGTTCTTCATAAAAATTAATAGAGATGGTTTTCTAAAAGATCAGACAAGGTGGCGCAGGTACTTGCCCGGTTTAGGCAAACGTGCTATCAAATGGCTTGATAAACGGGTCTTTCTGCTTTTTAGCCCAAAATTCTGATAAATAATAAACTTGTCAAAAAGTCAGTACAGTTGGTATTATTTAAAGAACAGGCTTTGTATAATACCATTAAATGTGCGACTACTTCCAGATTCGTAACGTTAAATTAAGAATAGAATATTAATTATTAAAATATTAAAACAAATTGGTTAAATGGAAGTCGAAAACAGTTAAAAAGTAGTCAATACCGCGGTTATGGAAGCGGTTTTCCGTGCCAGCGTACTTGCTGCTAGAAGGGTCTATGTCCGCTGCCGTACAAAAACCTGTCCGCATACGGACAGGTTTTTGTGTTCACCTGATTAGTTTTCTGTAAATCAATTGATTATAGATATGGCACGACCTTGGTGGATACGATCATGCTGAGTTGCTGCTTATTAAGTAATGTCTTCTACTTTTCCCGACTCCGATGCTACTCAATTATCTCAAAATCGCATTCCGTAACCTACGTACCCATACGGTTTACTCGTTTATCAACCTTTTGGGTCTGGCAATTGGAGTAGCAAGTTGCCTGCTGATTGTGTTGTTTGTGCGGGACGAGCTGGCGTTCGACCGGTTTTTACCGGATGCCGACCGACTGTATCAGGTTAACACCTCCGGAAATTTCGGTGGCAGTGATTTTACGACCAGCGGTACTCCTCCTCCGGTTGGCAAAACGATTTTGCGCGAATATCCTGAAGTAGAAGCGTATACGCGGATGTTTAAGGCGATGGATGCGGTTGTGCAGCGAGAACAGAATGGGAGGGTTGATCGCTCGTTTACCGAGCAGCGCATTATGGCGGCCGACTCGAACTTTTTCCAAGTCATCCGGTTTGCAACTCTGGCGGGTGATCCGCTAACCTGTTTGCGCGAGCCCAATTCGCTGGTGGTGACCGAAAAAATGGCCCGGAAGTATTTTGGAAAACCGGATGTGGTGGGGCAGGTGCTTAAAATTAACAACGATCCGTATAAAATCACGGGCGTGCTGGCCGATCTGCCAACGCAATCATCAATTCAGTTCGATTTTCTGACACCCATGAAAAACTACGGGGTGGTGCAGTATTTCGACTGGAGCTGGGTGTGGCTGAACGTAGCGACTTACATTCGGCTTAATGAACAGGTTGCCAGTGACCCCGCCCGCGTCCGGGCGCTGGAAGCCCGCTTTGCCGGGATGGTCGCCAAACACGCCGAACCCGCCTTCCAGCGCATTGGGCAACCGGATTTTCTGAAAAACGGCGGGCGCTGGCAATTTCAGCTCCAGCCACTCACCGACATTCACCTGCGCTCGACCGAGATCTCGGCCCATCACCAGAATCTGGGCGATTACCGCCAGATTGATACATTCGCAATCGTTGCCATTTTTATTGGAGTGCTGGCCTGCGTCAATTTCATGAATCTTTCTACGGCCCGGTCGGTCAAACGGGCGAAGGAAGTGGGCGTTCGGAAAGTGCTGGGTTCGTATCGCAGCATGCTCATCCGGCAGTTTCTGACCGAATCGATGCTGTATAGCGTCATTGCTACGGGGTTAGGGCTGGGGCTGGTGGCCATTCTACTGCCGTTTTTCAATCAGCTGGCTGGCAAGACCTTCTCGGTGGATTTGCTGTTTACCGCAGATGTGCTGGCTATAACCGGGGTTCTGGCGTTGTTTATCGGTTTGCTGGCTGGCAGTTATCCGGCTTTTTACCTCACCGCATTTAACCCGGTACAAACGCTCAAGAGCGGGATGCTGAAAACCTCGCTAGCGCAGCAACTGACGCGTAATGGGCTGGTGGTCTTTCAGTTTGTGGTTTCAACGGCGCTCATCATCGGCACCATTGTCGTATTTGCTCAACTGCGGTATGCTCAGAATAAAGATTTGGGTCTTACCAAGGAAAACGTGCTCGTGGTGCGCAACGCTAATCGTCTGGCGCAGAACCAGGAGGCTTTTCGGCAGGAGGTGGTGCGGCTGGCCGAAGTAGCCAAAGCCAGTATTTCGACCAGTACTCCGCTGAATGGCGCTTTTGGCGATTTCTATAATCCGGTGCAGACTGGCGAAAAACAGATTGCGAAAGATTTGCTGATGTACTCGTTTCTGACGGATTATGAGCTGGTACCAACGCTGAAAATTAACTTGACGCAGGGCCGAAATTTCTCGCCGGAATTCTCCGATTCGCTGTCGGTGATTCTGAACGAAACCGCCGTGAAACAGATTGGCTGGAAAAAACCGATTGGTCAGTCGCTGGTGTATCCCGGCGGTCGGCAGCAGGCATTTAAGGTCATTGGGGTGATGAAGGACTTTGATACGGAGTCGGTTCGGACGGCCATGCAGCCTTTTGCGCTGTTTCATACCTCGTCTAAAAGTTTTGAGGAGCCCGGTTCAAACGTGCTGGTGCGCATCCGACCCGGAGCAACCGAAACGGCGGTGAAAAAAATCGAAGCAAACTGGAAACGGTTTAGCCCCGACACTCCCTTCGATTATACCTTTCTGGACCATGAATTTGCGAAAGCATACCGCACCGAGCAGCAAACTGGCCGGGTGTTTATCACCTTTACGGCTCTGGCCATTTTCATCGCCTGTATGGGGCTGTTTGGCCTGACAACGTTTGCCGCCGAGCAGCGAACGAAGGAAATCGGGGTTCGGAAGGTTTTGGGCGCATCGGTGAGCAGCATTGTTGCCCTACTCTCCAAAGACTTTCTGAAGCTGGTCGCCATTTCAATTGTCATCGCTTCACCGCTTGCCTGGTACTTCATGAATCAGTGGCTATCGGCATTTATCTATAAAATTAGCATCGAGTGGTGGGTGTTTGCATTGGCGGGCGTTTTAGCGCTCCTGATTGCGGTGGCAACGGTCAGTTTCCAGAGCATCAAAGCGGCTTTGATGAATCCGGCGAAATCGTTACGCAGTGAGTAATAGGAGTTCAGATTAACTTTTATTAACAGAACTGAAAAACCGTTCAACCGCAATAGGGAGTACCTTTGGCGCAACCTTAACCAGTTGCAGACCGGGAACTTATGCTACAAAATTACTTCAAAATTGCCTGGCGGAATATAACCACGCATCGGAGTAGCACCCTCCTTAACCTTCTCGGCTTATCGGTCGGGATGGCGGGCGGTTTGTTGCTATTCCTGTTTATTCAGTATCACCTCAGTACGGACCGGCACCATGCCAAATTCGACCGTATATTCCGGGTCGTAACGGATTTACACCTCGACGACGGAGCAATTGAATACTATCCGGAAGCGCCCTTGCCAATGGCCCGTACCTTGCGAACGGATTATCCGCAGGTCGAGCAGGCTGCATTTCTGATCATGAACCGCGACCTGATCGTCAGCCACCGGCAACCTGGAAAAACCGTTCCCCTCCGTTTTCAGGAGCATAGCGGAACCGGGCTGGCCGAACCGGAATTGTTTGATATTCTGGATTACCACTGGTTGCGGGGCAATCCAAAAACCGCGCTGCACGAACCCAATACCGTGGTTATTACCGAATCGTGGGCTAAAAAATACTTCGGTGATGCCGATCCGATGGGGCAGACCCTGACCCTGAATCACCGCACCGACGCCCGTATCACCGGTATTTTGGCCGATCCACCCCGCACCACCGACGTGGATGTCCACCTGTTTATTTCTATGGCGACGCTTAAAACGCTCGATTCGCAGTTTAATCAAACGGATTGGGGACAGCTCAACAGCAATTACCGGCTTTTCTGCACATTGAAAAACCCAGAAACCGTCGGTGATCTGGAAGCCGCTATGCCCGCTCTGTCGAAAAAGCATTTTGGAGAAGGAGCACACTATTTCCATTTTCATTTTCAGCCTTTGCGGGAGGTTCATTTCGATGTTCGGCGCCTGGCGACCGGTGCCAAGGCCATCCGGCCTTCGTTGCTCTGGTCGCTGGGTCTGGTGGGTGTTTTTCTGATGCTGACAGCCTGCATCAATTTTGTCAACCTGGCCACGGCGCAGGCATTACGCCGGAGCAAGGAAGTGGGCATTCGGAAAACACTGGGCAGCTCGCGGACGCAATTGGTTCGCCAATTTTTGCTCGAAACCGCCTTAATCGTGCTGGCAGCGACGGTTTTTGCGCTGCTGCTGGCGTTGCTGAGCCTGCCACTGCTAAACCGGTGGTCGGGCCTGCCGTTATCGTTGCATCTTGATGGCGCAACGATCGGTTTTACCATCCTGCTGATGGGGGTTGTCGTTGTACTGGCGGGCGGGTACCCGGCTGCGGTTTTGTCGGGGTTCAGTCCTTGGGCGGCTCTGAAAGGAGCCCTGGCGACCCGATCCAGCGGGCGTTCGGTGGTGCGGAAATCATTGGTTATTACGCAGTTTGTGGTGTGTCAGGCGCTCATTATTGGCTCATTGGTGGTGGCTACCCAGGTGCGGTACATTCAGAACGCCGATCTGGGACTGAACAAAGAGAACGTCGTTGTTGTGCCGCTGCCCAAACCGGAGAAAGCGTTGCGGGAAACCTTCAGGAATGAGTTGTTGCAATACCCCGACATAAAAACCGTTAGTGCCAGCTACCGCCCGCCCTCGGCGCAGATGATGAACGGTGGCTCCTTCAAATTTGGCGGTCAGGCCGAATGGATGGCCTTCCCGCTCCGGGAGCGCATCGGCGACGCTGGTTACGTAAAAACCTACGGGTTGCAGATCATTGCGGGACGCGATATTACCGAAAGTGACACGATTCGGGAGTATCTGGTCAATGAAGCGCTGTTGCGGAAAATGAACATTCGGGACCCGCAAAAAGCCATCGGGAAAACCTTGCAGTATCACCTGTCGCCGGTTCCGTTGCCGATTGTGGGCGTTGTGAAAGACTTTCACATGCGTTCACTGCGCGACCCCATTGAGCCTTGTTTCATTGCCAGCTATGCCGAGCTTTACAAGCGGGTGGGCATCCGGATTTCGGGCCATAATCCGGAACAGACCGTGCAGCGCATTCAGCAAGTCTGGGAGAAAATTTACCCCGATGAGGTTTTTGAATATGAATTTCTGGATGAGCAGCTGGCCCGGTTTTACGAAAGCGAAAACCTGCTTTTCCGGCTGGTCAATACGTTCGCAGGGCTGGCCATTTTGATTTGCGGACTGGGTCTGTACGGTCTGGTGTCGCTGGTGGTAGTACAGCGGACGAAGGAAATCGGTATTCGGAAGGTGCTGGGTGCGTCGGTGGCCAGCATTGTTGCGCTACTCTCGAAAGACTTCCTGAAGCTGGTGGTTATTGCCCTGGTAATTGCTGCGCCAATTGCGGGGTATGCCATGAGCCAATGGCTGGACGATTTTGCGTACCGAATTGCCATGCAGTGGTGGATGTTTGGGCTGGCAGGCGGTTTAGCGATTGTGGTGGCCCTGGCAACGGTTTCGTTTCAGAGCATCAAAGCGGCCCTGGCCAACCCGGTGCGGAGTTTGCGAAGCGAATAAATGGGCGTACGGTTGGGGCTTATAGAAAGTTTCAGGCGGATCGCTTGTTCGCAGTAAAAAGAGCATACCGAGCCCAACGGTCAGTTTGGCGATAACTCGTTGGTGTGCAGCGGGTGCCCAATGCTCCCCTCTTTATTGACAATAGAGGGAGGGTTGACGGGAGGAAAGTACGTAATTCAGCGCGTTTTATTCAAACTTATCACCATAATTCATGCTTCGCAACTACCTCAACATTGCCCTGCGTACCCTTTGGCGCAATAAATTGTATACCGGTTTGAACGTTGGTGGGCTGGCCATTGGATTAGCGGCCTGCCTGCTGATGGCGTTGTATGTGAACCACGAATTTTCGTACGACGGTTTTCACGCCAATGCCAACCGGATTGCGCGCATTACCACCATCATGAAAACGCAGGAATCGCCCCTGGTGCTGGCTTCCAGTCCGGTGCCGCTCGCGCCAACGCTCAGGCGCGACTACCCGGAAGTGGAAAACGCCATTCGGTTGACGCCGTATGAGGGCCTGGTGCGGCAGGGCGAAAAGCTGTTCAAAGAGCCGGGTATCTACCACGCCGATAAAGAGGTGTTTGCGGTTTTCTCATACCCCTTGCTGGTGGGCAATCCGGCCACGGCCTTGGCCAACCCGAACAGCGTTGTCCTGACCGAACAGCTTGCCCGGAAATACTTCGGGAAGACGGATGTGCTGGGACAAATCGTTGCGTTTGAAAAGCAGCGGTATCAGGTGACAGGCGTGATGGCCGATCTGCCGACCAATACCGATCTGGTGGTAAAGGCCCTGTTGTCGAAGGAGTTTCCGGGCGTTCGGTCGTGGGTGGAAGATGATTTTCCGTGTTACACCTACGTTCTTTTTCGGGATGAACCCAATCTGCCGGTTTTTAGCAAAAAGCTGGAGCAGCTTGCCCGGAAATACGCCAATCCTGAACTGGCAAAAATGGGGGCCGAGGGCTATACAATCAGCTTTCCGGTGGAACGCCTGGAAGACGTGCATTACAGCGAAGGCAAGATGGCCGACACGCCCAAAGGCAACAAACAGTACGGCTACCTGTTCGCGTTTCTGGCGGTTTTTGTGCTGGTCATTGCCCTGCTGAATTACGTAAACCTGCTGACCGCCAAAGCCACCGAACGTGCCCGGGAAGTGGGCGTTCGAAAAGCCAACGGAGCAAGGCGAGGCCAGCTGATCCGACAGTTTTTGTTTGAGTCGGGGTTGCTGAGCGGCTTATCAGTTGGTATTGCCGTGCTTCTGGTGTTGACGGCGGCTCCTTTTTTCAATGAGCTGCTGGGCATCCGGTTGCCGATTTCGGTAGCGGAAATGATGGAACTGGTCGGTTTCTCGTGGGTGGTTATCACGCTGGCGGGGGGGCTGTACCCGGCTTTTGTCCTGTCGAATTACCGCCCCGTTGAAGTACTGAAGGGACGGCTTGGCACGTATGGTAAAGGGGCCTGGCTGCGCAAATCCGTGATTATTTTTCAGTTCGTGTTGGCTGTCGGAATGATTGCGGGTGTGCTGGTGATCCGGCGGCAAATGAATTTTATGCAAAATCATGATCTGGGCTTTACCAAAGAACGAATCCTGAGCCTCTACCTGCCCGATGATTCGACGGCCCGGGCGGGGGCTACGGCTTTGGCCAACAGCCTGAAAAACCGAAGCGAAATTGGCGGGGTGACGCTGGGGTCGGGGTTGCAGACAGAAGGGCTGTTGCCGATGGCGTCCACGACGATTCGAAGCAACGGACAGAAGCGGGAACTGATGAGCAATTACCTGTTTGTGGATGACCAGTTTCTGCCGCTGCTGAACATTCCGCTAAAACTGGGCCGCAATCTGTCGTCAAATGCGAAAGCGGATCTGAAAGGCGGTTTTATTGTCAACGAAGCCTTCGTAAAAATGGCGGGCTGGAAAGAAGGCGTGGGGCAAAGCATCGATGGATTTGGTCATAAGGGCAAGGTGGTGGGTGTAGTCAAGAACTTCCATTATCGGTCTTTGCACAACCTGGTTGAGCCGCTGGTGATGATTTACAATACGTTTCCGGTTAGTAGCCTGATGGTGAACGTCAAACCCGAGTACCTGCCGGTGGTACAAGCGCTTTGGCAGCAGCACTATCCGGGTTCACCGTTCGATTATAAGTTTCTGGACGAATCGGTGGAAGCCCAATACACGAAAGATCGGCTGATGACGACGGTTTTTAACGGTTTTGCAGCATTAACCATATTGGTTTCTTGCCTGGGATTGTTTGGATTAGTTACCTTTACAACCGGACAGCGAACAAAAGAGATTGGGATACGCAAGATTTTGGGTGCTTCGGTCGTTAACGTGGTATTATTGCTCTCCAAAGATTTTCTCAAGTTAGTTCTCATTGCTATTTTCATTGCTGCGCCGGTTGCCTGGTATGCACTGGATCGCTGGTTGCAGGATTTTGCGTATCGTGTGGGGTTGGAAGGATGGATTTTCGCGTTGGCGGGCGGCCTGGCCGTTTTAATTGCGCTGCTGACCGTATCGTTCCAGTCGGTGAAAGCCGCGTTGATGAATCCGGTGAATAGTATAAAAGATTCTTGAACCTGGATGACGCAAAGGATTAACCAGGATGAAAAATAATCTTAGTTAGTCCTTTAATCTGCGTCATACAGGCTCTGACCGTTCCCATAACAGTAAACACACATGAAAACAGCAATTACCCTCGCACTTTTAGGAATCAGTGTCGTGGCCGTCGCGCAGGAGCGCTCGTCGGTCAGCCGGAGCATTAGCGATAATGGCAAGACCGTACGTATAAAGATCGACGTCGAACAACCCGGCCGGGAAGTTCATTACGACGAAGAATTTGATGCCACGGGAATGAGCAAGGAAGAGAAGGATTATCTGGTGAGCCACATCCAGGATTCGCTGGGTGTACACGTAGCGGTGAGTCCGCCCCGCCCCCCGAAAGCCCCCGCATTTTCCCGAAACACCAAACCGCCCCGCTACGAATCGGGCGAGGTGGCCGTCGCCGTGAACAACCGCACAACCGGCAATCATGTGAAAAATGACGATGGCCAGTTGCCGAAAAATGTGATTGTGGCCCCGGACGGGACGCCTTACACCAAAACCATCATTGAAGATCGGGAGAATAACCGTTTGAAGCTCAAATATGAATACAAACTCGACGGCGAGGAGCACGTTTTTGAGCGAACGCTCAACGTCGAGGGAAAATCCGAAACCGAGCGGCAGCGGCTGATTGCTGACACCGAGCGAAGTCTGGGTTTATCGAACGCCCGTAAATAAAGAAGAACACCGAATCAGGTTGATATGAAGAACCCTGCGGAAAAGTTGTTGTGCTTTCCGCGGGGTTTTCTTTTTTGAGAGAAGACCATAATGCAACATCGCTTTCCGAAGCGTGTCTATTCAGAAAGTTGCCTTCGTACGATTCTTAAAACGGGTAACCCCCTTCCTGAACCATGCTCAAAAATTACCTTACTGTGGCGTTGCGCGGCCTTCGTCGCGACCCCGTTTACTCCACCATTCACCTGGCCGGTTTGTCGGTTGCGCTGGCTTTTGGTTTGCTGACCTACGCCTTTGTCAACCACGAACGCTCGTTCGATCGTTTTCATACCGACGCCGACCGGATTTACCGGTTTGAAACCACAGATCTATTTGATTTTGAAGGCAAACCGGGCCAACGTCCGCTGAACCTGCCCTTTTTTGCGGCAGAAACGCACCGCAGCTTTGTTTTTCCAGTGATTTTTGGACTGGAAATAAAACAGCATGTGCCCGAATTTCAGGAAATTATCCGAATGACCCGGCAGCGCGAGAGTGTGGTCAAATACGGTATCACGTCGGTGTATGAAAAGACCGTTCTCCACGCCGACGCCAATTATTTTACCTTCTTCTCGCTTCCGCTAACCCTGGGCCGCCCGGAGCAGGTACTGGCCGGATTGCACAATGCGGTGATTTCGGAACGGTTGCGGCAAAAGCTGTTTGCAGATGCCAACCCCATTGGGAAAACCATTCATTACGACGGGCGGCTCTATACGGTTTCGGGCGTGATGCAGAATCCACCGTCGAACACCACCCTGAGTGGGGAACTGGTGGTACGGCTGGAGAGCGATCCGTCGTACCGCGATCAGCTCGAACGGCGGTATAACACCAGCAATGTCTACACGCTCGGCAAGTTGAGCTCCACGGCTTCACTGCCGCAGGCCAACGCCAAACTGGCGGTAGTGGGTCCGCAGCTTTTCAGGGAAATGCTAACCACTGTACTAAAATACGCTTCGCCCGAGCAGAAAAGCCGCCTGAGCAACCAGCCATTTGTGCTCACGGTTCGGCCACTGGCCGATACGCATTTCTCGTTCAACGAGCGCTGGAACCGGACGGTTTCACCCACGAACGTCTATCTGCTGGTTTCCATCAGTTTGCTGATTCTGCTCGTTGCGGGCCTGAATTACATCATTATTTCACTGTCGAAACTGGCGAGTCGGCTGCAGGAAGTGGGTGTTCGGAAGGTGGTTGGGGCGGCTCCGCAGCAACTGGCCGTGCAACTTTGGCTCGAAACCGTGCTGGTGGTGGGGCTGGCTGCGGTGATCAGCCTGCTGCTGGCGCTTGTTCTACGGCCCACGTTCAACGCCTTGACCGACCGTACCCTGACGGTTTTGGACGTGCTACAAACCGGCAATTTGCTGGGCTTACTCGCCATGATCGGGGCGATGAGCCTGCTGGCCGGCATTTACCCGGCTCTGCTAGTTGCACGGTTTCGGCCCACGTTATTTCTGGGGCAAAACCGTACCTACAAAATCAATCCGCTGGTCATTCAGGGCATGATGGGCGTACAGTTTGTGCTCTCCCTGCTGCTCGTTATCTCGGGAATCACGATGCACCGGCAGTTGACGTTTATGCAGGAAAAAGACCTGGGATTGACGAAAGATCCGGTGCTCAAAATCAAAAACATGGAGCCCGTTGTCTCGGAAACCGGGACCCCGCTTTATGAGCGGTTGTTGCGTTATCAGGTGGACAATCCGGATGTGCTGCTGGTTGCCAGCAGTGCCGGCGGCTACGGCGAAGACGGTTTTAACCGGAACGGAACCACCATCAAAGGACAAAAATACTGGGCGCTGGAGCAGGCCGTTGATTATAACTTCTTTGACCTCATGGGCATTAAGCTCCGGCAGGGACGACATTTTCTGCCAAAATTTAGCTCGGATACGGCTAAAAACGTCAAAGCAGTGGTGGTTAACGAGACATTGGCAAAGCTGCTGGGCGACGAAATGGCCTTTAACAAACCGATGGAGACGCTGAATGGACGAACGATTATTGGCGTGGTGAATGATCACAACATCGAACCGCTCACCCAAGCCATTCTGCCCGCTTACTACAAACTCGGACTTTGGTATCAGGGCGTATTTTACCTGAAACTGAGTCCCGGCAACCTGTCGGATAAAGTAGCCCGCATTGCCCGTGACTGGCCTCAACTCTCCGACGGGCAGCCGTTTGAATATTCGTTTCTTGATCAGGATCTGGCGGCCCGGTACCGTAATTACCAGCGCTGGACCACGCTGACCCAGCTAGCCACCGGCATCGCTCTGCTGATTGCTGCGTTGGGGTTGTTCGGGCTTGCGGGGATTCAGGCCATCAACCGGATCAGAGAAGTGGGCATCCGGAAAGTCATGGGCGCAACGGTCGGGCAGGTGTGGCTGTTGCTGAACCGCCGGACGCTTACGCTGGTTGCGGTGGCGTTTGGCCTGGCCATTCCGTTATCGACCTGGCTGATGAATCGCTGGCTGGCTAATTTCGCCTACCGCATCGAGTTGAACTGGACCATCTTTGCCCTGGCGGGAGCACTCGGCTTTCTGGTGGCGCTGGCCGCTGTCAGTTACCATTCCATCCGAACGGCCCTGATGAACCCGGTGAAGAGTTTGCGGGCGGAGTAAGCAAAAAGGCCATAAAAAATCAGGCCTGATTCTTTATGGCCTTTTTGCTTATTTCATTCCTGCCTCGGCCAGCAGCACCAGCAGAACATTTTGTAAGCCCAAAACTCCTTTGTCGTTCAGCCACCATTCGTTGCGCGCGTGAACGTTACCGCCTGTACCTCCGCTACCGATGGTGATGGCCGGAATGCCCAGCGAAATAGGCGTGTTGGCGTTGGTCGAGGAAACGTCCAGCCGCGGTTTGGCACCCAAAAAGGTAGAAACTGCCATAGCCCGCTGTACGAGCGGAACCGTCGGTTCGATTTTGCCGGAGGGCCGATCCCCGATTTTCCTGACATCGACCGTTAAATCCGGGCCGCTGCGCTTCAATCGGTTTTCTTCCTGTAAAGCCCGCTGAATGGCGGTTTTTAGCAATTGATCGATGCCGTTGAGCCGCTCGGGGCTTTCGGAGCGCATGTCAATTTCCATCCATGATTCAAACGGAATGGCGTTTACCGACGTGCCGCCCCCAACCACGCTGACGCTGTAGGTAGTTTTGATGCCCTGGCGGGTAAATTTGTCGGCTTCGTCGGTGAAGTAATGAATCGCTTTGCCCAGCGCACTGTGCGGATTGACAATCCCGAATGCGCCGTAGGAATGCCCGCCTGGCCCTTTGAACGTAATCCGGTAGCGGTACGAACCCAGCCCCCGGTGTACGATTTCGCTGATGCCGTCGCCATCGACGGCGATGTAGGAATTGATTTTGGAACCGTTCGTTTTGAACAGGTGTTTGACGCCCCGGAGGTCGCCCAACCCTTCTTCACCCACCGTACCCACAAACCAGACGTCGGCATCGGTTTCGATGTTTGCTTTCTCCAGGCCTTTCAAAACCGTCAGGAGCGCCACCAGGCCGCGGGTGTCGTCGCCCACGCCGGGCGCGTACAGCGTGTCGCCTTTTTGCTTTACCTTCACATCGGTGCCTTCCGGAAAAACCGTGTCCAAATGGGCTTCGACCACGACGGCTTTCTTGCCGGAGCGGCCTTTTCGTTTACCGATCACGTTTCCAATTTCGTCGATCCAGACCGAATCCGCTCCGGCTTCTTTCAGCATAGCGGCATATTTCCGGGCTTTGGCTTCTTCCTTAAAAGGCGGAGCCGGTATTTCGGTAAGGGTAATCAAATCCTGTTTGGTTTGCGGTTCCAGTTCCGTGAAGGTTTGAAAAACCGTCTTGACCGCCGGACGATTCGCCAGCGCCTTGATTTCGTCCATGTAGCGTTTATCGATGGATGCGGTTTCCTGAGCGTACAGGAAAGAGGTTGAAAAACACCCCAGTAGTAAGCCTAAAATCGCTGATTTGAACAGGTGAGTCATGAAAGTTTGATGAAGAAAAGCCAAGCTGATGAAGCGTTAAAAATAGCGATTTCACCGGAAAAGATACCAACAGGTGGACCTGTATACGTTTCTGCTGCGTTTGTCCGCCAGCAGGAGACTTTCCGTCCGCTGGCGGACATTGTGGGTTTTGTTCATGTGATTAATGATTTGAAAGAGAATGAATTACGTTTTTTGGTGCGCCATTTGCCCTATGCATTTATCGGTCTTTAGCCCCAGGTTCTATGCTTCACAATTATTTTAAAATTGCGTTCCGAAACCTCCTGAAAAACAAGCTTTTCTCCGGGGTCAACATGGCGGGGCTGGCGCTCGGTATTGCCGCGTTTCTGCTGATTCTGGAATACATTAGTTTCGAAAAAAGCGTCAACGGTTTTCACCACAACCTGCCAACGCTTTACCGGATGGTGTGGCAAAATAAAACCGGCGATGCCTGGGCAGATATGCCCCCGGCGGTGGCGACGCTGATGAAACGGGAGTTTCCGGAAGTGACCGATTTCTGCCGCATTGTCGACAATTCCATCTCCGGCATCGTCAGTGTTACTGATCCGAATAACCCACAGAATCCCAAGGCTTTTCGGGAAACCAATATCGCGTTGGCCGACGCCAGTTTTTTTAAACTCTTTACATTCCCGTTGCTTCAGGGCAATGCCGCTACGGCTCTGATCCGCCCGAATACCGTCGCTCTATCAGAATCCTATGCCCGAAAATATTTCGGAGGTACTCAAGCTATTGGTAAGGTATTGACGCTGAACAATCAGTTTGGCCAGACACCGTATACCATTACGGCGGTGTATGTCGATATGCCCCAAAATTCGGATTTACAGTTTGGGATGGTGTTTTCGTTGCAGACCCTGGCGAATCCGGCCAATCTCAACGGCAATGACTGGGCGCGGCTGGATAGTTTTGACGGGGCTTATCTGACCACCTTTCTGCAACTTCCGGAAGGCACTGATTTGCGGGCGTTGGAAGAAAAGTTTGACCAGTTGAAAAAAATAACCCGGCCCGAAGACGAAAACCGGATGCGGCTGCAACCGGCTGCGCAAATCCATTTGGCTGCTTCGCTGAGTGACCCGTACCCAACTACCGGTAATCTGGGTCTGATTTACCTGTTGGGTGGTATTGCCGGGCTGATTCTGGTGATTGCCTGGTTCAACTACATCAACTTATCGACGGCGGGTGCTTTGAAACGGGCCAAAGAGGTTGGGGTTCGCAAAGTCGTCGGGGCCGGAAAAGGGCAATTGATTGGGCAGTTTCTGGGTGAATCCCTGCTGCTGAATGGGCTCGGTTTGGGCGGGGCGCTGCTGCTGGTGAACGGCTTTCAGACGGTTTTTAATGAGTTGGTTAAAAAAGAGCTTTCGCTGCGTATACTACTGACGGATCGCTTCTGGCTGGTGGGGCTGGTCTTGCTGCTTTTCGGCGCTTTGGCATCAGGTGGTTATACCGCTTTTGCGTTGTCGTCGTTCCAGCCACTTCAGATGCTGAAAGGGGCCTTCGGAAAAAGTGCCAAAGGTGGGTCGTTGCGTAAAGCTTTGGTTGTCTTTCAGTTTGGGATTTCTACGGTTCTTCTGATTGGTACGTTTGTATTGTACCGCCAGTTGCAATTTATGCAAAATCAGGCGCTTGGTCTGGAGTTGGAACGGCGCGTGGTGATTCAAGGGCCGGAGTTAGGAAAAGATGCATCGTTTTCGTCGCGAATGGCGGCATTTGAACACGAACTGGAGCAGCGTTCGTACATCAAAAGCTACTGTACTACGGGAACCGTGCCGGGCAAGTATTACAACTTCTCAACCGACGGTATTACCCGGTCAAACCCGCAGCCGGGCGACGACAAAAAGCTGTATTCGATGGGGTTTATTGATCACCGTTTTCTGGCCACCTACGGGATCAGGCTGGCTGTTGGACGGAATTTTACCGCCCCTGAAGCGGAAGTGGGCTGGGATAAAAATAATAAACTGCTGGTGAATGAGACGGCAGCCCGGCAATTGGGCTTTGCCTCGGCAACCGACGCGGTGGGGAAATCGATCAACTGGGGAAAACCGTTTGAGATTGTCGGGGTTGTAAAGGATTATCATCACCAGTCGTTGCGGGAAACCATTGCCCCCATTATTTTTTTGCCCCAGAATCACGGAAGCTGGCTAACGATTCAACTCACAACGGATCAGATTCAGACCAACATGGCGGAACTGGAACGGCTTTATAAAGCGGCTTATCCGGGTAATCCGTTCGAATTCTTTTTTTTGGATGAAAACTACAACCGGCAGTACCAGACGGAACAGCAGTACGGCACCATTTTCATAGCGGCTTCACTGCTTGCCATTTTCATTGCCTGCCTGGGGCTGTTCGGTTTGGCCACGTTCATGACGGAGCAACGCAACAAGGAAATCGGTATTCGGAAAGTGTTGGGCGCTTCGGTAGGCAGTATTGTCGCGTTGCTTTCAACGGATTTTCTGAAACTGGTTGTCATCGGTTTTCTGATCGCTTCACCACTGGCCTGGTACGCGAGCCAGTTCTGGTTACAACATTTTGCTTACAAAACGGACCTGAGCTGGTGGCTATTTGCCGGAGCGGATCTGCTGGCTACCCTGATAGCGCTGATTACCATTGCCTTCCAGAGCGTCAAAGCGGCCCTGGCCAATCCGGTAACCTCGCTACGCTCAGAATGATAAGTCAAGAGGGAAGCGTTGAGACCTCGTCGGCCAACTGCCGGATACTTCACTCTTAACTTTTTTTAACGTCCTGGATTTGACGGTTGTATGTACCTTGGACCGCAAATCAAGAGGGACATCCATGCTTCAAAATTACCTGAAAATTGCCTGGCGCAGCCTGCGGAAAAACAGAGGATTCAGTTTCATCAATATTCTCGGCCTGGCCGTTGGCATGAGCGTGGCTACGCTGATCGGTCTTTGGGTCTGGGATGAGCTAACCTTCGACCGGTTTTACGAAAATGAAGCCAATCTGTACCAGATCATGCAGCACCGGACGGCCAACGGCGAAACCACGACCCAATCCAATGCCGCCTTGCCGCTGCGGGATGTGTTACGAGCCGAGGTGCCGGAAATCAAACGGGTGGTGGAAAGCCTGCCGGCGAGGATGCAGAATGGAACGGCCCTCCAGGTGGGCGAACGAAAAGTAATGCGGAAAGCGCAGCACGTTGGCGAGGAGTTTCTGGCGATGTTTCAGTTGCCGATGCGGTCGGGCGACTGGAAGTCGGCCCTGCACGACCCGAATTCGGTGGTGCTAACCGAGGAAACGGCTCTGGCGCTTTTTGACGAAGTCGATCCGGTTGGCAAGATCGTGCGACTCGACAACCAGTTTGACCTGAAAGTGAGCGGGGTTTTGAAAAAAATGCCCCGCAACACGGCCTGGGATTTCGATTTTCTGGTTCCCTTCCGGCATCTCGAACAGAATTTTCCCTGGGTGCAGAGCAGCCGCACCGACTGGAATAACAATTTGATTGAGTACCGGGTTGAACTGTACCCGAACGCTAATCCGGCCGCGGTGGATGCCAAACTAAAGGGAATTATCAAGCGCCACAATCCGGAATCGATCTTTGAGGCTTTTCTGCATCCGGTGGCGAAGTGGCATTTGTACAGCGAGTTTCAAAACGGCAAAAACACGGGCGGCTTTATCCGGTACGTTCGGCTTTTCGGGATTGTGGGGCTGGCGGTATTGCTGATTGCCTGCATCAATTTCATGAATCTGGCCACAGCCCGTTCCGAAAAACGGGCCAGAGAGGTCGGGGTCCGAAAATCAGTAGGATCGTTGCGGTCGCAGCTCATCGCCCAGTTTTTGAGCGAATCGCTGCTGATTGCGGGCCTGGCGCTGGTTCTGTCGCTGCTGCTGGTGCTGATTCTGTTGCCGGGTTTCAATCAGCTTACCCAGAAACAACTTACTTTTCCGTGGCAGGAGCCCGTTTTCTGGCTGTTGACCTTAGGCTTTACGGGTTTTACAGGTGTGTTGGCGGGGAGCTATCCGGCGTTTTATCTGTCCGCTTTTCAGGCCGTGCGTGTGCTAAAGGGCCGGGTCCACGTTGGACGAAGCGCCAACTGGCCGCGAAAAGTGCTGGTGGTGGCGCAGTTTACCATCTGTATTGCCTTTATTGTTAGCGCGATTCTGGTGTATCAACAGATTCGGTATGCCAAAAACCGCCCAATGGGCTATAACCCGGATCGCTTGCTGACGGTTCAGCTGACCGGTGATTTAGAGCGTAATTACGAGGCTGTGCGCAACGAACTGCTGCGGTCAGGAGCGATTGAAAGTGTAACCAAAGCATCAAGTCCGGCCACAACCATCACCAGCGACACGCGGGTAGACTGGTCGGGCCGGGCACCTGACGAAATCATGCGGCTTAACCTGATTTCGGCTTCGCCGGACTACCTGAAAACGATGGGCATCCGGCTCAAAAGTGGACGTGATTTTAGTCCAACTGGTGCCGATTCGTTGTCGGTGATTCTGAATGAAGCTGCCGTGCGGGCCATGCGACTCAACGAACCGCTGAACCAGGAAATGAGCCTGGTCTGGGACCCCGGCCGGAAATTGCGGGTGGTGGGGGTCGTCGAAAATTCGATCATTGATTCGCCGTATTCGCCCGTTCATCCGCTGATGTTGCTGACGGGGCTTCCGTTTGAAAGCTACCTTATTTTCCGGTTGGCCCCGCACGTCAACACCGCCGAAGCCCTGACGCGCATTGAACCGATTTTTCAGAAGGCTAATCCGGCCTATCCGTTCGACTATCAATTTGTCAATGATGAGTACAACCGCAAGTTCAGGCAGGAGGAACTGATTGGAGAACTCGCGGGCATCTTTGCGGTATTGGCGGTTTTTATTGCCTGCCTGGGGCTGTTTGGCCTGTCAGCCTCTCTGGCCGAACAGCGGACCAAAGAAGTGGGAATCCGAAAGGTGCTCGGTGCCAGTGTGACCAATTTGTGGGCCTTGCTTTCCCGCGAGTTTGTGGGGCTGGTGGTGGTTGCCTGTGTGCTCGCATCACCTCTGGCGGCCTATTTTCTGAACGGTTGGCTTCAGCAGTTCGACTACCGGATCAGCCTGAATGCCTGGGTATTTGTACTGGCCGGTGGGTTGGCTATCCTGGTTGCGTTGCTGACGGTTTCGTTTCAAAGCATTAAAGCCGCGCTAACAAATCCGGTGACTTCGCTACGTTCGGAGTGAAAAACATTGGGCGTAGGCTAGAGGGGTGGAGGAATGGGTCGTTACCAGTTGCAGCCTCTCATCACTCTTCCTACGCCCATAAGCATTCAATCTTGCCCTAAAAAAACGTCAACAAAGCGGGCTAATCGTTATCTTTAGGCCTTCCGGATCTGATAATTGATAGCATATGGTGGCACGCTGGTTGATAGGAATAATCCTGGGGTTGCTGGTGGGCCAAACCGCAACCGGCCAGTCGAAGGGGAAGACCGGTAACGGGCTGAAAGGAGATTACTACGAAGGCACAAATTACGAACGCAAAGTCTTTACCCGAATCGACCCACAAATCAATTTTGATTGGGAGCGGGGAGGGACGCCAGGCCCCGGAATCGGTCATTCGTTTTACTCGATTCGGTGGACTGGAAAATTGTATGCGCCAACGACCGGGATTTATAAGTTTAACGCCACCGTAGACGACGGTATCCGGTTGTGGGTGGATGGCAAAAAAGTAATTGATGTATGGACGCTGAACGATTCTCAGACGTTTAAAGGCGAAATCAGCTTAAAAGGGGGGCAATACTACGAGTTTCGGGTTGATTACTTCAACGATGTGCGGGGGGGCAGCATCCGACTCTTTTGGACACCGCCCCGCGAAACCAGCCCCGCGTTTATCGATGGCACGTTTTTATTCAGACCCGATTTTCGGTTGCCCAAAACCGTTGCGGTCAAAAAGTTTGAAGAGCCAGTGCCCGCCAAACCCCGACCCCGGGTGGTGGTGATCGGGCAGGCCCCAAAACCTTCAAAGCCGCCGAAAGATACCGTGGCAGCCAGCGCCCCCGTGAAATTGCCGGAGCGGTTTGAAGGCTTGAAAACCGGAGATAAAGTGGTGATGAATCAGGTCTTTTTTGTTCAGAGCGAATACCGATTGCTGCCGGAATCATTCGCGGAACTGGATCGGTTGCTGCGAACTATGAAGGAGAATCCGGCGCTGACCATCGAAATCAGCGGGCATACCGACAACGTGGGTGATCCGCGGCTGAACCGGGCGCTGTCCGAAAACCGGGCTAATGTCATTGCAACCTACCTGATTCGGAACGGTATTGAAAGCCGCCGGATTACGACCAAAGGCTATGGGGGCACACGCCCCGTAGCGGAGAATACAACCGAGAGTGGCCGGTCGAAAAACCGCCGGGTCGAGTTTGTGGTGAACTAAAAATCCGGCGGAAAACCGTTGTCCGCAAATGGCCGGGAAACCGTCCGTTTGCGGACATTCTATTTTATCAACATTTGGTTAGTTTGCTGGTATACAATTGGTTGGTTTTTCTGGTATACCATTTGGTTGCATACCGGGAGTCGCTTTTATCTTTCTAAACCTATGCTCAGAAATTACATCAAGATAGCTTGGCGGAGTTTGCTGAAAAACAAACTCTTTTCGTTTATCAACATTTTTGGTCTGGCATTAGGGATGTCGTGCAGTCTGCTTATTGGTTTGTGGGTGAGCGATGAACTGACCTATGACCGGTTTTTTCCGTACCTGGATGATATCTATTTCGTCCGGACGAGCAGCACGTATGAAGGCAAAACCTATACCGGTACCCTGACGCCCGGCCCGTTGGCTGGTGTTCTGAAGCGCGATGTGCCAGAGGTAATGTACGCAACCAAAGTGCAGTTTCCGGAAGAAAAGCTGGTCAAGGTGGGCGATAAATCAACGAAAGAAAGCGGTTTCTACGCTACCAAAGACTTCTTTCTGGTATTTGATTATCCGGTTCTGGTAGGTAGCCCTATCATGGCGCTTTCGCGACTTGACCAGATTGTTATTACCCGGAAGGTAGCGGAGAAGTTTTTTGGACGGGTTGATGTGCTCGGCCAGCGGCTTCATTTCGATAACACGACGTATTACACCGTTGGAGCCGTACTGGAAGACATTCCCGGCAATGCATCGATTCGGTTCGACTGGCTCATCAATTACGATGTGCAGGAGCAGGATTGGAAGAAGAACTGGGGCAACAATTCATTTATGACGTACGTACGGCTAAATCCGAAGGCCATAGCTGCCAAGGCCGAAGCCAACATGAAAACTATTTACCGCCGGAATACCGACTGGAAGGAGGTTCCTACGCCCGTCCTTCAACCACTGAAGGACATGTACCTATACGCAGAATACGAGGATGGCAAAGCGGTTGGCGGTCGCATCGAATACGTGCGGATTTTTGCGCTGGTGGCCGTGTTTATTCTGCTGATTGCCTGCGTCAATTTCATGAATCTGGCCACGGCCCGATCGGCGTTGCGGGCTAAGGAAGTGGGCGTTCGGAAAGTCGTTGGAGCACTCCGGTCGTCATTAGTCGGGCAGTTTATGAGTGAGTCGGTGTTGACGAGCCTGCTGGCGGTTTTTCTGGCACTGGGGTTTGTGGCATTGATTCTGCCGACGTTCAATGTTGTTTTTGCCAAACAGCTCGTTCTAAATCTGGCCAATCCCGGGCTGTGGGTTGGTATTCTCCTGCTGGTCTTGATGACCGGGTTCGTGTCGGGCAGTTATCCGGCGTTGTTTCTGTCTTCCTTACAACCGATCCGGATTCTGAAAGGATCGCTAAAATTTGGGGCCGGAGCCGCCTGGTTCCGTCGGGCATTGGTGATTTTCCAGTTTACGCTGTCCATTTTTCTGATCATTGGTATGCTGGCCGTGGCGTATCAAATGGACTATATCCGCACCAAAAACCTCGGTATTGACCGCGAAAATGTGTTGTTCGTACCGCTGGAAAACGAAACCTACAACCGTATGGAGGCTTTCCGGCAGGAGCTTATTCGTACACCCTCCATTGCGTCGGCTTCGGTGACGATGAGCCTTCCCATGAACATCCAGGCAACATCGGGCGACCTGACCTGGGCTGGCAAAAAACCGAATGTTCATTACGAAGGAGTCTCGACTATGTCGGTAGGGTACGACTTTCTTAAAACCATGAACATCAAATTGGTGGAAGGCCGGGATTTTTCGAGCAATCGAAAAGCTGATTCGGCTTCGTATATCATCAATGAAGCCGCGGCCAGAATGATGGGAATGAAAAACCCGCTGGGCCAGCAGGTTGGCTTCTGGATGGGCAAAGGGCCAATTATCGGCATCATGAAAGACTTTCATCTGCAATCGCTGCACAGCCCCATTACGCCCCTGGTACTGACGTTGATTCCGGTGAATACCAGCTACCTGCTCATCCGTACAGAAAAAGGGAAAACCGACGAAGCGATTACGGAACTGCAACGGATTACGAGGGAATTCAACCCCGATTATCCCTTTGAATACCGTTTTCTGGATGAAGCCTATGAGCGGATGTACCGCAGCGAACAGCAGGTCAATACGCTGATCAACTATTTTGGCGCGCTGGCTATTCTGATTTCGTGTCTGGGGTTGTTTGCGCTGGCGGCATTCACGGCCGAACAGCGGATGAAGGAGATTGGGGTCCGGAAAGTGCTGGGTGCTTCGGTGTCCAGTCTGGTGACCCTGGTTTCTAAAGATTTCCTGAAGCTGGTGCTGGTGGCCCTGGTGCTGGCGTCGCCCCTGGCGTGGTGGGCCATTTCAAAGTGGCTGGAGACGTTCCAATACCGCATTGAATTGTCGTGGAGCCTGTTTGCAACGGCGGGTGTATTGGCCGTCCTGATCGCTTTCATAACCGTTAGTTATCAGTCCGTTAAGGCTGCACTGGCCAATCCGGTGAAGAGTTTGAGAAGTGAATAAATACGATGAACCGCCGGGCAGCCCCGTGAAATTGTGCAGGTTGAAGAATCAACCGGGAATAAAAGATTCGCCTTTGATTGAGTTAGCGATCATCCTTGCCGGTAGGCGAGCCGGTGATTCCTTGGTCGGTGCCATTCACATTCAGGACTATACCATAAACAACAATGCTAAAAAGCTATCTCCTCACAGCCTTCCGCGCCTTCCGGCGCAACTGGAATTATTCCATCATCAACGTCATCGGCCTGACCCTCAGTTTGTCGTGCTGCCTGCTGCTCTTTGTCGTCATTCGGTACGAGCTGAGTTTTGACCGGCACCACGCGAATGCGGATCAGACGTATCGGTTGGTCCGGCACTTCACCAAACCAGAAGATGGCTACAATGTAGGAGTGCCGTTACCGGTTCTGGCCGCAATGCGCAACGATTTTCCTGAACTGAAACAGCAGGTGACGTTAATCAATGACATGCGTAATCCGGTCATAGCAACGGAAGACGTACAGGTAAAAGGCAATGTGCGCCGGTTTCAGGAAGAGCAAGGGGTCGCAGCCTTTGCCGAACCTGAATACTTCCGGTTGTTTGATTACGAATGGGTGAGCGGAAACCCGGCAACGGCACTGAACCGGCCCGGCACGGTGGTCATTTCGGACGAGATCGCGCATAAGTATTTTGGTGATACGGAGCCGGTGGGAAGAACCATTCGGGTGGATAACAAAATGGATTTTATGGTGACCGGCGTAGTGCAGAATCCGCCCGTAACGACCAGTGTGCCGTTTAAAATGCTGTTTTCGCTGGCTTCTCTGAAACAATTCGGGGCTAATACGAACTGGGACGATTGGGGGTCGTCGTACAGCGGTGCGCAACTCTATCTGACGTTGCCAAAAACCGTTACGGCGGCAGCCATGGAAAAGAAACTGATATCTTTTCTCCGGAAATACGTGGGCGAAGAAGGATCTCGCGATCAGGCGTACGTCCTGCAACCGCTGACGGAAATTCACTACCAAACCGAGATGACTAACTATGCCGAACGAACCATCAGCAAACAGATGATTTGGGCGATGGCGTTGATCGGACTGTTTTTGCTGATCACAGCTTGCGTAAACTTCGTGAACCTGGCTACGGCGCAGGCCATCCGGCGGTCGAAAGAAGTGGGCGTCCGGAAGGTGCTGGGTAGTTCGCGGATGCAGCTGGTGCGGCAGTTTCTGGGCGAAACCGGTTTTCTAACGGGCCTGGCGGTAATGCTGGCGTTGCTGATCGCCAATTTCTCGTTGTCGTCGCTGGCTGAACTCCTGAACGTAAAAATCCCGACGAACCTGTTTGCCGATCCGCTGGTGCTGGTGTTTTTACTGGCGCTGGCCGGTTTTACGACGATTTTGGCGGGTTTCTATCCGGCCCTTGTTTTGTCCGGCTATCAGCCGGTGCTGGCCCTGAAAGGAAAAATGAAAGGCATGGGGGGCGGTCAGCTGGCGCTTCGCCGGAGCCTGATCATTCTTCAGTTTACCATTTCGCAGACGTTGATTATCGGTACGGTTATCGTGTACAATCAGATGGATTATTTCCGGAATGCCGATCTGGGCTTTCGCAAAGAATCCGTGGTGATGGTGCCCATTCCGGAGAAAAATCCGGGGCAGTTGGAATCGCTGCGGGCCAAATTAACCGGTTTGCCCGGAGTCGAGTCGATGAGTTTCGGACTTTCGTCGCCTTCGTCGCGCGGCAACTGGTGGACCGGCTTCCGGTACGAAAACCGGGAGAAAGAGGAAGAGTACGCGATTGTGATGCGCCCCGCCGATACGTCGTACATCCATACGTACGGGTTGAAACTGCTGGCCGGGCGGGGCTACCTGCCCGCCGATACCATGCGGGAAGCGGTTGTGAACGAGCGGTTTGTAGCCAAGCTTGGTTTTCGACAGCCGAATGAAATTCTGAATAAAACGATTCTGGTGAACGGACGCCGGTTGCCGATTGTGGGCGTTGTTAAAAATTTTAACACATTTTCGCTGCATGAAGCAACCGAACCCTGTGTGCTGACTACCCACCGGAACATGTACGGAAATCTGGGCATTCGGGTAACCGGCAGTTCGGCGCAGGTTAGCAAAACGCTCGCGGAAGTGGGTACGGCCTGGTCGCAAACCTTTCCGGAGTTTCTGTTCAAATACGAATACCTGGATAAAACACTGGCGAATTTCTATGCCACCGAGGAGCGGCAATATGCCCTGTTTCGGCTGCTGTCGGGCATTGCCATCTTCATCGGTTGTCTGGGCTTATACGGGGTGGTGGCTTTCATGGCCGAATCGCGCACAAAAGAGGTGGGGATCCGAAAAGCGCTGGGGGCTTCCGCGACGCACATCTTTGGCTTGTTCTCCCTACAATTTCTGAAACTGGTGCTGGTGGCCCTGGTGCTGGCGGCCCCTATAGCCTGGTATTTCACGGACAAATGGTTGGCGGATTTTGCGTACAAAATTGATATTCAGTGGTGGATGTTTGGCGTTGCGGGTCTGCTGGCGGGTACCATTGCGCTGGTGACGGTGAGCTTCCAGAGCATCCGGGCGGCCTTGATGAATCCGGTGACTTCACTGCGCTCAGAATAAAGTAGTTAAGCGTTAAGAGTGTCTAGTCCTCTTAACGCTTCATTCTTAACGTTTCGCTCGTCTATGCTTCGCAACTACCTTAAAACTACCTGGCGCAGCCTGCTCCGGAACCGGAATTATGCGCTTATCAACCTCACCGGTCTGACGCTGGGACTGGGCGTAGCGATTGTGTTGTTTTGGATTGTTCGGTTTGAGTATAGCTTTGATCGGTATCACGCAAAAGCCGATCGGTTGTACCGGATCATTTCGAAGAATCGCTACAACGAGCAGAGCACGTATGTTCCGCAGGGCGTCATTAAAGCGCTGAAGGAGCAGATTCCTGGGGTAGAAGACGCGGCCAATGTTTACGGTACCGAGTCCAGCGGCTTACGGGTCGGGCAAACCATTTTTAATGTAAAGAATGTCTTCTTTTTGCCCGAACAGTTTCTGGAGATGATGGATGTGGAATGGGTTGCCGGATCGGCTACGTCATCGCTCAGCCAGCCTGGTCAGGTGGTGTTGGACGAGCCTACGGCCCGGCGGTTTTTCAATACTGGCAACGCGATGGGGAAAACCATTCGGCTGAATAGCCAGATTGATCTGGTGGTGTCAGGCATCATCCGGAAAATGCCCACCAATACCGAATTCCAGTTTCAGGTGGTGTCTTCCCGCGAAACGCTGAAACGCATCCGGCAGGAGTTCAAAAATGAAGAATACTGGGGCGGGGGCGACTCGATGCACCACGGCTACCTGGTTTTGAAACCGGGGGCTTCGCCAGCGGCCGTTGAAGCCGCCCTAACGAAACGGGCGCAGGACCGCGAAAAGGAAACGGCAATCAGTAGCTATAGCCTGCTGCCCATAACGGAGGTTCATCGCAATACGGAAAGTGACCCCGATCCGTTCAATTATGTTGTTCCACAGTGGATGCTGAACACGCTGGCAGCTGTCGGCCTGTTTCTAATTGTCATTGCCTGTATCAACTTCGTCAATCTGGCTACGGTTCAGGCGGTTCGGCGCAGCCGTGAAATTGCCGTTCGGAAAGTGCTGGGCAGTAGTCGGAGGCAACTAATGGCGCAGTTTTTCGGCGAGACGGCCTTTCTGGTGGTGGTTGCCATCGGGCTGGGCAGTGTGCTGGCTACCCAGCTCATTCGCTACGCCGACCAAATGCTGAATACGCAGGTTACGCAATCGAACGTCTGGGACAGCAGCACGGTCGTGTTTCTGCTGCTGCTGGGCGTAGCTGTTACGGTTTTGGCGGGCTTTTATCCGGCGCTGGTGCTCTCCGGATTTCAGCCGGTGAAGGTGTTGCGAGGGCGGTTTTTGGTGGCTCGGCCCAACGGTATTTCGTTGCGTTCCTCACTGGTAGTGGCTCAATTCGTGCTGGCCCAGGTGCTGGTCATCTGCATGTTGATCGGTACTAAACAGATTCGTTATTTCTACGAAACCGACCTGGGATTTGATAAAAAAGCCGTTGTGACGGTGGACATACCGGATCGGGGCAACGCAGTATTGCGGGAACGATTGCGGCAGCAATTACTTCAACATCCGGAAATAAAAAACGTAGCTTTTGCACTCACCACGCCCTCAAGCAACCATAACTGGTGGTGGCGGACCGTCCATCACCGTAATTTGCCCAATGGCATGCATGAGTTTCGAATGCAATACGTTGATACGAATTACTTCCATTTTTTCAAGATTCCACTGGTTGCCGGACGGTCGTGGACGCGGGCGGATACAAATGCCGTTGCGGTTATCAACGAAAAAGCCGCCCGCGATCTAGGGTATAAAAATCCGGAAAAAGCTGTGGGCGAACGGGTCAATCTGGGCGATAATCAGTTGGTTACGGTGATGGGCGTAGTGAAGGATTATCATTCGCAGAGCCTGCGTTCGTCCATTGTGCCGCATATCTTCCTGTATGCCGACTGGAACTTTCAGCAGGCCAGCATTCGGATTGATCCACGCCAGCAACCGATGGCCTTGCAGCATATCGAACAGGATTGGAAAGCCGTTTTTCCCAATCACTATTTCGAGTCTCAGTTTTTGGAGCAGGATATCAAAGCGTTTTACGACGACGAACGCAAGATTACCAATTTTATGACGCTTTTTGCCACCGTCGGTATTCTGATCGGCTGCCTGGGGTTATTCGGTCTGGTATCGTTTGTGGTGACCCAACGCACGAAAGAAATTGGTGTCCGAAAAGTACTGGGTGCCACGGTTACCAGCATTGTCTCGCTGTTGTCAAAAGATTTTCTAAAACTCGTTCTGGTTGCTTTTGCGATTGCGGTTCCGATTGGCTGGTACGGCATGAGTCGGTTTTTAGAAGAATACACCTATAAAATCGACATTGAGTGGTGGACGTTTGCACTGGCGGGTGGTCTGGCTGGTCTGGTTGCGCTCATCACGGTTTCGGTCCAGTCCATCAAAGCCGCCCTGACGAATCCCGTTACCTCCCTACGGTCGGAATGAATTAGGTAAAAATGATGAGCTAAGAATAAAAAAACAGTTTCCTTCAGTCAAGCGGTCTCGTCACAAACTATCAACTCATCATCCCTGACTCTTAACTCCTGTAAAATTATGCTCCAGAATTACCTCAAAATTGCCTGGCGGAACCTGTGGAAAAACAAGGTTTTTTCGGCCATTAACATTGTCGGACTGGCGGTGGGTATGGCGGCCTGTATTCTGATTCTGTTGTTTGTATCGTTCGAAAACAGTTTCGATGGCATGCACCAAAAGAACATCTACCGGCTGGATGAAGTGCAGAAATTTCCCGGAATGGTGGCCCCTCAAAACGTCGCTTTGTCCATGTTTCCGATGGGACCAATGCTGCAAAAAGAATACCCGGAGGTGCGCAATTTTACCCGAATCCATCTGTCCCAGAAAACTCCGCTGACGCAGGGGGAGAAAAAGATCGTGATGCCCCAGATGCTGTGGGCCGATTCTACGTTCCTCCAACTGTTTGATTTTAAACTGCTGAAGGGTGACCGGGAAACGGTTTTAAAAAGTCCGGGCAGCATCGTGCTGACGGAAGAAAAGGCAACTGCATTTTTTGGAAAGGAAAACCCGATCGGGAAAACACTTATCCAGTACAGTTCGGATACAACGACCTTCAACGTAACCGGCGTTATTGAAAATACGCCGAAAAACTCGCATTTGCAGTTTGACGGGCTGGTGTCGTTCAATACGTTTGTCAAAGCCGATGCCATGAACAACTGGGGCGGCAACTGGCTAGTCACGTACCTGGAGCTGGCAGACAATACAAACATCGCTGCTTTGGAAAAGAAATTCCCGGCGTTTCTGAAAAAGTACATCAAGGGCGAGGGGGCAACCTTTTACGAACTATTTCTCCAGCCCCTGAGTGAGGTACACGACAACTCGACGGCGATCACGCATGACTACATAAATTTTCAAAAATTCGATCAGACGTATACGTACATTTTTCTGGTCATTGCCCTGATCGTTCTGCTGATTGCCTGCATCAATTTCATGAACCTGTCCACGGCTAAATCCACCGGGCGGGCCAAGGAAGTGGGGATTCGGAAATCCGTCGGGGCCGAACGGGTTCAGTTGTCCATGCAGTTTGTTGGAGAGTCGATGCTGCTGTCGCTGATTGCCTTATGTTTAGCGGTTTTGCTGGTAACAGTGTGTTTGCCTTTCGTGAATAACCTAAGCCAGCGTGAGCTGGATCTGGCGCTGCTCAGCAACCCGGTGCGGCTGCTCTGGCTGATTGGCTTTGCGGCTCTGATCGGGGTCGTATCGGGCCTTTATCCAGCCTTTTTTCTCTCCGCTTTTCAGCCGGTCAAGGTGTTGAAAGGCGCGCTGGAAACCGGTCGCAACAAAGGCTCATTTCGAAACATGCTGGTGGTGGGCCAGTTTACCGGAGCGGTTTTTCTGATCATTGCCACGGCGTTTGTCGTTCGCCAATTGCGGTACATGCAGCAGCAGGACCCGGGGTTTTCCCGCGAGCAGGTGGTGGTTATTCCGCTGAATTCCCTGACCAATCCGAAGTACGCTGCCATCAAGCAGGAGTTGCTGACGAGTCCCCTGGTGACGGGCGTCACGGGGTCGCAGCAGCGGCTGGGAAACAACCTGCACCAGACCGGCGTTCGGTTTCACGGTGATGGACCGGTGCGCGAAATGGCGACTTCGCAGGTGATTGTCGATCCGGATTACCTGACGCTTTACCAGATTCCGATTATTGCGGGCCGGAATTTCCTGAAAGACAGCGAAACCGACAACGGCAAAGCGTACATCATCAACGAAACCCTGGCGCGGGAGCTGCTGAAAGAACAACCGAAAGCCACGATGCAATCGCTGATAGGCCGCAATTTTGGTTTCGGCGGTCTGGATTCGCTGGGTCGGATTGTTGGGATTGCGAAAGATTTCAACTTTAACTCGCTCCACCATAAAATTGAAACCCTCTGCATTTTTAACCAGAAAGATTGGGGGTACAGTGAAATATCGGTTCGGATTAACGGGAAAAATGCGTCGGCGGCTATTGCCCATATTCAGGCGGTTTGGACGAAGATTGCACCCGGCCAGACGTTTGAATACACGTTCCTGGACGATCACTTTGCGGAACTCTACCGGGCCGATGGGCAGGTGAGCGAAATAGTAGGCATTCTGGCGTCGCTGGCGATTTTTATCTCCTGTCTGGGCTTATTTGGTCTGGCTTCGTTCTCAGCCGAACGGCGGGTCAAGGAGATCGGAATTCGCAAAGTGCTGGGTGCCTCCGTGACCGGCATTGTGGCCCTGCTTTCCAAAGATTTTCTGAAACTGGTGCTGATTGCCATTCTGATTGCGTCGCCCATCGCCTGGTACGCCATTCACCGGTGGTTGCAGGATTTCGCCTACCGGATCGAGATTGCGTGGTGGGTGTTTGCGCTGGCTGGCGGTCTGGCTATCCTGATTGCCCTGTTAACGGTTTCGTACCAGTCGATCCGGGCGGCTTTGACGAATCCGGTAACCTCGCTTCGTTCCGAATGATGAGTTAAGAGTGATACACGATGAATGAATCGGCTAACGCACGCTTCATTCATCGTGCATTTTAATCTGACAACTATGCTCACGAACTACCTCAAAATCGCCTGGCGCAATCTCTTGCGCAACACAACGTTTTCGCTGATTAACGTGCTCGGCCTGGCATTAGGCATGGCCTGTAGTCTGATTATTTTGCTGTGGGTGCAGGATGAACGGGCCATCGACCGGTTTCACGGCAATGGCGATCGGCTTTTTCAGGTGATGGAAAACCAGAGCTGGGCGGGGCAGGATGTGAGTACGACCCCGGCGACCCCCGGTATTCTGGCCGAAAACCTGAAGAAGGATTTTCCGGAAGTAGAGCTCGCTACCGTGATGACCTGGGAGCACAGTTATCTGCTGACGGTGGGCAACACCTTTGGCAAGGAAAACGGACGGTTTGTCAGTGCGGATTTTCTGCGTGTTTTTTCCTTCCCGCTCCGGCAGGGGGATCTACGAACGGCGTTGGCGCGCCCGAATGCCATCGTGCTTTCGGAAAAGATGGCCCGCAAGTATTTCCCGAACCAGAATGCCCTTGGTAAAATCGTTCGACTGAACAACAGCGACGATCTGATGGTAACGGGCGTTGTGGCCGATTTGCCGGAAAATAGCTCCCTGAAGTTTGATTACCTGGCTTCGTGGGAGTTATTCACGAAATACAATGCCTGGGTGGAGCAGTGGAGCAACAACGGCCCGCGAACGTTCGTGCTGCTAAATGCGAACGCTGATCCGGAGAAGTTTTCGGCAAAAATCCAGAATTATATCACCCAGAAAACCAACAGACAGACGAGCAACATCGCGTTGTTTCTGCAAAAACGCAGTGATTCGTATCTGTATTCCAATTTCAAGAATGGTAAGCCCAACGGCGGACGGATCGAGTACGTGCGGATGTTTGTCATCGTGGCGGTTTTCATTCTGATCATTGCCTGCATCAACTTCATGAATCTGTCCACGGCCCGGTCGGTCAAGCGGGCGAAGGAAGTGGGGGTTCGGAAAGTGGTGGGGGCGGGGCGGCAATCGCTCATGGCGCAGTTTATGGGCGAATCGCTCCTCATTTCGTTGCTGGCATCCTGCGTGGCGGTTTTACTTGTGATGGGGCTGCTGCCCATTTTCAATGAACTGACCGGGAAAAAGCTGGTGTTCCAGGTTACGGACCTTTCATTGTGGTTGCTGCTGCTGGGGTTGACTTTGCTAACGGGTTTCCTTTCGGGCAGTTATCCGGCCTTGTTTCTGTCGTCGCTCAAACCCGTGGTGGTGTTGAAAGGCGTTCTGAAATTCAAGCCGAGTGCTACGGTTTTTCGGAAAGGGCTGGTGATTTTTCAGTTTTCGCTGTCCATTCTGCTCATCGTGGGCATGATCGTGATTTACCGCCAGATTCGGTATATCCAGACCAAAAACCTGGGATTCGACCGGGAAAACCTGGTGTATATGCCGCTGGAAGGTGATCTGAGAAAGAATTACGAAACCTTCCGCAGCGAACTGCTCACACAAACCGGCATTAAGGATGTCTCGGTTTCGTGGTCCGATCCGCTGGAAGTGGGAAACTCCAGCATTGGGGTTAGCTGGCCCGGCAAAGACACCACGCAACGGATTCTGTTTAACCATTCCGCAGTGCACTACGGGTATCTGAAAGCCATGGGCATCCGGCTGAAAGAAGGCCGGGACTTTTCCCCGGCTTATACGCTCGACACAACGAATTACCTCATCAATGAAGCCGCAGCCCGCAAGATCGGGTACAAAAATCCGGTGGGAAAGGAACTGACATTCTGGGGGCGGAAGGGTATTATCGTGGGCGTGGTGAAAGATTACCACATCAACTCCTTGCAAGTGGCCATCGAGCCGCTGATTTTACACATGCAGCGGGGCGGGTTTGACGGTTTTGTGATGGTCCGGACCGAAGCCGGTCGAACGCAGGAAGCGCTGACGAGCCTCGAAAAAACGTTCCGGACGTTTAATCCACGGTATCCGTTTGAGTACAAGTTTACCGATCAGGAGTTTGGCAATACGTATAAGAGTGAGAACATCATCAGCAAACTGGCCAACTACTTTGCCTTTCTGGCAATTTTCATTTCCTGCCTGGGCCTGTTTGGCCTGGCGGCTTTTACAGCCGAACAGCGTACCAAGGAAATTGGCATCCGGAAAGTGTTGGGAGCCAGTGTAACCAACATCGTGCTGATGCTCTCGAAAGACTTCTTGCTGCTGGTGTTGCTGTCGTCGCTGGTGGCGCTGCCCGTGGCCTGGTGGACGATGAGCAGCTGGCTGGAAAAATACGCCAACCGCATCGACATCGAGTGGTGGATGTATGCCGTTGCCGTCGTCGCGGCCCTTTTCATCGCCTTTTTTACCATCAGTTTCCAGAGCATCAAAGCCGCCCTGATGAACCCGGTGAAGAGCCTGAAAACGGAATAGGTGTTTGGCCTCTGCAAAAGCCTGCCGATGAACGTAAACGGCTTATTTCCCGAAAAGAAACTCAATACCGTCTTCGAAAGAAGGAACGGCAGTACCCATGTGTTCCAGTTGTTGGTAGTTTTTGTACTGGACTTGTACGGCACCATTTTTTTGGAGGGTTTGAACCAGGTTGGAGAAGGTGTTGGGCGGGTATTCGGCCATTTCCAGCCCGCCAACGGTTAAAAAAAGTTTGTAGCTTTTACGAGAAGGAGTTGGGTCGGGAGTTGACTCGAACTGTTTCAAAAGATAATTATGGTGATACCCCAGGGAGGGACTGGCGGCTACCAGCTGGTTAAAAACCGGCCCGCCAGTCAAGTTCTTGTGTAAAGCAAACAACGCAAAGTATCCGCCGAACGAATGGCCCATCAGGGTTCGGTGGCTGGTATCTGCCCGGTAGCGTTTTTCAACCTCGGGGATCAATTCGGTGGTTATAAACCGGTAAAATCGTTCTCCTCTTCCGCTAACCGCGAAGCTGTCAGCGGGCAAGGCCGCCGGATACGTGTAGTCACGAACCCGAAGCGAATCCATCTGATACGCATCCCGATAGCCTATTCCAACGACGATGGGTTCAGTCTTCAATTTTTTCTTTTTGGTGAGTCGCTGGAGCGAAGAACTGATGTGATCAAAATAGGCATTCCCGTCCAGATGGTACACGACAGGATACCGTTTGGTTGTGTTTTGATTGTAATCGGACGGTAATCTGACAAAGATGGAATAGGTGTCATTTACAGTTCTGGAGTGGTAGCTGAATTCAGGGCTGGCTTCCTGATCGTCAGGGTCTTCGGGAGCCGATTGATCGACTAAGGCTGTTACGTACAGGCAATAATGATGCGGTGGCGTATTCCACTGGCCGAGGCTATTTTTCCGGTAAAAGCTTCGGGAAGCACCACCAAGTTTTACTTCATAAGCAATCGGCGGTGGCGGTGGCAATGCGGTTTCCGGAATGAACTCGATGGCCGCTAAAAAATTCCCTTTCAAGAATAGATTGTACGCTTTCAGATCAAATGTTAGCCAGCCTTCCCTGATTTCCCGGCGCTGAATGATGCTTTTTTCGATGACTCGTTCACCGGGCTGGTCGCCATCCATGCGGTAAAAGTTGATTCGAAAAGTGGCACTGTCGTCCCTGCTGGCATTCAGGTGCAGGTTGATCGAAGTGACTTGCGAGGGAACATCGCCTAATTTAATGAGCTGCCCGATCTCAAAAATGTCTTTTTGGGAAAACATTCCATCCGTAAAATGCAAGAGCAGGTTGCGTTTTCGGATTCCGAATTTCTTCTCGACGGGCTTTTTCGCCGTGATTTTCACTTCATCCAGGGTAGCTATCCGTTCGGACAATTTGATGGTCGATGCAGGGCTGGCCAGGAGCCGTTTGATGGGAATACGGTTTTCGAAGAAACCGACGAGTGAAAAGGTGAGGGTGTCATTCAGGTGATCGTTCGGCAGTGGCAATGAAAAGGTGCCATCCGTCAGAGAAACCGTTCCCAGGTTTTTCTTTTTGATGCCTATGTTGACGTAAGCCAGCGGTTTTGTCGTAGACGAATCAACGACACGGCCTTTGATGAGGGACTGGGATTGACCGGTTGTATTGAATCCCATACATGCTGCCGTGAAAGCGATCGGTAAGCTATTCAGCCGGAACCCGGCCCGTTTTGCTGTTTGAATGAGTCGGGCGAAGATGTTTATGAACCAAGTCATGCCCAAAAGTAGCACTGCCGCCCAACACATGAGAATCGATTAATATTTTTTAACATTTAACTGTGTTCAGGTTTGAAAGACCCGCTAACGGATCAACTATACCGAGCTCCGCCAGCAGTATTTTACTTCCCGTCTATCCTTTCATCGGTATAATCTCCGTTCAAGACAATGAAGCCGAATTCCCGCAGAACCTTCCTCCGGAAAAGTACTTCTCTGGCTGCCCTGACCGTTGGGGGCGGCACACCTATTCCGTCACTCGTTGAGAAAAACAGGGCAACGACCGAGGTGGTCCGGGATGCGGGGATGCAATTGTGCGAGGCCTATTTCTGGGGGTTCGAGGAACAGAAAATTGCCCTCACGAAGCAGATGGACGTGCTGGGCGCCGTGGGTGGCATCAACCCGGCTCTGGCAGGACTTCACGAGGTGAAGCCGTGGGAGCTCAAAGCCGTGCGGGCGGTCAAGGAAGCCTGGGATAAGGTCGGGTTGAAGCTACGCGTCATTGAAGGACCACCATCGCTGGGTGAAAAAACGAAGCTGGGACTACCGGGGCGGGACGAGGAAATTGCAAACTTCATTACCCTCATGAAAAACCTGACGCAGGTTGGGATTGATACAATTTGTTACAACTGGATGCCGGTTATCGGCTGGTACCGCACGCAGAATGATAAGCCCGGTCGGGGTGGGGCGTTGGTAACGGCATTTGACTACGAAGCCGTTAAAAAACTGCCGCCGACGCAGTACGGTGACGTATCAAAGGAAACGCTCTGGAAAAACCTGGAATATTTTCTGAAAGCCGTGGTGCCGGAAGCCGAGAACGTCGGCATGAAGCTGGCGATGCATCCCGATGATCCGCAGGTAGACAGTATTCGTGGGATTGCCCGTATCATGAACACCGTCGATTCCTTCAAACGATTGCTGGAACTTCACCCCAGCCCCAGCAACGGTATTACGATGTGTCAGGGAAATTTTGCGCTGATGGGCGACGATATTCCGAACCTTATCGAGTACTTCGGGAAACGGAAGAAAATCCATTTTGTGCATTTTCGCAACGTCCGGGGCGACAAGTTTGCCTTTGAGGAAACCTTCCACGACGAAGGCATCATTGACATGTACGCCAGCATGAAAGCCTACTACGACATCGGTTTCAAAGGGCCCATTCGCCCGGACCACGTTCCGACCATGTTTGGCGACAGCAACCAGCATCCCGGTTACAGTACCATCGGTACCCTGTATGCGCTGGGTTACATGCGCGGGCTTCTGGAAGCCGTCAGCCGCCAAAAAGCGTAAGCATGAGGAGCCAGTAGCGATGGATGCGTCCGTCCATTTTGTGCTTTCGGGTTCATACAGAGAAGGGGGGGCGGTCAGACCAAATGGCCTCTTGTTCTGCCTCATCCGGAAGCGGG
Organism: Larkinella harenae; assembly: GCF_054780515.1. Lineage (NCBI taxonomy): Bacteria > Pseudomonadati > Bacteroidota > Cytophagia > Cytophagales > Spirosomataceae > Larkinella > Larkinella harenae. The sequence goes on along the minus strand of NZ_BAAGWE010000002.1, from coordinate 1,029,103 downwards.
CAGTACGACAATTCATAAACCAACCCGGTTCTATGGGGTTTACTGAATAAACTCCGACTTCATTTTTATGACAGAACCATCTCAAGACTCATCTCACGTATACAATGTAGTACCCGCCATATTACCCCCCGATCAGCTATTCGGACCTTTGTTTCACGATGTCCAGATGCAGCCGGTGTTCGACGATTCCATCACCTTCGCCGACTGCTACCCCCGGCGGGCACCGGAAGAAATTCTGAATCAGTACGAAATTGAAAAACACCAGGATGGGTTTAAGCTAGCGGATTTTGTCCATACCTATTTTCAATTACCGAAGAACCTGGAAACGGATCATACCAGCGACCAGTCGTTGCCAACGGCGGAACACCTGAACCAGATGTGGCCGCTTTTCCGGCGACAGTCCGAGCCGCTCTGTTCCATGTTGCCGTTGCCCAAGCCTTATATTGTTCCGGGTGGACGCTTTCGGGGGCTTTATTACTGGGATAGCTACTTTACCATGTTGGGGCTGCGGGTGTCGGGTGAGAACGAACTGATTCGAAACATGGTCGAGAATTTCGCCCATCTGATTGATACCTACGGCCACATTCCCAACGCCAACCGGAGCTATTACCTGACCCGGTCACAGCCGCCGTTTTTTGCGATGATGGTTCGGTTGCTGGCTGAAATTGACGGTCCGGACATCCTGGTTCGCTACTTGCCGCACATGCAGAAAGAATACAATTACTGGATGGACGGTTATTTCCGGCTCGATGATCAGGACGGTTCTTTCCGACGCGTGGTATTGTTGCCCGATTGTAGTATTCTAAATCGTTACTGGGACGATATGGCGGCCCCCCGCCCCGAATCCTACCGCGAGGATGTGGAACTGGCTCACGAAGCCGCGCCGTACCGAATTTCGCCGACAACGTTGTACCGGCACATCCGGGCGGCCTGCGAATCGGGCTGGGACTTTAGTTGCCGCTGGTTTGGCGATCCGGAGCGCCTGGCCACCATTCATACCACGGATATCATTCCGGTGGATCTGAACTGTCTGCTGTACGATGTGGAATTGACCCTGGCGGACGCTTACCTCCAGCGTTCGTTTCGAGAGCCGTGTGAACATTACCGGCAGAAAGCAGCAACACGGCGCAAGGCAATCATTACCTACCTGTGGGATGACCAACGGCAGTTTTTTATGGATTACGACATTGTATTGCATAAGTCGACACCGATATGGTCGTTGGCGGCCCTGTTTCCGTTGTTCTTCGGACTGGCAACGGATGAGCAGGCGGCTCACGTTCATGAACACATCAAAAAAGACTTTTTGAAAGAAGGCGGGGTGGTGTCAACGCTTCAGGAAAGCGGCCAGCAGTGGGATTTTCCGAATGGTTGGGCACCGTTGCAGTGGATTACGTATCAGGGGCTTTTGAGGTATGGATTTACAGAAACAGCCGCTGACATAAAAAAACGCTGGATGGCGCTCAATGATAAGGTATTTCGGGAGACGGGTAAAATGATGGAAAAATACAACGTGGTGGATACCGAATTGACAGCAGGTGGGGGAGAATATCCCAACCAGGACGGTTTTGGCTGGACCAACGGAATTTACCTGGCCATGCAGGACAGCGATGGGAAGGCACCGGCTACCAATAAATCCTGATTTTATCGTAGCAGAAACACCGTTGACGCCGATACGTTCCGGTGATCTTTCAGGGCGAAAAAACCGTATTTGAATCCTTCTTTTGGTATAGGGCTGGTGACGGTACGGTTTTTCTCATCAACCGTTGCTTTCTGTTTCAGCCAGACCCGCTGTTCATTCAGTGCCGTGGTATCGTTGGAATAATGAAATTCGGCCGTCAGGATGGAAACCGGCGACTGATAAGAAAACCGTAGGGTTGAGTCCTGAACCGTTACGGGTGCCGCCTGTACCAGTGGAACACCGTCGTTGAGCACACTCTCAAAAAAATACCGGATTTCGTGGGGAATCCAGCCCGCTTCGTGACCGTGCTTCATGTCTGGAATCAGGCACATCGTTCGCTGGCTGGCGGGCACCAGGCTGTACGTTTTGTGGTACGGCACGACGTTGTAAAACCGGTCAGTATTGCCATTCACGAATAAAAACCGGGGTTTGGCAAACGGCAGGTACGTTGACGGATCGAAAAATTTCATCCACTTTCGCTGGCTGCCCGCCGAAAGCTGGCTGATCGGTTTCTTGAAAACATCCGATTCGTTGTAAAACCCGCAGCCGTAAACCGGCGCAGCGGCCTTGAAGCGATTGTCCAGACTACCCACGAGGCAGGTTAAGTAACCGCCCCAGCTGATGCCGGTCACCGCCGTTCGGGACGCATCGACTTCGGGCAGGCTCAGCAGCAGCGAATGCGCCAGAATGGCGCTCGATACCGCCTGATAAGTCCACATGTCGTTTAAATTGGCTTTTTCCAGCTTGAAAAATTTGTCTACATCGCCCTGATCGGGGCCACCCTGCGGCAGTTTCTGGCTGCTGTCGTCTTTCCCGGCCAGATCCATTGCAATGGCGGCATAGCCGTCGGCGGCCCATTTTTCCACCCATTCTTTAAAGGCTTTACCTCCTCCGCCGTGAATCAGCACCACACCCGGAAACGGGTGTTTGCTTGGCGCCTTGCCCCGGATCAGGTCCGGATTGGAGTAATACGCAAACACCTGCGTTGGGCGTCCTTCGTAATTCACACTCTGGTAGCGCAGCTTGCGAACGGTTCCAGTCGGGGTTAGCCACTCGGCTGCCGGGGCTTTACTCAGGGCTTTCAAGTCCCACAACAACGAATCGACTTTGAGTACGCGGGCATCAATCACCGGAACGGTTTTTTTCTGAGCAAAGCCCGTCGTAATACCGAGCAGGAAAAGCAGGAACAACGGTTTCATTGTGGTCGCAGACAAATGGGGTGAGGAATTAAAAACGAAAGCCGGAAATCCGGCTGGCATACTGCTTTTAAACATTGAATGGTTTGTTCGCAACCGGACAAAAACTGTCCGAAATCGTACAACGTTTTTTGGTTAACCCGCTTCGGCGGACTTCTATGGCTATTTTCGGGAGTTGGCAAGAGATTTGATCAGCAAAAATAGAACTAATTAATCGTGATGAAACGCAGCTATTTAGGCGAGTTTGAGGAGATCGTTTTACTAACCGTCGCTGTCATGGAGGGGGGGGCATATGGCGTGGCGATTACGCACGAAATTATCGAGCAGACGGGGCGCTCAGTACGGCTGAATCAGATTCATTCGGCGCTGGAACGGCTGGAAGACAAAGGCATGGTGAAGTCGGAAATGGGCGAACCCACGGCTGAGCGCGGTGGACGGCGGAAACGCTTGTTTACCGTCACGGCCTACGGTCGGCGGACGCTGGAGGAAATTCAGGAAGTTCGCGCCAGTTTCTGGACCCGCCTGCTGAATCCATTCAAACCTTTGGGAGTGAAAAGTTATGAGTTGTGAGTTAAAAATGAATGTATCATGACTGAGAAGAAACACTGTCGCCTTACCCTCCCTAACTCTTCATTCCGGACTCATAATTTATAACTCGTTTGAAACCGCCCCATTTCGCCGATCGATTGCTCGAACTTTTCTGCTCATCCGATCGGCTGGAGGAGGTGAAAGGTGATTTGCACGAAGAATTTGCCTATCAGGTACGGCATGTGGGCCAACGGCGGGCACGCTGGCAATACTGGCGCGATGTGCTGGGGTTTTTAAAGCCACGGTTTTTGCGTAAGCGACTATCAAATAAGCATTTAACTAGTAATCTCGTAACCCCGTTTATGATCCAAAGTTATTTGAAAATTGCCTGGCGCAACCTGACGAAAAACCAGACCTACGCCTTTATCAATGTCGCCGGATTAGCATTGGGAATCGGGGCGGCCTTGTTGATCTTTGCGTTGGTGCGTTACCATCATTCGATTGATAAACACCATCAGAAGCACGACCATATTTACCGGGTAACCACCCAGTTTGTGACGCCCGAAGGAAATTTTAATATAGCTGGCGTTCCTTACCCGTTGGGGAGGGCACTCCAAAACGATTATCCCGAGATCGAAACCATTGCGATGATTGATCGGTACCGGGATCCTCTGGTGACTATACCGGAGCATGGTAAAGCTGATCGAAAGTTCAAAGAAGCGCACCAGCTGGGCGCTTTCGTTCAGCCGGCGTATTTTAAAATTTTTGATTATCAGTGGGTAGCGGGTGGATCCGACGAACTGGCGCAGCCTAACACCGTGGTGATTAGTGCCGAAAACGCGACAAAATACTTTGGTACAACGCAGGTGATCGGTAAACTGATCCGGCTCAATGCGCTACTGAATGCCCGGATTGTTGGCGTTTTTGAAGATTACCGGGACAACACCGATTTCGCTTACCCGATTATGGCTTCCTGGGCCAGCCTGAAGGAGTTTTACGGGCATTCGCTTCCCGAAGATTTTGACGGGATCAATGGCGATACCCAGTGCTTTGTGAGCCTGAACAGCCGTTTTACCAAAGCCGACTGGGATCGCCAGATGCTGGCTTTCGTGAAGAAATACAAGCCGCATGGCGTGAAGGATACCCAATTTCTGATGCAGCCGTTGCACGATATTCACTTCTCGACCGATACCGGCGGAGTCAGTCAGGGCCTGATCTGGTCGTTGTTTGCTATTGGCGTTTTTCTCATCCTGACGGCCAGTATTAATTTTGTTAACCTGGCCACGGCCCAGGCGCTGAATCGTTCCCGGGAAGTGGGCGTCCGGAAAGTGCTGGGCAGTACCCGTGGGCAGTTGTTCTGGCAATTTATCGGTGAAACCGCTTTGCTGACTCTGGCCGCAACGACCATTGCGCTGCTGTTTTTTCAAATCGGCCAGCAATTTGCGCAGGAAAAGTTACACGGCGTATTTCGGTTTACGTTCTACTACGATGCATCCGTTATTGGCTGGCTGACGCTGATTATGGTAGGAGTCATTTTCCTGGCTGGATTTTACCCGGCGCTGGTGTTGGCGGGCTTCAAACCGGCGCTCGCGCTGGCTGGTCGAATCACCACGCAGCAGATGGGCGGGTTTTCCGTTCGCCGGAGTCTGGTTGTCACCCAATTTGCCATCTCCCAGATGCTGATTGTCGGGATGGTGGTTGTGGCGAATCAATTGCAATACATCCAGACGAAAGATTTGGGCTTCCGCCAGCAGGCGATTCTAACGGTTAGGCTCCCCGATTTGCCGCAGCAGGACATCGGCAAAATGAATCGGTTCCGGCAGCAGGTCATGGCCATTCCGGAAGTGAAAAAGGTGAGTTATTCCGTCAGTGGGCCACCCCAGTCGGGCTGGATCAGTCAGACGATGATCAAATTTGATACCCGTCCCGAGCCCGAAAAATTCGCTACCCAGCAGCGGTTTATCGATGCCGATTATGTGGATGTATACGGTTTGAAACTGCTGGCCGGGCGCAACCTGCAACCCGCCGACACCTCGCGGGAAGTATTGGTGAACGAAGCATTTGTCAAGGCGCTGGGAATTCGTGACCCAGCGAAGGTACTGGGCAAGCTTATCCATAACGGACGAGGACTTGAAATCGTGGGGGTGCTGAAAGACTTCAATCTGAACAACCTGAGAAATACCATTGCGCCCGTGTTTATGACTACCTGGGCGTCTCGGTATCACTACGCCAACCTGGAACTGCACAGCGGTAACTTCGGGCGCGTAATTCGGCAGCTTGAAGCGAATTTTAACCAGATTTATCCGGATAGCTACTTCACGGCTCAATTTGTTGACGAGCAATTGCAGCAGGATTATATCCAGGAGCAAACAATGGCCAAACTGGTCAACTTCTTTGCCGGTATTGCCGTCGTTATCGGTTGCCTGGGGTTGTACGGGCTGGTTCTGTTCATGGCTGCGCAAAAAACCAAAGAAATTGGGGTTCGGAAGGTGCTGGGAGCCAGCATTGGCCAGATTTTGTGGCTATTTGGTAAAGAGTTCGCCCGACTGATTGCCGTGGCTTTTGTGGTCGCGACGCCGGTTTCCTGGTGGCTAATGAGCCGTTGGTTGCAGGATTTCGTTTACCGCATTGACATTGGGCCCGGCATTTTTGCGATAGCACTGCTGGCAACAATCATCGTGGCTGCCGTGACGGTGAGTTTTCAGAGCATCAAAGCTGCGCTCACCAATCCGGTTCGCTCGCTGCGCTCGGAATAAGGAATTAAAAATTAAAAGTAAAGCAAGCGTAGGCCGACAGCCTAAATTCATCACTCATAGATCACCATTATGCCTGCTCCGCCCCGTTCCGCCGACCAGTTTTTGAAATTCTTCTGCGCTGCTGACCGACTGGAGGAGGTGCAGGGGGATTTGCACGAGGAGTTTGCTTACCAGGTTCGGCGGGTGGGTGAACGACGCGCCCGGCTGCGGTACTGGCGCGACGTGCTGGGGTTCATTCGGCCCCAGGCTGGATGGCCCTTTGCCAGGAAAAGAACATCAGGAGATTATCAAAAAAACGTTCCGTTCGCTATGCTTCAGAATTATTTCAAAATCGCCTGGCGGAATCTCTGGCGAAAAAAAGGTTTTTCGGCCATCAACATTGTTGGTCTGGCCATTGGTCTGGCAACCTGCCTGCTTATTGTCCTGTTTGTACAGCATGAACTAAGCTACGACCGCTACCACGCAAATGCCGACCGGATTTACCGCATGACGCTCCACGGACGAATGGGTGGCAAGGAGATCAACATGGCGTATGCACCCTCACCCGCTGGGCCCGCCATCCAGCACGATTATCCGGGCGTGGAAGCCTTCACGCGGCTGGAAGAACAAGGAACGTTTGTAATCAAACAGGGAAAGGAAAGCTTCAAAGAAGAAGGGGTCGTATTTACGGATTCCAGTTTCTTTACGGTTTTTTCGATTCCGTTGCTGAAAGGAAATCGTACCACGGTTTTGACCGAACCCAATACCGTGGTACTGACGGAATCAACCGCCCGGAAGTACTTTGGCAATCAGGACCCCATTGGTAAAAGCCTGACGATGGGAACAATGGGCCTTTTCCGGGTCACGGGCGTTTGCCAGGATGTGCCATCCAATACGCACTTTCACTACGACTTTTTTGGTTCCTTCCGCTCGCTTCGCTCCGGCGAAAAGTGGCTGTCGAGCGGAGCCAATACGTATTTTCTACTCCGGAAGGACTATCCGATTGAGCAGCTGGCGGCCCAGACTCCGCAGATTATCCGGAAATACATCGGCCCCGAAATACAGGAATTTCTGGGGATGAGCTACGACGAATACCTCCGGAAAGGAGACCGGTTTGGGTTTCAGTTTCAGCCCATTACCGACCTGCATCTGGGGTCGGCCTGGGAGGGTGAGCTCGAGCCCAACAGCGATCGAAAATACGTTTATATCTTTTCGGCCATTGCGGTTTTTATTCTGCTGCTGGCTTGTATCAATTTCATGAACCTTTCCACGGCGGGGTCGGCCAACCGGGCAAAAGAAGTTGGTATTCGGAAGGCGCTGGGTTCCGTTCAGCAGCAACTGATGGCGCAGTTTTTGTCCGAATCGATGTTGATTACCTTTCTGGCGTTGCTGGTGGCCTTCGGTTTGGTAGCTGCCGTGCTGCCGACGTTCAATCAACTGGCCAATAAAGAGTTTGAACTGGGAACACTGCTGAACGCCCGAATGATTGCTTACACGCTGGCGGGTTGTCTGCTGGTGGGGCTGCTGGCGGGGAGTTATCCGGCTTTTTTCCTGGCGTCGTTCCGGCCAGTTAGTGTGCTGAAAGGACGGTTGCAAGCCGGAATGCGGAGTGGCTGGCTGCGGAACGCCCTGGTTACGATTCAGTTTGTGGTATCCATCGGTATGATTATCGGCACGCTGGTAGTTTATCAGCAACTGCGGTTTATTCAGAACAAAAAAGTCGGTTTTGACAAAGAACAGGTGTTGATTTTGCACGACACCTACGTTTTGGGTGACAAACTGAACGCGTTCCGAAACGAACTGGCGAAGCAGACGCAGATTGTTAACGCTAGTCTGGCGGGTTATGTACCGGCGGGAAATTCCAACAACGGTGTCGACGGTTTTAGCGATGCCAACGCTCCGGCGGAAGCCACCCCCTTCCGGCTGAGAACCTACCGGATCGACGAAGACTATCTAAAAACGTTGGGTATTGGCCTGGCCCAGGGGCGAAATTTCTCCAGAGCTTTTGCAACAGACAGCGCTGCAGTGCTAGTCAATGAAGCCGCCGTTCGGCAGTTTGGCTGGAAAAACCCGATTGGGCAGCGCCTTGTCAACGTGGGTAACGGCAGCCCGGGCGACCGACGAACCTATACGGTGGTGGGCGTCACCAAAGACTTTCATTTTGAATCCCTGCACCAGCACATTGCGCCTTTGATTATGAAGTACGGTGGGGATAATTACCAGCTGGCGCTGCGAATTCGTACGGACGACCTGCCGGCCCTGCTCAAAAAACTGGAGCACAGCTGGAAAGTCGAAACCGATAGCCCTTTCTCTTATTCGTTTCTGAATGAGCGGTTTAACAAGATGTATCAGTCCGAACAACGGATCGGGGAGCTGTTTGGCATTTTTGCGGGGCTTGCGGTGATCATCGCTTGCCTGGGCCTGTTCGGACTGGCGGCTTTCACAACCCTTCAGCGAACCAAAGAAATCGGTGTTCGGAAGGTTTTGGGAGCATCCGTTACAAGCATTGTCGCCCTGCTGTCCAAAGACTTTATACGGCTGGTGGGAATCGCCATCCTGATTGCTACCCCGTTGGGCTGGTACGCCATGAACCAGTGGCTGGCCGATTTTGCTTACCGTGTGGAGTTGTCATGGTGGGTGTTCGCGCTGGCTGGGTTGGTGGCGGTTCTGGTGGCCCTGCTGACCGTCAGTTATCAAAGCATCAAAGCCGCGCTGGTAAACCCGGTTCGCTCGTTGCGCTCGGAGTGATAAGAGTTAAAAGTGTACTACTACCAGCCGGTCATACTGTGATGATTCGGTACCATTCGTCATTCATCACTCTTAACTCATCATTCTTGCTGATGCCCCTTCCGCCCCGTTCCGCCGACCAGTTTTTGAAATTCTTCTGCGCTGCTGACCGACTGGAGGAGGTGCAGGGGGATTTGCACGAGGAGTTTGCTTACCAGGTTCGGCGGGTGGGTGAACGACGCGCCCGGCTGCGGTACTGGCGCGACGTGCTGGGGTTTCTGAAACCGTTCGCCATTCAACGAAAAACCGCTGACTATTCTTTACGTAAACAGATGATGCTAAACAACTACCTTAAAACGTCCCTGCGCAATCTCTGGCGCAACCGTCTTTCCACCACGATCAGCACCGTCGGACTGGCTATTGGACTCACCAGCGGACTGCTGATTTTTCTGCTGGTGAACTGGTTGTTCAGCTTTGACCGCTATCATGCCAAAGCCGACCGTATTTACTGGATTGTAACCGATGTGAAGCACGAAAACGTGGTTCCGAGTGATGCGACGCCCCGACCGCTGGGTGACGTGCTGCGCCGGGATTTTCCGTTTGTGGAGAGCGCGGTTCGCCTGGAGCTGGCTTTCGGGAAAATCGTTGGCGTACCGGATGGCAAAGGCGGGTTGGCCAAAAAGTTTGAAGAATCCCGAAACGTCGGTTTTGTAGAGCCCCAGTTTTTCGAGGTGTTTGATGTTGATTGGGTTAAAGGCAATGCAAAAACCGCACTGGCAGCCCCCAACACGGTCGTTCTTTCGGAACGATACGTCCAACGGTATTTTGATGGCCTGGACCCCATTGGCCGAACGTTGCAGTTTGACAACCAGACGAGTCTGACGGTTACGGGCATCATCAAAAATCCGCCGTCCAATACCAAACTTGGCCTTGAAATGCTGGTTTCATACAGCACGTTACCCACCCTGACGGGAAATCCACACCTGATGGAGCAGTGGGGTAATCCCGGCACGCTTTGTTTTGTGGCCCTGCGCGAAGGGACGCCCGTGGAGCGACTGGCGCAGGCTTTTCCGACTATTGGCCAGAAATACCTGTCTAAACAGGATGCCAGATTGCTGGATTTTCATGCCCTGCCGCTGAGCGATCTGAACCACAATCCGCAGTACGGTGGTAGCGCTCCCCGGCCCATTTTGTACGCATTGATTGTCGTCGGTGTGTTTCTGGTGGTGGCTTCCTGCATCAATTTCATCAACGTCGCTACGGCACGGGCTATTCGGCGGTCGCGGGAAGTGGGCGTTCGGAAAGCCGTAGGCAGTACGCGCGGGCAACTGATCGGGCAATTTCTGACCGAAACTGCCCTGGTTACGATGGGAGCGGTGGGGCTGGCTCTGTTGCTGGCTCAACTCAATGTACCGCTGCTGAATAACGCGTTGGCGGTATTGCGGGCCGATCTCTCAGTTCTGGATGTGTTTCGACCCGATTCGTTGCTGTGGTTTGGCGGTTTGATTATGGGTGTCATTTTACTGGCGGGGTTGTATCCTTCGGTCGTGTTGGCGAGACTTAACCCGGTGGCGGCTTTGCGTGGGCGGCTGACTACGCAGCAGGTGGGCGGTGTGTCGGTTCGGCGGGCACTGGTGGTGGTGCAGTTTTTCATTACGCAGTTTTTCGTGATTGGTGCCATCGTTATGACGCAGCAGGTGAAACATCTGCAACAGGCCGATCTGGGCTTCAATAAAGAATCTATTCTGACGGTTCCGGTGCCCACTCGGAATCCGCTCAAGCAGCAAACCTTGCGCGAGCAATTGGCCCGGATTCCCGGCGTGGAGCAGGTCGCGCTGGGCGGCTCTCCGCCCGCTTCGCACCGGCGCCCACCGGTTCCGTTTACGTACGACAGCCGGACGGAGCCGGAGAAGTTTCCGGTCAGTGTTAAAGTAGGGGATCGAGATTACGTTCCGCTGTTTCGTCTGAAACTGGTCGCCGGGCGAAATTTCCGAACGAACGATACCACGAATAACGAAGTGTTGGTCAACCAGGCGCTTATCAGCCAATTGGGGTTGCCGTCTCCCGGTGCGATTCTGGGGAAACGGTTGACGGTTTTTGGGACCGAAAAAACCGTGGTTGGCGTTGTGAATGATTTTTCACTGGGCGAGATGCACGGCAGTATTCCGGCTACGGCGTTGCTGAATCTGCACACCGAAAATTCGATGGCGGCCCTGAAAGTGTCTCCCGCCAATTTGCCCGCAACGGTGGCGGCTGTTGAGAAAGTCTGGAATGAGCTATTTCCGGAAAACGTCTACCGGGCTTCGTTTGTGGACGAGCTGGTGAATCAGTTTTACCTCACGGAACGCATTCTGCTGGCACTTATTCAGGCGTTTTCGCTGGTGGCCATTCTGATCGGCTGTCTGGGCATTTATGGCTTGGTGGTTTTCATGGCCGAATCAAAGACCCGGGAAATTGGCGTACGGAAAGTGCTCGGGGCTACGCGGTCGCAACTGCTCTGGCTGTTTGGCCGGGAGTTTGGCAAACTGGCGCTGATCGGCTTTTTGGTGGCGGCCCCGCTGGGCGGCTGGATCATGCGTGTCTGGCTGCAAAATTACGAATACCGGATCGCGTTAAGCTGGTGGATTTTCGCCCTGGCCCTGTTGACGACGGTTCTCATTACCCTGCTGACGGTTTCTTACGAATCGCTCAAAGCCTCGCTGGCTAATCCGGTAAAGAGCCTGAAAACGGACTAGCCTGATCGAGCCCCCAACGCGATGAGGTTACATGGATTCAGGGATTGATGCGCTATAAAAGTGAATCGTAGTTAATCCCTGAATCCGTCTAATTCTAATCCTTCATCTTCCTGTCCGTTTTGGTACGTCCTGTTGTCCAAAAGCGGACACCTTTCTATGGCATTAGCACGTGGAAAGGTCATTTAAAACCGTTCCAGGCGGTTTTTTTCTACTTGGCATTCCATTTGTTCGGCATTATCGTATAAAATACAAGCGCCATGAAAAGGGCTTTTTTGGGGGAGTTTGAAGAGGTTGTTTTACTGACGGTGGCCGTTCTGGACGAAAGCGCCTATGGCGTCACCATTACGCAGGAAATCGAGCGGAAAACGGGCCGGGTGGTGGGCTTCAGTACGGTTCATACCACGTTGCAGCGGCTGGAAGAAAAAGGATATCTGTCGTCGAGAATGAGTGGTGCCACGGCTGAACGCGGAGGTCGGCGGAAACGGTTTTTTACGGTGACGATGGCGGGCCGCAAAGCACTGGTCGAAGTGAAACACGTCCGGGAACAATTGTGGGATGCGCTGCCCCCGCAGACGCTGCAACTAATGGGAAATTAAAACGACCATGCAACCACCTCGTTGGGCAACCTGGCTTCTGGAGACGTTCGGTCATCCTGCTACCCGCGAAGAAGTTGGGGGGGATTTGCAGGAATTATATGCTTACTGGGTAAAAACCGTCGGCGAACGGCGTGCCCGCCAGCGGTATTGCCTCAATGCCCTGAAACTAATGCGACCGCTCGCCCGGCGCAACCGCTCAGAAAACGATCCATTGCTACTTTTTCAACACTCGGATATGCTACGAAATTACTGGACAATAACCTGGCGGAACCTGATCCGCAACCAGACGTTCTCGGTAATTAATATCGTGGGCCTGGCGCTCGGCATGGCTTCCAGCTTATTGATTTTGCTGTGGATTCAGGATGAGCTGAGCATGGGCCGCCAGTACGCCAACAGTGCGCAGCTTTACCGGGTAATGGAACACGAAATGACCGATGGCCGCATTGCCACGGACGAAGACACCCCCGGCATACTGGCTGAAGAGTTAAAACGGGAGATTCCGGAAGTCGTTTATGCCGCTGGTTTTTCGTGGGGAGAACGGCACGTGATGACGGTGGGTGAGAAAACTGCCCGGCAGGAGGGGCGTTTCGCGGGGGCCGACTGGTTCAAGCTATACAATATTCCGCTGTTGGCCGGAACCCCCGATGGGGCACTTTCGGCCCCCAACCAGATTGCCATTTCCCGAAAACTGGCGGAACTATACTTTGGAAACCCGCAAATGGCGCTGGGTAAATCCGTTCGGTTTGACAATTCGAGGGATTATCAGGTAACCACGGTTTTTGAAGATTTGCCCATCCATTCGCTGGACCAGTATGATTACCTGCTGAATTGGGAGAATTTTCTGAACCGGGAGCCCTGGCTCCGGGCGTGGGAAAATGCCGGCCCCAGCACCCGCCTGATGCTCCGGCCCGACGCTGATCCGGCCCGGGTGGGGGCCAAACTCAAAACGTTTCTGAAAGGGCGCAACAAGGACTTTGGTCCTGGTTTCAAGATCGATTTGTTTTTGCAACCCGAAACCGAAGCGTATTTATACAGCAACTTCAAAGACGGACACCGCGATGGCGGACGCATCGAATACGTGCGGTTATTTATTGTCGTGGCGGTTTTTCTGCTGTTCATTGCCTGCATCAACTTCATGAATCTGGCCACGGCCCGTTCGGTCAAGCGGGCGCGCGAAGTGGGCGTCCGGAAAGTCGTGGGTGCCGAACGTTCCGCGCTGGTTGGGCAGTTTATGGGGGAAGCCCTGCTGCTGACGGCGCTCGCGCTCGCGCTGGCTGTTGGCCTGGTGGCGGTGCTGTTGCCCACATTCAATCAGCTGACGGATAAACGGTTGACGCTGCCGTTTGATGAGCCGATGTTCTGGATGGTCTTGTCCGGAATTCTGATCGGAACCGGCGGGCTGGCCGGAAGTTACCCGGCACTGTTTCTGTCGGCGCTCAATCCGGTGCGGGTTTTGAAAGGTACGTTGCGGTTTGGGGCGGGGGCACAATTGTTCCGGCGCGGGCTGGTGGTATTTCAGTTTGTCTTGTCGATGCTGCTGATCATCGGAACGGTGATTATTTACCGGCAACTTCAGTATATCCAGACCAAAAACCTGGGCTTTGAGCGGGAAAACCTCATCATGATTCCGAGTGAAGGCGAGATTGCGCAGAAGTTTGCGCTGTTTAAACGAGAATTGGGACAGATGGCCGGTATTCAGACGGTTTCGACTATGCAGACGAGTCCGTTGCACAATGGCAATACCACAGAAAGCGTGTCCTGGACGGGCAAAGATCCTAACGCCGTGATTTCGTTCAACAATACTGCCGTGGGCTATGATTTTGTGAGTGCCCTGAAAGTGAGGCTGGTGCAGGGGCGCGATTTTTCGCCCGCTTTCGGTACCGATTCTACCAATTACCTGATCAATGAAGCCGCGGCCCGGCGCATGGGCTACCCGAATCCGGTCGGACAACCCCTGACTTTCTGGAATAAACCGGGTAAGATCATTGGGCTGGTGGAAGATTTTCATTTCAATTCTCTCCACGAATCCATCCGGCCGCTGATTATTCGGCTGGCAGATAATCATTACGGCAACATTCTGGTGCGCACCCAGCCCGGCCAAACCCACGAAGCACTCGCCAGCCTGGAAACGCTTTGCCAGCGGCTCAATCCGAAGTTTCCATTTACGTATTCGTTCGTCGATGCGGGGTATGAGAAACTGTACAAAAGTGAAACCGTTGTGGGAAAACTGGCTTCTCTTTTTACGGTTTTAGCCATTTTCATTGCCTGCCTGGGGCTGTTTGGGCTGGCGGCTTTTATGGCCGAGCAGCGTACCAAAGAAATCGGCGTGCGGAAAGTGCTCGGGGCTTCGGTGGGCAGTATTGTAGCTCTGTTGTCGCGGGATTTTCTGAAACTGGTGCTGATTGCCATTCTGATTGCATCGCCCATTGCGTGGTATGCCATGAACGAATGGCTCCGGAATTTTGCCTACAAAATCGGAATTGAGTGGTGGGTGTTTGCGCTGGCGGGTGGGCTGTCGATGGGCATTGCCTTACTCACGATCAGCTTTCAAAGCGTCAAAGCTGCGTTGCTCAACCCGGTGAAGTCACTGCGGTCCGAATGAAAAGGTTGGCGTTATGAAGTAAGAGTGATGAATAAAAAAACGTACTAGTAAAATGACAATGAAATCCGACGGCCTTGCCCTTCTGCTATTCTTAACCGCTCGGGCGGCCACGTCATCTTTCTTAATTCATCACACCCCATGAAACCACCCCGCTGGGCTACCTGGCTTTTGGACGTTTTCGGTCATCCCGACACGCTGGAAGAAGTGCAGGGTGATCTGTTGGAATTGTACGATTACTGGGTAAAAACCGTCGGTGTGCGTGAAGCCCGCTGGCGGTATGGCCTGAGTGCCCTGAAATTAGTACGACCTTTTGCCAAACGAACAACACAATACTATTCAACACCTTCTTCTCTCAGTTTTATGATGATCCGGAATTATTTCAAAGTTGCCCTGCGGAACCTGGTCAAGCACAAAGGCTATTCGGCCATTAACATTGCCGGGCTGGCCGTCGGAATGGCGGTGGCTATGCTCATTGGCTTATGGATTTACGATGAGCTTTCGTATAACAAATACCACAAAAGCTACGATCAGGTTGCGCAGGTGATGCAGCACCAGACCAGCAACGGGAAAGTCTATTCGGGAATGGCTATCCCATTTCCGCTGGGCAAAGAGTTACAAAATCGGTACAGCAACAACTTCAAGTATGTCGTGATGGCTTCTTGGGAAGGTGACCACTTTCTGTCGCTGGGCGATAAGAAAATTTCCCAGGCCGGTTGTTTCATGGACGTGGATGCCCCCCGGATGCTCGCCCTCCACATGCTCAAAGGCACGCAAGACGGGCTGAAAGAACCCAATTCCATCCTGCTTTCTGAAACCGTTGCCCGGGCGCTTTTCGGTGAGCGCGATCCGCTGAACCAATTGCTGAAGATCGACAATAAAATGGATGTGCGGGTTACCGGCGTTTACGAAGATGTGCCGCACAACGCCCGATTTAAGGATGTAACCTTTATTGCTCCCTGGGATTTGTACGTTTCATCGGAGAAGTGGATTCAACGGGCGCGGGATAACCGGCAGTGGGACAATAACTCGTTTCAGCTTTTCGTCCAGATCGCTGATAACACGGATTTTGCGTCGGTCAACAAAAGCATTCTGCATTCGAAACTCAACAACGTAGCCCCGGAAGAAAAAAAGTACAAGGCCGAAATTTTTCTGCATCCGATGCAAGACTGGCGGTTGCGGTCTCATTGGGACAATGGGGTTCAGACCGGCGGTATGATTGAATACATCTGGTTGTTTGGCTTTATCGGGGCCTTTGTATTGCTGCTGGCCTGCATTAATTTCATGAACTTATCGACGGCCCGGAGTGAGAAACGGGCAAAAGAAGTCGGGATTCGAAAAGCGATTGGTTCAATTCGCAGCCAATTGGTCAGCCAGTTTTTCAGCGAATCGTTCCTGGTGGTAGCCTGCGCTTTTGTGATGGCCTTGCTGCTGGCGTTGCTCCTGATGCCCTGGTTTAACCTGATGGCCGACAAACGAATGACGCTTTTGTGGGATAATCCGTTGTTCTGGTTGTTGGGAATTGGGTTTACGCTGTTTACGGGATTTGTTGCGGGTAGTTATCCGGCGCTATATCTATCGTCATTCCAGCCGGTTAAGGTGCTGAAAGGTACGTTCCGGGCGGGGCGGTTTGCTTCTTTGCCCCGCAAGGTGCTGGTGGTGGTACAGTTTACGGTTTCGCTGGCGCTGATCATCGGCACCATCATTGTTTACAACCAGATTCAGTATTCCAAAGATCGGCCGATTGGCTACAACCGCGACGGTTTGGTAATGATTCTGATGAAGTCACCGGATTTCTACGGCAAATTTGATGTACTCCGGACCGAGCTCAAAAACGCGGGCGCCATCCAGGAATTGTCCGAATCTTCCAGCCCTATTACGGATGTTTGGTCCAACAGTGGCGGTTTTCGCTGGCCGGGCAAAGATCCCAATCTGGATACCGACTTTGCGACGATCTGGGTGACGCACGAATACGGAAAAACCGTCGGCTGGCAGTTTAAGGAAGGGCGGGATTTCTCGCGGGAGTTTTCGTCGGATTCGTCATCGGTTGTGCTGAACGAAGCCGCGGTCAAATTTATGAACATCAAAAATCCGGTTGGAACCATCATCCGCTGGGGGGACGATGAAAACAGCCGGCAGTTGAAAGTGGTGGGGGTAATCAAAGACATGCTGATGTCGTCGCCCTACGAACCGGTCAAGCAGTCGATGTATTTATTGACTTACGACAATGTCAACTGGATCAATCTCAAGCTAAACCCGAACAAAAGTGCCCGCGAATGCCTGACAACCATTGAAGCCACTTTCAAAAAATACATCCCGTCGGCCCCGTTCGAGTATCAGTTTGCCGACGTGGAATTCGGAAAGAAATTTGCCCACGAAGAGCGGATCGGAAAGTTGGCGACGTTTTTTGCGGGATTGGCCATTTTCATCAGTTGCCTGGGGCTGTTCGGGTTGGCGTCGTTTGTGGCTGAGCAGCGGACCAAGGAAATTGGCGTCCGGAAAGTACTGGGTGCCAGTGTGCTGAATCTATGGGGGCTCTTATCGAAAGATTTTGTTGTGCTAACCCTGATTGCCTTCTGCATTGCTACTCCGGCGGCCTGGTATTTCATGAACAACTGGCTGCAAAAATACGAATACCGTTCCGACATTTCGTGGTGGGTCTTTGTCGTTTCCGGCGCGGGTGTGTTGATGGTTACTTTGCTGACAGTCAGTTTTCAAAGCATCAAGGCCGCGTTGATGAACCCCGTGAAATCATTGCGGTCGGAGTGACGAAGTAAAACGGGGCGGCATTGGCCGTCCGATGCCTGAGCGGTCAAAAGTAAATGCACTCAGCCATCCTGATCTGTTTTAAAACGCAGCATTTACAATTCATCACTCCAATGTCTCCTCCCCGCTGGGCTGTTTGGCTCCTGAAGACTTTTGGTCATCCTGATACACTGGAGGAAGTGGAGGGTGATCTGCTGGAATTGTACGATTACTGGGTAAAAACCGGGGGGGAGCGTGAAGCCCGCTGGCGGTATTGCCTGAGTGTGTTGCGGTTGTTGCGACCGTTCGCCCGACAAAAACAAGCTGACTATTCAACCCCGTTTTTTCTAAGTCCTGCTATGATTCGCAATTATCTGAAAATCGCTCTCCGTAATCTGGCCAGACACAAGGTTTATTCGATTATCAACATTGGTGGACTGGCCGTCGGAATGGCGGTGGCACTGCTGGTTGGACTCTGGATTTACGATGAATTGTCGTTCAATACCTACCATCAACATTACCCGCGTATTGCGCAGATCGTGCAGAATCAACAACGGAATGGCGAAATACACACCTCCTATTCGTTGCCTTATCCGTACGTTAATGAATTAAAAACGAACTACAAAAGGCATTTTAAGCATATTGTTGTCTCGTCACAAAACCGGGATTGCGTACTGACAGCTGGCGATACCAAACTGACAAAAAGAGGGCAATACATTGGGGCCGATGCGCCGGAAATGTTTACACTGAACATGTTGCAGGGCTCCTGGGCCGGTTTGCAGGACCCGCAATCGATTTTACTGGCAGCTTCGACGGCCCGGGCGCTTTTTGGCGAAGAAAACCCAATGGGGAAGCAGGTGAAAATCGATACCGATTTGCTGGTGAAGGTGACCGGTGTTTACGAAGATTTACCGCAAAATACCCAATTCCAGGATGTCCAGTTTCTGGCCTCCTGGGAGTATTTTCTGGCGACGAATCCATTCATGAAAGAAAAAAAATGGGATAACCACGCCCTCTGGATTTTTGTCGAACTCCAGCCGGAAACGGATTTTGACCAGGTTACGGCGAGCATCAAAGATTCCGAAATTAAGGTCATCCGGCATCTGGACGGTATGCAGGAAGAAGCGGCTACCAACCCGCAGATGTGGCTGCATCCCATGCGCGACTGGCATTTGTATTCCGGTTTTAAAAATGGTTCGGTCAATACGGGGCCGGTCTCGTACATCCGGACCGTGGGCCTGATCGGTTTTGTGGTATTGCTGCTGGCCTGCATCAATTTCATGAACCTGACCACGGCGCGTTCCGAAAAACGGGCCAAAGAAGTGGGCATCCGGAAAGCCATCGGTTCGTTGCGCGGGCAGCTGATCGGTCAGTTTTTCAGCGAGTCGTTGCTCGTGACGTTCCTGGCGTTTCTGCTGGCACTGGTCCTCGTACTGGTTTCGCTGCCGGGATTTAATGAGCTGGCTGCCAAGCAGATGAAAATTCCCTGGACCAATGGCTATTTCTGGTTATTTAGCTTCGGTTTTATAGGGTTGACGGGGCTGCTGGCAGGGAGTTATCCGGCTTTGTATCTGACTTCCTTCCAGCCGGTGAAGGTTCTGAAAGGGTCGGGGCTGGGGCGGTTGTCGGTGGGCCGGTTTGCCTCTCTGCCCCGCAAGGTGCTGGTGGTGATGCAGTTTACGGTTTCCATCACGCTCATGATCGGTACGGTTATCGTTTATCAACAGATTCAGTTTGCGAAAAACCGTCCGGTCGGGTATTCCCGGGATGGGTTGCTGATGATTCCCATGCAAACCGGCGATTTTGCCGGGAAAGCGAAGGTGTTGCGGGAGGAATTGAAAAATACCGGCGTCGTTATGGAGCTGGCCGAATCACAAAGTCCGGTTACGGGGGTTTGGTCATCCAACGAAGGATTTAGCTGGAAAGGAATGCCCGCCGGACTGAACAAAAATTTTGCCACCTTAACCGTGACGCCCGAATACGCGAAAACCGTAGGTTGGAAGTTTGTGACCGGCCGTAATTTCTCGCCAGAATTTGCCTCTGATTCCAGCGGTTTTATCCTCAACGAAACGGCCGCCCGGCTCATGGGCTTTGCAAATCCCGTGGGCGAAACCGTCCGTTGGAAAAGCCAGTGGATGACGAACAACCTCGAAAAGCAGTTTCGGGTGATTGGGGTGGTAAAAGACATGGTGATGGAGTCGCCGTTTGAACCCATTCGTCCCACGGTTTTCTTTTTGTTTGGCGATCCCAACTGGATCAACATCAAAATCAATCCGGCGGTGAGTGCCAGCGATGCTTTGCCCAAAATCGAAGCGGTTTTCAAACGGCTGATTCCTGCTGCGCCTTTTGAATACAAATTTGCCGATGCCGAATACGACGCCAAGTTCCGGGCCGAGGAACGCATCGGAAAACTGGCGTCGTTCTTTGCGGTTTTGGCCATTTTTATTTCCTGCCTGGGGCTGTTTGGCCTGGCGTCGTTCGTCGCCGAACAGCGGACCAAAGAGATTGGTGTACGGAAAGTAATGGGAGCTTCTGTGCTCAGCCTGTGGGGCCTGTTGTCGAAAGAGTTTGTGGTACTAGTGATTATTGCCTTTGGGATTGCCGTCCCGACTGCATCGTATTTTCTGCTATCCTGGCTACAGAAATACGAATACCGTACCGAATTATCGGGGTGGGTGTTTGGCGCTGCGGGTTTGGGGGCGTTACTGATCACGCTGCTGACGGTCAGTTTCCAGGCCATCAAAGCCGCGTTAATGAATCCGGTGACCTCGCTGCGCTCGGAGTGAAGAGTTATGAGTTCAGACTGATGAATTAAAAAGCGAAATGCTCTGCCCAGAACCCCGACCGTCTTTCACACTTGTTATGAATAGCTCATTATTCATAACTCATAACTGATCACTCAAATGTCTCCTCCGCGCTGGGTTGTTTGGCTTCTGAAGACGTTCGGTCATCCTGATACACTGGAGGAAGTGGAGGGTGATCTGCTGGAATTGTACGATTACTGGGTCAAAACCGTCGGTGTGCGGAAGGCGCGCTGGCGCTATGGCTTGAGTGTGTTGAAGTTACTTCGACCCTTTGCCCAATCAAGAGTTTTTTCTTCACCCGTTTTGCTAAATCCTTCTATGCTTCGAAATTATGTCAAAATTGCCTGGCGCAATTTGAGTCGAAACGTGGCTTTTGGGGCCATTAACCTGGTTGGTCTGGTGCTGGGCATGAGTTGCTCGCTGGTTATTTTTCTGGTGATTGCCCACGAAACAGGCTACGATCAATCGCACACCAGGGGTGACCGGATTTACCGGGTCGAGAACCATAACGTGAGCGAAGGACACAGCTATCCGGGAACGTATACGGGCATGGTTAGCGCGCTCCGGACCGAAGTACCCGAAGTCGAGCTGGTGGTGCCGATGTTCAAAGTGGGAGGTAGCACTGTCGCCATGCCGTCGTCCGGGAAACGGTTTAAAGAATCGTTGGTATTTGCCGGAAATGAACTGTTTCGGCTGCTGGATTACCAATGGCTGGCGGGCGATCCCCGGACGGTTTTGTCGCAACCCAATACCGTTGTGCTGACCCGTGCCTATGCCGAAAAGTATTTTGGCACGACCGCCGTGCTGGGTCAAACCCTTCGGCTCGACAACAAACTGGACTTACAGGTAGCGGGCGTACTGGAAGATTATCCGAAAACGACGAGTTTCCCGTTCAATATGCTGGTGTCTTTTCCGACCCTCAAAAGCGCCAATCCCGACTTTGATCTGAACAAATGGAACGGTTGGGGGGATAATTTTCAGATTCTTGTTTTGCTGGACAAAAACGCCAGACCCGAGCAGGTAACGCAGCGATCAGCGGCTCTTTTGACCAAATACCGTGATGCGGAGCACGCCAGAGAGCAGGCTTTTTTGCTAAACCCGCTGACCGAAATTCACTATTCGGGCAATCTGGGCGGACGGACGGCTAACGTCAAATTACTCACGATTCTGTCGCTCATCGGCGTCTTCGTGCTGCTGATCGGGTGCATCAATTTTATCAACCTGACCACGGCGCAGGCCTTCAAGCGGGGCAAGGAAGTCGGGATTCGGAAAGCCGTGGGCAGCAACCGCCGGGCGCTGGTTTATCAGTTTCTGACCGAAGCCGGACTCATTACGTTTGCCGCTACGCTTTTATCGGTGTTGCTGGTGTGGCTGAGCCTGCCACTGTTGGCCGAAACGCTGGAAGTGCCGTTGTTGCCCGTCGATCTGTTGTCCGTTAAATCCGCGTTATTTCTGGGCGCTCTGTTTGTGCTGACAGCCGTGCTGGCAGGCTTCTACCCGGCTTTTCGCTTATCAGGGATGAAGCCAATCTGGGCTTTGCGAATCAATAAAATACCGCAGAGCAGCCAGGCTCTTTCGTTGCGGCAGGGGCTGGTGGTGGTGCAGTTTACGGTTTCGCTGGTGTTGATCAGCAGTACATTGTTGATCCGGCAGCAACTACGGTTTTTCCAGAATGCCGACCTGGGCTTTAACAAGGAGGCTGTTATTACGGTGGGGTTACCGGACAATAGTTCCAACAAATTGCAGGTGTTGCGGAATCAGCTGATGCAGTCGACCCAGATTAAGGAGGTTAGTTTTTCGTTCAACAGCGCGTCGGCAGAAACGAACTGGATGCAGCTCATGCAATACCGGAAAGGAACCAAAGTGAACGACATCAAGACCCAGCTGAAGATGGGCGATGCGCATTACCTGGATGTGTACGGTATTCAGTTGTTGGCGGGTGAGGCCGTTCGGGAAGGCGATACGTTACCAAAAGTGATTGCCAATGAAGTGTTTATCAATAGGATGGGCATAGGTCGGCCTGAAGACGCCATCGGTCAGCGGGTGTATTACGGCGAAAGCGAAGAGTGGGTGCCCATCGTTGGGGTGGTTAAAAACTTTCACGTCAACTCGCTGCACCAGAAAATTGATCCGACGCTGATTCAGGTGGTTCCGAAACGGTTTTACCAGGCCGGGATCAAATTACGGCCGGAGCAGGCCACGACCGAATCACTGCGAACGGCTTTAACCGACATCGAAATCGCCTGGACTGCCACGTATCCGGATCAGGTGTTTGAATACCAGTTTCTCGATGAAACCCTGGCGCAGGCTTACCAATCCGAAAACCGCACGGGGAATTTGATCGGAATCGCTACGGTTTTGGCCATTCTGATTGCCTGTCTGGGCCTGTTCGGATTGGCGTCTTTTATGGCCGAGCAACGCACCAAGGAAGTGGGCGTTCGGAAGGTGCTGGGTGCGTCGGTGAGCAGTATTGTCATCCTGCTGTCGAAAGACTTCCTGAAACCGGTGCTGGTGGCACTGCTGATTGCCGTGCCGGTGGCCTGGTATGCCATGAATGAATGGCAGCAAAACTTTGAATTCCGGGTTGGATTACCGTGGTGGGTGTTTGCGCTGGCGGGTGTGCTGGTGCTGCTGATTGCCTTCCTGACGGTTTCGTTTCAATCCATCAAAGCCGCGTTAATAAACCCGGTGACCTCGCTGCGCTCGGAATAAGGACCGGGCCGCCCGGCGGTTAAAAGTAGGCTGACGCATTCATTCCTGGCGGAGCCTATTTTTAACTCTTAACTCTTCATTTCTGTAGGTGTTCATCCGCGGACAATGTGTTGTCCGAAATCGTACAATAGAGATGCTTTTGTGGAGCTATTGGATTGATAATCAATATATTGCGTGCTGCGGCATGAAAGTTGAACGAGAGTTGGAATCCTAACCTATTTCGAAGACTTTCTATGTTGAAAAATTATTTGACCATTGCCTGGCGGAATATCCTGAAGGACAAGTTCTACAGCCTGATCAATATTCTGGGCCTGACCATTGGCGTCACCTGCGGGTTGCTGCTGTTGCTCTACGTGACCGATGAGCTGAGCTTTGACCGGCACCACGAAAAAGGAAACCGGATTTACCGCATCGTTTCGAACATTACGGAACCGGATAAAATTAATCACTGGGTGAGCACGCAGCCCCCGCTGGTGAAAACCTTGAAGCAGGATTATCCGTTTGTCGAAAACTACGTCCGGTTTTTTCCGAACGGCCGGGTGATGTTCCGGCAGGGTGAAAAGCGGTTCTATGAAACGGACGTCTATGCCGCCGACTCGACGGTCTTCGAGGTATTTACGCACAAATTCGTAGAAGGAGACCCCAAAACCGCTCTCGATCAGCCGGGTAGTGTTGTTCTTACGCAGACAACGGCCCAGAAATTCTTCGGGAACCGTCCGGCACTCGGTCAGTCGCTGCAAACCAGCGATACGACGTTCTACAAAGTAACCGGCGTGATCGAAGATGTTCCGAAAAATTCGCATTTCACCTTCAATGCGCTGTTCTCGCTCAGCACGGATGCGCGTCAGGCCAACGGCTGGGGCGGTTTTTACATTGTCAGTTATCTGCTGCTGCCCGAGCATTTCGATACGAAGATCCTGGAAAGCAAATTTCCGCAGCTCTACGACAAGCATATGGCGTCGATTTTCCAGCGCATGGGCATCAAAATTACGTACGAGCTGCAACCATTGACCGACATTCACCTACACTCTAAAATGGACGGCGAAGCGGGGGGCGATATTAGTTACGTATACATTTTTAGTGCCGTTGCGTTTTTTATGCTGCTGATTGCCAGTATCAATTACATGAATCTGGCCACGGCCCGTTCTGCCAAGCGCGCCAAGGAAGTCGGTTTGCGGAAAACGATGGGGTCGCTTCGTAACGCTTTGATGGGCCAATTCCTGACCGAATCGGTCCTGATGACGGTTTTAGCGTTGACCGCCAGCTTGGTTTTTGTGGCGTTGTTATTGCCGTTTTTCAATACGGTTTCCGGAAAATCGATTCAGTTCCGCGAATTACTCCAGCCGCAATTTCTTCTCATTGCGCTGTCCATTGTGGTTTTTACCGGTTTTGTGAGTGGCAGTTATCCGGCTTTTTACCTCTCTTCGTTTGAGCCTGCAACGGTCTTGAAAGGTTCGTTCAATACCAAAGGAGGAAGTTTTTTCCGGAAAACGCTGGTGGTGGCGCAGTTCTCAATTTCGCTGATCATGCTCATCTGTACCTGGATTGTTTACCAGCAACTCAATTACATGCGCAGCAAGGATCTGGGTTACAACCGGGAACAGGTCCTGACGGTTGATTATCAGGGAGGGCAGCCCAGAGCACGTTACGATGCCCTGCGGAGTGCCCTGCTGGCGAACCCGACTATTCGGAGTGTGGGCACGGCTTCGTCTCCCACCAGCAACATCGGTGGACGGATCATTTTTGCGGTGGAATCCAACGCAGGATTGAAAGAAATGGGTTTCAAACCGATGGGGATTGACCATGATTACCTGAAAACGATGGGCATGAAGGTGGTCAGCGGACGCGATTTTTCGGCTGATATTCCGGCTGATACCTCGAACGGCGTTTTAATTAACCAGGCGGCTGTCAAGCGGATGGGCTGGAAGGAGCCATTGGGCAAAAAAGTGGTGTTGGGCAGTTTGCCCCAGGCCGGACAGCCTGCTCCGCCCACGGCGAAGGTAGTGGGCGTGGTGAAGGATTTTCACCAGCAGTCGCTCTACAGCCCCATCGAGCCGATGATTATGCTGTACCGACCGAATAATTCCGTGGTACACATTAAAATCGACGCGAAAAATGCCGAAAAAACCGTGGAATTTATCGGGAAGCAATGGCAGGCAACGTACCCCGACCGCTTGTTTGAGTACCGGTTTCTGGATCAGGATTTTGAATCGGCCTACCGCGCTGATGAGCTTCGAGGTCGGGTTTTTACGGCGTTTTCGGGCCTGACGATTCTGATTGCCTGCCTGGGTCTGTTTGGCCTGGC
This sequence comes from Larkinella harenae, assembly GCF_054780515.1. NCBI lineage: Bacteria > Pseudomonadati > Bacteroidota > Cytophagia > Cytophagales > Spirosomataceae > Larkinella > Larkinella harenae. The sequence goes on along the minus strand of NZ_BAAGWE010000002.1, from coordinate 1,003,743 downwards.
GACATTCACCACCGAGCAGCGCTTCAAGGAAATTGGCGTTCGGAAAGTAATGGGGGCATCGGTTTCGAGCGTAGTCATGCTGCTTTCCAAAGATTTTACGAAACTGGTCCTGTTCTCGTTCCCGATTGCGATTCCGATTGCCTGGTATTCGATGGATCGCTGGCTGCAACATTTTCCCTACAAAATCAGCATCGGCATTGGTGTCTTTTTGGCGGCCTGTGCACTGACGTTACTGATTTGCTGGATAACGGTTATTTACCAATCCCTGAAAGCTGCCGTTGCTAACCCGGTGACGTCGCTGCGGAGTGAATGATAACCGTCTTAATCCGTGTAATCCCGGTTCTGGATCTTTTTTATGCTAACAAACTACCTCAAAATCGCCTTTCGCTCGTTGCTGCGGCACCGGACATACAGCCTGCTGAATATTATTGGGCTAGCGGTCGGGCTGACTTGCGGGATCCTTATCTTTCTGGTGGTTGGGTTTCAACTGCGTTTTGATGCCTATCATCCGAAAGCCGATCGGATTTACCGAATAGTGACGGACCTGGTTCACGAAAATACCAGTTACTCCCGAGGAACCCCGAAACCGTTGGCGGAGGTATTGCGCCGGGAATACCCGTTTCTGGAGACGGTTGCGCGTATCAAGCGCGTGCGAAGCGGTCTGCTGAGTGTACCCAACACGGGGGGCGGGTATCGTAAGAAATTTCAGGAAGAGCGGACGATCGGTTTTGCGGAACCGCAGCTGTTTGACGCGTTCGATTTTCAGTGGAAGTACGGCAGTCCCCAAACTGCCCTGGCAATTCCCAATTCTGTGGTGCTGACGGAGAAATATGTGCGGAAATACTTCGGTGATGCCAATCCGATTGGGCAGACATTGCGCCTGGATAACCACCTGAATCTGACGGTTCGGGGCGTGTTAAAGGATCATCCCGTGACTACAAACCTGAGCGATGAGGTGTATATTTCGTACACTAGCGTAGCGGGGTTGGGGGAGTGGGCGGCCCGGTCGCTTCAGGATTGGGAGGATCTCAACAGCGAAGAGATGACTTTTGTGGCCTTGCCGGCAGGGAGGCCCGTTGAACAACTCGAAGCGGTTTTTCCGGCCATTGTCCAAAAATACTACAACCCCGAAAATGCCGGAATTTATCATTTTCGCGCCCAGCCGTTGAACGACGTGCATTTCAATGTCAACTATGGTGGACGAATGCAGAAAAAGCTGCTCTACGCCATGGCGACGGTGGGTTTGTTTCTGATTGTGGCGGCTTGTATCAACTTCGTCAACATGGCCACGGCGCAGGCGCTTCGGCGGTCGAAGGAGGTGGGCGTCCGGAAAGCCATGGGCAGCACCCGCAGCCAGCTATTTAGGCAGTTTATGTTTGAAACCGCCCTGATTACCGGGACCGCGGTGGTGGTGGCGCTGGGCTTGAGTCAAACGGCGATACCGCTGGTGAATAAAGCGATGGCGGTTTTTAACGCCAATTTGTTGTTATGGGATCTCGCTCAACCCAAACCACTGGCCTTGCTGGTGTTGCTCATCGGTTGTGTTATTGGCATGGCCGGTTTTTATCCGTCGCTGGTTTTATCCGGTTTCAGCCCGATGGCGACGCTACGCCGGAAAATGACGACAGAGCAGGTGGGCGGCATTTCGGTACGGCGGGGGCTGGTGGTTGGCCAGTTTTTTATGACGCAGCTGTTTGTGATCAGCGTCATCGTTATCATGTCGCAACTGCGGTACATCCAAAATGCCGACCTGGGTTTTACCAAAGAAACCGTTCTAACAATTCCGGTGTCGACGCCTGATCCGCTCAAGCAGCAAACCTTACGAAATCGGTTGAAGCAGCTTGAAACCGTGCAGGAGGTTGCTTTGGGCAATGCGCCCCCGGCATCCAGCATCATCAACCAGGCCACTTTTACCTACGAAAACCGGGCCGAACCGGAGAATTTTGAAGCCCGAACCAAAATTGGTGACCGTAACTACCTGCCGCTGTTTGATTTGAAATTGCTGGCCGGAAGTAATTTCCGGACGGATGACACCGTATCGAAGGAGGTCATTGTCAATGAGATGATGGTAAAGCGGCTGGGATTGAAAGACCCCAATGAAATATTGTCGAAACGCATCCGTATTGGGGGGGGCGACCGGACGGTGGTAGGCGTGGTGAAGGATTTCCATGTTAATTCACTGCGGATGGCGGTAGCACCCACGGTTATTTTCAAGAGTCCCGCGGAGAATCAAATGGCCGCGCTGAAAATCAGCCCGGATCGACTTCCCGAAACCGTCAAACAGGTGGAGGCCATCTGGAACGAGCTGTTTCCGGAGCAAGTCTTCTACTACCAGTTCATGGATGAAGTTTTGGACCGGTTTTATACGGCTGAAACCATTATGCTGGGTTTTGTGCAGGTCTTTTCGGCCATTGCGATTCTGATTGGTTGCCTGGGCCTGTACGGGCTGGTGTCGTTCATGGCCGAATCGAAAACGAAGGAAATTGGTGTCCGGAAAGTGCTGGGTGCCACGGTTGGGCAAATTCTCTGGCTGTTTGGCCGGGAGTTCGGGCGGCTGATTCTGTTAGGATTCGCCCTGGCAGCGCCAGTGGGCTGGTGGCTTATGCGCACCTGGTTGCAGGACTATACGTACCGGATCCAGCTCGAATGGTGGATGTTTGGGGCCACCGCACTCGTAGTAACCTGCATCACACTGGTGACGGTTTCTGTTCGGTCCTACCAATCCGCATCTATGAATCCTGTAAAATCATTGCGTTCTGAATAAAAATGCCTGAACAGGAGTTACGCAATCCTGGCTCAGAAATCCGTTTTCTTATGTTTCGTAATTACCTTAAAATCGCCATTCGAAACCTTCGCAAACAGCGGGGTTTTACATTCATCAACATCTTTGGGCTGGCCGTGGGACTGGCCTGCTGTCTGTTGATTACACTCTACGTGATCGATGAACTCCGCTACGACCGGTTCCACGAAAAAGCGGACCGGATTTACCGGATCAACACCGACATCAAGTTTGGCGGCAATGACATGCACATGGCCGTGTCGCCCGATCCGATGGGCCCCACCTTGCTGAAAGATTATCCGCAGGTGGAGAACTTTGTGCGGTTACATGGGCGGGGCACGTGGCTGGTCAAACGGGCGGGACAGCTGAACAGCCTGCGGGAAAGAGACATCATTTTTGCGGATTCCACGCTTTTTGATGTCTTTACGTTGCCGCTGGTGGCCGGAACTCCGAAACGGGCGCTGGTCGAACCCAATACCGTTGTCATCAGTGAATCGGCCGCCAAACGGCAGTTCGGCAACCAGAACCCGATGGGGCAATCGCTGGTGTTTGATAATCAATTGACCTGCCGGGTAACGGGTGTCATGCAGGATATGCCCGCGAATTCGCATTTCCGGACGGATTACTTCATCAGCATGCGGAGCGACAACTACGAGTGGGGCCGGTGGTTGAGCAACAACCACCAAACGTATATTTTGCTGAAGGAGGGAGTATACTACCGGGCGTTTAATCAGAACTTTGAAACCGTCATTCAAAAATACGTCGGAACGCAGCTGGTAGCCTTTCTGGGAATATCCGTTAAACAGCTTCGGCAATCGGGTAACCGAATCAGTTATTCGCTGATTCCGATGACCGACATTCATCTGCGTTCCAGGCAGAACATCGAACTGGCACCCAACAGCGACATTCAGTACGTTTACGTTTTTTCGGCGGTGGCGGTATTTATTCTGCTGATTGCCTGTATTAATTTCATGAATCTTTCGACGGCCCGCTCGGCCAACCGGGCGAAGGAAGTGGGCGTGCGGAAAGTGCTGGGATCGGTGCAGCGGCAACTGATCGGGCAATTCATGACCGAATCGGTGTTGATGTCCATTCTGGCAATGGGCTTGGCGCTGGTTATTGTGGCCCTGGCTGTACCTTTCTTCAATCAGGTTTCGGCCAAGCAACTGACCATTGATAGTTTATTGGTACCGCAGTTTCTGCCGGTTTTACTGATTTTGCCGCTGGTGGTGGGTTTGTTGGCGGGCAGTTATCCGGCATTCTTTCTGTCGTCGTTCCGGCCCATCAGCGTGTTGAAAGGAAAGGTCAACCTGGGGCTGAAAAGCGCCGGTTTGCGCAGTGGTCTGGTGGTTTTTCAGTTCATGATGTCGGTTATTCTGATTATCGGCACGATGGTAGTGTATCGACAGATTAACTTCATCCAGACCACCAAAGTGGGTTTCAAACGCGATCAGGTGCTGACCATCAATGAAGCCTACGCACTGGATAATCAGGCGCAGGCGTTTAAAGAGGAGATAGTAAAGCTTCCGGGTGTGGTATCGGGTACGTTATCAGGCTACCTGCCCGTACCGTCGGACCGGAGTGATAGCCCGCTGTTTCCAGAAGGCCAGGTTGATCACGCCAAGGCGGTTTCTTCCCAACTGTGGGCCGTCGATCATAACTATATCCCGACGCTGGGGATGGAAATGGCGCAGGGCCGGAACTTCTCACGGGAGTTTGGGGCCGACTCTTCCGCAATTATTCTGAACGAAACCGCCGTCAAAATCTTTGGCTTTAAGGACCCGATTGGCCAGCGGGTGGCGCGAATGCTCGACGATGAAGGCAAGGTTTTCAAGACCTACACGGTTATTGGCGTCGTGAAAAACTTCCATTTTGAGTCCCTGCGGCAGAACATCGGTTCGGTGGCCTTTTTCATGGAGCCATCCCGTGGCGCGGTTTCATTCCGGCTCAGTGGTCAGGATATTCCTGAGCTGGTCAAACAGGTGGAAGCGAAATGGCGGCAAATGGCACCGGGTATGCCGTTCAATTACTCCTTTCTGGAAGACAGCTTCGACTCGATGTACCGCGCCGAACAGCGTGTTGGTCAGATTGTGCTGACGTTTTCGGTGCTGGCTATTCTGATTGCCTGCCTGGGGCTATTTGGCCTGGCGGCTTTCATGGCCGAGCAGCGCACTAAAGAAATTGGAGTCCGCAAGGTACTGGGGGCCAGTACCGTCAGCATTATTGGTTTGCTATCGAAAGACTTTCTGAAACTGGTGTTGATTGCTATCGTAATGGCAACACCGGTTGCCTGGTACGGCATGACCCAGTGGCTGGAAGACTTTGCGTATAAAATTGACGTACCCTGGTGGGTGTTTGGGCTGGCTGGTTTGGTGGCCGTTTTGATTGCCCTGGCAACAGTTTCATTCCAATCCATCCGGGCCGCTCTGATGAACCCCGTCAAGAGTTTACGGGCAGAATAAAAACCGGTGGTTATAACAGTGAGTCAGGTCGTGAGTCGATTTCACGGCTAGACTCACTGTGTCCGGTTTCAAACCAAAACCGTCCGCTCCCGGACAAATTGAAACGATGTATTTGGTGGCAAGTGTTTGACAGTGAATGAATTGTTGGTTATGGTATATTCTTTGAAATGGTATGGATAGGATGCGTGCAACGTTCGAAGCGGTTTCTGCATCCTTTGAGCAAACTCTTCCATAATCTCACAAGACAAATACCATGAAACGTTCATCTTTCCTCCTAACAGCACTTTGCGCTTTACCCCTGGCTTTTAGCAGTCAGGCCCAGGACCGGGACGAAACCCCTTACGATACCAAAAACTTTTCCGGTAGCCTGAGTACCCTGCGGGTTGAAACGTCGGGCGGCAGCATCCTGGTGGAAGGAACCCAGTCGAGCGGAGTCAAAGTCGAAATGTACGTGCGGCCCAACAACTGGCCGAGTAACAAACTCTCCAAAGAAGAAATCGAAGAGCGTTTGAAAGAATACGACGTCAAATTGGGCGTTGAAAACAATACCGTGGTGGCAACGGCCAAACGGAAACGGAACGATAACTGGGACTGGAAGCGCTCCCTGAGCATTTCGTTTAAAGTGTACACACCCAGAAATTTTGCCACCGATCTGCACACCAGCGGGGGCAGTATCCGCCTGAACAATCTGGTCGGTAGCCAGAATTTTGCCACCAGCGGAGGGAGTCTGCACCTGACCGGCGTTGAAGGGTTGATCAAAGGCCGCACCTCGGGCGGGAGCATTCACCTGACCCGTTGCCGAAAAGATATTGATCTGTCAACCAGCGGAGGTTCCATTCACGCGGAAGATTCGGATGGTAACCTGGACTTGCGGACCTCGGGCGGAAGCGTTCACCTGGCGGGGTTGAGTGGCCGGATCAACGCCCGCACCAGCGGAGGTAGCGTGAAAGCCGTTGGGGTGAAAGGTGAGCTGATGGCCGGGACCTCAGGAGGCTCCGTCCGGTTGTCGGATATTTCGGGCAGCGTGGAAGCCAGCACGAGCGGGGGCGGTATGGATGTTGAGATTACCAAATTGGGTGATTATGTTCGTCTGTCGGGTGGTCCGGGGAGCGTGAACGTTAAAATGCCGCTCGATCAGGGCATCGATCTGGATCTGTCGGGCAATCGGGTGGATATTCCGCTGAGTAAATTTGACGGAACCGTTGAAAAGGATCGGGTTCGTGGCCGTCTGAACGGGGGCGGAGTTCCGGTTCGGATTTCGGCGGGCAGCGGCACAGTACGCGTAAACAGATAGTTGAAAAGAAGAGTGAAAAGTGAAGAATTGGCTCCGCCTGATAGTAATAAACTGGCAAAGCCAACTCTTCATTTTTAAGGCTTACCTCATAACTTCTTCCTGTCCGTTTGTGAACAAAAGAGTGTCCGGTGACGGACACTCTTTTGCTTTTAATCGGCTTATTTGATTAATTAACAGTCATTTGCTTTTCTGGCATAAGCCTTGAGTCTTCGTTAGCGAATTAGCTGCCCAAAGCCCGTATGCTGCGTAATTACATCATCATTGCGTTTCGAAATCTCTGGAAACACCGGTTGTTTTCGTTTATCAACATCTTTGGTCTGGCATCGGGGATGATGGTGTGTCTGCTGGCGCTGATCGATATCAAAGGCGCTTTCGATTACGGAGATTTTCATCCCAACTCGGACCGTACCTACCGGGTGTTGACCGATGTAACGACGTCAGACAACCAGGAGATCGGTTTTGCATCCACACCCCTGCCCCTGGCCGACGCCCTGAAGCGGGAGTACGGTTTTGTGGAGCAAACCACCCGCGTTGTTCGGGAGTATGCGGAATTTGTAGTCAATGGGAAAAAATCGCTTGAAGCGTACTGTGCCGTTGATCCGGGATTTTTCACGATTTTAGGCTACAACCTGGCCAGCGGTCGGCCCGCGTTGGCGCCCCGTACTGCCGTGCTGACACCGCAGACGGCCGAACAGTTTTTCGGACTGGCAAACCCGATTGGCAAAGTTTTTCACCACGAAGAATTGGGGGAAATAATGGTGACGGGTGTTTTTCAACCGTTGCCAAGTCGTTCGCACTTGCGCTTTGACATGGTGCTTTCGATGGCAACGTGGTCATCCTCAACCCAGCGGCAAACCGATTGGCGGGATTACCGGGCCGGGTACACCTATGTCCTGCTCAAAAAAGGCATATCCACAGACGCATTTGAAAAAGCATTACCGGCCATTGCTGCCAGAAATACACAGGGCCTGCGGTTCCGGTCGGAGAAGGGCTACACGTTCCGGGCCCAGCCGATGACGGCACTTTCGCCTTCCCGCGAGGAGCTGCAAATGGGAACCTGGGAGCCAACCTGGCGAGGAAAAGCCGCCGAAGTGGGCGTTGGCCTGATCACGCTGTTGCTGGCGGTTTTCAATTACGTCAATTTAACGCTGGCCCGCTCGCTGAGTCGTGCCCGCGAGGTAGGCATCCGGAAAGTCTCCGGGGCGATCCGTTGGCAGTTGATGGCGCAGTTCATGGCCGAGTCGGTGGTGTTGTCACTGCTGTCGCTGGTGGTGGCCTACGGAATGTTGCTGTTGATTGAACCCATGCCATTTGTGCAGCAATGGCTGACTGGCGGAGTGACCATCACAGCAGCGGTCTGGGCGATGTTCATTGGGTTCAGCTTGGGAGCAGGTTTGCTGGCTGGGTTTGTGCCAGCGCGGGTACTTTCGGGTTTCAAACCGGCCCAGGTGCTGCGCAGTCAGACGGGTTTAAAAGTTTTCAAAGGCATTACGTTACGCAAAACATTGATTGTTGCGCAGTTTTCGATCGCTCTTATTGCCATGATTGCCCTGGTATCCATGGCCCGGCAGCAGCATTACATGGCCACATCGGACTACGGTTTTCGGCGCGAGCAAATCCTAAACATTACCCTTCCGAACGGTGCGTCGTATCCGCAAATGGCCCATGAGTTAAACCAGGTAGCGGGTGTGGAGCGGGTATCGGCCACTTCGGACTTATTGGGGAATTACGGGGGCGATCTACAAATAATTCGGCGGCAACAGCGATCGGGGGGCGATTCGACAATCGCCAATGTGCTTGCGGTCGACCAGAACTTTGTTGCCAACATGGAACTGACGGTTTTGGCCGGTCAGAATCTGCCAGCGATGGTAGCGGATACCGTCGGAAAGGGGGCATTTGGCCGGTTTGTGTTGATCAACGAAGAAGCCGCCCGCGTGTTTCGGGTTGGTAACAGTCGCGATATGGTGGGGCAGTTGCTCTGGCTGAATGATAGTACGGAAGTGCAGGTTGCCGGCGTGGTAAAGGATTTTCGGTTCACAACGTTCAAATGGGCGATCAGACCCCTCATTCTAAGCTACCAGCCGAAGCAGTTTCGGTTTATAAGCGTTCGGATTGCCGACGGCGCTTCGGATCAGACTTTGGCGGAAATACGGCGTGTCTGGAAACGTCTGAATCCTTATCAACCGTTTGATGGGCAATGGTACAATGATTATTTGTACCAGCGTCACAGCCACAAAGAAGATGTTGATTTTATGGGCTTGCTGGCCGGTCTGGCGTTTTCAATTGCCTGTCTGGGCCTGCTCGGCATGGTCACCTACACCACCGAAACCCGTGTGAAAGAAGTTGGCATCCGAAAAGTGATGGGCGCTCAGGTCGCACAAATTATCTGGCTGCTGTCTTGGGATTTTGTTAAATTACTGCTAATTGCCGGAGCAATTGCAATTCCACTGGGCTACACGGCGAGCATGGCTTTTCTGATCAATTTTGCGTACCACGTGTCGGTCGGTTTTGAGACCCTGGGCGGCTGCATCATTCTGCTGCTGGGCCTGGGCGGATTAACCATTGGGTTTCGGACGTACCGGGCGGCATTGGCCAATCCGTCCGACAGCCTGCGAAATGAGTAAAGAGGGTGAAAAGGGAAGAGCAATGAACTCATTCACCCTTCTAAAAGAGGAATTTACGGTTTTCAACTATACCAAAGTATGATTTCGCTACATAATATTTCCAAGTATTACCCGGCGGGTTTCGGTAAAACGTACGTGCTGCGCAACATCTCACTCGAAATTAACGAAGGCGAGTTTGTGTCCATCATGGGGCCTTCGGGTTCGGGCAAGTCGACGTTGCTGCACATTCTGGGCATGCTGGAAGAACCATCGGAGGGGGAATACCTCTTCTTCGACCAACCGGTGCAGAAGTTATCGGAAAAACGCCGGACCGAGTTACACCGTAACTACATCGGGTTTGTTTTTCAGGCCTACCACCTAATCGATGAACTGACGGTTTATGAAAACATCGAAACGCCCCTGTTGTACAAAGGCATGTCGTCGTCGGAGCGTAAAAGCCGGGTGGCCGAACTGCTCGACCGGTTCAATATGGTGGCCAAAAAAGACCTTTTCCCGACGCAGCTTTCGGGTGGTCAGCAGCAGCTGGTTGGAATTGCCCGCGCCGTTGCTTCCCAACCGAAAGTGATCTTTGCCGATGAACCCACGGGTAACCTGCATTCGGATCAGGCGAAGGAAATTATGGAATTGTTCAAAAAACTGAACAAGGAAGACGGGGTAACGATCGTGCAGGTGACACACTCGGAAGTCAATGCGGAATACGGCAACCGAATTTTGCGGTTGAAAGACGGTTGGCTTGAATCATTCCCGGTTTCGGTGGAACGCGAATAAAACCGTTGCCTACAAATCTGCGTATATAGCTTTGATTCGATCCAGCGGTTTTTCGTCGAACAGCAGCGCATCACCCACTTGGCGGAACCACTGAATACCGGCAACATTGGTGCAGAAAACCGCATCGGCATGGGCTAAAACTGTTGGTCTAAAAAGTCCCTCGCGGATCACAACACCATGTTGGGGAGCCAAACGCAGGATTTGCCGGCGCAGAATGCCATCGATGCAACCGCTTTCGAGTGACGGGGTAAAGAGTTGATTTCCTTGTAACCAGAACAGGTTTGAAGCGATGCACTCGGCCAGATGGCCGTGCGTGTCAAGCAGAATCATGTCCTCCGTCTGTTGGTGCTGTCTGGCAATGCCGGCCAATACATAGGGGAGAGCATTTAGCGTTTTATAAGCCGAAACTGGCGAAGGCGATAGACGGACTGCCTCGAAAAAGCCGACTTTGTTTTTTTCGGTTAGGGCAAATGCCGGCCCAGACCGGGCAGTAATCAGGTAGTGGCTCTGAAAGCTGGTGGGTGTATACAGTCCGCCAGGTTGGCGCCAGACCTGGAGTTTGATGCGGGCGGCCTGATCACGGAGGTGGTTAGCACTCAAAAGATCGGTGATCTGCGTGCGGAGGAGGCCCTGATCGAATAGCGGATGCGGATGCAAGGCAAGCGCCCTCATCCCGCGGGTGAGCCGGTCGTAATGATCGGGCCAGAAACGAACATCGTGGGCTTCGTAGCGGACGGTTTCAAACAAACCGTCGCCGTATTGGAATGCCCGGTTGTCGGGCAACAGCCAAACGGCTTCTTCCCGCAGTATATCCCCGTTTAAAACCACGTTCATTTGCATTTTCACCGTTTATCTAAAATAAGTAAAGAGTACGCAAGATACTTTGTAACATTGAACAACCATGAAGCGATTTATTACTAACAACGGCCCGGTGATCCGGATTAAATTGACGATCCTGGCATCGCTACTGGGGCTTGTCGTTCACTCCGCGGATGCGCAATCAACTGTACAAAACACACCGGCAACGGCGCCAGCATCCAATCGGTTTTCGCTGCGTCAGTGTATTGATATTGCGCTGCAGAATAACCTGCAGGTAAAACAGGGGCAACTGAATGTGCAGGGCAATGAACTCGCCCTGCGTCAGGCCAAACTAAATCGCTACCCAACAGCGAATATATTTGCCTCGCAGGCATTTAATGCGGGTTTTACCATCAACCCAACGACCAACACATTCGTTGACCAGAAAATCAGTTCAAACAACATTCAGGCTTCAGCTAGTGTAATTCTGTTTAATGGGTTTACGTTGCAGAATGCTATTAAACAAAACAGCCTGGGTTTACAGGCGGCCCAGCAGAATTTGCTGGCCAATCAGAATACAGTCGCCCTGACGGTGGTTCAAAATTACCTGAACGTACTGACTTACGATGAACAATTGACGATTGCTCGTCGGCAGGCTGAAACCTCACGTAACCAGCTGGATCGGACGGGTAAATTAGTAACAGCCGGAACCCTGGCTGAAGCAGAACTCTACACGATACGGGCCCAGCTGGCCAATGATGAATTGGCTATCGTCAATGCGCAAAACAACCTGGATTTAGCTAAGCTCGCGCTTTTGCAAGCGATGAACCTGCCTGCTACGACCAATGGAACGCCCGCTCCCAGTTCGATTGAGGTAGAGCGCTACGAATTTCCAGATCCTTCGATCGAAGCGTATCCGGCAAGCGCTCAGCAAATCTACGAAACGGCTTTACAAATTATGCCTGATGTAAAAGCGGCTGATTTGCAGGTTAAAGCGGATGCAATGGGGGTGCAGGTGGCGAAAGGACGACTTTTACCAACTTTATCGTTGAATGGCGGCTTGACAACGTTGTATTCCAGCCTCGGGGCACCAAATGTCACTCGGGGAGAAGAGGTGGCGAGGGAAACAAAATCTTTTGTCACGGTTGGTGGTGTTCAATATAGTGTGTTCACGCCGGAAGCAACCCTTTTATCGGCTATACCTTTTACCTTTGGGCAGCAATTGAAAAATAACCTGAACCGGGCAGCTTCCATTCAGTTACAGATACCGCTCTTCAACCGCTTCCAAAATCGGAACCAGATAACAACAGCGATCATTACCCAAAAAACGTCGGAAGTTACCGCTGATAATGCTCGCCTGACGCTGCGTCAGAACATCGAAACCGCCTACACAAGTATGCTGGCGGGCGCCAATCGCTATCGGGCCACCCAGATTCAGGTGGAGTCATTGGAGAAAGCCTTTCAGGCTGCTGAAAGCCGCTTTAATGCCGGAGCGCTTAATTCAGTGGATTATAATATTGCCAAGAATAACCTGGACACCGCCCGCGCTAATCTGGTACTGGCCAAGTTTGATTATATTTTCCGGACGAAAATCCTTGATTTTTACCAAAATAAACCGTTATCTTTTTAACGAATAATGAATGACGCGGATAGTTCCGAATGAATAATTTGTAGACGTATACTGTAACAGGTTGATCGTCTATACATTAACTCAAATTCATTATTCATTCTTGACCATTCGTGTATGAAACGTAAATCGAACCGTCTCTGGTGGATATTAGGTATTATTGTTGTTCTGTTAGTTGGTGGGTTGGTAGCCGCCAAGCAAGCCGGGCTGATCGGTCAGGCCAAACCAACGGAGGTTGAGCTGACCACCGTCAAAAAAGTAGACATCATCGAACGGGTCAGTGCGTCGGGCCGTGTACAACCCGAAGTAGAAGTTAAAATTAGTCCGGACGTATCAGGCGAAATTATTGCTCTTTATGTTGCCGAAGGTGACTCGGTTAAGAAAGGGCAGTTGCTCCTCAAGATTCGCCCTGACAACTACGAATCGCTGCTGGCCCGCGCCCGCGCAACCGTCAACTCCAGCCGCGCGCAGTATGAACAGACCAAAGCAGTAGCGGCCCAGTCTCAGGCGCGGATGATTCGGGCCAAAGCCACCTACGACCGAAATCGGAAATTGCTGGCTGACAAAGTTATTTCGACTTCCGATTTTGAGCAGATCGAAGCAGATTACAACGTAGCCCGGCAGGAAATAGAGTCCGCTCAGGCCAATATCAAAGCTGCCGAATTTAATGTAGCCGGTGCCGAAGCCGGATTGCGGGATGCCTCAGAAAACCTTCGTAAAACGACTATTTATGCGCCCGTAAACGGAACGGTTTCCAAACTCAACGTTGAGTTGGGCGAGCGCGTCGTCGGAACGTCGCAGATGGCGGGTACGGAAATGCTCCGGATAGCGAACCTGAATAACATGGAAGTCCGGGTTAACGTCAACGAAAATGACATTATCCGCGTGAGTATGGGCGATACGGCCGATATTGATGTTGATTCTTACTCCACGACGGGCCGCAAATTCAAGGGCATCGTAACCCAGATTTCAAACACCGCCAACGGCCTGGCAGCGACTGGTACGACCAGTGGTGCCTCCTCCAGCATGTCAACGGACGCCGTCACCGAATTCGAGGTTCGGATTAAGGTGCTGAACAGTTCGTACAAAGACCTGATGGTGCAGCGGGCCAAGCGCAGCTATCCGCTAAAGCCGGGCATGACGGCTTCCGTTGAGGTAATTACCGACCGCCGACCGGGAGTGCTGGCCGTTCCGATTGCCGCCGTTACAACGCGCGGAGCCGCTCAGGAAGCCATGAATCAGAGTCCCGGTGATGGCAATAACAATGCTAACAACGCTGGAGCCCCCGCTAATCAGGGAACTCCTAAAAAAGAAGTGGTGAAAGAGATTGTGTTTGTTCACCAGAATGGCAAAGTTGCTCAGCGCGAAGTCAAAACGGGGATCAGTGACTTTGACAACATTGAAATTCGGTCAGGATTGAAAGAAGGCGATGTAGTCGTTTCCGGGCCCTTCATTGCGGTTTCGAAGCGCCTGAAAGATGGCGATCCGGTGGCCAAACAAGATCCGAAAAAAGAGAAAAAAGCGGAAAAGCCCGGCGAATAAGATTTGAATAAGCGATAAGGTTGAGAAAGCGAAAACGCTCGCCCAATTGAGAGGTGCGGGCGTTTTTTGTATTTTTGCGTTCTCGAATTCAGAGATGCAAGCGTATAGACATAAGAATAGAGAAATAACTATTTGGCAGTCAAAAATCTTTTTCTCTTTATTCTCGTATCTATTTTCTCATAACCATGAATCAACCCGCTCGGATTACCGTCGTGGGCGGTGGCAGTTGGGCCACAGCACTCATTAAAATTCTGTCGGAAGGAAATAACCAGATTCGCTGGTGGCTGCGGAGTCCGCGCGATGCCGAGCACATCAAGAAATTTCACCACAATCCCAGTTACCTGAGCGATGTTCAGATCAGTCCGCGTAAGGTGCGGGTCTGCACCCGGATCAAAGACGCGCTGGGGGTGAGTGATCACATTATTCTGGCCGTTCCGGCGGCTTTTATCGGAGATGCCTTGCAGGGTGTAAAACCGTCGCAGCTGGCCGGAAAGAGCGTGATTTCGGCCATTAAAGGCATGATTCCGGAGAATAATCTGCTCATAACGGATTGGGCCGAGCAGCAATATGATGTACCGGCGAGCCGGATTGCCGTTATTGCCGGACCGTGCCATGCCGAGGAAGTGGCGCTCGAAAAACAATCCTACCTGACCATTGCTTCGCAGAACCTGGACTTTGCAGCGGACGTGACCCGGTTGCTCAACAGCCGCTTTGTGCAGGCTTCTCCGCTGGATGATATCTATGGGGTCGAGTACTGCGCAGTTATGAAAAATATCATTGCCCTGGCCTGCGGAATTACGCACGGTCTGGGGTACGGTGATAATTTTCAGGCTGTGCTGGTCTCCAACGCGATGCAGGAAATCCGACGTTTTGTAGACACAGTTTATCCCATGCCCCGCGATCTCAGCGGGTCGGCGTATCTGGGCGACTTGCTGGTGACGGCGTACTCCCCGTTTAGTCGCAACCGGACATTCGGACATTTGATTGGCCGGGGCTATAGCGTTCAGGCCGCCCAAATGGAGATGAATATGATTGCGGAAGGGTATTACGCCGTGAAAAGCATCCACGAAATTAACCAGCAACACCATGTTTTGATGCCGATTGTGGATATGGTTTATCAGGTGTTATACGAAAAAATGTCGCCGGTATTGGCGACAAATGCGTTGAAAACCGTCCTGAAGTGATACGCCCCGAAACGCTGGCTTGTAGCGATTTCAAAGAAAACTCCGGATGTGAGCGGCCACGTCGGCGAGTTCTTCCGGACTCATTTTCAGTTTATTGTTAAAATTCATATCGGCCATGCTGTTCATCGGAATCAGGTGAACGTGCGCGTGCGGCACTTCCAGCCCAATGACCGAAACACCGATCCGTTGACAGGGAATAGCCTTTTCAATGGCTGGTGCAATCTGTTTGGCAAATTTCATCAGGCCGAGATACAGCTCATCATCCAGATCAAACAGGTAATCGATCTCCTTTTTGGGAATCACGAGTGTGTGCCCTTTAACAATTGGGAATACATCTAGAAAGGCCAGGTAGTTGTCGGTTTCAGCAATCTTATGCGCCGGAATTTCACCGTTGACAATGCGGGAGAAGATAGAAGCCATAGCGTGGTTTTAATAAATAATGCACAATGAAAGCAATCATTCATTGTGCATTATTCACGGTTAATTATAACCCTTAACGTCCAATTTCCAGTACTTCGAATTCCATGGTACCGGCGGGTACTTTGATTTCGGTGGTGTCGCCCACTTTCTTTCCCAGAAGGCCTTTGCCAATTGGCGAACCGACGGAGATTTTACCAAGCTTGAGGTCTGCTTCTTCCTCCGAAACCAGCGTGTAGGTAACGGTAGCTCCGTTTTTACGGTTTTTGATCTTAACCGTCGAGAGAACGGATACCTGCGATGTGTCGATGGAAGATTCGTCCAGAAGTCGGGCGTTGGAAATGATTTCTTCCATCTTGGAAATCTTCATCTCCAGCAATCCCTGCGCATCCTTGGCCGCATCGTATTCGGCGTTCTCACTCAAATCACCTTTGTCGCGGGCTTCGGCTATTTGGCGGGCAATATCGGTCCGGCCTTTGGTTTTGAGGTCATTTAGTTCGGCTTTTAGCCTCGCAAGTCCTTCTTCGGTGTAATACGAAATTTTACCCATGTTACATCTACTCTATAAAATGTCTTTTGCCTTTGGTTTCATTGCTCCCAAGACCCTACAAGTTCCACTACAACCGATGCCAGCGTTGGCATTGGTTACAAAAAAGAAAAGAACGGTTCGCTGACCGTTCTCCATACAAAATAGTGTTTCTTTGTAGGAAGCGTCAGGAGCCTTTCTGCGGAATTGTATGTATAGCTGTTCGACTACTCATAGTGGAACTCAGGAGAACAAAAATAACAATTCCGTAGCATTCTCCCAATGCCCTAAGTAGCATTTCGAGCAAATAACAATTTACGGTTTTGAGAAGCGATTCTTTTCGGATAGTATTTATGGGAACGCCCGACTTTGCGGTAGCCAGCCTGCGTCGACTGCTGGATGATGGCTGCCAGGTCGTTGCGGTTGTGACAGCGCCCGACCGGCCTTCCGGTCGTGGACAACAATTGACGGAGTCGCCGGTAAAACAAGCTGCGGTGGCTGCCGGTATCCCGGTGCTTCAGCCTGAAAAACTACGTGATCCGGTTTTTTTGGAACAATTGCTGAGCTATCAGGCTGATTTGCAGGTAGTGGTGGCATTCCGGATGTTACCCGAAGTAGTCTGGTCCATGCCCCGGATCGGTACGTTCAATCTGCACGCATCGTTGCTGCCGCAGTATCGGGGAGCCGCTCCCATCAACTGGGCCATTATTAATGGCGAAAAAGAAACCGGTGTAACGACCTTTTTTATTGAAAAGGAAATCGATACCGGGCAAATGATTTTTCAGGATACAGAACCTATCCATCCTACGGATACTGCCGGAACATTGCACGACCGATTGATGGACAAAGGGGCTGCCCTGGTTTTAAAAACCGTTCGGGCCATTGAAGCGGGCGAGTATCCGCGGAAACCGCAACCCCAGGTTAGCGAGCTAAAAATGGCCCCGAAAATTCACCGTGAAACCTGTGAAATCAATTGGTTTCAACCGGCCAAAGCCGTTCGCGATTTTGTACGGGGTATGTCGCCTTACCCGGCGGCTTGGACAAAAATCAATGGGAAATCGTATAAATTATACGCAGTTTCGGTGGTCGATCAGTCCCCTTTCTCGGCTGAACCCGGCGAAGCGTATTCCGATGGAAAAAAGACGCTCCTGATCAAAGCCGAAGACGGCTGGTTATCGGTGGATGAGTTGCAAGCCGAAGGAAAGCGGAAAATGAGCATTGAGGACTATTTTAGGGGAAATAAAATTTGAGCGAATGCAAATTAGTCTAATTGCGGCTGTAGCCGAAAACGGGGTTATTGGCCGCGATAATGATTTGGTCTGGCTGCTGCCCGATGATTTTAAATACTTCAAACAAACCACCTCTGGTCACCCAATCCTGATGGGCCGCAAAACGTTTGAGTCGCTCGGAAAACCGTTACCGAACCGGCTGAATGTGGTGATTACCCGCAATGCCAACTACCAACCGGAAGGCACTATCGTGGTTGATTCGCTGGACAAAGCCCTCGAAGAAGCCCGAAAAACCGGCATTGCTGAAGCGTTTGTCATTGGTGGTGCCGAAATTTATCGCCAGGCTATTCCCTTCGCCGACCGACTGTACCTAACGGAAGTGAAAGCCTCGTTTGAGGGCGACGCTCGTTTTCCGGATTTCAATCAATCCGATTGGGAAGAACTCAGCCGACGGCCTCATCCTGCCGACGAACGACACGCCGTTCCTTTTGATTTTGTAATTTGGGAGCGGAAATAGGCCGCTCACTGGCCGAAAAGGTATAACTGAATTGACGGTTTGGGTCCTTCGAACCGTCAATCATCCATTTTGAACGGTTTTTATTCTCTCAAAAACCGTTGTCTCCAACGAGGTTATCCTTTCATTAGCCGGATAACGGCAATCTCCGCCAGGAGAAACACCAGTGCGGCAATGACGAAATACTTCCAGAGGTTGGTGCCGAGGTTTTGCTGCCGCAGTTCCTCGACAAAGTCATCATCCTGAATGCTGTCGAAAATCTGAACGTTGGGTTGATTGGCAAAAATCCGCCGAAGGTCGTCGGCTTTGTAAAAGTCCATTTGCGATTCCCGGTTGCCATGATTAAACGCCAGCAGTTTCTCGGTTTTGTCGTTTAGCTGTAGCTCGTAATACCCCGATGTCAGCTGTTGGCCTTCGTTCAGCTGGTTACTTTTTGGAAGCTCCATCAGCAACTGGTTACCGTTAATGCGCTGGATGGGAATAATTTCCAGTTTATCACGCTTCAGTTTATAGACCGCATTGGGCGAGACATTGCTGACGGGTACTTCAACGGTATTGTCATCAAACGAATAGGCAGTACGTTCGGGCCGGACGCTCAGCGCGGCAATTTTATACATGGTCGGAACGAACAGCGCGTGTTGGGCCAGGTTGCCATAGTCGGTATCAAGCGGGCTGGCAAAAATGTATACCTGTCCTGTTGTTGAGCCGCTGATGCGGGATTGGGTAAGGAAAGGGGTACCGTTGCGCAGCGTCAAAAGCCGGTCACCCACCACCCGCCATTGCCAGACCGGCACGGCATTGGGAAGATTTTCGATACCCTGTTGGCTGGTTTGCTCAAAAATGTCACGAAAGAATGGACTCTGGCGATTAGGGGGTGAAAGCGGCTGCGAAGCGGGCAGGGGAGACGTCTGCGTTTGCAGACCGCCAACGCCCAAACTGGCCAGGAATGACGACCAGGCCGTGGCATTTGGGGTTTTGGGTGGAATGATGATCAGGCTGCCACCCTGACGAACAAACCGTTCCAGCTCGCTTCGCAAAGTGCCACTCACCTGATCAAGCCCTTCCAACACCACCAGATCGGCGTTTTTCAACTGACCAATGTCTACATTCTGGGCGTTAAAACTCCGGCGGACAAACAGGCTGTCGTTACCGTACACGTTCTCGACATAATTGGCTTCGTTTTTCTGGCCAAACAGGTGTAATACCTGAATGGAAGGGGAGGCCTGAATAACAAAATAATATTCATTGTCGAAGGTGATCGGGTAATCCTCAAACGTGATGCGTCCACGCCGGAATCCTTTTTGGGTGACGTTGAAATTGAGCGCTGCCGTGGCGGCCCCTTTGCCCGGCAGGGTAACCGAAGCGGTAGAAACCTGCGTCTGATCAATAAAGAGTTTGATGGGTAAATTGCGCACGGACTCCTCACCGCTGTTGCGGACCCGAACGTTGAGCGTATTATTCTGGAGTTCCCGGATAAAGGGCGTACTCAACCAGACGGAATCCACAAAAACGTTTTTGGTAGGCTGCGTTTCCAGCGGAACCAGAAACAGCCGGTTGGTGGTGTCGATTTTCAGCCGGGATAAATCGCCCGCCGTGCTTTTCTGGAAATCGGAAAACCAGAAGAGTTGGTTCGGTCCGGTGGGGTTGTTGGTGGCCAGTAGATTGAGCTGGCGCCGGTAAACATCGGGCAGTGTACGGGAAGTATGAGCAAACCGGATGGTTGTGACGCGGTCGCGCAGGGCGTCGGCGGTTCCAACGGTTTGTTCCTGACTGCTGAAATCATTCGTAACCAGTTGCAGGGAAGTTGCATTGCGAAACAGACCCAGAAGCTGGTCGAGTTTGCTGGTGGCAATGTCCAGGTAGCGCTTCTCGTTCAACTCATTCTGCATGCTGTATGAATTGTCGAGGTACAAACTCGTGAGTCCCGTTCGGGATAAGCCCAGTTTGCTTTTGCTGGGAATAAAGGGCTGGGCAAAAGCCAGGACCAGACAAATGATAAACAGCGACCGAAACAGCAGGATCAGGTAATGTTTCAACCGCCGGAACGACTTGGTTTCGGTTTGTACGGTTTTTAGCAGCGCGACATTGGTAAAAAATACCCGGCGCGTCCGACGAAAATTGAATAAATGGATGGCCACCGGCACAGAGACCGCCAGTAGCCCAAACAGGAACGAAGGATATAGGAAACTCATTCAGACGGTTCGCTGGAACGATTATTTTCTTTTATAACGGCCAAACAAAACAATGTTGTGGCGGTAGTAACGAATTTAGCAAGAATCGTATACGGATTACATGATTTAAATAGAATTACCAGTTAAACGTTTGAAAAAGCGTTGGTGTTAATCAATAACCAGCGTGTAAAAATCCTCTTTGGTTTGCAAAACGTCCGTATACGTGATGGAGCCCAATCGGTTTCCAATAGTTAAAAAATCCGGAACGGGAGTATGCCCTACAACCTGGTGAAGACCCATTATATAATCCGTTGAAGTTTCTTGCTTATCGGCCCAGAGTGGTCCTCCCGAGTTTTGGAAACCGCCCCGCAGGTAACTCACATCAAAGAGCGCGGTTTGCTTGATTCGGTCCTGATGCATCGTATTTAACAATTGATCCAACTGGTTTAACTTACTCCACTGACCCCAAGCCAGCAAATTTAATTCCAGTTTTAAATTAAATCCGGGAATGTTTAGCCGGGCTAGCCAGCCTCCGGATAGTCCGGCGTGGGTAAACAGGTAAGGTCCTTCCTGATGGGCAATCTGAAACAGATCATTATGGGTCGTGAACAACACTGTCAGGGCAGATTGCATGGCGGCCCGGAAGCCCGAGCAACGGTAAAGCGGAAAATGCAGGTACTGGGCATCATGATTACCAATGAGTAAAATAACCTTCTCAGGATGAGCTTCTTTGAGCGCAATGATATGCTGTAAGTTTTCGAGAATTACCGCATCGTCCAGGTTATAACTGTCCGTATAATCCCCCAGAAAAATCACTTTATCATGCTGATCGATATTGATCTGGCGCCAGTTGGTACGGCCGTGGAGATCCGAAATGGTTATAATCTTCATCGAATCAATATATCAAAAAAGCCTTTACCCCAAACGGGATAAAGGCTTTTTCAGCAATTATAATGGAAGCGCTTACAGCGTCCGTTTTACTTCTTTCAGTTCGAAGCTTTCAATCGTATCACCGACCTGAATATCGTTGAAGTTTTTGATGCTCAAACCACATTCGTAACCGTTCCGGACTTCATTGACGTCGTCTTTGAAACGTTTCAAGGCGCTGATTTCGCCGGTATGTACTACGATAAAGTCGCGAACCACCCGAACTTTGTTGTTTCGGCGGATAATCCCTTCCGTTACCATACAACCCGCTACAGTTCCTATACGGCTGATCTTGAAGACCTCCCGAACATCAATGTTACCCACAATGACTTCTTCAGTAGTGGGGGCCAACAGACCTTCCATGGCATCCCGAACTTCGTTAATCGCGTCGTAAATAATTGAGTACAGGCGGATCTCGATCTGTTCCTGTTCGGCCAGGCGACGGGCGCTGACGGAGGGGCGCACCTGGAAGCCGACGATAATGGCATCCGATGCCGAGGCAAGCAGAATATCCGATTCGGAAATCTGACCCACCGCTTTGTGGATGATATTGACCTGTACTTCTTCCGTTGACAATTGCAGCAACGAGTCGGACAGGGCTTCCACTGAGCCGTCTACGTCACCTTTGACAATCACGTTCAGTTCTTTGAAGTTACCGATCGCTTTCCGGCGGCCAATTTCTTCCAGCGTGATGTGCTTGCGAGTGCGGAGGTTCTGTTCACGCAGCAATTGCTCCCGTTTGTTGGCAATTTCGCGGGCTTCACGCTCCGTTTCCATCACGTTAAACTTATCACCGGACTGCGGTGCACCGGGTAAACCCAGAATCTGGACCGGTGTTGATGGGCCCGCTTCTTTCATGCGCAGGCCGATGTCGCTGGTCATAGCCCGAATGCGGCCAAAGTGAGCTCCTACCAGCACGATATCGCCCTGCCGGAGTGTCCCGGTCTGCACGAGCATGGTGGTAACATAGCCCCGGCCTTTGTCCAACTCGGCTTCAATAACCGTACCGGAGGCCCGCTTGTTCGGGTTGGCTTTCAGTTCGAGCAATTCAGCTTCGAGCAGTACTTTTTCGAGTAGTTCTGAAATACCCTGGCCAGATTTCGATGAGATTTCCTGCGTCTGGTATTTACCGCCCCACTCCTCAACAAGCATGTTCATCTGCGACAGCTCTTCCCGAATTTTCTCCGTATTGGCGCCTGGTTTATCAATTTTGCTAAAAGCAAAGACAATTGGGCTACCCGCTACTTGAGCGTGGTTGATGGCTTCCCGGGTTTGAGGCATGACGCTGTCGTCGGCCGCAATCACGATGATAACAACGTCGGTTACCTTTGCTCCCCGTGCCCGCATAGCCGTAAAGGCTTCGTGACCCGGCGTATCAAGGAATGTAATCATCCGATCGTCGGCGGTTTTTACGCTATAAGCACCAATGTGCTGCGTAATACCCCCAGCTTCACCAGCGGCAACGCGCGTCCGGCGAATATAGTCAAGCAACGACGTTTTACCGTGGTCAACGTGACCCATAATGGTAACAATGGGTGCCCGGGTAACCAGATCTTCTTCGGCATCCGGTTCTTCAACCAGACCTGATTCGATCTCTTCTTCTGCTGATACAAATTGTACTTCGTAACCAAATTCATCGGCAATAACGGTAATGGCTTCTGCATCCAGTCGTTGGTTAATGGAGACAAACATCCCCAGACTCATACAGGTTGCAATGACTTCATTGACCGAAACATCCATCAGTGAAGCCAGGTCGTTGGCCGACACAAACTCCGTCACCTTCAGGATTTTTGCTTCTTCGTTTTCGAGGTCAAGCCGCTCGCGTTCGCGTTCAGCCCGCTCCTGACGACGATCCCGGCGACGATCGGCACCCCGATTGGGTCTGTTACCGGTCATCCGGGCCTGCGTCGCTTTGATCGAATCTTTTACTTCGCGTTCGGTTGGTTCCTCCCGACGATCGCGGTTGTTCCGACCGGTTTTTCCTTTGTTTGCATTAGCCGCACCACCACCGGTTGCTGGGGTAGCTGGCTTATTGCCCTGGCCTTGTCCCTGCCCTTGTTGCTGGTTCCGATTGTTGGGGGCGTTGGCATCGCGGTTGCGCGGAGCTCCACCCGGACCCGTTTGTGGTTGCGTGCCGGTTGAAGGCCCGCCTACTGGATCACGACGGAGCCGTTTCCGCTTCCGTTTTTTATCCCGGTCGTCGGTAGAAGCCACCGGGCCATTTTGACGCTTATTACGGTCAGAAGGAAGTTCAATGGTTCCCAGAACCGTCAGACCGCGCAGTTGCTCACCGCGTGCCCGAATGGTTTCAACCGGTTCCTGCAACTCCGTAACCGGCTCCGGTTGAACCGGTGGTGGGGGAGTTGGGGGAACAACGGGCCGTGGTTCTGCCGGACGGGCAGGTTGCTGCCCGCGGTTATCATTCGGACGGTTCCGGTTTTGATCGCCACGATTATCGTTCGGACGGTCGGGGCGACGGTCGCGTGAACCGCCATCTGGCCGATTGGGGCCCTGGCCAGATCGGTTGTCCGGACGATCCGGGCGACCACCATGAGGCCGATTGCCGTCTCCCCGATTAGGATGCTGCTGACGAGCATTGGGGTCGTTCGAACGTTGCTGACTCTGTTTATTTCGATCTAGATCGATTTTTCCCAATACCGTTAATCCTGGTAATCGGGGAGAGGATAATTCCGGCGCAGCGGGTTCCTTGGTTTCCGGTTGAGTCACTTGCGGACGTGTTTCTGCCTGAGTTGGTTCAGCCGGACGCGTTGGTTCTGCAACCGGGGGTGTAGCCGCTGGCTGCGTCGGCTCCGGTTTATTTTCAATAATCGGTGCTGTTGCTTCCGGTTTAGCCACGGGTGTTTCACGCGGCTCTGCCGCGGGAGCGGGTGGCACAGGCGCAGGCTGCTGACGCGCTTCAACGGGCGCCGGAGCGGGTTGAGGCACAGGGGCCGGTGCTGGAGCCGGTTCAGGCTTGGGTTGGCTTGGAGCCGGGGCCTCAACTTTTTCCGCTACAACCGTTTGGGGCTGAACAACGGGTTGGGGCTTTGGTGCCGCAGGGGCCTCCTGTACTGGTGCCGGTTGGGGGGGCACAGGAGGAGTCGGTTGCGACGGCCGCACGGGTTCGTTACGGAAATATTGCGGCAAATCATCGTCGTCCCGGCGTTTGGGCTCGGGTACAACAGGTTCAGGAGCGGGTTTGCGGACCGTTCCACCATTCAATAGTTCAGTATTACCGAATTCCTTTGCCAAGATTTCCACCTGTTCATTGGAAATCTTGCCATTGGGGTTACTATCAACCTTAATCCCTTTGGCAGAAAGACGACTCACCACAGTAGACGAACCTACTCCGAGTATTTTTGCCACTTGGCTAAGGCGCATGGATTTATCTTCTGCCATACAAATGGTTTAGAATGAAAAAAACTTTTAAATGATGCATCTATATGAGGAACGATGAATGGATCAACTTAATTCATCCTCCACCCTTTATCATTCATCATTATTACTCAAATTCCTGGCGTAAGATGGCCAGAATTTCCTCAATCGTGTCTTCTTCCAGATCGGTCATCCGAACTAGCTCGTCTTTCGTACGGGCCAGCACACTTTTGGCCGTATCCAGACCAACCCGGCGCAACTCATCGATCATCCAGGTATCGATTTCGTCACTGAATTCAGACAGATCGACATCTTCGTCGTCTTCCTGCCCTTCAACGTCCCGGAAGACATCGATTTCCATTCCGACTAAGCGGCCCGCCAGTTTAATATTCTGACCACCTTTACCGATGGCCAGCGACACCTGATCGGGTTTCAGGAAAACCGATACGCGTTTGGCATCGCGGTCAACCTGCATCGTGCTGATCTTGGCGGGGCTCAACGCCCGGCTGATCAAGAGTTCAAAGTTATCGGTATAATTAATGACGTCAATATTTTCGTTGCCCAATTCCCGGACGATGCTGTGAATCCGGGATCCCTTCATCCCAACGCAGGCACCTACCGGGTCAATCCGGTCGTCGTACGATTCAACGGCAACTTTGGCCCGTTCGCCAGGCTCGCGAACAATCCGGCGAATCGAAATCAGGCCGTCGTAGATTTCCGGAATCTCGTTTTCGAACAAGCGCTCCAGAAACACGGGCGACGTGCGTGACAGAACAATCTTGGGTGTACCATTGATCATTTCCACGCGGTGAACAACGGCTTTCGTGGGTTCCCCTTTGCGATAGCGGTCTTTCGGAATCTGCTCATTCTTCGGAAGGCTGATTTCATTGCCTTCATTGTCGAGCAAAATTACTTCATTTTTTAGCAATTGGTAGACTTCAGCGTTTACCAAATCACCTACCTGATTCTTATATTTATCGTAAAGAAGCTCTTTTTCTAAATCTTTGATTTTCTGAATGAGCGTCTGACGGGCGGTTTGCACTACCCGGCGGCCAAAATCTTCCAGTTTTACTTCTTCGGCTACTTCCTCGCCTACTTCAAAGTCAGACTGAATTTTGCGGGCTTCGGCCAGCGGAATTTTGTCGTAATCCCAGATATCCTCCGAGTTGTCGTCTACAATCTCGCGGGTGCGCCACATTTCGAGGTCACCGCTTTCGGCGTTGATAATGACATCAAAGTTCTCGTCGGTACCGTATTTTTTGCGAATCATTGTCCGGAAAACATCTTCCAGAATTTTGATCATGGTCGGGCGGTCAATATTTTTCGACCGTGCAAAGTCTGCAAACGACTCAATGAGTATTCCGCTATCCATAATTTCAGTCTTCAGTTTTTTCAGTTTGTAGTAATCAGTTACGGGTTTTCAGTCAGAGGGAACAGAAAAACCAACTGAAAACGTACTTGAAAACCGCCTTTCATTTAAATGAAACTTGTATTGTGCTTTTCTTTATTTCGGTAAACGGAATGGCCGTTGGTTCAATCGGCGGATCGTTCTTCTTGGGCTTTTTAAGCAGTTTTTCCGTAATCACGATGTGATCGTCCGCAACGGTTTCCAATTTCCCTCTCCGGGTCTGGCCATCATGGAGTAACACGTCGATCTCCCGACCTACGTTTTTCAGATATTGCCGCTTCATCACCAGGGGTTCATCCACACCCGGCGACGATACCTCCAGCGTAAAAGCTTGGCCGTCAAAAACTTCCAGCTCTTCCAATTGGTTGCCTAACCGACGACTGATCGATGCACACTCATCAATCGTAATCCCGGTATCACTGTCCAGCAAAACGGTTATTTTAGCACGAGTACGGGAAGGAGATACCTGGATATCAACGACAAAATACTGATCTTCGTTCAGATACGGCTGTAACAGTTCGTTAACTTTCGCCTTTACATCCATAAATTAACAAAAAAGGGAGTTAATAACTCCCTGACATGCATAAATGCTGCTAAGTCTTGCAAAGATATGAATTTTCTAAATTGTTTCCCAATCAATTTTTGTAGATCGGATCAGAACAATTTTAACTCCTGAGCAAACGGGCTGTTTTCCGAACAAACGTTCGTACCTTTGTACCTCTACGCCCTAGATCCGTCGTTACTGAAATAGTTCGGTTTGCGTGATCCGCACCCATCTGATTCGTTCGTATGAAATTTTCGCTTAGGCTTGGCGTACTGGTTTCTTCGTTTTTTTTATCGCTGTTCTGGTCTCTAAACCTGTTGCTATTCCTGTATACGTTGCTGGTTTATTACTTACTCTATGAAGTGCCAACCGGTCACTGGACAGCAAGTGTGTTGATGATTTCGTTGCCGATAGCGTGGGGGGTCAATCTGGTTTTTATCCTATTCTGGGCATTGACTCATCCCTGGCGGGTGTTATTGCCCGTCGTTACGATGCTGATCGGCATTCCGTTCTGGCGACGTACTTTCGCGCTGGGGAAATCGGGCGGGAAGGAAGAAAAACGCTTGACGTTGCAGGTCATGAGTTACAACGTCATGGGCTTTAACAAATACGATCTGGTGGATACCGAGCGCCCCGACGATGCCAACCGCATGATTGACTGGGTGTTGAAAGAACCGTCGGACGTGAAATGCTTTCAGGAGTTTTATGACAACAGTTCGTCGGTGGTATTTAAGACCATCCGGCGGCTGGAACGGGCCGGTTATCCGTATTACGCCGTTCTGCACTCACCCGAGCGGGAAGACCTGAAAGAAAAAGACGGTAAGTTTATCGGCGTTGCCTTATTCTCGCGGTACCCGATCGTAAAGCGGGGAGATGAGGTTTTCGACAATTTTAACGGCCTGGTCTGGGCCGATGTAAAAGTGGGCCCCGATACCGTTCGGGTCATCAGCGTTCACTTGCAGTCGATGGGAATCCGGGTGGGCGGTATGCTGAACGAACGGGAAACCAATCGGGTAAAAGAAAATACGCAGGGCGTTCTGCGCCAGCTGCGGCAGGGCTTCACCCATCGCCGGAATCAGATTGCCCGCATCGAAGAATATTATCGCAACAGCCCGCATCCCGTTATCATCTGTGGTGATTTTAACGATACGCCCTATAGCTATACATACGGCAAATTACGCCGACTGCTGCGCAATGCCTTTGAGGATGCTGGCCAGGGATTTGGGTTCAGTTACAACAAGGCTCCGGGATACTTGCGCATTGATAATCAGTTTTATAACGCACGGTTTCTGGAACCCGTCAACTTCGTCACTTACCAGGATGTTAAATACTCGGATCATTATCCGATTATGGCGCGCTATGCCATCAAGCCGCGTGAGGTCAGCAAAGACCGGACGCCCCGAACCCATATTGAGTTTGATTTCTAAACCGTTGCTGCTGGCAGGTCAGGGGTGAGCATCCACCCAGACCTGACCGTCTTCAAAAATC
The DNA here is from genome assembly GCF_054780515.1 of Larkinella harenae. Taxonomy (NCBI): domain Bacteria; kingdom Pseudomonadati; phylum Bacteroidota; class Cytophagia; order Cytophagales; family Spirosomataceae; genus Larkinella; species Larkinella harenae. The sequence continues at coordinate 976,066 of NZ_BAAGWE010000002.1, read as the reverse complement.
TCTTTTTTCCAGATCGGCACCTGTTGTTTGAGGGTATCGATAATGTAGCGGCAGGCATCAAAAGCGTCGGCCCGGTGGGGCGTTGCGACGGCAATCAAGACAGCAATGTCGCCAATCGCCAGATTGCCTTTGCGGTGAATGATTACGTAGTTCCGGACATCCCAGCGCTGGCAGGCTTCGTCGGCAATTTCCTGCATTTTGGCCAGCGCCATTCGGTCATAGGCTTCGTATTCCAGCCGTTCAACGGGACGATTTTGGGTATTGTCGCGAACCGTTCCGAAAAAGAACGTTATGGCCCCAGCGGCATCCGACGAGACCTGTCGGTAGGCCGCATTCATATCAATAGGCTCTGTTGTAATTGTAACCATAGAAGAGTTAAAAGTTAAAAGAAAAGATTATCCGGGCCGCTCGTGCGTCAGCCAACTTTTCATTCTTCACTCTTAATTTTTAATTGATTCTAGCCTCCGCTGACGGGAGGAATGAGGGCGATTTCGTCGTTGGGGTGAATCAGTTGGTCGATCTCAGCGTATTCGCCGTTGACGGCTACCAGCAGCGAACGGAGGCCTGTCAGGGCGGGGTATTGTTCTTTTAACTGCGCCAATAAACCGCCAACCTGACCAGTCGCGGGCAGGTCGACCGTAAGCGCGGACGCACCGACAATCTCACGGGTAATTCCAAAAAGTTGAACAGAAACGGGGTTGCTCATACTCAAAGATACAAACGGAATGGGAAATGACCACGAAATAAACCGGAAGGTTGTCCGGCTGTTGCTACTGGTCTAACGCTAGATTCACGAATCCCGTTCAGCTGAAGATCCACCGGGGCGAAACGAGTAATTTTGTCTAAAATTTCCTTTTGGTATCATGGCAACGGAGCAACAATTCAAGGATTTTTTTCAGGATGTGCTGATAACGGTTTACGCCAACATTCGGGATTTGCACGAAAAGCAGGGCTTTGCCGATCCTGAAGAACAGGATTATATCAGCGGTCGGTTGGTTAGCTACGAAGAAATATTGGCGATTTTCCGGATGTCGGCCCGCGATACCGGCGTCAACCCAAACGAACTAGGATTGTAGATTTTATAAAATAAGTTGGATATTTGGCGCTTGGTTTCCGGATCGATTCAACGGTTTCGCGGGGCCGTCGTACCAATAATCCAATACCTTTTACTATGAAACAATATATTCTCTCCGCCGTCCTGCTGGGCATGCTGGTCGGTTGTAATAACTCTCAAAAGCAACAAGAATCCTCAACTATGTCGGATAGTACAAGCACAGCGGCCGCTGATTCTGCCAGTGGTTTACCCGAACGATCGCGTTTTCAGAAAGAGGTCGATGGCAAATCCAATGATTTATACGTCTTGACCAATGCCAAGGGCATGAAGGTCGCCATCACCAATTACGGCGGACGGATTGTAAGTATCCTGGTTCCGGATAAAACCGGTAAGATGGTGGATGTGAACCTGGGCCACAGCAGCATTGATGATTACCTGGCGAATGAATCGTTCTTCGGCACACTGGTCGGACGGTACGGAAATCGGATCGCCAAAGGTCAGTTTACGCTCGATGGCAAAACGTACAAGCTGGCCACGAACAACGGTCCGAATTCGTTGCACGGCGGCAAAAAAGGCTTTAACGCCCGAATGTGGGAAGCTACACCGGCCGGAAACAACAGCCTAAAACTGCGTTATGTCTCGCTCGATGGGGAAGAAAATTACCCCGGAACGCTGACTGTTGACGTCACTTACACCCTGACCGATGATAACGGTATCCGGATTGACTATCAGGCTACAACGGACAAAGCCACCGTTGTCAACCTGACCAACCACGCGTACTTCAACCTGAACGGCGAAGGGGCCGGCTCGGTTGCCGACCACCTGATCCAGATCAATGCTGACCGCTACACACCGGTAGATGCCACCCTGATCCCGACGGGTGAGCTGGCACCCGTGGCCGGAACACCGTTTGATCTGCGCAAACCGGTAGCTATTGGCGAGCGTCAGGATGCTGACCATCCGCAGATTAAAAACGGCGGAGGCTTCGATCATAATTTTGTGTTGAATGGTGGACAGACCGCCGAGCCGCGCCTGATTGCAACCGTCACATCTCCGCAAACGGGAATCAGCATGGACGTGTTGACAACCGAACCCGGTGTGCAGTTTTACGGTGGTAACTTCTTGAACGGGAAAGTAACGGGCAAAGCTGGAAAATCGTACGAAAAGCGGCATGCTTTCTGCCTGGAAACCCAGCATTTTCCCGATTCGCCTAATCAGTCAAAGTTTCCCAGCACGGTGCTGAAACCGGGCGAAACGTATAAAACCACCACAGAATACCGCTTTTCGGTGAAATAAATTTGTCGTTTGAACCTGCTGCTTCAGAATGAAATACAGAATAGAATTTAGCATAAAAACCGTATTGGTCGCACTCCTGACGGTCTGGTCTTTGACGGCGACAGCTCAGCAATGGACGGTGAAACAGGCTAATGACTGGTACAACCGCCAGCCCTGGCTGGTTGGGAGCAACTACATGCCGGCTACGGCCATCAACCAGCTGGAAATGTGGCAGGCCGAAAGTTTTGATCCGAAAACAATCGACAAAGAATTGGGCTATGCCGAAGGACTGGGCATGAATACCATGCGGGTTTTCCTGCACGATATGGTATGGCGTCAGGACGCTGCGGGTTTCAAAAAGCGGATTGACCAGTTTCTGGCCCTGTGCGCCAAGCACAAAATCAAACCGATGATGGTGTTGTTCGATTCGTGCTGGGATCCACAGCCGAAACTTGGCAAACAGCGCGAACCCATTTTGGGACGGCACAATTCAGGCTGGGTACAGGGCCCGGGTTCGGCTATCCTGAGCGACAAAAGCAAGTGGGAAAGTCTTCGTAGCTACGTGAAGGATATTGTCAGCACATTCCGCAATGACCAGCGAATTCTGGCCTGGGACATTGTGAACGAACCGGATAATGACAATGCCAACAGCTACGGTCGGAACGGCAAAATCAAAACCGAGTTACCCAACAAGGCCCAACTGGGCGTTGAACTGGTCAAGGCGGGTTTTGGCTGGGCGCGCGAAGCGAAACCAACGCAACCCATTACCGCCGGTCCCTGGAAAGGTGATTGGTCGTCGCTCGAAAAAATGGATGACATGAACCGGTTTCTGGTTCAAAACTCCGACGTCATCACGTTTCACAACTATGGCAAGCCCGAAGAATTTAAAAAACGGGTGCAGGATCTCCAGAAGTTTGGGCGACCCCTGATTTGTACGGAGTACATGGCACGTCCGGCGGGCAGCACATTTGAAGGTTTCCTGCCCATTGCGAAAACCGAAAAAGTAGGAATGATGAACTGGGGCTTTGTCTCCGGTAAGTCAAATACTATTTATCCGTGGGATTCGTGGCAGAAGCAATACACGGCTGAGCCGCCTGTCTGGTTCCACGATATCTTCCGCGAAAACGGCCAGCCCTATATTCCGGCTGAAACGGCGTTTATCAAGAAGATGACGGGTAAAAGGAATTAAAAAGCGAAAGGGAGAAGAAGAATCCAGGGAAGGTAATTACACTCCTCCCAAATTCTTTTTCTCCCTTTCAGTATTCAACTACTTTTAGTTTTCCTGCATTTTCTCGCCGGTTTCTTCTATTTTTTTACCGGTTTTGCGTTTGGCTTCACGGGCTTTTTGCTTCGTTTCTTTCGAGGTTTCCCGAATCTCGTCGCCCGCATCATCAGCGGCTTTATTTATTTTCTTCCCGGCTTTCTTCGCTTTCTGTTTTACTTCCTGCGAAGTTTCGCGCGTTTCGTCGGCAACATTATCGGCAGCCTTGTTTACGGCCTGGCCGGCATGGTGTGCGCTTTCTTTTGCTTCCTCTTTCACCGTCTGTGCATTGGCGGCAAACCCGAAGGTGACCAGCAATGCTGCTATCCACAATTTTTTCATGACTAATGGTTGGTATGATATATGAGTCTCCGCTTATAACCAGCTTGCGTGGTGAATTGTTGGGTAAAAAAACAAAAACCTTCCGGCTGCGGAAGGTTTTTGGTAAGAATTAGGCTAGCAGGTAGACTCACTGGAGGCTGCTAAATCTCAGAAACGTGTAGCTCAAATAGTCCATGACCGCCGTGCTGTGGTTTTTCCCGTCAAGTGGGGTTAATTCAACCGTTGCTGCCCCCCGGGCTTTCATGGCATCGTGGGCATCTTTGGAATTGAAATAAAACACCAGATTGTCGGCAGTTCCGTGGTACAGGTAAGTTGGCGTTTTCGGCTTCCAGTCGTGCACATCATTGTCCTTCACCGCATCCAGAAAACCTTTGTCAGTTCCGTCGTTGATCGCTTTCTTAAAACTATCGGTAAAGATGTCACTGATGCTGACATTGATATTGACGTTCGTACCGTTCTGGGCCACCTGCGACGCATACGGCTCTTTCAGGTAATAGCTCATCGGTTTGCCGAGCTTGTAAAGGGTGTTGTACGTCAGCATGGTCCACAGATACAGGCGATTATAAGTCGCAATGCCGTGCGTTTTTTCGTTGATGATGTACTTCATGAACGCGGATTTGTGGTAGGCACCCGCTCCGACGCTGGAAGCCACCAGGTTGAATTCCGACGGAAATTCTTCTTCAATCTTCTTTTGCAGCGCCATCGTCGCATAGCCCCCTTCGGAGTAGCCGGTCAAAAACAGACGCTCATCCCACTTAATATTATTTTTCTTGATAAACTCCTTCGTCGCCCGGAGCATATCAATTGAGGCTTTGGCCAACCCTTCGCGGTGTTCGTAAGTGTGCGGAACGTCCTTCGACTCACCGTAGCCGATGTAATCCGGACAAGCTAGAATAAAACCGGTTGAGGCAAACAACGTACCGCCAAAAGCGGCATCGCTGTTCGGGCCAAAATTGGACGGCGCATCGGCATCGCTCAGAATGGTGCCGTGTTGCTGGCTGAGCATGGGAACGGCGGTTGTAGACGATGGAACAATCACCGCACCTGATGCTTTGGTGGCCGTGCCATCGGGTAATTTGGTGTTATAAACCAGCTTGTAAACCTTTACATCGTTGCGCAGAAAACTTCCGATAAGAGCATTTAGCTGGGCCGGAAGCTGCTGACCAATTTGAGCTTGCAACTGTGCCCGGGTCAAGGAACGAACCTCAGAACTGCTGACCAGATAAGCATCCGGTTCGGGGTCCGGTTCGTTTCCGGGCGCGTTGGTCTTGCACCCCGACAGAAAGAGCGTGGTGGACAGGAGGAGTGACAGCAGAAACTCCTTGCGGTTAATGGTCATGCGAAAAAGTTGAGTGGAAAAAGGGTAAAAAAAGGGCGTTCCCGGTTTCGAAACGCCTATTTTTATAACAACGCTACATGGAGCTTAGTTCGTGCCCGTCAAAGCCGCTCTTCAAATAATTTGAGGATGCGCTTGTATTCATCCATCCAACTGGTTGGCTCAACAAAGGCGTGATCTTCAACGGGATACGAGGCAACTTCCCAGTTTTCTTTTCGCAGTTCGATCAGCCGCTGGGTGAGCCGAACAACATCCTGATAATGCACATTGACATCAACCATGCCGTGGCAGATCAGCAAGTGGCCTTTCAAACCATTTGCAAAATAAATTGGCGAACTGCGTCGGTAGGATAGGGTATCGGCGTAGGGTTCGTTCAGAATATTGGCCGTATACCCGTGGTTGTAGGCCGCCCAGTCGGTAACAGGACGTAGCGCGGCCCCGGCGGCAAACACATCAGGGGTGGTAAATAGGGCCATGAGTGTAATAAAACCGCCGTACGAACCGCCGTATAGGCCGATCCGTTTCGCGTCGACACCCTGCGTTTTGATGAGCCACTGAGCTGCATCCACGTTGTCGGTCAGGTCTTTTCCGCCCATGTGCCGGTAAATCCCCGTTCGCCAGTCGCGTCCGTAGCCCGCGCTGGCCCGGTAGTCGATATCCAGAACCGTATAGCCTTTGTCGGCCAGCAGGTTATGGAACATGTATTCGCGAAAATACTGACTCCACCACTTGTGGGCATTTTGCAGATACCCCGCTCCGTGCACAAACAGAACGGCTTTGCCATTAGGTTTGGCGGGTTTGTAAAGCCGTCCGTAAATAGTCTGCCCATCGCGGGCCGGAATAGTCACCAGTTCGGGGTCTCGCCAGGGATACGCCTTAAATTCCGGCGTTAGGGACTGTGTCAACTGAACCGGTTGCGTAGCATTTTCCGCTTTCTGTTGTTTTGTCTTCGTGGTCACGGCTTGATTGTCCATTACGTACAACTCCCACGGTTTGTTGCTGTAGGAATAGCGGATGGCCAGCTTGGTTTCGTCGGGCGAGAATGTCACATCGTTGGCACCGGTCATGGTGGTGAGTTTCACGCGCGCTCCGCCGTCGACGGTCATACGGTAAAAATGCTGCTCACCGGGGTGCACTTCATTGGTAGTCAGGTAGAAGTGTTTTTTATCGTTGGATAGCTGGATTTGCTGCACTTCAAATTTGCCTTTGGTAAGCTGCTTTTTCGCTCCCGTTTCGACATTGACGGTGTAAACATGGGAGTACCCATCTACCTCCGACAGGAAATACAACGTCTGGTTGTCAGCCAGAAAGCCCGTTGTTGCGATGGAAGCTCCAAAGCCGCCCACCCAGGCTTCGTCGCGTTGTCGATCCAGTACTTTAAGGGTCCGGGTCACCGGGTCGAGCCGCACAATCCAGCGGTCCTTGTTGTCGTGGGCACGGACGATGAGAACGGCGTATTTTCCGTCTTCCGACCAGATTGGCCCACTGATTGTAACGCTGCGCTCCGACGGTTTCTGACTTTTTTGGGTAGTGTCGGTGAGAGTCGTTCCACGGTTTGCCGGGTTGCGCCGGAAGCTACTGTCGGGAACGGGTGATGCTGCGGTTTGGCGGTAATCTGGCAGATCCGTAATACCGGGCAGCGTTTTGGTAGAAACCGCCTGGATGGTATCGCGTTGAATGTCATAAACATATAGCTCGGCGCTCGAAAATGGCGCTCCCACTTTGGTGCGGGTTGTGAGGTCTTCCGTAAACCCCGATTCGGTTACGTAGTTGGGAACAATGGCAGTTTTAGCTCCTTGCGCCGATTTAACGAGCGAAAAGGTGACAAACCGGCCGTCGGGGCTGAGTTGAGGGTTTTGCACGGTTTTGCCTTCCGTATAGAATTGTTTCGGACGCTTCGGCGGGCCATTTTTGGTGATTTTTTCGCCTTCGTCCTTCTTGGCTTTGCGCTCTTTCAGAACGTCAAACAAGGCTAGCTGATCGCGTCGGAGCCAGGCTTCCTGGTCATTGGCTTTTGGGTCGGCTTTTTTGGTTCCCGGATCGAGGTGGGTGAGTTGCGTCAATTTACCGGTTGCCAGTGTGATGGCAAACAGGTTATTTGCCCGCGTAAAAATGACTTTTTTCTCGTCACCGCTGAATGCAGGATTACTTTCCCGTTCTACGGTATTGGTGAGCTGACGCAGCGTGGATGAGTTATTTTTGCCGATTTTGCAGTCGAGTACAAAGAGGTCTCCGTCTTTTTCATACAGCTTACGGGTACGTGCACGGTTATACGTTCCGCCCGTAGCCGGAGGGAGAGCGGTTCGGTCGGCGGGAGAAACTTTAACGGGCTGACGATTGCCCGTCAGCGTTATTTTATACAGCGAATCCGCTTTGGCTTGCACCGGATTCCAGTTGAAATAAATGGTTTTCGAATCCTCCGCCCAGAAAATAGCGGAGGGCGATGTCCCAATCCACCCCTTGGGGTCCTGCATAATTTTTTCAACGGTAAGTTGGGGTGAAGTATTCGGGGGCATTTGGGCTGTTGCGGTGATACGTAGCAGGCAACCCAGGACAATTAAATGTTGTTTCATTGATGAGTGAGACGCTTGTTGGCTTTTCGATGATGAAATTAGCGAGAAAATGGGAAAAGGATTAGATTTGATCAGAAACAGAGGCAGTTTGTTGGTTTATGTACCCTTTTTTGAGAATTGATTGCACTTATGTTATACGTACTGCACGCTTATGATTACACGGATGATCAGGCAATAGATCGGCGTATGGCGGTTCGGCCAAGCCATTTTGAGGGAGCCCGCCGTTTAAAAGCCAGCCATCAGTTCATCCTGGGCGGTGCTTTGCTGGACCCCGACGGCAAAATGATTGGTTCGATGCTGCTGCTGGACTTTGATTCGGAAGAGCAGCTAAACGATTGGCTGAAAAATGAAGTTTATGTTACAAATAAAGTCTGGGAGCGGATCGACATAAAACCGTTTCGACAAGCGGACGTTTAAATTCCAAGGATTGGTTTACGGATTGCGGCATACGGGATGGCTCGTGCACGAATTCATAGTCAACTGCAAACCAAAAACCGTAAACAGCGTATAGTAAAAGAAATGATTCAAGCAGCGATATTTGACATGGACGGCCTGTTGGTCGATTCAGAGCCGTATTGGCGGGAGGTAGAAATTGAGGTATTTCGCACGGTTGGCCTGGAAATGGACGACGAAATGTGCAAACGAACGACAGGGTTACCGACGGATACCGTGGTTCGGTATTGGTACGAAAAACACCCGTGGAGTAACCGTACTCTGGAAGAAGTAAATACGGATATCATTCAGGGGGCGTATGACGCCATTGGCAGACATGCGGGACCGATGCCGGGTGTTCCGGAAGTGCTGGAGTTGTTTCGGCAGCAGGGTATTCCGATGGCCATTGCGTCGGCGTCGCCCATGCACTTGATTGAAGTGGTCATTGATCGGCTCAATATTCGACCGTATTTTACGGTTTGGCATTCGGCTACGCTGGAAAAACGCAACAAACCGCATCCAGACGTGTATTTGGGAGCCGCTACCAAACTGGGTGTCGATCCCCGGGCCTGCGTGGCGTTTGAAGATTCCGGTAATGGCCTGAAAGCCGCGCATGCCGCCGAGATGCTGACCGTGTCGGTACCAGCCGACTACGAATTCGATGACCCGAAGTTTGCGCTGGCAACGCTTAAAATTCCGTCTTTGAAAGAGTTTACCCTGTCCCGGTTGCGGGATCTAGAAAATCAACTGTCATTGGCAACTCGCTGACACCATCACACAACCTTATGCCCATGCGCCTTTATCAACTTGATGCGTTTACCGATCAGCTTTTTGGTGGCAATCCGGCGGCCGTTTGTCCGTTAACTGACTGGCTTCCCGACGAAACCATGCTGGCCATTGCGGCTGAAAATAACCTGGCTGAAACGGCTTTTTACGTACCGGTCGATCCGGCCAGTTCCCGCTACCACATTCGCTGGTTCACGCCCACGGTGGAGGTGGATTTGTGCGGTCATGCGACGCTGGCAACGGCCCACGTGATTTTTTCCCTCGAAAAAACGGAGGAAGGAGACTTTATTTCCTTTGACTCTCGGAGTGGGGTCCTGAACGTTCGGCGCGAAGCAGACTGGCTGATTCTGGACTTTCCAATTGATAGCACCCACATTGCCATTCAACCACCCGCGCTGGAAACGAGTCTGGGCGAGAGCAAGCCTATTGAGGTCCTGAAAGGAAAAACCGATTACCTGATTGTGTTTGAGGATGCCCAATCGATTCAGGAGATGCAGCCTGATTTCCGGGAGCTGGCCACCATTCCGGCGCGCGGCATCATTGTGACCGCTCCCGGTGACCCAACCGAAGAGAATCCGGTTGATTTCGTTTCCCGGTTTTTTGGTCCGCAATCAGGAATCGATGAAGATCCGGTAACGGGATCGGCGCACACCACCCTGATTCCGTACTGGGCGCAGAAGCTGGGCAAGACGGAGTTGACGGCGCGCCAGGTGTCCAAACGTGGAGGCTACCTGCGGTGCAAGCTGGTCGACGAGCGGGTCGAAATTGGCGGTCAGGTCAGGTTGTACATGAAGGGCGAATTTGAATTGTAGTTCTGAAGTTGGTGCCTTTTAGCAATCATTCGTGGAAAACAATATTTGTACTTATTCTAAATAAGCACTACTTTTGTTATGCCATGTTGAAAGCGCCATGAACGAAATACTTGAAAAATCGCCTGAATTTTCCTTATTGACAGATTCTTCCAAAGAATTGGGCTTCAATCCTTTTCTGGGTGACACCGACTGCGTGTTCAAAAAGTGTTGCAAAAAGTGGAAGAAGAAGGGGAAACACTGCAAAAAATGTCCCGATAAGTAAGCTGCTACACCAGTCAGAATACTTTTTTAGGACCGTTCGATAAGGTAATCGTAGCCGATTTGTACCAATTTTGCAGCATGCAAATTCGATATGAACGTTACAACGGGCTTCCTCCCGAACCCCTGCTCCGGGGCCTTATTGAAGTACATCAACGTATTTTTTCCGGACAGAAGCCGGAAGAGCTTCTTCAGGAATTTGAAGACGTTCGAACTCGGAGTCTACTGACGGAGATGGCCCTTGACGGACAAACCGTAGTGGGCTACAAAATGGGCTACCAGCGGAAACCGGGGCATTTCTACAGTTGGCTGGGTTGCGTGGATCCAGCGTACCGGCGGCAGGGTATTGCGGGCGAGCTGATGCACCGGCAGCACGACTGGTGCAAAAACAACGGATACCATACCATTCGAACACATACCCGGAACCAATGGCGTGATATGCTGATTCTGAACCTGCGGCACGGTTTTGACATCATTGGTACCATCGCTAACCCCAACAGCCATACCACACTGATTCTGGAGAAAAAACTCGATTAAGGGCGAAGAGTCGTGGTTGGGGAACTGGATGAGCGTAAGATTTGTAATGGGGCCGATGCATCTGTACGTTCATATTCCTTTTTGTAAACAAGCCTGCCATTACTGCGATTTTCATTTCAGTACGAGCCTGAAGCAGAAGAGTGCCCTGGTTGATGCACTTTGCCGGGAAATTGAGCTGCAAAAAACGTATTTGCCCACTCAGCACCTGGAAACTATTTATTTAGGAGGAGGAACGCCGTCGCTGTTGTCGGATGCCGAGCTTGGTCAGCTTTTTGAAACCATTCACCGGCATTACACCGTGGCACCAGATGCCGAAATCACGCTCGAAGCCAATCCGGATGATCTGATCGGGCCCCCATCGGATCCGTTGCGTCGATTGTACGCGTTTCGCCAATATGTCAATCGGTTGAGCATTGGTATTCAATCCTTTCATGAGCCTACGCTTCGTCTGATGAATCGGGCCCATTCGGCCACCGAAGCGGAGCGGTGCGTGGCACTGACGCAGGAAGCCGGGTTTAGCAACCTGACCATCGATTTGATATACGGTGTTCCAGCCGAAACGCACGAAACCTGGCAGGCTGATCTCACCAAAGCTCTGGCGCTCTCGGTGCCGCATATCTCGGCATATTGCCTCACTATTGAATCGGGTACGGTTTTTGGCAACTGGCTGAAAAAAGGGAAATTTCAGGCGGCCGAGGATGACTTTGCGGCTGAGCAGTTTGCCATGCTGGTAAAAACGCTGGCTGAGCACGGATACGAGCAGTATGAAATTTCGAATTTTGCGCAGTCGGGCTGGGAAGCCCGGCACAACAGTAGTTACTGGAAGCAACGCCCTTACCTCGGTATCGGCCCGAGTGCGCACTCGTTCAATGGACGAAGCCGTCAGTACAATGTTGCCAACAATGCGCAGTATATTAGGGCTATCAGCCAGGGCGAAATTCCCGGGACAGTTGAGGTGTTGTCGCGTGCTGACCGGGTGAATGAATACCTGCTGACCGGTTTGCGAACCAAATGGGGGTGCGATCTGCACGAATTGACGGTTTTAGCCGGAACCAGTTTTGAGGCTTTACAGCAGACCGAATTACAGAACTTATACCAGTTGGGCTGGCTCTCGTGCGAAAACCGTACGCTAACTTTAACCGAATCGGGTAAGCTCTTTGCCGACCGCGTGGCTGCGGAACTCTTTGTAAATGATGGGTTATAGATGCCGAATGGTGAGTGAGGAACAATGAAGGAACCGGTTTCAACAAAAATCATCCTTCACAACTCATCATTCCTCATTAGTTTTACGTTACATGAATACTCCTCGTCCGGTTAATCGCTTGCGTTCGTCAACTCCTCATCCGATTCCTCCCCGTTCGGGGCGCTCCCTGCGCGCTGGTAGTGCCATTCGCCAGCTTCCGTGGCTGGAAACGGCGGCTCGTTTCGTGGTCAAACTGATTCTGTTTTTGTTTTTAACCTCGCTGGGTTGGGTGGTTTTATTGAAATACCTACCGGTTTCGATCACACCCCTGATGATTTCGCGAAAACTGGAAGCCGCGTCGGAGAATCAGGATAGCAAGCTATACAAAGACTGGACATCCTACGACGAAATTTCCAAAGAAGTGGCTCTGGCGGTGGTTGCATCGGAGGATCAGGCATTCCCCACCCACTGGGGTTTTGATTTTGACGAAATTCAGGATGCCATCAAGGAAAACCAGCGCCGGAAACGGCCACGGGGGGCCAGTACCATTTCCCAGCAGGTGGCCAAAAACGTGTTTCTCTGGAATGGACGTAGCTACGTCCGGAAAGGCCTCGAAGTCTATTTTACGTTTCTAATTGAGTTGATCTGGGGAAAAAAACGCATTCTGGAAGTTTACCTGAACGTGGCCGAAACTGGCCCGTTAACGTTTGGGGTTGAAGCCGCTTCCCAACGTTATTACGGTCACTCTTCCCAGACACTTACCCGCCCGGAAGCTGCCCGCATTGCTGCTGTGTTGCCCAATCCCCGCCTGTTCTCGATTAAAAAACCGTCGGCTTATATCCAGAAACGTACTCGTCAGATCAGCCGTCAGATGCGGTATCTGGGAGGGCGCAAGTACCTGGATAATTTGTGAAATGGTTGAAATAATTGTATTTTTAGTTCAAAACAAACTGGAACTGGGACGGTTATTAAGTAAAGGCATTTCTAACAAATAGGTTAGTGAATCCTTGAGAACAATCGCATTTGGTTGGTTCGATATTTCATTATCCAGTGAGTTACGCCTTTTTGTTTCTACTAATCGGTTTTACGCCCCTGAACGATCATACGATAATGCCACAATCGGCCAGATATTTGAACACCCCTTCTTTACAACGCAAAATTTCGGTCTTTATCGTTGATGATGACGAAGACGACCGCCAGTTCATACTTCGGGCTTTCCAGAATATCGGGTCCAAGTATCAGGTCATTCAATTTGAGGATGGCGATCAGTTGATGCAAAGTCTGCTTAGTAAGGAAGGTGCCACTGAAGACGTAACCAAATGTGGCTTGATTATTCTGGATGTTAATATGCACCGGATCAGCGGCATTGAAGTATTGGAAGCCATCAAAACCAACCCGGCATTGAAACACATTCCGACGGTGATGTTATCTACTTCCATTGAGGAAGATCTGGTGCAGAAAGCCTATAGCTTGGGGGCAAACGGTTATTTGCAGAAGCCAAATCTGATGGACGATTATAATCACCTGGTGATCAGTATGCAAACCTGCTTTCTGGAAGTGCCCAGTCTGCGTTGGTCTCAGCTCCTTTGATGCCTTACTGCAGGAGTTCGGTGGAAGGGTCCCAGAGTACCTGATCAAACTGCTCAACCTGATCGTCTTTTACCGTCACTCCTTCGGCTGCCAGCAAATCCTGCATGGCGGTTGGGCTGCCAAAAAAATGTTTGCCCGATAAGACCCCAATGCGGTTTACAACCCGGTGGGCCGGTACGTCGTGGCCGTGTGCGGCATTCATGGCCCAGCCTACCATGCGTGCTCCCGCCTGTAAACTGAGGTAACGGGCAATCGCTCCGTAGGTAGTTACGCGGCCCGGCGGAATAAGCCGGACCACGTCGTAAACATCTGCAAAGTAATCGCGCTGGGCCATCCAAAATCACTATTACTTGTTTTCGATCTCCTGCACCAGCTCGCCGTACCACTTAGGTCCGTACATTCGGATCAGGGGTTCTTTCAGAAACTTGTACACTTGAACACCCAACTGTTCGCCAAAACCGCAGGCCGGGCTGCAAATGGGCCAGCGGTCATAATTGAGCGCGTGAAAACTATCGTATTTGGTGATACGGATTGGATAAAGGTGGCACGAAATCGGTTTCTTAAACTCAACTTTTCCGTCGTTGTAAGCCTCCTCAATACCGCATTTCAAAATACCCCGTTCATTGTAAGTGGCAAAAACGCATTCACGGCCGTCAATGGTAGTCGTTACAAAACCGTCGTCACCGTCGGATTCGTACATGCCTTGTTTTTCAATGGCTTTAACGCCTTCCGGCATCAGGTACGGTTTTACCTGCGGATAAATATCCTCCAAAACCGCCAACTCTGACTCTTCCAGCGGAGCTCCCATATCACCTTCCACGCAGCAGGCTCCTTTGCACTTTTCGAGATTACAGACAAAAAACTTCTCGGCTACGTCATCACTGATGCAAGTATTGTCGATGAGAATCATGTACGCTTATTTCTTAATTATTTTCAATTGCTGACCCACATTAACACCACCAGATGATAGCTGGTTCCAGGTCTGAATCTGCTCAACCGTTACGTCGTACTGTTTTGAGATCCGGTACAGGGTTTCGCCTTTCTGAACGGTATGGTACAAAATCTCTTCCGATACCTTCGTATCCGCCGAGCGACTGTTGTTGGTGCTGACAGCGGCCGGGGCGGAGCTTGAAGCCCCGTTTTCTGACTTAATGGTTAGGTGTTGTCCAACCGCCAGTTTGTCGTTCTGGGTCAGGTTGTTCCAGGCGAGCAGATCATTGACGGATACACCATACAGCCGTGAAATGCTATAATAGGTTTGCCCGGGTTCCACTTTGTGGGTCAACGAACGGGAACTGGCGGGGCGGCTGGTCGTGGGCGTTACCGACGTAGAACGGCTTGTACTGGAAGTTATCTCCGTCGACGGGGATTCACTCACTGGACGCCGGGCACTGGCGGTTGCCGGGGCCGACTCGACGGGTTTGCGCGCGGGTTGGCGGCTTGCCGTAGTCGAGGGCGAAGACGTTTGGGTCGGAGTTGGCCCCCAATCTGAATCGCTTGCATTCGCTTTTTCTGGCCGAACAATCACCACACGTTGCGTCGAGCCGCTGGTTTGCGTGGTAACCGTGGCAGGTTCTACCGGGGCAGAGGAAGGCTCGGGAGCCGGGCTGGTTACGGGTTCTGCGGGCTGGCTGTTGGCTGCTACCTGCGGACTTGTGTTTGCCGGAGCGGGTGCATCTTTCGATTCTACCAGCTTGGGCGTGTACCGTTTCCGCTCCGAAGCATTTCGGGGAATGGTGTTGGCGGGCCGTTCCGCAGACGACGATTGGCTCAAGCGGGAATCATCCGCGCTGGGTTGCGATGCAATGGGGCTCGACGTCGGTGCGGGTGCGGGATTGGTCGGCGTTTTGATGATTTCAACCGGTTTATTACCCGGACGCCGTTCGCGTAACCACATCACCCGACCCACCTGCAACCGGTCAGAACGGTCGATGCGGTTGTAACGCAGCAGTTTTTTCAGGCGGAGCCCGTACATGTGCGAAATACTGCGGACGGTTTCGCCCACCTGTACCGTGTGGTAAGGAACCGTTGCTTTCCGCATTTTTTTCGACAGGTAATAGACTTCATTTTCCGTAATCGGATCACGGTCAGTCAGGTCGTTATAACGTAGGAAACTCGAAACACTGATCCGGGCTTTTCGTGCCAGCGTCGCAGCATTGTCGCCTGCCAGCGCCTGGATACCCGGTAACCCGTTAATTTCGTACAGAACCACATCCGGTTTGCCACGCGAGTAGTTCACCTTCCGCAGAATAGGAAAGCCCGTATCAAATTTGGCGGCTACGGGTGCTTTCGGCGGAAGAGCGGGCGCGGGTTTGGTTTGTTTTACGTAACGGCGGAGTGCAGCGGCCTGGTCACCTGTGGCCGGAATGGCCAGTACGTACTCCTTATCGGCCGGAATGTCATCACCCAGAATCCAGCGGTTGTATTTGCGAAGCTCTATTTCATTGATGTTGAGGTCACTGGCAATTTGGTTGACCTTTTTTCCACTGCCGTGTGGGTACTCCACCAGGGTCAGTACATTGCTGGAGCGGTAGTCAGGTAAGGCGCTTTCCAGGGCAAATTTGTGCGCAAAAAACCGAAGGATGTACCGATCCGTTTTTTCATTCAAGGTTACTTCTCTGGCATACGCCCAATCGGGCGGTACGAGTTTGCTGATACCCGTGGTACCCAGGTAATACGAATACAGCGAAGAAACCCAGTTGTTGTATACCGTATTGTTGCGTTTGAAATAGCGAGCAGCGCCACGGGTGGAGGCCACGATGCTTTTGCGTTCGTCCACTTCGTCGTCGACGCGCATGCCGTGGTCCGTGGCAGTTTCTTTTTTGAACTGCCAGTAGCCAACGGCTGTCGAAGCCGAGACGGCATCGGGCGTGAGCGAGCTTTCCTGCACCGCCAGGTATTTTAAATCGACCGGCACTTCTTCTTCCAGCAAAATGGATTCGATGAGCGGAAAATAAAGTAGGACTCGGTCGAGCTTGGCATCCCAGTATTTCTTATTCGACTGGATCAACGCCATCATATCTTGTTTGATAATCCGCCGGGCCCCTTCATCGAAACGGACGTTCAGGTCCGCAAAACGAACCGAGTTGGGCACATCGGCAGGAACCGGCGGATAGCCGGCAAAAAGGAGGGAAGAGCTAACGAAAAGAAGGAGAGAGAGAAGGGATAATCTCTTTTTCATACGCTGTTATTGTTTGTAAATCATCATTATTCCATCCCGAACCGGCAGCAGAATCTGCTCAACTCGTGGATCTTCACTCACTTTGCGGTTAAAATCAAGCACAGCCTGCGTGTCTTTGTCAGCCCGTCGTTTGGCTGCGGTTCGTCCGTTGCCAATTGGGCGGACGACCTTCCCGCTCCACAGCACATTATCAGCTAAAATGATGCCACCGGTTCGCACTTTGTCGAAAACCAGATCGTAATACAAACTGTAGTTTTCTTTGTCGGCATCGATGAACACCAGATCGAACGGCCCGTCGAGGGTGGGGATCAGTTCAACGGCCTTGCCTAGTCGTAAATCGATGAGATGCCCAACGGGCGATTGATTCCAGTGCGAACGGGCGAAGTCTTCCAGTTCGTCGTCTTTTTCAAGGGTAATAAGCGTTCCGTCGCTGCTCATTCCCTCGGCCAGGCAAAGGGCCGAATAGCCGGTAAATGTTCCAATTTCGAGAATCCGCCGGGGGCGGAGCATGCGGGAAATCATCGACAGAAACCGCCCCTGCATATGCCCCGACAACATTCGGGGATAGAGCATCCGGGCGTTGGTGTTCCGGTTGAGTTGACGCAATAGCTCGCTTTCGGGGGAGGTATGCGCTTCGGAATAAGCTAAAATATCAGGTGGCAAAAAATCCATGCCTGTTTACGGGGGTTGCTTTGAGCCAGCGAAACGAATCCGGTGGTTTTGTAAAAGTACGATTATTCTGTTAACGGGAATGCGCCGGTCCTATTTTGTTGGCGCTCTGGTGAACGGAATTTACGCCGGGATTTTGACAAAAATTATTCGTTTTCGTCCGGTTCTGGCACGAAAATCAGGTGGCTCAATTGGGTTTCGTCAAACATTTCATTCGCCAGGTGCTGCAACAAGTCGGCATCGACCTGACGGATTTCGCCGAAAATCTCCTCGAGAGAGTCCAGCTTGCCCGTATCCAGAATGCTCTTGGCCATCGTCAGCATAAAACTCTGGTTGCTTTCTTCGGACATGGCCAGCTGACCCATCAACTGCTCTTTGGTGTTATGCAACTGCAATTTAGTGAGCGTTTTTTCGCGCAGGTTTTTCATCTCCCGGCCAATCAGTGTGATGCTGCGGTCGAGGTGCTTCTGATCAGTTCCGAAATAGAGCCCCAGAAAACCGGTGTCCAGAAAAGGCGTATAGCTGGCTTCGATGGAATACACCAGGCCGTATTTTTCCCGCAGGTTCATGTTGAGCCGGGAGTTCATGCCCGGCCCACCAAGAAGGTTGACCAGCATGAAAAACGGCAGCCGGCGGGTGTCGGCCAGCGCGTAGGAAGGACGACCGATAGCGCATTGAGCCTGCGTGATGGGACGTTCAACGGTGACCCGCTGCGGCTCGTAGAGGCCCGGGGCCAGTCGTTTCCGTTCGGACGTTCGGTGTGGAATGTCGCTGAGGTACTTGGCCGCAATTTTCTTGACCTTGCTAAACGGCAAGTTACTGACCGACGAGAAGACCACTCGCTCAGTGTCCAGGTTTTCGCTGATAAATTGCTGAAGCTGGTCGCGGGTAAAGGAGCGGACGGTTTCGGGCGTGCCGAGGATGTTGCCACCCAGCGGATGGTTTTTGAACACCACCTGATCGAAATCGTCCTGGAGAGCATCTTCGGGCGAATCGTAATACATCGCCATTTCTTCCAGAATCACGCTCCGTTCTTTCTCGATCTGTTTTTCGGGAAAAACCGAATGAAACGAGATATCGGCCAGTAACTCGGTGGCTTTTTCGAAATGCAGACCCAGCACCGACGCGTGAAAACAGACCTTCTCCTTCGTCGTGTAGGCATTCAATTCGCCCCCGACGGTTTCGAGCCGATTGATAATGTGAAACGACTTGCGCTTTTTCGTGCCCTTAAAAGCCATGTGTTCCCAGAAGTGAGCCAGGCCTTCCTGTTGGGGTAGTTCGTCGCGGCTGCCAATGTCGAGCATGATGCCGCAGTGGGCAATTTGGGTATGCGGTACTTGTTTATGAACAATCCGGATTCCGTTCGGTAATGTATATAATTCGTAATCTTCCATTCTGATGAACCCTGTTTGATACACAGAGTCTGACGACAAAACACCGATGAGTAATTTCCCGCACGGTGCCGTGACTGGTATAGAATTAAGAACTAAATTTAGTCAAAGAAAATTTCATCACATAGAAACGATGAAGACAATCTCTACTCTGTTCGCCGGTTTTTTTCTACTGAGTTACGGATTGATGGCGCAGCGAATGGCTCCGCAGATCGGTCTCAATCTCTTTCCGTTGTTCGACCGGACCATCGAACTCAACGCGACCCTCCTGCGCAATGCCGAACGGGAGTTGTTTATACACGCGGGCTATACATTTCCCCAATATCATTCCCCAAACTGGGAGAGCGGGTCCTATTATTGGGAGGGCAAATCCAGGGGGGGGTATTTGCGGGTGGGCGCAAAAGCGTATTTTAACCCAACGGGACGATTCCGTTTTTTTATCAGCCCCCATCTAACTGCTGGCTATCTTGAACAGGCCGGAAAATCCGTGAACGTTATCAATTGTATTATAGGGCCTTGTCCGCCTTGGGAAGCCGAAGGGAAATCCGGGAAATATTTACTAAGTGCTGGCATTACCGGCGGTTTTCGTGTGAACATTCTGCCGCAAGTGACGTTAGATGTGGGTATACAGGCTAACCGGTTTTTTGAGAACAAACCGGACTTACAAAATACGGCTATCTATATTCCGGCTTATGGCCGAAGGCCTATTCAAGGCGTTGCGTCGGTTCAATATACATTAAAAGGGCGCTAGGGGTTGTTTCCCAGCCCATCGTTTCCGAAACTTGCCCAATGAACCAACCTGCTCGGTTTTTAATTATTCAAACCGCTTTTATTGGTGACGTTATTCTGGCCACTTCGCTGGTGGAAAAACTGCGCGCTCATTTTCCGGATGCGACCATCGATTTTTTGCTTCGTAAGGGTAATGAGGGGCTGCTGAAAAATCATCCTCACCTGAGCGAAGTGCTAATTTGGAACAAAAAAAATGGCAAATACCGCGATTTGATGCGGTTGCTGCGCCTGATTCGGGCCCGCCGGTATGATAAAATTATCAATCTTCAACGGTTTGGGGCAACCGGCTTGCTGACGGCTTTATCGGGGGCTGCCGAAACCGTCGGATTCAGCAAAAATCCGTTTTCCCGTTTTTTTACGCACCGCATTGAACACCGGATTGCACCCGGCATCCACGAAGTAGATCGCAATACCGAGCTGGTGAGTTGGTTTACCAATCGATCCGCGTTTAAGCCTAAATTGTACCCGTCATCCGCTGATTTTGACCAGGTTGAGCTGTATCAGTCGGAGCCCTACATCTGTCTGGCCCCTACTTCGGTTTGGTATACGAAACAATATCCGGAAGTCCGTTGGATTGATTTCCTGCAACGGCTGCCGGAGCATCTGACCGTTTATATGTTGGGCGCTCCGACAGATTCGGAGGCTATTGAACGGATTCGAAAAGGAGGAAGCCGGGAAAAAGTGGTGAATCTGGCGGGGAAGCTATCGTTGCTGGCGTCGGCAGCTTTGATGAAGGGGGCGCAGATGAATTTTGTCAACGATTCGGCTCCGCTGCATCTGGCGTCGGCGGTCAATGCCCCCACAACGGCTATCTTTTGTTCAACAGTTCCTCAGTTTGGCTTTGGGCCGTTGGCCGACGATTCGCACCTGGTTGAGATTGAAGAACTCCTTGAATGCCGTCCCTGTAGCTTACACGGCCGAAAAAAATGCCCGCTGGGCCATTTTTACTGTGCTCACGGCATCCGGACGGAGCAACTGCTGGAATGGGTTTGAGGCTATATGTAGGCGGCATTGACTTTGTGAAACAGATCGGTACTGGCTTCGTTGTGAAGGTCGTATAGAACGTTTTTTATCATATGGTAAATTTGGGAGAAGTAGCGCGACTCATTTTTGAACGATTGGAAGGGTGGGGGAAAACGGCCGTGGTACTGGTGCCGAATCTGATCGTGGCGCTGTTGGTTGTTTTTGTCTTCAACTTCATCTCCCGGTATTTTCGTCGGCTGGTTGTACGGGGCTTTGATCGGTTTAGCAACAACCTCTCCCTGATTAACCTGACCGGAACGGTTGCTCAGGTGGTGGTGATGACCCTTGGACTGTTCATTGCGCTGGACATTCTGGGGCTGGAAAAAACCGTCGCTTCCCTGCTGGCCGGAGCCGGGGTGCTGGCGCTGGCTATCGGTTTTGCCTTCCAGGATCTGACGGCCAACTTTATTTCAGGTACCATTATCGCCATTCAGCGCCCCATCGAAGTCGGCGATAGTGTCGACACGAACGGGTTTCAGGGGCGGGTTGTCAGCATTAAGCTCCGCTCGATTGTGCTCGATAATGGCGGGGGCCAAACCATTGAAATACCGAGTAAGGATGTTTTCCAGAAGCCGATTATCAATTTCTCCCGCACCGGGGGCCGACGCATCGAATTGAACGCGGGCGTTTCGCACCTTGATGATTTGAGCAAGGCCAGCAAGTGGCCATCAGCGCCGTGAAAGCATTGCCGTTCATCCGCAAAGACAAGCCGGTCGAAATGCATTACAAGGGCGTTTCGCTCGAAATGATTCAGTTTCTGGTGTGGTTCTGGATCGATCCAACCAAAGCCGATGCAACCAGGGCCCTGAGCGAAGCCATCAAAGCCGTCAAGAAAGCGTTTGACGAAAACGATATTCTGATGGTTTTTCCGGCCCACACGTACGAATTGAAAAAACGGGCTCAGTCGCCGACCGAGCCGTAGTTACTTTGAAACCGCTTCGTATTCGTATTGCTCCAGAACCGTTGAGTTGGCAGCCTGTACTCTTCTAATCGGCAGGTTGTTATTGTATACATAACGGAATTCGCTCACCTCGGGCTTGGTCTGTGTTCCTGCGTTGACCTGATAAGTGGAAGCCCGGACGCAGTTATTTTTCGACCAGCTCACCTGGTCAAAAACCGGGCAATCGTTCAGGCCGTATGGGTTGGGCCGGGTATCATAGTCGTATACAATCCGGCGGGTCTGGGTGCTGGCAGCTGCGCTGCGTTGCAGGGGTACTGTGGTGATGGTTTCCTCAACCAGATTATTCTTATCATCGTACCGGTACTGGTGGGTTGCCATCGTGATGGGCGAGGA
Source organism: Larkinella harenae (assembly GCF_054780515.1). Lineage (NCBI taxonomy): Bacteria > Pseudomonadati > Bacteroidota > Cytophagia > Cytophagales > Spirosomataceae > Larkinella > Larkinella harenae. Next base: position 954,280 of record NZ_BAAGWE010000002.1, on the reverse strand, counting down.
GCCTGCGGCCTCTCCCCGAACGGCGTAGGTATATCGTTGACGGCCCACAACCTTGCCGGTAGTGCTGTAAATCAGCGAGTCGGTAAAAAATAACGTTCTATCCGGCTGGTTTGAGAGTGCGTTTTTGCGAAGCACATAGCGCTCTTTGGCATTCAAACGTCCCTCTGGACTGTACTTGTATTGCTCCGCATAACCGTAGTTCCAGGGGGCTTCGGGATGCGTGTACTGCATTGAATAGGTGGCCAGTTTACCCGTGCTACCGAAACTGTGCTGAATCTGGCTCAACGCTTCCTGGTTGCGGGTGAGTTCTTCCCGCGTTAGTTTGCCGGTTGCATCATAAAAGAACTGCCGAACGCTGCCGTCGGAATAGGTGACTTTTTTGAGCCTGTTCTGGGCTAAAAGAGAAGGTGAAGTGGCAAGGCCGATAAGGAAGATAAAGAAAAGTGAGCAAACCGTCTTAGTCATAACGATGTTGGGAGTAGTCTTGCCCAGTCGATTGCAAAAACTATGCCCATCAAAAAAGCCACCCCGAAAAGAGTGGCTTTTTTGCCGTTATGTTAGTTTTTGCGGTATTGCTCGATGATTTTGTAGAGCGCTTTTTGTTTTTCCAGCTCCGGAAAAAAATCGAACAGTTGAATGTGCTGTTCGTAATTGAGCGTCAGCGCGGCTTCCAGACTGACCAGGGCTTCGCGGTATGAGCCAGCGTGAATGAGGTAAATCACGGCCCGGTAATACAGGTCCGCTTCCTGCGGCAGCTCTTCAATGCCCATTTCAATGATTTCGTGCGCCCGGCCAAAATCCCCCTGATCAAACAGCACCAGCGACCATTGCAGGTAGACATCCACGTTGGTGGGGTCCGCTTCAACGGCTTTTTCAAACGCTTCAATGCTCGAAATTCCGTTGCCTAATTTGTATTCGGTTTCGGCCAGCGCCAGCCAGTATTCGGCGTTTTTTTCATTCAGTTTGAGGGCTTTGCGCAGAAACGGAATGGATTCGTGCCATTTACCCAGTTCGCTCAAACATACGCCAATACCGTAATAGCCTTCGTCCCAGAGGTTATCCAGATGAACGGCGTCGCGGTAGCGGGTGATAGCTTCACCGTACCGGTTTTGCTTTTCCAGGCTGGCACCCAGGTAACAATAGGTTTCCGGCGTGGCGTCTTCGTACTTCAAGGTGTTTCGGTACGCTTCCTCGGCTTTGACATACTCGGCCAGGTTCATGTACGTGTTGCCCAGGTTAAAGTAAGCCGACGCAAAGTCTTCCTTGATAATTGTTGCGTAGTCGTACGCTTCGGCGGCTTCTTTATAACGGTTGAGCTTGCTGTAAGCAATACCGATGTTGTACCAGGCATTGTGGGAATACGGGTCCCGATCGATCAATTGCTGGTAGTAATCCAGGCTGTTTTCCAGTTCTCCCATCAAGTCCAGGCAAAAAGCCAGTTCGTACAGGGAGTTCTCGTTGTTAATGTTGTAGTGAATTGATTGCTTGTAATTCTCAATGGCCTGCTCGTATTTGCCCCAGTTCTGGTAGGTCTGCCCGATCTGAAAATGAATGTCGTCTTTTTCGTCAGCCCGCTCGAGTAAATCGCTCAGAATTTCCACCGATTGTTCGTAGTTGCCCGCCAGGTTACTGATCGTACCCTGCATATACTGAAGATCGGGATCACTCGGATTATACAGGGCGGCTTGATCGAGAAGATTCAGGGCCTGGTCAAACTTGCCGTTGGTGGCGAGTAACTGGGCTTTGTCCAACATCAGTTCCAGCGAGTAGGGGAAATTTTCAAGGCCGGATTCACAGGCTTTCATGGCTTTTTCCAGATCGCCTTCTTCCATGTAATGTTCGACCATCTGCTCGTAAACATCCAGGTCGAAAAATTGGGATTCAGTGCCTTCCAGCATACTTTCAAACCGCTGTAGTGAGGCCTTTATTTCGCTTTCTCTTTCCTCAAACTCTTGCTCCATATTCACATCGTACAGGGGTTACGTATATACTATACACCTCTCTTGGGCGTGGAAATGTAGTAGAAATATACAACTAATAATCTATTTCGCAACCATTCCGGCAAAAAATGTAGCCACTGGTTTTTATCCTTTTTCGACACGAATTGGTGATCAGGATTTTAACCATTTTGGCCGTCAAACACCTACGGTTTTTGGCCGTGGTTACGTAGGAAGAACATACAAATTCGCTGAATCGTTTCGTCAATGGGGCGGTAGCGAAAAGGGAGCATCTTTTCAATCTTCCGGCCGTCGTATTGGTACAGGCCCGACGCCGAGCGGGCGGTTTCACGCGTGATCAGCGGGGCCTTTCCCGTAAACCAGGAACGGACCGCTTCAAGGGGCCACAAGAGTTTGGTCAGCTTCGGTGAGACAGCGTATTGGGGCTTTTTTTTATGAAAGGCATCCGCCAGTTTATCCAGAAACGATTTGTAAGGCAGGCTGACAGCGGCCAGAATAAACCGTTCGGCGGTGATCGGGCTTTGCATCAATTGAAAAACTGCTTCGGCCACGTCCTGCACGTCGACCAGGTTGACGATACCCGCCGGATAAAACGGTTTTTCGTCGAACGCATATTTGAACAGTTGCGTACTGCTGCGCGTCCAGTCGCCCTCGCCCAGCACCAGCGACGGGTTGACCACGACGGCATCCAGCCCTTCGGCAATTCCGCGCCAGACTTCCAGTTCTGCCCGGTATTTGGTTTGCCCGTAAAAGGAGTTTTGCGGAGATTCCTCCCAGCGCTGTTTTTCGTCAATCAGCATGGTTTTATTCGCATCTCCCTTGACAGCCGGGCGGCCCACGGCGGCCACGGAGCTAACATAGCCTAGTTTCCGAATTCCTTTCGACAAACACATATTCACCACATTGGCCGTGCCTTCCACGTTGACCTTCTCCATGCGCTTACGGTCTTTAGGTGCGTACGAAATCATGGCGGCTACGTGTACCACGTCGACGGTGCCGTGGGCCTGAACGGTTTGCAGGGCTTCTTCCAGCGCCGGAATATCGAGAATATCGCCTTCGAGCCAGGTAATCTGACCCTGAATATCGTTCAGTAGGTGCAAATCGCTGCCGGTCCGGCGGAGCGCGGCTACTTTTCGGCCCGCTTCCAGATACCGTCGAATGATATGGCTGCCGATGAGGCCATTGGCACCGGTGATGAGGGTAATGTCAGGCAGTGATGAAGTCATTTAACGGTTTTCAACCCAGTTCAGGAAATTATTCGTGGTTTCCATGTTGTTATCCATAACCGGCCCGTTGTTTTGCATTCACTTTGACCCGGGCCGCATCATCCGATTTGTAAACATAACAACGTTTGCCGCCGATTTGCTAATTTCGCGCCAAAATATAGGTTGGGGATTCACGCTTCAGACGCTGGTGGCAAGCTGGCCCGGCCGTTGTTTCGGTGCCAAAACCGTAAATCGAAAACCGTAAACCAAATCACATGTCATTAGAAAATCCGCAACGCTATACCGTCACGGCGGCCCTGATCTATGCCAACGGCCCGATTCACATCGGACACATCGCTGGTTGTTACCTGCCCGCCGATATTTACGTGCGGTACCTCCGGGCAACGGGCAAGGACGTGGCCTTCATTAGTGGCACCGACGAACACGGTGTCCCGATTACCATCCGCGCGCAAAAAGAAGGCATCACTCCGCAGGAAGTGGTTGATAAATACTACGTTCAGATCAAACGGTCGTTTGAGGAGTTCGGAATTTCATTTGACATTTATTCCCGGACGTCCAAACCGATTCATCACGAAACGTCACGGGAGTTTTTTACGAAGCTGCACGAGAGCGGCAATTTCACGGAAGAAATTACGGAACAGTATTACGACGAAACCGCCAAGCAGTTTCTGGCCGACCGCTACATTATCGGTGTCTGCCCGGTTTGTGGCAACGAGAATGCGTACGGCGATCAGTGCGAACGCTGCGGTTCAACGCTCAGCCCAACGGAGTTGAAAGAACCGTTGCGCTCGATGCTTTCCGGTTCCAAACCCGTGCTGAAAGCAACTAAAAACTGGTATTTGCCCCTCGACCGGATGCAGCCGCGTATTGAGGAATACGTCAACAGCCACCCCGAGTGGAAAACCAACGTGATGGGGCAGTGTCAGTCGTGGCTGAAAGAAGGGCTGCGGCCGCGCGCCATGACGCGCGACCTCGACTGGGGTATCAAAGTGCCGCTACCGGATACGGACGGGAAGGTGTTGTACGTCTGGTTTGATGCGCCGATCGGGTACATCTCGATGACCAAGGAATGGGCCGAGCAGCAGGGCCGCGACTGGGAGCTGTACTGGCGCGATAAAGACACGAAACTTGTTCACTTCATCGGGAAAGACAACATTGTGTTTCACTGCATCATTTTCCCGGCGATGCTGATGCACGAAGGCTCCTATATTCTGGCCGATAACGTACCCGCCAACGAATTCATGAACCTGGAAGGTGACAAGATTTCGACTTCGCGCAACTGGGCCGTCTGGCTGCACGAATACCTGGAGGAATTGCCGGGCAAGCAGGATATTCTGCGTTATGTACTGGCGGCCAACGCACCCGAAACCAAAGACAGCGAATTCACCTGGAAGGATTTTCAGACCCGCAACAACAGCGAACTCGTTGGGGTGTTTGGCAATTTTGTAAACCGGGCGATGGTACTGACCCAGAAGTTCTGCGAAGGAAAAGTGCCGCCCAAAGGCCAGTTGGAAGAAGTTGATCAGGCGGTACTGAACGAACTGGCGCAGTTTCCGGACCGTATTGGGCAGGCTATTGAACAATACCGTTTCCGCGAAGCATTGGGCTATTTGCTGGATCTGGCACGGCTGGGCAATAAATACCTGGCCGAAACGGAACCCTGGAAAGTTGCCAAAACCGACCCGCTGCGCGTCAACACAATCCTGAATATTGCCCTACAGATTTCGGCCAATCTGAGTATCGTTTGCGAACCGTTCATGCCGTTCACGGCGGAAAAACTCCGTAACCTGCTGAATGCCGCGAATATAACGCGGGAAGATGCCACCGGCACGGCCTTCCACTGGATCAACGCAGGGAAGGCAGATTTGCTGCCTGCAGGCCATGCCCTGGGCGAACCGGTGCTGCTGTTCGAGAAGCTGGAAGATGATGTGATTAACCAACAAATAGTTAAACTGCACGAAGCCAAACGCATGAACGAACTAGCCGTTAAAACCGTACCGGAAGCTAAACCGGTGATTCAATACGACGATTTTGCCAAGATGGACATTCGGATCGGGACCATCGTGGAAGCGGAACGCGTTCCGAAAAGTGACAAGTTGCTGAAACTGAAGGTGGATGACGGAACCGGTCAGCGCCAGATTTTGAGTGGAATCGCCAAGCATTTTGAACCCGAAAAGCTCATCGGTACGCAAGTGACGTTCCTGGCGAACCTGGCCCCTCGCAAGATGATGGGCCTTGAATCGCAGGGCATGATTCTGATGGCCGAAGACCGTGATGGTAGCCTGTCATTAATCAGCCCGGATAAAGCGGTCTGGAACGGCGGAACGGTGTCCTAGTTTAGAACTGCCGGGCGGCTCCTGTAAGATGACACCGATTAAAGGATGAATTAGGATTCGCTGCTGCAATACAAGGCTATCCTTTAATCGGTGTCATCAAATGTCTATAAAAAGATAAAGCCTCCCGATCACTGCGAGAGGCTTTATACTGACTATTCCTAAACCCTTAACCTTTTCTTCTTTTTACTGTTTTCCTTCTGTTTCTTTACATCAATCGGTGCTATTTTTCGTGGCAACCTTACTTAAGACGTAACTTGTTTTCAGAAGTAACAAATCAAAATCAGAATTTCTAAATTAACTGATAATTTCCTGATTTTGTTCAATTGCCCTTTCGTTTAAGGACAATGCAAATATCGCAATAAATTTTAAGAGTACAAATTTTATTTTTAAAATATTTTAAATTATCGGTACGGTATGGTATTGATTTGTAACTATTTATAGGGTCTTCTGTGTGCTTTTTAGGGCGTATTTTAAAACAAAATACTTCAAAATGCACAATTCTGCCAAAGGAAATTTTTATTCAAAATTTCTGAAAAATCTTCAAAAATTTATATTATTGGTTGAAAAAATTCATCGTGTGTTGTAGTCCGGAAGTACAAAAACTGATTACGGCATCACCGGCCCGGTCGAGGTGTTGGGGTAATTGCTCCATTTCGTCCTCCGGAAATTTGCCCAAAACAAAATCAACTTGCCGTCCTTTCATAAAATCGTTGCCAATACCAAACCGTAACCGGGCGTATTCCTGCGAGCCTAACACTTCATCAATATTTCGTAATCCGTTGTGGCCGCCTGCCGAACCTTTGGGTTTCAGGCGTAGTTTGCCGAATGGCAGATCCTTGTCATCCGTAACAACCAGCAGATTCTCAGTCGGGATAGCAAACTGCTTTAAATACGAGCTTACGGCCCGCCCACTGAGGTTCATGTAAGTGGTGGGTTTGATCAGGTGAATGATTTTTCCTTTATGCCGCCACTCGGCCGTGTACGCCAGTCGATTCAGACTAAAGCTGAAACCGTATTGCGCAGCAAGGCGATCCACTACCATAAATCCGGCATTGTGACGAGTAAACATATATTCCGGCCCGATGTTGCCGAGCCCAGCAATGAGAAATTTCATAAGAAACGGTTTTTAAGTTTCCGTCGGTCCTGTTAGTAGCCTGCAAAGTTCGCAGAAACAAATCAACAAAAAACACCCATTGAAAACCGAAAACTGAAAACCGACTACTATCTTTCGTTCATGAATCAGAAACGTCTTATTCTTGCCAGCCCGTTGCTGGAGATTGTGATCAGCCGATTGTGCCAGGAACTGATTGAAAATCACCAGGATTTTACTGATACCGTTGTGTTAGGCATGCAGCCGCGTGGTATTCATTTTGCCAAGCGTATCGTGGCTGAACTGAATCAAACCTTAAAGAAAGAAATTCCGCTGGGTTTTTTAGACGCAACGTTTTATCGGGACGATTTCCGTCGGCGCGAACTACCCTTGCGCCCCAACAATACGTTGGTCCCTTTCCTGATCGAAAATAAAAAAGTGATTCTGATCGACGATGTTATTGCAACCGGTCGGATGGTACGAGCTGCCCTAGATGCCATGACGGCGTTTGGCAGACCCTTATCCGTTGAACTGCTGGTGTTGGTTGACCGGCGCTACAACCGTGACTTGCCGATCAAACCCGATTACAGCGGCAAACGGGTCAATACGCTGGAATCGCAGCGGGTGTTGGTGGAATGGACGGAACAGGGGGCCGAAACCGATCGCATCTGGCTGATGGAATAGCGCGGGAGTGGTCTGAGTGACGAGTCGCCTACCACATTGCCCGTTCCTTCGCGTGGCTCATTATAGTATGTAAATAACGGTTTTCATTGGCTTGTAGCCAATGGTTAATCTGATTTAAGGCCTGCTCGTCGGAGTAATCTTTGCTCCGCGTGGTCAGCACCATCAATAAGCCTGGATCGTCAACCATCTTAATGCAGACCTGTATCATGGCATTGACGACTTCATTTTTCACGCGGAAATGGTAAGCGATCAGGCTATCGAGAACAATGCCGGTGAGAATAACCAGTAAGACGGTGAGAATAATGAGGGCGAGTGACATGGCTGCAAGGAGTTTGTGTTTGATGGGACAAACTTGTCCAAATCCTTCCTGGGTATCAAAAAAGAGGTTGAAAAGCCTCTTTTTTTAATTACGTTCTAATTCGTTTCTGCCCACTTAATTCCTTTTTAATGCTTTTGGAGATCAGAAGCTACAAAATGCCCGTAATAGGTCCCAGAGGTGTGTGGTCCATTGCATCAAGGAGGAAAAAATAGAGAATCGTTCCAAACATTTGGGTCCCAATCGGGTTATACCTTACCCAGTAAGAGTTCTATTCCGAAACAAAGCTCATAAGGAAATTTCTTTTCCCTTGTGAAGATTCGGGGGATAGTTTGCCTGATTTAAAGATAATTAAGGTTAACTGGTGCTATTTGAGCAAAATGAGAACAAATACCACTTGTTTTGTTTAATTTAATGTCTGATAAATAAAGGCTGAAAGAAGAGGAGAATGGTTTGCGTGCAGTTTGGTGGCGGATTTAGCAGAAATGATACTTGAAATCGATTGTAATTAATTATAAATGCCCTGGAGCTTATCGTTCGGGGCGCCAAATTTCATTAGGTCATGCATATTCGCGGGTATTATTGTACGAAAAAAAAATGTCAGGTTTGGCTGAAACACACACCACAGCCCGATTTTACGGTTATACCTGACGATGTTCGGACCCAGTTGGGGTCATTGGAAAAAATTGGTTCGGCGGATTTGATGGACGAATCGACGTTTGCTAAAACCATTGAAAAGCAGGGCTACTGCCTTACCAAAACTGCGGTAATCTTTGAAGCTGAACGGCGGGCAGAACAAGCCGTTGCCTGACCAGATTTAGATTGATACAAGTCCCAAATTACGTTGCTTAATCGAAGAGGCCCAATTTAGCCATATAGTGCTGAGTTGGGCCTTTTTCTTATTTCGCCTTATCGGCTGTTATTTTTTTTCTTGCCGGATAGGGGTATGGCTCTGGGCGCGGGTCATAGCTGCATAAAACAACAGATACCGTTTAAAAACCGCTATGACAGTCATGAAAATTTCGTCCATTTTATCCGCATTGTTTATTCTAACCCTGGTGTCGCTGACCTCCTGCGATTTTGAACGGGTTGGGCCTTATGAAGAAGATGAGCGTTCGTACGGACTATCCAATTTTGACCGACTTGATATGGGAAGCGCTTTCCAGATAACCGTTCAGGAGGGGAGCCGTTTCGATATTGAAGTTCGTGGAAACCGTCGGGATCTGGATGATCTGGATATTTATACCCGCAACGGTACACTGTATGCCAAATACCGGAACAACCTGCGCAACCGTCGCTACGATGTGTCATTTATGATCACGATGCCAACGCTGCGGGGCGTTGATTTTTCCGGCGCATCGCGTTCGGAGGTGATTGGTTTTCAGAGGTTGCGCGAATTGGATATCCGGTTGTCGGGTGCTTCCCGTGCGAGCTTCGATGTTGATGCCGCCCGGACGAATATCGATTTATCGGGTGCATCGGACCTGGATCTGAAAGGAGCGGGTGGGTTGTTATACGGCGATCTGTCGGGGGCCAGCAAACTGGAAGCTTACGACTATCCCGTGGACGAAGCCGAACTGGATTTATCCGGTGCCAGCACGGCCCGCATTCGGGTTTCGAAACGGCTGGATGTAATCGCCAGCGGAGCCAGCAGCGTACGGTATCGGGGAGCACCTGAACTGAAATCCCGCCTGTCGGGTTCCAGCACGGTTCGGCAAGATTAAGCCGCTTTTTGAAAATTAGAGCGTAAAAGCGCGGGCTTGCTACTGCTGGGCAAGCCCGCGCTTTTGCATGATGGGTGCTTGTTTGTTGGTAAGCGGAGGAAGCAGTTTTCCGTAAACATCGGAAAAAGTTAGCCCGGCGGGCCGGATCAGTAAAATCAAAAAGGTTAACCTAGTTTCGACTGAGGAGGTTCTTCAAGCACCAGCAACCCAACTTGGGAGGGGTGATCCTGCACCCACTCGTCAGCATTTAGGGAGCGCATCAGCCACAAAATCATCAGGTCACCGCTGGCAGCCAGGGTGAAAAATATTCCCAGACCTAACAGAAGGGTGTGTCCGGTAACCAGGGCCACCAGGTACGGCAGAAGACCCAGCACGATCAGCGGCATCACAACCACAACCCGGTAAATTCGGGCGGGCAAAGGCTTATTGGGATGGCAATACGGTGTGAAGCTTTTCCATTGAATGCCAAACTTGATGTCGGCCCAGCTCAACCGACCATACCAAAGGGCCGTCAGGCCATGAATTAACTCATGAATGATGGTTCCAACAAAGAAACCGACGATCAGTAAGGCATAGTCAGCCAGCGACGCTTGGCTCCAGGCCGACAGATCAAAGGACCAAAGCAGGTAAAAGGGCAGAATTAGCAAAGGCAGTCCTACTAAAAAAGCGAGGCCGCCGTACATCTGGGCTTTGAGGCTTGGAATGGTTAGAGGTTGGGTTGTCATAAGTTGAACTAAAAATTCGGTTAAGAAAGCAGACCCTAAGATAGTTGATGGATGGATGAAAAAACAGTCATTGGATAGCTACAAACCAACTAAAAAGCCCGCAAACCACTTAGGGCGGTTTGCGGGCTTTTAGCTATTCTTCTTGTGCAGGATCAGTCTATGGCTTTCGCAACTTCCAGTTCCTGCGGTTTTTTCGGCTTTACTTTTTTGCCACTGAAGCGGGCCATCAGCCGGTCAACGACCAGATACATAGACGGTACCACCAGGAGCGTGAGCAGCATCGAAGACGTCAGACCGCCGATGATGACCCAGGCCATTCCGTTTTTGGTTTCGGCACCGGCACCACTCGCCAGAGCAATTGGCAACATCCCCAGAATCATCGCCAGCGTTGTCATCAGAATCGGGCGCAGACGTTCTTTACCGGCTTCAATCAGCGCGTGAATGACATCGTGGCCTTCGGCTTTCAACTGGTTGGCAAAGTCAACGATCAGAATGGCGTTTTTGGCCACCAGACCGAGCAACATGATCATCCCGACAATCGAGAAAACCGTCAGACTTTCCATCGTCAGTGCCAGCGCCAGCAAGGCACCAATCAGGGCTACCGGGATTGAGAACAAGACGACGAACGGATAAACCACGCTTTCGTACAGCGCTACCATGATGAAGTACACCAGCAGGATGGCGATCATCAACGCCAGACCCAAGCTACCGAAGGCTTCGCCCTGTTGTTGCAGCTGACCTAAATATTGGATTGAAACACCTTCCGGCAGTTTTTGCTGCGCCATCTTGGTCTGAATATCAGTACCCACCGTGCCCACCGGACGACCCACAACCTGGGCGTTGACGGTTACCGACGATAGCCGGTCAATTCGCTCCAGAACACTTTCACCAATCTGTTCCTGAACCTGAGCAAACTGCGAGAGTTCGAATGATTTACCCTGGTTGTTGACAAACGTCAGGCGGCTGATATCCTGTGCATTCGTGCGATCGAATCTATCGAGGCTAATCAAGATATCGTACTCGTTGCCGTTCTGTTTGAACTTCGACTGGTCGTTACCCCGGAAGGCATTTTGGAGCGCCATACCGACATCGGAAGCATTGATCCCCAGTTGCGCCATCTTCTCGCGGTCGAGGTTCACGGTTACTTCCGGTTTCGGGTCTTTCACCGAATACTTCACGTCCTGTGTTCCCGGCACCGATTTGGTGACGTTCATCACAAGAGCGGCTGCTTCCCGGATATCTTTCAGGTTCGTTCCTTTTACGGCAATCTGAATCGGAGCCTGTTGCGCCCCCACAATACCAACTGGACTCACCGTTACTTTTGTGCCCGGAATCTTGCCAACTTCCTCTTTCAGAATCTGGCCAAACTCTTCCGTTGAAATGGTACGGTTTTTTTTGTCGGTCAGTTTTACGTTGATATCCGCGATGTTACTGTTTGAGGACGTAGCAATTCCACTGCTGGTATAGCCAACGTTGGTGAAGACGTTGGTGACTTCCGGGTGTTTCATGATGATCTGCTCGGCCCGTTGCGCAACGGCGTTGGTCTGATAGATCGAAGCCGTTGGCGCCAGTTCGATGTTGACGGCCATTTCACCCATATCGCTTTGCGGCATGAAAGCACCGCCGATGAAACCGGCAGGAACCAGGGCTATGGAGCCCACCAGCAGAGCGATGGTCGCCAGGAAAATATACCGTTTGTGGCCCAGCACCCACGCCAGAATCCGGCCGTATGCTTCGGTCAACCGCGTAATCATGTTTTCGAAGCCCAGGTTCAGGCGGCCCCAGAGTGAGCTTCGGCTCAGAATTTCAACTTTACCAAACCGCGAGGCCAGCAACGGCGTCAGCGTAAACGATACCAGCAGACTCATCAGGGTAGAGAATACGACCACAAGCGCAAACTCGCGGAGGATGTTCCCGATCAGGCCCCCCGTCATCGCCAGCGGTACGAATACCACCACGTCGACCAGCGTAATAGCCAGGGCCGTAAAACCGATCTCACTCCGCCCGTCCAGAGCCGCCGTGCGCTTGTCTTTCCCCATTTCGAGGTGACGGTTGATGTTCTCCAAAACCACAATCGAGTCATCGACCAGAATCCCTACCACCAGCGAAAGGGCCATCAATGTCATCAAATTCAGTGAGAAGCCCATCAAATACATGAGCGCAAAGGTCGGAATCATGGACGAAGGCAGCGCCACCAGAACGAACATGGCCGACCGGAAGCTGTGCAGAAACAACAGCATCACGACCGATACAATCAGGATGGCCAGCCCCATATCAAACACCACCGCATCGGCCGAAGCCAGGGTATAGACCGACTGATCGGCGGCAATGTTAAACTTCAGATTAACGTTGCTGTACTGCTTCTCGAGTTGCTTGATTCGCTCCTGGGTCAGCTGGCTCACCGATACGGCGTTGGCATCCGATTGCTTCTGAACCTGCAAGCCGATCGACGGCTGGGCGTTGATGTGGTTGATGGCGGTCGGTTTGGTGGTGGCGTCAACTACCTCGGCTACATCTTTCAGCAAAATCTGGCTACCGTTGGCCCGGCGGGCCACAATCAGATTCCGCATCCGATTGGTGGTTTCCACGGACGCATCAAAGCGAATGGAATACTGTGCATCCCGGGTTTCGACCTGACCGGCGGGGTAGCTGGTGTTGGCAGCCGCAATGGCCTGCGATACCTGCCCGATTGACAAACCGTAAGCCCGGAGTTTTTCCTGGTTAACGTTGACCTGGATTTCACGCTCGTTTCCGCCAATGATGTTGATCTGCCCCACACCTGCTACGTTTGACAACTGGGGTTTGATGTTGTCATCAACCAGGTCATAGAGAGCCGTGGGGGGCAAATCTGCCGTGACTCCCATCCGCAATACCGGAAGTTCGTCGGTGGAGAACTTATTGATAATGGGTCGATCGGTATCGTCGGGCAGCAAGTTCAGGATTTGTTCGACCTTCCGCTGTGCATCCTGTTGAGCGAGCGTGGTACTGACGCCGTTTTTCAACTGAACGATCACGATGGAAGCACCTTCCTGCGACGTTGACGTCATGCGGTCCAGTCCTTCGAGCGACGACAGAGCGTCTTCGATGCGTTTGGTCACGTTAGTTTCGACCTCATCAGCCGAAGCACCCCGGTAAGTTGTAGCCACACTGATTACGTTGGCCTCAAACTTCGGCAACAAATTATAGGACAACTGCTGGTAGCTCAACGCACCGAACAGAATCAGTACGATAAAGACCGTGATAACCAGCAGGGGTCGTTTGACGGCTATTTCGGATATAGACATAATGGTAATTGTATGGTACGTGCGGGCCTTAGCCCATACACTTACTTGTTAATTTGTACCTCTTATTTTGTAATTTGTACGGCTTTACCGTCGCTCAGGTTCAATTGACCCGTAGCGACCACCTGGTCGCCAGCCGACAAGCCTTCCAGCACTTCAATGGTATCGCCAAACTCCCGGCCAACTTTAATCTTGCGTTGTTTCGCCACGTTTCCTTCCACCACGTATACATACGGGTTTTTGATGCTTTCTACCAGAGCCGTACGCGGAATTTGCAGCGCCTTCTGATTGGATTTCTGCGAGAAATCGACGTTGACAAACGTACCAGCTTTCAGACCGCCTGCCGAAGCCATCGTGATTTCGACGGGGTAGTTGTGCTCTTCAGTGCCCTGCGGGGCAATGTATGAGATTTGGCCGCTGAAGGTTTTACCCGGGAAAACATCGGCTGTAATGCGTACCGACTGCCCTTTACGCAGCTGATACACGTCGCTTTCATTGACCAGTACGTTCACTTTCAAACGGTTCACGTCCAAAACCGTACCCAGCACCGTGCCCGGAGAGATGTATTCGCCTGGTTCGATGTCTTTCTTTACGATCTGACCGCTAATCGGGGCTTTTACGTTCGCATCCTGAATCTGCTTTTTGATTTGCTCAGCCTGATTGACCGCGTTCTCGTAGTTGTATTTGGTCTCGTTTACCTGAATTTCCGTTGTGGCGTTTCCGGCCAGCAGCGTGTTATACCGGGCAACGTCTTTTTTCAGTTTACCGATGTTCAGCTCGGTTGCTTCCAGCGACAGTTCTTTCAGTTTGTTGTCTAGTTGCACCAGAACCGATCCCTGGCGCACTTGTGAGCCCAGATTAAAGTTAACCTGGGTCACACGACCGGCTGTGGTGGCCGTGATACTGGCTTCCTTGAAGGGAATCAGGTTACCGGTTTTAACGAGTTGCTGGTTTACCTCACCTTCTTCAACCCGTGTAATCGTCACCGGAATGGCAACGTTCGTGTTCGTCGGCTGCTTGTTTTTCTCATCGATGGTCTTCTTGTTGGAAGCCAGTCGGAAGCCGATGAGCGCGGTAATGGCCACAAAGGCTAGTACAACGATGATGGTTGACTTTTTCATGATATTGCTTCGGTTGTATTCTTAGAGTTGATTATAGAAGTTTAACAAAGTGCCCTGTGATTGTTCTAAATCCAGCCGGGCCTGGTAGAAATTAATGAGCGAATTGATGTAGTTCGACTGGGATTGCCGGTAGGAGTTATCGGCATTGATCAGGTCGGTCAACGGTTTGGTGCCCTGCTTGTACTGCAAAGTGGTGATGTTATACACTTCCTGAGCAAGTTTCACGTTCCGGTCGTCGTTCTGAACATTTGCCTGGGCGCGTTGAATCTGCGATTGGGCGTTGTTGAACTGAAGTTGATAAGCCGCCGTGTTCAGGCGTTGTTGCTCTTCTTGGGTCAACACCGTTAGCTTTTGCTGCTGAACCTGCGCATCCCGCTGAAAACCGTCGAAGATGGGGACGTTCAACCGCAAACCGATGCTCCCAAAACCGAGGAAGTTTTTAAACGCATTCTCAAACTGATTGGCGAAGTTGAGCGTACCGTAATTCGCTGATAAGTTCAGGGTTGGCAGATAACCAGCCCGAATGCGTTGCAATTGCAGGCGTTGCAATTCCAGATTCGTTTCGCCCTGCTGAAAAGTAACCAGACTTTTAGCGTCAAACTGGCTTGGTTCAAGCGCCGGTGCCACTTTCATCAACAAGGAGTCCGACAACGTTAGGGATTGATCCTGCGGAAGACCCATCTGGTATTTCAGCCGGTTCAGGGCCAGATTCAGGTCATTTTCGGCCAACGTCAGCTGCGAGCGCGTGTTGTTGAAGCTGACCTCCGTGTTGGTATAATCGACGGGTTGAATTACGCCATTATCGCGTTGCAGTTTCAGCACGTTCAAAACCTGCTGGGTACGCTCCAGATTGTCTTTCAAAAGCGCAATCTGCTGCTGGCTGATAAAAACCTGGTAGTAGTTGCTGGCGATGTTATAAATAACGTCTTCCCGGGTTTGGCGCGTGTTCAGCTCGGCCAGTTGCTGATTCGGCTTGGCGGCTTTCAAACCCAGCAAGAGCGAACGATCATAGATCGGCTGGCTCGCCTGAGCAACGATGTTATTCTGGTATTTCTGCCCAAAAGTAATCCGAATCGGTTCCGGATTCAGCGGTCCTGCCGGTAAAATTGAGGTTTGCAGCTTGACGTTATCCGTAAAGGTTGCCGACCCCGATACCTGCGGCAAGTAAAGTCCTAATGCCTGCCGGGCCTGTTGGTTGGCCGTTTCTACCTGATACTGCGCAATCCGTACGGTGCCAAAATGTTGCAGACCGTAATCGATGCATTTTTTTAGCGTCCAGTCCGTCTGTGCCCAGCTGGGAGCAGAAGCTGTCAGCAGAAAGGAGGCAACAAAAGCAAATAGCCTTTTCATAATTGTACTAAAAAAAGAAAAACTTAAATTGTGGATATGTCAACAGTAGATATGTCAACTATTTCTTCAAAAAAAATCAAGCTTCGATCAGGGCCGTGATTTTCCGTAAAAGCCTTAATAGGGTATCGACTTCTTCGGGTTCGAGTTTACTCGTAACTTCCTGATCAAACTGTTTGGCGGTATCGAGTATCTTGTCGACAATCATTTTTCCGGCTGGTGTCATCTGGATCAGGTTCTTCCGGCGGTCAACATGATCGGGGGTGATTCGTAAGTAACCATCGCGCTCCAGGGTCCGAATTGAACGCTGTATGCCCGATTTGTCTTTTTGTAGGATGTTGGCAATGTCTTGTTGAGACAGCAAACCGTCTACCGAGCAGTTTACCACAAAAAGAACCGGAAGTTGTTCGAGCTGGAGCGAAATTCCGGATTTTGCCAGATCCCGATTCGTTTTCTTGGCAAACATGTGCGAAACATGGGTGATGTTGAACACCACAAGTTTGTCCATCAAACCGACGATCTTTTCCTTTATATCATTTTCTACTTTCGTAATCATGGTCGCAAACTTATAATAGGTTGATATATCAACCAAATATTCTCAAAAAAAGTTTTGCATTTTTTAAGGATACGGTCAGTAGCGGGGATAAACGGTAGTAGCCGCGTTTCCACGGATTTTAGCGCGTGGAAACGCGGCTGAAAAAGAGGTCTTTCAGAACAGAATGGGAAAGCCGGACGATCAGACTGCTGATCTGCAAAAACCATCAAACGGCGTATCGCCCGGCGGTTGCGTAATGTTTCAGTTCAATGGTATCACCGGGAAGCGGTTTGGTGTTCCAGTGGTGGTGAATGGCCAGGGCTGACCCCAACGCCGTGGCTTGCGCCATAGAAGCCGCAAAAACTTCGGTTTGCGGGAATGCAGCCGCCAGCAGGTTCATGTATATTGGGTTTTTGCTAAATCCGCCGTCGACAAAAATGCGCTTGACGGGCGAATTATCCATCACCAGGTTGGTTGAGACCAACTGCTGGGCAACAATGTCCAGCATGAGTTGGTGGTATGCTTCTTCGTAGTTCCGGAAAGCTGCCAGATCACGGTGCCGGAACAGCGACTCCTGGAGAGGAGGAGCTTTCACTTCATCGAACCGGTTATCGGCATTGGGGCGTGATTCGCGCAGGTAGTGGATTGTGTCTGCGTTGTAATCAATCTGTTTGTAATAGTTGTCGGCGGTTTGAAAATGGGCGGCTAATCGCTTCGTCTGCTGCTCGTGTTCATAACCGGCAAATAATCGCGAAGCTTTGACGGGCTGGCCTTTGTAGTGCATGTAACACAGGCAGTCGTACTGCAACTCCTCCGCCGTGAGGGGAACGGTGTTGAATGGGTTCAGGCTGATCGACCAGGTACCGGTTGAAATCAGCACGAACGGTTCCTGGAAAGAGGCCAGGTACGGTATCAGGGCCGCCGAGCTGTCGTGCAAACCTACGCCAACCTTGAGCGGGTGATTGAGCCAGATCGCGTTAAGCACGCTGTCGGACGTAAAAATCGGACCAAAGAGCTTGTCGAGCTTTTCGCTAACAACCCAGTTGTGGTACTCGTTTTGGGTATAATCCCAAAGCATCGTGTGGCAACCAATGCTGGTTACATCGGTTAGCACCTGGCCCGTAAACAAGTAGCTCAAAAACTGGGGCAAATGCAGGGAGTACCAGATCCGGCGGAACAGCTTCGGTTTGTCGTATTTGATTCGGTACAGCATCAGGCCTGAATTCAGACTGTCCAGCGCCGGAGAAGCCGTTTCCATGGCGAGCTTTGCTTCATCTCCGTAGGTATCGTAGAATTTTTTGCGAATGGTCGCCGGATACGGTTTTAGGTAGTTGTAAAGATAGCCAATTGGGCGGCTTTCTTCGTCCAGGTACACAAAGCTGGCGCCGTACGTTGAAAAATTCAGCGCCTTAACCTCAAATTCAGGCAAGGTGAGTACCTCCCGCAACAGCGTTTGTACCCAGTTTGTCAAACGGGTAAGGTCTTCGCAGGAGTCGCCGTCATCATCCACAATATCGGTAAACGGTTCGGATCGTTCCCAGACAATTTCGTACCGCTCGTTGAAAAGAAACAGTTTCTTATTCGTCTTCCCGATGTCAAAGATGGCAATAACTGGCGTTTTCATAAAGTGAAAGAGTAAATGAGCGAAAGAGCGAAAGAGTGGCTGCCGCGTTAATCTGCCGCTCTTTCACTCTTTCATTCGTTCGCTCTTTGATTAAAGACCTGTTGCAATAGTTTTCAGTCCGCGTTCGCCAATGAGTTGCTGGCGAACGTCCAGTTGGCGGAATAAAGCGAGGGGTTGCAGGGCACCACCGGCCCGGCGTCGGGCTTCGGCGACCAGCGGGCGGACGTCTGTGCGGAACGCTTCCTGCAAAATTTCCTGAGCCCGGACCACATCGTTGGCTTCACGGGCTTCTTCCAGCGCGGCCCGGTCGACCAGCAAGGCCTGGGCATACGCTAGTTGAATGGCTTCAACCGATTGCAGCAGATCTTCCAGGGGGTCTTTGACGTTGTGGCTTGCGTCGATCATCCAGCCCAGATCGGTTGCATGATTCATGCCTTTGCTATCCATTCCATCGATCAGTTCATTGAAGATCAGGAAGAGCTGGTAAGGGCGAATGCTGCCCACGGTCAAATCATCGTCGCCGTACTTGGAGTCGTTGAAATGGAAGCCGCCCAGTTTGCCTTCCATCAGCAGCAACGCAACAATCTGTTCGATATTGGCATTGGGCAAATGGTGACCCAGGTCAACCAGGGTGTAGGCTTTTGGGCCGAGCTTGTTGGCAAACAACAGAGAAGAACCCCAGTCGCCAACAGTCATCGAATAAAAATTGGGCTCGAAGGCTTTATATTCCACGAAGACCTTCCAGTCGTCGGGCAGAGCCGCGTAAATTTCCTGCAAACTTTCCAGCGTGCGTTCGAACGCTTTCCGGAAATTTAACTGACCGGGGAAACAGGAACCGTCAGATAGCCAAACCGTTAGTGATTTGGACCCCAGCGCAACACCGTGTTTGATGACCTCAATATTGTGCTCAATCGCCTGTTGCCGAACCGCCCGGTCGACGTGCTGCAACGAGCCAAACTTGTAGCTCAGTGGTTGGTCGGGTTGATCCTGAAACGTGTTAGAGTTCATTGCATCAAACTGCAACCCGTAGCTGGCGGCCAGGCTCTTGATGGCTTCCCCGTCTTTCGGAATATCCCACGGAATATGCAGTGAAATAGCCCCGCTCGACTTGTTCAACGCGTGCAGCAAACCAACATCCTGAATTTTTTCCTCCAGCGAACGGGGTTCGCCACCGCCCGGAAAGCGGCCGAAGCGCGTGCCACCCGTTCCCAGCGCCCAGCTTGGAATGGCAATCTGGAAATCAATCAGTTTCTGGATGATCGTTTCGGCATTGGCGATTTCATCCGTCCAGTAGGAAAGTTTGCGCTGGTGCGCATCCTGAAGCTTGTTGTTATGATCTGCAATCTGATAACCTTCGAGTTGCATACGAGGTTAGGGGTTTAGGGGAGTTGTTACACAGAGTTAATCGGAGTTGATCAGGGTTAATCAGAGAAAAAACCTGGTAACCTCTGATGGTCTCTGATTAACCCTGTGTAACAACTTGTTTTATCTCACAAATGACATCGCTACTCCGCCGTCTACATTCAGGACGTTACCGGTAGATTTGTTCAGCAAACCGCCCACCAGCGCGAAACAAGCATTGGCGATATCATCGGGCAGAATGATTTCGTTCAGTAAGGTCCGTTTGGCGTAGTAAGCCGGCAGTTCTTCCACCGTCACACCGTATGCTTTGGCGCGGCCTTCGGCCCAAGCACCCGCCCAGATTTTACTGTCGGAAATCACCGCATCCGGATTCACTACATTAACCCGAATGTGATCTTTGCCCAATTCAGCGGCATTCAGGCGGCTGAGGTGCAATTGAGCGGCTTTGGCCGAACCGTATCCCGCGTTGTTCGGGCCGGACACCAGCCCGTTCTTGCTGGCAATGTTGATCACGTCGCCACCGAGTTTTTGCTTCCGCATAATTTCGACGCCCTTCTGCGTCACCAGGAACTGGCCTTTCACCAGGACGTCGTACAGCAGATCCCAGTCTTTTTCGGTATGTTCTTCGATCGGTTTCGAGATCGACAGACCAGCGCAGTTGACCACAATGTCAACCCCGCCGAACGATACCGCAGCCGCGTCAAACGCCTTGCTGATGGTGTCGGCACTGGTTACATCCAGCGTGGCCGCCGTGTGCGTATCCCGGCCGTATTGCTGGCGGAATTCGTCATCAGCACCTTTTAGCCGTTCGGGGTCGTTATCGTTAATGACCACCACCGCACCTTCGGCCACAAATTTCTTGGCGATGGCTTTGCCGATACCGCCCGCGCTGCCGGTGATCAGGGCAATCTTGCCCGACAACGGTTTGGGTTTCGGCATCCGTTGCAGTTTTGCTTCTTCCAGCAGCCAGTATTCAATATCAAACGCTTCCTGACGGGGCAGCGAGGTGTATTCCGAAATAGCTTCGGCACCCTTCATCACGTTAATGGCATTGGTGTAAAACTCAGCCGCCACACGTGCCGTCTGCTTGTCTTTGGCAAAAGCAAACATGCCCACGCCCGGCCACAGAATCACCACCGGGTTTTTGTCGCGGATGGCGGGGCTGTTCGGGTGTTTGCAGGTTTCGTAATAGTCTTCGTACATCGCCCGGTACGCTTCAAAAGCCGGGGTCAGTTTTTCCTGAATTGCTTTGGTATCCGTCACGTCTTCGTCCGGTTTCAGATCGAGCACGAGCGGGCTGATTTTGGTCCGCAGGAAGTGGTCGGGGCAGGAGGTGCCGAGCGGAGCCAGCCGATCGAGGTCGTTGGAGTTGATGAATTCCAGCACCCGTTCATCGTCCGTGAAGTGGCCGATCATCGACGTTCTGTTCGAGCAGAAACCGCGCAGCACCGGCGCCAGTGTAGCGGCCTGTTGCAGACGGGCTTCTTTCTCGAGACTCTCCAGTTTGGCTCCGCCAAAAACCGGACGGTTTTTACCGTAGTTTTCTTCCAGGTATTCTGCGCAACGCTCAATGACTTCCAGCGTATTGATGTAGCTTTCGTACGCCGTATCGCCCCAGGTGAACAAACCGTGCGAGCCCAGCATGATGCCCCGGATGCCGGGGTTCTGCTCCAGGCATTCGGCCAGCTTCAGCCCCAGATCGAAGCCCGGACGTTGCCAGTCAACCCAGCCGATGGTACCGTTGAACAACTCCTGCGTAATTTTTTTACCATCTTTAGCGGCTGCAATGGCAATGGCCGCATCCGGGTGCAGGTGGTCGATGTGCGCAAACGGCAGAAAACCGTGCAGGGGCGTATCAATCGATGGCGCTTTGGACGACAGATCGAAAATGCAGTGGTTGAACAACTCGACCATCTCATCTTCGAATTCGATACCCCGGTAGATATTTTTCAGACTCCGCAACCGGTCGACGTACAGGGCCGCCAAACCGCTACGCTTCATCGTACCCAGGTCGCCACCCGATCCTTTGATCCACATCACTTCGGTTTCTTTGCCCGTCAGTGGATCTTTCGCCACGGTTTTGCAGGACGTGTTTCCTCCACCGTAATTGGTCAGCCGGAGGTCGGCTCCTAAGAGGTTGGAACGATAGATAAGGAGGGCCACTTCGTCACCGGCCAGTTCGGCGGCTTTGGCTTCGTCCCACAAATAACTTACATGACGAAACTCGTTCGCCTGCCGTGTGTTGTTCGTACTGAGCATATCGAATTGATGTCGGAACGCCGACGCGATTGATTCTTCTGAGCGTTATATCGAATCCTATAAGATGATTTTATCGAACTTATACCCAAAGATAAAGGCGAATCATAGGCTGACTTTCATGTACTGTCCTATTTTGTGCACGAAAAATTATTTTTATGACGGTTAATTCCGTTATTGTATTGAGTTCCACCATCATTCAGACGCGGGTAAACTCTTTTTTACAAACGGAGTTTTTAGTATAAATCATACAATTATGCAGGCCGTCTCCCCCGTAACGCTCCATAAAATCACCCAAGATGCTGAGCCACAGGAAGCCGCTGATTTGCTGGCGGTGGAAGAACCGCTGGAAATCCGGCTGGGGTACGGACCGCTCAATGACCGACAGCAGCGCAGCGTAGCCGTTACCATGCGAACGCCGGGGCACGATGAAGAACTGGCCCTGGGGTTTCTTTTTACCGAATCCATCGTCCAAAAACCGTCTCAGATCGTATCGATTCGACATTGTGTTACCGATTCCGAAAAGAAAGGAAACGTGCTGCGGGTGGAACTGCAACCGGACGTCGACGTTGACTGGCACCGGCTCGAACGGCACAGCTATACGGCATCCAGTTGTGGTATCTGCGGCAAAGCGTCGATTGAAGCCGTACAGACGGTTTGTTCAGGGCCGTTACCCGGCGATTTTTCGGTGGATTCGGCCGTGATCCACGGGTTACCCGAAAAACTTCGGCAGGCACAGCGGGCTTTTGCTCACACGGGCGGGCTGCACGCAGCGGCCCTGTTTGACGAAGCGGGAGCGTTGCTACTGGTCCGGGAAGACATTGGCCGGCATAATGCGCTGGACAAACTCATCGGGGCGGCTTTCTGGCAAAATTGGTTGCCCCTGAGCCGGTTTGGTGTGTTGGTTAGTGGGCGCGTGGCCTTCGAACTGGTGCAAAAATGCTGGATGGCGGGCGTGCCGTTGCTGGCGGCTGTGGGCGCGCCATCGAGCCTGGCCGTTGAACTGGCCCAGGAAGCGGGTATCACCCTGCTCGGTTTTGTTCGCGACAATCGGTACAATCAGTATACGCTTTTACCTACCCGTGTTCATTCCTGAAGAAGCCCGGCTGCTACCCAGCCGACCCTTTTTTTCCAGACCACAAACTTGATGAAACTTGCTCCTGATACCTTAACGGGCTTAAAAATTACCAAGCCCACCGAAACCGCTGCTGGCCTGACAGCCATCACTCAATCGTTTCGCCATGTTTTTCGCAATACAGAATTGGTGCGGGGGTGGAAAGCACTGATTGAGTTGAATCAGAAAGACGGGTACGACTGCCCAAGCTGTGCCTGGCCTGACCCCGACGGTCATCGATCTTCTATTGCCGAATACTGTGAAAGCGGGGCCAAAGCCGTCGCCGACGAGGTCATGACCCGGCACACGGCCTCTCCGGTTTTGTTTCAGCGTTACGCTGTGCAGGAACTGCTCCAAAAAGACGATTTCTGGCTCGGGCAGCAAGGCCGGTTGACGCAACCGCTGGTGATTCGGAAAGGACAAACACACTATGAAGCGATCAGTTGGGACGATGCTTTTCAACTAATTGCTGACGAGCTGAACGCGCTTGATTCGCCCAACGAAGCCGCGTTTTATACCTCCGGCCGGACCAGCAACGAAGCGGCTTTTCTGTACCAGCTTTTCGTGCGGCAGTTCGGAACAAACAACCTGCCCGACTGCTCCAACATGTGTCACGAATCGACCTCGGTGGCGCTGGCCGAAACCATCGGTCTGGGTAAGGCTTCGATTGTTTACGAGGATTTGGAAAAAGCCGAAGTGATCATGATCATGGGGCAAAATCCGGGCACCAACGCTCCGCGTATGCTGACTCCATTGGAACAGGCCAAGCGCAACGGAGCAACCATCATCGCCGTCAATCCGCTGATCGAGACGGGGTTGTTGGCTTTTAAATACCCGCAAAGTCCCCGTGACATGATCCTGGGTGGGCAGAAACTAACCGATCTGTACCTGCAAATCCGGATCAACTCGGACCTGGCTTTTTTGAAGGCGATTTGCAAGCTCCTGCTGGAGGAAGAAAAGAAAACGCCGGGGCTGGTGATTAATGCACCGTTTATCGAAAAATACACCTCGGGTTACGACGACTTTGTCAACAGCCTGGAGCACTTCGACCTGAGCGACCTGGTGGGGCAAACCGGCCTGTCGCTGGAAGAGGTTCAACAGGCGGTGGATGCCATCAAACACAAAAAGAAAATCATTATTTGCTGGGCGATGGGGCTCACGCAGCACCGCAATTCCGTTCAGACGATCAACGAGGTTATTAACCTGCTGTTGATGAAAGGTAGTATTGGCATTGAAGGGGGCGGGGCCGCTCCAATTCGGGGGCACAGCAATGTGCAGGGCGACCGGACGATGGGCATCTGGGAAAGGCCAAAACCCGAGTTTCTGGATAAATTGAAAACCGTCTTTGGTTTTGAGCCGCCCCGCGAGCACGGTTTTAGTGCGGTTGATGCCGTGCAGGCCATGCACGAGGGGCGAGCCAAGGTTTTCGTTGGGATGGGCGGGAATTTTCTGATGGCGGTTTCGGATACAAATTACACCGCCGAAGCGCTCCAGAAATGTCGGTTGACCGTTCATGTTTCAACCAAACTAAATCGCAGTCACCTGATTCACGGCGAAACGGCGCTGATTTTGCCCTGTCTGGCGCGCTCCGACCGCGACACCCAGGCATCAGGCGATCAGTTTGTGACAACCGAAGCCACCACCGGTGTGGTGCAGCAATCGCACGGAACGTTGGAACCGGTTTCCCGGCATCTGAAAAGCGAACCGGCAATCGTGGCGGAGCTGGCTAAAGCGGTTTTTCGGGGGCGGCCAAATACCGTCAATTGGGACAAGCTGATGGGCAACTACGACCACATCCGCGATTTGATCGAACAGGTTGTCCCCGGTTTTGACCAATACAATGAGCGCGTCCGGAAACCGGGCGGTTTTTACCTGCCCAATGGTCCCCGCGAACGGAAATTTACGACCAAAGATGGCAAAGCACACTTCTCGGTGAACGTGCCCGAGAAGCACGCACTACAACCCGATGAATTGCTGCTGATGACCATCCGGAGTCATGATCAGTTCAATACAACGGTCTATGGTCTTGATGACCGCTACCGGGGAATTCACAACGAGCGACGGATTGTGTTTATGCACACCGACGACATTGCGCAACGGGGCCTGAAACCGCAGCAGGTGGTGAACCTGCAAAGCCGGTACGAAGGAAAAGTCCGGAAGGCCGAACGGTTTCTGGTGGTTCCTTACAATATTCCGCGTGGCTGTGCCGCGGCTTATTTTCCGGAAACCAACGTGCTGTTGCCGCTCAACCACATGGCCGAAGGTAGTCTGACGCCCACGTCCAAGTCAATTGTCGTTACGGTGATTCCGGCCTGAGTAAGCTGGAAAAGTGACGGGTAAATAGGGACGAACGGTTTGGTCTCGGTTCTCCGTATCGGACTCCACCGAAGCGAGAGCCGGGACCGGTAGAAGAGTCAATTTTCTGCTGAAACCGGGTCGGCCAAATGTATTAACGGTTTGTTTGGCCGGGACGCTAACCACAAAGGTCTGGTTTTTTATTTGGCGAGAAGTCCGTTATTTTGAGCTTTCACCCATTATCCGAAGCACATGTCTACCGTTTTATTGACCGGCGGAGCCGGTGGGCTAGGGCGCTCCATTACGCAAAACCTTTTGAACAACGGGCACAACGTTGTGGCAACCCTCGAACCCGGTGGGCGTTCGCTCGAACCACAATCCAATCTGGTTACGCACGAACTGAACTTAACTGACGAAGCCGGTTGCCGGTCGCTGGTGGAGCAAGTGACGGCCGACTACGGAAGCATCGATGCTGCGGTTTTATTGGTGGGCGGTTTTGCAATGGGTTCATTGGAAGAAACGGATTTTTCGGCCATCGACCACATGATCCGCCTGAATTTTCAGACAACGTATCAGATGGCCCGCCCGGTTTTTGATCAGATGAGCCGGCAACCGGACGGCGGACGGCTGGTGCTGGTGGGGGCTCGTCCGGCGCTCGTGTCATCGGCGGGGCAACACATGGTGGCCTACGCTTTATCGAAAGCGCTGGTCATTCAGTTGTCCGAAATTCTCAACGCTGCCGGAAAGAATAAGAATGTTGTTTCAACGGTTCTGGTACCGAGCGTCATCGATACGCCCGCCAACCGGGAAGCCATGCCGGATGCCAATCCTTCCGATTGGGTTAGCCCCGATGACATTGCCAAATTGGTGGATTTTGTAACCTTCGGAGCCGGAAAGATGCTGCGGGAGCCAATTTTGAAAGTATATAACAAAGCATGAGCGTGCGCGCGATGCAAGTAATTCTGTTGATCTGGCCGCTTTTATAATCATGCATTTTATTCGAACGCGTACCTTGTTATTCCTGATCCGGAAAACGATTGGCATTAGTCTGCTCGGACTGACGGTTTTTCCGGTTATTGCCCAAAAAACAGCCCCGATCTGGTACCGCCAGCCCGCCCGAAACTGGAATGAAGCGTTGCCGGTGGGGAACGGCCGACTGGGTGCTATGGTGTTTGGACGGGTGACGGATGAGTTGATTCAGCTGAACGAATCGTCGCTCTGGTCGGGCGGGCCGGTCAACCGCAACCCCAACCCCGGCGCGGCCAACTACCTGCCCCAAATCCGAGAAGCCCTTTTTCGGGAAGATTATGCCAAGGCGGCTACGCTAACGCAGCAAGTACAGGGCTTGTATACCGAAGCCTACCAGCCGCTGGGAGATCTGGTATTGAAACAAAACGTGACGGGTGCGCCCACGGAGTATACCCGGGAGCTGGACATCACAAACGCCAGCACAACCACCCGTTTCCGATCCGATGGCGTCACCTACACCCGCGAAATTTTTGCTTCGGCACCGGATGAAGTCATTGTGCTGCGTCTGACGGCCAGTAAAAAAGGGGCACTCAACGTGACAGCCGCGGTGCGGAGTGTTCACCCAATTACAAAAACCGTGTCCGGACGCGATGGCGTAATTGTTCGCGGAAAAGCACCGGCGCACGCTGACCCCAATTATGTCAATTACAATGCGCAACCAGTCAGCTATAATGACCCAACGGGCTGCCGGGGCATGCGGTTCGATTGGCGTGTAAAGGTCCGTTCGACCGATGGAACGGTTTCGGCCGACACCGCTGGCATCCGGATTCAGAACGCGACCGAAGCGGTTTTGCTGCTGACGGCGGCCACGAGTTTCAACGGTTTCGATAAATGCCCGGATCGTGACGGACGGGATGAAAAGCAACTGGCCGATAAGTACCTGAAAAAAGCCCTGACCAAAACCGTTGCTGTACTTCGGCGGGATCACGTGGCGGATTACAACCGGTTTTTCAAACGGATGACGTTTTCGCTGGGCGCGTCGCCAGCGCTTACTTTGCCGATGGACGAACGGCTGAAACGCTACGCGGAGGGCGGGGCTGACCCCGAACTGGAAGCGTTGTATTTTCAGTTCGGTCGGTATTTGTTGATCTCAAGTTCGCGGCCCGGTGGCATACCGGCCAACTTGCAGGGGCTTTGGAACCCGATGGTTCGCCCACCCTGGAGCAGTAACTACACCACCAACATCAATACCGAAATGAATTATTGGCCGGCAGAAATGGTCAATCTGTCGGAATTGCATCAACCGCTGCTGGACTGGATTGGTTATATGGCAGTCACCGGTCGTGAAACCACGAAGAACTTTTACAACGCCCGCGGCTGGACCGTTCACCACAACTCCGATCTCTGGGCAACCAGCAATCCGGTGGGCGACAAAGGCAAAGGCAGTCCGTCGTGGGCCAACTGGGCCGTGGGCGGTCCCTGGCTCTGTCAGCATCTGTACGACCACTATCTTTATACCGGCAATCAGAAATACCTGCGCGACTACGCGTATCCGCTGATGAAAGACGCTGCCTTGTTTTGCCTCGACTGGCTGGTGGAAGACAAGCAGGGACGGTTGGTAACCGCACCGGCAACCTCTCCCGAGAACGTTTTTATCACCGATCAGGGTGTCAAGCAATCGGTTTCGGTGGCCACCACGATGGATATGGGCCTGATCTGGGATTTGTTTTCCAATGTCATTCAGGCGTCGTCTCAGTTGGGCGTGGATGCGGATTTTCGCAACGAGTTGGCGGCAAAAAAAAGCAAGTTATTTCCGTTGCAGATCGGGAAAAAAGGCAATTTGCAGGAGTGGTATAAAGACTGGGAAGACGAAGACCCGCAGCACCGTCATGTTTCGCACCTGTACGTGTTGCATCCGGGCCGGGAAGTTTCTCCGTTGACAACACCAACGTTGGCCGATGCTGCCCGCAAAACGCTCGAAATCCGGGGTGATGGCGGAACGGGCTGGAGCAAGTCCTGGAAAATTAACTTCTGGGCGCGGCTGCACGATGGCAATCATGCCTACAAACTGCTGCGCGAATTGCTGAAACTGACCGGTATGGAGGGCACCGATTATGCCAAAGGGGGAGGCACGTATCCGAATCTTTTCTGTGCTCATCCACCGTTCCAGATCGACGGAAATTTTGGTGGTACGTCGGGCATTGGCGAAATGCTGCTGCAAAGCCACGACGGGTTGTTGAACCTGCTGCCCGCCCGGCCCGATGCCTGGGCCACGGGCGAGGTGAAAGGACTGAAAGCGCGGGGTGGTTTCGAACTGGACCTCAGCTGGAAAGCCGGAAAGCTAACCCGTGTGGCTGTTCGTTCGGCGCTGGGCGGCAACTGTCGGTTGCGGGTGACGAACGCACTGAAAGGCGATGGAAAAACCCGTCTGCAAACCGCCAGCGGTAAGAATACGAACCCTTTTTACCAGCAGCCGGAAAACCAATTCCAAACCGCTACACCGGAAACGCCCGCCAACGGCGTCTGGCTGTACGACCTGGCCACCGAATCCGGTAAGGAATATGTATTGGTATTGCTGGAAACTAACTAATTTTTAGACAAGAGAGGCCGGTAAAGGTATCGTACGAAATCTTTATTCGCTTTTCTCAATGGTCCGCCGTTGCGGCTCTATCTATCCTTTTATCAATTCAAATTCAGTTACTTATGAAAATCCTGAGAAGCCTCATTCTGTTGTTGCTTGTTACCGGAACTGTGATGGCGACCGAGCCTGTCAAAAAAGATGAAAAACAGGCGGTGGAACAAGCCGTTGAAAAATTGCGGAAAGCCATCGTCGATGCCGATAAAACCGTTCTGGAATCCATCACGACCGATCAGCTGACGTATGGGCACTCCAACGGTTTGGTGGAGGATAAAGCGGCTTTTGTCAAAGCATTAACAAGCGGTGAGTCGGATTTTACATCCATTGATTTAACGGAACAAACCGTGACGGTGGTGGATAATGCGGCCTGGGTGCGCCACAAGCTGGCGGGAAACACGAATAACAAGGGCGTTCCCGGCACGGCCAAACTAGCGGTTTTGATGGTCTGGGTAAAACAAAAAGGCGAGTGGAAACTGCTGGCTCGTCAGGCGGTGAAAATTTAATGGTGTAGGGTATACGGTTTTCGGTTGTAAACCGAAAACCGTATACCAATTTTAGATCTTCTGCCTTTTCAACAAGCGTTCTATGGTTTGAGCCATGCGCTCTATTTTGGCATCGTCGCTTTTCACCGCATCAATCCAGTCGATATAAGCCTTTTGCTCGTCAGCTGTAGCGTTGAGAAAAGCCCGCTGGGCAGCGGGTTCATCTTCCAGGCAGATCAGCAGGTCTTTCCGGGTGTCCACCGGTAGCTGTTCGGGATACAGCGTAATGTGTACCCAATCCCCTTCCTGTTTGCCAATTTGCTTCCGAATTTCGGTCTTGACCGCCAGGAACAGTCTACCGTTTCCCATCGGCATCAACTGCGCGCTTTTGATCTCGTAATCATCAATTAGGCCCCTGACCTTTACCCAGTTGAAGTAAGCTTTTTTGTCCGGCGAAACTTCGGGTAGTTCGGCATAGGTCCAGCCCCCTTTGCCCGGAAATTTCTTCAGCCGGTACGGCCCGTCGACCAACGGTTTTTCCATGACGATGCAGGTAATATAGCCTCAAAGATAGGAACAAACCGGGGTCGGAAAACGGCAACGTAACTTCTTTTATCGACCGTTATTCAACGTGAGCAAAGCATCGGCGGGCGACGATAGAAAGAGCTTGTACAGGTTCACCGTATTACCAACATGAATCTCGAACGTATCGGTTTCAAGCCCCTGGAGCAATGCTTCGGCTACGAGAGTAGGTGAAATACCGTTGGCGCCACCAATCTCCTGCGAGAAGTCGGTATTGACCAGCGGAGGCATCAATTCGAATACTTTGATGGAGGTATCTTTTGCCAGCGTGTAGCGCAGTGCCTGGGTATAAGAGTGCAGCGCGGCTTTGCTGGCCGAGTACGTTGCCGTCAGCGAACCGGGCACAAAAGCGACAATGGACGAGACGTTGACCAAAGCCGCTTCGGGTTGCTGTTTCAGCAGAGGAAGAAGTTTTTCCGTCAGCCCTATAATGGCGAGGTAGTTGGTCGTAATTTCTTCCGTGGCTTTCGCCATCGCGTTGATGCCGTCGGTGGACAGGGTATAGGCAAAAGCCCGTCCGGCGTTGTTGACAACCAGATTCAGTGTCGGAAAATACTGCTGAAGTTGGGTGACCAACCGATCGACATCGGCTGGCTGGCTGACATCAGACACGATCCCCGAGGTGTTGGGGAGTTGGGCCACCGCCCGTTGCAGTCGGTCGGCATCGCGGCCCGTGATAATGACCTGATTGCCCTGTTGAGCAAAAAGTCTGGCGATTTCGAAACCGATTCCGGCGCTTCCACCCGTGATCAAAACGGTGTTGTGTTTCGTTTTCATTTTAAATCTATTGGTAAAAGAATCAAGATAAGTCATATACCGATCGGTATATAATAGGGTAAAAAAATTAGGTTAACGGTTTTATCGAAATTTGTTGAACAAGGTTCCTGGCGGTTTGGATGATGGTGTCCAGGCTATCCGCATTTCGGGTTGTTCGGGCCACGAAAATACCCCCTTGAATAAGGGCCAGAATCGATAAAGCAATTTGTCGGGCATCGGTATCCTCGCGAAACTCCTGGCTGGCTATTCCTGCCTGAATGAGTGCCGTCAAATCATTCTGCGTTTCCCGCAACTCGTCGGCCACCCGCTGCCGTAATGGTTCGTGCGTATCGTCGGCTTCGGTTCCAGCGTTTAAAAGCGGACAACCTCCTTCCGGAAATACCTGAATTTCGGCGCTGCTGAACAGGTGAATAAAAGCCAGTAGTTTGTCTTTGTTGGTGGTGGCCTGGCTTAGTTTTTTCTGGATAATTTCCCGGCGACGGGCCGCGTTGAAAGCAAAAACCGCCACGGCAACTTCTTCCTTGTTTTCGAAATTCCCGTAAATGCTTCCCTTAGTCAGTCGGGTTGCCTCGGTCAGATCCGACAGCGACGTACCGGCATAGCCCTTCTTGTTGAAAATACCGGCGGTAGTCTCAATAATGAACTGACGGGTTGCTTCCGATCGTGGGGTGAATTTCATATTGCAAATATATACCGATCGGTATATGAGTTCCAAGGGTTCGACTATATTTTTTAATTCATGGACTGTTATCGGGTTTGCGCCCTAGTTGGTTGCCGGGTTTTCTGGCGCTCCGAACCGGATGGTATTGAAAAAATGGAGTAAACATGACCCGAACGATTTGGACCGATTCGCATCATCGCGGTCAGGTAGGAGAAGTACCAAAAGCTGGTTCGGGAAGTGTAGAACAATTGCAAAAAGCCGGAGATAAGTTTGTGAATGAAACGGCTATTGATTGATCGTGACCTATATACAGGCAGGTAATAATTGTACTATTAGTTGTACACAATACTATTATTGGTAGCTTTGAAGTTCATTAAGACATAATCCGAAACTCTATGACTTATCTTTATCGATTACGCTTTGTTATTCTTATTCTCCCAATTTTAGCTGCTTCCTGTTTTCCTGATCACCGTGCGCTTGTAGATCCGCAAGGAAGGCCGCTTTTGCTTACCCGTATTTCGGAGGTCATGGGTTCCAACCGTGAGTATACTATTGATTATAGTGCCGAGGCAAAGCCAACTTCTACAACCATAACGTATTCTGGTGGGGGACAACCTGCACTCTCTTTAAAAGAGACCTATACCTATAATTCGGTGGGGAAATTAATTCAGGTAGTGCGGGGAAGTTATCCCGAAATCCCGGGTAGCGGTATTTTATTCATGGATTACACCTATGATTCAACTGGTAGACTCATTTCTCGTTCGCGAATTATTCGGGATGTTTTTGGGGTGACCAAAACCTACTGGATTGAAAAATTCGAGTATGACAATCAGAGCCGGATTGATAAGATTACTCGCGATTATTATTTTGACCAAGACCGCACCAATCAATACGGCCCTAGTGTCTTTTACACTGAGGTCGAAACTCTTCAGTTTGACGCTCGAAACAACATAACTGTTATCGACCTGGTAACGATGGATGCCGTTACCAAACAAGTATTTCGTCGGGGTAGACGGTTAAATGAGTTTGATGACAAACCCAATCCTCAATACGGCTTTGACTTCAACGAAACGGCTTTTTATCGGTTTATGTCACCCAATAACCTCGTCAGAACCCAGGGTGGTGTGACGAGTGATCCTAACCTTCCATTGGATCAGATTAACAAAACTAATCAGGTAATTACTATACAATATGCCAATGGCTTTCCCTTTTCTGAGGCTGATAATTATGGCAATAGCCGAACATACACCTACTCGACCCGCTAGAAGAGTTCGTTCAACTCACCACTGCAAAGAAAAATAGCTACTAATTATTTCTCTTTCAACGCAAAAGGCCGCTCACGAGCGGCCTTTTGCGTTGAAACTCATTAGCGTTTATTTTCGGGGGTTAGTCGAAGAGGCTCCGCCCAAAGATGCGGGAGTGGCGGTACCTTCCGCTACGGCGGGGTTGCCTTCCTTGTCCAGCTCTACCACTTCGTAACCGAGCTTTTGCAGACCCGGTTTGATCGCTGATCTATTACCGACAACCGTAATAATCAAGTTGTTAGCCGGTAGTCGTTTTTTTGCAATCGCGTCGATCTCTTTCTTCGTCATGTTTTTCAGAATCTGGCTCTGCTGCTCCACAAAGTTGCCCGGCAGGTCATAGTCGATGATCTGGTTCAGGAAGAGGGCTTTTTGGAACGAGGTTTCGTAGCGCAGGGCATCACGCTGGCCCACCGAGCTTTTCAGAAAAGCCAGTTCTGCATCCGTAATGCCGGTTTTGCCGTAGTTCGTAATCTCCTTCATAAACTCAACCACCGAACTATCCGTAGCAGCGGCTTTCACGCCAGCCTGCGCCGTAAACGGGCCGGGGGTTTTGGTGCTGCTAAACGACGACCGGGCGCCGTAGGTCCAGCCTTTGTCTTCGCGCAGGTTCATGTTGATGCGGCTGTTGAACGCTCCACCCAAAATGTAATTGGCCAGCCCCGTCCGGTAATAATCACCCGTTGCGTCGAAGGGCAGGTCGGTCAGGTAACCAATCCGGATTTCAGACTGAGCTGCTTTGTCTTTGTCAATCAGGTAAATGCGGGTTTTATCCACTTTCTTGGCCACCGGCGCTTTGGGCAGGTTGACGGGTTTGGCTTCCCATTTTTTCAGAAAGCCGAGTTTGGGAACAATAGTCGCTTTGTCCACATCGCCGACCACCACGAGATTCGTGACGGAAGGAGAGAAGTTCTTCTGATAAAAGGATTTGACATCATCCAGGGTGATATTCTCAACGGTTTTTGTTGTACCGCTGCTTGGGACCGAGCGGATGTTGTCGTTGCCATAAAGCAGCTTGTTGTAGGCTTTGTTGGCAATCACCACTGGCTGCGTGCTCTGGTTAGCAATCAGTTCGAGCTGCTGTTTTTTCAGGCGGTCAAAATCGGTCTGGGCAAACTTGGGCCGGAACAGCTTTTCTTCCACCAGCGCCAGGGTGCCATCCAGGTTTTTGGTCAGCGACGAAACCGATACCTGAATTTCTTCCGTGCTGGCGTAAATCTGAATGCTGCTGCCCAATTTTTCAAGTTTCGCATTAATTTCTTCGTTGCTGAAATTTTGCGTGGCTTCGTTCATCAAGGCTGCCGTGAGCTGGGCGATTCCGGCCTTGGAAGGATCGTTGGCCGACAGTGTGTGGCCGCCCTTGACCGAGAATAACAGCGCAACTTCGGGAACCTCGTCGTTTTTGGTTCCGATCATTTTCAACCCGTTGGGCAGTTTGTCGGTCCAGAAAGGAGGCACTTTCACCGCGGGGTTGGGGCCCGAAGCCGGTTTTTTGCTCCGGTCAAAGGTGTCTTTCGCCTTGACGTATGCCAAACCGGTGTAGCCGTAGTCGGGAGCTTTATAGCCTGTTGTGTCGATGGTATAATTGTCCGGATGGGCTACGATCTCTTTCTGATCTTTCGGATAAACCGTCAGAATCACGCCTTTCTTCGCCTTGATGTACTGGTTGTAAACCCGCATGATATCCGCTTTTGTCACCGCCTGATACCGCTTCATTTCGTTTGGCAGGTAATTGGGTGAACCCGTGAAGGTTTGGAAGGAGGCCAGTTGCGATACTTTTCCGGCAACACTCGACAGGTAATTGATAATCTCGGCTTCGCGGGTGGCTTTGAATTGCGCCAGATCGTCGTCGGTGACGCCCCGTTTCTCAAATTCGGCCAGTGTGTTGCGGATGATCGCTTCGGTACTGTCCAGCCGCATGGTTGGGAAGGGCAAAACCGTAAACGTAAATTCGCCCGCCAGTTCCTGCGCCGGATGGCCTACATTGGCCTGCACGGCCTTCTCGGTTTTGACCAGATTTTTGTAGAACAGCGAGCTTTTGCCACCGCCCAGAATCTGGGCCAGCGCGTCCAGCGGTGCTTCGTCGGCATGAAAACGGGGCACCGTTGGGTACACCATCCGCAGCATCGGAAAGCGAATGTTGTCTTCGTAGGAAATGTAGCGATCCTTGTCCAGTAAGGCGGGCGGAACCGTGGTTTTGGTTACTCCCGGCCCTTTTGGAATACTGCCAAAGTATTTTTCGGTCAGTTGCACCACCTGCTTCGGATCAACATCCCCACCGACGGTCAACACCGCG
Source organism: Larkinella harenae (assembly GCF_054780515.1). Taxonomy (NCBI): domain Bacteria; kingdom Pseudomonadati; phylum Bacteroidota; class Cytophagia; order Cytophagales; family Spirosomataceae; genus Larkinella; species Larkinella harenae. The sequence continues at coordinate 919,580 of NZ_BAAGWE010000002.1, read as the reverse complement.
TTGTTGGGACCGTACCAGCGCAGGAAGAAGTTTTTTAGGTCATTCACGTTCACCCGGTTCAGGTCTTCGATATAACCGATGGTGAGCCAGGAATAGGGGTGGCCGTAGGGATACAGGTTTTTGGCAGTGTATTCGTACACCAGACCGTAAGGGCGGTTGTCGTAATTCTGACCACGCTCGTTCTTTACCGTGGCGCGCTGAATTTCAAATTTTTTCTGGGTAACAGCATCCAGCAAAAAGCCCATGCGGTCGGCTTCGAGCCAGAGAGCCCGCTCCAGCTGGTTGCTGGGCATGGTTTCAAAATAATTAGTCCGGTCGGTGTTGGTGGTGCCATTCAGTGTACCACCCGATTCGGTCACAATTTTGAAGTGCTCGTCGTCGGCCACATGATCGGAACCCTGAAACATCATGTGTTCGAAGAAGTGCGCAAAACCGGATTTTCCAATTTCTTCCCGGGCTGACCCAACGTGGTAGGTAACGTCAACGTGCACAATCGGGTCAGAATGATCTTCATGAACCACCAGCGTCAGGCCGTTCGGCAGGACGTACTTCTGGTACGGAATGATCAGTTCGCCGTTTTTACGGGTTACGGTTTCAACGAGTTTGGCTTGCGAAAAAGCCAGGTGGGCAGCCAGCAGGCTCAGGAGCCCGAGGCAGTAGCTTAGTTTTTTCATTGTATAGCTGATGAACTATACAAAGTAACCAGAATAGAAGCAGGTTTAAAAGAGGCTCAAAAACAAATAACCCAGCCCAAAGCATGTGCAGTGGGCCGGTAAGCCAGTTGCGCGCTAGCGTACTTCTGCTAACAGATGTCGTTTATTTGAGCGTACTCATTCCGCCGTCAACCCCCAAAATCTGTCCCGTCATCCAACTGCTTTCGTCCGACAGCAAAAAGGCAACCATGCGCGCAATATCATCTGGCGAGCCGATGCGGCCCAGCGGGTGACGTTTGTCGGCTGATTTAATTCGTTCCGCAGAAACCAGCCCCGCCGATTCTGCCAGCGGTGTATGCGTGAGGGAAGGCGCGACGGCATTAAACCGAATGTTGTAAGGCGCATATTCGGCGGCCAGTGATTTGGTCAGCCCTTCTACGGCAGATTTGGCAACGCTAATGGAAGAATGCAGACCGAAGCCCAGCTGAGCTGCTACAGTACTGAATAACACCACACTCGCCGATTTTCCCTGGGTCAGGGCCGACAGAGTCGCTTTCAGTAACGTGATGGCTCCCAGTACATTTACCGTGAAGTCTTCCTGGAAATTCTCGCGCGTCAGTCGGCCAAAAGGAGCCAGGCGGATGGTGCCGGGCGCATACACCAGACCGTGCAGGGCATCGGGCAGCTGGCTCGTATCCGGCTCGGCGGCTGCGCTGGCGTCCCAGGTGATGTGCGTGGATTGGATTCCTTCGGGCTGCCGGCGGCCGAGGGTGAATAGCGTGGCTCCTTCCGCTTGAATAAGCTGGGCCGTTGCCTGACCAATGCCTGAGGAGGCTCCCACGATCAGGATATTTTTTCCATCGAATGTTCTCATGCAAGAGAAACCGGTAAGCCATAATGGTGTTTAAGAAAAGTTAAACAAAATACCGAAAGGCCTGCCGGGATAGATGGAGAAAGGAAAAAAACAAAATAAGCCCATTAGAAATCTAACGGGCCTATCCTACTAACCTATGATGAAATAGTATTCTACAGTTACAAACCTATAAGATCATCAAGAATTAACTATACCGTGCTCTCCTGCTCCTGAAAAAAATAGTTAACGGTTTGGATCGTTAGAAGAGCCGTTTTTTTAGCTTTTGGATTCAGGAGAGGGCAGGAAGGTATTTCTCCGGAAACTACACAGATTTGTTGAAAAAGCACTATACACGTATTCCAGAGACTAATCTTAACTTTTAACAAATGGCTGTAATTTGGGGAGTCGTTTTGCACGCGATCGGAGGGTTTGCTTCCGGTAGTTTTTATTTACCGTACAAAAAAGTACAGAGCTGGGCCTGGGAAAGCTACTGGCTGGTCGGTGGTATTTTTTCCTGGGTGTTCGCTCCACTGGTCTTCGGCTGGATCACAGTTCCCAATTTGTTTGAAATATTGAGTACGGCACCCACCGAAACCAAATGGTGGTCTTACTTCTGGGGGGTGCTCTGGGGATTTGGTGGCTTAACTTTCGGGCTGACCATGCGGTATCTGGGGCTGTCGCTGGGAATGGCCGTTGTACTGGGTTTGTGTGCGGTTTTTGGAACGGTAGTGCCTCCCATCTGGCTGGGCCAGTTTGGCGACCTGATCCGGACCACGTCGGGGCAGGTCATTATATTGGGGTTAGCCGTCTGTGTGCTCGGAATTTCCATTTGTGGCATTGCCGGTATGATGAAAGAAAAGTCGATGTCCGAAGAGAAAAAGAAGGAAACTATTGCGGAATTTGACCTCAAAAAAGGCATCATGGTAGCGTTGTTTTCGGGCGTTATGAGTGCCTGCATGTCGTTTGGGCTGACGGCGGGGCAACCCATTGCCGAACTGGCGGTTCAGAACGGGGCTGATCCGCTCTACATGAACAATGCACCACTGGTGTTTATCCTGCTGGGCGGTCTGACCACCAATGCGCTTTGGTGTATTTATTTAAACATCAAGAATAAAACTTATACGGATTACCGCAATGTGTCGGCACCGGCGGTGCGCAACATCATCTTCTGCGCAATGGCCGGAATTACCTGGTACCTGCAATTTTTCTTCTACGGCATGGGCGACAGCAAAATGGGCGAATACCGGTTTTCGGGCTGGACGCTGCACATGGCTTTCATCATCGCGTTCAGTAGTTTCTGGGGGTTGTACCTGCACGAATGGCGGGGTGCTAATCGCCCAACGATGCGTACTATTTCGCTTGGTATCGCCACCGTTATCTTCTCGACGGTTATTGTGGGAATTGGAAATTACCTGGCGGAATAAAAAAGGCTTTTTATCCAGCGTCTCGTTCCCTGCAGCGTAACTTGCTTCAGCCGAATAAAAAGAAATCATTAACTGATGGGCCGATCGTCCGGAAATGAGTAACTTCAATTCATTTCCGGACGATTGATCTGTGCAGCCATGAAGGATTACTGGATTGAACTGGCCGGATGGCTGGGTGTACTGGCTTATCTGCTAGCTTATCTGTTGCTTTCTCTACGAATTTTGAGGGCCGATGACTTGTCGTATCACTCCCTGAATATCATCGGGGCGATTGGATTAATCATCAATTCACTGCACACCCACGACCGGCAGAGCATTGCCGTCAATGTGGCCTGGCTGGTGATCGGTCTCTGGGCTTCTTACCGCAATTACCGGCCCCGGCAACTCTTTTGACAGCTGAAGAAGTTGCAGCGCCTGCTGTTTATAGTGTTCCAGTTTTTGACCGTATTCTTTTTTATCCTTCACCAGGCTGAGGTAGTAATAAGCACCATCCACCAGAACAAAAATCAGGTCGGCGGTTTGGTATGGATTGGTGACCCCACAAATACCGGCGTCGGCGCAGTCCTGAATTAAAGCTGCCAGCTTTTGGCGTAGCGAGTCCAGTAGCGTCTTATATTTCTCCCGAATCTGGGGATTCCGAAACGTTAGCGAATAGCAGCTGTAGAACAAACCGTCGTCGAACAGCTGATTCCAATCCTTCGAAAACAGCCGGTCAACGACCTTCAGCAAAAGCACTTCCGGCGGTTGCCGTGTTTTGCTGGTTTTGCCAAAAATCAATTGGTACTTGTCCAGCATGAAATCAATCAAACCACCGATGAGATCGTCGCGGGTCTGAAAATAGTGCATGATCAGGCTGGGGTTAATTTCCATCACGGCAGCAATCTTGGCGATCGACGTGTTTTCCAATCCCTCTTTCTTAGCCACCCGATAAAACATTCGGATAATTTCCTTCTGTCGGGCGTCTTTAAGACTCTTTCTGCCCATTCCGCTTATTATTTGGATAAAACATAAAAATATTGTTCAAAGATAAGGTAAAAACCGGATTCGGATTTCTTTTTTATTGAATGAATATTCAAACAAAATTAATGTTTTTGTAACATTGCCGTAACGGCGTCTAGAACCACCGCTATCTACCTTTGCCGCCAGCTCGGTGCTTCAAATTGTGCATACTAACACCTTGATTTTGATTAAACCTAACTCGTTCGCATGATGAAAACTTTACCTGGATTTTTTTCCGGTCGTTGCCCCTCCGTACGGCTTCTGGGGCTTGTTTGGCTATTGGTCTTTATGGCTCGTATCGCTTCGTTTGCGCAGGGGATCACAGTAAGTGGATTGATAACCGGCGGCACTGCCAGCGAACCCCTGCCGGGCGTCAATGTCGTGATTAAAGGCACGCAGAAAGGGGCAACCACAGACGGCAGCGGACGGTATTCGATCACGAACGTGCCCGCCAACGCCGTTCTGGTCGCTTCGTTTATTGGGTACGTAACCACCGAAGAACCGCTGAATGGTCGCAATACCGTCAACATGAATTTAGCACTGGACGCGGCCAATTTGCAGGAAGTAGTGGTGGTAGGCTACGGCACCCAGAAGAAAATCAACATCACGGGTGCCGTCGATCAGATTGCGGGCAAAGACCTCGAAGCCCGGCCCATTGCCAACGTCATGCAGGGCTTGCAGGGGGTGAGCCCAGGGTTGAATATCACTTATCAGGGTGGGCAACCCGGCACCGTGCCCAACATCAACATCCGGGGGTTTACGTCCATCAACGGCGGGGGGCCACTGATCGTTATCGACGGAATTCCGTCGTCCAACAACGAAGATTTGCTCCGGCTCAACCCCTCGGATATTGCTTCATTTTCGGTGCTGCGTGATGCGGCTACGGCTTCCATTTATGGTGCCCGAGCGGCCTTTGGCGTGGTGCTGATCACGACCAAACAGGGTGGACAGGGTCGGCAGTCGATCACCTACAATAACTATTTTTCGTGGGGCAAAGCTACGGTGTTGCCGCAGCCGGTGACTGATCCGTATATCTATTCCCGGGTGCTGGAAATGTCCACCGACAACACGCCCTGGGACTACGTCAACTATTCGGACGAACATTACCGTTGGGCCAAGGAGCGCTCGGAAAACCCGGCGGTGGAAGACGTTCGGCTGAACCCCGCCGATCCGACCCGGTGGGCCTACATGGGCAGCAACAATTGGTATGACTACTTTTTCAACCGATCCAGCCTGTCGCAAAACCACAGCGTATCGTTCAACGGGAGTGCTACGGCCAATAACATGCCGATTGGGTATTACGTATCGGCCGATTATACCAAAGAAAACGGGCTGAACAAAATTGCCGATGATTTCTGGAAACGGTATTCGCTCCGCGCCCGGGTCAATTTCTCCCCGCTGAAGTGGCTGAAAATTGATAACAACCTGACCATCTACCAGACGCAACGAGCCACGCCGGCCGTCAATCTCACGGACATCTACTACCTGCAACCGACCGACGTGGCCGTGAATCCCGACGGTTCGTGGGCGAATACCGGTGCTGGGCGGCTGGCGGCCCGGTTAACCGACGGCGGTAAAAATCAGAACGATATGTTCGGCTTTCAGAATATCAGCCGGATGGTGGGTACGTTTCTGAACGGCGATTTGCAGATTACGGGTGATGCCAGTTTCAAACGCGAACTCTGGAAGTACCACGACGATGTCCGCCGGTTTAGCATCGGTTACGGTCCCGGCGACATCCGGCAGGAGGGCGGCAACGGTCAGGTCGTCGAGCGTAATGGGGCCCTGTTCAACACGGTTTTTAACTTCTACGCCAATTATTCCAAAACATTCGGTAAGCACGCCATTACGGCGCTGGCGGGCTATAATCAGGAAAGCTACCAGTACGCGCTGGTCCGGGCCGAGCGAAACGTGCTGATTTCATCTTCACTGCCTTATATTTCACTAACTTCCGGTGATGCCTTCGTCTCGGGTTCGGACAGTTCTTACGCCATTCGCAGTGCTTTTGGCCGGGTCAATTACACCCTGAAAGACCGCTATATTCTGGAAGCCAACGGGCGTTATGACGGCTCATCGCGGTTTCCGGCGAGCAATCGCTGGGGCTTTTTCCCTTCGGTGTCAGCCGCCTGGATCGCCAGCGCTGAGCCGTTTATGAATGGCTTGCTCCGCTACATCCCGACGCTTAAACTACGGATGTCGTACGGAGCCTTGGGCAACCAGAATGTGGGGTATTACGACTACCTGCAAACGTTGCCAACGGGCTTGTCGAGTTACCTCATCAACGGCAGTCAGCAGACCATCATAACCCGGTCTCCTTCGCTGAGCATCGACCCCCGAAGCTATACCTGGGAGCGGGTTGCAACGACCAACTTTGGGGCCGACGTCGGGCTGTTCAAAGAACGGGTCTTGCTTTCGTTTGATTATTACATTCGAAATACGCGGGGAATGCTGACGGCCGGGCAGGAATTACCGGGAGTGTTAGGTACAACGGTGCCCAAACAGAATGCCGCCGATCTGCGCACCAACGGCTGGGAGCTGACGCTTAATTACCGGGATTCCTACGTGGTGGGGGCCAAACCGTTGACGCTCGATGGTAAGTTTATCCTGTCCGATTCGCGCTCGGTGATTACGAACTTCAAGAACGATCAGCAGTTGTTTTCGGCGTATCGCGTGGGCCAGCAACTGGGTGAAATCTGGGGTCTGGTCAACGACGGTATGTTTACTAACGAAGAGGAGATCAAGAAACTGGATCAATCGGCTATTGTGCCCTGGGGCGCCCTGAAGGTGGTGCCGGGCTGGCCGAAATACAAGGATTTGAACGGCGACGGAAAAATCGAAAGAGGGCTTTCGCAGAAAGACCCAAAAGACCTCCAGGTGATCGGCAACACCACGGCCCGCTACCGGCTGGGACTGAACTTGAGCGCCAGCTGGAACGGGTTTGACGCAACGGTTTTTTTGCAGGGCGTTGGCAAAGCCGATTATTACCCGCGTCATTACTTGTTCTGGGGACCTTACCAGCAGCCCTACGCCAACATCTACCCCTGGAACCTGGATTTTTACCGCGCCACGTCCGAACCGGAAGCCGACCGCGCCAAACATTCGGCTTCGTACATCCAGGCCGGTCTGGCCGATGCCAATCTTAACTCAACCTATCCGGTGCTGCAGTCGTGGCTGGCCGATGCCAACTACGGTGCCGGGCTGGACATTCCCCAGACCAAATACCTGCTGAGTGCGGCTTATGTGCGGGTCAAGAACGTGACCATCGGCTACACGTTGCCGGCGGTACTGACCCGCCGGATCAAAGTCAATCGGGTGCGGGTGTTTGCGAGTGGCGAAAACCTGTTCGAGTTTTCGAAAATCAAAAAATACGTGGACCCCGAGTCGGTGAACGATGGCTACGGCTGGGCTTATCCGTTTCAGCGGAAAATGGCCGTTGGGTTGAATTTCGAACTTTGATCATTCCTGCTAATCATGAAAAAGACATTCTATATACTGCTTTCCGGCCTGCTGATTGGCGCCAGTGCCTGCAAGGACGATTTTCTGGATCGGTATCCGCAAACGTCGATTGCGCCGGAAGCCTTCTTTAATACGGAGGAAGATCTGGCCCTGTACATCAATGGCCTGCTTTCGCTACCTAGTCGGGAGTCGTTCCTGAACGACCAGAGCACCGACAATGCTACCACGACCGCAGCGGTGGAAATTAAAACGATTATGACCGGCTCGCCCAGTTCTCAGAACATTACCGGTGGCTGGGACTGGGGGCGGCTACGGAACATCAACTATTTTCTGGACAACTACCAGAAGGCCAACGCAACCGCGGTAGCTAAAAATCACTACGTGGGGCTGGCACGCTATTACCGGGCCGAGTTTTATTTCAACAAGGTAAAACGGTATTCGGATGTGCCCTGGTATTCGAAAGCGCTGAACCCGGACGATAAAGACCTCTACAAACCGCAGGATTCACGGGCAATGGTGATGGATAGTGTCATGGCCGATCTGGCCTTTGCGGCTGCCAACGTACGGGAAGCCGTACCGATCGGAACGCCCGGCAAATGGGCCGTCAAGATGCTTCAGGCACGGATCGCGCTCTACGAAGGTACGTTCCGCAAGTACCACGACGAACTGAATCTGAAAGCCACCGCCAACCCATTTCTGGAAACGGCGGCTACGGTTGCGGCCGAAATGATGGCTTCCAGAAAATATTCGATCTACAACACCGGTAAGCCCGACGCCGACTATGCCGCCCTCTTTGGGAGTCCGGATTTGCTGACGAATCCGGAGGTGATCCTTACCAATGTGTATGATGTCGATAAAAAGCGCAGCCAGGATATCAACTCAACGGTTTTTGGGGACTACGAACAGGCTCCTTCCCGCGATCTGGTGCAGACGTACCTGATGAAAAACGGCACCTATTTTTCCAGCCAGCCGGGATACCAGCAGTTTCAGTTTGTGAAGGAGTTTCAAAACCGTGATCCGCGTCTGGCGCAAACCGTAGCGTATCCGGGCTGGGTTCGGCAGCCGGATCCACAGCCGTACATCCAGCGCCTGAACAAAAATTTTACGGGTTACCACCAGTTGAAAGGTTTCATCAACAGCACCGTGGCAACCGTAACCGGCGGGGCCGATTTTCCGGTCTACCGGTATGCCGAGGCTCTGCTTATTTACGCTGAAGCACAGGCCGAACTAGGAAAGCTGACGCAGGCCGATCTGGATCAATCTATCAATCTGCTGCGGAAACGGGCGGGGTTGCCCAATCTCAACCTAGCCCAGGCCAATGCAACGCCAGACCCGTTCATGGCACAGAAATACCCGAATCTGACCGGCATTAACCAGGGTGTTTTACTCGAAATCCGACGGGAACGGCGTGTCGAGTTTGCCTTTGAAAATTCGCGCTTCGATGATCTGATGCGCTGGAAAGCGGGTCAATTATTAACCAACATTCCAGACGGTATGTACTTCCCCGGTTTAGGAAAATATGACCTGACCGGCGACGGCGTGGCCGACATTATCCTGATTGACAAAGCTGCATCGATTCCGACAGAGGAGCGAAAAGAGAAAAATTCACTGGGTGTAACGCTGATTTATTACCGGGCCGGGAGCGTCACCGACGATGTAACCGTATTTTTGCGGAACGGTGCCAACGGCGGCACGATGGTGACGGAGACCGCACCCCGAAAGTTCGAAGACCCGAAATATTATTACCGGCCTGTTCCGCAGCAGCAAATGATTTTAAACCCGAGCCTGCGGCAGGTTTTTGGCTGGCAGTAAACCCAACATGAATCGAAGAGATTGGCTGAAAAGTACCGGTGCGGTCGCCCTGACTGCACCGGAAACCCCAACCGTCCGCAACGCGCCCCGGCCCGTGCTGACGGTTGCGCACATTACCGACGTACACATCCGTGCGGGCGACCGGGCACCGGAACGGTTTGCCAGATGCCTCGAGGATATTCAGAAACGGAAGATCGATTTTTTTCTGAATGGGGGTGACTCGATTCACGCGGCCGATTACAAGGACGTGACCCGCGAACAGATGCTGGCGCAATGGGCTATCTGGGATGGGTGCATGAAGCCCATCCGAGCATCCTACGACGTCTACAGTTGCATCGGGAACCACGATCCGTGGTGGGCAGCCCCGTCGAAAGATGACGCCATGTATGGGAAAAATTACGTGGTGAAGCGCCTGAACATTCCGAAACGGTATTACAGCTTTTCCCGCAAGGGCTGGCATTTTATTATTCTGGATGGCAACAATTCCAACGTTTCGCTGGATGCCGAACAATTCGACTGGTTGAAAAACGACCTGGCCCAGCTGGCCCCCAACACGTCGGTTCTGCTCCTGTCGCATTACCCCATTCTGGGCGTGACTCCTCTGCTGGCGGGTGGTGGGCATTCGGATTTCAAGGCGTTAAAGACTCTTTTTTACCAGCATAAAGACAAAGTGAAAGTCTGCCTGAGCGGTCACCAGCATCTGCTGGATCAGGCGGTTTACAACGGGGTTCAGTATTACTGCAACGGGGCCATGAGCGGTTTCTGGTGGGAAAAAGGCGATGCGGAATCCGCCGGGCCGGGTTACTATCAGGAAACCCCGCCCGGTTACGCCATTCTGGAGCTGTTTGCAGACGGTACCCTGACGAACACTTATTATCCCCATTCCTATTAATCCCAACCCCATGTTTTTCTCCAAAACCGTATTGTTATTGGTTGCCAGTTTGTTTGTCGCTCCGCTTTGTTTTGGCCAAGCGGACAAGAAAAAAGCGCTTTTCGTGATTGTCGACGGTATTTCGGCGGATGTCATTGAGAAAATTGCCAAACCGAATCTGGACGCGATCGCCAAAGAAGGTGGTTATACCCGCGCCTATGTCGGTGGTCAAAAAGGAACGTATTCGCAGACGCCAACCATCTCCGCCGTGGGCTACAACAGCCTGCTGACCGGCACGTGGGTCAACAAACACAACGTTTGGGACAACAACATCAAGGCACCGAATTACCAGTACTGGACGATCTTTCGGTTTTTTGAAGCGCAGTACCCGCAGAAAAGAACCGCCGTATTTTCGACCTGGCTCGACAACCGGACCAAGCTGGTGGGTGAGGGGCTGGCGGCAACTGGTCACCTGCGACTCAACTATTCGTTCGACGGGTTTGAGCTGGATACCCTTCATTTTCCGCACGACAAACAGGCGGAGTACATTCATAAAATCGACGAAAAAGTGGTGAATGAAGCTGCGGCTTACATCCGGCAGGAAGGCCCCGATCTGTCGTGGGTCTACCTGGAATACACGGATGATATGGGGCATAAATACGGCGATAGTGAGCAGTTTTACCGCGCTATCCGAATTATGGACGATCAGATGGGTCGGTTATGGAAAGCGGTTCAGGAGCGGCAGAAGAAATTCGGCGAAGACTGGCAGGTTTTTATCACGACCGACCACGGCCGGAGTCCCGAGAGCGGCAAAGGGCACGGTGGGCAATCGGATCGGGAGCGAAGCACGTGGATGGTTACCAACGCGAACGAGTTGAACCCGTATTTCCGGAAATCCGTACCTGGCGTAGTGGATATCATGCCGACGATGGCCCGGCACCTGAACATTTCCATTCCGAAAGAACAGGCGTTTGAGATCGATGGCATTCCGCTGACCGGCAAGCTGTCGATCACCGATCCGATCGCCAAAAAAGAAGCTGGTAAAATCGCATTAAGCTGGAAAGCCGCCGATTCAGAAGGAACCGTTAAAGTTTGGCTTTCGACGACCAATCATTTTGAAGAAGGCGGTCGCGATCAGTACTGGCTGATGGACGAACTGCCCGTTAAAACAGAAAAAACCGTTCTCGATGTGTCGAAGCTGCCGACCGGGTTTTATAAAATTGTGCTGGAAGGGCGCTATAACAACCTCGGGCGATGGATTGTGGAGTAACGCAGTAACGCAATGCACCGCCCGGGCGCGCCATCACTTCACCATCCGAATCGTAACCGGACCTCTCAGGCCAGAAGCGTGTAATTTGCTGTCGGGCTTAAAAGGGTTTACGTTGGTCCAGGTTTTTCGCTGTTCTGCTGGAAGTTTGCTATCGCCAATGAGCCGGTTTACCCACGTATTGACCACCTGAATTTCCAGCGTATTTTCGCCGGATTTTACCGCCGGAGCGATGTCGACCTGCCAGGGAGCCGTCCAGACTCCTCCTACATCCTTGCCGTTCACTCTGACGCGCGCCATCGCCGTGAGATCCCCCAGATGCAGGTACATGCGTGTGCCTGCCTGCGGTTTTTCCACCGTAAATGTGTTTCGGTAAACGGCTGTCCCTGAATAATAACGGATGGTTTCCTCGGGACGTTGCGTCCAGTCGGTTAAGGTAGTAAATGTGACCGGCTCTTGAGGGCCGCGCAGATTGGCATCGAACTGTACCTGCCAGGGGGTACGAATGGTTGAGACCAATTGAGGAGCCGGGAAATTCTGACCCGTTCCTGCCGCCTGGTTAGCCGTTTTTCGGAACAGAATGAAGGCACTTTGCAAGGTTTCCAGCTGAAGCGGTACGCGGGTATGTGTGGCGGTTTGCGTAAACTGGGGCAGTGGTCGTATGGTGCCCGCAACCGGGTCCCACAGTTCGGGTTGTTTGCCAAGAACCCTGAATTCCGGCGTCAGCTGGAGGGTTTGGTGGCTTTGGTTACTGACAAAATAGAGTTCGCCCTGCGGCAGCGAACGGTGGATATACAGCACGGAATCAACACCTTCTGCTCGAAAATCGGGCGGGGTATTCAGCGTCCGCAAGGCTTCATTCATGTCCATGCCTGTCAGGACCATGCCCTTTCCGAACCGGTGTGATTTTACGGTAGAACCGTTGGCGTTGCCCCAAAGCTCCCGGGCCATTTTCTGCACCTGACGGTCGGCGGTTGGATAATTTTGTAAACTCGGCGACCGATTTGGCGCGGGTCCTAAAATGGTCGCGCCGTTTTGCACCAGTTCCCGGATTTTGGCCAACACATCCGGCCGGATGGTTTCCAGTTTGGGCAACACCAGCACCCGGTAACTCAGGCCGTCGGGCAGGGTCAGACGACCGTCTTTCACCTGAAGGCGGTTTTTGATGACTTCCGCGTTGATGTAATCGTAGGAGTGACCAGGAGGCAGCGCCGGATCGGTGATGCCGATCATTTTGGGGGCGTCTTCGCCAATAAAATAAGCCACATCGGCCACGTAACGGCCCTGTTGCAACATCAGATTACACCGTTTCAGATAGGCAATGAACAGATCGAGGTAATTGAACCAGGTATTATGCCGGTTGAATTCCGTGCTGAAATCGGCGTTGATACCGGGCAACCGGGCATCAGTGGGCTGGTGGATGAACACGTGGAGTAGGGTGCTGTTGATTCCTTCGGTGAAAAAGCGGTCTCCGCGCTGCTTGATCACGGCTGGATACCGGTAATACGGTCGGCCACCGGCCGTAAATGATTCGGAGGATACCTTCTTTTTTCCGTAAATGTGGGCCGCCGACGAAGCCGCCCGGTTTTCAATATTGCCCAGCTCGCCTTCGCTCCAGAACTCCCCGGCAATCTCGTCGGACTGACCGCCGTATTGCAGAAATTCGCCGGGAAATCCCCAGTGCCCGTAATTTTCAAGCCAGGTGCGCAATCCGTGCTTGTGGCTGATGTCGCGCAGCCCGCCTACATATTCATAGGCCACTCTGTCGGCAATAAACCGTCGCAGATCCCACAGAAACCGGTCCGCCATTTCCGGACTTCCCACCACTTGCCCGCTCAACACCGGCAGGTAGGGTAGGGCGTCGTAGCCGAAAGCGTTTTTAAACTGCTGCAACTGATTGTCGGTCCAGTTCTGGCCACCCGTTTCGTAGCTGTCGGCAACCGTCATGCGCCAGGTTTTTCGGTCCTGAGCCGGAATGCGTCGGATGATTTCCCCGAAGAACGAATCGAAGTTCATTTCCAGGTGCTTACGACTCATTTTGTCAACTTCCAGACCGCTCCCTTCCGGTGGTGCCTGGGCGTTCCGGACACCTGTGGGCACCATTCCCGTTCGGATAACCACCCAATTGCCCGGTGGAACCTGCCAGCGCAAGGTGCCGTCGGGAGACAGGTGTTTTGAAATGTCCCGAACCGTGGCCGGGTCAATCACCAGCTTCGTATCGGTTACGGCGGGTTGCGACGGCCACTGGTATTCTTTCCAGTACGGATAAGGCGTTGGGTGCATTTTGGCCAGTGTCTTCTCCACATAGCTTTCAACGCGGGGAGACGCCAGCAATTGAATTTCGGTCAGGCCAAAATTGGGAGAGCCTTTGCTGAAAATCAGCCGGAAATGGGTGGCCGTAATGGCCGGAATCGACACAACCGCCGGTCCGTACGGATTGAAGCCTACGTTCAGGTTGTCGTTCCGGCGGTCGATGGTGAAGGTCTTGACGGTTTGGTAACTGCCATCGGTTTTTCGAACCTGCAACTGAACATCGGCCTGCATCGGTTTGTGGTCGGGGTGCAGCACCAGGCTCCGCGCAGTGAATGCCGAAGGAGTTTCGATATCAATCGTCAACGGTTCTTTGGTCGGGAGGGCTACCGCCGTTTTCAGCTCGCCATCCAGCAGGGCCGCGGTATTTTTCAAATCGCCCGAAGCCGTCAGCCGGGGGTTGGTTTGGGCAATATTTTTTAAATACCCCTCCGGCGCTTTAAAAGCAACGACTTTTACATCCTGGAAATCGTCGGCGGGTTTGGGGAGTTTTCCATCAAAGAGCTTTCCGCCGGTGACGAGTATTTCCGCCGACGCCAGATACCGCATCGCGTTTTCCGGCTTTACCCAGGGGCCACCCGACTGACTCCAGCCCGGGCTGTTGAACAACCCAATTTCAATGTCCAGTTCGGTAGCGGTTTTTAGTGCCGTGTGCAAAATGTCCCACCACTCGTCGGAGAACAGTTTGACGTTGCCATACGGCACGGCCGCGTAGCCAATCATGCCGATATACGCCCGGTTGATGCCCACCCGTTTCATGGCCTGGAGGTCTTTTACGACCCCTTCCTTAGATATATTGCCCGACATCCAGTACCAGTAGGCGCCGGTCTGAATGGTGTCGGCTGCCGTGCGAAAGGCCGTTTCCAGCGAAGCGTCATCAACAGCTCGTTTCGGCAATTGTTGCCTTAAAAAAGCGGTTGTACCAACCAATACCGTTGCCAGCAGCGCGAGCGGAACGGTTTTTCGGCGCATCCATTTCATTCAATTCCGGGTTTAGGAGGAGGTGCAAAGATGCGCATAAAAACTATTTGGTTGGCAGGGTGATGCCCGTTGAACGGTGCGAATAAACCGGGGTCTTTTTCTTGTCGGGATCCGTGATGGTCATGGGCGTTAGCACTGCCTGCTTTACGTCATCGAGCACCACGGCGGGGCGGTAATCTTTTTTCAGACAAATCAGCCGGACGTTTTCAAACCGGATGTTCTGGGCGTGCCGCACGTAGAAACCCCAGGCTGGTAATTCGCCAAACATTGAAAAGTCGGGGTAAGCCGTCGGTTTTTCCGGGACCTTGTCGAGCGCCGTCAGGGGGACGTTGGCGAACAGGGGATTACCACCGCCGGGCTGGATGATTTCGACATTCTTCAGCGTTACGTTGTTGACCAGGGCGTCGGGCATTCCGACAATGGAAGACGGTGAAACGTTGCGGGGCATATCTTCAATCGGGCCTTCGTATTCGTATCCGGCATCCGCTTTGGTAGCGGGTACTTCCACCCGAATGTTGGTCAGCCGGACGTTTTCGAGCCGCCCTTTTTTGCCTTTCACCCGCTCCCCAATGCGTAGGAAAATGGCATTGCCCGTGTTGATGGCCTGCAGGCTGTCGATTTCCACGTTTTCGACAAAACCGCCGTCAACGGCTTCGAGTGCGATGGCCGACCGGTAAGTATCGAATACCTTGTTCTGCACCATTTTGATGTTGCGAAAACCGCCCAGGCTCGCCGTACCGAATTTGATGGCGTTGGCGCTCGACCGGATTGTACAGTTGCGCACGTAAACATTCTGGCAAACCTGATTCGGATCGTGTGACTTGAGGCAAATACCGTCGTCGGCCGAGTCGATGAAGGAATTGGTGATGCTAACGCTGTCGCAATCGACCACATCGATGCCGTCGTTGTTCCAGTACGCTTTGCTGTCGACCGTAATTTTATCGAGTTGGACATTCTTGCACTGATCGTAAATCTGCACCCAACTGGCCGCATTGCGAAGCGTAACTTCGTTCAGTTTAACCCGTTGACAACCTTTGAAGTAGATCAGCAGCGCCCGGGCTTCGGCTTCGGGCCGGTCGAAGCGGAACTGGTCCTTGATGAGCCCTTTCTGGATCATGGTTACCACGTTGCGGGCCAGGTACCGGCCCTGGCCGTCAATGACGCCCTTGCCTGTGATGGCGATGTTCTGTTGATTTTCTCCAAAAATCAGGGAGGTCCAGACGTGCCGGTCGTAATCAAACGGGTTGAGCGATCCCATCAGAACGGCACCTTCTTCAAGGTGCAGCGTTACGTTGGATTTCAGATGAATCGAGCCCGTCAGGTACCGACCGACGTAAAAAACCAGCCGCCCTCCGCCGTTCTGGTGGATGTGGTCGATGGCGTATTGAATAGAGCGGGTGTTGAGCGTCGCGCCATCCGAGTAAATGCCGAACAACGAGGCCGGGTAATCTTTGGCCTGCAGGCTGAAACTCGCCCACAAGAGGAGGAAAAGCGTTCTGAAACAGTTCTTCATAAAAGAGGAGTTGGATTAATTGATGGTTTTAGGAATACATCGTAACGGGGCCGAGCAGGCCCATTGACTGAATAGGCTGGTTTTTGCGACCCAAGTTAGTCCAATATTGTGCTACGGCGTTATCGGTTAGTGTTTTCATATAATTACCCATACTCGTTGCAACCGTGATTTCAAGGCGATTTCGGCCCGGTTTTACCTTTCCGGTGAGCGGGTAAATCCGGCGGCCAAACCACTTGACCCCGCACGACTGGCCATTGACAAACAGCTCCGAAACGCCGTGCACTTTGCCCAGGTTGAGGTACAAATTGTTGGCATTGACCGGCACATCGATTTCGGCGCGGTAGGTTACCGTGCCCGCAAAGGAAACCCATTCGGGGCGGTCTTTCAGGTCAACGAGCGAATCCAGCTGGCCGGTTTGCTGACTGCCATTGATGTGGTTGAATTCCAAGGTCCATGTAGTGACCGTCAGGCTGTTTGTTCCGGATACGGGCGCGGGTTTCCAGGTGGGACCTTTTTTCTTTTTATCGAACACAATCAGGCGCGAGTCGGCGGGACCTAATTCCAGCAGAAACCGTCTGTTGGTGGTTGGCAGCGCATGCCGTTCGCCGGTTTCAGCGTCCCAGATCCAGCCCTGTCGCTGGCGGGTGATGGTTTCCGAAAGCGTTACGTCCAGCGGCATGGTGCGGTCCATGTGGGAGTTGATAAAAAACAGCAGTTCGGCGTCCTTTGTCTGGTAGCGTATCTGGGTCACAAACGGGTCTGGTTTGCTCAACTGCGCGTACGGCTGAATGCGGTACTGGCGCTGAATGCCGGTAAACCAGTCGGTGAAGTTTTTGCCGGGTTTATCGACCCGCACAAAGCGGTCGGGAAAAGCCTTCAGTTTCTCCACCCAACCGCGGACGGCCTCATCCCGCTGCTCGTGGTTGTTCCACCCAAGCGATTTCGACGGTACGGTTTCGATGCAGAAAATGCGGCCCCCTTTCTGCACAAATTCGTGCATTTTCTCCAAGGTACTCGGCTCCATCCGTTCTACCTGAATCAGAAAAAGCGTGTGGTAGCTGCGCGAACCGTACGTCAGTTTGCCATCTTTTACCACCGATTGCCGGATTACCGGTTCCGAAACGTAATCACAGGCGTTGCCGTTCTGGTGAATCGACTCCCAGATGAGCGACTGATAGGCCGGATGAATCAGGCCCGGAAACGGTTCATTCTGAGCGCCGTATATACTCCACATGTCGGCCACGGGCGGCAGCACGGCTATGTCGGCAAACATGGTGGCTTGCTGAAAAACCGCCGAAAGCCGTGCTTTGTACGTAGTAAAGTGGTGGAAGTAGGGCCACCAGGTATTTTTTTCGTTGAAATACGTGCCATACCGTACCCAGCCCGGAAAGGGTGCCTCGGGCGGGGAGTAGTTGAAACCGTGAAAGATCGGGTGTGTCACCCCCGAAACCGTGCTTTGGTCGCCCGCCAGCTTCAGAATTTCGAGGGTGTCGTTGAATACCATATCGGTATTGGTCAGCTCTTCCGCACTGATATACCGTTTGTTTTTCAGGTGAGCGGCCGACGATACGTACTTGTTGATCATGGTGTAAGCGCGGCCAATGCGGTAATCGTCTCCGCTCATTTCCTTACCCAAACCGTATTTAATCCAGGTTTCACATTCCGGCAAATCCACCTCGAAACTTCCTTCAAGCGGGAAATAACCCCGTCCGTAAGCCTGAACGCGGGACTTTACGTTGTGATCGCGGCACCATTGTACGAAGTTTTTGATAAACCGTTCTTCCAGCAGTTCGGTCTGCGTCAGGGCGTAATCGTAGCGCATCCGCTGCACCCGGTCCTCGACAGCCGGTCCCATCGCGACACCGTACTGAAGGTCCCAGATGTTGCCCATCGCTCCAATTTTAAAAAGCAACAACGGAAGGTAAGGCGTCAGGTCATAGCCGCGCCGTTTTTGAAACTCCGCCATCATATCTGCCGACCAGTTGGCCCCTTCGAGTTCCAGGCTATCGGTGAAAAAAGCCCGAATATGGCCCGCCAGTGATCCGATCCGGGATTCGATGGCGTCGGTCATGTGGTTGAAATACTTCTTGACCGCCGTTTCGTTGTAGTGATTCAACACCGGACCGTTGGCCCCCGGAGCGCCGTTGATCACTTCCATAAAACCGTGCGTTTTGACCAGGGCATAAAGCACATGATCGCCCGGAGGGATCGTGATCCGGGCCACTCCTTTGCTGATGTACGCCGACAAATCCTGCATGTCCTCCAGCCGGTTCAGGGGGTTGGGGACCAGTTTCAGTGCCATTACTTCCACCTGCCGACCCGTGTAGGGCGAGGTAATGCCGGGATCACCTTCGCGGCACAGGTCGAACATCGACACTTCGTATTCCACCGGCCCTTTCAGCTTCCGGGTTGTGATGGTTACAATCTGCGAACGCTCTTCGCCCCGGAGGTATTCGGCGCCGAACGGCCAGCCCGACCCTACAATCAGGTCGCAGGTCATATCGAGTTTTTTGGCTTCCTCGTATGTGGCCTTCACCAAATCAACCCACTCGTCGCTCAGCCATTGCAGCGAAGCCGTATTCATGTCATTGGTGTTTCCGGGGAATTTGACGGGGTTGATTTCAACGCCCCCAATGCCCGCTTTCTTCATCACGCGAAGCTCCCGAATCAATTCCTCCCGGTTTACTTTGTCGCCATTCCACCACCAGCGTACAAAAGGACGATAAAGGGAAGTGGGCTGGCGGAACAGGTTGTATAAATCGTCACCGGTGTCTAATGAGTTTAGCCACGTCTGGCTTCGACTTTGTTGGCTTAGAGCCAGGCCGCCCGACAACAAGGCACTTTGGGTGAGGAAGGTTCGTCGATCCATTCATTTGTAGTTTACTGTTCGACGGGGTGTACTCGTCGGTGCGCCGAACGGTTTGTTCATTGTCCATTTTAGGGCGAATACCGTTGGGTGAGAAAGTCTTTCATCCAGCGGTTCAGGGTAAACTGGTGCTCATCGTCGGGCACGGTTTTGTGGCCCTTGACCATGTAGGGCGGAGGGCCAAACTCCGGGGTAATGGTGATGGCCGCTGCAC
Source organism: Larkinella harenae (assembly GCF_054780515.1). Classification (NCBI taxonomy): domain Bacteria; kingdom Pseudomonadati; phylum Bacteroidota; class Cytophagia; order Cytophagales; family Spirosomataceae; genus Larkinella; species Larkinella harenae. Next base: position 900,361 of record NZ_BAAGWE010000002.1, on the reverse strand, counting down.
GCTGTTCCCGGCGTAGCGCCACGTACCGGTCCCAAACCGCGAGGTGGGCCTGTAAAGCCTCGGCGTATTCGTCGGCGGCCGGGTCCCAAACCTGCGGCCCCTGCGTATGGCCCACACGGGCGTGAAGGTGCCGGGCTTGCCGAACGGCCAGTTCTACGGTTTCAGCCTGATCCTCAAGGTAACTTTCCGAAACGCAAAACCAGTGGGAAATATCGAGCGTCAGCGGCAGGCTGGCGTATTTTTTCAGGAACGGGGCCACCACATGGGCCGCGTAGGTCCATTTGTTGCGGTGCGTTTCCTGGTAGATCGGAATGCCCGTTCGGGTGCTGACGATTTCGCAAATTGCCAGGCAATCTTCCACCTGATCAGACGAAAAATATTCCCGACCGGTTTGGGCCGATAGATGCAACAGCCGTTTTCCTCCCACGGTTGCCAAATCGGCGAGTTGCTCCGACAGAACCGTAAGGTACGCGTTGAAATCAGCGGGAGCGTTCCGTACTGTCATGACAATCGTCAAATCGAGTTCGTATTCGTCCAGCCACTGCGCAACCTGCCCGACATCCGCCGTTTCGCCATACGGATACCACTCAATACCGTCGTAGCCCGCTTCTTTCACCCGCCGGAGAAAGGTCGGCCACGGAACGTGCTCGAATCCCCAGCGGGGACAAAAGAAACGCAGTGGCATGCTTATTTTCGGCGGTAAATGAGTGGGTTTTGCTCATCGTTGTTCAAGGTGTTGCCGACGCGTAAGGCACTCAGGTACGGTTCTGGCAGAATGTTGGCCTGACCATTAAACGTGTTGCCGTCGGGCATGTAGGCGCAGGTCATTGCGCGTCGGTAACCGCTGGTCATGTTGGCCCCTGCGCCGTGGATCGTCAAGCCGTTGTGGAACGAACAGCTTCCGGCCTTCATCGGAACTGCCACCGACTGGGTCGAAGCCAGTTCGGGGTAGAGCGTAAAAATACCGTCCATGTTTTTGCCAATCCCCGCGTTCTTGAAGGTGGTTGTCTGAAACGAACCGGGAATGAAGTACAGGCAGCCGTTTTCCAGCGTCGCATCGTCCAGGGCCACCCAGATGGAAAGCGCCCGGCGGTCTGAAAATGACCAGAAGGGGGTGTCCAAGTGCCAGGCCGTGGGGTTGGCCCAGGGGCGTTTGAAGAGGGCTTGATCGTGCCAGATCCGAATGCCATCGACACCGGCCAGGTTGGCAGCCATTTCACCGATGCGCGGATCGAGCATCAATTCCCGGACGTCCTCATTGGTTTGCCAGAGATTCAGCAACTGATCGAACACTTTGCCGAAAAACTCCGTATCTTCATTGATGCCGTCGTCGTCGCCAACCATCACGGCTTTGCCGGGCATTTTCTGGCCCGCCCGCTCCCGCACGGCCTGCATCACCACCGTGCGCCAGTGCTCCAGCTCTTCCGCGTCCAGAAAGTTTTCGATCAGGATAAAACCGTTCGTTTGGTAGTCCCTGATCTGCTCGTCGGTTAGTTGGTAGTTCATACTTATTAAAGGAAAGGTTAAGAACCCGGATTTTGTCCGGGTCGGTATTCAGGTTGTAGGTCCCGCACGTGGGGTAAGATAATTAGTACAGAGTGTGAAGCTGGCCGGAGCAGGCCGACGGTTGCCTGCGGGCTATGCCGGGTGGGGGTAAAACCGGAGTAGCCTGGTCGTGGTTGACCAGGCCCAGCCAGCGGGTACGTCTTTTGTGTGTTTGATATGGAACGGGGTAGTTCATATCGTTTTAAAAAGTGGGTTTAGGAAGTCAGGGGTAGGAACAGCCAATTTTTTCAATAGTCAAAACTAGGCGTTGGCGAGGGGATAGGACATTCATAAATTGTGATTTAATATATATTTTTTGTGATCGTCGGGTTAAATTGCCCTGGAATACACCGACCCTTATGCTGAATTACTATAAATACTTATCCCTAAATGCTGAAGAAGAAAACTGGGGGTTACAGGTTCTGACCGCTGGCTGCGCTTCTATTCCGCCAAATAAGCCGTACCCATCGCCGGGGCATCCCAGCGATCATTACTTCAATTGGGAAACGGGCCGGGTGCTGGACGATTGCTACGTGGTGTATATTCCCCAGGGGAAAGGGTATTTTCAATCGAATCAGCCTGAGCCGGTGGAGGTCGAGAGCGGAACGGTTATGATGTTGTATCCGGGGCAATGGCACCGGTACAAACCCGATGAATCGACCGGTTGGGAGGAATATTGGGTTGGTTTTAACGGGTTGATCATCAGTGATCTAATCGAAAAGAATTATTTTCAGCCGTCTAATCCACTCCTGAAAGTCGGCTTGCAGGATCAGCTGGTGCGTATTTTTCAAAGCATCATGGAAACGGTTCAGGCCGAAAAACCCGGGTATCAGGCGTTGGCGTGTGGCGCTATTCTCTACCTGTTGGGAAGTATTCATTCGCTGTCGCGCGGGCGGGAAGAGCAGGAAAGCGACGCGGAGGAGGCCGTGATTCAGAAGGCCAAACTCATCATTTTGTCCCAGATCGACCAGCCGCTGGTGCCGGAGTCGGTGGCCGACGAGCTGAATGTAAGCTACGCCTGGTTCCGCAAAGCGTTCAAAGCCGCTACGGGTCTGGCGCCCAAGCAATACATTCTACAGCTAAAAATGGAGCGGGCGGTTCAGTTGCTGGCCGATCCGAACAAATCCATCAAGGAAATTGCCTACACCCTTAATTTCGAATCGCCGTTTTATTTTTCATCCCTTTTCAAGAAGAAAATTGGCCTTTCGCCCGAGCGATACCGGACGAATATGTTTAAAACGGATTAATGATTCGTCGTTGCTCAGCCACTTAGTCCTGCTTTAGTCCGGTAGCGAACGCGGGACGCTGAGGAACGTTTCTTGCCGCAGCACGCACGTCCTGTTGGGAGTTTGTATCTTTGTGGCGCATACGAAGTGTCTTTCTGTTCTTTTCTATGGCTGGTGAAGCAGTATTGTTTCTTTACGTCGGCGCGGTTGGGGCTATTTTCCTGCTGAATACGTTTCAGTGGAGCTTTTCCCGGGACTGGATTTATGGCGTCTTCACGTTGCAGACCTTCATCTGGTTTGCTTATGCTCTGCTCCAGCGCTTGTATTTTTCGACTGAATCGCTGACAACGGCCGATTACATGACCATTCATCTGGTGGTGCATAGTTTGGCGCAGATCGCTTACCTGGAACTGGTTTACCGTTTGTTTGATGTGGCCGGGCACTATCCCCGCTTAAAACCGTGGTTGCGAAGCACGCAGGTCGTGGCAGCGTTTTACCCGTTGTTGGAGGTAGGCCTGTTGATCATCACGCAGAAAGCGTGGCAGGAAACCGCCTGGCACACGGCTATTGCCACCGGTTACTGGCTGATATTGATTGGTAATTGCCTGACCGGTATCTGGATTGCCGCCCGGTGCCGGAACGCGGTAGGGTGGTATTTTGTGGCCGGAAGTGTTCTGTTAATGCTTCATGAGATCAATTCGTTGAGCAATTACATCGGACCGTTTTATCCGTTGCCCACCACCGAATCGGGCCTTAACCTGGCCAAACAGATTCTGGGCGGTGGACTCATTATCGAACTCATGAGTTTTTCGCTGGCGCTGGTGCTCCGTCAACGCCAGCTGGCGGTGGCGCAAGCCGTGGCGCAAACCCGGGTGGAATCCAGTCTGGTACAGCAGCGACTGGAGGCAGAATTGGCCGTGCAGCGGCTGGAGAAAGAGAAAACCAATGCCCAGCTCCGGGCCATGCAGGCGCAGGTGAATCCGCACTTTCTGTTCAACAGCCTAAACTCCCTATCGGCGCTGATCGAAGACGAGCCGCAACGGGCCAGTCAGTTTGTTGATCAGCTCAGCGTCGTGTACCGGTATTTGCTGCGGGCCAGCGACGAGCCGTTGACGACCTTTTCCAGCGAACTTACCTTTATTCAGTCCTATTATCACCTCTTAAAAACCCGTTATGGTCAGGGGCTTCACCTGATCGTTCGGGCTGATCCTGAAGATTTACAACGGTTTTTGCCGCCGTTGTCGCTGCAATTGCTGGTCGAAAATGCGGTGAAACACAACGTGGTATCCACCCAGCGGCCCCTGACTATTGAAATTACCAGCGATGGGAGTGGGCAGCTGACGGTTCGAAACAATCTGCAACGGAAAACCACGCGTGTGTTGTCCAACGGGGTTGGGTTGTCAACCATTGCAACGTATTACCGAACCTTTGGGCAAACCGCCCCCGCACTGAGCGAAGAAAACGGGCAGTTTGCCATCACCCTGCCACTAATTGCCCCTTCTGGTGATAGGGTTACGCCCTCTTAGTTTTTATCCGCCATCGTTACTAGGTTGCTTTCCTGTCCGGTAGTACCAGGGTGAAAACGGGATAAAGCAGTAACCTAACCCGTTGATCTGCTTTCTGGAAAAGGTAGTTCATCGATCCCCTTGACGTGGCATGAAAATGATCAAATCGGTATTCGCAGAAATTGGAATCGGTCTGTTGCTCGCCATCGGTCCGGCGTTCCTGCCAGCCAGAAAACAACCGCCCAACATTATCTACATCCTGGCCGATGATCTGGGATACGGTGACGTATCAATTTATAATCCCGAGGGAAAGATCAAAACACCCCATATCGATCAGTTGGCGTTGGAAGGTATGCGCTTTACCGACGCTCATTCGCCCTCGTCGGTCTGTACGCCAACGCGGTATGGGCTGCTCACGGGGCGGTATCCGTGGCGCAGTCGGCTGCCGGTGGGGGTATTGCGGGGCTACAGCCGAACCCTGATTGACCCCAACCGCCCCACCGTCGCATCGTTTTTGAAAAGTAAGGGTTACCGAACGGCAGTGGTTGGAAAGTGGCACCTGGGGCTGGACTGGGCTGTGACCAAAGAGCAAGCACCGCTTCTGACGGCGGAGGGGTACGGAATCAAAACTGAAATGAATCCGGAGCACATCGATTTTTCCCAAAAACCGACGCAGGGACCCAACACCGTGGGTTTTGATTACTCTTACATCTTGCCCGCTTCCCTCGATATGCCGCCGTATTGCTACCTGCAAAATCAGCAATTGACCGAACAGCTCACGGGCCACACTCAAGGTAACAAGCCGGAGTCGGGCTACGCCGGTGCGTTCTGGCGGGCGGGCAAGATGGCTCCATCGTTCGATTTTCACGGGGTGTTGCCCACGTTGGTGGCAAAAGCCACTGACTTTCTGAAAAAGCAATCGGCAGAAAAACCGTTCTTTCTTTACCTGCCGCTGGCGGCTCCCCACACCCCCTGGGTGCCGACCCGCGATTACGTGGCTACATCGGGAGCCGGCGAATACGGAGATTTTGTCCAGCAGGTAGATGCCGCCGTCGGGGCCGTGCTGCAAACGTTGGCCGAGACCGGTTTGGCCGACAATACGCTGGTTGTTTTTACGAGCGACAATGGGCCATACTGGCGCCCAGATTACGTAGAACGATTTCAGCACAAAGCGGCTGGCGGTTTTCGGGGAATGAAGGGAGATGCGTTTGAGGGTGGCCACCGCATTCCGTTTATCGTTCGCTGGCCGGGGCAGGTTAAAGCCGGTTCGGTCAGTACGGCCACCACGACCTTGACCAACCTGATGGCGACCTGTCAGGAGCTTGTGGGGGGTAAAAACCGTACAGCTATTCCCGAAGACAGCTACAGTATTCTGCCCGTGCTGTTGGGGAAAGTCCAGCAGGTTCCGGACCAACCCGCCGTGGTTCATAGCTCGTCCATCGGTTTTTTTGCGATTCGTCAGGGCGACTGGAAATTGATTGAAGGGCTGGGGTCGGGCGGTTTTACCGAGCCGAATAACCGGAAACCCCAGGCGGGCGAACCGGTCGGACAGCTTTATAACCTGGCTACGGATGGTTCAGAAACGACTAATCTGTACCAGCAGCACCCCGAAAAAGTGCGGGAACTAGCGGGTTTGCTCGCCAAAATCAGGCAGAGTAAAAATCGGGTACTGCCTTGAAGTTGCTTTCGGGTCAGCAGCACCTGCTGACCCGAAAAGCTGTCTTGATTCGGCTCTCAATTAATAAACATCTCATCCACCAACACCAGGCCCGGTTTGCCTTTGCCGCCGTGCCACTCCGGCAGCGTACACGGTTTGGCAACCACCTTAAGACAGGCAACGGTTTGTGGTTTGAAGGGGCAGGTCACAGTGGTCAGTGAATGCTCATCGCCTTTGGATGGCATTTTCGGTTTGACGGTCGTAAGCAACTTCATCTGGTCCGGGCTGGCTCCACCCCACACTTCGACCGTGGCCGGGGGGAAAATACCGGTGGCTTCTTCGATCATGATGCGCAGCGCCACGGACGAGGCTGTAATCGGTTTTTTAAACTCCGAAACTACCACCATGTCGTTGTTCCGAACGCCGGTCCAGTTGTTGGCCCAGGCTGGGCTGTTGGCGTTAAACGTACCTAGTTTCTGGTCAAAAAATGATTTGGGGCCGTCGGCCTGGTGAACCCGGTTCAGCGGTTGCAACAGAATTACGCTGTCGGGTTTATAGGCTGATTTGAAGAAATCAAACGTAGCCACACTACTGCCGTACCAGCCGTCTTTGTAGGCTTTGGCCTTGATGGTGGTCATATCGGTCAGCACGGTTTTGTTGTTGAAAACCGGCGAATGAATGCTGTCGGGCTCGGTGCCGTCGGTGGTGTAGCGGATCTGAACACCCTTGATCGGATGCCGCAGGGCCAGCGGCAGCGTTTGCGCAAAAACCATCGAACTGTTTTTTACCTCCGGCGGGTTCAGGGTGAGCGGATTGCTGCCGTCGTCTTTGAAACCAGCAATAAACGTGATGTTTTTGTGCGCTTTCTGCAATTGCTGGATTTCCGACGGGGTCAGCTTGGTTTCCCAGAGCGACACGGTTTGCAGGTTTTTAAAATCCCGAATCTGGTTCTGGAGGTCGGCGTAGGCGACCTGCGTGCCGGAGAGCGTAAGGCTTTTCAGGTGTTGCAGTTTGGCCAGCTCTTTCAGGTCTTTGCCCGTTACATCCGTGAAATTCAGGTCCAGCCGTTGCAGGTTTTCAAACTGGCTGATTGCCTTCAAATCGGCATCTTTCACCGGTAGTTTGTTTAGACTTAGCGAAACTACCTGTTTTTTGATGTCGCCCAACTCCTGCAATTTTTCGACCGAATAGGTACTCCGGTTGTACAGGTTGACCGCCAACGCCGGAGACTCCTTCGCCAACGGGGCAATCGTGCGGTAGTCGTTGTTCAGCTTTTGAATGGTTTCTTCATCAGCCGCAGCAAACTCGTAGACGTCCTCGGCCTGATCGGTGGATCGAAAGCGGACTGAGGCCAGTTGGCGTAATGAATCGGATGCGGGTAAATCAACCAGTTTTTTATTAAAGTCCGGGCGACCTTTTACCCACAGCGCCAGCAGCGTCATTTCGTCGGTGGTCAACTGGGTTTTGCCTTTGGGTGGCATGTGCTTTTTGTCTTCTTCCGACAGATGAATCCGCTGGAGCAACAGGCTGGCTTCCGGGTCGCCGGGCTTGAATAGCTTACCGGATTTGCCGCCCTTCAGCAGCGCTTCTTCCGTAGCCATGCTCAGCTGGCCCTTCAATTTTTCGGGATTGTGGCAACTGACGCACTTTTGCTCAAAAATGGGTTTAATCACATCCTTGTAAACGAGTGCCTGATCCAGCGCAACCATTTCAGGCGCGGCTTGATTGGTAATGGGCCCCGAAATGAAATTGTCGCCGTGGGTCAGCACCGCACCGTAATGGCCCGCGCCCACCAGAAAGAAAACCGTCAGAACAGCCGCTGATTTGGCCAGCGGAGCTTTGTACCAGCTTTTGTTACGGCTCCAGTAAATGAAGCAGGACAAGTAAAAAAGAAGCACACCCGACCATTTGTGCCATTGCAGCACCTCGCCCGTATACCCGTCTTCCTTGGAAAGAAACAGGCCCATGATAACCGTAATACCCGCCGACAGAATCCCGACCAAAAGCAGGTTCGTCAGAAAGCCCCGGTAAAACTCATTGGTCGTGTTGGCGGCATTGAAGCGAAACAGCTCCATCGCCATCGCCAGCAGCAGAATGACAATTGGAAAGTGAAGAAACAACGGGTGCATACGCCCGATGGACTGCACCCAGGCCGGAACAACAATTCGGCTCTCAAAAAGTAACAAAAATAATATGAAGACCGCCGAAGCAAACAGTGCCTGCTCGGCCAGACTTTTGACCCTTTTAGTCATCACAAAATCAATCCAGTGGGTTTAGGAACGGGTATTTTTAGGCAATGAGGTCGCGGACAACTTTTCCGGAAACATCTGTCAACCGGTAGCGACGACCCAGGTGTTTGAAAATCAGTTTTTCGTGATTGAGCCCCAGCTGGTGCAAAACCGTGGCCTGGAAATCGTGGACATGGACCGGATTCTGGGCTATGTTATACCCCAGTTCGTCGGTTTCACCGTAAACGATACCGGGCTTGATTCCGCCCCCGGCCATCCAGATTGTGAAACAGCGCGGATGGTGGTCGCGTCCGTAGTTATCGGCCGTCAGTTTGCCCTGGGTGTAGCTGGTTCGGCCAAATTCACCGCCCCAGATTACCAGCGTTTCGTCCAACAAACCGCGTTGTTTGAGGTCGGTTACCAGGGCCGCCGACGCCTGATCCACGTCTTTGGCTTGTTTGGCAATCTCAAACGGCAGGTTGCCGTGCTGGTCCCAGCCCTGGTGGTAGAGCTGCACAAACCGCACGCCGTTTTCGGATAGCTTGCGGGCCAGCAGGCAATTGGCTGCGTACGTTCCGGGCACCAGACAGTCCGGGCCGTAGAGCTTGACAATATCGTCTGATTCGCGCGACAAGTCCATCACTTCCGGAACCGCCATCTGCATCCGGTACGCCATTTCGTACTGTTTCACTTTGGCCGAGATCTCCGGATCACCGAACTCCTGGTACGCCATATCGTTCAGTTTTGCCAGATTATCCAGCATATCCCGACGGGCGTGCCGATCCATACCTTCGGGGTCGCGCAGGTACAAAACCGGGTCTTCGCCCTTGCTAAACTGTACGCCCTGGTGAATGGAATCCAGAAAACCGTTCGACCACAGTTTGGAATAAACGCCCTGTCCGTTCCCGATGCCACGCGACAGCAAAACCGTGAAGTTGGGGAGATTCTTATTTTCGTTGCCCAATCCGTAGCTCAGCCACGCGCCCATGCTCGGACGGTTGCCCTGCTGGGAGCCAGTTTGCAGGAACGTTAGCGCCGGATCGTGGTTGATGGCTTCGGTATACATCGACTTCACGATGCAGAGGTCGTCCACAATTTTAGCGGTGTAGGGAAAGAGGTCACTCACCCAGGCCCGCGACTGGCCATACTGCTTAAAATCGACGAATGAACCCACCAGCGGAAACGACGACTGGTTGGCCGTCATTCCGGTTAGTCGCTGATTGCCGCGTACGGAAGGCGGAATTTCCTGCCCCAGCATTTCGCGCAGTTTGGGCTTGTAATCAAAGAGTTCCTGCTGAGAGGGCGCGCCATTCTGGAACAAATAAATAACGCGTTTGGCCTTGGGTGCAAAGTGCGGAATACCGGGCGTGAAGCCTTCTTCGTCGGCACTGTTTTCTCCGAACAAATCCGGGACCATCAGCGATCCTAAAGCTGCGCTGCCGAGCCCTAAACTTAACCGGGACAGGAAGCGACGCCGGTTGAAATTAAAGCCGTGTTCTAAGATTTCCTTTTCCATAAGATTAAGTTTTTGTGATGGCTTCTTCCAGGTTGTAAATAGTTGAAACAACGCGCATGAGAGCGGCTAGTTTTGTTCGGTCAATTTTGTCGGGTACGGGATATTCGCCTACGGCCAACGCTTTGTCGACCACCGGTTTTTTGAGCTCTTTGGCCTCTTTTTCGTAGTAAGCCGCCAACGTTTCTACCTCTTGTTCGCGCGGTTTACGACCCACAATCAGCCGGAACGCTTTCGTGATTTTGTCCTTGTCGGCACTCTTTTCCTGCAATAACTTGGCCGCCAGCACACGCGATGCTTCCAGAACCGTTGGATCGTTCATCATCACCAGCGCTTGCAGTGGCGTATTGGTTTTCAGGCGTTTCACCTCGCACAAATCCCGGTTGCTGGCGTCGAAAATCGCCAACGATGGGGGAGGAACCGTCCGTTTGATCAGTGTGTACATCCCGCGCCGGTACAGGCTCGGTCCGTGATCCTGGTTGTAGGTTGAGAGCAACCCGCGGCCCGAGGTGGCACCTTCCCACAAACCAGCGGGCTGGTACGGTTTTACGCTGGGGCCACCGATGGAACGGTTTAGCAAACCGCTGCTCGACAGCACAAGGTCTTTAACGAATTCGGCGTGAATGCGGTAACGGGGGCCGCGCGCCAGATACACGTTATCCGGGTCGTTTTTCAATTTTTCCGGCGAAATCACCGCCGATTGCCGGTAGGTAGCCGACGTTACCATCTGTTTCACCAGCCGTTTGATGTCCCAGTTGTGACTCATGAAATCGACGGCCAGCCAGTCGAGCAGTTCCGGGTGGGTGGGCAAATCTCCCTGCATCCCAAAGTCGCCGGAGGTTTTGACGATACCTTTCCCGAAAAACTCCTGCCAGAGCAGGTTAACGTACACCCGAGCAGTCAGCGGATTTTTCTTGTCGAACAGCCACTGCGCCAGTCCCAAGCGGTTCTGGGGATAGTTTTTGTTGAACGGCAGAATCGATTCGGGGGTACCGGGCGTTACTTCATCGCCCGGCGCGTCGTAATTGCCCCGCTGAAGGATATAGGTTTTACGAAGCGTATCCGGGTCCATGTCGCCCATCACCGAGACAATTAGCCGGTTGGTGTCAGGCTTATTGACAAACGTTAGAAGATCCTTTACATCCTTGTCGCTGATTTCCATCAACGGTTTTTTGGCGTAGGTTTCCGGGCCGCCAATCACCGACTCAATACCCACTTCCTTGACGTTGTTGAAGAACGCAAACAGCCGGTAATATTCCTTCTGGGAGAACGGATCGTATTTGTGGTCGTGGCAGTGCGCACATTCCATCGTGACGCCAAGCAGCCCCTTACCGAACAAATCCGTGCGGTCGGTAACGTACATAATCCGGTATTCTTCCGGAATAACGCCCCCTTCTTCCGTGATTTTGTGGTTGCGGTTGAAACCGGTCGCCAGCAGTTGCTCCTTGGTCGAGTTGGGTAACAAATCGCCCGCCAGCTGCCAGGTAACGAAGTCGTTGTAATGCATGTTTTTGTTGAACGCGTGGATTACCCAGTCGCGCCAGGGCCACTGCGTCCGGTAGCCGTCGTCCTGGTAGCCGTGCGAATCGGCGTAGCGGGCCAGGTCCAGCCAGTGCAAGGCCATTTTTTCACCGTAAGCCGGGTTTTTCAGCAGCCGGTCAACGGCTTTTTCGTAGGCATCCGGGCTGTTGTCGGCCAGAAACTGATCCATCATTTCCAGCGTCGGCGGCAAACCGATCAAATCCAGACTGGCGCGCTTCAGCAATCGCTCCTTGTCGGCTTCTTCGTTGGGCGACAGTCCTTTTTGTTCCTGTTTGTGGAGGACGAAATAATCAATCTCATTTTTGGGCCAGTCTTTCTGATCGACCTCGGGCAGTGCCGGTTTCTGGGGGGCAACAAACGCCCAGTGTTTTTCGTACTTGGCACCCTGCTTGATCCATTTCTCAATCAGCTTGATTTCACGCTGGGTGAGTTTCAGGTTGGACGAGGGCGGGGGCATAAGCAGGGACGTATCCTGCGTGGTGATGCGGAGAAAAGCTTCCGATACTTCGGGCTTTCCGGCCACCAGGGCGTGGGCCGAGGGGTTTTCCTGCAAGGCTTTGAAGGCGCTTTCGGCCACATCGAGACGCAGCCCGGCTTCGCGTTTGTTGGCGTCCGGACCGTGGCAGGCCAGGCATTTGTCGGAGAGAATGGGCCGGATATCGAAGTTGTAACTGACAACATCCGGTATTTTCGCTTCATCAGCTCCGCTGGTCGAATCCGTGTTGCAAGCCTGAAAGGCACATAAAATGCCAGCAAGAACACCAATCAAATGATAGGATCGCTTCAGCATGTTCGATTTAAATAATTCAGGTTTAGGGAATGCGGTAAGGGGTAGAACGTCAGAAATTGCCGCCAAACGACAAGCAATTTAACTCAAACAGACAATTAGAAGTTAGTACAATATGGTCGGATAGTAATGTTATTTCATAAAATTAGCCAAATTTTCTTTAGTTACCAACTGAAAGGGAATCAAGATTTGTTTCTCGTACGGTTGACCTTTGGCAATTTTGATGGCCGTTTCGATGGCCTGCGCGCCCTGTTGTTCGGCATTCTGGAAAACCGTTGCGTCGAGTGTACCCTTCTGAACGGCCTGCAGGGCATCCGGAATGGCGTCGATGCTGACCACCACCACTTTATTCTTCAAACCGGCATCGGTCAGGGCTTTGACGGCACCCAGGCCCATTTCGTCGTTCTGGGCAAATACCGCATTGATGGTATTGCCGTACGACTGAATCCAATTTTCCATCAGGGCCATGGCCTTGGCGCGGTCCCACTCGGCGGTCTGGTGGGCGATGAGTTTCAGGCCGGGGTACTGCTTCAGCACTTCGCGGGCACCCTGTTCGCGTTTGATCTGGGCGGCTTGTCCCATATAGCCGTGCATCATCAGCACATTGCCTTTACCGTTCAGTTTTTCCGCAATAAACTTCAGGGCAATCCGCGCCGACTCCACATCGTCGGAACCAATGAAAGCCGAGGGTTGGGCCGTGGTTTCGGAGTTGACGTTGATGATCGGGATGTTGGCGGCCAACGCCTTTGTTACGGCGGGGGAGCTGGCTTCTACTTCGCAGGGGTTCATGATGATGGCATCGACGCCCTGTGCAATAAAGCTTTCCACTTGCTCAATCTGTTTCAAGGCCGACCGTTCGGCATCGACGGTAATCAGCTCCACATCCGAGGCCTTCGCTTTCTTCTCAATTTCGTCGTTGACGTTGACAATGAACTCGTTCTGCATGCTGAGCATCGAGACGCCCACCGTCAATTTTTTCTCGCCGTTTTCGCCCGACGAAGATTGGTTACAACTGGTTAAAAGGCTGGCAATGAGAAAAGGGAAGGAATAGATAATAATACGTTTCATAAACTAGCTATAGAGAGTCGGTTATCCGTTCTTGTGTTGATTCATACTATCCAAAACCACCGCACTGATGATGATAATGCCCATCACGACCTGCTGATAGTAGGAGGTGACGTTCATTAAATCCAGTCCGTTGCTGATGACGCCGATCAGCAGCGCACCGATTAGCGTGCCGGTCATGGTGCCGGTGCCCCCCGACGTGCTCGTGCCTCCAATGATGGCGGCCGCAATGGCATCAAGTTCAAAACCGGCACCCGCGTTTGGCTGGCCGGTGGTGATGCGGGAGGTCAGCAGAATGCCGGCCAGAGCCGCCAGTCCACCACAGAGCGTGTAAACCACCATTTTGACCTTATTCAACTGAATACCTGACGCTTTAGCGGCCTGTTCGTTGCCACCAACGGCGTACATATAACGGCCTAAGACGGTTTTTTTGAGTAATACCGAACAGATGATGAAGAAAACGATCAGGATGATGATGGGCGTTGGAATCCCCAGCAGTTGACCACCACCAATGAAGTTAAACGAATCCGAGAGGTTCGAAACCGGTCGACCTTTGCTCAGAATGAGTGCCAAACCACGGCCAATCGTCATTGTGCCCAGCGTCACAATAAACGGAGGCACTTTACTTTTGGTGACGACTAACCCGTTGAACGCGCCCAGCAGCAAACCGGCCGCCAGTCCGGCCAGCACCGGTACAATGACCGGATACGTATCCGGGTGTGCAAACAGGGCCGCTACGACTCCCGTTACGGCTACCGTGGAGCCGATGGAAAGGTCGATGCCACCCGTAATGATGACGAACGTGACGCCAAACGCCAGCAGCGCATTGATCGAAACCTGCGTGACGATGATCATCAGGTTGGAAACCGTCAGAAACCGCGGGGTTAGCAAAGAAAGAACAAGACAAATCGCGATGAAGGCAATCAAAAGACCGTATTGTCCCAGACCGCGCAGGCGTAGTTGGGATGGTTTTGCAGGAGCAGTCGCTTCAGGTTTAAAAACGGTTTTCATTCGAATCAATCAAGCGTAATTAGTGATGCACCGCGTAGTGCATAATCGTTTCCTGCGTGGCATCTTCCTTACTCAGCAGTGCGGTTTGCTGGCCCTGCGATAGCACCAGGATCCGGTCGCTAAGGCCGAGGATTTCGGGCAACTCCGACGAAATCATGATGACCGCGATGCCATCGGCGGCTAGTTGGTTAATCAGTTTATAAATCTCTGATTTAGCCCCGATGTCGATGCCCCGCGTAGGCTCGTCGAGAATGACCAGCTCCGGCGATGATAGCAACACTTTGGCAATGACCACTTTCTGCTGGTTTCCACCGCTCAAAAACTGAACCTGCTGATCGGGCCCGGGGGTTTTGATACGCAGGTCCGCAATCATTCGAGCCGCCGTTGTCGCTTCGCTCTGGTCCTGAATGAACGGTCCTTTGGTGTGATTTGACAGACTGCCCAGCGTAATGTTGTGCTTTACCGACAAGCCGGGAATGAACCCCAAACCTTTTCGATCTTCGCTAACATAACCAATTCCGTTTTGAATGGCATCCTGTGGAGTCTTGATAATAAGTTGTTTTCCTCTTAAATAAATTTCCCCTTCATCGAGTGGGTCCAGCCCGAAGATGGCGCGGGCAATTTCGGTACGCCCGGCACCCATCAAACCCGCCAGCCCCAGCACCTCGCCGGCGTGAACCTCAAAATTGATGTTGGCAAATTTTCCGTTCCGGCGCAGGTTGCGAACGGCGAGCACTTCTTTCCCTTTTTGCGTCCTAGAATCCGGAAACAAACTGGCAATCTCCCGCCCAACCATCATCCGGATGAGCGCGTTATTATCCAGCTCAGCCGCTGGTTGGGTGGCGATGTATTTGCCATCCCGCAAAACCGTAATGGTGTCGGAAATAGTAAATATTTCGTCCATTTTGTGGGAAATGTAAATGATGGCAACACCCTGTTGCTTCAGATCGCGGATGATCCCAAAAAGCGTGGCTACTTCCTTGTCCGACAGGGCGGAGGTCGGTTCGTCCATAATGATCACCTTGGCATTGTTCGAGATGGCTTTGGCAATTTCCACCATCTGCATTTCGGCCACGCTCAGGTATTTCATTTTGGTGCTGGGCGAAATTGTCACGCCCATCTGCGTCAACAGCGCGCCCGCGTCCTGATTCAGCTTTTTCTCGTCGATCCAGCCAAACAACCCTCCGCGCGATTCGCGGCCCAGAAAGATATTTTGGGCAACGGTCAGTTCCGGCACCACCAGCAGCTCCTGGTGAATCATAGAGATGCCTTTTTTCAGCACTTCGCTGACGGCCTGACTCTTTAATTCCTGTCCTTCAAAAAAAATCTCGCCCGCATCCGGTTGGTATAGCCCAACCAGAATTTTCATGAAGGTCGATTTCCCGGCCCCGTTTTCGCCCATCAGCGCGTGAACCTCGCCTTTCCGAAGGTCCAATTGCACCCCGTCCAGCGCTTTCACACTCGAAAAGGTTTTGGAGAGTCCGCGAACGGTAAGAATGGAATCCGAATGCATGATTGGTGTAAGAACGAATTTCGGGATAAACAACAGCCCACGGTTTTAACCGTGGGCTGTCAATTCAAGCATACTAAATTAGTTCTCCGTCCATTCCACGCCAGTGTCCTGCCAGCTTCTAGCTTTGGCCGAGTTGATAACGGCTTCGCAGACTTTCTGGGTTTCCAGGGCATCTTTGAACGTCGGATTGCAGGGTTCGCCGGTTTCCAGGCTTTTCAGGAAGTCGGCTACCTGGTGGACAAAACCGTGTTCGTAACCGATGCCCAGACCCGGCACCCACCATTTGTCCATATAAGGCTGATCGCCATCCGTGACGTGAATCGAGCGCCAGCCGCGCACCACCGATTCATCGCTGTGGTCGAAATATTCCAGGCGGTTCAGGTCGTGCAAGTCCCACCGAATCGAAGCGTTTTCGCCGTTGATTTCAAGGGTGTACAGCGCTTTGTGTCCGCGCGCGTACCGGGTCGATTCGAACAGACCCAGGGAACCGTTTTCGAAATGGCAATGGAAGATACAGGCATCGTCGATGCCCACCGGTTGCACTTTACCCGTAACGGCATGCATCCGTTCTTTCACGAAGGTTTCGGTCACAGCTGATACATCCGTAATCCCGCCGTTGATCCACATGGCCGTGTCGATGCAGTGCGCCAGCAAGTCACCCGTTACGCCCGAACCGGCGGCCTCTACGTCCATCCGCCAGGTTCCCGTTCCACCCTGTGGCACGTCGGCGTTGATGGTCCAATCCTGCAGGAAGTTGGCGCGGTAGTGAAAAATCCGGCCCAGTTTGCCGGAAGCTACGATTTGCTTCGCCAGCGTGACGGCTGGCAGACGGCGGTAGTTGTACCAAACCGTATTGGCCACACCCGCTTTCTCGACGGCTTCCACCATCTTTTCACCTTCGGCCAGGCTGCGGGCGAGCGGTTTTTCGCAGAGAATCATTTTACCGGCGGCAGCCGCGGCAATGGCGATTTCAGCGTGGGTATCGTTGGGTGTACAGATGTCAACGGCATCGATGTCGTCGCGGGCGATGAGCGCTTTCCAGTCGGTTTCGATGGATTCGTACCCCCACTGATCAGCAAACGCCTGCACTTTCTCGGCGTTGCGTGAGCAAACGGCTTTCAAGACCGGTGTATATTCCAGATCCGGGAAAAAATTGGGTACGCGTCTGTATCCGTTGGAGTGCGTGCGGCCCATGAAACCCGTTCCGATCAATCCAATTCGTATTTCTTTTTTAGCTGCCATTTGAAGGTTTAAAGTTTAAGGTTTAAAGTTTAAGGTATCTGGTTTTCGGTTTACAGTTCGCGGTTTCCGGTGGCTGACACACTCTATTTTTGGTGCGTATCAACTACCGAAAACCGAAAATTGTAAACCGAAAACGATAAACCATAAACTACTCTGACCACCCGTGCTGGTCACGGACTTTGATCATTGCCGCCAGGATGTCGTTCCAGGTCTGTTGTTTATACATAACCTCATTCGGGAACATACAGCCGTCCCAACAGATGTGTTTAAAGGCTTTCGTCACGTTGCCGTTTTCGTCGCGTAGCCAGTAGCCGGCGTCTTTGGTAATGTCGAGTTTGCCGTTCGGATCCGTGGCCAGACAGTGCCGCCCGGTTTTGTCGTGCGAACCGGTTCCGTGGACCGTGCCGTCGTTCTGCGCCACGTGGAAGTCGATGGTCCAGGGGCGAAGAGCCGCCGTCATTTCTTTCAAGCCTTCTTCCAGCGTCGCGCGGTCGCTCCAATCGAAGTCGGCGGGCAGAATCCGGTCCTGCGGGCTGTTGTAGCCCAGAAGATACAGGAACGTGTGCGACATATCGGCCTGAAAGCCCATATTCGGACGGTCAACGGCTTCCAGTGTGTCGATCATGGCGCGCCAGCTGTGCATTCCGCCCCAGCAGATTTCCCCTTCAGCGGCCAGTTTTTCACCGTAACCGGCCGCTACGTCGCAGGCTTCGCGGAACGTATCGGCGATCAGTTTGGTGTTGCCTACGGGGTCTTTCGCCCAGATTTCCGGCGAACTCGCGGAGTCGATCCGGATGACACCGTACGAACGAATCCCGATTTCTTTCAGCAACTGACCATATTCGCACGCTTTGCGTACCATGTCGATGAACACCGCCCGGTCTTCTTTGCTACCAAGCACCGGCCCGCCCCAGATCGGAGCCACCAGCGAACCAATCACGAGGTTATGAGCCGCTACTTTATCGGCTAATTTCTTCGCACCTTCTTTGGGGTCATTGATGTCAATGCTGGGATCGAAAAGGCCCACATCAACGCCGTCGAACTTCACACCGTCGACTTCCGCAGCCGCCGTCAGTTCGAGCATGGTATCAATCGGAATCAGGGGTTCAGAATCAGGTCCTTTTCCTACCACGCCCGGCCAGGTGGCGTTGTGGAGTTTGGGGAAATTATTCGTGCTCATGATCAATGTTGGTTTAAGGTTTTCGGTATTCAGTTTTCGAGATACGGTTTTCGGTAGGCAGGCGCATTTTATCAAGCGAAGCTACCGAAAACCGTATCTCAAAAACCGTAAACTATAATACTAAGTCGGGGTTGGCGGGACCGAAGTGTTTCAGGATCACGATCGGGTCCGTTGTCGACGGGTTAACGATGGTTACGCCTTCCAGCGCGGCTTTTTCGCTGACAAAAAATTCGTCGTTCGTCAGTTGGCCGTAGCGGATCAGGGCGGGGGTTTCGATGTCCCAGACACCCAGTTTGCCGTGTCCCTGCATCACAATCAGGCCGTAAGCCGCACTGTCTTTGATGGTAACGGTTTGCCCCGGCAATACCGTTAGTTCCTTGGCGCTGAACGCTTCGGACTTGTAGCAAACCCATACCTCGCTGTAGCCTTCGGCTTCCATTTCGGCTTTGTCTTTCACCGGTTTTGGCGCCATGAAGCGGTTTTTCATCATCTCCGGATCGACGTTCAGGTCCCAGTCGATGGCTTCCATGAGTTGATCGTAATCACCGATGCGGTCTTTGGGGGTACCGTTCCAGAGCAGTTCTTCCGGAATGATTGCTTCGTTCACCAGCGATTGATACATCGCAAATACGTCGGATGCTTTCTGCGGCTCGTAGGTACACAGGCTACCCGGCGCGTGCAGCAGACCCGGCGGTACATCCCAGCCGGTTCCCGGCTCGAGCCGGTAGGCCATCGAATAATTGGTGATTTTGTTATCGCCTTTGGTGAAGTTTTGCAGGCACTCCTTGATCGTTTCCTTGCTGGTGCCGGGTGCAATTCCGATAAACGTGTACGGGAAATCACCGCCGTGGTTGTTCAGTTGCGGAGGGAAATAGTATGCTTCCGGTTTGCCCAGCTGGCCGATCTGCGCTGCCTGCTCGTCGTTGTGGTGCAGGTGGTGGGGGAGCGGCCCCATGTTGTCGAAAAACTTGGAATACATCGGCCAGCTGCCGTACTCGTTCCACAGCCGGTCGCCGATCAGTTCACCTTTCAGCTGGTCAACGGCATCTTTCAGCAGAATTTGCACTTCCTGGTCGCCATCCTGAAAAACGATCTGGCTCAGCCCTTCGTTTTCGCCCGTCAGCGGACCGTTTTTGGCAGGTGTGGTGGATGATAACCAGCGCTCGTCGATCCCACCGCGCTCACCGCCCAGAACGTAATAATCGTCGGGGTGCAATTTGATCCGGCGTCCGGGAACGCAGAAGGAGCGGGGAACCCAGGTAGGCGCCAGCCGTACGATACCTTTTCCTTGTTCTAATGCTTTTGCAGCTACACTTACTTGCTCGGTTGTTTCCATGAAGGGTTCACTTTAAATCAACTTTTACTTATTTTCTTAAAAAGGAATGAATGGTCTCTTCCTTACTCAAAATTTCAATTTCGACGTCATAAGTCCGGCTTTCGCCTGGTTGCAGAAACAGCAACGTGTTCTGCTGGCGGGCGGCTGCCTGACCAATGGGCGGATGCGTACCCGGTTCAATGCCCGTTACGTATTCGCCGTGGCCCCAGTGTTGCCAGTTGGTTAACCACGGTAACTGCTCTTTCCGAAACCGTAAGGCGAGGGCAAAACCGAGGTTCGCGTTGTACAGACCAGCGGAACAAACGCCGTCAGCATCGGCCTGAGGGTCGATAATGGCCACTTCCTCGCCAAAACCGTTGTGATCTTCGCGCGGAGCGGGGCATTTCCGGAAGTCGTGGCCTTCCACAAAAATTTTGTTTTCCTGATCCGGATGCCGGGGTTGCCAGTTGCCCTGCCAGACGATGTCGGTGCCTTCATCGACGAGCGGCCAACCGAAGTTGAAATGGTACAGCAGCATGTGCGGAGCCGCCGTGTTGGCCCGGTTGATCACTTCGTCGTGAATCCGGATGGTTGGCTGACCGAGTGTGCCCGAAATCGTGCGACGGAGTTCCAGACTGGGCCCGAAGACACGGGTTTGCCGGATAATGCCGGTGATGCTCATGTCGAATTTACCCCGCGCCGGATCAGGCTGGACGATGGATTCTATTTCGGCGGGAAGATTGCTGATTTCGCCGTGCAGACCCCGGTCTCCGTACTCGTCGGACTCTGGGCCGCCCACGTGTGTCAGACCGCAGGTGGTCAGCAAACCGCCGGTGAATGTGCGGAGCCAGTCAATGCCCTGATCTGAAAACGGTTGGGGAGGAACCACCCCGACATGACTGATCCAGGCCAGGCCGTGCTGATTGTAAAAGGCATCGGCAATGTCCATGGCCCGGTCGATGACGACTTTGTAGCGCAGTCCCGTTCCGGTGTTGATCCAGGCAATTCGGGTTCCGCGTCCGGGGCCATTGTCAAGAACGGCCGTTTCGATGCCGCCCCATTGGGACGGATGAGAGAGTTTATGTTGCCAGTTTGGGAGTGTCAAATCTACGTACGGTTTTCAGTGTACGGTTTACGGTGGGCTGACGCATTCAGGAAATAGCGTGTGTCAGCCCACCGTAAACTGTAAACGAATACTATTGCTTGATCATCAGATTGCGGTATTGCACTTTCATCGGTGGGCCGACGTGCACCTGAACGCCCAGCAAACCCTTGGCAGCTCCGTTGACGGTATCTTCGTCGGTTACTTCGCTCATCAGGACACCGTTGATATAGTGCTGTAATTTGTTGCCTTTTATAATCAGGTGGAACGAATTCCAGTCACCGCTCTTGATTAAAGTCTTCAGCGAGTCGGAACTACCCAGCGAACCCGTCACGTTGAGGCCATTCCAGGCATTGCGGCTAACGTTGGCGCGGATGCCTTCCGGGGTTGCCTGTCCGGTAAATGGTTTGATGGTGGTTTTCTGGCCGCGATACGCCAGCGTGGTGCGCTTGCGTTCTTCGTAGTTCTGGCCGGTGTAGTTATTTTTGCCGTCAATGTCGGCCTGGTAGCCGCGCAGGGCGAAGGGAATATCGGTCAGTTGTTCGCTACGGTAGTTGATGCCGGAGTTGCCGGATTCGGTAATGTTGAACTCGCCTTTTAGCTCAAAATCAGCAGGTTGTCCGCCTTTCCAGATGATGAAGTTATTCGTTTTCAGGAGGGTAGTTGGCGTGATTTCACCCACCAGGACACCGTTTTCGGCGCGCCAGTACGTCGGGTCGGCATCCCAGCCATCCAGGTTCTTCCCATTGAAGATGGATACAAATCCTTTTTCTTTTTTACTCTTTTTTCCTTGTGCCAGGCTGGTTGTCGTTATACCGCTAATAAGCATTGCGGCTAGTGTTAGCCCAACCGGAAGGAGTTTCAATCGTGTTTTTGTCAACATCGTACTGTTTGATTTTTAGCGCTTGAAGTTTGCGAAAGCGAAAGAACCGTAATTCCAGCTCAAGGCAGAGAATTACGGTTCTTTTCGTTATTTATTTGCCTTTAGCGGCTCCTCCACCGGTTTTATATACCTCGTTGTCTGGATTTCCTCCCGCTTTCAGATAAGCCATCAAATCCTTCAGCTCTTCGGGATTCAGGGCGTTAATCAGCCCTGGTAACATAATCGACTCAGTGGAATACTTGGTTGAGGTTACATCTTTCTTCAGAATTTTGCGGGTTTGCTCCGGAGCAAACGGGTTCTGAGAAATCGTATAGCTTGCCTTGTCTTCAGACAGCTGGCGTCCTACCACCGACTGACCATTTTTCAGGTAATAGATCGTGGATGCGTATTGATCCGAAACCGCTTTGTTCGGGTCAATGATGGCTTCCAGCATGTCCTTATTGGAGAAGCGGGTGCCGAGCTGCGTGAGATCTGGGCCAATGTCTCCGCCCGATCCCTGGATCGAATGGCAACGGCTGCACAAAATAGCGCCGTAGATTTTCTTGCCCTGCTCGAAATTCCGGCCCGAGAGATCGTTGCCAACGGCGGCAACGGCATCATCCAGTTGCCAGCGCCGACCCGGTCCTTTAGGGGCGTAGCCCATTGCCAAATCATTTCCCGACGTGGTTAGGAGATCAGCGCCCGACATTTTGTTGTATTTTTCAAACTGGTCTTTGGGAACGTGAGCCAGTGCCAGTTTGCGGGCACGGTCGATAAAGCCAACGTAACTGCGGCCCCCTTGAAATTTGAATGCATTGCCAAACCAGGTGAAGTATTTATTCCGCAGCTCGGGTGTCCAGCCGGTTTCCTGGCGGCTCAACATGACGGCGTAATAGGTTTGTTGCAACGGCGGCACCTTTTCCAGCATTTTGGCAATATCCAAACCATACTGTGGGTTCCGCAAAATCAGATCAGAAGAGGCTGTTGAAGGCGTTAAATCAAGCGCTTCCATGCCCGGTTCTTCTTTTTTGTCCATCAATGCCAGTGTTTTGCTGACAACCCCCGGCGCTTCCAGGTAGATGAGAACTTTGCTCAATCCCCGGTTCAACAAAGCGGTTTTCGCCGGATAATGTGGATTCAGATACGCAATAACCTTTGATTTGTCAGCGGCTTCAGGTGCTCCCATCCGAAGGAAAATCAATTCAAAAGCGCGGAGTACGTCAAATTGCTGCGATTCGGAAAGTTGCGCATAGTTTGTCTTGAGCAGGGTGTTGATTGCACCGCTTTTTGCATCGGGTTTGCCTTGCCGTGCCAGTGCGACAATGGCCTGCGTGGCGCGTTGGGGGTTGGTTTCAGCAAGAGCTTTAGCCTGCCATTGGGCTACGGGTTGGTGTTCAACAGCAATCCGGGCTGCATAGCGTACAAAACGGTCGGGGTGGCTCAGGTGGGGCCAGGCAGCTTCCAGAGCAGCCGGATCGGGTTGGCCGTGATACTTTTCGAGGCTTGTTCTGAGTTTATGCTCCGGCGTGATGCTGGCTGTCATAGCCGCAGTTGAAGTCGATTCGGAACCGTTGTAATAAACGCGGTACAAATCAGATTCCAGCCGGCGACCACCGGTCAGGAAGTACATAGCACCATCAGGACCAATGGTACCGTCGGTTAATGGAAGCGGTGAACCAGAAATAAATTCTTCCCGTTCGCCGGCATACGTAGCGCCTTTGGGCTTGAGGTGGATGGAATAAATGATCCCGAAGCTCCAGTCAAATGCATACAGGGACTGACGGTATTTTTGTGGGAATTTAGCATTCGCTCCGTAAAACACGTTGGTGGGTGAGCCCTGGCCAATATTTACCAACGGCGGTAAATTGTCGGGATTCCCCGGCAGCCATTTGCTGTTACCCGTGCGCCAGCCAAATTCGGCACCACTCGTGATGTGGCAAATCCGGGTTGGGCGGTACCAGGGCGTACCAAAATCCCACTCCATATCCGAGTCATAGGTAAACATATCACCCGCTTCGTTGAAGGCCACATCGAACTCGTTCCGGAAACCGGCACCAATCAACTCCCAGCGTTTGCCTTCCGGATCGACATTGGCTACCCATCCGCCGGGTGCCATGCGATCATTGGCATGTCCACGAGGGTCTTTGATGAGCGGAAACAGGTTGTCTTCCTGCCAGTTGGACGGTAACCGGTAGGCGTCCATTGGTGGAACGTCGGTGTGATTTCCGGCCACTACATAAAGGGATTTTTTATCGGGTGACAGGACTACGCTGTGCGGTCCATGTTCACCTTCGCCTTTCAATTCTCTTAAGAGGGTAACTTTATCGAACTGGTCGTCGCCGTCGGTGTCTTGCAATCGGTACAGACCGCTGGGTTTCGGAAATCGGTCACTGGCCCGGTTATTGACCATTACGTAAAGGCTGTTAAAGGCGTACAAAAGCCCTTGAGCATACCCCATACCCACCTTAGCAGTGTCGGATTTAATCTCTAATTTCTCAACCTTAGGTTTCGCGCCGGAGCCAATCGGTGGCATTTGCAGCCGGTACAGGGAACCGTACTGATCGGAGGTAATCATCCGGCCTTTGTCGTCGAAGGCCATGGCAACCCAGGAACCCTGCTTTTCCTCGGAAGGACTGTACAGATGCTCCGCCTTAAAACCGGGCAGCAGCTTCAGCTTGTCGATTTTTGAGTTGTCGGCCAGGTTCTTATCCGTTCCCGAAACCTGCATCGTAACCCAGGATGCCCCGAGTAGTGCCAGTGCGGAAACCGATAAAAGCAACTTAACCGATCGGTACGTTGAAAACATAAGTGATTGGGTTTATACAGTAAAAAATGCTTGTTGGCCCAAAAGCCAGGAAAAGCCGTTAACTATTAAGTGATATAAATTCAATGAAATGGTAAAATAATTGATATCCTTCGACATGATTGTCCGGCGCTGTACTGACCGGGGCAAATAATTTGGAAGGATTGATTCGGGATGGATAATAGGTATACGGTTAAAGTCGACAAAAGGGCTCTGGCTTAGAACGGTTTGGTATAAAAGGGAAAAGAAAAATCTTCTTACTGATTGGGGCAAAAAGAAAGCTTTTCAAACCCTCCTGGAAAAGCAAAATCCGGGCGGTTCCGAAAAACCGCCCGGTAGAAACTGCTAAAAATGCGGAGTCAAGGCTGCTTCAACTGCCGGCAGACCGTAGTAGTCGTCCAGCACCGTAAAGGCGTTGGGGGGCGGAACGGCCCCGTCCGGGAAATAATAAGCCGCCGGATTCGCTTTTACTTCTGCGCCGTACGCCGTGATGATTTCCTTTACCCGGCCGGTTCGGGTCAGGTCAAACCACCGTTTGTTTTCGAAAGCCAATTCGACACGGCGCTCTTTGAAAATGGCTTCGCGCATGGCTGTCTGCGAAGTAGCCGTTGTTGCAGGCAGGCCCGCCCGGGTGCGAACCCGGTTGAGGTGGGTTGCGGCTTCGGCGGTTTTTCCCTGCTCATTCAACGATTCGGCCAGGAAAAGCAGGACTTCCGCGAACCGGTAAACCGGCCAGTTCTGCCCCGTATTGCCGTGCAGCGAGTGCGTGCGGGAATACTTCTTAATGTACGGAAACTGTTTGTTGGTCCGTAAACTTGTGCTCAGTGTGAGGGTGCCAATGGTGGCATCCTTGCGTTTGTCACCGGTTTCGTAAGCTCTGATCAGGTTCGGCGTTGGGATGTTGTTGCTTTCCTGCGACGTAGGCTGGGTATTGGACGTCCCCGTCAAGGGTTTCAATTCATCGATGGTGATCGGAGAGGGGATAAACTGGTACATGAAGTTTCCGTTAAATCCGGCGGCTCCTTCCATGTACTGAACTTCGAAAACCGATTCCTGATTGTTTTTATTGCTGGTGGTGTTCGAAAACGCATCGTTGTAGTCCGGCATCAACTGGTAACTGTCGTTGGTGACCACGTCTTTCATCAATGGTTCGGCCTGCGCCCATTTTTTCTGCGTAATGTACAGGTTGGCCAGCAGGGTTTTTGCCGCGCCGGATGTAACCCGTCCGGCTTCCTGTTTCGCCTTGTTGGGCAAAAGCGCAGCGGCATCCTTGGCATCTTTCTCGATCTGGGCGTAAACTTCGTCCGCCGTCGAAAGCGGCAAGGCGGCTTCTTCGCGGTTCGGAACGGGTTTCAAATGCAGAGGTACTTTGCCGAACAACCGGATCAGATCGAAATACGCAAACGCCCGCAGAAACATGGCCTGCCCTTTGAGGTTATTCTTGGAAGCCTCCGCAAAATCGACGCCGTCGATGGTGGTCAGAATCTGATTGGCCCGGGCAATGATCTGATAGTTCAGGCGATACTGCTGGAGTATGTTGTCGTTGGCGGTTACGCCATTTGCCGTTGGTACGGCAAAGTCAGCCAGGTTTTCCGTTGCATCCACCGCCCCGTACAGAATGTTTCGGGCGTAGTAGGCATTATCGGAATGCAATTCCTGCAGTTTCCAGGCCCGGTCGTTGAACATCGGGCGCAGGGGTGCGTAGGCGGCATTGACGGCCTGCACGAAATCAGCTTCTGTTTTAAAGAAGGTCGCAGAACTTAACTGAGTTTCGGGGGTAACGGTTAGAAAATCGCTGCAACTGCTCAACGAGAGTGCGATGAGACAGGCTGCTATATAGTTGGTTCTCATAAGAAATCAAAAGGAGTTTGAAACGTGGAAACCACTGCAACTAGAAGTTTAGATTAACGCCAACCGTGTAGGTACGCGGAACCGGGTAGTTGGAGAAGTCAACGCCCTGACTCAGGTTTCCGCCATCACCACCTCCATCAGCCTGAGCGCTGGTTTCCGGGTTGGGGCCACCCCAGTACTTCGTGAACACGTAGGCCTGCTGAACGGAAGCGTACACCCGGGCCGATTGGAAGAATTTGTGAAGCTTGCCAAACGTATAGCCAAGGGTGATATTCTTGATGGTAAAGAACGATGCATCGGCCAGAAAGTGGCTGCTGTTCCAGTCGCGTTCGAGACCGGTATAGTTTCCTCCCTGGTTGGTTGCGCCATACATGCCTTTTCCTTCCGTAATCAACGTTCTGCCAATTACTTTACCCTGGGCGTCCAGGACATTTTTGGCCCGGAAACGATCTTTAACACCTTCTACCATGTTGAACACCCCGTCGAGGTTGGCCGTACTGTAAAGGTGGCGAACCCAAAGCTGGTTGCCGTAGGAGCCTGAACCCACGATGGAGAAATCCCAGTTGCCATAGCTCAGGTTGTTGGTAATACCGTAGGTGAATTTGGGGAACGGACTGCCAATGATAGTCCGGTCGTCCATATCACCACCATTGGTGATCACACCATCTCCGTTCACATCCTTAAACTTGATGGTACCAATGGCCGAACGACCCGGAACACCGGGGGATGAATTGACTTCTTCCTGGGTTCTGTAGAAACCTTCCTTTACCAGGCCGTAAAACATCCCGAAGGGCTGGCCAACCTGCGTAATGTGGAACGTTCCGTATACCCGGTCAATACCCGGAGCCAGCGCTAAAACTTTGTTGCGGTTGAACGAGATATTGGCGTTGGTTGTCCATTGCAGTTTGCCTTCGGTATTACGCGTGGTAACGGCAAATTCATGACCCCAGAACTTAATTTCACCGATGTTATCCCAGAAACTACCAAATCCGGCTTCCTGCGGAATTTGTACCGCATAGAGCAGATTGGTCGTGCGTTTGGTGTAGAAATCGTAAACAAACTGAATCCGGTCATTGAACAGACCTAAATCCAGACCCAAGTCAAGTTGCCGGGTGGTTTCCCAGCCCAGGTTAGGGTTGGCCAGCGACGTTACGGCCGCTCCGGTTGCCACGGTGCTGCCAAACACCGAGTTGACGGTATTGTTAATCAACGCATACTGGGTGTAGTTACCAATGTTGTTGTTTCCGATAATCCCGTAGCTCGCCCGTACTTTGGCGAAAGAAACCTCGGGCGTGCTTTTCAGGAAGTCTTCATCCGAAACGACCCAGCCCGCTGAAACAGACGGGAACGTTCCCCAGCGGTTGTTGGACCCAAACCGGGATGAACCATCGCGACGGATCGCGGCCGTGAAGAGGTATTTCCCTTTGTAGTTGTAATTCAGACGCGATAGGAGGGACGTCAGCGTCCAGTCGTTTACCCCGTTTTGCGTACCTCCCCGGCTGATGTTAAGCGCTCCCTGAATAGTTGGCAAACGGTCATCGGCATACGTGTCGGCTTGGATGCGTGAAAACTCCTGCCGGAACCGCTGGTTCGTGTAGCCTCCCAGAAGCTCAAAGTTATGATCCCCAAAAGTGCGGCTGTACGTCGCCGTATTTTCGTTCAGCCAGCCCACATTTTCCAGCGCCTGCCGGATCGACACCGCCGTCGTCGGAATCGGTACGTTCATGGCACTCGTGGCTGTCGAGGGATTGAAGAAGAAAAACTTGTTGTTCTCAAATTCAATGTTGATGGTTGATTTCAACCGCAAACCACTGATGGGGCTGTATTGCAGGTAAGCATTGCTGAGCAGCTTGGTTTGCTTGTTCTGGTTAATTAGTTCCGTAGCAGCCCGCACCCAGTTCGGGTAATTGTAGATATTGCCGGTACTGCTGGGGAACGTATTGAACTTCGTCAGGTCACCGTTTGCATCACGAATGGGCATGACGGGCCAGGTGTGCAGTGCGTTGAACAAAATACCCGTACCACGGTCACCGTCGGTGCGGGGGGTGTTATCGAAAACGTACTGCGGGGCAATGTTAAACCCAAGCCGTATTTTATCGGAAACGTCGTAATCCGTGTTCATCCGGAGGGAGTAACGCGTGTATTTCGTATTCAGAATAACGCCTTCCTGATCAAAAATCCCCGCAACAATCGACGTTCTGGCCTTTTCGGTATTCGAGGAGATGGTCAGGTTGTAGCTTTGGATCGGAGCTGTGCGGAGCAAGGCACCAAACCAATCGTTGTCCTTGTCGGCGTATTGCGCCGGGTTCTGGAATTCGGCGGGAACGGGTTTGCCTTCGTCTTCGTAATACTCTTTTTTGAATTGGGCGAATTCCTGGGCGTTCAGCATCTTGATACGTCCCTTTTCCGGAACCTGCTGTATCCCTACAAAGGTGTTGAAGCTCACGCTGGTTTTGCCGGCCTGTCCGCGCTTGGTCGTAATGAGAACAACCCCGTTGGCGGCTCTCGATCCGTAAAGAGACGTCGAGGAGGCATCTTTCAGGACGGAAATGTCTTCAATTTCGTCGGGGTTGATAGCGCCAATATTACCCGTGATCGGAAAACCGTCGACCACATACAAGGGTTCGCTTCCGGCCGAAACCGATAACTGGCCCCGAATCCGGACAGACATGCCCTGACCCGGTTTACCGGTGGCCTGGTTAATCTGAACGCCCGCCAGGCGGCCCTGGAGCTTCTGGGTCACCTGCGAAACCGGAATGTCTTTCAGTTCCTTGGCCGAAACGGTCTGCACGGCCCCCGTTACTTCCTTTTTCAACTGGCTACCGTAACCAACGACAACTACTTCCGACAGCGTCTGATCATCGGGTACGAGTTTGACCGTTACTGTGGTTTGATTGCCTACGGGTATTTCTTGCCGCGAATACCCAACGGAGCTGAATACCAGTGTTGCCCGGTTATCGGGAACCGAAATTTTGAATTTCCCGTCGGCATCGGTAGTGGTGCCCTGGGTTGAACCCTTGACCACTACGTTAACGCCTGGCAACCCCAAACCACTTTCATCGGTTACCGTACCCGTAATGTCGATGGCTACGGGAGCAGTAGACAGGGTGGCTTTTCTGGCCAATTCAGTCGTTTCTGAATTGGCCCAGGCGGGGCTGGTTAATAAACTGAGAGCCAGACACTGAGTCAGCATCTGCCGGGCAATACTTTGGGAGGATCCCAAGCGCGTAATGCGTTGTTTCATGGTAAAAATAGAGTTGATAAGGTTGTAGGAAAATCCCCGTTGCCGAGGTATTTACACACTACTGGGGTAGGCAAAAAACAAGGAGGATACCTTGCGCCACTGGGTTTACGGCATAGTAAAGACGGTTTAAACTCTTTTTAGAAATACAGGGAACTACACTGCTTTTTAAGTAAATCAAAATAGTAACATACAAATCTTTTTTAGCAATCGCCGAACTGGCTTGTTTGTATGTCACAATTTAATATTGAATAAATTCAATTTATAAAAAGCAATAATATGGACTGTCCTTTACTCTGCTGTTTTTGCAAAAAAGGATGCTTATTCGATTAAATAAATTAGTATGAGGTATTTTTAAGCCAGCAAATCCATGACTGCTTTCCCCTTTCCGTCGGGCGTGGTATAAAAGGGCCGCTTTTCGATTTCGTATTGGGTATCTTCTGCAATGCCCAGGGCGTGATAAATGGTTTGGTGAATGCCGTCGATTTTAACCGGATTTTCGATGGTTTTGCACGGGCGTTCGTCAGCCGTTTTACCGTATACGAAGCCTTTTTTAATTCCTCCGCCAAACATCAGGAGTGAACTGCCGTCGGTGAAGTGCCGGTGCATTCCGTAAAATTTCAGGTCGGAAAGAATATCCGGCTGGCTGACCTGTTCCTGTACTTTCTCACCCGGACGGCCTTCCACCATCATATCCCGGCTGAATTCGCTGGCCAGAATGATCATGGTGCGGTCGAGGTGGCCGGATTGGTCCAGGTCTTTGATCAACTGCGCAACGGGGCCGTCGATCATTTTCTTCATGTCGACCAGCCGCGTGTGGCCATTTTCGTGGGTATCCCAGCCTTTAAACGGTTCGTATTCCGTGGTGACGCTGATAAACCGGGCGCCCTTTTCTGTCAGTCGGCGGGCTAGCAGACAACCCAATCCAAACCGACCGGTATTGTAGATGTCGTAAATTTCCTTGGGTTCGGTGCTCAGGTCGAAGGCTTTGGCTTCCGGTGAGTTCAGGAGCATGTAGGCCTGTTCCATGGAGCGCTTGAGCGATTCCTTTTGGTAATCGCTACCAAACTCGCCGAACGGGCTGTTACTGATCAGGTCGTTGTACAATTGGTTCCGGCGCTCAAACCGTTTGGCGTCCATCCCAACCGGCGGCCGGACGCTTTCCAGCCCCTGGCTGGGGTCCGGAATGAAAAAAGGACCAAATTCATTGCCCAGAAAACCGGCGGTATGAAAGGCCTTGAGCTCTTCGGCTTCACCCACCGTAAACCGTTGACCAATGTCGATAAAGGCCGGAATAACCGGATTTTTGGGGCCAAGTTCTTTGGCAATCCAGGAGCCGATGTGCGGAGCCGCTACGGTTTGGGGTGGTTCATAGCAGGTATGCCAGTGGTACTGATGCCGCGAATGCAGGATGTGTCCGAGGTCAGCCGAAACGTACGAACGGATAAGCGCTCCCTTGTCCATCACCTTGCCGATGGATTCAAGACCTTCCGAAAAATTGATGCCGTCTAAAACCGTTGGCACGGGTTTGAACGTGCTCAGAACGCGATTGCCCTCCATGTCCTTCTCGAAAGGCGTATATTTCTTCGGATCAAAGGTTTCGGTATGAGCCATACCACCTGCCATCCAGAGCAGAATCACCGTGTCGGCGGTGCCATTGGTTTGTCCGATTGTTTTGGTTTTACAGCCTGACAGAAGGCTCGCCATCGGAGCACTGGCTGCCATAGCTGCCAAAGTTGCTGCGCTGGTGCGCTGTAAAAATTCCCGTCTGTTCCACCTGGTTCTCATCGTATGCTATGGTTTTTACTCGTCAGGCTTTGTTGAAAAGCCTGACGAGTATTTACATTTAATTGATCAATTGAAATTCCGGATGCAGGCTGATTGCCCAGACTAAATCCTGAATGCCTTCCACATTCGGCGTTTTACCCACTATTTTCTCCGCAATGGCCAGCTCTTTTGGCTGCGGTTCGCGTCCTAAGGCTTTCCAGTACAGTTGTTTCACTAACTGGTCGGAGGTCGGGTATTGGGCCTTCCATTGTTCGGCTCCG
Organism: Larkinella harenae; assembly: GCF_054780515.1. Taxonomy (NCBI): domain Bacteria; kingdom Pseudomonadati; phylum Bacteroidota; class Cytophagia; order Cytophagales; family Spirosomataceae; genus Larkinella; species Larkinella harenae. Next base: position 869,125 of record NZ_BAAGWE010000002.1, on the reverse strand, counting down.
CGCTTCAGGGCGGCATTAAACTTGGCACCATTCGTCAGCTCGAGTGCCTGAAGCAAATTGGCCTGCGAAGCCCGGCTGGTGCTGACGGTTTCGCGGTTCGGACGGCCCAGCGCGGTCAGGAAAGGGTCATTTTTTACCAGCGAAGCCCGCGGGAACGCTATTTCCTGCTTGATGGTTTCGGGCAACCGTTTCGCAGCCAGGGATGAATCGCCGTAGATGGGGTTGAAGGCCAGACTAACCGCATCCGCAAACTGCTCTGCCGACATCCGCCGACGCACCATGCCTTCAAACACGAACGTTGGGGCCGTGAGCAACGCGGGGTCTTTCACGCTGATGGAAGGCAACTGGTAGGTTTTGGAGGTTAGAATGGTGGTCATCAACTTTTTGATGTCGTAGCCGTTGGCTGCAAAATCGGCCGCCAGCCAATCCAGCAGGTCCTGGCTCCAGGGTTCATTGTCCATCATATCGACGGGTTCGACCAGGCCGCGGCCCATCAGCTGTGCCCAGACCCGGTTGACCAGCGTGCGATACAGTCGTCCGTCTTTCGGCTGGGTCATGAACTCGGCGAGCTCGCGAAGCCGTTGTTCGGTGGGTGCCTGTCCGTTGATGGTACCCAGTTCCTTAAACAGAATGGCGCGTCCGGCCATCTTACCCGTTGGTTTGTCGCAACGGTGAATTTCCAGCGTCGTGTCGGAAAAAACGTTGGCAAAGGCGTAAGCGTCGGCCAGTTTCCAATCACTGATAAAACTGTCGTGGCAGGAAGCACACTTCAGGTTCAGGCCGAGAAAGACCTGCGCCACATTTTGGGCGGCCTGCATTTCGGTGCTCTGGCTCGAGTTGATCGTTCCCCGCCATTTGATGCCCTTGATGAAGCCTTCAGACTCTTTCGTTGGGCTGATCAGTTCGCGGACAAACTGGTTGTACGGTTTGTTGTTTTTCAGCGAAGCATACAGCCACTTGGTGATGTCGAAGCGACCGCCGGTGATATACCCCGTTCCGGAATAATCGTTTCGCAGGGCGTCGTTCCAGAACGTGAGCCAGTGTTGCGCGTAAGCGTCGTTCTGGTTGAGCAGTTCGGTTACCAGCAGCTCACGTTTGTTGGGGCGCGGGTCGGCGGTAAAGGCCTGTACTTTTTCGGGTGTTGGCAGCAAACCAACTACATCCAGATAAACCCGGCGCAGGTAGGTACGGTCGTCGACGACGGTTTTCCAGGCAATCTTGTTTTTCTGAAAATACACATTGACAAATCGGTCAACGGGATTGGCCAGGTCGCCGGTAGCCGCCGGAATGGCGGGCAGTCGGGGTTCCAGGGCGGCTACGCGGTAAATGCTTTTTTCAGCACCGCTGGGCCAGGGAGCGCCTTGTTTAATCCAGAACTCAAGGACCGCAATTTCTTTTTCGGTGAGCCGTTTGCCCTTGGTGGGCATGGCGTCTTCGTGACCAGCGGGCAATTTGACCCGGCGGATTATATCACTGTTTTCCGGATGACCTGCTTTCAGGATGGGGCCGTTTTCGCCCCCTTTCATCAGTAACTCTTTGTTATCGAGCCGCAATTCGCCTTTCATTTTCGTGGCGCTGTGGCAACTGTAGCAATTGTGGGCCAGAATGGAGCGAACTTCCAGATTTAAATCCTCAATCTGTTTGGCGTCGAGTGGTTGGTTGGTATTGCTGATGAAGGCCAGATTTTGTTCGGTACTGGCAGGTGTTTCACGCTCTTTACCGAAGGGTAAAACGCTGGTCAGGTAATCTTCACCGTGGGTTAGCAGGGCTCCGTAGTGGCCCGCAATGCTGACGCCAAAAACCGTCATAAACAGCAAGCTGCGGTATAGCGCCAGCCGCTGGGTCCGAATGGCAAAAACCGTTAAAATAGATAGCGCCATGGTGGCCAGACCGGCCCACTGGTGAACCGTTACAGTTTCACCCCCGTATTCTTCCTGATTGATTAAGATTAAACCAAAAACGGCTGCCACCACGGAACTGATGGCACCGATCCATACCAACGCCGTAATACCGGCCCGCATGTCGTTGGACTTGCGGGACCAGCTGACAACTTCCAGCAGCAGGGCAACACAGAGCAAACTGACCGGAAAATGGACCATCAGCGGATGCAGACGGCCGAGGAACTGCCAAAGCCAAAATGATTCTGTCAAAATAGTCACTTCGTGAGTAGGGGTTAGTTAACTGATCACGATAAGAAAATGCACCTTACCGCATGGATCAATCCTAAATTTACATTAATCCATCCAATAAGGCGCATTTTTCAGGATAAACTATCCTGCACTTTCCTTAGTAACCCGGATTTTGCGTCAATTTTGCGTTAATCAGGATTTGTGGAGCCGGAATGGGCAGGAAGTATTCGTTTTCAGTGAAAATATAATCCAGGGCATTGAAAGCAACACCACCCCGGTCAACCGTTGGTTTGGCTTTTTCGCGGGCACCGTGGGCATTCATAAAGGCTACCCATTGGGCGGGCGTCATGGTCCGTTTCAGATCAAACCAGCGGTGGTTTTCGAAAGCCAGCTCCAGCCGACGTTCCTTCAAAACCGCCGTCCGAAAAGTGTCTTTGGTTAGCCCGGCCAGTTCTTTCAACCCGGCCCGTTTCCGAATCTGATTCAGGTAATCCAGCGCTTCTGTCGTTGGGCCAGAGGCTTCGTTGATGGATTCTGCCAGCATCAAAAGTACATCGGCGTAACGGAGCACCGGCCAGTTGTCGTTGGTCCGGCCCGCAATCGTGTGCGCGTGATTAAATTTCACCACGTACGGAATCACAACGGTTTTTCCGTTCAGCACGTATTCGGTTTTCAGGGACGCATCTTTCCGCAAATCACCCGGTTCATAGGCCGCAATGATGTCGTTGGTTGGGATGTTCCGGCCACTCGGCACAACGGTTGAAAAGCCGGTTACGGCGTTGGACGACAACCGGGGCGCAAACACGTACGTAAAGTTGCTCCATTCGCCCAGGTCATTGTCGCCCTGGTATTGAATCTCAAAAATGGACTCGATACCGTTCTTTCTCGCCGTATTGAAATTTTCGGCGTAGCTCGCATTCAGGGCATATCCCAGCGTCGTGACCTGCTTGAGCGTGGTGACAGCGTCGGCGTACTTTTTCCGGGTCAGGTAGGTTTTGCCCAGTAAGCTCAACGCGGCACCTTTGGTGGCCCGGCCCAGATCAATCGCAGCGCTATATTTCGCCGGCAGGAGATCGGCGGCTTCTTTCAAATCTGTTTCCACCTGATTCCAGACGTCGGCCTGCGGAGACCGGACCAAAGCAAACGCTTCATCGGGTGTCGCAACCGTTTTGGTTACCAGCACTACGTCACCGAATAACTGCACCAGATTAAAATAAAGGTAGCCACGGATAAACTTCAACTGGCCTTCCACTTCTTTTTTCGGACCATCGGCCACGGTGGCAGCGGGCAGTTTTTCGAGCGTCAGGTTAACGTTGTAGAGCGTGGCATAGTACTGGTTCCACAAGCCGGCAATTTCGCCATTGCCGGAGTTGACGGTCGAGTATTCGAACGCTTCCCAGCCACCAGCGCCCCCGCGGTCGAGCGGATTGAGGTCCACTGTCGTATTGTCGGTTTGAAATTCACCGAACAGGTAAGCGGTATTGGTAATGGTCTGCAACTGGCTGTAAACGCCATTTACAGCTTGTTTTAATTGTGTTTCATTCTGGTAAAAGACACCGGTACCGATGCGGGTCGGGTCGGTTTGGTCCAGAAAGTCTTCCCGGCAGGACGTTTGCACCATCCCGAGAACGACGATTGCTATGGCAGTTAATTTTTTCATCTTTCTCTGATAGGATTAGAAGTTGACTTTAAGACCGGCGGAGAAGGTTCTGGGAATCGGGTACGACTCGTCGTCGTTGTTCAGCTCGGTTCCACCGCGTACCCCGGCATCAGGGTTGTTGCCCGGGTACTTCGTCCACAGGAACAGGTTAGAGGCATTAATGAAAATTTTAGCATCCGTTATCCCTTTGAATCTCGGAATGCTGTAGCCGATGGTCACGTTCCGCAGCCAGATGTTGCTTCCGTCATAAACATAGCGTTCACTGCTTTCGCGCGACCATTTGAAGTAGTTGGTTCCACCCTGTGAGTTTTTCGAGCCCGGATTGGATCCCGGGTTTTCGGGTGACCGCCAGCGATCTTTCGCTTTTTCGAGGACGTTGAAAACGCCGTCCATGTTCATGGTCGAAGCCTCAATGTTGCGATAAATATCGAAGTCATGAGCACCCGTGAAAAGCAGGTTGATATCAAACCGTTTCCAGTCGGCTGCGAAGGTCCAGCCCCAGGTAAAGGCCGGGTTTGGATTTCCGATGATGGTCATGTCGCGGGTGTCGTAGGTTACTTCACCATTGCCATCGGTATCGGCAAACTTCATGGCACCCGGAATGGCACCGTCCTGCCGTGGAGATGCGTCAATTTCTTCCTGGGTATTGAAGATGCCTAGTTTCCGATAGCCGAAAATCATCCCGATTGGCTGACCGACCTGCTGGATGTTGTAACCGCCGTATTGGCTACCCTGCAAAATGAAATCGTTCTGGCCTTTGATAGCCAGGATCTTACTCCGGTTGAAGGTGATGTTGGCATTCGTCCGGAAATTAACCGGGCCAATTTTAACCCGGTAATTGGCTGCCAGCTCGACACCCCGGTTGCGAACTTTCCCGATATTGGCCAGCGAGTTCGTAAAACCCGAAACCGACGGAATCGGTACGTTCAGCAACATATCGGTGGTGATCTTGTTGTAATACTCGAAAGTGAAAACCAGGCTGTTATTGAACAGGCCCAGATCCATTCCCAAGTCCAGCTGATCTGATTTTTCCCAGCCTAATTGGGCGTTGGCGAATGAACTTACGCTTTTGCCCGGCACCAACTGGCCACCCAGGATGTAGTTGTTAATTCCCAAAAAGGCCAGGCTGGCGTAGTTTCCGTCGTTCCCGGCGTTTTGACCAATTCCGAAATTGTTGTTGGCCGACATGGCGTAACTGTTGTTTCCGGTCATCCCCCAGCTACCCCGGATTTTGAGATCGGTCAGCCAGCTTGGCTTGGGCAGGAAAGATTCCTCCGATACCCGCCAGCCCGCGGAGAAGGCCGGGAAGTTGCCGTATTTGTGTTCGGCGCTAAAACGGGAACTGCCCTCCCGCCGGAAGGAAGCCGATAACAGGTACTTGTCTCGGTACGAGTAATTGGCCCGGGCAATGTAAGCCAGCATCGTCCAGGTACGTTCCATCGAACTAGAAGACCGGATCGAAGCGGCACTCAGGTAAGGAACCAGATCATCCGGGAATGTATTTCCAGAACCGTACAGACCTTTCACGGTTTCCTGTTGGGCGGAAATACCCGCCAGCGCGTCGAAGCTGTGGTTTTCACCGAACTTTGTATTATAAGTCAGCAGTTGGTCGGTTGCGTAGTTCTGCAATTCTTCCGCATCCTGCCGGGCAGTGGCAATTCGTGGAGGAGCTCCGTTGGTTCCGTTTTGTACGGGTAAACCGATGGTTGAGGGTACATACTCCTTGTACGTATTGTAATTCAGTTTCGCGTTGACAGACGAGCGGAATTTCAACCCTTTCAGCAGTGAAACTTCGATAAAACCGTTGGCCGTCAGGTCGGCAATGTAACGGTTTCTTTTCAGGTTTTTCAGGACAAACAACGGGTTTGGAAAACCAAAAACCCCATCGCTTCCGTTGTAGTACGGAATCAGTTCACCTTTTTCATCGTAAGCCGGGAACCGGGGGTCCATCAGCAGTGCCCCTCCAATGGTATTGCTCCGGCCATCCGTATTGGCCAGACTCGACCGAGCGTAGCTACCGGCCAGGTTAACACCCACCGTAATGAAGTTATTAATGTCACCACCCAGGTTGCTTCGCAGGGACAGCCGGTCATAATCCGTATATTGCAGAACCCCCTCTTCTTTATAGTAACCAGCTGATACGAGGGATCGAACCGGACCTTTGCCGGCTGCCAGAGTGAGGTTAACGTCCGTATATTTTGCGTTGTCATTCAGGATCAGATCGTACCAATTGGTTGAATACTTGGTCTGTTCCGGATACCGGAATCCAATGGGCACTTCTTCAATGGACGGTTCGCGTTTCTGGAAATACCGAATGTTATCCATGAACACATCTTTTTTGAACTGGGCAAAATCCGGCCCGTTCAAAACCTTGATTTTCCGGGTATCGGGTAGATTTTGGATACCGTAATCGACAGACAAGTTCAGGCTGGTTTTTCCTGCTTTCGCACTTTTTGTCGTAATCAAAACAACCCCGTTGGAGCCGCGGGCGCCATAAATTGAAGTGGCTGCTGCATCTTTTAGGATTGAAACCGTTTCGATGTCATTCGGGTTGAGGTTTTGTCCAACGGAAACACCCACCGGAAAACCGTCGATAACGTACAACGGATCGCTGCCTGCTCCGAGCGAGCTGATCCCCCGGACTCTAACCTCAAATTGTTGGCCGGGTGTACCACTTTTTTGCTTGGTTACAACACCCGGAGCCTGTCCTTGCAGAAGGCGGGTAACGTTGGAGGCTGGCACTTCCCCGATTTCTTTCATATCGATGACCGATACGGCCTGGGTGATGTCCTGCTTACGTTGTGTACCGTACCCGACAACGACCACTTCGTCCAGTGAGCGATCGCCTACGGCCAGCTGAACATCAACTTGGTTGCGGTTTCCGACGGCAACCTCCTGTGAGAGATACCCCACGAAAGAGAAAACCAGGGTGGCGTTGTTTTCCGGAACATCCATGCGGTACGTTCCGTCGGCTGCGGTGGTGGTGCCCCGGGTGGTACCTTTCAGTACGACACTAACGCCCGGCAGGGCATCACCTTTTTCGTCTTTAACCAATCCGGATACGGTCCGGTCGAGCAGCGCATTGGCCCGGGCATACAGGCTGGTCGTAGCCAGCAGTAGCAGACAGAGCGGAATGAGCGCAACTCTCCTTAAAATGCCCAGTAGAGGCCTAGTTGGTAAGTGTTTTTTCATTTGCTTTTTGATTAAATCGTCGAATACAAAATTGAATTTGCCATGATTGTTGCCCGCTGCGTGCGAGGTTGCGGGTGGCCAGAAATCGGTTGTCGATTTGGCTGGCGTACGGTACGAACGGTTTTTGAATACAGAAACAGGGTTTAGGAACAGTCAGAAATAACGCATTGTGAACTTCAGAATTAGGGATCGTTTTGTTGCTCCCACTTGATCGGAGCAGGCATTTTTTCGGGCTTTTTACCCTGTTGAAGGCGCCGTTGAATTTTGGCCCAAAGCAGGGCTTCCCGCTGCTCTTCCGTTAGCACATTGGCCCGACTGTCGGGTGAGTAATCCAGTAAATCATACCAATAGTCCATCATCTGTTTTTCGTCATCAGAACTGGTGCCATCAACGTAGCGTTGAAGCAGCTCTAAAAATCCCTGGCGATTTGTTTGCATGCTTAATGGCGAAAACAGGAGGCTATATTATCTATGTCAATCTTGTGCGTCAAAGCCGTAAAAGATTTTATTAAATAGCGGAATGTTTATATTTTAAAAGCTTTTCAATCCTGAATATTCTTTCTTTTGTTATACGATGTGATTTTAAAGTTACGGGGATCCTTTGGCAGCGAAACCGGAGCTGGAAATAGTAACCGGCTGTTTTTGGAGGGGAGGTCGATGGGGGAGCGGAAAGGCTCAGACAGGTAAGTGCAGGATAGCCTCTACGGCGTAAATGGGAATCTTAGGATATAAATTTATTCTTTTTGGAGACCCCACCCAAGAAGAAACGTGCCTAACCCACTCTAGCTTTTTATGGATTATTCAGTTTTAAGCGACGCCGTATTGGTGAAACTCCTCCAATCGGGCGATGCTGCGGCTTTTCAGGCCATTTACCGTAAATACTGGCAGCCGCTCTTCACGGTAGCCCGGAAAAAGTTGTATTCGGAAGAAAACGCCGAAGAGTTGATTCAGGACCTGTATGTAGATTTGTGGGAGAGACGGGAGACGATTCAAATTGACGATTTGAAGAAATATTTGTTTGGGGCGGTCCGGTACAAAATTTTAAACCATATCAAGTCCCTGCTGATTCGGCAGAAATATGAGAATTTCAAGAGTGCGCACCTGCCCGACTTCGATTGCCGCACGGAAGAATTGCTAGCTTACGAAGACTTGAATAAAGCGCTTGAAAAAGGGATTAATCATCTGCCGGATAAGACCCGGCAGATTTTTCGGTTGAATCGGCTGGAAAACCAATCGGTTCGCCAGATTTCGGCCTCACTTCGTATTCCTGAGCGTACGGTTGAGTACCACATTATGCAATCCTTGCGCACCCTCCGTTTTCATCTGAAAGACTATGTAGAAGTGGTTTGACGGGTATACTGGAAACAGGGTAAATCTGGGATTGGCACACCGAATTATGCTTGTTGGCTGCGGTTGAGGTAAAGCCGGGCCGATTCGCTTAACGTGATGATTGCTCCGCCCAGAATCACCAGATCTTTGATGACAAGCCGTCCGCGTGCCGACAAATACGGAAATCCCGTGTGTTGGTCGCCCAACGGCGGTACCCAGCTTTCGGGCGTGGTTACCAAAAAAGAAAGCGTTCCGAGGGTCATGATAAAGATGAGCAAACTGCCCACCATACTGGCGAAGGGGGCAACCGGGTGGAGCGCCACCAACACCGCTACCGTTACTAGAAAGATGCCCAAACCAACCGAGAAACTGTACGTATTGTTGGTTGTATGCCATTGACGGTTTTCGGCAATCAGTTCACCTTCTTTATTCATGTGCGGTTTGTAATCGACCGGATGCTGGTAAAAAAAGGACATGAAAGGGCTGTTGGCCACAAACGGAACAATACCGTCGGCTTCATAGGGGACAAATTTTAGCGCGCCAATCCAGAAAAAAACAACTACAATACCGAAACGGATGGCGGTTCGGCCAGCTTGGTCCAAACCGGCCAGGAAGTGTATCAGACGAGTTTTCATTGTACTGTGGTCTTCGAGTTTATAAGCAACTTGACGACACAAAACTAACGGAGCAGCCCCGGCCCCGACATGGATCTTAACGGCTATTGCATGGACAAATCTGCCACAATGGAGATACCGGTTTGCTCCCGAAAAGCCTGCGGAGAGATTTTGGTGAATTTCTTGAAAACCCGGCTGAAGTAAAATTCATCGTCGAACTTCAGGGCCCAGGCAATTTCTTTGATGCTTTTGCGCGTCAGATGTAACTGCTTTTTTGCTTCCAGAATTAACCGTTCCTGAATGAGCGCCGAAGGTGGTTTTTTGAAGTAACGGGTACAGCGTTTGGTCAGGTTATTGGGTGACATCGCCAGAAGAATGGCGTACTCCTGCGGCTTGTGCAAATCCAGATAGTGCTCTTCCAGCAGTTGTTTGAACTGTTCCATTTGTTCGTCCCGGGGCATGGAAAGAGCCGGATTATTTAATGCTCGGGTTTTGAGGTGGCTGGCTTTGGCCAGAAACAACTGCAAATACGCGCGGAGGACCATCTCGGCGGGGTTGGGCGGGCTGAACTCGTCCGCCATATCGTTCAGGATTCGTTCCATAACGTCAACCTCCCGGTCGGCCAGATTGACGGACGGGTCGAGGTAAATGTTGTTGAACAGCAGGCCGTTGCAGGCTACTTCCTCCCGGTGGTATTCGATGCAATAAAAGTCGCCGTGAAACCGCAGCAGCCGGATTGAAAAGGCGTTGGCGGACTCGATGTAAATGAATTGCAGCGGAGTAGCAAACAATAGAACGGGGCCTGTAAACGCGAAAGTGCCAAAATCGGAGTGAAAAACACCGCTGCCTTCGGCTATGTAAAACACCGCATATTCACGGAAGGTTACCGGTTGGGAAAAAGCCGTTACGTCGGATTGTTCGAGGCACAATAAAAAATCGCCGGCGGGGGAGCAGAGTTGGTGCATGAATGGAAACGCTCAATCGGTGAGCGACAAACCTACTAAAAACCGTCTCCAGGTTACTCGCTGGGGAATGGATTCTTTTCAAAAATTCTATCGTGTCGTTGGCTGGTTTTAGTTGGATTTGAAACCGGCTGTCGGTCAATACCTTTAAGCAGTGTATGAACCCGCCATGATTGGGTTTAGAAGATTCTTCACTGCGTAAATCTGTTTCAACAAGACGAAAAGTCGGACGATTAACCGGAAGTATGCTAGTTTTAATGAAAAATTGAATGCCCATGCGATTTTCTATAACGGCCCGAATTCCCTCTCTTTTTGCCCTGTTTAGTATACTGAGTACGGTTTTTTCTCAGGCTCAGCAACTTTCAACAGCCATTCGGCTGAATCAGATCGGTTTTTATCCGAATGCCGCCAAAATGGCCATTGTGGTGAGCGATGCCCCGACGGAGTTTCAGGTGATGACGCCGGACTTGAAAAAGACAGTTTTCAAAGGAGCACTGAGCGCAGCTCGACCGAACGCAATTTCGGGCAAAACCGCTCGCCAGGCCGACTTCTCCGCGCTGAAAACCAGTGGTACTTTTGTCGTTGTGGTACCGGGCCTGGGGCATTCGTATCCGTTTGAAATCAAAACCGACGTACACCGTGCCGTGACCAAGGGCTCACTGAAAGGGTTTTACTACCAGCGGGTTTCGATCGATTTGCCGGCCCAATACGCCGGGAAGTGGAGCCGCCCGGCGGGGCATGTCAAGGAAGATACCCAGGTGCTGGTGCATCCGTCGGCGGCCTCGGCGGGGCGCCCGGCTGGTACGGTTTTGTCGTCGCCCGGGGGCTGGTACGATGCCGGTGATTACAACAAGTACATTGTTAATTCGGGTATTACGGTTGGAACATTGCTGTCGTTGTACGAAGATTTTCCGAAGTTCGGCCAGAAGCTCGATTGCGACATTCCCGAAAGTGGCAACAGTATTCCGGATGTGCTCGACGAATCGCTCTGGAATCTGCGCTGGATGCTGACAATGCAGGACCCCGCCGATGGTGGGGTGTACCACAAACTAACCAATGCCCGTTTTGACGGCATGGTTATGCCGGATAAGGCCACGAAGGAACGGTATGTCGTACAGAAGAGCATCACGGCGGCCCTCGATTTTGCGGCCGTGATAGCCCAGGCAAGCCGGATTTTCAAACCGTTTGGTCGTACCTTGCCGGGCTTGTCGGATTCCTGTCTGACGGCGGCTGTGCGGGCGTGGAACTGGGCGAAGAAAAATCCGGATCAATACTACCGGCAAAATGAAATGAACGGGAAATTTGATCCGGACGTTGTGACGGGCGAGTACGGTGACCGGGATGCAAGCGACGAATGGATCTGGGCCGCGTCGGAGTTGTACGTCACAACGAACGATGACGCGTATTACAAATCCGTTATTTTGTTTCCGGACGACAAAATGCCATTGCCGTCGTGGGCGCAGGTTCGGTTACTTGGTTATTACACCCTGGCCCGGTTTGAGAAAAACCTTTCTCCGCTCGGCAAGAACGATTTTCCGCAGTTGAAAAAGCGGCTGGTGGGTTTTGCCGACGAGCTGATACAGGATGTGGATAAAAATGCCTATCAAACCGTGATGGGTACATCGGCGAAGGATTATATCTGGGGCAGCAGTGCCGTGGCTGCGAATCAGGGAATCGCGTTGATTCAGGCCTACCGTCTGACCAACGACAAAAAATACCTGCGGGCTGCGCTCACCAACCTGGATTACCTGCTGGGTCGAAATGCTACCGGCTACTGCTTCGTTACCGGCTTTGGCGGCAAGCAAGTCATGAATCCACATCACCGACCTTCAGTAGCTGACGGTATTGAAGCGCCTGTTCCCGGCCTACTGTCGGGAGGACCGAACGGAAACGCCCCCAAACAGGATAAGTGCGAAGGCTATACGGCCACATCGGCGGATGAAATGTTTATCGACGCTTCGTGTTCGTATGCCTCCAACGAAATCGCCATCAACTGGAATGCTCCGCTGGTGTATTTGGCTGGTGCGCTGGAGGCTCTGCAAAAAGCGCAGTAAGGTATGGATTGAGTAACCGGGCTACTCAATCCACAGAGACCATTGCTTTGATGACGCCATTGGCCGGATCCAGCCAGCTGGCAAACTGGTCTTTCACCTGATCAAACGGAACCCGGTGTGTAATGTACGTGAGCGGATTGATCAGGCCTTTTTTGAGACAGTTCAGGACGTGTTCGAAATCCTGGCGGGTGCCGTTCCGGCTGCTCATCAGGGTAGCTTCCCGTTTGTGAAACTCCGGATGACTCAGGCAAACATCGCCCCGTTGCAGCCCAACCAGCACGAAACGCCCGCTGTGGGCGAGGTATTGAAAGGCGTTGTTGATGGCTTTCAGACTGCCGGTGGCGTCGATCACCACGGTTGGCATATCGCCGTTCGTAATTGTTCGGAGCTGTTCGATCACATCCGCTGAACGGGCGTCGATGGTGTGCGGAACCCGCAATTTTTCTCGGCAAAACGCCAGACGGGACTCGTTGATGTCCATCGCAATGACATGACCTCCGGCAATTCGGGCAAATTCCATAACCCCCAGTCCAATCGGGCCCGCCCCGATCACCAGCACGTATTCACCCGGTTGCACGTCGGCTCGGCGGATTCCGTGGGCACCAATGGTCAGCGGTTCGGCCAGTGCCAGTTCGTCCAGACTCAATCCGTCGCCGTGTACCAGTGCGTAGGTGGGAACGCTCAGGTATTCGACCATACCGCCATCCATATGAACACCCGAAACCCGCAGCTGGGCGCAGCAATTGGTTTTTCCCGACCGGCAGGCAATGCAGGTTCCGCAGTAAAAATAGGGGATGATGGTCACGAACTCGCCTTTTTCAAAACCGGGAGCGTCGTCGAAGTCGACCAGCTCGCCAGCCAGTTCGTGCCCTAAAATCCGGGGATATTCAAAAAAAGGCTGCGTTCCTTCAAACGCGTGCAGGTCGGTTCCGCAGATGCCAATTCGCCGGATTCGGACGATCGCGTGCCCCGGCATTACTTCCGGTTGTGTGCCGGACCGGTATTCAAACTGACCGGGCGTTGTACAGACTAATGTTTTCATTTTTGTTGCAGGACCGTTGCTGTTTTGGAGAAGCCGGTTGCCAACCCTGAGCAGCACGACCACCGTTTCGGGCCACTGCAAAGGAAAACTAATTTGGCGAAGATGACATTCAATTTATTACCGAAAACGCATGATATTTTAACCTTGCTTGTCTGCGTGGAAACAAGTACGCCAGGTTGGACTAACCTGGCGTATGGAAAAAGCAGAATAGAGTACGACGGTTTTGGGCCGACTAGCGTTTCAGTACTTTAATTGTTTTGACGTGCTGCTGATCTGTAATCCGCAACAGGTATAGCCCCGCGGGTTGCTGGCCGATTGGTAGGTGGGCCTGCTGCTTCGGTTGACTGATTTTTAGCCACTGATCCGCCACTACTTGTCCGTTGAGGTTGGTGAGCTGAAAACGCAACTGCCGATTCTGGGCTTCTTTTACTTCGACCTCCAGCTCATCGCCCGTCACGGGATTCCCTAAAATCGTGACCTTCCACGGCTGGGGTATTTCAGCCGAAGGAATCGTCAGTCGGCTTCCGCTGGGGCAGGTTAAGCTTTTGGGAGCCCACTTGAGGGTGTAATTCGTATTCGCAATTTTGGCGCTGATAACGTGCGGCTGTCCATCTTTCAACTGATGGGGCGTCGGGAAGAAATACACGTGTTTGCCGTTGCCTTTGCCCGCATCCAGAATATCCTGGCGGAAAATATTCGCTGGTATGGTGCCCAGACTCTGTCCGTCGGCGAAAAACTCGATCGTTACGGGGGTGTTAGGTTGATTAGCATCCCAGGCCCAGCCCCGGAAGGAACCGCATTCGACTTTGTCCAGATACCCGTCAAAATCTCCGCTAAGGGGCGGGTTGGGAGATGGATTTGGGTCTGGATTGGGGGTTGGATTCGGGTTTCCGTTGCCGCAGTTGAGGGTTTTATGACCCCATTTCAGGACAAAATCACTGTTCTGCACCTTCGCGGTGATGGTATAGGATTGTCCATTCTTCAGAGATTGCGGGGTTGTAAGATTATACGCATGGGCACCATTGCCTTTTCCGGCATCTTTCAAATCCTGCCGGTAAATACTGGCAGACGTGGTGCCGATGCTCTGCCCGTTGGCGAAGAATTCGAGGGTAACCGGTGCATTGGGTTGGTCCTGATTCCAGGCCCAGCCCCGGAACGACCCACATTCGACTTTATCCAGATACCCGTCAAATTTCCCGCTAACCACGGGCGGTTCCGGCTGCTGGCCGGGCGGAACAATCGTAACCGTTAAACTGGCCGGAGCGCTGACGCAGGTCCCGATTTTGCAAACGGCGGTGTACACATACGTAGCGAGTGCGTCTGTCGGGACGGTGATTGGGCCGGTGCCCGACATCAGCGGGTTGGTGCGCAGCCAGCTCAGTTCGCCGGAACAGTTTGGGGCGGTAAGCACCACATTGGGCGTGCCCTGCGTAATGGTTACGCTGGTTTGGCCGTTGTGCAGGTCTGGGGTGAGGGGCTTCACGGTTTCAAAAGCACCCAGGTCAATGGTGTTCTGCTGCACACGGTTTTGCCCCGCCAGGTCCCTAACAAGTGTATTGGCCGCGTTTAGGCCCGCGTTGATGGCTGGCGAACAGGCGGATAACCGCAAATTGGTGCTGGCTGCATCAACGAACAAAGGATTTTGGTTGATCAGATTACTACCGCCGTCGGTAAAAACCGTTTCCTGCTCGACGAGCGAATGCTGGATGGTGACCGTTGTGCCGGGATCGTTGCTGATGGCCTTCAATCCTCCGCTGTTCCAGAGAATGCAATTGGTCAAAACCGTATTGACGTGTCCTGACAGGCCCGCCGTCGCCAGCGTTACACCCGATGTGGTATTGCTGTTCGTATTCGCAAAAAAGGTGCAATTGGTGAATACCGGAGTAGCATACGCATCACCGGACGCAAAACTATATACGGCTCCTCCCTGATAGGACGAATAATTATTGGAGAAAATACAGTTGACAAAGAGCGGAGCGGGACTATAAACTTCATAGCCATATACCGCAACGGCTCCCCCAATAATGGCCCGATTGCCGGTAAAATGACAGTTGCGAATGGTTGGGCTGCCCCCGTCGATCCGAATGCCGCCACCTGAAGGACTCCCCACCGTGGCATTGCCCCCGGTAATAACAAAACCGTCTAAAACCGCCGTAGTTGACGCCCTGAGCGACCAGAGTACGTGTTTGAGGTTATCGTCGTAATTTCCCTCTTCACCCAGGTCAGCACTGAGAACCGTGGCATACTGGGCGGGATTGCGTTGCTCCATTGTTCCGCCATTGGTTGGAAAACCGCCGTATATCGCAACGTTATCGGAGAGGTAAAAGCTGCTGTTTTGGAAGACTGGTTTGTAAACGCCCTGGGCTACCCAAACTTCCGCCAAACCAGATTGGTAGCCTTGATCGATCGCTGCCTGCAAATAGTCTTTACCGTAGGCATGTTCCCAACTACTACCGTCTTTGTTGCCTGCACCTGCTTCGGTGACGTAATAAATGGCCGGACCTGATACCTTGCGGATGGCGTTGGAAGTTGAACCATCGGATGCTTGACTGTTGCCGTTGGCAGGCGCTCCACCATGAAATGGCCCGGCGGTAAACGAAGCTGGAAATGGTTTTTTCTGGGCAGATGCTGCGATTTTGGGGGGACTGGAAATGATTGTCCGCTCGTTTTGGATGCGGGGTTTTGAGATGGAATGGTTAGGGAATCCGCTCAGTGTCAATAGGTTTAATAACAGAAGTAAACAGGTTCTTTTCATGAGTGTGTTGTTTAACACGCAGGATAGCGATGTGCCTATAAAATTATTCACCGATAGGGCTCTTGGCTGAAACGCCCGGAATGAGCGGCTGAAAAAGGGCATTTAGCGGATCAAACCGTAGGCGAGGAGGCCCAATGAGCGAACGGCAAACAGCCCCGGCTGACGGTTTCTGAATAGCGCTTTTTTTTAGAAGAGATGGGCGGATTGATACCGTTGCTGTCAAAAACGAAACCATTTGCATAATACCGGGTTTATCCGTAGTCCACACACTATGCTTATGAATCGTTTTTCTTTTTCGCTGGCCCTAATCTTCTTTTTGGTGGCCGCCGGGCCGCTACAGGCGCAGTTTCGGCTTGATCTGGAATCGGGCCTTGTACTCGGAACTGCTTATACCGATGTCCGTATTCCGAATCAGGGCGGAACACTCGTTGATGTGTCTAAAGAGTTGAGTGCCAATCCGAAAGTATTTTATCGGGCCCGACTGGGCTACACCATTGCCAACCGCCACACGATTTCGGCTCTCTATGCGCCGTTGACGGTTCGTTATGAGGGTCGGTTTAGTCAGGATGTGAATTACAACGGCATCGTCTTTCCGGCCAATCAGCCTACAACGGTTTTTTACAAATTCAACTCCTACCGACTGACGTACCGGTACGATTTTGTAACCAGCGAGCGCTGGCGGGTGGGAGCGGGGTTTACCGCCAAAATCCGGGATGCCAATACCCGGTTTGAGAACGAAGTAAGCCAGACCAACTACGACAACGTGGGATTCGTGCCGTTGCTAAATTTCTACGCGGCTTATTCGCCTACTAATCGATGGATGGTTTTGCTGGAGGGCGATGCGCTGGGCGCCAAGGCGGGTCGGGCAGAAGATATTTTTCTGGGTGCAGCCTATAATTTCAGCCCCAAACTGGGTGTAAAGCTAGGATACCGGGTGGTAGAGGGCGGGGCCAATACGGATGAGATTTATACTTTTACCTGGATCAACTATGCATCGGTAGGGGTGTTGCTGACGCTTTGATATAGACCAGTCTGCACGGGGCAGGCATCTGGATTATATGTAGCAAAATGGCCAGTCCGAACGTTCGGACTGGCCATTTTGTTGGTTTGCAATTCAGAAAATGCGATCTATTTAGCGTTCAATTTGACAATGATACCAGGGCCGTAATACAGCACATAATACGTGTCTGCCATATCACTTCGCAGGATATCCACCGGCGTTGGAACGGCCGGTAATAAAGAAGTAGCTGCGTTTTCACCGCTTACGATGCGTCCGGTTGGGGCGGCTGGCGGAGGAGGGCCAAAGCCAAATTCAGTTGCAATGAGCTGACCGCCGGGAGTAAATGTAAGGTCCGTCAGGGCCGAGAAACCGTTTTTATGGACGGTTGGGGTTACCGGAGCCGGACCTGAACCACTCACTTTAAAGATTGACGACAAATTCTTGGGGAATGGGTATCCCACCAAAGTTGTTACGTAAAAATCAGTTCCGTCAAAAACAATTCCGGTCGGTACGGCATCAATCGTCGGAGGGCCGGTTGATGGATCAGTAGCATCAAAAATAGGGTTCGGAACGTCCGGGAACTTGGCATAAATGCTTAGTTGGCCGGTAGTCATGTTGCGCCGGACGATGGCATTGCCGCCTGCATCCGTGATGAACAGGTCACCATTAGGGCCAAATGTTAAACCGTACGGATTCGAATCTGGGGTATCTGGGGCATTGGGATGCTCACCCCGCACAAACGTACCAATATCGATTTTCGTCAGCGTACTGGCCTGAATGGCAGGTGTTACGCCCGGAACAAACGTAGAGACATCTACGATATAAAGGGCGTCTTCAACACCGTGCAGGATGTAGAGTTTGCCATCTTTGTAGGCCAGGTGGTTAAGACCTTCCGGCGAACCTTCCGGGCTTTCGGCTGACAGGAAACCGGTAATAACGGGGACTTTTCCCGTGGGAGTAATTACCGAAACCTGGCCACTGGCCGGGCTGGCGGTACCGCTACCCGCTTCAGTAACCCACAAGCGTCCTTTGGCATCTTCGGCTAACCCAATCGGCGAGAGTAATCCGGCCGCAACCGGGGCCTGAGCTGCCTCAAATGCCGCCGGGTTCGGAAACCGGTGGTCCTGAATTTGTTGCAGACAGCTGGTAACGACAAAGGCGGAGGTGCTGACGATCAGTAAGGCCAGCAGTGATCGAAATGTAAAGCGTTTAAAGGTCATGATAACATGGTGTTTTAATAATATAAGCGTCAGATAGTTAGAGGATTTGAATCAGAGCGATTCACTGCAAGTTAAAAGGGGAGTAGTACGATCTGGGTAATAATTTATTATTTGGCAACATTTTCTTAGGTTGTAGCCGCTTTTTTGGGGGATCAACCGGAATACCGCCCAAAAAGCCTTGAATTCAGGCAAATAAGGCCTTGACGTAGGCTCGTCCGTTTTTTCAATTTGCCGTTCAATAAATACTTGGAGGGTATAAGTAAAATTACGGTCTGACAATGGAGTGATACGACTTGTTTCAGGATTAGATTTCGCTAACTTTCAGTCCGTTAACTAATCGCTATCCATGTGTGAAAACTTCTATCGCCATCGTTGACGATCATCGGCTGTTAGCGCAGCCGATCGCTGACCTCATTCAACAATTTGACACCTACGAAGTAATTCTGATGGCAGGAAACGGGCGTGAATTGATCCGACACCTGAATCAGGGGCTCCGGCCGGACATTGTGTTGCTGAGCATTCTGATGCCCGAGATGGATGGGTACGAAACGGCGGTTTACCTCAAAAAACATTGCCCTTCCAGTAAAGTGCTGGCTTTGTCGATGATGGACCGCCGGGAAGACGTTTTTCGAATGGTTCGCAACGGTGCCCGGGGGTATCTCTTCAAGGTGTGTGACGCTGCCGAATTGCGTCAGGCGCTCGACGACCTCTGTACCAAAGGATATCATTATTCCGGGGCGATGACCGAACGACTAATCCGGCGCCTGGAAACCGTCGAAGCCGAAAAACCGCCGGTTTACTTCAAGCTCAACAGCCGCGAGCAGGCATTCCTGAAAATGGCGTGCAGTGACCTGACGTACGCCCAGATTGCCGACAAAATGTGCGTCAGTGCCCGAACGGTCGATGGCTACCGGGAGGCCATTTTTCAAAAAATGCAGGTCAAAAGCCGGGTAGGCATGGCCCTCGAAGCCGTCCGCTGGGGTTTGGTCCAGCTGTAACCCATTATCTCCAATTTTTCCCGTATTTTTGCACCGGTGTACGGCTGGGTGGTAACTACAGCCGTACATTCTGTTTTACATTTCGGTACTACGTGCGTTGTACCGGGCTACTGTTCCACTAAACATACCACATGGCAAAAGTTTCTGATCACATCCGTCGGGCAAACGGAAAGACGATCTTTTCAATTGAAGTAATTCCCCCCATCAAAGGCGATAACCTCAAAAATCTTCTGGATAATATTGAACCCCTGATGGAGTTCAAACCGCCCTTCGTGGACGTTACGTACCACCGGGAAGAATACATCGAGCGGCCCGAAACCGACGGGACGATCACGAAAATTATCACCCGCAAACGGCCCGGAACCGTCGGGATTTGCTCGGCCATTCTGCATAAGTTCGGCGTCGATCCAGTACCTCATGTTCTTTGTGGCGGTTTTACAAAGGATGAAACCGAAGATTTTTTGGTTGACCTCAATTACCTGGGCATCGACAATGTGCTGGTTTTGCGGGGTGATCCGGCCAAACCGTTTGATACGTTCAAGCCCAAATCCAATGGCTATTCGTACGCCAGTGAGCTGGTGGCCCAGGTTGCCAACATGAACCGGGGAGTTTACCTGCACGAAAGCGATCATGCGATGACGCCCAGTAACTTCTGTATCGGGGTGGCGGCTTATCCCGAAAAGCACTTTGAAGCGGTTGATTACGAAACGGATTTCAATTACCTGAAGCTGAAAATCGACAACGGTGCCGATTATATCGTGACGCAGATGTTTTTTGACAATCAGAAGTACTTTGATTTCGTTAAAAAGTGCCGGGAAGCAGGCATTACCGTGCCGATCATTCCGGGCCTGAAACCGTTGAGTACGCGCAAACAATTGCAGGTGCTTCCGCGTTTGTTTCACCTCGAAATGCCAGCAGATCTGGTAAAAGCGGTGGAAGCCTGCGAGAATGATGCACAGGCCCGGCAAATTGGTATCGAATGGTGCATCCAGCAATGCCGCGAGTTAACAAAAGCCGGTGCGCCGGGTTTGCATTTCTATACGATGGGCAAATCAGATAATATTGTGAAGATTGCCCGGGAGCTTTTTTAACCCGCTGTCCGGTGGTGGTGGGTTTATCCGAAAAATGGCTCAGAACGTATCCTAAATCGCCTTTAGTCATGAAACGTTTTTTGAATGCACTGGTTCTTTGTCTGATTGTTACTATCATGCCAACTCTCGCACAAAACAAGGCTTACGACCAGCCCTATCGTCCGCAATACCACTTTTCGCCCCGTATCAACTGGACCAATGACCCGAATGGGCTGGTGTACCACGATGGCGAGTACCATCTGTTTTACCAGTACAATCCGCAGGGAATTCGGTGGGGTCATATGACTTGGGGGCATGCTGTCAGCCCGGATTTGTTTCACTGGAAAGAGCTGCCACCGGCCATTGCCGAAGACGAAAAAGGCATGATTTTTTCGGGTAGCTGCGTGGTTGATGTAAAAAATACGAGCGGGTTTGGCAAAAATGGCCAGGTACCGATGGTCGCTATCTATAC
Organism: Larkinella harenae; assembly: GCF_054780515.1. NCBI lineage: Bacteria > Pseudomonadati > Bacteroidota > Cytophagia > Cytophagales > Spirosomataceae > Larkinella > Larkinella harenae. The sequence goes on along the minus strand of NZ_BAAGWE010000002.1, from coordinate 848,629 downwards.
TAACCACCGCGAAGACAACCAGAGCCAGCACATTGCCTATAGCCTCGATCGGGGCCGGACCTGGACAAAATACGAAAGCAATCCCGTCATTGACCTCAAGCAGAAAGATTTCCGTGATCCGAACGTGTTCTGGCACGAACCCTCCAAACGCTGGGTGATGAGCGTTGTCTTACCGACGGACAAAAAAGCCCTCTTTTATAGTTCAGCGGATCTGAAAAAATGGGAGAAGACCGGTGAGTTTGCGTCGGCTGATTCGCCGGGCAACATCTGGGAGTGCCCGGCGCTTCTGGAAGTTCCGGTGGTGGGTTCTAAACGAACGAAGTGGCTACTGCTTATGTCCATCGGTAGTGGAACGCCCGCAGGTGGCTCGGGAATGTTGTATTACATTGGTGACTTCGACGGGAAAGCATTCCGGAGCGATTTCAAGCAGGGCGATGTACGGTTTGTGGATTACGGTAAGGATTATTACGCGGCCATCACCTTCAACAATACGCCCCGCAAAATTAGCCTCGGCTGGCTGAACAACTGGCAATACGCCAATGAGATTCCAACCGAGCCGTTCCGGGGGGCCATGACGCTGCCGCGTGAGCTGAAAATTGTCCGGGGCAAAAATGGCTACGAACTCCGGCAGGAGGTGGTCAGGGAAATCCGTCCGCTCACTTCCGATAGTTTTCAATGGCGGGGCCTGGATACGAAAGAGCTGAACCGCAGCCTGGATTCGAACCGCATCAGGGGCCAAGTGTACGTGCTGACGTTTGAAGCGGAGCTGGGCAATACCGAACTCGGAGCCAAAGTGCGAAAGGGGACTGGGGAAGAAACCGTGATCGGTTATGATCCGGCTAAACAGGAAGTGTACGTGGATCGCACGCGTTCGGGAAAAACGGATTTTCAAAAAGAGTTTGCTGGCCGGTTTTCGGCCCCGCTGAAGCGTGAAGACATTGCCAACGGACGTCTTAAAATGCAGATTTTCGTAGATCGTTCGTCGGTCGAAGTGTTTGTGAACGACGGTCAGGTGACGCTGACGAATCTGATTTTTCCGAAACCCGATAGCCAGGGATTTGAGTTTTTTGGCGACGGTTTTCGGGCTGTTACCATCCGGAATATTGAGTCGGTATTCTGAACTGGGATTCCTTGTTAAATCCAGTTAATCTTTTCTAACGAAATTTGATCGTAGTGATAATTTTGTAATGGGTATCTGATCCCAGTTAACCCCTTAATCCGCGTGCTCTCAGTTCAAGACTAGTTTTTTATGAAACCCTTCCTACTTTTCTGCGGGCTATTGATTAGCTCATTCGCTCTGGCTCAAAATTCTGCCGACGAAAAAGCTGTTCTTGAAGTTGAACGGCAACGGTTTGACGCTCAGGTCACCCGCAATTATGCAGTACTGGAAAAGGTGCTCGGCGACGACCTGATCTACACGCATTCTCACGGGCTTCAGGACAACAAACAATCGTATATCCAGTCGCTCAAAGATGGCAAGCAGACCTACGAAGCCATTGGGATTCAGGAGCAGAAAGTTAATTTGTACGGTAAAACCGCCGTTATCACCGGAATTTGCTTAATCAAAGCATCGAATAACGGGCAGGCGATCAATTCGAAAATCCGCTACACCGATGTGTACGTCAAAAAAGGGGCGCAGTGGCAGATGGTGGCCTGGCAATCGCTGAAGCTGACAAATTGATCGGTTGATCTTGACTTGGCGGTAGCAAATGTTGTAAAAGGTAATATGAAAACCCTGGTACTACTAATAGGGCTGTGCTGGCTCAGTGGCTTGGTGTACGGGCAGCAGGCTCAGGTAAAAATTAAATCGAAAGACACAAATGAGCCGGTTTTCGGGCCGGTTGAGACATCTCCTCAATACCCGGGTGGGATCGAAGCGTACTTCAGAAAACATCAACGATATCCGAAAGAGGCTCGGAAAAACAGCATTCAGGGCCGGGTATTGGTTAACTTTCGCATTGATTCGTTGGGGTACGTGCCTGATTCAACAGTTCGGATATTGAGAGGGTTGGGATATGGCTGCGATGAGGAAGCGGTTCGGTTGATAAAAAATATGGCTCGCTGGAAACCCGGAACGGTTTCAGGAAAGCCTGTACCGGTCAACTACAACATTCCTGTGTTGTTTCCCCCAAAGCCATAAAAAAGGCACCGCGTGGAAGCCGACGGTGCCTTTAACCAATCCTAATCAAGAAATATCTTATACCGAAAAGCTTTCTCCGCAGCCGCAGGTCCGGCTGGCGTTGGGGTTTTTAAACTGGAATCCTTTGCCATTCAGGCCGTCGGAAAAATCCAGTTCGGTGCCCGCCAGATAAAGCAGGCTTTTGCGGTCGACGTAGATCTTAATGCCTTTGTCTTCCACAATGTGGTCGTTGGGTTGCTGCGACGTATCGAATTGCAGATCGTACATCAGCCCCGAGCAACCGCCACCCTGAACCGCCACCCGAATGGCGTAATCATCATTCAGGCCGTCTTTCTGGCGTAGCTCAATAATTTTATCCTTTGCTTTGTCCGTTACCGAAACCATGGGAATACGTAGTATTTAGTCACTAAGGTAAAAACCGCGCACCGAAAAGAAAAGTTTCTTCGAAAACTCCGTTGAACCCTGTTTGTCTTTGCTTCACTCTGCGAAATAACTTTATAACTTGGACCTTAAAGTAAGTAACTGTTTCGCGGAGTTGAGCGGGCAATAGCAGAGATAAGCAGAGAAAGAATGACGAACGTAGAGCATATTGGCATTGCGGTGAAGAATCTGGCGGTTTCCAACGATCTGTTTACAACCTTGTTGGGCGCAAAACCGTATAAATTCGAAACCGTTGAGTCGGAAGGAGTAACAACCTCCTTCTTCAAAATAAACCAGACCAAAATTGAACTGCTGGAAGCTACCCGGCCCGACAGTCCGATTGCAAAGTTCCTGGAAAAAAAAGGGGAAGGCATTCACCACCTGGCGTTTGAGGTAGCGGATATTTACGCCGAAATCGAACGGCTGAAAGCCGAAGGGTTTACGCTACTGAACGAAACGCCCAAGCGGGGCGCCGACAACAAACTGGTCTGTTTTCTGCACCCCAAAGAAACAAACGGCGTGCTGGTGGAGCTGTGCCAGGAAATCCGCTGACAGGATTCAACGAAAACCGCCCCGGTTTTTCCAATTGGGCGGAAAGCCGGGGCGATTTGAAGAAGGTCAGCGGTTGATGGCCGGATCACGCTTTATTTTTTGTCAATCCGGTACAGACGTCCCTGGTCGGTAACGGCGTACAGAGCACCGTCTTTGCCCTGCGTTACATCCCGAAAACGCTGGGACTCACCCGCGAGCAGCCGTTCTTCACCCACTACTTTGTTGTTTTCAATCACCAGTCGGGCAATGTGCATTCCGCTCAATGAACCGACGAAGAGGTTGTTTTTCCACTCCGGAATGCGATTTCCGCTGTAAAACGTGATTCCGCTCGGAGAGATGGAGGGGTCCCAGTAATAAACCGGTTGTTCGAGACCTTCTTTCTGCTGGATACCTTCGCCTACTTTTTTGCCGCTGTACTCAATGCCGTACGTGATGGTTGGCCAGCCGTAGTTTTTGCCGGGCACAATGCGGTTGATCTCATCACCCCCGCGAGGACCAAATTCAGCCTCCCACAAATCGCCCGTAACCGGGTGGAAAGCAAGGCCCTGCACGTTCCGGTGACCGTATGAGTAGAGTTCAGGCCGGGCATCCGACTTGCCGGCAAATGGGTTGCCAGCGGCTGGTTTGCCCTCTTTCGTAATGCGAATAACTTTTCCCAGACCCGAATTGACCGACTGCGCCTGGGGCCGGGTTTCCAGATCCGACCGTTCGCCGGTGCTGATTACCAGGTTGCCGGATTTGTCAATCAGAATCCGACCGCCGTAATGCAGATTGCCTTTGAAAGCGGGCGTGGCCCGGTAAATAACCGTAGCGCCTTCAATCGTTTTTTCGTCGGCCGACAGTTTCCCTTTGGCCACTGCCGTCAGGTTGCCTTCGTCACCCTGCTCAGAAAATACCCAGTAAATCATGCGGTTTTTGGCGAAATCGGGATCAACCCGGACGCCCAGCAGGCCACCCTGACCCGCCGAATTTACCTTGGGAATACCCGTAATCGCTTCGCTTACTTTGCCGGCTGGCGTGGCGATGCGCATCGTGCCCGCTTTTTCGGTAATGAGCAGCCTGCCATCGGGTAGGCTCGTAATTCCCCACGGATTTTTCAGGGATTCTGCTACTACTTTGCCTTCGTAGCTGGTAGTTGATTTGACAGCCGCAATCCGGGTCTGGCCCGTAAAAGCCGACTTATAAGCCGAATTCGGTTCCTTGGTTTCTACCGAAGCGGTTTGACCAAAAGCCGTAAAGGCGAATGAAGTACAAGCGAGTGCCAGGATAATTCTGTTGCTCATTTTTTGTTTGGTTAGAATACTACAATAAAGTCTACTCGAAAGTAAGAAATGGTAACTTAAAAGCCGCTTCCGATTTGTTAAGGGACCTGATTCATCCGTGAATTCGATGAAAATTCCTTGTCGTAACGTTACTCCCCGGTAGATGGTTCGGTAAAATAATCGAATTGGATGGGCCCATTCTGGAAACCGCACCGGGGTACTCATGGACTGATTTTGCCGGTAAGATACCGAAAGCATAAATAGGGTATGCTTTTGCCCAAAATCTTTCGATCTTGTTGGCACCCAATGGGCAACCCATCAACCATTTTCGCGCGTTAGTCGTTACATTTCTAACGAACCACTAAACCACACAAACCATGAAGTATTACAATTCCATCATTGATACCATCGGCGACACACCGCTGGTGAAGCTTACCAAAGTCACCAAAGGAATCCGGGGAACGGTTTTGGCGAAAGTTGAGTATTTCAATCCTGGCAATTCGGTGAAAGATCGCATTGCCATCCGAATGATTGAGGATGCCGAGAAGGCCGGAATTCTTAAACCTGGTGGCACTATCATCGAAGGAACGAGTGGCAACACCGGTTTTGGACTAGCACTGGCGGCTATTGCCAAAGGGTACAAGTGTATTTTTACGATGGCTGATAAGCAATCGAAGGAGAAAATCGACATTCTGCGGGCGGTGGGCGCCGATGTGGTGGTTTGCCCGACCAACGTGGAGCCGGATGATCCACGATCGTATTATTCCGTAGCCAAGCGGCTGAACCGCGAAATCCCAAATTCGTTGTACCCCAATCAGTACGATAATCTTTCGAATACGGCGGCTCATTACGACACGACCGGTCCCGAAATCTGGCGCGATACTGAAGGGCAAATCACCCACTTTGCTGCGGGCGTCGGTACGGGCGGTACGATTTGTGGCACGGCCAAATTTTTGAAAGAACAGAATCCGGGCGTTGTGACGGTCGGAATTGACACCTACGGCTCGGTGTTCAAGAAATACAAGGAAACCGGTATTTTCGATGAGCGCGAGATTTACCCGTACCTGACCGAAGGGATTGGTGAAGACATTCTACCGCAGAATGTCGATTTTAACCTGATCGACCATTTCGTAAAAGTAACCGACAAAGACGCGGCCATCATGGCCCGGCGGCTTTCGCGGGAGGAAGGGCTCTTTGTGGGTTGGTCGACGGGCTCGGCGGTCCACGGGGCGCTGGAATGGGCGCGCGAGCACCTGACCGACGGCGATGTGATGGTGATTCTGCTGCCCGACCACGGCACGCGCTACCTCGCCAAGATCTATAACGATACTTGGATGAAAGACCACGGTTTTCTGGAATCCCGCGAGTTTTCGACGGCCCGCGACATCGTACGCAGTAAAAATGGCAACGGCGTGCTGACAACGGTGGGGCAGGAATTGAAAGTGGGGGAGGCCATCCGGCTGCTCAACCAGCACAGTATTTCCCAAATTCCGGTGACGGATACCGAAGGTGAAATTGTGGGCAGCCTGACCGACTCCACCATTCTAAATAAACTAATTGAGGACCCAACGGTGAAGGAATTGAGCGTGGGAGAGGTAATGGATAAACCGTTCAAATTTGTGGGGCTGGACAACACCGTGGATGTGCTGTCGTCGCTGATTGACCGTGATAACAAAGCCCTGCTCGTTCGCGATGAAAACCAGCAGGTTCACATCATTACGCAAGCGGACTTACTAGCCGCCATAACCAGTTAAGGATTAAAAGTTAAGAATTGGCTCCGCCGAGTACTTATCTAACGGGCGGAGCCAATTCTTAACTTTTAATTCTATTTCCTGTTGTCTTCGCCGGAAACCATGCCTAGGTAGCTCCAGTAACGGCTTTCAGCGATCTCTCCTTCGTTAACGGCTTCTTTGATGGCGCATCCGGGTTCGTTGATGTGCAAGCAGTTGTGGAACCGGCACTGATTCAGTCGATCGCGCATTTCGGGGAAGTAATGGCTGATTTCTTCTTTCTCCATGTCGGCCAGCCCCAGCTCCTTGATACCCGGTGTATCAATGATAAAGGTATTGGGCGCAATTTCGAACATCTCGGCGAAGGTCGTGGTGTGAACGCCCTTGTTGGCAAACGTGGAAACCTCGCTCGTGCGGAGTTGGAGATCCGGTGCTACGGCATTGACCAGCGACGATTTTCCGACCCCGGAATGGCCCGATAGCAGGCTGATTTTCTGATCGAGCAGATTGCGGAAAACTGCAACATTCGCCCCTTCCGTGGCCGAGGTTTCCAGACAGGCGTAGCCGATGGTTTCGTATAAGCCGATGATTTCCTGCTGGTAGTCCAGCGCTTCGTCTTTCAGGATATCGGCTTTGTTGAACACCAGCGTTGTGGGAATCCGGAACGACTCGGCGGCAACCAGAAACCGGTCGATAAAACCCAGTGACGTACGCGGAAAAGCCAGCGTAACAATCAGCACGGCCTGGTCGATGTTGGCGGCCAGAATGTGTCCGTGAGCGGTTTTGTGCACGGATTTACGAATGATGTAATTTTCGCGCGGTTCGATGTCGGTGATGACAACGGTATTTTCGAGTTCATCTTCCAGTTCGTACTGCACCCGGTCGCCCACAGCAATCGGGTTGGTAACTTTCAGGCCCTGGATCTTGAATTTGCCTTTTAGCCGGGCGCGGTAAATGTGTCCGTCTTCGTTGCGGACTTCGTACCAGGAGCCGGTGGAGCGTATGATTAAGCCAGTTTGCAAGGTTGGGCTATGGGTTGTTACACAGAGTTAATCAGAGAGCATCAGAGGTTATCAGAGGGTTTAAAAGCAGGATTGACAACTCGACGCACGCCATCTTTTAACAAAGTAACGTGAAAATTGATTAGTAAACCTAAATGAAAATGACCCAATTTGAGATAGGTTAGCGTTTGGGCAAGGTGCACATCCGTGAGTTGTTCAACGGTTTTTAGCTCTACAACAACTTTTCTTTCCACCAATAAATCCATTCGGTAGCCATGATCCAGTTTAACCTCTTTGTAAACAATTGGCATGGGCTTTTCCCGTTCAACAAATAACCCTGTTTTTGCCAATTCATACGCCAGACACTCCCGATAGGCAGACTCCAGCAAACCCGGTCCCAGTGCTCGATGCACCTCGATGGAAGACTGCAAAATTCGCTGCGAAATTTGATTCAAAAGCATCCCTGATAACCGCTGGTTTTCTCTGATTACCTCTGTGTAACAACCCTTGCTACCACTGACATCACTTTAGACGTAGCACCAATGTTCTGAGTAACGTAGTCGCCGGAAATAGCGGAGGCAACGGCAGGGTCCTCATAAAGCCGCCGAAAAACCGTATCGAGTTGCGCGGAATCAGTCACCGGAAAAGCCGCTCCGGCTTTCACCAGATCGACCGCTTCCTGAAACTTACCGTAGTTGGGGCCAAAAAACAACGGCATCCGGAACGTGGCCGCTTCCAGAATGTTATGCAGCCCCTTCCCGAACGCGCCCCCGATATAGGCAAACTCCCCGTACTGGTACAGCGACGACAGCATCCCGACGTTATCAATGATGAGCGTTTTAAAGGTAGAAAGCGCCGGGTGGTCAGCCGCTTCCGAAAACCGTACCGTCTGACCGGCGAGCTGGCCGCGCCAGCGTTCGATTTCGTCGTCGTGGATTTCGTGGGGGGCAATGATTACCTTCAAGGGTTGATCGAAGCGGTTCAGAAACGGAATCAGGACGTCCATGTCAGCCTGCCAGGCACTGCCAACCACCAGCAACGGTTGGGCATCCTTGAAGGTCCGGGCAACCAGAATGTCCTTTCGGGCATCGGCCACCTGCTTTACCCGGTCGAAGCGCGTATCGCCCGCCAAAGTCACGTTCGTCACACCAATGCGTTGCAGTAAGTCAACCGACTCCTGGTTCTGCACCAGAATATGATCGAAAAAACGGAGAAACGCGCGGTAAAAACCACCGTACGGCTTGAAAAAAATCTGGTCGGGCCGGAAAATTGCCGAAAACGACAGAATCGGAACCTGACGGTTTTTTAATTCCCGCAGGTAGTTGTACCAGAATTCGTACTTGATGAAAAACGCAATGGCCGGATTGACGAGTTGGACAAACTTTCGGGCGTTTTCGGGCGTGTCGAACGGCAGGTAAAAAATGAAGTCGGCACCGGCGTAGTTTTTCCGGACTTCGTAACCCGAGGGCGAAAAGAACGTGAGCAGAATTTTGTAGCCAGGATACTGTTGCCGAAAAACTTCGATAACCGGTCGACCCTGCTCGAATTCACCCAGTGAGGCCGCGTGAAACCAGGCAATAGGTGCTGCATTATCGGCCAATTTTGCGTTTATTTGTTTTATCCAGCCTTCTCGTCCCCGAATGGCCAGCCGGGCTTTGGGGTGAAACCGTGCCGCCATCTGAAGCGCGGCCTGGTATAGTCGGATGGAAGTATGATAGAGAGCAGAAAGCAATGCGAATGTGCGTTGGTTCGAAATCGTAAAATTACAAACTTAACTTATACCCGCATGCAAACGTACGACACGCTCGTCGAAGCCCTCGACGACCTGAGCAAAAAAGGTTATACGCTCGACTTTAATCTGGCCAATGATTGTCTGGTTTGTCGCAACAAGGACCTGCAACTCCGGCCCGAACAGTTTCAGATTGTGGATGTATACCGTTTTGAAGGGATGAGCAACCCGGACGATAACACGGTTTTGTACGCCATCGAATCAAAGGACGGCCAGAAGGGAACGCTCGTCAGTGCCTACGGGCCGTATGCCGATGAGATGTCGGGCGAGATGGTAGAGAAATTGAAAATTGCCTGATTCTGAACGAAACTTTTTTTGCGCTATCCGGCTTATAGGCTCGTAGTTACGTGTGAACAAGCATCATGAACTGGAACAAACTGCAAGACAACACCCAATTAGACCAAATCAAGCAAGAGTCGGCCGAACAGCCGGTATTGATTTTCAAGCACAGCACGCGCTGCTCGATAAGTTCAGCGGCTTTGAGCCGGATGGAACGCAACTGGAACGATTCGGCGGGCATCAAACCGTACTACCTGGATCTGATTGCGTTTCGGTCGATCTCCAATCAAATTGCCGACGACTTTGGCGTAGACCATCAGTCACCGCAGGTGCTGTTGATTCAGAACGGCGAATGCATTTATGATGCCTCTCATTTCGACATCTCGTTCGACGACGTAAAACAACAGGTCGTTTCGGCCTGAGGTTTTGATAGTCGATTTTTAAAAACGCCTGATCGTACCCGGTCAGGCATTTTTGTTCAAATGATGAACTAGGGACGCTGAACAGTGGCTGGCGGCCGTGCAATTCATAATTCAATTTGGTGCTTTGGTTAAGACTCCCGTACTTTAAGTTACGGATTTATCGGATCTATTTTGTCAGCGATAACCCGGTTTACTAGGCACCAGCAAAATGAAATCAAAGTTCATTTCGATCAGCGATAGCATTATCGAAAAGATCAAAACCGGCGAATTGCAGCCGGGCGACCAGATTCCTTCCGAAAATGAATTAATCAAGCACTTCAATATCAGTAACACCACCGCCCGGAAAGCGCTGCTCGAAATCGAATCAAAAGGCTGGGCCAAACGGATCAAAGGGAAAGGAACCTACGTATTAAACCGCACGGTCGATCATCACTTAATTCGGACCCTGGGCTCGATCTACGCGACCCGGCGCGGTTTTCACGATAGTCTGATTGCGGAAGGATTTACCCCCAAAAACATCGTTCTGGAAAAAACGATTCTGGAAGAAGGGATTTCGTCGGAAATAAACGGACGGCATTTTATCATCGACGGCCCGGTCATGAAACTGCATCAACTCCGGTACGCCGACGATTTACTGATCAAGGACGAAGTGAAATACATTTCGCTGAATCTGTGCCCGAAAATCAACCGAATTCCTACCGAAGTATCGTATTTCAAGGTCTACGAAAACGAGTATCACCTGAAAATTACGGAGGTGCAGCAGACGCTGGCGGTGACGATCATGCAGCCGAATACCAACAATTTTGAGCTTACGAAGCCAACCCCGGCTTTTGTGCTGGACAGCGCGGTGATTTGTACCGGCGAAAAAGTCGTCGAAATCGAGCGGTCCTTTTACCACGGTGAGAAGTATAAATTTGCCGTGATCGCCAGCCCCGACCACGATCACCGTCCCGCCAATCCAATTACTTCCTGAACCATTTCAGAAGTTCATTCGCAATCAGCTGGTGTCCGGCCAGATTGGGGTGGTTTACGTGCGACATGTACTTGACCAACTCACCTTTTGCCGTTACTTTTTTAAACTGGGCGTACGAATCGACCAGCCCGATCTGGTGCGTTTCGGCCAGTTGAATGATCTGATTGGTGTGCTGCTCCAGCGGGTTTCCAGCCGCCAGAATATCCACCCGCTGGTCGGGTGAGGGCGTCAGCAGAATGAGTTTGATGTTCTGGGCCAGCGCCGACTGAATCATTTTCTCCCAGGCTTCCTTCGACTTTTCCAGTCCCGCTCCCCGGTCGTTCAGCGCGTAGTCAATAAACAGGACATCGGGTTTGTGAACGAGCACGTCGCGCTCAAACCGTTCCTGCCCTTTCACGGAGTTTTCGCCCCCGATGGCCGTTACGATCACGTTGATCACGGCGTACGGATACTGTTTTTTGAGTTCGGTCAGCACCAGATTCGGGTAGGATTCCAGCGTGTGAACCTCGTGGTTGTGCCAGTAGCCCGCGGGCACCGAATGCCCGTGAAAAACCAGGTTGATGGTCCGGTTTTTAGGCCATTGAACGTCCAGCTCTTTTTTCAATTCGGCCAGATACGTGTCCGGGTTGGCCCTTGACGGTTTCTGGGCTTGTACGGTTTTGGGAATACCCAACAAAAGAAGGAAAAGGCACGGGAAAAGAAAGCGCATCTTACGGGGTTTGTTTTAAGGTTTGAATGGTTACGGGTCCGAGCAATCCCGATGGAATCAGGGGCACCTGTTTCCAGGGCGTGCCTTTGTAGCCGATGGATACGTTGGTTTTGGTGAACGTTTCTCCGGTGATGGCGTCGCCCGTCAGCCGGTTCGACCAGGTGTTGGCAACTTCCACTTTCAGCGTGTTTTCCCCCGGTTTTATGTACTTCGTAATATCGAATCGATACGGTTCAGCCCAGGCGATGCCCAGGTGTTGACCGTTCAGCCAGACATCGGCAATTTCCGAGATTTGCCCCAAATCTAAATAAACCCGCTCGTTGCGCAAGGAGTCAACGGGCGATGAAAACGAAAACGTTTTCTGGTAGGTGCCAATGCCGGAAAAATAGCGGATTCCCGGGATTTCGGAGTCCGTCCAGGAGGTCAGCCGGGGAAAGGTGGTGGCTGCGGGTGCTCCCCAGTTCTTTGGGAAAAAAATCTGCCACGGACCTGTCAGCTCCTGGGTAGTGATAGCGCTCTTGAGCGGTTTTCCGGTGGCTTTGTTTGGGCCCAGAAGTGAAAACGACCCGGCCTGGAAAAACCGGATGCCGGTGGGGGTATACTCAAATGGAGGCACCGATTGGGCCGCGGCAAAACCGCTGTAACGCGGGGCGGCTTTGGCTTTTTTGAAAACGATAAAACAGGAACCGTAGGGCGCGAGGGTCAATGGCAGGCGGGTTTCGTCCTGCTCCTGCTTATAAATCGAAATGGGCGTGATGCCCCCCGTAACCGGGTTCCAGAATTCCGGCGCTTTGCCCGTTTGCCGGAACGAGCAATTCGTTGAAAACCACGTATTCGTGTTGTTTCGGATCAGGTAATAATCCGTGTCCTGCTGCCGGTAATGAACATAATCGAGCGTGGAGTCGACCGAATTGGGATAACTAAAGTCGGGTCCGATGTTTCGCTTTTTCAGGTGCGCCAACGGCATTTCTGCCGAAAACCGAGGACCACTGATCACCGCTCCTTTCCTGGCCAGTTCGTTCAGTTTTTTCAAAATGGCGGGCGGTAGGGTCGCTGTACCACCCAGCGCCAGCACGCTGAAAGTAGCACCGTTCGACAAGCTTAATTTGCCGTTTTTGACGCTCAGGTCGTTGAGCAGAATGTCCGTGTTGATGATTTCGTAATCATAACCCGGCCCCACCCGAAACCGGGTATTTTTGGGCGGCACGAAATTGGGAACGTCATCCCCGTAATAATAGAGTACATCGGCCACGAAATCCGTGTTTTGCAAGACATGCGAAATCCGGCCCAGGTACTCGTTGAACGGTTTGACTTTCGACCACCAGGTTTGCTGGGTGTTTACGTGCGTTCCGGCCCCGTAGACGATACCGGGAAAAATACCCGCATCCGGGTTGTGGCTGAACCCGTGAATGACCACCCGGTTCATGCCCTCGCAGAACGCCCGGTCCGCAATGGATTTAAGGTCAAACGGGCCTTCCTGCCAGTGGTGAAAACTCGTAAACGACTCTTCTTCCACCATCCGGCGCTTGTAAATATGGGCGGCTGCGGCCACCTCCTTCACCAGCCACATGATGTCTACGCTGTCGGTATCGTAATAATGGTACCGGCTCCAGAACTCCCCGCGCGGCACGTCCAGCGCCCCCAGTGCCTTGAGGGTTTCAACCGGCACGTTGTGCAGCGGAGGACCGGGGCCACCTGCTTCCGACGCGATCAGTAAACCGTATTGATTCGCAATCTCCCGACCTTTCCGGTAGTGGTTCTGAATCATCAGCTCCGATAACGTTCGGTTGAAATCCTGCCGAAACCGGGCGGTTTGCGCGGGATTTAGAACGGTTTTATCGAAAAGAATCGGCAGGAATTTATCGATGGAATACCCGTTTAGTTTACGAAAAGCCGCAGGCAGGGATGGTGTCCAGACAAATCCGGTGGCTTCGTAACTCGCCAGATACAGGGTTTTTAAAGCGGATTGCCGGAAGTCACCCACCAGGGGTTGAAGCTGGTCGATGAAATACTGGAAATGCGCCCGGGTGGCCGACGAATCAAAATGATCGATAATGGGGCCCATTGACTTAGGGCTGGGCAGCTTCAAAGGTTCGCCCGAATTGGAACAAACGTACCGGTGAACCTCCCATTTCCCGGCCGGAACTTTCCAGTTCAACTGCTCGGTTTTCGGATCAAAATAGCGGGAAAGCGAAAGAATTCGGGTTGTATCCAGAGAACCGTTCGACTCCCCAACCGGCAAGGCTACAACGGCAATTTCCTGGTGAAAAACCGGTTTGCCATCCGCCCCGAATTGGATGAGGAGCGGTTTTCCCTTGGCGTCGGTTTTCGGAATAGCGGGGAAGGCCAACCGAATGGGTTGACCGGATGAACCCGCAACGATCTGTTTCGAAACGTAAATCGACTTGGCCGCGTGTTGGGGCGTAATCCAGCTACCGCCCGCATTCCAGCTGCTCGACAAATTCAGGCCGACTTCCATGCCGAGCCGCTTGGCTTCCCGCAGAACCATTTCAATGGCTTTCAGGGATTCCGGGCCCATAAAGGCGGGTCCCGCCTTTACCAGGTTGCCGGGGTTGTTGTACGCCGGAACGCCAATGTCAAAGATATCGACACCTCCGATCCCGGCTTCTTTCATCGCCCGGATTTCAACTTTCAATTGGGTTGTATCGACGTGTCCGTTTAGCCACCACCAATACGTTTTGGGCCGGGCCTGCGTGGGCGGGTTTTGAAAACCGTTTCGGATTGATTGGTTGGTAACGGTTTGCCCCGGTGCCGAAACCGCCAAGAACAGCAGAACGAAGCCAAGCAGGTAGGGAAGGACGCGATTGGTCAGGGCCATCATGTTCATCGAACGGTTTTTAACGTTTGAATCGTGACCGGTCCCAGCAATCCAGACTTAATCAGGGGTAGCTCGGCCCAGGGGACCAGGTTTTTGTTCGCCTTGGTAATGTTGGTTTTGGTAAACTTCTCGCCGGTGATGGCGTCGCCCGTTAGCCGGTTCGACCAGGTGTTGGCGATTTCTACCCGTAGTGTATTGTCTCCCGGCTTAACCAGATCGGTAATGTCGTAGCGATAAGGCGGTGTCCACCTGATTCCCAACGGCTGGTTGTTAAACCATACATCGCCTACTTCCGAGAGGTCGCCCAAATCGAGGTAAACGCGCTGATTTTGCGCTGCGTTGACGGCCGGTTGGTACGCAAACGTTTTTTGGTAGGTAGCCGTCCCGGAAAAATAGCGAATCCCTTTCTGGTCGGACTCCGTCCAGGAAATGAGCTTGGGAAAGGTTGCGGATTCGGGTGCTCCCCAGCCTTTGGGGAACGTGAGTTGCCACGGCCCTTGCAGGCTTACCGCGGGCAAGCTGTTGTCAATTTGCTCAAACCCGTTTTCTTTTTTTAGTTCGAACAACCCTTTCTCCAGAAACACCAGCCCATTCGGACTAAACGCCAGATGGGGCGGATTTGGGCCGGGGCCCTTGACTTCCTGGTAATGATTTGGAGCCTTTTCTTTGGAAAAAACCACGAAATAAGAGCCGTAGGGCGGTAGCGAAATGGGCAACTGGGTGCGTCCTTCCTGTTGCTTATAGATCGTCACCGGAGCGGTTTGGCCGGTAACTGGGTCCCAGATTTCGGGGGTCTTATCCGATTGCCGGAACCAGCCATTGCGCGAAACCCACTGGTTGGTGGTGTTGCGGATTAGGTAAAAATCCACTTCACCGGCCCGGTAATGAATGTGGTCCAATGGCGTTTCGCGCTGGTCCGCTTTCTGGTCGGCGTAGCTGAAATCCGGTAATACCTTTAGTTCTCGTAAAGTTGGCAAAGCCGGTTTGCGGTCAATCAGTTTAGCCCCCTGCGCGGCTAACTTTTCCAGCTTTTGGCGTACCTCCGGCGGAGTTCGGCCTTCGGCTCCGATGCTCAGGACCTTGTATCGTCCGACGCCCGGCAGCACCCATTCGCCGTTTTCGACGGTCAAATCCCGCATCAGGACCTCGGTATTGATGACTTCGTAATCGTACCCCGGCCCGACGACAAACCGGGTATTTTTGGGTGGAATCAGGTTCGGAACGTTGTCACCGTAATAATGCAGCACATCGGCCACAAAGGTGGTTTTTTGCAGGATGTACGAAATCCGGCTCAGATAGTCGTTGAACGGTTTGATTTTCGGCCACCATGTATTCCGGTCGTTGTAGTGTGTCCCGGCAAAATAGGCGATGCCCGGATGCCCCATTTCGGCCGGATTGTGCGGGAAACCGTGAATCACCAGTCGGTTCATTCCTTCGCAAAACGCCCGGTCGGCAATGACTTTCAGGTCAGACGGACCTTCCTGCCAGTCCCAATAACTCGTGAATGACTCTTCTTCGACAATGCCGCGTTTGTAGAGGTGCGAAGCGGCCGCGATTTCCTTCACCAGCCAGATCATATCTACCAGACTATCCTTGTCGTTTTCCATAAAGAATTCCCGGTTATACCAGAATTCGCCCCGTGGCACGTCCAGCGCCCCCAGCGCCTTGAGGGTTTCAACCGGAATGTGGTGCAAATGGCCGGGGCCACCCGATTCCGAGATGATTTGCAAGCCGTGGGCGTTGCAGATTTCCTTCGATTTCCGGTAATGGTTGTTGATCATCAACTCCGACAGGGTTTTGTTGAAATCAAACTGAAAAGCCTCAGCCATGGCCGTTGAATACCACTCCTTGTTGAAAATGGCGGGCAGAAATTTATAAAGATCATAGCCGTGCAGGTCTCGAAAGGCTGCGGGTAACGTGGGCGTCCAGGTAAATTCCTTGGCTTCGTAACTGGCCAGATACAGGTTTTTTAGCGCCGATTTACTGAAATCGCCCACCCGGGGCTTCAGCCGGTCGATGAAGTACATGACGTGCATCCGGGTGGCCGTCGAATCGAAATGGTCAATGATTGGGCCGACCGAATTGGGCGTTGGGCGAATCAGTTGTTCCCCCGAATTCGAGCAAATGTACCGGTAAATATCCCAGGCACCCGCCGGTGCTTTCCAGTTCAACTGCTCGGTTTTCGGATCGAAAAAGGCCGTTACATTGATGATGGTTGCCGTATCCAGTGCTGCGGTCTGACCGGCGGGCAGGGCAATAACGGCGATTTCCTCATAATAAGCTGGTTTCCCGTTCGGACCGTAAAGGATGGGCCGTGGCTTGCCTTTTTTGTCCGGGGTAATAGTTGGGAAGGGAAGTTTTAAGGGCTGGGTACCGGCGGTTTTAAGCTCAGTTTTGGAGTAGTAAATGGTTTTGGCTGCGTGCTGGGGTTTCACCCAGCTGCCCCCCGCGTTCCAACTGCTGGCCATATTCAAGCCCACTTCCAGGCCCAGCTTTCCGGCCTCCCGAATCGCCAAGTGAATGTTCTCAACCGACTCATCGCTCATGAAGGCCGGGCCCGCCGGAATAATCCCGTTCGGATCACTGGCCGGTGGCAAACCGATCTCAAACAGATCCACTCCGCCCAGACCCGCGTTTTTGATGGCTACCAGCTCTTCCTTCAGCCGTAGGGTATCTACGTAGCCATTCAGCCACCACCAGTATACTTTAGGTCGGGCCGAGATGGGCGGATTCTGAAAGTTTTCTTGTAAGGTCGCGTAGCTCACGGTTTCGGCTTCAGGCTTATTGCAGGAAAGCAACAGAACCGTTAATCCGAAACCCAGCAGGGAGGATAGGAATTTCATAACAGGAGGTTTAGGAGTCGACAAGTAGGTCTAATACCAACCAAACCCAAACCTTGAGCCGGATGTCAGGATTGGGTTCGGCAAAAGAATTACCAGAACGCGGTCAGCGTCCCGGTCACGTTTTCGACGACGTAGTGTTTGCCCCATTTCGAATCACCGGCTTTGAACGCCGTTTTGCCGCTTTTCCACGGATAATTGACGTTGGTGTAAACGTGCAGACCCGCATCCGTCACGTCGTCGTCCGGGTAAATCCGAACCGTCGCGTTTTTGAGGCCCGTCAGCCGGACGCAGCGCTTCATCCGCTGTACCCCCGAGGTCATTTCCTGGCACGACACGATACCCTCGGGTTGCTCGACGAAAAACCGGCTTTCGCGGTGCCAGGCTTTGGGCAGGTTGTACACAGAATACCCTTTCTCCAGTTCTGTTTCGTAGCCCGTCAGCAGGGGAGCGCCCTGTGGCATCCTGAACCGGTGAGTGAGCGTTGTATTGGGGCAATACCCCGACAGAAAAAAACCGTTGCTACCCCGCGAAATAGCCAGCACCGGATTTTTTACGCCCGGATTTCGTTTGTCGATCCGGTAATCCAGACCAAATTCCTTGAGCACGTACCGCATCAGCAGCGGCCCGGTGAACAGCTGTTCGGGATCATCCGGCGTCAGCAGTTTTCCCCCCGTGAATTTGCTGGAGTTGGTACCGCGTACATAGGCCACTTGACCGCCTTTCCAGTCGGTTTTTGTGCGAACCCACACCACATCCCGCTCGTTGCTGCCCTGCGTCATTTTGGCCAGCACCCTGGTTTCCTTATCGGCTTTGTTTTTCACCTGCGTCGCCACTCCACCACCCGAAAAAAGCGTCTGATGTACGATTTTAGTAGGATATGGTTTGGTGAGCTGATCCAGGGTAATGGATGAATTGATCTGAAATTCCCCTTCGATGGGCTTGCCGTTTTGCAGGTTGAGTAAATTCAGAAAAGCCGTCCCGGCGTGATCGGCGGGCCCGTAAACCAGCAGTTTGCCGCCGTTTTCCACGAAACGGATCAGTGCTTTTTCCTGTGCCGAACCCGCTTCGGGCACAATGCTAACCAGTATTGACTGGTTGAAATACGCCGGTTGAGCAGCCAGGACCTTCTGAAAGGAGCCGGTGGAAATAACGGTATTGAGCGGAAAACCGTTGTTGATGGCCTGACGAATCAGCCAGTCGCCGTAATAAATTTCTGAAAGCCGTTCCGGTTGTTTGTAGGCCCAGTCGTGGTATTCATCGAACGGATAAACCCAAACCAGCGGCCCCGGCGCCGTGGGGGCGTCGTACCGGGCTTTCAGAATGTGGGGAGTTACTTCGTCGGGCACCTGCGTGGGCAGTTCGCCGTACGAGTTATCCGCCGTCAGGAAATTCAGGTGGGTCGGCAGCCGGATTTCGCCTTTGGCGTTGATGCGGGCCACGGCCATCGGTAAATAAATATCGTGGGGTTCCTGACCGTACCGATCCATCCACGGGCTGTTGACCCACCACGGATCGTGGGTGTAATAGCGGAACAGATACCGTTCGTCGGGCAGTTCGGCCATGCGCGACATGTATCCGACTAATTCCAACCCAAAATCACCGTCGAGGGCAGCCCAGGGCGAATTGGGCGGAGGCAGCATGTTGTAGTTTCCGTGGTAAATCTGCTTGAGATCGACGCCATCCCGCGCCAGATCCGCCCCAGTGGAAAGGTTGGTGCCGCGCGTCTGAATTTGGTACTCAGGGCATTCTTTCCGAAACAGTTTCCAGAAGTCCGCGATCAAATTCTTGGTGCTGGCCAGTTTTTCCGGCAGAAATTCCTTGCCCGTAAAGGTGGCACCCGTCGACGACCAGCCTTCAACCCCGAAGCCAAAACCGTTGCTGAACCAGATGTAATCGTAGCCCAAATCCTTCAGAAAATGCTGGCTTTGCCGACCGAAAAACGTACCGAACGGCGTATTGGCCGGAATGCCTTTCGGAAAACCAGCGTAGGAGTCTGAATCCGCGTTCAGGGTTGAATAGCAACTCACAAACGACTTATGCCCCATCGCGTTGCCGCCCAGGATCTCGGGGTGTTTTTTGTACTTGAACTCCGACTTGGCAAACTCCGGACCGGGGTCGAAGGTAGCGCCGATCAGGACAGGTTTGCCGGTAATTTTCCGACCGGTTTCTTTGAGCGTTTGAATAATGTATTTCAGATCACCGTAGGTAAAGGCGGGCGGATTTTCCATGTACAGATACGCCCGTTCGTGCAGCGATAAGTCTTTCGGGCCCGAACCCACCTCGTGTGCCGTGTTCGGGTTGCCGATGTACCTTGCCCATTCCAGTGACTGCTTCAGATCGCCCTTGTAGTCAAGAATCTCCGAGCCATCGGACGTCCAGAGCATCACCGAAACCGTATCGGTATGCCGCAGCAAGGCGTGCCACTGGGTAAAAAGCTCGGTGGCAACCTGCTGAATATAAGCCTTGTCGTTCTTCTTGAACGGTTTGAGCGAAGCTTCCAGCGTAATGTTGTTGAACGGCTTTCCCTTCAGGGTGGAGTTGTCGAGGTTTGGGGTTTCTAGAGATACAAAACCGCACAGGAATAAGGTTAGGAGGATGATTGGGCGCATTTCAAAATGAGTTTTTCGCGAGTTTCGCGGAGTTTTATAGAGTTTAGCAGAGAACTCGGCGTTACTCATTTAATCTCCGCTAAACTCTGCGAAATAGCTTTTCAAAAATATCAATACCCCGGATTCTGCTTGATGGTGGTCGGATTTAGATCGACTTCGTTTTGCGGAATCGGGAAAATTAGCTCGAAATCATCGAGTCTGAACGACAGATTCTGACTGGCAAAGTGCGCATTCAACACGGTTTGCGCCCGCCCCGTCCGGACCAGATCAAACCAGCGTTGGCCCTCGTACAAAAACTCAAACCGACGTTCCTTCTCAATGGCCAGTCGCAAAGCGGCCTGATTTAATCCCGTCAGATCAGCGAGGCCTACTCGTTTACGAATCTGATTGATAAAGGGAAGAGCCTCGGTGGTTTTACCCTGTTCGTTCAGGACTTCGGCGTACATCAGTAACACGTCGGCGTAACGAAGCTGCGTGAAGGTGACACTGCCATCGGAGAGGTCGATAGCCCGGAAATCCACGAATTTCAACCCGTAGGGACTGTAGGATTTCCGGCCATTGATGAGCGTTACGGAATCGCTGGTTGATGCGGTTTTTCGAACATCGCCGGGTTCGTACGAGCGAATAATATCCCGGGTCGGAACAATACGGCCGGATCCCTGCAAGTTGTTCTGGAAAATTGCCATGCTGGTGATGGCGGGCGTAAACAGGGCCGAATAATTATTGCCAATGCTGCGTCCGGACACGAATTGAATCTCAAAAATCGATTCCGTCAGGTTGTTATTGCCGTTGGTAAACAGCGTTCGATAGTCGGCCACCAGCGAATACTGCCGGGCGTCGATCACTTCTTTTAATTTAGCGGCCGCCTGATCGTAATTTTTCAGCGTCAAATAGACTTTTCCCAGCACGGCTTTTACCGTTGAGCGCGATGCGCGGGTGCGGTCGTTGTTGAGAGCCGCCGGTAGTAAGGTTTCAGCTTCGGATAAATCCCGCAGAATTTCTTCGTAAATCTGCGCGCTCGGTTTTAGCGTCAGATCGGCTGCGGCAACCTGGGCCGGGCTACTAAACTCCTGCTGGATCAGGGGCACATTGCCAAACAAGCGAACCAGGTAAAAATAGCTGTAGGCCCGAAGAAACTTGGCTTCCCCTTTGATCCGGTCTTTCGTTGCCTGGTCAAAATCGATCGCGTCAATCCGGTTGATAATGGCGTTGCTGCGCGAAATGGTATACAGGCACGTGTTCCAGGTTCCCTGTATAAATCCGTTGGTGGAGACGACGGCGTTCTGGTCCATCTGCATCTCGTTGGCGGAAGGCGACGACCACTGAATTTCGGTGTTGTCGGTCGTTAGTTCGGTCATGTACAAAACTGTACTGGTGCTGAACAAACCCCGAAACGTACTGTAAACCCCCAGCAGAGCCGTTTCAAAGTCATTCTGTGTTTTGTAGAACGTTTGATCGCTGATCTGGTGTTCGGGTGTTAAGGCCAGAAAATCCTTACAGGACGAAACCGTTGCGGCAAGGATGAGCAGGAAACATATTTTCTTTTTCATGACGGAAATACAGGTTAGAAGGTCGCTCGTAAACCGATGGTAAACGTACGGGGGTTCGGGTAAGCGAAGAAGTCGATTCCGCTCCGGGCAATGTTGTCACCCGTAGTGGAGCCTTCCGGATCATAGCCTGGATATTTGGTGAACGTGTACAGGTTTGTGGCGTCCAGGTATACCGAGATGGCCTGCATTTTCAGTTTGGTCACCAGCGGTTGGGGAAATGCGTAGGCCAGGTTGACATTCCGGATGCGGACAAACGACCCGTCAAAGAGGTACTTGGTTGTTCCGGCGGTGAAGCCAAACGCATAATCGTTCCGGATGGCGCGGGAGAACTCACCCGATCCGGGGCTGGTTTCCGAACGCCAGCGGTCGGCCATGATGCGCAACTGATTTTGCACCCCGGCTCCATTGAGCGAAACCTCGCCACCCTGAAAATAAATTTCGTTGCCCTGCGAACCATTCAGGCTGATGTTCAACGATAATCCCTTATAAGAGAAACGGTTGCCCAAACCCCAGGTGAAATCGGGCCAGGGCGTTCCGACGATGGTGCGGTCCGACTGGTTGATGGCTCCGTTTCCGTCGGCATCTTCAAACCGGTAATCGCCGGGTTGGACGCGAGGGTGTTGCTTCGGACTGGCGTTCACTTCTTCCTGCGTTTGGAACACACCCAGAATATTGAGGAGCCGGAAGCTGGAAATTGGGTAACCCACCTCCGCTACCTGATAATCGGACGTTTGAATCCGGGCCGTTTCGGAATTGAGCGCCAGGACTTTGTTCCGGTTCCAACTGATGTTGAAATCCGTGGTCCACTGGAAACCACCCTTGCGGATGTTTTCCGAGTTGATGGTGAGTTCAAGACCTTTGTTTTCCACCTCACCGATGTTTTGCAGGGAACTGCCAAAGCCCGATGCCGCTGGCAGAATCACGTTCAGAAGCAGGTTCTTTTTGTAGGTCCGGTAGGCGTCGAAAACAAACGAAAGGCGGTTGTTGAACAGGGCCAGATCAAGTCCCAGGTTGGTTTGCACCGATTGCTCCCAGGTCAGCACATCGTTGGCCAGGCTGCTGGGAACGACCCCCGAAATCACGTTGCCGCCCGAAACATGGCGCGAGATGCCCAACACCCCCAGACTGGCGTAGTTTGGAATCAGGTTGTTACCCGAAATCCCGTAGCTAGCCCGGATTTTCAGATCGCTCACAAACGAAACCGGTTTCATGAACTCCTCGTCGGACAGGCGATAAGCGGCCGAGAACGACGGAAATGTTCCCCAACGGTTCTGCCGACCAAACCGCGAACTGCCGTCTTGCCGGATGGTAGCCGTGAAAAGGTATTTGCCCGCCAGCGTATAATTGACCCGCGCCAGCCACGACAGCATCGACCATTCACTTTTGTAGTTGGTACCGGACGTTACGGCCCCGGCGGCCAGATACGGCACGTAGTCGGTCGGGAAGTCGGAAGCGCCGGCCTGGAGAATTTCGTCAGTGTTTTTCTGAACGGTGTAACCAATCAAGGCGTCGAGTTCGTGCTTGTCGCCGTACCGATGGCGGTAGTTTAAGGTGTTTTCGTTCAGCCAGTTCAGGCTTTTGGTTTCCGTTACCCCCGCCGTAGCGGCTCCGTTGCGGCTGGTGGCCAGCCCAACTTTCGACGATTTCCACAGCCGGGTGATGTTGTTGGAATAATTGACGCCGATGGAGGTTTTGAAAATCAAACCGTTGGCGATCTCGTATTGCAGATAATTATTGGTGAACACGTTGGTATTGTTGCGTTTATCCGAAAATTCGGCGGCAATGATCAACGGGTGTTCAACCGGAATGCCGGTTGGGTCGGAGAATTCGGAGTAGAAATTTCCGTTGGCGTCGTAGATCGGAATTGTGGGATCGCTGGCGAGTGCAGCCGAAATTAGTCCCCGGTGCTGTAAATGGCCTTCCGCGCGGGCAAAGTTGCCGTAGGAGTGAGCGCCCGAGAACGACGCGCCCAGTTTCAGCCGTGGGCTAAGTTGAGCGTCGATGTTTGTACGGAGGGTAAATTTGGTGAAATCGGAACCGATGATGATGCCTTTCTGATCATAGAAACCGCCTGAAACGTAATAGCCCACATCCCGGCTGGTTCCGCTGGCCGATAGCTGGTAATTCTGAACCAAGCCCGTCTGGAAAATAACATCCTGCCAGTCGGTGCCGTAGCCAGAGTTTGCGAATTGCTCCGGGTTCCGAAAACCGGGTTTTACCTGGGTGGCGGTGCTGCGGACGTTGTTAGGGTCGGTGGCTTTGCCGCCCCCAAATACCCAGGCGTTGTCGCGGCCCTCAGCGACGTACTCAGCGTATTGCTGGGGTGTCATCAGGTCCAGCTTTTTGGCCAGCTGCTGAATACCGGTCGAATGCTCAAAGCTGATGGTGGGTTTGCCCTGCTTGCCGCGTTTGGTTGTAATGATGACCACCCCGTTGGCTCCGCGTGATCCGTAAATAGCCGTGGCCGACGCATCTTTCAGCACCTGGATGGACTCAATATCTGCCGGGTTGATGGTACTTAAGGGATTGATTCGCTGGGTCCCGCTGCTGCTCGTAATACCGCTGGCGGAGTAAGAGCTGGACGCAAACGAACTCAGGTCCGAGCCCCCACCGCCGGTCCCGATGGCGTAGCCGTCTACTACATACAACGGCGAGTTCCCACCCGTAATGGAGCTAATTCCGCGAATGACCACGTTAACATTGCCACCCGGTGCTCCCGATGTCTGGGTGATCTGCACCCCGGCTACTTTCCCCTGCATCATTTGATCGACGCTCGTGGCGGAAGGGACCGGTACCAAATCCTGGCTGGACAAATTAACGATGGAGCCAGTCAAATCCTTCTTGCGCTGCGTTCCGTAACCAACCACTACCACATCTTGCAACTGCTGCTGGTCGGTTTTTAAGGCAACATTGATGGCCGAACGGTTACTAATCGTAACTTCCTGGGGAGCGTAACCGATAAAGCTAACGACGAGTGTAGCGTTGGGCGAAACCGTCAGTTTGTAATTTCCTTCCGGATCAGTAGTCGTACCGTTGGTGGTTCCTTTTTCCGTAACGGTGGCACCCACCAGTGCTTCGGCATCTTCTTCGGCCGTAACTTTACCACTGATGGTCACTTTTGTTGACTGCGCGGTCACGATGGCTGGAAAAGCCAGCACGCTCAATAGGGTGGCGATCACCAGCAGCCGCAGGTGATGGAATAGATAATCATTCATAAAAAAGAGGGTTTAGAAACGTTAAAATCCTGGGTTCATCTAGTTGATAATGACGGATTCAATCTTCAGATAATCAGCTATTTTCTGAATCGTTTGGGCGTGATGGCCAACTCCCAGGGCAAAGTGATGCGTGGGCCCCTCCTTGATCCAGCGTTTGAGGAACGTCCGGACGTCGGGTTTGAAAAAACCGCGGGTGTTGGTATTTCCCGTGGGGGGGATCGGTCCGGCGAGCGATTCGCCTTCGGCAATGACAAATTTCATTTTTCCGTCGAAGGTGGAGCTGATGCTCAGCATCGTGATTGGTCCCTGCTTGATCTTGAATTCAACGCCCGCGCCAAAACCGGGTTTGCCGTGGTATTTTTTCAGGCTGCGCAGCACAGGTTGTCCGTCGGCAATGGCGATGTTATGCGGCCCGTCGTGGCCAACCAGTACAAAGTCTTCTTTGAAGTCAACCGGGTGAAACTCCGCGAAACTGCCGCCAATGCCCAGCCGTTCCATGATGAGCATGGCAATACAGGTTTTCAGGTCTGATTCGCCACACATGGGAAAGCCAGCCCCCTGGAGAAGCGAATTACCGACGATCAGGTTCGACATCACAACCCGCGTATCGCTGTCGTCGGGGCCATCGTAATAATACGCCAACCCGTCCAGTTTTTTGGTCTGGATGAATTTCTCCAGCGCCACAGCCGCCCGGGCTGCAATGTAAAGATCCGATTCGCGCAGCTTCTCGGAGATTGGGTCAGAAACCGGGTCGGGCGTGTCGAAATACGCCAGGATGCGCTCTTTGACGGCATCGATTTCTGCTTCGGTTGCTTTCTGGTACTGCGTTACGATTTCGTGCGCTTCGCATTGTACAATGTGCGGTCCGAAGTGGGCTGTCAGCATCGTGGAGTCCGAATGCATGTCGAGCATCGCTTCGATGGGGTGACCGATATGGCCGATCCGGGATGTTTTCAGATCGTGCAAGACCGCAGCAATCCGGCAGTATTCTTCAATTTCGGCGTCCGCAGCCGGATCGTCGTGGAGCGTACCCAGGATGATCTGGGGTACTTTTTTGCCCATCCGAACGGCTACGCCGGCAAACTCGGGCAACGAGCAGATGTCGTCATTGTACAGCTGCATGTACGTCGAGGCCCGGCTGTAATCCATTGCCTTGTCGGGCTGAAGCGCCACGAGCACAATCGGAACGTCGATGCTTTTGATGATCACCCCAAACGTACTGGACGTGGCGTAGGTGAGCATGTCACAGAAAATCAGATCCAGGTTGGCCGCCTGGAGCTTGGGCACCATTTCGTAGGCTTTCGTGGCATCGTCGACCAGGCCAAAATCGACAATTTCGGCTGAATCAAAGGCTTCAATTTTTTGAATCAAAACCGCTTGTTTTTGCATCATGTCGTCGAGCAAACCGTCAAATTGGCTCCAATACTTAAAGTAGCCTACCCCAAACACACCGATTCGTGGCCGTGTTTTTTTTCGTTTGCTGGTCATTGCACCATTGGTCGAAGCTACTTCACTCAGAGTTTTAGAGGTCATATCGGTAGATTTATGTATCGTAGTTTTCTGTTAACGCACTAAGTGAAAAATGATATGGATTCAGTATACCCTTGGAGGAAGCCAAGGGGGCTATCGAATGCTCAAATCGGGTCATTAAAATCGCGGATTGTCAGGATGGCTGATTTCCTGCTCTCGAATAGCTGGTTGAACGTTCTCGAATAGAGGTTTAACCTTGGGAATCAACCAGATAAACAGCAAAAAAGCGAACGGATACAGCAGCCCCGAAGCAATCCAGAGCGGCCGGTAGGAGTAGTTTTCAATGACAAAACCCATCAGCGGATTCAGCAGGAGGCCCGATACTGCCCCCGCCGTGCCCGATAAGCCAACCACCGTCGACGTGGCTTTGTGCCCAAACATATCCGAGATGGCGGTAATGTAGTTAGTGATCCAGAAACCGTGGGCGAACATAAAAACTGCCATGAGCGAAATGGCTACGGAAACCGAAGATACCCACTCGATGGCGGGCGCCGTCAGGGTGAGCAGAGCCGCAATGCCCATGACCGTTTTTCGCGCTTTATTAATGGAAAAACCACGCGCAATGAGTTGGCCGGAAAACCAGCCACCGAGAATATTGGAAATGCCCAGGGCCAGAAACGGGATCCAAAAGAGATTGCCAATTTGCTCAAAAGAGACATTCCGCACGGAACTCAGGTATTTGGGGATCCAGAACATCATGAAATAAAAAACCGGGTCGAGCAGGAAACGGACGATAATAAACACCCAGGTTGGTTGTTTATTGAGCAGTTCCAGGAACGATACTCTTTCCGATGGGGTCGGTTTGGCGGGTATTTCATCAGCCATTGCCTCCTTGTTCCAGGGAATCAACAGCCATACGGCGACCCAGGCAATGCCGATCAGGCCCGGGATCAGAAAACCGCCCCGCCAGCCGTAATTGGTCGAAAGCCAGATGGTAAGAGGGGGCGCTACAACCGCGCCGATGGCCGCGCCACCAATGGAAATCCCGTTGGCCAGGGCCCTTTCCTTTTTGTCAAACCAGCGAAAAACCGTCCAGGCCGCGCCCGGAAAACACCCGCCTTCACCCATGCCGAGTAAAAACCGGAAGGTCAGCAGTTGCGTAAAGTTTGTCATGACCGCGTGTAAGCTGTTAGCTACCGACCATAAACCAACCGATAAGGCCAGACCAATTTTGCCCCCCATGCGGTCGATGAGCCAGCCGCCGAGAGTAAACATCAGTGCGTAGCTGATCAGAAAGCTGGTGTTGACCATGCCATATTCCACATCCGTAATCTTAAATTCTTCCTGAATTTTCAGAATGGCGATGGAGAGAACCTGGCGGTCCAGGAAACTCAGGCCCGTTGCGATGAAAAGCAGGAAAACGATTAGCCAGCGAATGTTTTTTTGCATAACACTTAACGCACTAAGTTAGTGTTGGCAAAGATAGAAGAGTATGCACGAGAAAATCAAGAGGGAGTAGTACTTTTTTTTAAATTAATTGCAGGAATCCAATCGGTTGGGTGGGGCCACAAGCCAGAATGGTAAAGAAGAAAAACAATGCGGAAAAATTGAAACGGTAAAATTGGCTTCGGGCTATGTAGCAGAGATGCCGTTAGCGCGTCGGTTTCCGGGGGCCGTAGCCTTTCCTGCCGTGAAACCAGTGAGCCGCCTGACCGGTAAGCCAGAGGTAGTAATCCGAGCCCAGATCGGGTTCGATCCCGACGAACCGGCCGTTGCCGTTGAGCGGTAGTTCGCCTTCTTTTTTGGTTTTGAAAATGGCCGTGCCTTCGTCTACTTCGTCAAACATGGCCACGTACAGGCTTTCGGCCCCGACCTGTCTGGCCCCAGCCACCTGCTGCCACAGAAAGTCGCCTTTTAGCCGCGGAATCTGGTTGTAGAGGTTAGGGACATTCTTCAGATTACCCCAGCTGAAGCCGGGAAACACCAGCGGCACGTAGGTGATGTTATTGGCTGTGCACCATTCGATATCACCCGCCAGCGTGTTGCCGGAAACCGTCGGGTAGGAGGTCGGGTTGTAGCGTCCCACGGCCCAGGGCATGATCACGTCGGCACTTTTGATCAGCGGATGCAGCTGGTCGGAGGGTTCGGTATCCTTCGTCATCGTCCGCCAGTAGTAGGGCACGCCGAGCAGAATGGCCGTTTTTTTCGTTGGTCCTTTTACCTTTTCGACCAGCGTCTGCATGTCGGCGATGGTGTATTTTCGTCCGTCGTTGAACCCCACGCCCCAGATCGCCAGCAACGGTTTGCCGTTGTGCCGCAGGTAGCCCGGGTGTTTTTTGTTGTCGAAAAGCGAAAAGGTCTGCTGCAATTCCTCCCAGTCTTTTACCAGCAACTCCAGGTCAGCGGAGTTGGAGCCGCTCAGGTCGTACATGATGCTGATGGCCCGGCCGTATTTTCGGGATGCTTTCAGCGCATTTTCCAGCACCTTGTTGAAATGCCGTTTGCCCTTCTCCGACTTGATCTCGGCCAGAAACCGCTGCATGAAAACCCCGTCGATGCCGTACTCTTTCATCCATTTGAAATGCAGATCGACACTGGATTCGTCGTACGGGCTGTAGACGTGAGCCGCGTCGCCGTTGGCGTACTGGAAGGCAGTTTTATAGGTCGTTGGGTATTCCTTTACATCCGGCCAGAAGTCGATGGAGGCAAAACCGGGCTCGAATTTGCCGCGTTTCTGGTAGTGGTGCCAGCCCCGGTCGGAGGCATCGCCCTGGGCCGCAAACCAGCCCTGGTAGCCCGCCATGACCAGTCCTTTGTAGCTGGTGTATAAGCAGCCCGTCTCGTCGTAGCGGGCTTCAGGAGCGGTTTGTGCCCGGCTTTTTGCATTCAGGATCAAAAAGATAAAAAAGGGTAACAGTAGAAACGAACGGTTTTTCATACGGAAGTCTGGATAACGTTTGGCCAATAGGCACCCTACCCGGAAGAGGGAAGGAGAGCCCGGACAATTGTTGCTTAGAAAATAAGGCTGTGTGGTTTTTGAGTGACTACAGGGGCTTGGTATTCTAATGATCCGATTCGCTTACCGGCCACCCGGTTTGATCAATTCGTCCAGCGTCCAGGTTTTCTCGCGTCCGGTGGTTTGGTCGCGCACGGCTTTCACTTCGGCGGGCCGGATGGCGGGATTGCCGGAGGGGGCAAACTCGTACCGGATGTAACTCAGCACGGACGCAATCCATTCGTCGTCGTTGGCACCCATCGGCGGCATCATGTCGGGGTAGGTCTGGCCGTCGATCGGACCGGACAAACCGTGCAGCAGAATCCGGATGGGCACGTCCCGGCTCCGTCCCCGGAGCCGCTGCGAATTGACCAGCGGGGGAGCCACTTTGCTGTCCAGCCCTTTGCCTTCGGGGCCGTGGCAGGTTGTACAGAGCGATTTGTAAATGGTCGCGCCGTTGAGCACCAGCTTCCGGGCCTGTTCGTCCAGGCTGCCCAATTTTCGCCCGAATTTCTTCACGTCCTCGTTCCGGTCCAGGCTGCGCTGCGCCCGGGCCAGCATGTCGAGGGTGGGGGCGGAGGTGATCGTTTCCTGCGCCAGTGTTTTGGCCTGGGGGACCGCGCTGTACGACAGCGACAGAATCAACTGGGTGCGGACCTCGGCGCTCGGATCGGTTTTCAGCTCACTCAATCGGGCGAGAAGTGGCGCGTCGTTTTGTTTCAGATACGGTTCTGTCAGCCGGACCGCCGTCCGCCGAACTTGCTCGTCGGAATCCGTCAGGGCGTTCAGCACAACGGTTTTATCCAGCGCATTCAATCCTTCGAGCGTCCAGAGCGCGTGGATACGGCCCAGGGCGGTGTTCGTTGGATCGGCAGCCCGCGCTTTCAGAGCCGGAACCACGGATTGGTCGTTGCGCACGATCAATTCTTTCTGAGCGTTGTCGCGCCACCAGCCGTTCGGATGGTTCAGGTAGGTCACCAGTTTGCTGCCGGATTCGTCGAGCAATTTGGGCATCGGTCCCGGTTTCAGTTCGTCATGGACCAGCCGGTAAATCCGGCCGTGCTGGATGTTTTTGTCCAGCCCCAATCGCGTAATCTGCGGGCGGAGGTAGCTGTCGGGCTTCGTCCAGTTGCCTTCCTGAATAATGCCCCGGTTCATGTCCACCAGATACAGGCAACCGTCAGGGCCGGTGTACATGTTGACCACCCGGAAATTCATGTCTGTCGAGGCAATAAACTCTTCGTTCTGGTAGGCATTCTCGAGCATCGTTTTGCCCGCTTTATGAATGACTTTGGCCCGGCGAATCAAGCGGCCGACGGGTTCGGAGATCAGTAAATCCCCGTTCAAATCGGCCGGTAGTCGATTCCCGCGAAAAACAACTTGACCGCAACTGGCCGTGAAGTGGTTGAGCGTGGTGTCGGCGGGTCGGATGCGCTGCACGCCACCCTGAATGTCCGGGGTTTTGATGATTGGCCAAACCGCGTTGAATTCCTGCGAATACTGGTCGGGCAGTTCCATGCGGCCGTAAATCGGGTTGATCTGAAAACCCAGGGCCGGCACTTCGCCCCCCGCCGAGGAGAAGAAAAGCCGACCGTAATCGTCATGCGTCAGGCCCCACTGCCCGCCCGAACCGCTCGGAATTGAGTCGGCTTTCAGAACACCGTTCGTGTAACGAAACCGGATCGGATCGACGGTGACGTAAATCCAGTTGTCGAGGTTCCAGTCGAGTCCGCTGCGCTGGTGTTCGAGGTTGCCGGGCGCTTTTTTGCCCAACACAAATACCGGTTTTTTCTCATCGGCTACGCCGTCGCCGTTCGTGTCCTTGTAACTGTGAATGTCGTACGTATCGGTTTCGTTGACGAGCAGTTCGTGGCCGACGCAGAGTAGCATCCGGGGCAGCAGCAGCTTGTCGATAAACACCGTGCTTTTGTCCATCTTGCCGTCGCCGTCGGTGTCTTCCAGCAGTTTCACCCGGCTGATCGGCGCGTGTTCGTTGGTGCCGTCCACGTCCTGCATGTAGGTATCCATCTCGGCGACGTACATCCGGGCGTTGCCGTCCCAGGCAATGGCAACCGGTTCGTGAATCATCGGTTCGCTGGCGACCAGTTCGAGGTGGTACCCTTTCGGCAGCCGGAACGATTTGAGGCTTTGTTCGGGCGTCAGGTGGGCGGGCGACGGATTAGCCGTAAAGGCGGGAACAGCGGTTTCGTTCGAACTGCGGGGAATGCTTTCCGAGTTGGCGGTTTGCGACGGTGCCGTTTGGCGGGAAACCTGGCAGGTCATCACCAGCGCGGAGGCCGCCAGCACACTGGCGACCCAGATACGGTTTTTCATGGGGTCAGGAATCACAATTTTACCCGTAAATTACAGAATGAAGGCATACGTTTTCCTTTTTGGGTCGGGAAAGCATAAGAGCCGTACGAATGGTTTGATGAAAACGGCCCACCCTGATTGACCCCCGGTTTTAACCGGGGGCTGGCAGACCAAAAGAGATCCGATTGTTGAAAACCGTCAGCG
This sequence comes from Larkinella harenae, assembly GCF_054780515.1. NCBI lineage: Bacteria > Pseudomonadati > Bacteroidota > Cytophagia > Cytophagales > Spirosomataceae > Larkinella > Larkinella harenae. The sequence continues at coordinate 817,314 of NZ_BAAGWE010000002.1, read as the reverse complement.
CACGGTGGCTTTGATGACCGGGCTGTAATTGTATTTGGCGACGGCCGTGGTTCGGACGCCGACCCGGAAATAGTACTCGCCTTTCTTCAGATGCGTGTCGGCCCATTTAAAGGAAAACGTTCGGGGAACGCCGAGCAGGCTGGCGTCGGGGGTGCTGCCGGGGATGTCCTGCCGCCAAAGGTTGATGAAATACCCGGACGCATTGGAACTGATGCTTTCGTTGACGATCGCGTAGTCGTTGACCATGAAAATGATCTGCGAAATCTTGGTGGTCGTGTTGGCGGCCGGTTTCGTGATCGTGTAGGTAAAGGTGCTGTCGGAGACGGTGGCCGAAATCCGGTAGAAGGGCGTCACCTTGAAGTTCAGCTCCGTCCGGTCCCCGGCGTTCAACTGCACCGTCGCCGAGTCGGCGGGCTGGTACAGAAACGCACCGTCGCGCGGGAAGGCTTTGTAGGTTCCGGCAAAAAACTGCGTGGCCGCAAATTCGCCGTTGGCCTTGATTTCGATGTCCGTCGTGCCGGGATTCGGGTATTTGGCCTTGTCCCACTGAATAAACCGGACGGTGCCGCCACCGGGTTGCCGGAGTTCAAGCGCCTGGTTGGTTTCGGCATCAGCCAGTTTGCCGTACACGCCCGAATCCGGGGCCACAAAATTGTCCCAGCTCTGGCAGCCACTGAAAACCGCGCCGAGCAGGAGAGGGAGCATATAAATAAGTTTGATCGACTTCATGGGTTGTTGCTGGTTAATAACCGGGATTGCCGTTGCCTAATAAAGAGCCCGCTTTGCTGCGTTCACCTCCCGGAATCTGGAAGTAATAATCGCGTTCCTGGTACGTTTTGCTGTCTCCGTTGGGCGTCCGTTCGAAGACATAATCTTTCGCGTCGACGTCGTAGTAGATGTACAAACCGCTCGGAATCCAGCCGCTGAACTCGGTGGTCAGCGTGCGCCAGCGACGCAGATCCCAGAACGTACGGTTTTCAAAGGCCAGTTCGACGCTCCGTTCCCGGCGGATTTTGTCGCGGTCGATGGTTTTGTGGAGCGCAACGCCCGCCCGGGTGCGGAGCTGGTTGATGGCGTCCAGGGCTTCGCTGGCGGGTTTACCGAGCTCAAAAGCCGCTTCGGCGTAATTCAGCAGCACTTCGCCTAGCCGCATGTCGAGCCAGTCGGTTTCCGAACTCCAGTCGACGCAGAGGTTGGCGGGGCGGTTGGGGTCGAGCCATTTTTTCAGCCAGAACGTCACGGCACCGTTGTTGGAATTGCCCGTGGCCCGCACCGAATTGGACGTCGGGTTGGCCACAATCTGCTTCTTGTCGAGGTCGAAATACTGGTTGAGAGCTGTGCCGTTGTAGCGCACGCCATTGGCAATGACGCCCCGCTGGCCGGTGATTTCGACGCCCTTAAACGCGCTACCGGTAGAAATGACCGAGCCGAAAAACCGGGGATCTTTGTTTTTGAAGACATCCTGCGGGTTTTTGTAGTGGACATACGCCCCGGGTGTCCCGATGTTCAATGTACCGGGTGACCCATCGACGTAATCGAACCGTTCGACCATCTCCAGGGTGGGCGTCAGGCGGTTGGCGTACCCGATCGGCGAGCGGATGGCTTCGGGCAGGGCCATCAAATCCTGCGAGTGGGTCCGACGAGTCGATTCGTAATCCCAGCCTTTGCAGAAAATCGCTTCGGGATTGCCCTGCAATTCGTAAAACAGCAGCTGGAAATTCTGCACCTTATCGGTCGGATACTTATTGAAGAGGCTGTATTTGCCGTCGGTGATGATGGTTTTGGCCGCATCGTAAGCCGCCTGGAGGTACGTATTGGCTTTGGAAGCCTCAATACCGACCAAACCGTCAAGCTGCACCGTTCCGAATTTGGCGATGGAACCGGCGTGCAACATTGTCCGGGAGAGCAGCGCCAGGGCGACGTATTTGTTGGCCCGTCCGTAAACGCTGGTCGCGGGGAGGTTGGCGGCTGCATAATCCAGGTCCGTTTTTACCAGGTCCCAGACTTCGACTTCCTTGCTGCGCGGCAGGTTCAGCGCCTGGGTGTTGCTGCCGGCCACGGTTTGTGGTTCGAGCAGAATCGGCACCCCGCCCCAGTATTTCACCAGTTCCTGGTAGTAGTAGGCGCGCACAAACCGGGCTTCGGCCACGTAGGCTTTTTTGGTCGCTTCGGGGAGGCTTACGGTTTCAATCTCTTTGATAAAGGTATTGACGTTGCGAATGGCGCGGTAGAGCTTGCCCCAGTTTTCGTCGTTGTTCTGGGCGTTGGTCGAAGAGGTGGTTTCCCAGGTCCAGTTGGCGGTGTAGCCGTCGCCGTTGCCCGGAAACTCGCCAAACCGGCCGTTGCAGTAGCTGAAATCTTCGACGGGCAAATCTTTGTAGAGCGTTGCGAAATACGCTTCCACGGCCTCCGGACTGTTGAAAACCTGCTCGGCGGTCAGCAAATCCACCGGTTTTTTGTCGAGCAGGCTGTCGCTGCAAGCCGCCAGCACGGTCAGGGCCAAGAGGGAAAGGTATATTTTAAATCGATTCATTTTCAGGGAATTAAAAAGAAAGTTGGAAGCCCAGGTTCAGGTTCATCGTCAGCGGATAGTTATAGCTGTAGAGCCGGTCGTCGGTGTACTCTGGATCGACAAAGTCCAGCCCTTTTGACAAGGTGTAGAGGTTGTACCCGTTGACGAACACCCGCAGACCGCTGATTTTGGCTTTGCTGACCAGCGTTTTCGGCAGGCTGTAGCCGATTTCCAGGCTTTTGAGCCGCAGGTAGGTCGCGTCGAACCGCCAGAATTCGTTGCTTTTGTAGTTCTGCCGTTGGCCAGTCGAGGGGTATTTGCCCGGAATCCACTCGCTGGCAGCATCGATGACATCGGAGCGGTGCCAGCGGTCGTTGAAAGCGGTGATCGGGTTGGCCGTTGCAAAGTAGAAAGGCCGGGAGAGTTGATCCTGGTAGGCCACCTGATACATCGTCGCGCCCTGAAACAACACCGCCACATCGAAGCCTTTCCACGAAAGCGTGACGTTGGTGCCGAAATACACGGCCGGTTTGCTCTGCCCACGCCCGATGACGGTTTCGTCGAGGTTGTTGATGATGCCGTCGCCGTTCAGGTCCACGTACCGGATGTCGCCTGGCAGGATGGTACGGTTGCCGGCCCCGTCCATGATCGGCCAGTTTCGGATTTCTTCGAAGCTGGTAAATTGTCCGTCGGTTTTGTACCCCCAGACGATGTCGTTGAACCGACCGGCGTTGCGGTTCCGCCAGAAATCATAATCGCTGTTGGCAGGCGTTTCTTCGCGATACCGGTATTGCGTCCGGGCGTAGCTCAGGTTCGACGAAATCGAATAGTTGATGCCCCGGAACTTGTGGCGGTGGCCCAGCACGATCTCGAAGCCCTGGGTCCGGTCCTGGTTCAGGTTCACTTGCGGAAGGTTCACGCCGTAGGTCGCCGGGATGGTCGAAATCCGGTTGCCAAGCAGCCCGTTGCGGTCCCGGCGGAACACGTCCGCTTCGAACGAGAGCAAACCGTTCCACAGCGCGCCTTCCAGCCCGAAATTGGTGGTGGTGGAGGTGTACCAGGTGATGTCCGGATTGGCCGAGTTTTTGAAACCGAGTCCGCCGACGAAGGTGTTACCAAACTGGTAGCCACTGCTCGGGTAGGTGTAGCCGGTCAGGAACTGGAACGATGCGCCCGAAATGCCGTCGTCGCCCAGCACTCCATACGAACCGCGTATTTTCAGGTTCGACACGAAGGGCAGGTTGTCGCGCAGGAAAGCTTCTTCCGACAGCCGCCACCCCGCCGACACGTACGGGAAAAAGCCCCAGCGGCTGTCTTTGGGGAAGCTCGATGAACCGTCGTACCGAAAACCGCCTTCGATCAGGTACCTGCCGTCGTAGTCGTAGTTGATCCGGCCCACGTAGCTCATGTTGGCGCTCGAACTGTAGCCGGAGCCGATGGCGTCGGTTTTGCGGTTTCCGGCCGCGAGCTGATCCACGGCGTCGATGATGAACTGCGTGTTGGCGTTGTTGCTCGAGTTTTCGCGGTCGATCTGCTCGTACAAGGCCAGTGCGCCGACGTTGTGTTTGCCGAACGTGTTCTGGTAGTTCAGCGACAACTGAATATTATTCCGCCGACCCTGTCCGAAGGCTTCCGTCAGCCTTGAGGGGGCCAGGTGCGTGTAGGCTTTCTGGTAGTACGTCTGCGTAGCCGCGTCGAACAAATACTCGTACTGGTTGTACTTTTTGGTAAACTGCTTCCGGAGGCTGTAGTTGTTGTCGTAGGCATATTGAGCTTTGGCACTCAGGCCTTTGACGAAAGGAAGCTGGTAGGTCAGCTGAAATGTGGAGGTCAGGAATTTCTCGTTGTTGCGGTTATAGCCGCTGTAGGCTTCCGAAAAATCAGCAATCGGGTGGTTCAGGGAACTCAGCGGTTGGCGCAGGTAGGCCGGGTCGTTGTTGGAATAGAGTGGTTCGGTCGGGTCCCATTGCCAGGTGTTTTTTAGCAAAGACCAGATGGCCTGGCTCGGTTCGCGGCTGATGGAGTTGATCAGGGCAATGTTGGCGCCCATCGTCAGCCCCTTGGTCAGTTCGGCATCGACGTTCAGCCGGAGGTTGTATTTCTTGCCGATCATGATGTTCGAGTTGAACAAACCGTCTTCTCCAAAAAAACCGGCGGAGGCAAAATACCGCAGCTTGTCAGTTCCACCATTGATGGTCAGGTTGTGCTGCTGCTGGGGTGCCCGGTCGCGCATGACGGCCCGCAAAAAGTCGGTGCTCGGCGCTTTGCCGCTTTGAAAATCGGCCAGCTGCTGGTCGGAGTATTTGGGCGGAGTGAATTCGAGCCGGTTACTGATGTTGTTGTTGACGTGCTGCTCGTTGAACAGGGTCGCGTACTGATAGGCATTCGACAGGGCCGGGTATTTGGTGATGATCTGCTGCCCGAAGTGCGCCGTGTAATTGACCTGCACCTTGCCCTGGCTGCCTTTTTTGGTCGTGACCAGCACCACGCCGTTGGCGGCTTTTACGCCGTAAATGGCCGCCGTTGCATCTTTCAGAATCGACACGCTTTCGATCTCGTTCGGATCCAGGCGGTCGAAGCCGGCTTTGTCGCGCTGCACCCCATCCACAATGATCAGCGGGCCGCCGGTCTGGTTGCCGTTGATGTCGTTGGGGTCGGTGTAACTAAACCCGCGAATGTCGATCTGCGAATCGTACTTGCCGGGTTGGCTCGAGAGCTGCACAACCCGCACACCCGGCGCGCGGCCGGTCAGGGTGTTGGTCACGTCGTTGTTGGAATTGATGACGAGGTCTTTGCTGGCGACGGTGGCAATGGCACCCGTTACGTTTACTTTCTTCTGCGTTCCGTAGCCGACGACCACGATCTCGCTCAGCGCTTTGGCGTCTTCGACGAGCGTAATGTCCATTGTGCTCCGGTTGCCGACCACCAGTTCCTGCGAGGTGTACCCCACGAAAGAGAAAACCAGCGTGGCCTGCCCGTTGGGAACGTTCAGCGAATACGTTCCTTTTTCGTTGGTTGTGGTTCCCCGGGTTGAGCCTTTCAGCACGACGCTGACGCCGGGTAAGGCAGCCCCTTTTTCGTCGGAAACCGTTCCGGTAATGGTTCGATCCTGGTTAATCCGGCTGGCGGTAGCGGTTGGCAAACGGGCGATCAGAACCGGATTTGATGGGACAGGTTGCGCCCGGAATGCCTGGGCAAGCAGGGGCGGAGCGACGGCGGTTCCGGTCAGCAGACTCACCCAAAGGAGTGGCCGGACGAATAACCGCCGTAAAGGAGAGGTAGAGGTGATTTTTTGCATTAACCCTGATTTTATTGGATAAAACAGGGTGGCGAAATACGGCGGAAGGGCTTAAAAAAATCTTAATAAATGCTTAATAAGCCGGGATTAGGTCTGTATTTTGTTAATTTTATTATCGATTTTTTATAAATTTAGTCAGGCCTTTTCGGAATGTGCGAAACAGATCGTGAGTTTGATTCCTGCCGCATTTGGGGTAACTTCAAAGCAATGAGCAACCTGCGTTGTTTTTCACAGCAAGCATTAACATGAAAGCCGATGCTCAGATAGCCAGACGACACCGCCCCGCCGGGCTGGGCCGCCTGGTGTGGATGGCTCCGGGTTTCCAAAAAGTTATGGATTGGAGCGTAGTACGAATCAGTATTTTTATCGCCATTCTGCTGAGTCCGGTTTGGACGAAAGCACAATCTTACGGGTTGCGGTTTGCGGGCCACGAAGAAATTCAGGACGCCCGCACCTCGCTGGACCTGACACCTGAAAAGCCGCTCTGCCTCGATGATGTGGTGGAAATGTCGTTCGACCTGCAACTGGTTCCGAGCCACAAAACCTACTTCGGCTATATTTTTCGCATGATTCAGGATGAGAAGTACAACCTGGATTTGCTCTACGATCAGAAAGCCCTGTGTTTCAAGATGATTATTGGGGAGCGGTTTTCGCCCTCGGTGATCCGGCTCGATACCGTCCGGTTGTTCAACCAGTGGAACCACTTCCGGATCCGGCTCGACCGCCGGCAGAACGCCCTGCAGGTTTATGTCAATGATGCAATGATGGTCAGAGATAAAATACCTTTCACGGCGGGGGGGGGGGTCAAGATCTTTTTCGGGGGCAACGAGTTTCACGAGTTCAAATCGAAGGATTTGCCACCCATGAACGTAAAGGATATTATGATTACCGAAGACGGTAAACCCAGCTATCACTGGCCGCTAAAGGAAGGGAGCGGAACAAGTGCCAGGGATGCCGTTCAGGGACGCATGGCCACCATTAAAAATCCGGTCTGGATTCAGGCGTTGCACAGCGAATGGAAACTGGCCGAGCAGCAAGTGCTGACAGGCATTGCAAACGTGGCCTTCGACCCGGCTACCGAAACCGTTTACGTCATCGGCCCCGATCGGTTGTTGCAGTATTCCGTTTGGAACCGGAAAGGGGACATGCATCTGACTGCCAACCAGGCTCCCGGTTTTTTTCGGGGCAGTCAGGCGGTTTTCAATCCGTTGACCCACCGGCTCTACAATTTTTACCTGGACCAACAAGCCATTTCCGGCTACGACCCGGCGTCGAATCGCTGGTCGGCGGAGACTATTGCGCCCAATCATGTGGTGGTGACGGAGTTCTGGCACGCCAACAAATTCATTGCCGCAGCGGATACGTCGCTGTATGTGCTGGGCGGATATGGGCAATTGACCTATAAAAACCGCATCCAGCGGTATCATTTTCCAAGCCGAAGCTGGAAAACCGTTGCGTTACGAAATGGCGTATATACGCCCCGTTATATGGCAGCGTTGGGAACAACGCCCGGTGCCGACACGGCTTATGTCATCGGGGGATACGGTAGTCTGACCGGCGAACAGATGCTGAATCCCAGGCATTCCTACGATTTGTTGCAGTACGTTGTCCACAACAATTCGTTCCGAAAACTCTACGAGCTGGACATTCCGAAGACCGACTTTGCCTTTGCCAACTCGCTGGTAATTGATCTGAAGGCCCGGCAGTTTTATGGCCTGATTTTTCCGAATCAGCAGTTCAAGTCCAGCCTGCAACTGATCCGGGGTTCCTTGTCCGAACCCACCTACGAAGTGTTGGGCAACACCATTCCGTATCCGTTCCACGATGTGCATTCCTACGCGGATTTGTTTTATTGTCCGGTTAGTCAGAAACTGGTTGCCGTGACACTGTACTGGAATGAAAATGAGGGCCGAACGGATGTTAAGCTCTATACGATTTCGTTTCCGCCGAATGCACCCGAGGTCCAGCTGGCGGCTGCAGGGCCCCCGGCAAGTGCGTTCTGGCTGCTGGGTTTGGGTGGTTTGCTGGTCTGTTTGTGGGGCATTCTGTATTTCCGAAAACGCCGGGCTGGCCGGGCGAAGCAACCTGACCCCGTTCTCCTGCTGGTGGAGACCGAACCGGTAGAAAAACCGAATGCACCGCCAACTGCGGTTTCGGTGCATTCGGTGGTTACGCCCGAGCCCGTGCAGCAAGCGCGTATTTTCCTTTTTGGCAATTTCCAGGTACTCGACCCAACGGGTTCGGATCATACCAAAGCCTTTACACCGCTGATCAAGGAACTCTTTCTGCTGCTGGCCCTGAACAGCATCGGCAAACAACGCGGGCTGCCGTCCGAAAAACTGAATGAACTGCTCTGGCCCGACAAATCCGGCCGAGATGCCAGCAACAACCGTTCGGTCAATATCACCAAATTGCGAAATCTGCTCGAAAAAGTGGGCGGGTGCTCGCTTTCAAAAGAGTCCGGGTACTGGAAAGTCGAATTTGATTTCAGCCGGATTTATGTCGACTACGAGCGTTATATCGCCATCATCAAGGCCAACAGGACCTTAACGAAGCAGACCATCATCGAGCTGGGGGAAATTACCCAACGAGGCCCTTTTTTGCTGAATACGGAATACTACTGGCTGGATGATTTCAAGTCGGATATTTCCAACCGGATCATCACTACCTTTCTGCAATACGCCGATACCCTGGATTTGCACGATGATCCGGAGTTTCTGATTCAGATTACGAATTTTATCTTTTACTACGATCCGGTCAACGAAGATGCGATTATTCTGAAGTGCAAGACGCTCGCGCTGCTGGGGAAACACACCCTGGCGAAAAACGCTTTCGAGAAGTTCGCCCGCGATTACCAGGCCCTGTACGGCGAAGCCTACGAGCAGCCGTTTTCGACGATCATCAACTAGATCTGGCAGCCGCCGGAGGCCGTGTTGCGCTTATCCCCGCAGTGTAATCTTAGCCCGGTGGCAAACCCCGCCGATGGGTGGGTTGAATTTTGATACGCTGACTTCAACGGTTTCGACGTTGGGATAGCGTTTTCGGATTTCGACGATGATGTTGTGGGCAATGTGCTCGAGCAGCCGAGCCGGTTGTTGCATAGCTGCGTGGGTAATGTTGTACAAATCGCCGTAATTAACCGTTGTGCTCAGGCGGTCGAGCTGGGCGGCTTCGGTCAGATCGGCTGTAACAACAATATCGACGGAGTATTTATTGCCGATTTTCTGTTCTTCATCATAAAAGCCGTGATAGGCAAAGAATTCGAGTCCTTCGAGCGAAATGGTTCCCATGAGCAGTGAGCAGGCGATTTGAATGAGCCTTTCAACCAGGTATAGTTTCGCCCAAAAGTAGAACAAAAAAGCGGACCCCGTGTCCGCTTTTTTGTTAAATCTGATCGAAGAAGGAGCCAGCTTCCTTTTTCTTTCCTTCGGGCTCGAGTTGTTGCTCAACAGCCTTCGGATCGCCTGTTTGCTCTTCGGCAGGTGATGATTCGACATCCGGTTCGGTAACGGGCAGACCTGCTTCGGCGGCTTCGGCACCCTGGGCCGCTACCGGATCATCGATGCCGGTTTCCGAAGTGGCGAGTTCAACCTCGCTGGCGGTTCTGTCCACCGCATCGTCGGTTGTTTCAGCGTGCAAAGCCTCGGGGTTTACCAGCTCTGAATCGGCATCCGCCGGTGCGGTTCCCTTACTGGCAATGGGCTCGTGTTCAGCGTGTAACTCCGTTACTTCGTCAATTTTTGCCTGGATGGATGCCTGGTTGAATTTCTGCTCGAACCGATCGACATTGTCGATGGCGCTGGTGGCCAGCGTACGGATCTGTTTGATCAACCCCTCTTTGTATTTCTCCATCGCCTTGAAGTCGTGTTCCATTGACTTCAGGTCATTCAAAATATTTTCTTTGATGAACCGGGCCTGATTTTCGGCGTCCTGTACCATTAGGGTCGAACGTTTGCGGGCGTCGGCCAGAATCTCATCGGCCTTCTGCTTCGATTCGTTCAGGTATTTTTCAGCCGCTTTGTTGGCCTGTTCGGTAATTTGCGAACTGGTATCGTCAGCGGTTTTTAAGGTCTTGAACAGGGTCATTTCGATGTCCTTGAACTTACTGAGTTCTTTTTCAGCCAGCTCAAGCTGCATCTTCATCATTTTGCTTTCGCCGGTTACGCGTTCCCACTCCTGCGAAAGTGAAGCCAGAAAAGCATCCACCTCATCGGGGCGATAGCCGCCGAATCCCTTCTTTTCAAATGTATGCTGCCGTATCTCGATGGGCGTTATCTTCATGGTTGAAAGGTTTATGGTGCCGTAACGGTCACTTTTCCGCTAAATGTAAAGTTATCCGACCGAAAATATCAATTTTTTAGTCTGAATTTAGCGAAAAGGCTAAAAAGTAATGGATTCATTTAGCTAGCGGATAATTTCCCAGACTGAAATAAAACGGTCGTCGCTGGCCGAGACCAGTTGCCCCCGATAGGGGCTCCAGAGCAGTTTATTGACCGAAGTTCCGTGTCCGGCGTGCCGGGCGCGGTCGATGACTTTCAGCAAGCGGAAGTGTTCGGCATCCCATACTTTAACGGATTTATCCATGCTACATGTAGCAAATAACGCGCCATCCGGGCTAAAGCAGATGTGATTAATGGCAAAAAGATGGGCCGCTACATCGGTTTGTAACGTATACTGATCCGCTACCTTCCAGACTTTCAGGTGCGCATCACGCCCGGCTGACAGCAAAAACCGTCCGTCGGGCGAAAATTGAACCGTAAAAACCGAATTGGTATGGGCCGGAATGATGCGTTTGAGCTGCAACGAATCGGCGTCGAAAATACGGATGCCACTATCGCTGTAGCCCACGGCTACCTCGCGGCTGATCGGGTTGATCGCAATGCTGCGCGCACTTTTGTCGCCCCCTTTTACGTGTTTTCGGACCACAAATTCCGTTCGATCCATCACCACCACAACCCCGTCGGACAAGGCCAGCCACGCCGTATTTTCGAAGAATTTAATGTCAAAAATGGCCGCCGAGGTAAGCTGTGCCGACTTTACTTCCTTTTTTTGAGCCGGATCAATAACGTGAATACCGTCGTAATTCTGACCAACCCACAACTGCTGCTGGTCCGCATCGTAGGCAACCGCATAAATAGACGCCGGAATACGGGCGAGCAGCGTTCCCAGGTCGGGTTTGTCCAGTTGCCAGCGAACTACCAGGCCGTCGGCACCCGCGGAGAAAAACTCGGTAGGCGACGATCCCGCATCAAGGGTATAGACGCAGTCGCGGTGGCCGGCAAACGTATCTACTTTATGAACTTGCATTAGCTATAGTTTCTGCAATGATAAATGTAAAAAGCGAAAGTGTTCCGGCAAGGTTCCTTTTTCATTTCATAACGCAGAGGTAGACCGGCGAGTGGTTTCCATTATCTTTACGCCCTCAAACAGAAAACCGGAATATGGCCGTTTATCAAACCCACCGGCTCGGGGCTGATTGTACAGCCGTGTTGTGGAAAATTGAAGAAAGTGAAGACGACTTGCGCCCGCTGCTGACGCTGACCGTTCCGGAACAGATGGAGTTGCTGGAGGTGACGCACCCGGCCCAGCGGGTCGAATGGCTGGCGTGTCGGGCGGCCGTTATGTCGCTGGTAGAACCGTACTGGCCTTATTCGGGATTGTACAAAGATGAATTCGGAAAACCGCATCTGATTGGCCTGAAGGCGCATATTTCTATTTCGCACACGACGGGCTGGGCTGCGGCCGTGCTGCATCATTCCAAAGCCGTTGGCATTGATATCGAACCGTTTCGGGATCAATTCAGGCGGGTGGTGCCCCGCGTGTTATCCGATGACGAAATCCGTCATGCTGATGGGAGTGTGCAGCGGCTGGCGGTTTACTGGTGCGCGAAAGAAGCCCTGTATAAACTGTACGGGAAACGCCAGCTCACGTTCCGCGAACACCTGCACATCGAACCGTTTGCGGACGGAACCGGATTGTTGACGGGCCATGTTCGCTTGCCGGACGACGTGCGGGAGTTGCAGATTCATTATTTCGAAACCGGACCCGGTATGCTGGCAATTGCTTTCTAGACCGATTCGGTTAGTTCGCGTTTCAGGATGATAAAAGCCGAATGAGTTTGCCCTTCGTATCGATTGGTTGACAGGGAAGACGCAATCTCCCAGCCTTCGGAACCCAATTCGTTTAATTTATCCAGGAGTTCCTGATTATCAATTTTGCCACCCCAAAAACCGCCTACCGGAACTTGTAACATTCGGTATTCAAATTTCTTCATGCTTGGTGGGGGTAATGAGTTGTTGTTGGCATAAGCATCTGAAGAGTTGATTCGTCACTTGTTGGTATAATCCGACAGGGGAGGAGTAGCATCCTCGTCATAAACCGCATTCAGCAATTGCTCCACCTCTTTGACGCGGCCCGTATCCCCAATTTTCTCGAACGCCAGCATCAGGTTCCGCAGAACCCGGCGAATGATATCCAGATTGGTGCAGGGCTGGTAATACGTATCGGCCGGTTTCAGGTTCAACTGGCCAATGTAATGATCGATGTCTGATTTTGAGAAGACCAGTCCGCGGTTGAACACATTGATGTAAAACTGCGTATGATCCTTTTTATAGGTCAGTACAAACAAACTCGGCAGATTGACTCCGTACACCGGCAAATCAAGCTGCTGGGCAATCATCATGTAGATGACACAGAGCGAAATCGGGTTGCCGCGCCGACTTTCCAGCACGACATTGATCATCGAGTTGGAAGGAGAATGAAAATGTTTGGTGTTGGCGGCAAACTTGAGTTTATTAAAAAATACGGTATTCAACGTCTTAATCTGGTCGATCGGATGCATATCCGCTTTTCCTTCCAGCCAGACGTCCAGGTAGAGCTGCTTGATATCCTGGCGGATTTTTTCGAGCGACAAATCCGGATACTGGTACGTTGCCACAATCCACAGACCTTCGAGCAGGTCGATGCCCCCGGTTTCTTTCCAGATTCTGATTCGTTCCAGAACGGCCTGGTACTGTAAATCGTGAATCAGCTCCTCAATCTTTTTCTGATGAATCGGGTTGAAACTGTCTTCCCATTCACTTTCCAGATACGGGATCAACTGGCCGCCCAATTCGCGAATCTTCTGCTCAACGTGTTCGGTGATTTCCCGGTCATCATCATCCAGCAGAGAAATCAACGCCTTTATTTCGTTATCGTTTATCATGCCACTTCAACGGGATTGGATTGCCAATTTCAGCATTCCGGCAACTCTGTGGGCCGGTTGCTAAGACGGTCTAACCCGAAGATAAAAACTTATTTTTAGAAACCTACTGAATTTTATACTTTTGCCCGGTAGGAAAGGTTCGGGTTTCCAGTTATTAACACGATTTTTCCCAAAATGATTTTCAGACCGAGGTATTCTAAAAATGCAACATGCTCGGAGCCCACTACTCAATTCAACGTTTGAAATAACTTCATAGATACAACCTCCTATTATGAAAATTTTAGTTACTGGCGGAGCCGGGTTTATTGGTTCACACACGGTGGTTGAACTGCTGGCGGCTGGCTATGAGCCGGTTATTATCGATAACTTTGCCAATTCGAACCGCTCCGCGCTGGCGGGACTGCGTCAGATTCTGGGGCATGACGTGCCGTTCTACGAGGCTGATTGCAACGACGCGGATACCCTGAATACCATCTTCGAAAAAGAGAATTTTGGGGGCGTAATTCATTTTGCCGCTCACAAAGCCGTTGGCGAGTCAGTGGCCAAACCGTTGATGTACTACCGTAACAACCTGGATTCAACGATTCTGCTGCTGGAAACCATGCAGCGGTACGGCGTGCCGAATATCGTATTTTCGTCGTCCTGCACGGTGTACGGCCAGCCCGAACACCTGCCAGTAACGGAGGAAACGCCCCGGCTGCCTGCCCAGTCGCCCTACGGTAACACCAAAGCCATCTGTGAGGATATCATCCGGGATACGGTTTACGCCAAAGCGCCTGTCAAGGCCATTGCGCTACGGTATTTTAATCCGATTGGGGCTCACCCGTCGGGTCTGATTGGGGAGCTTCCTCTGGGAGTGCCCAGTAACCTGGTACCGTACATCACTCAGACAGCCGCCGGTATCCGCGAAAAGCTGACGGTTTTTGGGGATGATTACGATACCGCCGATGGAACCTGCGTGCGGGATTTTCTCCACGTGGTTGATCTGGCGAAAGCACACGTACAGGCCCTGCGTCTGCTCGACTCCCGCGAAGAAACCAGTTACTATGACTTTTTCAACGTCGGTACGGGTCAGGGAAATACCGTGCTGGAGCTGATTCAGACGTTTGAGGAGGTAAACAATATCAAACTGAATTACACGATTGGGCCGCGTCGTCCGGGTGACGTCGAGAAAATATACGCCCAGGTCGATAAAGTAAACAACGTCATGGGATGGCGGGCCGAAAAAACATTGGCCGAAAGCCTCCGGGATGCGTGGCGTTGGGAACAGAATTTGCAAGAGAAAAAATCAACCGTTTCGGAGTAAAAAATTATGTCAAAAAAGATTCTGATTACCGGCGGAGCCGGCTTTATTGGTTCACACGTCGTTCGGTTGTTCGTGACCAAGTATCCAGACTATCAGATCGTCAACCTGGATAAATTGACCTACGCCGGTAACCTTGCCAATCTTTCCGATATTGAACAGGCCCCCAACTACACCTTCGTCAAAGGCGATATCACCGATGCCGCGTTTCTGGAACAACTCTTCGGTCAGCACACTTTCGATGGGGTGATTCACCTGGCCGCCGAGTCCCACGTCGACCGCTCGATCACCGACCCTATGGCCTTCGTGCTGACCAACGTGGTGGGCACCGTCAACCTGCTCAATGCCGCCAAAACTAGCTGGAAAGCCGACTTCAGCGGCAAACGCTTCTACCACGTCTCGACCGATGAGGTCTACGGCTCGCTGCACAACCCCGAGGAGTTCTTCGTGGAAACCACCCCCTACGATCCGCAGTCGCCCTACTCGGCCTCCAAGGCCGCTTCCGACCACTTTGTGCGGGCCTACGGCAATACGTACCAACTGCCCATCGTGCTGTCGAACTGCTCGAACAACTACGGCCCCAATCACTTCCCCGAGAAGCTGATTCCGTTGATGATTCACAACATCCAGACCAACAAACCGCTGCCGGTGTACGGCAAGGGGGAAAACGTACGGGATTGGCTATACGTCATCGACCACGCCCGGGCCATCGATACGATTTACCATGACGGCCGCAACGGGGAGACCTACAATATTGGGGGCTTCAACGAGTGGAAAAACATCGACCTGGTGCACCTGTTGTGTTCGATCATGGACCGCAAGCTGGGGCGGCCCGCGGGCACTTCGGCTCAGCTGATCACTTACGTGACCGACCGGGCGGGGCACGATCTGCGTTACGCCATCGATGCCCACAAGCTGATGAATGAGCTGGGCTGGCAGCCCTCGCTGCAGTTTGAAGAGGGCCTGGAAAAAACCGTCGACTGGTTCCTGGCCAATCAGCAGTGGCTGGACAACGTGACCTCCGGCTCGTATCAGTCGTATTACGATTCCATGTACGCAAACCGCTAATAGTGTGAAGAGTACATGATTGACCCAAGGCCTGGCTGCGCCCTTTTCTGCCTTCTGCGCAGCCAGGCCTTGGGTCGATCATGTGCTTCTTCCCGTATGATTCAAAACGATGAAAGGTATCATTCTGGCCGGAGGTTCCGGTACTCGTCTGCACCCGTTGACGCTGGCCGTCAGCAAACAACTCATGCCGGTTTACGACAAACCGATGATTTATTATCCGTTGTCGATTCTGCTGCTGGCGGGCATTCGCGAGATTCTGATTATCTCCACTCCGCACGATTTGCCCAATTTCAAGAAGCTGCTGGGCGACGGTTCGCAGGTGGGCTGCACGTTTGCATACGCCGAACAGCCGCTGCCCAATGGGTTGGCGCAGGCGTTTGTGATCGGTGAGGAGTTCATCGGCGATGACAAAGTGGCGCTGATTCTGGGGGACAACATTTTCTACGGCTCGGGTTTGTCGAAGCTGTTGCAGGCCAATAACGACCCGGATGGTGGCGTGGTTTTTGCCTACAAGGTGAACGATCCGGAGCGGTACGGGGTGGTGGAGTTCGACGGAGAGAACAAGGCGTTATCGATTGAAGAGAAACCGCAGGATCCCAAGTCGAACTATGCGGTGCCGGGCTTGTATTTTTACGACAATGAGGTGGTCAAGATCGCCAGGGAGCTGGCGCCGAGTGCGCGGGGCGAGTACGAGATCACGGATGTGAACAAGGTATACCTGGAGCGGGGGAAGCTGAAAGTAGGGATTCTGGACCGGGGCACGGCGTGGCTGGACACGGGCACGTTTGCGTCGTTGATGCAGGCGGGTCAGTTTGTGGAGGTGATTGAGGAGCGTCAGGGGCTGAAGATAGGCTCGATTGAGGAGGTGGCCTACCGGATGGGCTACATCGATGCTGATCAGCTGCGGGCCATTGCCCAGCCGCTGGTCAAAAGTGGCTATGGACAGTATTTGCTGAATTTGTTGAAATAAAAAAGCTGGGAGGGAAGGAAACGGAAACCGTCTGCTTCCCTCTTTTTTCTCCTCGTTCTTTCCTCTCTTTTCTTGCTCTTCTTGCAAAAAAAAAGCCTGGACAACGTCCTGGCCTTTTCCAAACCTAACCTATGAGATGAGAAAATCGGCTCATCCTTTGGGAAGGAATTGCCAACTCTCTTCAAATGTGCAGGGAATTTACTAAGAAAATTAAATAAGAAATTCCCTGTTCATAAAAAAAGGCGTTTTACCGGTAAGGATAAGGGATTCTCCGTATTTAGCTGCGTAGTTCTACTTGTTTTGGTATTGTTAATTCTCTGTATTTCAGATAGTTGTTGTACTATTGAATGTTTCTTCTCCTTGCTATTGCCCTCCTCGCTTTCTATTTTGGATCAATCAAACGTGAAATCATCCAATAAAATCATGACAGACGACTCAAAAGAACCGTTCCGGGGCGATGTGGGTAACTTCATCCGAAACCGGGATGCTGAAACGCTGACCCGCCGTTTCCGTCAGTATAAGCAAGAGAAGCATGGTTCGGGCAAAGATTCCTACACCCGCGCCGAGTTTTTTGGCATCAACCGGCTTAACGAGCTATTGGGGTATGACGATTGCGTTGGCATCCGGATTTATTATGGACTGGGGAAAGAGAAGGATGAAAACGGTGAACCCAAGCCACAGCTGGTGTTGGCGGCTGTTAACTCAAGAGGAAAAGATATCTTTCTGGGTAACCTCACCCGTGATCCGGAC
This sequence comes from Larkinella harenae, assembly GCF_054780515.1. Taxonomy (NCBI): domain Bacteria; kingdom Pseudomonadati; phylum Bacteroidota; class Cytophagia; order Cytophagales; family Spirosomataceae; genus Larkinella; species Larkinella harenae. The sequence continues at coordinate 800,209 of NZ_BAAGWE010000002.1, read as the reverse complement.
GATAAAAGCGAGTCGGCTGCCGATGTAAACGACCCAACTGGTCTGAAAGATATGCCCGCCGGACGAGATGCATTGGCAGGTGGAGTCCCTTGTCCGCAACATTGCTAAGAATTTATTGGTCGTGGCGAAATGCTCCAGAGACTTTACGATATTTTTATTCAACACCCATTAGACTTAATTGCCGAATTGATAAGCTTATTGCCATTTATAGCAGGGCTTATCAATTTAAAATATTTGAAAAGAGGAGTAAAGCTGCTAGTTCTATATTTCTTTATAATTATATTTAGAGACTTTACTTCTAATGTATATGCGATTAGAAAGGTAAATAATCTATTTCTTTATAATGCTTCGGCATTTTTTGAGATCGTGTTTATATGCCTGGTCTTTCTACCTCACTTCAATAAAGTGATTGTTAGAATGATAGTTAAATATGTTGCCTTTCTTACACTTTTAGTATGCTGCTTATTTTGGAGTAGTAATAATTTGTCCGCAGGGGTACTTTCTGTTTCGAGGGCTTATTCAGTAGTAGTCGTTTTGTTTTATTTTAATCAATTAGTGCAAGATTTAAACGTAAAAAATATATTATGGCATTCCTTGTTTTGGATAAGTAGCGGATTGATTATTCAGTTCACGGGAACTTTCTTTGTTTATCTTTTTGCAAACTACGGCTTGTCAATCAATACACAGGCCAATTTGTTTGATTTATACTGGAACATGAATCAAATCATGTATATCGTTTTTTGTGTATTTTCTTTAATCGGTATTTGGGTTAGTAAAAAAGACTTTAATAATTATAATGGATAATATAGACCGTACTTCTTCTATTAGTCTAATCCGTAATCGACTTCTAACTTTTAGCTATTGAAGAGATTGAGGGTGCACTGGGCTTCCGTTTACTCAATGTTAATTGCTTTCCTCAACAAGCTTATGCACTTTTGGCCAATGATTACAAATCACATTTATTTAATTAAAACCTCTTTTTGATCATGAGTGGAATTGCCAGCGGTGCCGGTCGCTTCATTTCAAAAGATGAAGCAAATGACTTTAAAGGTGCGTATCAGAAACGCAAAAAAGAACAACAGATTCCGGAATCGGATACGGTTCGCTCCGAGTTTTTTGGCAGCGATAACCTGCAACGGATTTTGAGCCAGCCCGGTTGCGTTGGTATCCGGGTGTACCACGCCAAGCGCCGGGAAAAAGTAAACGGGACCGAACACCTCGTGCCCCGGGTCGTGTTGGTGGGCGTGGATGAAAACGGGGAGGAGATTCTGGAGCTGGCTGTTCCGGCCGAAATTGGCATGAAAGATATGGCCGCAGGGCAGGACGGACAGCTGGCCGATGGCCCATTATGCCCGCCCGAGTGTAATAAAGGTAAGGGAGGCTGATAGGACCAAATCCATTGTATGATTGATCACCCCTATATTACGTTAATACTGGAATATCCGGATTCATTTTTACCAGACCTGTTTTTATTGATTGCGATCGGAGCAGGTCTGGTCAATTATAGTTTTCTGGACAAACCAGGCCGGTGGTTACTCCGGATGCTGGTTTCGTCGTTTATTATCGGTCTGGTACAGCTGCATGACGCGGCCTTCCGGCAAAATAATCTGTATCTCTATAATTTAAATTCACTGGTTGAAATGCTCTGCCTGACGGCAGCGTACCGGCTTGAGTTGAAATCGAAGAAAAACCAGACCATCGTGCTGACAGGTTTGGGCCTGTATCTGCTGGTGTTTGTTTACGATTTCAGCTGGACGCACATTGCGGGGGTGACCCTGGGTGTTCAGCGGTTGATCATGATTTTGTATACCCTGTTGTATTTTCATCACATTCTGACCAAAATGCAGATACAGAATATCCTGATTCATGCCATGTTTTGGATTAGTGCCGGAGCCATTGTTCATGCCGCCGGTACTTTATTTGTGTTTCTGTTTGTGAAAGTAACGTTAGGAGACCTGAGTTCGAACGGCAGTTACGCGCTTTACATTACCATCGTCCGATGGTTTACGGCTTTTTTCTACGTGGTTCTGTCGATCGGTTTCTGGCTTCGTCGCCGGGAATTTCGGCTTGGAGACGGATTAACCGTTTAATACATGGCGCTTGCGGAAGTGGTGCCGGAGTTTTATATTTCGCCAAATTGATTGATCATAATTCCCCGTGTATGGGAATGTACTTCGCTTCGGGTTCGCTGTGAACGAGGACATGAAATTATATATTGCCGTCGGAACGGCCGTTTTGTTGGTGATGGCGATTTTCATCATCGTCTTCGTCGCTTATTACCAGCAAAAACAAATCCGCCAGCAACTGATCCTGAAAGAGTGGCAGGAGAAATACCGCAAAGGGCTTCTCGCGGCTACGCTTCAGGCCCAAGAACACGAACGTCGGCGCATTGCCCAGGATTTGCACGATGAGATCGGCACGATGTTGTCGGTGACCAAGCTGAGTCTGAACCAACTGGGCCGAACCGTGGAACATAACGACCCCGGCTCTACGGTTCTGGTGCAGAAAACCCGCTCGCTTTTAGACGAAACCATTGCCAACGTCCGGCGCATCAGCCGGGATTTGGTGCCAACTACCCTCGAACGGTTTGGGCTGGTCTCGGCACTGGAAGAACTGGCCGAGAAAGCCAGCAACGGTGAAGTGCACGTTGAACTGACGTGCTCCGACAAAATGCCAACCCTGCTGCCACAACTGGACCTGACCTTGTTTCGCATTGCGCAGGAGCTAATCAACAACGCCATCAAACACGCCAACGCCCAGAGCATTATCATTGATCTGCACTGCCAGCCCGGTGGTATTCTGCTGTCGGTCATTGATGATGGTCGCGGGTTTGATCTGGACGAAATCATGAAAGATAAAAAGCGCGGGTTGGGGCTCCGTAATATCGAAAGCCGGTTGAATGTCATCGACGGGCATGTTACATTTGATGTGGAGGAAGGCCGGGGGTCCCGGATACACATCCAGGTTCGCAATTTGAAACCGGAAGTGGAGGTAGAAGTAGAACCCGTTTAACAAACCCTGACCATGAAAAAAATTAAAATTGCCCTCGCCGACGATCATAATCTGTTCCGGAAAGGAATGGCTTCGGTATTGAGTCAGGTGCCGGATTTTGAACTGGTGCTGGAAGCCAGCAACGGCCAGGAACTGATCGAAAAGCTGACTCGTCGGATGCCCGACGTGGTGCTGCTGGATCTGGAGATGCCGGTAATGGACGGCATCGCCACGACGGAGTACATCCGGGAAAACCATCCCGATGTCCGGATTATTATGCTGACCATGCACGATGAAGACCGCTTTGTGCTGCACCTGCTCGAAAAAGGCGTTAGCGGTTATGTCCTGAAAGACGCGGATCTGGATGAAGTGGAGAAAGCCGTTCACCGCGTGATGGACGATGGTTTATACCTGAATGACTTTGTGTCGAAAGTGATGCACCGAAAAATGGTGAACAAAACAACCGTTATTAAACCGTCGGCTACCACCACCACAACGTTATATAATAGTAAGGTGCTGTTGTCGGAACGAGAAAAGGAAGTGCTTAAGCTGATTTGTGAAGGACTGTCGACTGCCGAGATCAGCGAAAAAATATTTCTGAGCCCGCGTACGGTAGAAGGGCACCGGTTGCGAATTCTGGAAAAAACCGGGACTAAAAACACGGCAGGCATGGTGGCTTACGCCTTCAAAAATAACCTGGTCAGTAACTAATACCAGACCCTGAAAAGACAACCCAGGCGGAAGAAAGGCAGAAGAGGCAGTGGCGGCTTCTTTTCCTTTTTTCCGCTTTAGTTTTTAGGCGCTGTCCGCACGGTCTTATTCGCTTTTTTTCAACTAATTTACCTTCTGCCGTGTTAGCAAAATAAAACCTGGGTGGATTCGTAAAGAATTGAATAAATAGTAGACAATCTTTCTATTTGAATCATTTAACTTTGCCAATCGAACATGGGTGATCCCGAATTATGGACAGATTCTCGTATATAGCTAACTCTGAAGCAGCCTACATTGACGATTTATACCGGGCTTATAAACAGGACCCGGGCTCGGTAGATGGAAGCTGGCAAAAATTTTTTGAAGGTTTTGAATTTTCTCAATCGTACGGCGAAAGTGGTAACGGCAACGGCCACGGAAGCGACGAACAGGCAACTACAAAACCCGTTATCGACACCAAGCACGCTGAAAAGGAAGTCTCGGTTGCAAGTTTGATCAAAGCATATCGGTCGCGCGGCCACCTTCTGGCCAAAACCAATCCGATCCGTGATCGGAAAGACCGCAACCCCCGGATCAGTCTGGAAGATTATGCCTTGTCGGAAGCCGATCTGGATACGGTTTTTGAGTCTGGCAATCTGCTGGGCATTGGGCCCAGCTCGCTGCGGAAAATTATGGAATCGCTGGAGAAAATATACGCCGGAACCATCGGTTTCGAGTATATGTACATCCGGGAGATTGACGTAAAGAACTGGCTGCGGAATAAGATTGAAAAAGAAGCACTGGTGTTCGATCCGACGCTGGAAGAGAAAAAGCGGATTTTGAAGAAGCTGAACGAAGCAACGGTTTTCGAAAACTTCCTGCATACCAAATACCTCGGCCAGAAACGGTTTTCGCTCGAAGGGGGCGAAACAACCATTCCGGCCCTGGACGCCATCATCAATTACGCTGGAGAACTGGGCGTTGAAGAAGTAATGATCGGAATGGCTCACCGGGGTCGTCTGAACGTACTGGTCAACATCCTGGGCAAATCGTACGAAGCCGTTTTCAGCGGTTTTGAAGGAAATGTGCCCGATCAGGTATTCGGCGACGGCGATGTAAAATACCACCTGGGCTATTCCAGCCTGGTCGAAACCTCGTCGGGCAAACAGATTAGCCTGAAGCTCGCCCCGAACCCGTCGCACCTGGAAGCCGTCAACCCGATTATCGAAGGGTTTGTTCGGGCTCAGGCCGACGAGGAGTACGGCGGCAACTACGATAAAATCCTGCCGATCTTGATCCACGGGGATGCGGCTGTAGCCGGGCAGGGCATCGTGTATGAAGTAACACAGATGGCCAAGCTGGCTGGTTACCAGACCGGCGGAACCCTCCACTTTGTGATCAATAACCAGATCGGTTTTACAACCGATTTTGAAGACGCCCGTTCGTCAATCTATTGTTCTGATGTCGCCAAAATTGTGGATGCACCCGTTTTCCACGTTAACGGTGACGATCCGGAAGCAGTTATTTTCTGCGCGAAGCTGGCCATTGAGTTCCGCGAGAAATTCAATCGGGACGTCTTTATCGATATGGTCTGCTACCGTCGGTACGGCCACAACGAATCCGATGAGCCGAAGTTCACGCAGCCGACGCTGTACAGCAAAATTGACAAACATGCCAACCCGCGCGAGATCTACAACAAAAGTCTGATCGAACGCGGAGAGGTGGATGCCGAACTGGCGTCGAAGATGGATGCTGAGTTCAAGAAGGAATTGCAGGACCGACTCGACATGGTGAAGCAAAAAGCCGAAATTCCGTATAAACCGCTCCGATTGGACCGGGAGTGGGCGGAGTTGCGGGTCAGCGAGCCAGCCGATTTTGACCGGTCGCCCGAAACCGGCGTTCCGATGGAAACATTGGAGAAAGTTGGCAATGCGCTGGTGACGATTCCGAGCGGTTTCAAACCCCTGAAGCAGATCGATAAATTGCTGAAAGATCGTCGGCAGATGCTGTTTGAGACAAAACAGGTCAACTGGGGAACCGCCGAGTTGCTGGCCTACGGCTCCATTCTGTCCGAAAATAAAGTCGTTCGCCTGAGTGGTCAGGATGTGCAGCGCGGAACGTTCTCGCACCGCCATGCCGTTCTGCACGATTCTGAAACGAACGAATCATACAGCTCGCTCGACCACATCGAAGGCAGTCAGCAGAAGATGCAGATCTACAACTCGCTGTTGTCGGAATACGGTGTGTTGGGCTTTGAATTTGGGTATTCTATGGCGGCTCCGCACGCGCTGGTCATCTGGGAAGCGCAGTTTGGAGACTTCTCCAACGGGGCACAGGTGATCATTGACCAGTTTGTATCATCCTGCGAATCGAAGTGGGGACTGATGAACGGCCTGGTCATGCTGTTGCCGCACGGTTATGAAGGCCAGGGGCCAGAACACTCCAATGCCCGTCCGGAGCGGTACCTGCAATTGTCGGCCGAGTATAATATGGTGGTGGCCAACGTAACCACGCCCGCCAATTTCTTCCATATTTTGCGCCGTCAGCTGACCTGGCCATTCCGCAAGCCACTGGTGATTATGTCACCAAAATCTTTATTGCGTCATCCACAAGTAGTTTCTCCGCTGGAAGACCTTACCAAAGGTACGTTCAAGGAAGTGTTGCCGGATACATACGCACCGAGCAAGAAAGTGAAACGCGTTCTGTTGTGTACGGGTAAGATTTACTACGAATTGCTCGAAAAACAACAGGCTGATAAGCGTGAAGACGTTGCTATTGTTCGCTTGGAGCAGTTACATCCATTCCCGCAGAAGCAGCTTGATGCTATTCTGGCCAGCTACAGCAAGAATGCCGAATTGGTGTGGGTTCAGGAAGAACCGTCCAACATGGGAGCCTGGACGTATTTGCTGCGTTCAGCTTTGGATCTGAAATTACGCGGCATCACCCGGAAAAATAGTGCATCGCCCGCAACCGGTTATTCGAAAGTGCACAGCCAGGAGCAGGCTGATATCATTCGCCGGGCGTTTGAATAAGGTTTTACAGTTATCATGAACTCACGGATAGCTGACAACTGAAAACTATGATAAAATGGCAATAGAAATGAAAGTACCCCCGGTTGGGGAGTCGATTACGGAAGTAACGGTTGGCGCGTGGCACAAGAAAGAGGGTGATTCGGTAAAAAGAGACGAAGTGCTGTGCGAACTGGAATCGGATAAGGCATCGTTTGAATTCCCGGCGGAAGCCGACGGCGTGTTGCACATTATGGCCCAGGAAGGCGACGTACTGCCAATTGGGGCGGTACTGTGTACCATCGAATCGGCCGAAGCGTCGAACGGTGCTGCGCCTAAAGAGGCCGCTCCAGCTCCGGCTCAACCGGCAGAACAACCAGCCGCTCCGCAGGCTGAAGCGCCAAAAGCGGAAGCACCAGCCCAACCGGCTGCTGAGTCGGCATCCGGAAAAGAATCAGAAGCGAAAGTAGTTGAGATGAAAGTACCGCCAGTGGGCGAATCGATTACGGAAGTAACGATCGCTTCCTGGAATAAAAAAGACGGTGACAAGGTAGAGTTGGATGAAGTGCTGTGTGAGCTCGAATCCGACAAGGCCACGTTTGAACTGCCGTCGGAAGCCGCCGGAACCCTGCGGATTGTAGCCGAAGCCGGGGCGACGCTGGCGATTGGCGCGGTTATCTGCCGGATTGAAGTAGGAGCAGGTGCTGCCCAACCGGCGCAACAACCATCGGCTCCAGCCCAGCAACCCGCTCCTCAGTCGGAAGCGGCTCAATCCGCCGAGCATGGTTATGCGGCCAACCATCCATCACCGGTTGCGGCCAAAATTCTGGCCGAAAAAGGCATTGACCCGAAAGATATTAACGGCACAGGTATTGGTGGACGAATAACCAAGGACGATGCGGTGAAGGCTGAAAAAACCGCTCCTGCTCCGCAACCAGCGGCTCCATCGAAACCGGCAGCGGCAGCTCCGGCTCCAGCACCAGTTTCGGGTGATGGCAATCGGGGGCAACGCCGTGAGCGGATGACCTCGCTTCGTAAAACCATCGCCCGGCGCCTGGTGGCCGTGAAAAATGATACGGCTATGCTGACAACCTTCAACGAGGTTGACATGAAGCCGATTATGGACTTGCGGTCCAAATACAAAGACAAATTTAAGGAAAAACACGCGGTCGGGCTGGGCTTTATGTCGTTCTTCGCCAAGGCAATTTGCATTGCTTTGCAGGACTTCCCGAACGTAAACGCGATGATCGACGGCGACTCGATCGTCTACAACGATTTCTGTGATATCTCCATTGCCGTTTCGACGGAGCGGGGGCTGGTGGTGCCGGTAGTGCGAAACGCCGAAAGCATGGACTTTGCCGGTATCGAGAAAGAAATTATCCGGCTGGCGGGGCTGGCGCGGGATAACAAACTGACGATTGAGCAAATGTCGGGTGGAACGTTTACGATTACCAACGGTGGTGTATTCGGATCGATGCTGTCGACGCCGATCATCAACGCACCGCAGTCGGCTATTCTGGGTATGCACAACATCGTGGAGCGCCCGGTGGTTATCAACGGTGAAATCGTCATTCGCCCGATCATGTACGTGGCCTTGTCGTACGACCACCGCATCATTGACGGGAAAGACTCCGTGAGCTTCCTGGTTCGGGTGAAACAACTGCTGGAAGATCCGGCACGGATTTTACTGGGCGTTTAAGTAAATAGAGTAGGACGGATTGTGAAATCGTCCTGGCTTCAGGCAACAACTGCTCGTAGACAGGGACGAATTTATAGTCCGTCCTACAATTGTATATAGCAATTTACTGGCAAAAAGATCTACCATTTTATGCAATACGACGTCATCGTCATTGGCTCCGGACCGGGCGGCTATGTAGCTGCCATTCGTTGTGCCCAGTTGGGCATGAAAACGGCCATTGTAGAAAAATACAAAACCCTGGGCGGCACGTGCCTCAATGTCGGCTGTATTCCCTCAAAGGCACTGCTGGATTCATCGGAACACTTTTACAATGCTTCCCACACGTTCGCCGAACATGGTATAAAGCTGAACGATTTGCAGGTTGATCTACCCCAGATGATCAAACGGAAAGAAGGGGTGGTGGAAGCCAATGTAACCGGTATTTCGTTTCTGATGAAGAAGAACAAGATTACGGTTCATCAGGGATTGGGTTCGTTCGTGGATGCCAACACCCTGAAGGTGAAGAAGGACGACGGCAGTGAAGAACAGATTACGGCCAAGAACTTCATCATCGCTACCGGGTCCAAACCGGCGACGTTTCCGTCGATGCCGCTTGACAAAACACGCGTTATCACGTCTACCGAAGCGTTGACTTTGCAGGAAGTACCGAAGCACCTGATTGTGATCGGGGCCGGTGTCATTGGTGCAGAACTGGGTTCAGTCTACGCCCGGATCGGTTCGAAAGTATCGTTCGTTGAATTTGCCGATTCAATGATTCCGACGATGGACAAAACGATGGGGAAAGAGCTGCAAAAAGCCGTTAAAAAGCTGGGAGCCGACTTCTACTTCAGTCATAAAGTAACCAGTGTAGAAAACACCGGCGAGGGCGTTACCGTAAAAGCCGACAACGCCAAAGGGGAGCAGATTACGCTGGAAGGTGATTATTGTCTGGTTTCGGTGGGTCGCCGTCCGTATACCGACGGGCTGAACCTGGAAGCCGCTGGCCTGACCGTCGACAACCGCGGACGCATTGAAGTGGATGACCATTTGCGGACGAAAGTGTCCAATATTTATGCCATCGGGGATGTGATTCGCGGAGCCATGCTGGCCCACAAGGCCGAAGAAGAAGGCGTATTTGTGGCCGAAACCCTGGCCGGACAAAAACCGCACGTCAACTACCGGCTGATTCCGGGCGTGGTTTATACCTGGCCGGAAGTGGCTAGCGTAGGCTTTACCGAGGAGGAGCTGAAGCAGGAGGGGCGGGCTTACAAAGTCGGTTCGTTCCCGTATAAAGCCCTGGGCCGTGCCCGTGCTTCGATGGATCTAGACGGGTTGGTAAAAGTGCTGGCGGATAAGCAAACCGACGAAATTCTGGGGATGCACATCATCGGTGCCCGCGCGGCTGATATGATCGCCGAATGTGTGGTGGCCATGGAATACCGAGCCTCGGCTGAAGACATCGGACGGATTTCGCACGCCCACCCGACGTACACGGAAGCCATCAAGGAAGCCTGTCTGGCCGCCACCGAAAACCGGGCGATTCATATGTAATAACGGTATTCGGTTACCGGAGCCGTATTCGCTCGCTGTTCCGGATTTGTATCGCCGGACGTCTCCGCGTGATTCTGGCCGCAACACCGCAACCCGTTTTCTGAATAGGAATTAGGTAGTATTCGATAGGACTTATCAGATGTTTTTGAACCCCGCTTTGGAAATAAAGCGGGGTTTCTGTTTTTTAGTATATCCCCCTATGCGATGAAAAAACTGCTACTACTCCTTTGCCTGTTTACGACAGGTGTGTACGCTCAATCGACCGATTCGGTAACGATCCGCAAAATTTATAACGAGGTGCTGACCAACAGTCCATCATACGAGTGGCTGCGACACCTGACCAAGCAGATTGGGCCGCGTCTGAGCGGTTCGGCCGGGGCGCAGAAAGCCGTTGACTGGACGAAGGAACTGATGGAAAAGCAAGGATTCGATCGGGTATTTTTGCAGGAGATTATGGTGCCGCACTGGGTACGGGGAGCAAAAGAAGTGGCCTATATTCAGAACGGAAAGCAAAAAATAACCGTACCGATCGCGGCTTTGGGCGGTTCGGTAGCCACTCCGCCAAAGGGAATCGAAGCGCCGGTTATTGAAGTAAAAAACTTTCAGGAACTGCGGGCGTTGGGTTCGGAAAAAGTGAAAGGGAAGATCGTCTTTTTCAACCGGCCGATGGACCCGACGAAATTGAATACTTTCGAAGCCTACGCCGGAGCAGTCGATCAACGCGGGAATGGTGCCACCGAAGCCGCCAAGCTCGGTGCCGTGGGAACCATCGTTCGGTCCATGACCACGGCGATGGACGATAACCCCCATACCGGTAGCCTGCGCTATGCGACGGGCATGCCCTTGATTCCGGCGGCTGCGATCAGCACCAACGGCGCCGAACGACTCAGCAAGGCGTTGAAAGAAAACCCGAATCTGACATTCTACTTCAAACAAAATTGCGAGAGCCTGCCCGATGCCAAATCCTACAATGTAGTGGGCGAGATCAAAGGATCTGAAAAGCCGGACGAAATCATTGTGGTGGGCGGCCACCTCGATTCATGGGATATTGGTGAGGGCGCCCACGACGACGGAACTGGCTGCATGCAATCCATCGATGTGCTGCGGACTTTGAAGGCACTTGGCATCAAGCCGAAACGAACTATTCGGGCGGTGATGTTTATGAACGAAGAAAACGGTTTGCGGGGAGGAATCGGGTACGCCGATTACGCCAAAAAGAACAACGAAAAGCACATTGCCGCCGTTGAGTCGGACAATGGTGGTTTTACACCCCGTGGATTTGGCATTGTCGGAACGCCGGAACAACGCGCAAAGGTGATGCCGTGGAAACGGCTGCTGGCCCCGTACGGTTTGCACGAAATCGGTGCCGGTTCGGGCGGAGCGGACATTGGGCCGCTGGCGCAGCTCGGTACGGTTTTGTTTGGTTTTAAGCCCGATTCGCAACGGTATTTTGACGTTCACCACGCCGGTATTGACCGCTTTGAAGGCGTGAACAAGCGCGAACTGGAACTGGGTGCGGCTTCAATGACGGCTTTGGTCTATTTGTTGGACCAGTACGGTTTATGAGAAAAATAGCTTCGCGGGGTAATCAGAAAAGTTCATCGACATTTCTTTTCTGATTACCTCCCTTTTACTCCGCTCATCTCCGCAAACCAACCGCTTTACTTCAACTTCTCGTTGTTCAGATGCCGGGTTGCGTCGCGAATATTTTTCTTCTCCAGGTTCTTTTGAAAAGCCGCCGTTAAATCAACGCCGGTCTGGTTGGCGAGGCAGAGCAGTACCCAGAGCACGTCGGCCATCTCGTCGCCGAGGTCTTTGTTTTTATCTGATTCTTTCTCCGATTGTTCGCCGTAACGACGGGCGATGATGCGGGCTACTTCACCGACCTCCTCGGTGAGCATGGCCATGTTAGTCAGTTCGTTGAAATAACGAACACCGACGGTTTTTATCCACTCGTCGACGGTGTTTTGGGCTTCGTGTAAGGTCATGTTGTAAGAATGATGAACGGCCTTTAGCCAGTTGGAATACAAAACTACGCTTTTGTTATGAATGCGTAATCCGTTGTCATACAGCGAAAGCAACGCAAATTAATCGGCAAAAAATACCAATTTTTGCGGGAAACACGTAAGTTTGCTTACTCACAACCGTTGCTGTTTGTGGACTGCCCGCCGATGAACCGCCGACCTGACTCTACCAATGACCTGATGCACTGGAACGCCTTCCGGGAGGGAAGCGAGTCGGCCTTTGCGGCTTTGTATTCAACGTATTACCGCCATCTGACCAATTATGGCCGGCGGTTTGGGGCTGATCCCGAAACTACCGAAGACGCCATTCACGACGTGTTCATTGAGCTGTGGAACTACCGGCGAACCCTGGCACAACCCCAGTCAGTCCAATTCTATATCCTGCGTGTATTCCGCAACCGGCTGGTAACTATCCTCCGCGATCAGCAGCGCCAAGCCACCGATGTGGAGATGGAAAAACCGTTTGATCTGCTCCCTGCCGAACCCTCGGTAGAAGACCGGCTGGTGGAGGAGGTACTGAATCAGGAACAGCACGCGCACATTCATTCCGCTTTTCAGACCTTGTCGGCGCGGCAGCAGGAAATACTGTATCTCCGCTATTTTACGGACCTGAGCTACGAAGAGATTTGCTCCGTGATGGGTATTACCTACAACACCGCGCGTACACAGATTTACAAGGGATTACTGGCGCTCCGGAAACGGCTGGAAACCCATTGGCCGGTTTTGTTCTGGTGCTTTGGATTGTTCAAATAGGAGCGCTCAAAAATTTTTTGCAAAAATTTCCTTTTTTCATACTACAAATCTGCCTTAGCCTTCTCTTACGGTTGATGACCTTTTGATACGGCATGAAACCGCTGGAGTACTACGCAACGCTTGAAGCCATTGAATTGGCCCGTGACCCTGATTTCCGGAATTGGATACGGTTTCCGACACCGGAGCAAAATCGATTCTGGGATTCGGTCAGAGCACTTTATCCGCAACAGCAAACGACCATTGAGCAGGCCCGGGCACTCGTTATCGGGCTAGAGGCAATCTGGCAGGATGCACCTGATGCTGCGGTCGAAGCTTCTTTTCAACGGTTTCGGCAGAAGCAGCAACGCCTTCGGTCCGAACCGACACAAACGTTTTTTCGCCCCGCCTTCTATCGGTATGCTGCTGCGGTTGCCGCTGTGTTGCTGGCTGGGTTGGGATGGTGGTATTATGAACGCAATCTGGCTTCAATTCAGTACCAGACGACTTACGGACAGATTCAGACGCTTACGTTACCGGACGGTACGGTTGTCACCCTGAATGCCAATTCAACGCTGGAGATGGCCCGAAACTGGCAGGAAAAAGGACGCCGGGAAGTACGGCTAACGGGGGAAGCGTTTTTTGATGTCAACAAAAAACCGTCGGGCGGACGAATGCCTTTTGTGGTTCACACCGGCGCGGCTGATGTAGAAGTGCTGGGGACCCGTTTTAACGTCAATACCCGCCGAACCCGAACGCAGGTGGTGTTGCAGGAAGGAAAAGTAAAGGTGGCCTTGCCGCAACAACCGGCCCTGATGATGCAGCCCGGCGATATGGTAGAAGCCACGAACGGTCAGGCCACCATTCGGCGGAAACGGGTTGATGCCGACCATTATGTAGCCTGGCGATCCAATCTGCTCCTACTGGAAGACGAAACGCTCCGTGATATTGTACAGCGGTTTAAAGACCAGTATGGGCTAACGGTTTTGATTCCGGATGAGCGTTTGCTCAACGAAGAATTTACCGGTACCGTGCCAGCCAACCGGCCTGATTTATTGCTTCGGCTGCTGGCCGAGACGTTTAGCTTACAAGTGAAAAAACAAGAAAAACAAATCATTTTAGCCAACCAAAAACAATGACTAACCCCTTACCTATGATTCGATGGGCGATTCTGGGCGTGTGGTGTGTGGCAACCACGGCCCAAGCACAGATGTTGGCGTCGTCGTCAGTGCACCAGTCCGCTCAGCCATCCCAGCAGATTTCCCGGGCCAGCCGAGTGGCCAACCCGACGGTTCGTACGCTGTCTGATGTATTGCAGGAGCTGGAACGAAAGTACCAGATCAAATTTGCCTTCCAGCGGAAAACACTGCGCGACAAAACCGTTAGCATGCCGTTGCCGGTTTCGTCTGATCGCGAAACGGTTTTGAAAGCGGTCCTGAAACCCAACAACCTGACTTACCGGAAAGTAGACGAGCAATATTACGTTATCATCGAAGCCGACCAGGCAACGAGCCAGTTGAATTCGGGGCTGCCGTCATTAGACGATAACCAGTTGCTGCAATCCCGGTCGGTGTCTCTGCCCGATGACCGCGCGAGTACGGCGCTTCCGACGGGGTTGACCATCCGGCAAACGCTGGAAGTGACCACCCAGGAACGGCGGATCATGGGCCGCGTAACGGCCGAGGAAAACGCGGAAGCGCTGCCGGGCGTTAGCGTGGCACTGAAAGGAACAACGCGTGGAACCACCACGGATGCAACGGGAAATTACACCATTGCAATTCCGAACGAGGGCGGTACGCTGGTTTTTAGTTTTATCGGTTACACGACCCAGGAATTTCCGATTGGTAGCCAGTCGACAATCAATGTGGTTCTGAAAGGGTCGGATCAAACGCTGAACGAAGTGGTCGTGGTGGGTTACGGTACGCAGCAGAAGCGCGACGTGACGGGTTCCATTGCGTCGATCAGTACCAAAACCATCAAAGATCAGCCCGTTCCGAACATTGTAGAAGGATTAACGGGGCGTTTGCCGGGGGTGTTGATTCAGCAGAATACGGGCGCTCCGGGCAACAGCCCATCCGTCAAAATTCGTGGTCTGGGTTCGATCAGTGCCGGAAATGGGCCGCTGATTGTGATCGACGGGCAACCGCTGAACTCGGGCGATCTGGCCAATGGCGGAGGTCTTAACCTATTGAATCCGAATGATATCGATAAAATAGATATTCTGAAAGATGCTTCAGCAACGGCGATCTACGGTTCGCGGGGAGCCAATGGAGTAATGGTGGTAACCACAAAACGTGGTAAGTCTGGACAGGCCCGGCTGAACTTCGATTATTATACGGGGATCCAGCAGGTGACAAAAAAAATGGACATGCTGAATTCTCAGCAATACGCGGAGTTTTCGAAAGAAGCTTTCAACAATGCGTACCTTCAGCGGGTAACGGGCGCGCAGATTACCGATCCCAACAGCGCCCGCCCGGCCGGACAACGGTATCGGTATCCGCGCGGTGAGTTTGCGGGCGTTAACTTCGATGATCCGGGCAGCCTGCCGACCTACGATTACCAGGATATGATTTTTCAGAACGCTCCAATCAGCAACTACCAGCTGTCAGCTTCGGGCGGGAGTGATAAAGTGCAGTACATGGTGTCGGGTAATTACCTGAAACAGAACGGTATTGTTAAGAATTCAGGCATCGATCGGTATACGGTTCGTACCAACATTGACGCCCAGATGACGTCCTACCTGAAACTGGGAATGAGCTTGAGCCCGTCTGTTTCGGTCGAAAAACGCGTTAATACGGATCGGCACTGGGCCGACAACGGGATCATCAACTCGGCGTTGAGCCTGCCGCCGTTCATCCCGATTTACCAGCCGGGCACAACCGTGTACAACTCGCAGGCGTATTACGCGGCTCCGTACGACTGGCCGGGCATTACCAACCCCGTTGCCAATATTTACGAAGTGGACAATCAGGTTCGGACAACCCGGTTGCTGGGTAATGCGTACGCGGAAATCAAATTGCCGTTTGACGTCATGTACCGTGGAACCATCGGGGCTGATGTCCGGCAGACGCGGCAAAACCAGTTCAGAACGTCGGCATTGCCCCTGAATCAGCTGCTACCCCCGACGCCTAACTCGGCTTTCGCGGAAAACGCGCAGGAACTGAACTGGGTAACCAACCACACGCTGACCTTCCAGAGAGAGATTGCCACAAATCATCGGCTGGAGGTGCTGGTCGGTCTGGAGAGTCAGAAAAACGATTTTGAACGCACCCGGGCCGATGCCAATAACTTCCCGAACGACCTGGTCCGGACCATCAACGCCGGAACCCTCATTAATAATAGTGAAACGGCATCACGCAACATCCGGGATCAGTGGTCACTGGCGTCGTATTTTGGCCGGGTCGCCTATTCGTTCAATGACCGGTATCTGTTCAATGCGTCCATCCGGCGCGATGGTTCGTCGCGGTTTGGGGCCAACAACCGGTGGGGGACGTTCCCTTCGGCTTCGGTCGGCTGGCGGGTGTCGGAAGAATCCTTCCTGAAAAGCAGCCGCGTCATTTCGGAGTTGAAATTGAAAGCGAGCTACGGTATTTCGGGAAACAATGCCTTTTCGACCAACTACCCATCCATCGGTTTGCTGAGTCTGGACAATTATGTGTTGGGCAACGCGCTGGCGAACGGTTTGGCCGTGAACACGATCGGAAACGATAACCTGACCTGGGAAAAGAGCCGTCAGACTGATATTGGTCTGGAACTGGGCATCCTGAACAACCGGATTTTCCTGACGGCCGACTACTACAAACGCATCACCACCGATTTGTTGCTGGCCGTGCAGGTACCAACGCTGACCGGTTTCTCAACCGCCGTGAAGAACATCGGAAAAGTAGAAAACAAAGGGCTGGAACTGGCATTGAATACCCGCAACCTGACCGGGGAGTTTAGCTGGACAACCGATCTGAACTTCTCGTTCAACCGCAATAAAGTACTGGCTCTCGGGCCCACGGGCGATCCGATCCGCAGCGGAACCGGTGTAGGAGAATCCAACATCACCATGATTGGTCACCCGCTGGGAAGCTTCTACGGATATCGTCAAATTGGTGTGTTCCGCGACCGGGCCGACCTGGATTCGTACCCACACTTTGCGGATTCGCAACCCGGTGACGTGAAGTACGAAGACGTGAACGGCGACGGAAAAGTGGATGCCAACGACCGGACACTGATTGGAAACAACCAGCCCGATTTTATCTACGGGATGACCAACACGTTCTCGTTCAAAGGCTTTGACCTGGGTATTGTGGTGCAGGGTGTGCAGGGGTCGAGCATTCTGAACCTGTCGCGCCGGTTCTACGAAAACCTCGAAGGCAACGCCAACTCGCTGACCACCGCTCTGAACCGCTGGCGGTCGCCGGAGCAACCCGGAGATGGCATAACGCCCCGCGCCAATACGCGCACAACGGGGAACAACAACGCGATTTCGTCGCGCTGGGTCGAAAGCGGTAGCTACTTCCGGGTTCGGAACATTACGATTGGCTACAACCTGCCGCGGACGTTGGTTCAACGCGCTAAACTGCAAACGTTGCGTCTCTACGGCGGTATTCAGAACGCCCTGACGATTTCGAAGTACTTGGGCTACAACCCGGAAGTGAGTGGGTACGAAGCTCCGCTGACCGGTGGTGTCGATTACGGTAGCTATCCCATTGCCCGCACGTATACGATTGGTGTCAACATTGGTCTTTAATTCCGAACATCCATGAAACGAAAATATTTGCTTGTGGCACTCCTCAGTATGGCGCTGACGAGCTGTAAAGAAGATTTTCTGGCTTTGTCACCCATTTCGCAGGCCAGCACTGCCACCTTTTATAGAACCAGCTCCGATTTGCTGAATGCGATGAACGGTGCCTACGGAGCGCTTCAGTTCAATGGCCAGTACGGTCAATACTACGTGGTCTCGGAAATACCGTCGGATGATACCCGGCCGGTTTTGTCGGGCTCGGTAACGGATCAGGACGAATTCGATAAGTTTTACCTGCGCACCACCAATCCGTTTCTGGCTACCCGCTGGAGCGACGGGTATCGGGGCATTTACCGTTGCAACGCCATCATCGACCGCAGCGCGGGCGTCACAATGGACGAAGCCCTGAAAGCCCGAATCGTTGGGGAGGCCAAGTTTTTGCGGGCCTTGATGTATTTCAACCTGGTCCGGGTTTTTGGCGCGGTGCCGCTGGTGGTGAAGGAGATCATTGATCCGCAGGAAGGGTATGAATATGGCCGGGCGCCGGTTGCGGATGTTTACGCTCAGATTACCAAGGATTTGACGGAAGCCGAAACCGCGCTTCCTGCCACGTACACCGGCGCTAACGTAGGCCGGGCTACGAGCGGAGCTGCCAAATCATTGCTGGGCAAGGTGCATCTGACGCAGAAGAAATACACCGAAGCTGCCACCAAGCTGAAGGAGGTGATCGATGCCGGAACGTACGATCTGCTGCCGAGCTACGCCAGTGTTTTTCAGGCATCAAACAAGAATCACAGGGAGTCGATTTTTGATGTGCAGTATAAAAAAGGGAGCATTGGTGAGGGCAGCGGTTTTGCCAACGCTTATGCGCCCGAAAACTCTGGCAATGCTGTGATTCAGTTTGGAGGAGGAGGAAACAACCAGCCTACACCGGACATGATTGCGGCTTACGAACCGGGCGATTTGCGGAAAGATGTTTCACTGGCCACCAGTTATACGAACGCCAGCGGAGCGAGAGTGGATTATAATTTCGTTCGGAAATACCGGGATGCACCGGTGGTTAACGGTGATTCGGAAGACAACTGGCCAGTATTGCGCTACGCTGATGTGTTGCTGATGTATGCCGAAGCCCTGAACGAAAGCGGTCGAACGGCGGATGCGCAGCCGTACCTGAACCGGGTTCGCACACGGGCCGGGCTGGCCGCCAAAACCGCTGCCGACGCCGGAACGCAGGCAACCATGCGCCTGGCACTGGAGCAGGAACGGCGCATTGAATTGGCTTTCGAAGGGCACCGCTGGTTTGATCTGGTCCGGACGGGTCGTGCCCTGCCCATCCTTCAGGCTAAAGCCGCAGCCATCGGTATCAAAACTAACCTGACCGAAAACAACCTGGTGTTTGCCATTCCGCAGAGCCAGATCGATATTAACTCATCGAAAATTACCCAGAATCCGGGGTATTAATACAAACTGACTCAGGTAGTGGAAAACGGGGACTATGGTAAATAGTTCCCGTTTTTTGTGGGTGGTTCGTGAGTTTATTTTTTGAGAGGTATAAATAGAATGTGGATTAAGTGTCTGTTTTTCAGTTAGTTATTGGTGGTTATTTTCGTTGTTTTTTGAATTATAAACGGCTGGGAAGTGTTCTACTACTAAGACCAAATATGTTTCAATGGTTGTTCAACACGTTCTTCCTACTCACCCCAAATCGGCGGATTTTGCCCATTCGTTAACCTCCCGGCTGTGGATGCCCCGGCGCGTTTTATTCACCCCCGATGCGCTGGAAGAACCGTTTGGCCAGCAAATCTATGAGCGGGTTATGAATCTGGACTTGCCCGTTGAGATTCTAAAAAACAACCGGATCACGGGGCTGCGCGGGGCCGACGAACGCGAAACCTACCGCAATGCCAAAACCACCTTAGCGGTTGTGAAGGCTCCGCCGGGGGCGTTTCGGCTGCAACCGATTCCCCCATCGGCCGACTGGCAAATGAACCTGGCCGAAGGCTGCCCGGCCCACTGCCAGTATTGCTACCTGGCGGGGAGTTTGCAGGGGCCACCGGTAACGCGCGTTTTTGCGAACCTGCCGCAACTGCTCACAAACACAGCGGCCTACGAACAGCCGAACAAACTGACCACGTTTGAAGTGAGTTGCTATACCGATGTGATTGGTATTGAGCACCTGACGGGCAGTCTGGCCGAGTGTATCCGGTATTTTGGAAACCGTTCGGAGACGCAGCTACGGTTTGTGACCAAGTACGATCAGGTTGATTCGTTGCTCAAGTTGCCGCACAACAACCGGACCCGCGCCCGGGTGAGTCTGAACGCCGACGTCATTGCCCGGCGGCTCGAAGGCGGTACAGCCAACCTCGAAGCTCGTTTGCAGGCCCTGCGAAAGCTGGCCTTACCGCACGAATGGGATGGGGGCGGTTACCCGGTTGGGGTAGTACTGGCCCCCATCATGCCCATCCCAAACTGGCGTGGACACTACACGGATCTGCTCGACCGGCTGGCAATTGCGCTGGATTTCAACTGTGATTTGACGGTTGAGTTTATTACGCACCGGTTTACCGGGGGCAGCAAAGAGGTTTTGCAGAACTGGTATCCCAACAGTAGCCTGGACCTGAATGAAGCAAACCGTAGCCAGAAGCGGAATAAGTTTGGGGGCATCAAATACGTTTACCGACCGGAAGAAATGATTGCGCTCCGATCTTTTTTTTACGATGAGTGGCAAAAACGCTTCCCTACTGCACCCATCCTGTATTGGACCTGATACGGTTTTAATCCGGTAGAAGAAGTCTGCTTCACATAAAAAAAGCCCGGCGACCGCCGGGCTTTTTTCGTTCTGTTGAGTGACACCTCAACTGCTTAGGTCCGGTTTTTTTTTACCGAATATTTCCCAACTTCTTCGCCATCGTCGCGGATCATGCGTAGGTTGAGCTCTTTGGAATTGGCGTGCAGCTTCATCAGCGTACGGTTGCCTTCCAGTGGTCCTCCGCCGATAATGATGGGGTATGGATGTGTGGCATCCGGGTTGTGAACTCCGTATCGGTGCGTATGGCCCGAAATGACCAAATCGACCTTGCCTTTTGCAAACAGGGGCGCAAACAGTTCGCGGTTGTGGAGCGGCCCGTGCCAGTCGCCGGAATGGAACGGCGGAATGTGAATCAGTATTACCCGGTACGGCGCTTTTTTGAACGCTTCAGATTCAATTTCCTTTTCGAGCCAGGCCCGTTCCTGAATGCGGTACTGATCATAAGCTGCCAATCCGCCGTATTCCCAGTTATCATCCGTTTTGTCTTCACCCGAATCCATCACCACAAACCGAACGGGTCCCTGCGTGAAAGCGTAGTAATATTCTTCGGTTGGATACGCAAAATAGTCCGGGATATTCCGCGAAAAAGCCCCCCGGGTTTCGTGGTTGCCCTGGGTCAGAATAAACGGGATTTCTTTCGCAAAAATGTCGACAGCGGGGTTGAGCAGATGATCAAAAACCTGCTGTTCGGTATTGACATTATCGAAGCAGTCGCCGTTGAAAACGACAAAGTCGAAATCCGGTTTGTTGCCGGTGTACCCGTGCCGGTACAGCATGTAGGGGATGGTCTGGGGCCGGTCGTGAATGTCATTGAAAATGACCAGCTTTACCTCCTCGTCGTTCACCCCCGGTGTTTTGAACGTATACGTCGGGCTTTTAATGGCTTCTGCATAGTCGACTTTGCTGGGGTGAAAGTTCAGAATTTCCGAAGAGACAATGCGGTACTTGTAGGTAGTTCCGGGTTTCAGGCCCTTAAGCGTAATCTTGTTGATCTTGTTGTTGGCCTCAATGTGACCATTGCGGTAGCGGTACCCTTTCAGGCTCAAATGCATACCGGCACCGTATTCTACCCAGCTCAGGCTGTTTTTACGCGTGACCCACATGATCGTTGCCTCGGTCTGGCTAACGTTTTGCAGATAGGGGCCGGTCACAAACGCATTTTTTTCGTCTGCAGGCTGGCCCACTGCCCCAAAAGCCGTAGGAGTGAGGGCGCTCAGCGCACCAAGCTGGGTTGCTTTTCCAAGGAAAGTTCGTCGGTTAAAGGGCATGGTTTTGCAGTAAAGTAAGTATGAATGAAAGAGTTCGGGCCGCATGGCGAAGTTACAACACGGCCCGAAACCGGCAATTAATACAGCGGATTCTGAACTAACTTTGCATTCTTCCGGATTTCAGCCACCGGGATCGGGGAAAAGTAAACCTTCGGATTGAAGGCCCGCGTGGCGACCTGCACTACTTTGTATTGATACGTATGCGTGGTTCGGTCGGGATTTAGTTTGCCCAGAATCTCAATACCGGTAGCGTGTTTGTTGAGCGTTTGTTCCGCAATCACCCAGCGCCGGACATCGAAAAACCGGTGCCCTTCGAACGCTAGTTCGTACTTCCGCTCATACCGGTACAAATCCAGCAGGGCTGGCCCGCTGACCGATGCGGCCACAGCGGGCATTCCGGCCCGTTTGCGTATCATCGTCAGGTACGTACGCGCTTCCCCTTCTTCGCCTAGGCGAAGAGAGGCTTCTGCGTAGTTCAGCAGAATTTCGGCGAACCGGAACATAATCCAGGGCTGGTCGCCCCGGAAAAACTGCCCGTCGACGTTTTTGTCCAGAAACTTCCGGGTGTAATAACCGGTCGTGGTGGCATTCCAGTTTTCAACCGGACTGTTGCGCGTATCGACGCCCGGCACCACCTCCACTTTACCGGTGGCGTTGTTCCAGCGTTCGACGTTGGCCGTCTGGATAATGCCAACCGGATCGGAGGCAGCCGCGTCGGCGGGGCGGGTTCGCCAGGGGGCACCGTTGTACAGAATGGATGCGTAAAAACGAGGATCGCGGTTGACGTAGGGCTGTGCTGCCTGCGCCGGATTATTCCAGTTGAATGCGCTGCCATTGCGGAGCTGGTATCCGCTGACAAACTCTTCCAGCGGTACGTTGCCACCCCAGTTGTGATAACCGTTCGGGCCGTTCCACAGATCGACGGACGTCCCGCTCAACTGCTTGTTGTGCAGCTTGGCAAATAGGATTTCCGGGTTATGATTGTCCAGAAAAATACGTGAATAGTTTTCGGCCGCCGAGTCGGTGGGTGTATAGAGTTTGTGCGGACCGGGTTTGTCGATCAGCGCCTTGGCTGCGGCTTTGGCGGTCTGCCACCGTTGTGTTTGATTCCCATCGGTGTAACCAACCAGCGGGTTCGTGTTTCCCGGTTTATTGTACAGATCGCTGGCGGCATACAACAACAGGCGGGATTTCAGCGCCATAGCCGAAAATTTGGTCGCGCGGCCCGTATTGTCGCTGGTGTGCGTTTCGGGCAGTAACTCGATGGCTTTTTCGCTATCTGCCAGAATAGCCGCCACGCAGTCGGCAAATGAACTCCGCTCGATGAGCATACCGTCTTTGTTGTTCAGGTCAAAGTTTTCCTTGAAGAGAGGTACCCCACCCCAGTAACTGACCAGGTTAAAGTAATAATAAGCGCGTAGAAAATAAACTTCACCGGTCAGCCGCTGGCGCAGTTTTTCGTCGTTGAACGGGACGCTGGCAATCTGGGCCATGAACGTGTTGCAGTTCCGGATATTCTTGTAATAGTCCGTCCAGCGGCCAAACTGGGTTAGTGATCCCATGTTTTCGGGCGTCAGCGTACCCTTCACAATCACATCGGTCCCTTTATCGCGGATGTACATGCCTTCGTCGGTCACGGCGGTGTGCATCACTTTCCAGTCATCGCGGAACGGGTCCCAGATGCGGGCGTAAAAATCGTTCACGAGGGCTTCAACCAGGGCCGGGTCGTTCCACACGTCCACATCGCTGATGGCGTCGAGCGGTTTGCGTTCCAGAAAATCGTCCTGACACGACATCGTTCCGGAGAGCATCAGGATTAAAAAAGAAGCGGTTATCGTTTTGGCTAGTTTTTTCATGGGGAGGAATCGTTAAAAGCTCACACTAACACCGGCGTTCAAAATTTTCGTTTGCGGATAATACTGCCCTGAACCGCTAGACACTTCCGGGTCGAATATTTTCACCTTGTCGATGGTGATCAGGTTTTGCCCACTTACATACACGCGCAGGTTCTGCATTTTGAGTTTCTGGGTCAGCCCTGCCGGAATGTTGTAGCCAATTTGCAGCGTTTTCAGACGGAGGTAATCCGTGTCGTACAGCCAGTGCGTGTTGGTTTGGGTGATCCAGTATTCCCGGTTGTCGAACACCCGCGGAACGGTGGCGTTCGGATTGTCTTTGGTCCAGCGGTTTTCCACGTAGGCGCGCGGAAAGTTGCCGATCAAACCCGATTCGGTCCGAACGTATTGGTTGGCGTCACCCGCGCCCTGCCAGAGCATCGTCAGGTCGAAGCCGGCGTATTGAAGGCCGATATTTAAACCGTAGGTCAGGTTGGGAAACTCCGATTTATTGATCCGAATCTGGTCCAGGGCGTCAATTTTACCGTCGTTGTTCACATCACGGAAAATCACATCGCCCGGTCGTGCTCCCGCAAACCGAGGAGTGCTGTTGACTTCATCAACGGTTTTAAAAACACCGATGGCGTCGTAATACAGGCCCGACCCAATGGTCGATCCCGTCCGGCGCTGGTAGTCCGGAACGTTCGGCGATTCATCCCAGAACATAATTTTGTTGCGGGAATACGAGGCCGTTCCGGCCACGTCGAATTTTACTTTTCCGAACGTTTTGCGGTAACTGATCTGAGCATCGAAGCCCCGGTTTCGAACTTTTCCGAGGTTTTCGTCGGGCAAAACCATGCCGGTATACTCCGGTGTTGATGCCGAGCGGGGAATTAAAATATTCGACCGGTTGGTGTAGAAATAGTCGGCTTCGACGGTCAATGCGCCGTTGAAAAAGTGCGTTTCAACGCCTAAATTGAAGGTATTGGCAACTTCCCAGGTAATGTTCGGGTTCGGAATTCGGACCGGATAAATGGCCGAGTTCAGGCTCAGGTTGTTTCCGAAAATAGCGCCCGGAATGGTACCGGAGTCAAACCCGTAGATGCTCAGGAACTGGTAGCTTTTTACTTTATCGTTCCCCATCTGACCCCACGATCCCCGCAGTTTCAGGAAGTTGACAGCATTGATGTTATTCTTCCAGAATCCTTCGTTCGAGACAACCCAGCCCGCCGAGAAGCCCGGAAAAAAACCGTAGCGCTGGTGGCGTGGAAAGTTCTGCGAACCATCGTAACGCCAGTTAAAATCGAACAAGTATTTTTCATTATACTGGTACGAAACCCGGCCAAAGTAGTTCCGGCGGGCCTCTTCAGAAGCCAGCCCCGTGATTTCGCGTTCGTCCTGTCCACCGGCAAATAACTGGTCCACAATCGGCGAAACGAAGAATTTTCGCTTGCCGGAGAATTCGTTGCCTTTCTGCTCATTCTGCTCGTAAGCCACAAATGTGCTCAGGTTGTGCGGGCCAAATGCGCGGTTGTAATTGATTTTGGCGTTAAACGTAACCTGCTGTTCGTGCACAAAGGCCTCGGACAGTTCTGGTTTGGCAACTCCCCGGCTGGCACCATTCAGAATCGGGTTATTCTGGGCGTCAAAACCACCGAAGGTGTACAGCATCCACGGTTTGATAAAGTTCTTTTTGTGGGTCAGTTCCTTGCTGGCTGCCAGGTTTCCATCGACCGACAGGCCTTCGACACCTGGAATTTTGATGTTAGCTCCGAAAATAATGTTGCCGAGGTTGATGTCGTGCTGGTTGTAGCCGCTGGTGTTGGTCGAAGTCACCACGGGGTTGTTGCCCTGCTCGATGTCGGGACCGGGCAAACCGTTGGGCCAGATGGCGGTTTCTGTCGGGCGGCCCCGCAGCAGAAACCGGAAAATAGAACCGGCACTGACTGGCGGATAGTTTTTGTTGCTGTGCCGCCCCTGCACATCGAACATCAGCCGGACGTATTGGTTGACGTCGGCATCGAGGTTGATCCGCAGGTTCTGCTGTTTGTAATTGGTGGCACTGTTGCGATAAACTGCATCTTCGAACAGCGTTCCCAGCGACACAAAATACCGCACTTTCTCACTGCCACCCCGCAACGACAGGTTCTGGCGGTTTTGCAGCGAAACGGGTTTGATAACCGCATCGACCCAATTGGTGTTTGGGTGCGTCCAGGGGGATGATCCGTCGCGGAATTTGGTGATGTCTTCCTGGGTAAACTTGGGCTGGCCCCCGGCGTATTCCTGGATTTCGTTCACCAGCTGGGCATACAAAGGTGCATCGGCCATCTCGGGCAGACGAGTCGGAGAAACAAAACCCTGATTGAAATTGTAGCTAATGGTTGGTTTGCCGCTGCTGCCGCGTTTGGTTTTGATCAGAATTACCCCGTTGGCCGCCCGCGAACCGTAAATCGAAGCCGAGGCATCTTTCAATACCGATACGCTTTCAATGTCGTTGGGATCGATTTTGTCCAGTCCGCCGAGCAGACTCGGAATACCGTCGACCACAATCAGCGGAGAACTGTCGCCCAGTGTACTGCGGCCCCGAATGAGCAGGGTAGAACCGTCGGAACCTGGCTCACCCGAGCGGTTAAAAGCCGTGACCCCCGCTACCCGGCCCGCCAGCGTGTTGGTCACGTGGGTGGTGGGGGCTTGATTCAGGGTCTTGCCATCGACCATCGAGATGGCTCCGGTTACGTTTACTTTCTTCTGCGTTCCGTATCCCACAACCACAATCTCACTCAGCGATTTGGTGTCCGGTTGCAGATTAATATTGACAACCGATTGATTTCCAACGGTTATTTCCTGGCTGGTAAACCCCACAAAGGAAAATACCAGCACGGCCTGCCGATCGGGCACGGCCAGACGGTATTGCCCGTTGGCGTCGGTGGTGGTGCCGCGCGTGGTGCCTTTCAACACGACACTGACGCCCGGTAGTACTTCGTTGTTCTCGCCGGTAACTTTTCCCGAAATGGTTTCTTCTGCGGGTAAAACCGCTGATTTAGCGGCCCCCGCGTGGTCGTTTCCCTCGCTTTGAGCGGGCTGGTTAGTTGGTCCGGACGGATCAGATTCCCGATTCAATATGATATATCCCCCGGCCACGGAATACTGAATCCGAAGCGGACGCAGCATCTTTCCCAGGACTTCGCTAAGCGGCTGGTTGTGGGCCGTAACACTCACTTTCCGATCCCGAATCAGGGCCGGCATGTACGAAAACCGTACTTTCGCCGATTTTTCCAATTGATTCAGAACTGTACGCAACTCCCGTTGGTCAGCGTCGACCGAAACAGTCCGATTCAGCAGTTCCTGTGCCAGCCCATTTCGGCCATAAGCCATTCCGGCCAGTAGCAGAACCAGCATCATGGGTACACCGGTAATTTTCATAAAGAGCGCAAAGACATTGCGTTTTGTTGTTGTTTTTTTCATAATTTACCATCGCTTTGAACGTAAGGAAAAAGCAAAACTCTCCCGGGCTCCTCCGTAGAGGGGCAATCATTACGCTATTAATGAGGGAGTTAATCAAGCCGGTAATGCTGGAACCATTACCGGTTTTTTGGTGAAGAGGGTCTACGGTTTCTGCATAGAATCGGGGTTAAGTTTCTGAAATTAGTCGCAGCCCTGACTAGCCACCACAATCTGCGTATCATAGACTTGGTAGGTGGCGCCGATGGTACGGCAAACGATATCGAGCTTGGTAAAAAACGGCTCGTTGCCTAGCGAAACGGTCAGGGCGCAATCCTGCATAGCGGTTTTGTCGTAGGCAATCGATAAGCCGTACGTTTTTTCGAGCTGCTCGAACACTTCCGAAACCGGCGTATTGTCAAATTGAAAGCTGGTAATCTTGCTTTCCCGTTGCAGCGGAACGGGGTTTTCGACTACCGACCGCATCAGGCGGTTTTCTTTCTCCGAAAAAATGGCCTGCTGGTTGGGCGTCAGTAAAAGCTGTTCGTCGTGGTCTGTCTTCTGGCTTGATTCCGGCATCCGGTAAACGGCCACCTGCCCGGACCGGACCTGAACCGAAACCTGCGTTTGTGCCGACCGAACCAGAAAGCTGGTACCGACAACGCGGGTGACCAGCCCGTTGGTGTAGACCAGAAAGGGCTTTTTAGGATTTTTGGTGACTTCGAAAAAAGCTTCTCCCGTCAAAAAAATCTCCCGTTCCGTTTCCTGATCGAAGTGCATCGAATAACTGATGCGGCTATTCTCCGAAAGTGTCACGCGGCTGCCATCTGGCAGGCTTACTGGCAATGGTGTGGATTTAGTGTTTGAAATTTCCTGCAATGGGAGTTTTGACGACTTGGTCAGGTGCTGGTACGAAAACCGTGGTGGCGCCGACGATGGTTGCCAGACCATCCAGCCCCAGCTCATGGCAGTCAGCAAAACCACGGCGGCAGCGGCCTTCCACCAACCTAGCCGATACCGTGGGCGAATAGCGGGCAACTCCATCGTTGATTCCGTGCTTTGCATAACCCGGTCAATCTCCTGGTTGAGTTCACGTTCGGACAAGGACGGAGGTTGGTTTTGCCAGCTCAGGATGAGTTCCCGAGCCTGTTCCAGTTCCACTTTTTTGTCCGGATAAGCCGCCGTAATGTTCTGCCAAAACGTTTCCTGTTCCGGCGAGCCTGAACGGACCCACTGCTGGAATTTTTCGTCAAAAAGAAAATCTTCGAGGTTATAGTCCTTATACTCCTTCATGGTATCGCACCATTTAACGGCTTTCACAGGGATAGTCAGAAAGTCTCGTCTGAATCATCAAGAAAAGTGAAGAAAATTAATTCTAGGGGCGCAATGTACTGATTGAAAGTAGATTAACTTCTTTTGGGTAGGTTCTGGAAAATACTCGGGGAGTCAGCCTGGGAAGCGGATTAGCAAAGGACCCAGAATAGAAAGAGCAACTGCCAGCTTTCGCGAAATTGCTTCAGGGTGCGGTAGAGTAAATTGGCAGCGGCCGGGCGGGAGATACCCAACAGGTCAGCTACCTGTTCGTTGGAAAGGTTTTCGTAGAACCTCAGGTGCAAGATTTCACGCTGCCGGTGCGTCAGCTGCCCAATCAGGTGTTGCACGCGCAATTGATTCTCGCGGCTGGTTTCGTCCTGAATAATCAGGTTCTCGGCGTAGTCGTCGGCTTCGTTTTCCAGCTCGTCGCCATTGGGAAGGTCGGCCAGCAAACCGGCTTTTTGTTTGGTCTTGAAAATCTGGTGCCGGAATGCCTTAAAAAGGTATAATTTCAGGTTCTGGGTTTCGTTCAGGAAGGCCCGCCGTTCCCACAGATTGACCAGTAAATCGTGCAGACAGTCTTTCAACTGATCACGGTCTTTCAAAAATTGGGTGCCGTACTCGAAGAGTGGCTGATAATATACGCGCAGTAATGCCTCAAAGGCGCAGCGGTCACCTTCACGAAAAGCTTGCCAAAGATGAATCTCCTGGTCGGTCACGAGGCTTAAAGATGATGAGCAGACAAAGCTACTTTTGCCCCAAATAAAGAAAAAGTTTTCCGGTTATAGTAACAATTTTTTCACATTTCGCCGGAATTCTTGATTATTTCTTAACATATCCTACGCATACCGACAAGCAAGGAATTAGGAGCCAAGAGTTATGAATGAAGAGTTTTGGTCGGCGCTGGCTAAAAGTGCGTCAGCCAACCGCCGGGCGACCCCGTCTGGGCGACTCCCTCTCAACTCATACTTCCTCGTCATTCTTCAAACGCCAGTTCCCGCAGCATCTCGATGGTTACGTACTTCAGCACTTGCTGGTGGGTACTGGCCAGCAAAACTGGCGGAGCCACGCCCGCTTCGTAGGCTTCGCGCCAGCGTAATGCATGCAGACACCAGCGATCGCCGGGTTTTAGGCCGGGAAATTGTAATTCGGGGCGGGGCGTGATGAGGTCGTTACCCCGGCTGCGCGAAAACCGCAGAAATTGTTGGGTGACAATCGCGCAGACGAGGTGTTGACCGCGGTTTTCTTCGTCAGTCCGGCAAAAACCGTCGCGGAAGAAACCGGTCTTGGGGTGGGTACAGCAGCATTCCAGCGGATTCCCGTAGACGTTGATGGCATCCATAAAAGAGCGTCGGATGGTACGACGCCCAAGTTAGCGGATAACGGCTTTGATCACAACCGGCTGGTGATCGGATGGGTACCGCTGCTCTTTGGAATCGGTGAGAACGCCGTATTTAAGGACGTCAATGCCTTTTTTGACAAAAATATAATCGATGCGGTTTTTCATCGGCGAATCAAATTTGAAGCTGTTGAAGGTGCCAACGGGGCCGTAGGGTGGCATCGCCGTGACATCGCGGCTATCACTCAGCAGGGTTTTGATGGTGTTGATCTGTTCGGTTTCGGGCGTTGAGTTGAAGTCACCCACCAGTACCACCGGCTCATTTTTGGCAATTTCCTGAATCTTCTGCACCATCAATTTGCCCGACTGCCGACGCGCTTCCACGCCCTGGTGATCGAAATGAACGCTGAAGAAATAGAATTTCTTTTTCGTCGTCAGATCCTGAAAATACGCCCATGAACAGATGCGGTTGCAGCAGGTGGCATCCCAGCCTTTGCCGGGTTTGTCGGGCGTTTCGCTCAGCCAGAAATTACCGGATTTCAGGACCTTGAAACGATCTTTTTTATAGAAAATAGCGGAATGTTCGCCCGCCTGTTTGCCATCGTCGCGCCCCGCGCCCAAGAAGGCAAATTCGTTCAACTCGGCAATACCTTCCAGCTGATCGCGCAGGCCCTCCTGGGTTCCAAACAGGTCGAACTCGTGAAAACGAATGAGGGCTTTAACGTCTTCCTTGCGGTTGGGCCAGGCATTAATTCCGTCATTCTTTGTATTGTACCGAATGTTATACGTGGCAATCGTAATGGGCGTGTCTTTCTGGGAAAAGGCTTCCTGGGTCATTAAAAGGCTGGTCAACAGGAGTAGGATTGTTAGTTTCATTTGATTTTGGATAGATTGAATTGAATTATTTTGCAGAGTTGGGCGGGTTTTTGTGAATCAAGCAGAGACAAAACTCCGCTCAACCCTGCGAAACAGGATATAAACTATTTTACCAGCCCGGATTTTGACCAATGGCCGGGTTCAGCAGCCGGTCATTTTCGGGGATGGGGTAAAGGTAAAATTTATCATTCCATTTCCGTGGAATATTGTTCAGCCACGTCAGTTCGCCCGAGGTATCGTTCGACAACCGTTGCGGATTGGGAACGCCATTGACGGTTTCGGCCACGTTGATGTACATTACACCCGCCAGTTGCGTGGGTGGTTTAACTTTGTAAAACACCACGTCGTTTTTGCCATCTTCGTTCAAATCCAGTGGTTTGTCGAGCGCCGGGACGTAAAAACCGTTCCAGGTTTGTTCCATGAGTTCACCGCGTTTCCAGCGAATCAGGTCCGGGAACCGGAAGCCTTCCAGGGCCAGTTCGATGCCTCGCTCGCGCCGTATTTCGAGCAGCGATGGATTCGAAATGCCCGGGAAATAATTGGCTTGCAGGTAGGGGTCAGCTACCGCAGGCCGGGCCGTCAAACCGCCTGTAATGCCCGCCCGTTTCCGCAGCGCTCCCACGGTTTTGGTCCAGTCATCGTCCGTAAAGGTACCCAACTCGGCTTTAGCTTCCGCGTAATTCAGCAGAATTTCGGCGTAGCGCATGATCGAAATGGAGTTGTCGTTCCGGGTTCCACCGTCGTAAAACGTATCATCCAACGTCCATTTGATGGGTTGGTAACCGGTGTAGGTGTACGAAAAAACCGGTGGGCCAGGCTCCGAAACACCACCATTAACCCGGGTGTAGTTGCCCGACCGGATGGTTTGTGACAACCGTTTGTCGCGCCCTTTTACTTCTTCCATAAAGGTCATGGTCTTGTAACCGGGCTTGCTTGTGAACGGTGTTCCGTCGATGTTCAGGTAGGTATTGACAAAGGTACGAGTCAGGCTCACGCGCGCGCCGTACGTGGCACTGGTCCACCACCAGTTGGCGTCGTTGAAGACACTCAGGGCCGGATCGACGACCGACGACAGCATGATTTCATTCGTCACCGGCGTCTTGTTGATGAACAATTGGCGGTACGATTTGTCGGTGCCGCCTGCTTCGTTGAGCGAAAAACCGCCTTCTTTCATCACGGTTTCGGCTGCGGTGACGGCTTCGGTCAACCATTTTTCGGCGGTGCCTTCCAGCTTGTATGAGGTCTGGTATTTGCGGAACGTGCCTTCAAACAGACAAATCCGGGATTTGAAACCCTGGGCAACGGCTTTGGTAATCAGCGTGCGCGAGTTGTCGGCTGTGGTCCGGATGTTCTGCGTGGCGTAGTTCAGGTCAGCCAGTACCGAATCCATCACCATCACACGCGGATCGCGGCTTTTGTACAAATCCTGATCCGACACGCCCATGGCTTTGTTAATCCAGGGCACATCACCAAACCGCTTGACCTTGTCAAAGTAGAACAACGCCCGGAAAAACCGCGCCAGGCCGACATAATGCCGCCGGACATCGGCCGGAACCGCCGGATTGGTGGCATTTTCGATGAAATAATTGATATTCCGCAGCGCCCGCCAGTCCCAGCCCGAGCTTTGACGGGGACCATAGGCACCATCCCGAATAAAATCCGGTACCTGTGTCCGGGCGGCAAAATCCGCCATTTCATCACTCCGAATGATGGTATTGGCTGTTGGCAGAATGCTGAAATCGGGACTCGTCAGGTTATCGTAAAACGAGTTGCTGTATAATTCCAACCCTTTTTCGCTGCTGAAAACCGCATCTTTGGTAGCCGTCGATTCCGGCACCTGCTCCAGTTCGCTGCACCCGGCAAAAACCAGCCCAGCCAGCAGGAGTCCTATATGTTGTAATTTCATGGTGTTGCTGATTATGAATTAAAAGGTTACCGACAGGCCCATCGTGAAGCTTTTCAGAATCGGGTAGTTGTGGCCATTTCCGCTCGAACCGTTGGTCAGAACACGGTCGGATTCGGTGGCGCTTTCCACGTCCAGATCCCGCGTCAGCTTGTACAGCGAGGCCCAGGTCCAGATGTTTTCAGCCGATACAAACACCCGGGCGCTGGTCATGCCTGCCTTGCTGATCAGCAGCTTTGGCAGGTTATAGCCCAACTGAATGTTTTTCAACCGCAGGTAAGCCAGGCTTTGGAGGTACTTGGTCTGGGCCTGTGCGAGTTCACCCGCGCTGTTCTGGGCTACGTAGCCGCGGTAACGAGGCAGGTACGCATCCGGATTCTCGGGCGACCAGATGTTGTCCAGGTGCCAGGTTGGCAGACGGTTATACGGCCGGTTGTATTGCCCCCAAAACGTACCAGCTTCGGCACCGGGCCACCAGTCCTGCTTGCCAACACCCTGAAAGAAAGCCGAGAAGAAAAAGTTGCTCCAGTCGGCGTTGAGCATGATCCCGTAGGTATAACGCGGGGTCGAGTTCCCGATGATCCGACGGTCGCCCGGATTGTCGACGGTATTGTCACCGTTGTTGATCACCC
Source organism: Larkinella harenae (assembly GCF_054780515.1). Taxonomy (NCBI): domain Bacteria; kingdom Pseudomonadati; phylum Bacteroidota; class Cytophagia; order Cytophagales; family Spirosomataceae; genus Larkinella; species Larkinella harenae. The sequence continues at coordinate 767,392 of NZ_BAAGWE010000002.1, read as the reverse complement.
CGTCGCCGTTGATATCACGAAACTTGATGTCGCCCGGCAGCCATTGGCCGGTGTTCGAGGCCCGGAAGAGCGTTTGCTTGGCCGAGTTTTTAATGTCTTCCTCCGACGTAAAGAAACCGTCGGTGGTATAGCCCCAGATTTCGCCCACGGTTTGGCCGGCATAATAATCGTTCAGTCGCTTATACGGATTGTTGAACTTGTCGATGCGCGCCGTGTAGTCGGCCATGGTCAGCCGAACATCGTAGTTGAACGGTTTTCCGCCAACATTGGCTTTATCCCGCCAGCTCAAAACGGCTTCCCAGCCTTTGGTGGTCAGGTCGGCGTAGTTGCCTTTGGGTACATCCGTTCCAAAAACGGCCGGTAAGGTCATCCCAACGGTAAACATGTCGGTCGTTTTCCGAATGTAGGCGTCGGCAGTCAGGCTCAGGCGGTTATTCAACATGCCCAAATCCAGGCCCAGGTCACCCGTGGTCGAGGTCTCCCAGGTCAAACCGTCGGGAATTACGCTGGGCTGACCGGTTTTCTGCGGACGAACTCCGTTCAGAATCCGGCCTGATTGTGCGATGGCGAATTTCTCCTGAAACGCGTACGAATCAATCGTTCCGTTGCCGAGCGAACCATAAGAGCCGCGGATTTTCAGGTCCGAAATGATCTTGGGCGACACATTCCAGAACGGCTCATTAACCACGCGCCAGCCCGCCGAAACCGAAGGAAAAAAGGCGTAGCGCTGGCCCGACGGAAACTTGGACGAACCGTCGTAGCGCCCGTTGAGTTCGAGCAGGTAGCGGTCTTTAAAACCGTAGTTCAACCGGTAAAAACCGCCCACAATCGCCCAGATTTCACTGCCACCGCCAGTGGTAATGGCCTGACCCAGGGCCAGGTTGATGTCATTCGCATTTTCGTAGATCAATCCGTTGCGAACAACTTCCAGCCGCCGGTAATTGGACGTTTCGTAGTTGTAACCCACCAGCGCTTTTACATAGTGATTGGCGTTGATTTTGGGTTCGTATTCGGCGTAGAGGTTCGTGGCTGTGTAAAGGGTTTCGCGGTAAATGTTCTGCAAGTCGTTGGTATTGGTACCCACGTACTCAATTACGCCCGGTTTACGGCTGTACGGCACCGGCACCCGCCGACGGAATTCGTTGTTGTCGGTATTCTGGAACGTAAAGTTACCGTTGACCCGAAACTGGTTATCAAAAAAGTTCGTCGCAAAGTCCGCCGTGTTCCGGAATACGCGCCGATCCATATCGATACCGTTTTTGCCGTACCAGAAATCGCCGACGGTATAAGCCGCCGAATACGACAGGGTGCCGTCCGGGTTAAACATTGGCGACATGTTGTGGCCTTCGTCCGAGATGTTACGCCAGATGCTACCTCCTTCGCCCACATTGAGCGGGTTGTGGTATTTCATCGACGAAAAGTCGGCGTTGTTGGAAACCTTCAGCCACGGAAACACCTGGACCGAGCCTTTGGCGCGCAAACTCAGGATGTTGTAATCGTCGGAATTGTAGCGGAACAGGCCCTGCTGCGCGTAATACCGTCCGGTTACGTAAAAATCAGCTTTGCCGCTGCTCCCCGATACCGATAAATTATGCTCGGTGGCGCTGGTGTGTTTTTTGTACAACTCCTTGTACCAGTCGGTATTGTGGTAATACACGTATTCGCCCGTACTGGGATCGATGTCGGTTTTGGGCAGACTCGGGTCGTTGTTGCGCCGTTCCAGTTCGGTCAGGTAGGCTGGCGAAAACCGGACGGTTTTGTTGACGTTCTGGGGTGTTTGTGAGTAATCGTTCCAGGCCGACCAGCCTTCGTTAAACATCTTGGCAAAGAGATAACCATTGGTTACAAAATCCGGCACCGTGGTCGGGCTTTTGATGGAGTGGTTCAGTGAATACGTAACGCTGGTGCGGTCTTTGGTTGGGCTTTTGGTTGTAATCAGCACCACGCCAAAGGCACCCCGCGCGCCGTAGATAGCCGCCGATGCCGCATCTTTCAGGACCGATACTGAGGCTACATCGTTGGGGTTCAAACGGCTGGGATCGCCCTCGACCCCGTCGATCAATACCAGCGCATTGCCACCCTGACCAATTGAGGTGGTACCCCGAATATTATACGCCGGTGATTGCGTTGGTTTGCCATCGCCCATTTTCAGGTTCAGGTTCGGAACCGTTCCCTGCAAACCCTGCGTCAGGTTGGGCAGCGAACGGTTGTCCAGTACTTCGCTCGTCACCTGATCGACGGCGCCAGTCAGGTTAACTTTTTTCTGGGTCCCGTACCCGACGACAACAATTTCGCTGAGGGTTTTGGTGTCGGGTTTCAGCGAGACATTCAGACTGGTGCGGTTTCCAACCACCACTTCCTGAGGCTCATAGCCCACAAAGCTGAATACCAGTACGGCATTGGTTTCCGGAACCACCAGCCGGTAAGCGCCATCGGCATCGGTGGTTGTTCCTTTGGAAGAGCCTTTCAAGACGACGCTGACGCCGGGTAAACCAGCACCCTTGTCGCCGTCGGTGACGCGCCCTTCAATGGTGACGTCGGCCATTACGGCCTGGTCAGCGTGCGGTCGTTTGACCCTGGCATCGGCAAGCGTCTGGCCGTGTCCTGAAGCCAGATAGCCCGTCAGGAGCAGGGCCAGAAAGCCCGAGGTTTGTACGATTTTTTTCATAAAGTGTGTGATAAATGAAGAGATTCAATGACAGCAGCAACCTGCTGTTGTAATGAAAGAATAGCAAGAGGTTTATTGGATTATTATACTGTAGAAGATTTTAGATTTTTTCGTTGAGTTACTTTAAATTTCTCGCTTTGAGCTAATTGATAGCCAAATAAGACTCAAATCATTTCGTAATAAATGAACTAATCTTATAGTTTTTGGTAAAAGGGCCAACAGAGAGATGGGTGTTGGTTGTTGGCAACTATGCGGTTGGAACCCGCCGGGCGTTAGGAATGAAGCTGCGAAGAAAGCGGATTGCGCAATTTTACACCCGAAGAGGCAGGTTAAGAAATTGTAATTTTAAGCGATGCAGAAATCAAGAAAAATTTACGGGCCAATAATGCCCGTATTGAATTTTAAAACAGGATAAGCAGGAGCGGTGGATAGTTTACTGACGGTTTTTGGAATCGACGAGGATGGTGACCGGCCCATCATTGATCAAAGCAACTTTCATGTCGGCACCAAATTCGCCGGTTTGAATCGGTTTGCCCAGATCGGTCGAAAGTTGTTGGATCATCTGTTCGTAAAGCGGAATGGCCACGTCGGGGCGGGCGGCCTCAATGAAGGAGGGGCGGTTTCCTTTTTTGGTGTTGGCATGGAGGGTAAACTGACTGATGAGCAGAATCGACCCATCGACGGCTTGCAGGTCCAGATTCATTTTGCCTTCGGCATCGCCGAAAATCCGCATCCCAACAATCTTTTTGCTCAACCATTCGAGGTCCTCGCGGGTGTCGGTATGGGTAATGCCCAGGAGGATCAAAAAACCGGTGTCGATCCGGCCTTTTACCTGCCCGTCGATGGTGACAGACGCTTCAGAAACGCGTTGGATAACGGCAATCATTTTAAAAATCGGTTTACAGCTTTCAAGTTTTGGTATATGCCGGGCCGTCGTTGCGATGGGGGATGCCCAAAAGCGGTGTCATGGGCGAATGCGTCAGCGACCGACAACCGTAAACGGAAAACCATAATTAAATACTTAACAGCAAAGTAGCAATCAGGAAATAAACGCCAATGCCGATCAGGTCGTTGACGGTAGTGATGAACGGGCCGGACGCGATGGCGGGATTGATCCCGAACTGGTTGAGAACGATGGGGGTGATGGTGCCCATGAACGACGCCAGCAGCACTACCGTCAACAGCGCCAGCGACACCACCGGCACCAGGCGCGGTTCGCCAATCAGCAGGCAGTACGAGCCCGCCAGTGAGCCAATAATCAGCCCGTTGATGAGCGCCACGAGTACCATTTTGGCCAGCCGTTGCCCAACGGTAGCACTCAGCCCGGATTTTTCGGCGAGGCTTTGCACGATCAGCGAAGCTGTTTGAATGCCGACATTGCCCCCCGTTGAACCGATGATCGGGATGAATGCCGCCAGGGCCGCAATTTTGCTCAACTGGTCATTAAACGTATTGATGACCGTAGCGGCCAGCAAACTGCCAACGGCCCCGGCAATCAGCCACGGCAAGCGAGCGCCAACAAGCTTCCAGATCGTATCGTCTTCTTCCTCCACGTCGCCCGTAATCCCGGTGATGGCCTGGATATCCAGTTCGGCCTGCTCGGTGATTACATCCACCACGTCGTCAATGGTGATTTGTCCTAAAAGCCGCCCCTGCACATTCACCACCGGAATGGCCTCGAGGTCATACCGGCGCATCACCTCGGCAACTTCCTGCACCGGGCGGTAGGTTTCCACGAAAATGATGTCTTCTTCGTAAATGTCGGCGATTTTGGCATTCTTGCGCGCCAGCACAATTTTCTTCAGCGACACCCGCCCCACCAATTTTTCGACATCGTCAATCACATAAACAGAGTACACATTCTCCACATTTTCGGCCTGTTGCCGAATCTCTTCAATGCACTGGTTGACGGTCAGATTGAGGTTGATCTTGATGAGCTCTTTCTGCATCAGGCCACCGGCCACGTCCTCGTCGTAATGCAGCAAATCGAGGATGAACCGAGCCTGTTCGCGGTCGGTCAGGAGCGCAATTACTTCTTCGCGGGTCTGGATGGGTTGTTCGTTCAGCAAGTCGACGGCATCATCGGAATCCATTTCATCGACATACTGCGCCAATTCAGCCGACGTAAAACTTTGCAGGAATTCCCGGCGGTCGATTACTTCCAGATTCGCCAGGATTTCGGCGCCTACTTTTTTATCGAGCAACGCCAGCAGGTACCGCGCCGATTCGGTATCCAGTTCGTAGAGAATTCCGGAAATATCGGCCGGATACAGTTCTTCCATCTCCGTCCGCAACGTCGTATCGTCCCGGGCATCAATGGCAGCCTGAATGTGCTCTACGTATTCTTTGGTGAGCTCGAAAGTCATAGGTGGGAATTATGAATGATGAACTAGGCGCGTCAGCCCATCCATCGTTCATTCTTTATCATTCATCATCAATAGTGTCAATTCAACAAATTCAGCAACGCCCAATTGTTCGGCGCGTTTGTCCAGCAATGGGTGAGACAACATCGACTCCGGCGGGTTTAACGGCTTGAGTGCATTTCGCAATGTTTTCCGGCGGTTGTTAAAGCCCTGCTTGACTACCTGCACGAATTTTTTTTCATTGCAGGCCAGGCTGGTGACGTTATTTCGACGAAGGCTGATCACACCCGATTGCACATTGGGCGGGGGCGAAAAAACGCTGGCATCCACCGTAAATTCGTAGCGAATGTCGTAATAAGCCTGCAACAGAACGCTCAGAATACCGTAGTCTTTGTTGCCCGGCGGAGAGGCTATGCGCTGAGCTACTTCCTTTTGCAGCATACACACCACTTCCTGAACCTGCTGGCGGTGTTCTAATACATTAAATAGAATTTGTGACGAAATGTTATACGGAAAGTTACCAATGATGGCAATCGGCTCCGAAAAGTGGCTCGTCAGATCCATTTGAAGAAAGTCACCTTCCAGAATCCGGCCGTGCAAAATCGGAAAATGAGTGTTCAGGTAAGCAATGGATTCCGTATCAATTTCAACCACGTAGGTGGTGTAGGGTTTGGTGTCTTTGAGCAGGTACTGCGTCAGCACACCCATACCGGGACCAATTTCGAGCACGGTTTGGTAGCCATTGTGGCCCGTGAGCAGATCGGCAATGCGTTGGGCAATGCTCAGGTCTTTTAAAAAGTGCTGACCCAGGTGTTTTTTGGCGCGAACGGCATCAGTCCGGAACGGGGGTTTCCGGTCAGAGGACGATCGCTTTGAATTTTTTCCGTAAGAACGCGAAGGCATATCAAATCGATTTTAGGAGTACAAAGGTATAGTTACTAAGTGATGAACGGTATAAAATTGATGGTATTTGGCAGGAGTTTTGGTTAATTTTACCGCTTTCTGGCTAAGCGTATTTTATCATGCAGAGAGGGGTTATTCATTATGATGAACTGACGGAATGCGGTCTTTTTAAAGATGCGAGCGGTCAGACTCATATTTTCCGGAAGGGAGACCCCGCTTTCAACCAGATCTGGACGAACGCCGTAGCGGAAAAACCGCTGACGCCACCCGTAGCCGAGCGACGGCCACCCGGGCCACCACCTTTGGCGAGACCCAACCCGTTGACGATGCCGTCGCGGACCAACTCGACCGGAACATCCACGGGTCGAATTGGTTTTCTTAACTGGGCGGGCATGGCCTTGTCCGGATTAGCCCTGCTGCTGCTGATCAACATCGGAGGGGAACCCCGCAAAGACGGAGTCGGAATGAATCCGAAACTGATCGAGTCTTTGTGGGCAGTGGCCGCCGGTGGTTTACTGCTGGTGGAGCTGATTTATTTCAGCGTTGGCGCGGCCCGCTGGCGTATACGTACGAATTACTGGGGTATTGTCGTTTGTACAGTGTTTGCCAGTCTGCTGATGCAGGGCTGCGATAATTATCAGGCCGATAAAATTGCCGATGTTTATACCATCGTGTTGGCGTTTCTGTTGCTGGTTGTGTATTTGCTGCCCAAACAGAAAAATGATAAATCATCTTATTAAATCGGGTAGCGGCAGGAGGGGTGCCGGTTGGAAGCCGGGTTTCAAACCATTTAATACGACGTGCACAAATCAATGAATCATCTACTCGTCCGGGCGAAAAGCCTGTTTTTTTTAGTACTTCTTCTCGTCATTCAAGGGTGTGGCCGTAAAGAAAAGAAAGCGGAGAAGCAACCCGAAACCAAACCCGCCGGTATTAGCAATATCCTGTTTTTTATGGAGACCTCCGCCAGCATGGGTGGGTATCTGAAAGGCGAAACCAACTTTAAAGTAGCGGTATCCGAACTGGTGACCAAGATGAATCAGGTTGCTCCCGTTGAAGTCTGGACCATTGCCGGGAAGGCGCAGCCGTTCGTGGGTGGGTACAACCAGTTTGTTGTTAATCTGGCCACAACCCCCCTGGCCAATGAGCGCAGTTCGGAACTGCATAAAATTTTCAAACAGGTGGGTGAAAAGGCGAAGGGAAATACCGTAGCCCTGCTGGTATCGGACTGTATTCTGTCGTTTCCGGATGCCGAGGTCAAAAAGAATCCGGAAATCAACCGCCAGAATGCGGAAAGTGTTCTAAAAAGCCAGATCAACGACCAGTTTGCAGCCTTGAAAAAACAGGGTGTCAGCGCCACGGTTTTGGCCTACAGCTCCGGTTTCAACGGAACCTATTACGATTACACGAACAACAAACACAAACTGGCGGGCGAGTCGCGGCCGTTTTACATCTGGATCATTGGCAAGCAGGAACTCGTGGCCGATCTGAACCAGAAACTGAGCGATCTGCTGATCACCAAACCGGCTAAACAACTGGATTTTGGCGCCAGTGGGGCACTGAAACAATTCGATCTGTTCTTTTCCCTCAATAAAAAAGGCAGCTGGCGGGCCGAAAAGGCCGGACTTTCCGAACTATCGGTTAAACCGGCATCACCGGCCGAGTTTGCGGTGGGCGTCAATCTGAACGGTTTACCAGCCTATGCTCAGGTGGAAGATTATATCAAAAAGAATGCCGTCGTGACGGCTTCTAATGCTACCGTCAAACTGGTGAATGTTCAGAAAAAGGAAAAGGTGTCAACCGAGCGCATCAAAGAGCGGGAATTGAAACTGCTGAATCAGAATACACACGTGCTGACGTTCCGGGTGGAAAATATATACGACGAAAAAGCCGGTGTCACTATTAAATTGCCGGTCCGTTTCGATGATTGGTATGCTACCGGCTGGTCCACCATGGACGACCGGACTGCCACGAGTCGTTTCAACAAAACCTTTGCCCTGGTGCACCTGATGAACGGGGTTAAGGAAGCGTATCAGTCGTCGACCAACGATTTTCTGGTCCTGAATCTTAACCTGGCGAAATAAAATAGTCCCCGTGTGACAACCAATACTAACCTTCTCCCTCATGTTTGTATCGCTCTATGAACTCTGGCTGGGCCAGAACAATGACCCCATCTACGCCGACGAAATTTTTACGCCCGTTGGTCTGATTACACTCTTGGTTTCCATCGCTTTAGCGCTCCTGTTTTATCTGGTCCTGGGCCGCTGGAAGTCGGTTTTCTACCGAACTTCGCACTGGGCCATTACCCTGGTGGTTGCCGGAATTTTCGGGTTTGGGTACGCGGTCTGGTATGCGCTGGATGCTACCGGCGCGGAGAATACCGATAGCTATATGCAAGGGTTTGGAGCCGTAAACTTATTGTACGCCCTAATTTACTTTTGCATTTTTTCGTTACTCCTCAAACGGTTTTCCATCTTTGCCAAGCGGACACCTTTTTGAACTTAAGAGAGTCTTGAACTGGGATTACACGGATTAAAGGATCAACTAAGATGGCTATCACAATCCATTAGGAATCCTCCTGGTTAATCTGCTCAATCCCGGTTCAAGACATTTGGTCTATGAAACTTTTTCTTTTTGGTATTGGCGGGACGGGCGCCCGCGTACTTCGCTCCCTGACTATGCTGCTGGCAGCCGGGGCCAAAACGCCTACAGATTTAACCATCATTCCGATCCTACTTGATATGGATATGCAGAACGGCGATACGGAGCGAGCGCTGCGGGAAGTCGAACTGTATCGGGCTATTCGCCGGGTGGCTTACAAAGACACGGCCGCCAGCCAGGGCACCCAAACCGAACGGCGAACGTTCTTTGCCACACCTTTGCAACCGCTCGGAACGCTTCAGGCCGAGAATGCACAGGAGAAAATCGGCGATTCGGTGCTGCCCAAACTGACCGACCACGAAGGAACCTTCGAGGAGTTTTTGAGCGTCAGCAACATGGACGACATTGACCGGGAGTTGCTGAAACTGCTCTACGACAATTCGGCCAAACCAACCAGCGCGGAGTTGAAACTGAACCTGTCCGTTGGTTTTAAGGGCAATCCGAACATCGGGAGTGTGGTGTTCAACGCCCTGGAAGATTCGGCAGTGTATAAATACTTCACCGGAGCGTTCAACGATCAGACTGACCGGATTTTTGTCATCAGCTCGATTTTTGGCGGTACGGGTTCGGCGGGTTTTCCGCAATTGGTGAAACTTTTGCAACATCCTAGTCAGAAAATCCAGATCCGCAACGCGAAAAAAGGGGCCGTGACGGTGATGCCGTATTTTGCGCTGGAAGAAAATACCCAGAGCGCCATCGATCAGAACCGATTTCTGTCGAAAACCAAGGCGGCTTTGTCGTACTACCAGACGCAGGTGAATCTGGATGCGCTGTATTACATCGGCGATCGGCCCGGTAGCAAACTCTACCCCAACGTGGAAGGGGGAGCCAAGCAAACCAACAATGCCCACGTGGTAGAAATGCTGGCGGCTGCGGCTATTCTGGATTTTGCCAACAAACCCGAAGGGGAGTTTGGTGACGCCAAACGGTATTTTGAATACGGTTTGAAGCGCAACGACCGAACGCTGGATTTGCCGCATTTTCACGACCAGACCTACAACGGGCTGCTCGAACCGCTCATTCGGTTTGCCTACGCGACCAAGTTTTTTACCGATTTCGTGCCCAACAACCTGGGCGAAGCCTTTGCCAAAAACCTGTCGCTGTCGCAGAGCCTGCGAACAAACACGTTTTACACGTCGCTGGAAAACTTCATGACGCACCATTTCAAAGCCTGGCTCAATGAAATGGCGCAGAACGACCGGGCTTTTTATCCGTTCGACATGCAACTGGATTTCAATGCAATGGTCCGCTCGAAACGAATTGAAACCGGTTTTTTTGATAAAGGATTGAGCGAGAAATTTTTGCGCGATCAGGCCGGGAAAATCGAGAATGGGTTCCAGAGTTCCTTTCCTGAACCCGAAAAGCGCTTCATGCAACTTCTGATTGAAATAGCCGAGAAAGCCCGCGAAAAACTCGGCCCGCTGAACCGGCAACTGTCCGACGCTGCGGTTTAAAAAGTTATTTCGCGGAGGTAAGCGGAGTTTTAAGAGAGTAAGCACAGACTCCGTTTGACTCCGCGAAATAATCCGTTAAGACTCCTTGAACTCATGCCACATATTCTCAGAATTGATAACGACCCCAACGTCAGCGAGCAGAACCACCAGGATTGGACGGGTTCGCATACGGGTTTGACGGGCAACCGCATTGAACACATTCCCGATACGCTTTCCGGGGCAGCGGGGGGAGCGGCCGGAGCCGCGGCCAAGGCCGGAACGTCGATTCCGTCGCCGTTTGCCCGGTTGTATCTGTTCGATACGGCTTTCCGGATGGTCAAAAATAACCAGTTGCCGCGTGAGCTGTCGTTGTATCACGTGCTGGTGTCGCACGCGCTCGATATGCTGGAGTTGTTGTTTCAGGCCGGTAACAGCGCCGACCTGACCTACCGCGTCTGGAACCGGGCCGAGCGGCTGGATGCCCTGCGGAAAAAAGCCACAAACTCAACCACGACCCGCCACGCGCACCAGATTCTGGCCAAAGCGCTGGAGCTGGATTTTCGTAATGAACTCGGCACCATTCAGCAGTTTACGCTGATCTATTACAAAGGTGCCCTACTCGGCGGAACATCGCCGTTGTCGTTGGTCTTTACGTCGCCCAACTGGGAGCAGGAACGCCAGAATAAGTTTATTGATCCGCCCAAAAGCACAACGGGCCGCACGCTGTTTCAGAATGAATACGTGCCGTTGCAGGATCGGGATACGGCTTTTGTTACATACCTGCGTCGGCTGTACGATCAATACAAGGATTACCTGCCTGCCAAGGGCGGATTCTCCGAATTCATGTACAAGGCTTTCTTTGACAACACCGTTCAGTTGCCGGTGGAAGCCAACACAACATTGTCTAATTTCGAACCCATTCAGATTGGGGGCGAGGGCAATTCAACCTTACAGGTGTTGCCCGGATTGGCGCTGTACAAGGTGCGCGAAAACGATGTGCTGGACGATATTGAAGAAAACAGCGATTTCGTGATGCAACCGACGGTTTCGTATTACCAGCAGGAAAGCCGTAACGGAGCGCCCACCAATGTGCGGAAACCGCTGGCGCTGGCGTCGCGGATGGATGTGGCCGGACGGTACGTTAAGAATACGAACTGGAATCCGCAGACGGTCATTATGCGGTCATTGCTGAACAACCTCAGCGAAGGTGGTTTGCTGGCCGAACGGTATTTGCCGGGTGTCGACAATGTGCGGTATCCGTTTCTGACGACCGACGATTTCCTGGAGGACTTTCTGATTCAAGTGCCGTTCAAAATCAATAACAAACGGTTTTTTACGGGCACCATCGGCGAGTGCGAATTCCTGTTGCCGGTGCGGAAAGAGTATTTCAACTTTTTCCGGATCGAGGATTTGCAGAATCAGTTCAACTTTTCGGCCGAGCACCGCGGAACGGATAAAATCATCACGGCAACTCTGCGGATTCCGATTCGGAATAACCGCACGATTGAATTCCGGAAAGAGTATAACCTGGGCCGTTCGGAAACCGTAGTGGATTTCCGGGCCGGGCTGGCGTTTTTCCCTTTCTATCGTTTGACGGTGCCCGATTTGCAGAACCTGAACCAGTATCACGTGATGCTGGCCGACGTTAGTGATCCGAACATCGGCTTTCGGGCAAACCAATCCGTTCATTTTTATGAACTGCCGAACATCATCGCCGGAAAGCCGCTCAACGTAACGGCCCCGGAACCCCGGTCACCGAAAGTCGATCCGTTGCCTGCTTCCTATTTCTACAAAGTGCCACAGGCATTTGATGTGCTGGAAATCCGGCTGGAGCGCAGCGGCATTCCGTACCGTGGGCTGGTGTTGCCGTTGTTTACAACCATCGCCGAGAAGGGGTACAAAAATTTTACGTTTGCCATTGACTTCGGAACCTCCAATACGCACATCGCCTACACGGATGCCGCGATGGGCGACGTTGAGCCGAAGGCCCTGACGGTCAGTGATCAAAATACGTTTCTGGACAAGGACGAGCTGCAAATGGTTTTGTTCAACAAACCGTATGAAGGCTACGAAGCACAAACCGTATACGACAAATACGAAAAACGGGTTAGCTTCGGCGGTTTGGTACAGCTCGACCAACTGGTTCGACGCGAGTTTATTCCGGCCATTATCGGCAAGGAGTTTGGTTCGCCCTTCTCGTTTCCGTTGCGGACAACGGTTTACGAAAAAAGTGGTTTTACCGACAGCGGGAATAACCTGTTTTCAAAAGTCAACCTGGGCTTCAACATCGATCTGGAAGAAGGTAGCACGGGTGTTAACCATTACGTGACGAACCTGAAATGGCTCTTTGAAAACCAGCCAGCCGACACGCTGAACCGTCCTCGTGTACGGGCTTTCTTTGAAACCTTGTTGTTACTGATTCGGAATAAAGTGATTTTGAATCAGGGGAACGTGCAGCAAACCGCCGTGGCCTGGCTGGCTCCGTCGAGCATGCGGGCCGTGACGGAAGATAACCTGGTACACGAATGGGAACAGGCGTTCCGGAATGTGTTTGGAACAACGAATAACTTCCGGTCCAGGCCGGTTCCGGAATCGCTGGCACCGTATTTTTATCTGGTCAAGAATGGTGTAAAATCATTTGCCGATACCGTCAACGTAGATATTGGGGGCGGAACCGCCGATATTATGCTGTTTATGAAGCAGCAGGGTCGTTACCTCAATACCTCGTTCCGGTTTGCCGGTTACGACATCTGGGGCGGTGGACTGGACGAACAGGGGCACCCGTCGCACCGGAAAGACAACGGTTTTGTTAAAAACTATTTGGCCTACCGCCGGACACTCAACCAGACCCCCGCGCGGGAAGATTCCATTCTGGATACCTTCCTGAACAAACCGGAACTGACGGCGGAGGATATTGTTAGTTTGCTGTTTAAGTACGACAGTCACTTTAAGTTTACGCAGTCGATTCAAGACGGCAGACCGGCTTTGCGGATTGTGTTGTACCTGCATTACAGCGCGATTGTTTACCACCTGGTGCAATTGCTGGAATCGCACAATCTGGCCTTGCCGCGCTACCTGACGTTTACGGGGCGGGGCAGTCAGTACCTGACCATGCTCGGATCGCGTTCACGGCTGATTCAGTTTACGAAAATGCTGTTCAAGGCGTATTCCAAACAGACAGTACCGCCGGATTTCGAAGTGATTCTGTCCGACAATCCGAAGGAGACGACGGCCAACGGAGCGGTTCTGTACGAAAACGCCGGAGCCGAAAAAGCGCAGTACGAAAACCGCGAAACGACCAGTTATTGGGGTAATTTGCCCGAAACCGCTGAAGAAGGAACGGAGCCACAGCCAACCTATGCCTTTGAATACCGCCGAACCAAAATCGGTGAGGTGAGCCCGCAGCGCGAGTTTCACCACTCGGTTTTGCACAACATGCAACGGTTTCTGGAACTGACTTTGCAGGATCGCGATATTGCCTATTTTCTAAGCGAATATAACATCCAGACGCCCGAGCGATATATTGATTATCTGGTCGGTACGGATATTACGCGGGGAGGGCGGTTGTATGACAGTTACATGCTGGCCCGGATGGGCTTCGAGCAGCGCCCCAATGACGCGCTGGCCGAGACATATTTCTTCCTGCCGCTCAAACACGCGTTGTATGAGTTGTCGAAACACATTGCAGAATCGTAAACCATTCATTAACCATTGCTCAACGAATGATTCGTCAAACGCCCCGCTGGGTCTTGTTGCTGACCATGCTGCTGCTGCTGCACCAGACGGTTTTTTCCCAAACTGATACAGAAATTCGGGAGTTGAATCGATCTGCTTTTCAGATGATAAAAACGACGGTTGAGTTTCTGGCCACGGATAAGCAAACGTTCCCGAATGTTCAAACAACGCAATGCAATTGTGACTCCTACGATAGTCTGAAGGCGTTTATCCGCCAAAACGATCTGGTGGGGGCGGATAAGCTGGTGGATGACGCCAAAAGAAGAGCCGCCCAGAATATTGCCCAGGAAAATCAGCCCCGGCGGGCTTTGCTGTACGTGAAGGACAATTTAATCCTGAAAATCGCTTCGGGAAACAAGGCCGATCGTCAGAAATTACCAAATTATGCAGCTTTTGTGGCAACGCTGGATCAGATCGTTAATAACGGTTTGGCCGCCGGACCTGCGCCAGCCCCCGTTACACCCACAGCTGCGGAGATGGCGACGCCCACAGAGGAACCCGCTGCGTCGGCTGTTTCTTCAACTACATCAACTACACCCACTCAATCAAATTGGAATTCTATGGATGGTATTGCCCTTTTCTTAGCTGTACTGAGTCTTGTTGCGGTCGCTTTTTTAGCCTACGTTGTTGTTAAAGGACAGAAGCCGCAGCAGTCGGCGCGGGATGTGCAGTTTGATTCACAACTGGCCAAGCTGGCTGATCGGATCAGTAAGCTGGAGGTGCGTAAAAATCAGCCCAACGAGAATTTTCAATTAACCGCCAAACTTGATGCCCTGGAAAGAACCGTTCGGCAGCTGGAGCAAAACCGGCCCGTTGAAAAACCGGCGGCTGCTGCTCCCGCAGCAAAAGTACCGCTGGAAGTGGTGACACCCACCACCGTGGAACAGGAAGCATCGGCAGAGCCGGAGGAGGGCCGACCGATAAACCGCTACCGAACACCGACCATTGAACCGCCCAGACCGACGGCTTTTTACGCTCGCACGGCCGATTTAGGCGACGGTTTTAGCGCACGGGGTTTGTTGGTGAAACCCGAACGGGATACGGTTTTTGATATTGTTCTTCAAAACGATACGCAGGCTACCTACCAGGTTTCTGACAATGCCGACGCCCAGCGGTTGGCCTTGAGTGACCCGTATTCGTACCTCAACGACGCCTGTGAATACCTGACTCAGCCGAATGCAAACAGCCGGATACGAACCGAGCAGGCTGGACAGCTTACGTTGCAGGGCGACAAATGGAAAATTGCGGAGAAAGCAAAAATCAGATTTATTTAGTACTTTAAGCAGCTAGGCCCTTTCCACCGAACCGTTGTATAAGAAAGGAATGGCTGCTTAAAAACAAACCGGCTTGAATGTTCGTATCAATTCAATGAAAAATAACTATTGATAGTTGATCGCATAATTACCGGTCTTCGATACATTCGAATTAGTATTTACTGGTATCATGACACTGGACGAATTACGGGATCGTATCAAAAACGAAGTTGTTCTACACGAAGGAGAATTAGCCGATTGGCAATGGCGCCAGAAAGGATTGGTTGCCGAAGCCAGCGAGCTTGGCATCAACGACTTCACGCGCCTGGTCAATGATATCAGTCGGCAGGTAAACCGTGATTTCGGCAAAATTCTGGATCTGAAAAAAAAAATTGTTACCCTTGCCCTACAGCGTCAGAAGAAATTAACGGAGGCTGATATCAATCAGATTGCAACCGAAGCGGACCGGGTTCAATTATCCCGACCTTTTGTGACTGAACAATGGATTCCGGCTATTCTGGAAGCACTGCCTGCTGTTGAGGGGGGAGGGAAGGCTGCCGAGCCGGAAAAGCCTGCGGGTCAGCCGGTCCAACCGGTTAGCTCCGCGTCGGTAGCACCTGCAGATAAAGTGGAGTCGGTTCGTACAAAAATCAAGAGCATTCTCGACGATTACGACAAACACATTCAGGCGCAAAGTCTGAAATTTCTTTTTAAAGCCGTTGATTATGACGAGGAATCACTAGCAGAAGAAATCCGCCGGTATTTGTCAGAACATTATTACGCGTCGGTTCATCCTCCTCGCGGAGCGACACTCAAAGAAAAGTTAATCTCAACCGACTGGCGCCATTTGAGCTGGTGGGAAAAAGAACAACCCCGTTCAACCGAATACGCAGCCTCATCAGCGGGTTACCCGCCAGCGTCCAGTACCGCATCTCCGCCGAATCTGCCTCCTGCCATGGCATGGTCGTCAACGGAAAGTAACCGTGCTTTTCAGGCTCCGCAGGTAAAACCCTCGGGAAATACTAAAAAAAGTGGTCTATCTGATGCGGCTTTAATTGGTCTGGCGATTTTATCGGCACTGATTTTGATCTGGGTTGTGTTACGAATTACACGTGGAGGAGATAACGAACCGGTCCGTAAACGCACCAGAAGCCAGGCCAGTGCGTCATTGCAGCCATCCCGGAAGGCATCAATGCCGCTCGCATCAGCAGCTGGCCAGCGGGTACAGCAAAGAATGGATCCGGAAACGTTTGACGATCAAGCTAATGGTGTGGCAAACTCGGAGCCACTACCCGAAGAATTGGAGAAAAGCGTTGCTGATTTTGATCAGGTAGATGAGAATGTGGGAGAGTTTGGTTTGCGACCGGCTCAGAAAGGAAACCTTTGGGGCTACATCAACGAAAGCAATACATGGGTGATCGAACCGCAGTTTGATCTGGCGACTCCTTTCAACAACGGAATGGCCAGTGTTGAATTAGACGGAATTCAAATTTTTATTGACCGGTATGGGAATCGAGTCCGGGAACGTAATTAGTTTATTGTGAGAGAGATAAAGGGATAGGGTTGGGGAGTTGCCGTTTACAAATACGCTTGAGAGAGCCCCAACGCGTGCGATTCCTGAACACACGGGACGCAGCAACGTTATGTACAGGAACGCGGCCTGCCGTTTGCATAAAAAATTATGAAGAGACTTTGACTTTTTGTAACTTTTGTGCGTCTAAATGAATGGTTCCGCGTTAGATTAAAGATGCAAGAGATGATTGATACCATTCGTCACAACATACAGGAAGTCTTTGGCAATTATGATCGACACGTCCCAGCCGACGTGATCCAGCGGTTATTTGTTTCTATCCCATCTGATGAAACGACCCTAACGCAGGAAATAATGGGGTATTTGCTGGCGCATAACTACGAAGCACTCCAGACACCCCAGGGAGGGTCTTTACGAGAACAACTGATTTCGACCGACTGGCGGCAAAAAGAAGCCAAAAAATGGGTACCAGAACCTGAACCGCTGGTATTGCCGGTAACAACGGATGTAGCTACGCACCCCATCGCGATCCCGTTTAGTCAATCCAATAAAGTACTCATTGCGTTTGTTATTCTCTTTGTCAGTATTTTGCTGTGGCTCTGGAAAGGAAAACTGTCGGCAATTGATGACGAAGGCAGCCGACTTGATACGACGGAGCAGGAGTTTCCGGCAAAAGAACCAGTATTACCCGTTGGAGAGGTTACTGATGGAGCCGCTACTAAACAAACTACCCGCAAAACGGCGTTGGGGTCAGCACCGGTCGCTCCTGTGATCAATGCACCGAATCAGATTCTGGTGCCGGTAAGTGCTCCCCAAAGCCCCGCTAACTCGTCGCCGGAAGCAGCAGTTGAAACCAATTCATACGATACGGTAGATGAGCACGTTGGAGATTTTGGCTTACGGGCTGCCCGGAAGGGCAACAAGTGGGGTTACATCGATCAGAAAAATCAGTGGCAAATTGAACCGCTCTATGACGATGTTACGCCGTTCCAAAGTGGCAAAGCCATTGTGATTCTGGACGGTCAGCAAATTAGCATCGACCGCGATGGTGCCCGCATCCGCGAGGTAGAAGATTAGTTGGCCGCACTGGTACTGACGCGAAGGTTTTGAAACAGCGTGCCGTCGGTTGTGGAAACAAAACCGATTCCATTGCCCTGGTACTGCCGAAACTGATAAGGACTCGTCGGAATTTCCCGGCCATTGAGGTAAAAGTGAATTTGTTCCCCTTTTTTTCGTACCGTAAGTGTATTTCGGGTGACCGAAAGCGGAATGCCCGCCGGAACATAATCTCCCCGCATATAAATGGTGTAACTCAATCCGTTAATCACGTATTTAACGGACGCCTGGTTTTTATTGTTGATCCGAAAGTGACAATAATTTAAGGAATCCTTCACACCCAGCAACAGGCCCGCATCCGGAATAATACCGCTAGGGCCTGCAACATCTACTTGAACCGTAAATGTATCGACTTTATTCAGATTGATGCCCGTCGGGAGTGGTATGGAGCTGAAAGCCTGCGATTTGGTATTGCTGGTTTGTTTGCGGATGCGGTATGCGTTTTGGTACAGATCGAACGAATAAGCGCCACGCTGTCCGATGCGCCACCGATTATGATTGTTCGTAAAATCATCCGTGAATGAACGGTCGGCGGTTGGGGTTTTGGCATTGGCTTTGATTTTGACATAAACCCACGGGCTGGAAGCCGAATAGGTTCCTGCCTGCGCCCGGCATTCGCTGACGAAGCTGAGCAGTATTCCCAGAAAGAGAAGGAAACGCATCATGGTTAATCGTTAAAAAGTATACTGGAAAACCGCTACGGGGTGACCAAACTGCGATCCCGGTAAAAGGCTTACCTTAGGTTCGTTCGCTTTTTGCCGTTGCCGCTGGTTACGGGCTCCCTTGATGAACGTTGCAACAATGTCCGTAATCCAGACGGCTCCGGCCAGGCGGGTTGCCAGGTAATACCGGTGGTGGTGTGCATTGGCGCGATCATAAAAAGGTTGCGCAGCTGTTCGGTTGCGTTGCTGTTCGTAAAGAGCGTACTCGTCCCGCGATTTTTTGCGTTCTACCAATCCATAAAACATCAGGCCATAACACGCAGCTGTAACCCCAAGCCGGTGGCCAACAACGGGTCTGGGCGATTGCACGAAAATGTTGCCAACCCCGGGAGCGACCACCGATAACAGGGCAAATTCCGGTCCGCCCGGACGGTATTTGGATTTGGTGGGAAGATCCGCTGCGGGAGTTGTTGACTGCGTGGGGGGAACGGCCGTTTGGGAGGGGGAAGGCAGCGTCGCTTTTTGGGCAATTTTGACGAGGATGCTGGCCCGAATGTTTTCATCCAGTTCAAAACCGTTCTCAAGCGCTCGCCAGACGATACGCCGATTAGAACCGGGCTGTACATCCTGACCCCATTCACCGGAAATGTATTGAGCCGCCGGACTCAAAATTCCGTTGGTCTGGCTGCGGATTCGGATGTAAACGGAGTCGGAAGGTTGATTGCCCGCCAGATCATAGAGAATTTCAAGGGCCGATTCGTCAATAACCTGAAGGCGAATATTGGTGACAGCCACCTGGCTGGATGCGGGCAAGGTGTACAGCAGGAGTAAAAGAAAGGCAAACCGTTTCAACCAAAAAAACGCAGACGACTGGTGCATAGCGGAAAAGAACTAATTAATTGGTGACGGTAACTAATTGTGAAGCCGTGAATTTATCGTCACATTGGTTGGCCAGAACCATATTAACGTTGTAGGTGCCCGGTTTGTCGTAGAATACCGTAAACTGCGTGCCGGAGCGGGTTCGCCCGTCGCCCAGCTCCCAGCCAACGGCCCCAATATCGCCTTTCTGGTTTTCCAGAAAAAAAGTCACTTCGAGTTTAGCGGCTGTAAAACCGATGCGACCTTCGGGTTTTTCACAGATCGGAAAACTTTTCTGATCAAGATCAAAAGGTTCGCACGAAGCACAGCACAGACCAGTCAGAATCAGCGCGATAAAAACTTTCATCTTCTATTTTCGGTAAGCACACGAAACTACTAATGTACGGCAAAGGTACTTCCAAATTAATGCCATTCCGTTAAGCAACCAAACAGTTATCACATTGCCACTATTTTTTTGTAAATTTATCCAACATTGATGCCACATCCGGCAAGGTGTTGGCACATTTGTAAGAACCCAAAACGTAGCAGAAAATGCGGCTACGTTCAACCCCACACGTATAGAGAATGTCCTGGTCTGCAAAAACAAAAGATGAACTGGTTGCCGAAATTCGGCGGCTGAGCAAGGAAGTCGGTATCCGTAACTCACTGGATGGAAATACACAACCACCCCATGCGTCGGCTTTTGATGTCAGCAAAACGGTTGATCAACTGAATCTCATCGGATTGACGCTTGAAGAAGATGGGACGGTTACTTTTTGTAACCAGTATACCCTGCGGATTACGGCCTGGCAACCCACTGATGTGATTGGGAAAAACTTCTTTGAAGTTTTTATTCCTGCTTCAGAGCGGGTACAAATGCAGCGGGATTTTAACGAGGCAATTGCGCGGGGCGGTGTGATTGAACAAAAAGAGGTCAATCTGCTGGCTAAAAGTGGCGCGGTGCGGAATGTTCATTTGAACTCGTTTATTATCAATACTGTTGCCGATAACTCAGCCGTTGCTTCGTATACCATCATTGGCGAAGATATTACAAATAAAAAGCGGGTTGCATCAGCGTTATCGTATTCCAACTCCCAATTGCAGGATTTGGTGGACAACACCAGTGACCTGATTCAACTGGTGACGCTCGATGGCAAATTCATTTTTGTGAACCGGGCCTGGCGCGAAGTCCTGGAGTACAGTTCCGACGAAATTGCGTCCCTGACGTTGAAGGATGTGCTGCACCCCGATTACGCAGATAGTACGCTTATGCGGTTGCAGCGCGTCCGGGATGGCGAAAAATTTCCGTATTTCGAGACGGTTTTTCAAAGTAAAAGAGGCAAAACTGTTTTTGTGTCGGGAAGTGTCAACTGCCGGTACGATCAGGGAAAACCAACGGTTTACCGGTGTATTCTGCACAACATCACCAGCCGCATTCGGGCGGAAAAAGCGCAGAAGCTCTATTACAGCATTGCCAACTGGACACTGAATGCTACGGATCTGGACGAGTTATACCAGAACATCCACGAGGAACTGAGCAATATCATCGATGCCCGCAACTTCTTCATTGCGCTATACGACCAGAGTAAGAGCTTCATGTATTTTCCGTATTACATCGATGAGTATTTCACGGGAATGCGGTTTACGAAGCGGAAACTGGGCAACGGATTGACCGAATACGCGATTCGGGCCAATCGGCCGCTGTTTCTCTATGAGCAGGATATTCAGCAACTGGCGGATACGCAAAACCTTTATCTCTACGGCAAAATTCCCAAAGCGATGCTGTGTGTGCCGCTCCGGATCGGGGATCGGATTACGGGCATTATTGGCGTGAAAGCGTACGATAAAGCGGATGCCTACAATATTCGTGACCTGGAATTGCTGGAATTTATTTCGGGACAGGTGGCGCTGGCCATCGCCCGAAAACAGGACGAAGGGGCCATTAATAAACAAACTGCCCGCCTGAACGCCATTTTCGACAGCAGCTCTCACCTGATCTGGTCGGTCAATAAGAGCTTCCAGTTGACCTCGTTCAACCGAAATTACACCCGGCTGATCGAAAATCAGTTGGGAGAAGTACCGCAACTCAACATCACCACCGAAAAGTTAGGCTGGCGGATCATCGGGGCCGAAAACCGTAAGTTGCTGGAAGAAAAATACCGGCTGGCCTTTCGGGGGCTGCCGCAAACCGTAGAACTGCATTTCCAAACCAAAAAAGGCGAAGCTTGGCTGGAGGTGCATCTGAACCCCATTCTGCTTTCGGGGGGCATTATCGAAGAGGTATCCGGGATTGCCCGCGATATCACGGTTCGGAAGCGCACAGAACTGGAGCTGCGCGGAAGTGAAGAAAAATTCCGGGGTATTTTCGTCAATCTACAGGATATTTATTGCCGGGTCGATCGTGAGGGTCGGGTCACCATGATCAGCCCATCGGTGCTGAAACGGACGGGGTACACGCCTGAAGAGGTGATTGGCCAGCCGATCACCAATTTTGTGGACAAGCAGGATATTCACCGGGCATTGATGCGTCTGATCCGCAACAAGAGTTTGCGTAATTTTGAGGCTACCCTTCACCGCAAAGACGGAACCGTGCGTCAGATTATGCTCAACATGTTGACGTTGAACGATAAAAACGGACGGGTTGATGAGGTGGCAGCGCTGGCGCGCGACATTACGGAGCTGAAGCGAAATGCGCAGGAGCTGATGAAGGCTAAAGATGAAGCCGAGCGGTCGCTGAAGGTGAAAGAACGGTTTCTGGCCAACATGAGCCACGAAATCCGTACACCCATGAATGGCGTGATTGGTATGATTGACCTGCTGAATGACACCCCGCTGAATCAGGATCAAAAGGATTACGTCCAGACCATCAAAAAATCGTCGGAAACGCTGCTCAATATCCTGAACGACATTCTTGACCTGTCAAAAATTGAAGCGGGGAAAATGGTGCTGCACGAAGCTCCCATTCGGTTCCAGGAAGTATTTGAAAAGCTGGTGTCGCTTTTTGGGCAGCAGGCCAACGTAAAAGGAAACAGGCTGACGTATCACCTGGCTGATGATTTGCCGAAGTACGTCATTGCCGACCAGACGCGGTTGCTACAGATCCTGTCCAACCTGACCTCCAACGCAATTAAGTTTACGGAAAACGGGGCGGTAACCGTGAAAGCATCGCTGGTTACTAAAAAAGGTAAATTCAATCGCATCAAAGTCGAAGTAAAAGATTCGGGAATCGGTATTGCCAAAGATGATTTGGGCCTGTTGTTTAACTCGTTCAGCCAGGTGGAAATGTCGTCGCGCAAATCATTCGGCGGTACGGGCCTTGGCCTGGCTATTTCGAAGGAGCTGGCGGCTTTAATGAAAGGATCAATCGGAGTTGAATCGGTTGCCGGCGAGGGAAGCACCTTCTGGTTTACCATTGAATTGAAAGAAACGCTGATCAGCCCAACGGCGCAGAAAGCCGATCAGGTCGAGGTGTCACTGCAGGACGTGTTCAAGGATTACCAGCCGTATTTGCTGCTGGTGGACGACAATGCCGTAAACCGGAAAGTTGCTACCGAAATTCTGCGCAAATCGGGTTGCCGGGTCGATACAGCATCGAGTGGTCAGGAAGCCCTCGATAAAGTAACGGGCGCTATGGCCGACAAGGCTAAACCGTATGAACTGATCTTCATGGATATTCAGATGCCCGACATGGACGGCGTTGAAACGACTCGGCGGCTGCGAGACCTGTTTGGAACAAAGCTGCCACCGGTCATTGCCATGACGGCCTATTCGATGCGTGAAGACCGGGATCGGTTTCTGAGTCAGGGACTTGATGATTACATTGCCAAACCCATCCGGGCGCAAAGCCTTATTGCCAAAGTAAAAGAAACGGTCGATGCCCGAACGGCGTTTCGGGAAGCGGCCGAAATGCGTTCCCGGCAATTGGAGACCTTACGGGAGCTGGAAGCGCCCATGATTGACGCGGAGATCATTGGTCAACTGGAACAGGTCGGTGGTTGGGATTTGGTAACGTCGATTTACGAGGATTTTGAAATCGAAGCCACTACCCTCGTTCAGGAGTCGATGGATGCTTTTGCCGTAGGCGATATTCCAACCGTTAAAAGTCATTTGCACACACTCAAGGGAAGTGCCGGAACCATTGGCGTGGCCCGGATTGCGCAAATTTCTCGCGAAGCTGAAGCCAAGCTAAAGGTGAGCGACACCAGTTCGCTGGCGGATGACTTGCATATTCTGGATAAGGAATTTAAACTGTTTATTGCTGATTATAAAGTAACTCTGGAAAAGATAGGGGCTGAGAAAGCTCGGTAGATTTTGTTTATGTCAACTCGTCAACTTATTTCGAGCGGTTCTCCCTGGGAACCGCAGGTAGGCTACAGTCGTGCCGTGCGCGTTGGAAATCTAATTGAAATTGCCGGAACAACGGCCATGAACGGGGACCAAGTGGTTGCAAAAGGAAACATTTATGAGCAAACCCGGTTCATTCTACAAAAAATTGCCACCATTCTCGAGCAGGCTGGTGGATCGATGAATGATGTGGTGCGTACAAGGATGTACGTTACCGATATCGCGCAGTGGGAAGCCGTAGGGCGGGCACACGGAGAGTTCTTTAAAGACATCCGACCGGCAGCATCCATGGTGGAAGTTCGCGCTCTGATTGATCCTGATTTACTGGTTGAAATCGAAGTTACAGCGGTCGTAGGCCCATTTATGTAACTTTATTCCAAATAAGGAACAATTTTAGCGAAGAAGTATCACTTACTACTTAATGATGTATTTTTGTTCGAAACAATCTCAATAACCTACTAATCAGTGCGTTACGCACTAAATGGTAAGTATCCGTAACGAATGACTCCGGAATTAGAAAACTCAAACGAACAAGTAATTGCGACCGAACTGGTTATTAAAAAAGCAGTAGAAGTAATCTGTGGAAAATGGCGATTGGTCATCATCCATTTATTACGTGAAAGGACACTGCGCTATGGCGAAATCAAGCGATTGGTGCCGGGCATCAGCGAAAAAGTTCTGGTTCACGAATTAAAACAACTCGTTGAATTGGGCATGGTGGACAAGCAGTCTTACGGCGAAGTTCCTCCCCGGGTAGAGTACCGACTCAATGAAAAAGGGCGTACGGTTTTGCCGGTTATTGACCTCCTCAGAGAAGTCGGCCAAGCATTTATGTGATCATTTCCAGCCAGGTTGCATGACCAGGAGCCAGCATGACGGCCTGGCTGGATGCCCACAGATCAGTGATGAAATAAAGTATAGCCAACCGCCAGCGTGGCATAACCAATGAAACCGGTGATGCCACGGTCATTAAAGACTCCTCCAACGGGCAAACCGTAGCGGAGATCAACTTCAACCCGTTTCAACAGCGTAATGCCTGCTCCAACTTCAACGCCGAAGTTGAAATTTCTGACGCGGAGCAAACCTGCCTGTTCCGGCTCGGTTAGGTCAACCTGATCCGTGATGTTATTAACCGTGTAAGCCGGAAAGCCGATCATGGGATTGGCTTCCACTCGTCCGGAAGCCGTGCGTACCGCTTCCGCTTTGTGCGTAAAGAAAAGGGTTGGCCCGCCGTAAACCCGCCATTTATTCGCCCGGTCCCGTTTTCCGATGAAAAGGGGAACGTAAATAGAATTCAGGCTGGGTTCGGCCGTCGTGTTCAATTGAGCGTATAACATTCCCGGAGGAAACAGTGCGGGGAGGTTGACGCCAAATTCGGATGCGGCCAGAATATCGATGCGCTCGATGAAAGCTTTCTGTTTCAGGACAAGTGACGAGTAACTGAGCTCTGCCTGTAAAAAGAAACGTTCAAAGTTTTTCCGAACCCATATTCCGCCCAGATAACCGGTTCCAATGCCGTTATTAGCGTTCCGAATCCGGGGCATTTCCAATCGGGGAGCGAGCGTTTGAGCCGGAATGACTGTATACCCGTGTGAAAAAGTGCCTCCTCCTCTGATTCCAATTTCGATTGGACTTTGTCCCTGCACGTTTAGGGCAAGTAGAAACGCAGCCCATAGAACCCAGCAAATTTTCATTGTAATGAATGATTTATTGATTTTGGTTTGGTAACCGATTGGGCGCAAGAACGGAAAACTCCAGCAAGGCATAAAATAATAGCGGATTAAATATTTTAGCGGCCACGGATTACTAAATGTCCCTTTCTACGTCTAAAGAAAAGACTGAAAGTAAGCTGGGCTTATCCTTGTAAACACTTCCGGGGGCTTTTCAGTTGTTGTATTCAACCCTAATAATTATACTCAAAACACAAATTCACATGGGACTGCTTAGTTTTTTTAAAGGCGTAGGTGAGAAAGTTTTCGGTAAGGAACACGAAGCACCGGCTGCCGAACCTGCCAAAGCGGCTGAAGTTGAGCCGTTAAAAGCCAGTGCGTTACTCAACCACGTTAAGCAACTCGGACTTTCTTACAAGAAGTTAACGGTCAAAACAGCCGGTGATACCGTTGTGCTGGAAGGTGTGGTTGCCAAGCAGGAAGATGCCGAAAAACTGGCACTGGCGGTTGGTAATGTGGAGGGCGTTCACCAAGTCGATAACCGACTGGTTGTTGAAACTCCTGAGCCAGAAGGTCAGTTTCACACGGTTGAATCGGGCGATACGCTGTCGGCTATCTCCAAAAAGTTTTACGGTGACCCGATGAAATACGGTATTATTTTCGAAGCCAACAAACCGATGCTAAAGAGCCCCGACTTGATCTATCCCGGCCAGGTTTTGCGGATTCCTAAATTATAGCAACAGAATGACGGAAGAAGCGCCACCAGCCGGTGGTGCTTTTTTTATTCCCCCTTAAAATGCGGGTTTTCGGTAATGCCCAGGATGTTACCGAAGGGGTCTTTTACACTAGCCACCTTCACATCTTCACCTACTTCTTCAATACCGGAGTGCACGCTGGCACCGTGACTCATCAGATGCTCCCAGGCTTTTTCAATGTTAGCGACGCCCCAGTACGTAATGGTGCTGCCATCCATCGGTTTAACCGCCGGATCCAGCCCTAATTCGTAACCACCCACGGAAAATCCGACATAAAAGGGCTCGTCAACGTACGGTTTTACACCCAATATTTTTGAGTACCAGGTTTTTGCATAAAGTAAATCAGGTGCCGCGTAGATAACAGTTCGTAGGCCCAGAAAAGCGGATGCCATAGAAAAAGCATTTTTACCAAACCAACGGAAGCTGGAAGGAAATGAAATGGTAAAATAAGAAAAAACATTGTACCCCACGTACAGATTTTCTTTTCCGGTTTATATCTCCTCTGAAATCAGTCCTTTGCGGTATCAAACTTAGGTTGCTCGGCCTTTGTGGCCCGACTCGGCAAGGTATTTGTAGCGTTCTGGTAAATCATCGTTTAGCTCGATGATTTACTTTCCATGCATTGATTTTTTGTCGAATCTTGCCAACTTTACACCAGTGTTTTCAGGTGAAAGGTTGTTTTACAAAACAAACGTAAGTTGATTACAAAATAGACCTGACCGTTTTGTATGTCTAAGAAAAACCCATCCTCATCGGGCCAAAAACCACTTATCCGGCCTGCCGCAAACAGAGGAACCAAACCGGCACCGCGCCCTGCCGCAGCAACCAGCCGTCCGTCTACGCCAACTGAGAATCCGATTTTTTCCCAGACGCCCGCCGAACCGCTGGAAATCCGGCCCGTTCAGTGGCTTTGGGCCTTGCTAGCCGCTGTGGTTGGCTTCGCGCTCTATGCAAATACATTCAATCATGGACTGGCACTCGACGATATTGCCGCCATTACCCAGAACCTGTTTGTGCAGAAAGGCATTGAAGGCATTCCTGATCTGCTGAAAACAGAATTCTGGCATTTTAGCAATATTTCGCTCGGCTATTACCGCCCGCTGGCGCTTATCACTTTTGCGCTGGAAAAAGAATATTTCAATGGCGATCCGCACATCAGTCACATTATCAACGGAATTATTTACGGCTTTACCGGTTTTTTTCTGGTTGTACTGTTGCAGAAATGGATGCCCGGACGCACGGTTTTGACGACGTTGATCGCCCTGCTGTTCATGGCTCATCCGTTGCATACGGAGGTAGTGGCCAACATCAAAAGCCGGGACGAAATGCTGAGCTTTCTGTTCATTACGCTGGTGATGCTGACCTACTGGAAGTACCTGGAAACCCAGGAAAAGGGCTGGATCGTCTTTTCGGCCTTCTGGATGTATTTGACCTACCTCTCCAAGGAATCGTCGCTGGTGGGGCTGGGGCTGATCGTGATCATGCAGTACACCTTCGCCAAACGGAACTTCTGGCAATCACTCCTCAGTATTTGGCCGTATCTACTGGTCACAGCTTTGTTTTTCTGGCAGAAGAAAGCCATGATTGGTACCCTGAGTGGGAATCCGCCGGTTGATTGGGCGAACTACCCGTATGCGCTGGAGAATACTAAATTTCTGACGACCTTCAAATTCTTTGCCCAGTATTTGCGGCTGTTGGTTTTTCCGCTGCACCTGTCGTACGATTATTCCTATAACGTCATTCCGTCGGGTAAACTAAGCGATTGGGAAACGTTGCTGGGGCTGTTTTCTTTTGGCGGCTTGGGCTGGCTGGCCTGGAAAGGTTTCTGGAAACGCTCGCTTTGGGGCTTTGGACTGTCGTGGATGTTTATTACGATGACGCCGGGCCTGGGTTTTGTGCTATTCCGGGGCGGTATCCTGGCCGAACGGTTTTTGTACGCACCCATTCTGGGCTTTGTCATAGCCGTTATTGCCGGTCTTGATCTGGTTATTTCTAAACGGTTGAATTTATCCGATGATTTGCCGGTGTTGAGACGGTATGGCATTTTGATCGGTTTTTGCCTGGTTGTTGGGAGCTTATTCAGTTTTCGAACGATAAATCGAAATGAAGACTGGAAGGACAATTTTACACTGTTCAATAGTGGGCTGGATTATGCCTCCAACAGCTGTCAGGTAAACCGGCACGTTGCCAACGAGTGGATCAACAAATGTGCAGAAGAAAAAGACCCCAAGCTCAAGCGGGTGTATTTTAACAAAGCAATCGGCCATTTGCAGAAGTCGACAGAAATCTATCCGGGCTTTGGAGAAGCTTTTTTCTCCATTGCGTATTCTTACCAAAAGCTAATTCCGAACCGGGATTCGGCGGTTTATTATTACAAACAGGCTATTCGGGCTTCCTCAAATTATGCTCCGGCTTACAATAACCTGGGCGTTATTTATCAGAATGAGCAGCGGTATCACCTGGCCTCCTACTTTTATAACATGTCGATGATGGTGAATCCGGCGTATCAGGATGGTCGGAACAACTGGCAGGGCTTGAAGAACCAATTGGGGTTGGATGTGAAGATTTTGCCCGATAGTCTGAAGCACGAAGCGGTTTTACCGGGGGCACCCACGCCATCGGCTGTTCCAACACTACCGCGTTTTCCGGTACGGTAAAGACGGTTTTCCGGTTGATGACGCACTGCCGTCAAAGAAGGCCAGTGAATTTTAGACCAGGAACGAGCCGCCGTTGCGGTTTCAAATCCTGAGCAGGATAAACAGAAAACCCGTACTGGCTGTGTCCAGTACGGGTTTTCTGTTATCGAAACAGGTTTACTTTGCGTAAGCCACCGAGCGCATTTCCCGGATAACCGTTATTTTGATCTGGCCGGGATACTGCATTTCTTTCTCAATTTTCTGCGAAATATCGAACGAAAGCGTATTCGCTTTTTCGTCGGTTACGTTCTCCGCGTCTACCATCACGCGCAGTTCGCGACCGGCCTGAATGGCATAGCATTTGATAACCCCCTGGAAATTCATCGCCAGTTCTTCGAGTTCTTTCAGTCGCTTGATGTACGACTCCATCATTTCCCGACGTGCGCCCGGACGTGAGCCCGAAACGGCATCACAAACCTGAACGATGGGGGAAATCAGACTGGTCATCTCAATTTCATCATGGTGAGCGCCAATTGCGTTGCAAACTTCCGGGTGTTCTTTGTACTTCTTGG
Source organism: Larkinella harenae (assembly GCF_054780515.1). NCBI lineage: Bacteria > Pseudomonadati > Bacteroidota > Cytophagia > Cytophagales > Spirosomataceae > Larkinella > Larkinella harenae. Next base: position 738,232 of record NZ_BAAGWE010000002.1, on the reverse strand, counting down.
CCAGTTCCATCCCCAAGACTGCGTGAGGTAATTCGGCTTCTTCCGGCCAGACTTTACCAATATCGTGCAGTAAACCGGCGCGTTTGGCCAATTTAGCATTTAGACCCAGTTCAGCAGCCATCGTAGCACAAAGCTTGGCTACTTCGCGGGAGTGTTGCAGCAGATTCTGGCCGTAGCTGGAGCGGAACCGCATCCGGCCAATCATCTTAATCAGTTCGGGGTGTAAACCGTGAATGCCGAGGTCAATGACGGTTCGCTCACCAATTTCCACAATTTCATCTTCGATATTCTTGCGGGTTTTGGCCACAATTTCCTCAATCCGGGCGGGGTGAATCCGGCCGTCCTGCACGAGACGGTGCAATGACAACCGGGCGATTTCGCGCCGAACGGGATCAAATCCCGAAATAATGATCGCTTCCGGTGTGTCATCAACAATAATTTCGACGCCGGTTGCTGCTTCCAGCGCCCGGATGTTCCGGCCCTCGCGGCCAATTACCTTGCCTTTGATGTCGTCGCTTTCAATGTTGAAAACGGATACGCAGTTTTCGATAGCGTGTTCCGTCGCCGTCCGCTGGATGGTTTCGATCACCACCTTTTTGGCTTCCTTGGTGGCGGTTAATTTGGCTTCTTCTACCACGCTTTTGACGTAGGACGAAGCCCGTGAATCGGCTTCGGCTTTCAAAGCGTCGATCAACTGTTCGCGGGCCTGATCGGCGGTAAGGTTTGCAATTTTCTCGAGCGCTTCCACCTGCTGCTGCCGCATCCGCTCGGCTTCTTCCCGTCGTTTTCCGAGGGATTCCTGCTGGTGAGCCAGTTGCTGACGTTGTTGATCCAGTTCGGCTTCCTTCCGCTTACTTTGCTCGGCTTGCTGGTGCAGTTGTTGCTCGCGTTGTTTAAGCTTGTTTTCGTTGGTAATCAGAATGTTTTTCTTCCGATTAGTGTCTTCTTCAAACTCCGCTTTCAGTTTCAGGTACTTTTCGCGAGCCTCCAGGATACGGTCTTTCTTGATATTGTCAGCCGTCAGTTCGGCGTTTTTGATAATCTCTGCCGCTCTTGTTTCGGCATCTTTCTCACGCTGGGCAAACAGGCGGCCCAATAGCTTCCTGCCGATGTAGATACCCACTGCTATCGAAAAGACATCCGACAGGAGCATCACCCAGAAATCAATTTTATTCATGTCCGTAGACGTTTGTGTGAAAAATATAATTCGCACAGACAACTACAGTGCCAGGAAATGAAGCAAGCTGACTTTTCGTAGTCAGCAGTGGATGGGTACGGAAAGAAAGGTTCGTTTCGTTTGTTTTTCTACTTAATCATCAAGTAGTTAACGTCGAGTCAATTAACTCGTCTAAACGGTTTATTCTCTGTGTTATCTTATCCTGCAGTGCCAGTTTTTCATTCTTTGCGTTCAGCCATCCTACGGTATTCATGACGGCAATCATCGCCAGAATATCTACGTCATCGCGTTTTTTTTTCTTATTCTTCTCTTCTAAAAAACGTTCATTGACAAGACGCCCGGCTTCCCGGATATTTTCTTCTTCTTCAGGAAGAACGCTAATCGGGTAATTCCGGCCTGCAATTCGGATATTTATTGACAATAACTCTTCCATCCGTACAGCTTGTCGAACCAGTTTCAAAAACGCCTTAAACGTCTCTGACAGGCTGGTAAGTGTATCTATGACAAGGCACTCAAATAGGCAATACAGCGATCCAGTTCTTCGATGTAAGCCGTCAATTGTTGCTTCAATTCGGCAGTAGTTCCTGCGTCATTGTGTTTGTTATTTACAATCTTAGGAATATTTGTTGGTTTTGAAAACTCTTTCGGCGAATTATTCACCAATTTTTCCAATTGTTTCAGTTGATTCTGCTGTTTTGTTACCGTATTAGCCAAATCAACATTTTCTTTTTCCAGCACTTTTCGAGCCTGTTCCAGCTCCCGGATGCGTTCCCGGCTCTGGTTGAGCTTCTCGATCAAACGGAACGCCTTTTCCTCAAAGGCGTCCATTCGCGAAAAAACGGGTGACGTAATGCTCATGACTGGATTGAAAAAACTCGTTGAAAGCTCCGCCGGATTACTACCAACAACCAACGAAACGCTATTTTCTGATTTCGGCTCCCAACTCCCGTTCAAACGCGGCCATGAGCCGGTTCATCGTTTTATCGATGACGGTATCGTTGAGCGTCTGACCGGCGTCCTGCAAAATGAAACTGACCGAATACGATTTTTTCCCTTTACCCAGATTTTCACCCTCGTAAACATCGAAAACGTTCAGATCACGCAACAGCTTCCGTTCGGTTTGGTAAGCTAGCCGACTAATTTGCGCATACGTGACCTGGGTGTCCAGCACGAGCGATAAATCGCGCCGAACTTCCGGAAACCGTGCTACTTCTTCAAACACCACCTTGCCGCTGTACAGCTTCAAGAGAAAATGCCAGTCGAAGTCCGCGTAGAAGACCGGTGTCTGCTTCAAATCAACCAGTTTGGTCAGACCGGCTTTCACCAGCCCCAGGCTGACGAGCGGCTTTTTATTCACCGACAAAGTCAAGCCATACTGGAAGATAGCCGGGTCAGCGGGCTGGCTGTCAGTTGCTTTAATCCGGAACGAAGTTAACACTTTTTGAACAATCCCCGCAAGGTCATGGTAGCTTAAAGTGGTATTGCCCGACCGCTGGTTGCCGTTGAGCCAGCTCTCCGACTGGGTCCGTCCTGTCATCCAGATTCCCAGGCGCGGTCGTTCGTAAAACCGTTCACCATCCCGGCTGTACCCTTTCCCGAATTCAAAAATTTTCAGGTCTTTCTGCCGCCGGTTCAGGTTATACACCAGCGTTTCCAGACCCGAAAACAACAACGTTTGCCGCATGACGGACAAGTCTTCACTCAGTGGATTCAGCAGTTGCACATCCGCCTGGGGCAAGATGGCCCGGATAGCCTCATGGTAGGCCGGACGGGTCAGCGAGTTGGTCATGGTTTCGTAAAAACCGCTGGCAGCCAGCAACTGACTGATGCGCTCCTGCAACTGATCCGGATCGGTTTCGAGAAACTCGGAAAGAAAATCGGCCGACAAATGCTCCGAAAGTGGCACGTTGTCCAGGCCATAAATGCGCAGAATTTCTTCAATTACGTCGGCTTCGCGCTCCACATCGACCCGGTACGGGGGCACAATGGCCGTAAAACCGTCTTCGCTGGGGTTCGTTACCTGAATATCCAGGCTTTCCAGAATTCGGTTGATTTCGGCCCGGTCGATGGTAATCCCAATCAACCGATCTACGTTGCGGTAACGAATGGCAATGTTTCGATCGGCCACCGGAGTCGGGTAAAGGTCCGTAATGTTGGAACTGATCAGACCGCCCGCTACTTCCTGAATGAGCAGAGCTGCCCGTTTGAGGGCAAATACGGGTAGGTTAGGATCGGTGCCCCGCTCAAAGCGGAACGAAGCGTCGGTTTTCAGACCGTGGTGTTGTGAGGTGCGTCGAATCCAGCTTGGATTGAAATACGCCGACTCCAGAAAAATGCGGGTGGTCTGTGCTGTTACGCCCGATTTTTGCCCACCAAATACCCCGGCAATGCACATCGGTTCGCTGGCGTTGCAGATCATCAGGTCGTTGGCCGACAGTTTACGCTCAACACCGTCGAGGGTTACAAAGGGCGTTCCTTCTGCAACGGTTTTCACAATCACCTGAGCTGGGCCGTTGCCAGCGCCGATAATGTGGTCGGCGTCGAAGGCATGGAGTGGCTGTCCTAACTCGTGGCAGACGTAATTGGTTACGTCAACGATGTTGTTGATTGGAGTCAGGCCAATGGCCCGCAGCCGTTGCTTCAGCCAGTCGGGCGATTCGCCAACGCGCAAACCGTCCATGGTCAAACCGGTGTAGCGGGGCGCGCCTTCGGGGCTTTCCACCCGCACTTCAATGGATAGATTCTGGTTATCAGTTTTAAAACCGTCGACTGAGGGCCATTCTACGGGCCGTTGCAACACGGCTTTCAGGTCGCGGGCCACGCCGAGGTGCGAAGCCGCATCGGCCCGGTTGGGTGTCAGACCGATCTCAATCTGGTAATCAGCTTCCAGACCAAAATAGCGGACGGCGGGGGTGCCGTTGGGCAAGTCAGTATCCAGCACCAGAATGCCCGCGTGGGAGGTGCCCAGACCGATTTCGTCTTCGGCGCAGATCATTCCTTCGGAAGCCGCGCCCCGGATTTTAGCTTTTTTGATCGTAAACGGCTCGCCACTGACGGGGTACAGCGTCGCTCCAACCAGCGCGACGATTACTTTCTGACCAGCCCGCACATTAGGCGCTCCGCAAACAATATTCAACGGAGCGGCCTGCCCTGCATCGACCGTGGTTAAACTCAGTTTATCGGCTTCGGGATGCTTTTCGCAGGTCAGTACTTCACCGATGACCACACCTTCCAAACCACCCGGAATTGACTCTATTTTCTCGATACTTTCAACTTCTAAGCCCGTTGATGTCAGGATTTTACCAACATGTTCCGGGGTTTCACTCAGGCTAATCAGCTGATTGAGCCATTTATAGGAAATCTTCATACAGCAATTGGAAATGAATTGCAAAGATAGCAAGTCCTGAACCTTGATGAACCGGATGTGAATGATTTTAATGCTGAATGACAAATTAGGAGGAAGGCTAGGTCATCGCATACTGAGTCATTCATCGTTCATCATTTCTGCTCAACGTACTTCTCACCCGCCCGAACCTCAATGGGAAGGGTGTTCTCGGCAGGAGGGAGGGGGCAGGCGTATTCGTAATTATAGGCACAGTAGGGGTTATAAGCTTCGTTGAAATCCATCAGCAGCCGGTTTTCCTTGGCATCATCGGGGCTGAAATCCAGGTAGCGGCCACCGCCGTACGTTTCTTTGCCGCTCGTTTTGTCTTTGAACAGCACCGACAGTGTATTCTCGTGTTTTAGCACCAGTAGCCGGCAAACTTCGTCTTTCAACGTAAAAACCGCGTGGGCGTATTTCTCGTACACTTCCTCGCTGCCGTCCGTCAGGCGCACAACCAGCTTCTTTTTATCCGCGAACGGTTCCAGCCGGGCCATGACGCGGTAGTCGGGGTCGGGATTAAAGTAGATCAGGGATTTTATTTTGGATTTGTCCGTGAAAGGTGATTCACTACTGGTTCGGAAATGCTCGTCTTTGTCCTTGCGTTTTTGGGCAATTTCTGCGCGGTAGGTTTCCGGATTGGCGACCGATGGTGAATCGGTATTGCCCGAATCAAAAAAAGAATAATAAATAATGGCCAGTATAATCAGAAAAAGACCCACCAGCAAGAAACGGTTCCGAGGCATAACAGGATGGTTTTAGGCCGTGAAATTACGGATTCATTCAATGAGTTCGTAGCAAAAAAGCGTCCTCCTGCGTGGCGCACCCAGCAACAGAAGCGACTTTTTTCCATAAATGATTCGTAATTTGCCGAAGCATTTTAGTGGATCAGCCTTCTGAACCGATGATGAACTCCGCTGACGGAGTGCTACTTTTTCTGAAAATTGCCACCAAATGACTCTCCTATAAAGTCAGTTTATGGCCCAATTGTTCTCACTGAATACATTTGCGTCGGATTCGGGGTATCTCACAGTGATTGAAAAAGTCATGCCCGGGCGGATTCGACGGTTTTTTTACAACCAGGAAGCGGAGGATCGGTTGCGGCTGGGTCATCGGCATCACAAGGCTTGGCATGTCATCATCTGTCTGAAAGGAAACACCCGGATTTACACCCACAATGGCCGGAGCGAAACATGGTTTACCCTCGATACGCCCCAGCAATGCCTGATTTTGGAACCGCAGGACTGGCATTGTTTGGATGAGCTTTCGGCTGGAGCGCTCCTGCTGGTGCTTTCCAATGAACCCTACGACCCGGCCGATGTCATCTATTCCCCATATCCGGCCAATTGATGAGGACGTATAAACCGTTGGGTCTGGTCGCCAACGGTTTGGTAAAAGGAATTCTTGTTGGCCTAAACCTGTTCATGTAGTCAGTAGTGTAATCCCATTTTTAGAATCGTATGTTTACCGGAATTATTGAAGCAACCGGCGAAGTAACCGACCTCACCACCGAAGGCACCAACCTGACGTTCCGCCTTTCTTCCCGCATCGCTCCCGAATTGAAAGTGGACCAGAGCCTGAGTCATAATGGCGTATGCCTGACCGTAACCTCGGTGAATGGCGACACGTACACCGTAACGGCGGTAGCAGAAACATTGCAGAAAACGAACTTGGGCCAGTTGAAACCCGGCGATCGGGTCAACCTGGAACGCTGTATGCCCGCAAACGGCCGGTTTGATGGTCACATTGTGCAGGGGCACGTTGATCAGACAGGCGTAGTAACGGCTATCAGCGACCAGAACGGCAGCTGGCTGTTCGACTTTCAGTACCGAACTACCCCCGACGATCCGAGGGCCACTAATATTACCGTTGAGAAAGGCTCCATTTGTATCAATGGCGTTAGTTTAACCGTTTTCAATTCGGCACCGGATTCGTTTCGGGTAGCCATCATTCCTTATACCTACGAGCACACGACGTTTCGTGACCTGAAGGTGGGCGATCTGGTCAATCTGGAGTTCGATGTGGTGGGGAAATACATAAAAAAAATGCTGGGTTTGTATCAATAACCGCCCGGCAAACCGCTATTATTGTGGTTAAACGAAGCGTGAACACTTCCATTGCATGGCGAAAATCAGCACCCGTTCGGCATCCGACCTGATCATTCATACTGGGATCATTCTGGGATTGGTAGCCGTCCTGTTTTTAGGTTTTTTCTTTTTGTACCTGCCCTTTACGACCCACCACGGCAAGACCATTACCGTTCCGGATCTGACCCGGATGAATACGTCCGAGCTGGAGGATTTTCTGAACGACCACGAGCTGCGTTATGAGGTACAGGATTGTACGTACGTGGCCGGAGCTGAACCGCTGACGGTAGTTTCGCAGTATCCCAAACCCGGTTTTAAGGTGAAGGAAGGCCGAAAAGTTTATATCACGATTACGAGCGACAAACCGCCCATGATTCCGATGCCCAAACTGGTGGATCAGACGTACGTTAGTGCGCAATACGCCCTGTCGAGCAACGGCCTGTTGATGGGAAAACTGCGCTACGTGCCTGATTTGGCGCAGGGAACGGTTTTGCAGCAACTCTACGAAGGCAAGGAGATTTTGCCGGGGACCCGCATTGCGAAAGGATCGAAAATCGACATTGTGGTGGGCGACGGGCTGGGCAATACTATGTTTGCCGTTCCCGACGTTGTAGGTAAACCGCGCGACGAAGCCGAAATGTTAATTCGCGGGTCTAACTTACAGGTTGGCACGATTCTTCCTGTAGATGATCCTGAGAAAGAGATTGGCACGGTAGTTCGGCAAAACCCGGCTGCCAAACCCGGCGCAACCATCCGCGTGGGGGATGTGATCGACCTCTGGGTGGTTGGCCCGGTCGAAAATGATGATACGCAGTAACAATGAAACACTGTTTAGTAAACAACAGCAGATTGGTCGGAGAAAGACCGCAACCTGGGGTTGCGGGTGGGTGGTTCAAACCGCTTTGTTGTTTACTAATTAGCTTTTTTTCGTGGGTTTCGACGGTTTCGGCCCAGATTCGGATTGTGCCGATTGAGGCATCCCCGCAAACCGCGTCTTCACCGAGAGCCCCGCTGGCCGGGGCGCGGATTCAGGCGCTCAGTTTACCCTTCTTTGATGATTTTGCTACCGCAACGGAGCGCCCGAGTTCGGCGTTGTGGTTGCCCAGCAACGTTTACGTTAATAATACGCTGCCCATCAATCATCCTTCCCGGAATGTGGCCACGTTCGACGGGTTAAAAGCCGATGGAACGCCGTACGACTTTACCAATCCACTCGCCAAGGGGCCGACGGATACGCTGACAACGCAACCCATCAATCTGTCGGGGTCGACGGTTAATGACGGTATTTTTCTAAGCTTTTACTGGCAACGCAAAGGATTAGGCGAACTGCCGGATACCGAAGACTCGCTGCGACTCCAGTTTTTGAACAATGCAGGTTCTTGGGAGACGGTTTGGCAACAGACGGGCGACACGGCCAACAATAATTTTACGCAATCGTTCGTCGCTGTGAATCAGGCCCGGTTTTTCCATTCGGCCTTTCAGTTTCGCTTTCAGGCTTTTGGCCGGTTGTCGGGCGCGTTTGACAGCTGGCACCTCGACTACATTTACATGGACCGGGGGCGTTCGGCCACCAATCTGTACATCAGGGATATTGCAACCCGGCAGCCGGTTTCCTCTTTCCTGAAACGGTATACCGCCATGCCGCTGAAACAATACCTGCTGAATCCTGCTGCCGAAACCGCCGATACCATCCGGACCGATATTGTCAATCTGTTCAACAACTTCAACTTCACGGCCTACCGCGCCTTGATTCGTAACCAACTGACGGGCCAAGTATTACAACAATATCAGTCGCCGTCGGAAGGGATAGCCGCGCTCAGTTCGCAGCTCAAAACCATGAAACCACAGCCGTTGCCGGCCGGTTTTCCGGGCGAACGGGCCGTGCTGCAAACTCAGTTTGCGGTCCAAACCACCGATACCATTCCCGGCGTGAATCTGCGCCGAAACGACACTATCGCTACTTTGACGGTGCTGGACAATTACTTTGCCTATGATGACGGAACCGCCGAAGCGGCTATTCAGAATACGCAGCGGCAGGGGCGGGTGGCCATGCGCTTTCGCCTGAATAAGGAAGATGTGGTGTCGGCCCTTCAGGTTTGCTTTGCGCCGGTCAGAACCAGCCTGGCTGGTCAAACGGCTGTATTCAACATCTATGCTGATGATAATGGAAAACCCGGTCGGATGCTGTATCAGAAAACCGCTGTGGTCAGCTACGCCAGTTCACGCAACGGTTTTGTGAACGTTCCGCTGGATTACGGGGTGGCCGTTACGGATGTTTTTTACGTTGGCTGGACGCAGGTGAGTGAGGAGAATGTTACGGCCGTGGGTTTCGATAAAAACAGTCCCTTTGGCGATCAGGTTTTTGAAGGACGGGGCACGTCCTGGGATGCGTATGATCCGGGTGGGGTGCCGATGATCCGGCCAGTGATGGGTGGAGGAGCTGATGCTCCGATCACCGGCGTTGGCGAAGAACCGTCGCTGGATACGCAGCTGCTGGTTTTTCCAAATCCTAACCCTGGGGTGTTGATCTGGCAAAATTCGGCCATTCGGCAAATTGAAATTCTGGATGTGAACGGGCGGGCGCTTCTTCGTGTTAGACCAGAAAATGGGCAAAAGCAGCTGGATATTGCGCAGTTGGCCAATGGGTTCTACCTGGTCCGGTTATCGGATGACAAAAAGACCGTTGTCCAAAAACTGATTATTCGAAAGTAACCCTACTTTTGTCAGAGACCAAAATCAAAAGAGCAATGGATATTACCGTACAGGAACTGAAAGAACGTCTGGACAAAGGCGAAACCGTCAATCTGATCGACGTTCGCGAGCCGAGTGAATACGAAGAAGATAATCTGGGTGGCGAACTGATTCCACTGGGCGAGTTGCCGCACCGAATCGATGAACTGGAAGACCGGCAGAATGAAGAAGTCATTGTCCAGTGTCGGTCGGGAGCCCGGAGCGCCCGCGCCCAGCAGTATCTGGAAGAAAACGGATTCACCAACGTCCGCAACCTCACCGGAGGTATTCTGGCTTACCGGGAACTGGAGCGGAAGCAGGGATAAACGACGGTTTTCTGTGCTGATGCAAGCTGTTCATTGAATGCGTCAGCCACCGAAAACCGTAAATAAAATACTTGATTCAGGGCCAATCGATGAGTCGATTGGCCCTTTTATTTTGGTCCGGTTGAGGTGGTTAGCCAGTAGAATTTAGGTTTTCCGGGTTTAAGTACACAGAACGTTCCTAATCCGAAGCTCTTTGTCTATGAAAAACCACGAACCGGTTTTGCCGGATTTGTTGCTTTGGCAGCAATTGAAGCAGGGGAGTGAGTCGGCTCTCCGCAAACTCCTCGAACGGTATTTCAATGCGTTGCAGAACTACGGTTACAAATTCATTCGGGATGAAGATTTCGTGAAAGACTGTGTTCAGGAGGTATTTATCGAAATCTGGAGCCGTCGCGACCGGATCAGCACGCCCACGAGTGTGCGGGCCTACTTGCTAAGCTCGGTGCGAAACCGGGTGCTGCGCGAAGGCCACCGACAACGCATCAACCGGGAGAACGAGCCGACCGATCTGGAAAACGACCTGAATTTTGCCGAATTTTCCCCCGAATGGTCGGTGATCGAACGGGAAAGTCTGGCCGAAACCACGCAGCGCATTGCTGAATCCCTGAACCAGTTACCCCGCCGACAGCGCGAAGTTATCTACCTGCGCTATTACCAGAATCTGGAACGCGACGAAATTGCCGTTATCATGGGCGTCAACCCGCAGTCGGTTTCCAACCTGTTGCAGGCGGCTTTCAAGACATTCCGCGAAAACTGGGTGAGCTTTGTCGTTTTCCTGGACCTTCTGAGCGAGCTTTCTTTTTAAATAGATAAACATCAACAGGTATATCAGCGTCGAATTGGCTATCTGTTGATTGATGATGTATTCCCGAACTGATGAAACAGCCTGATTATCGAAACTACAGTGTCGAAGATTTGACGCGGGATGATCTGTTCCGACGCTGGGTGCTGAATCGGAATTACCAGAGCGAACGGTTTTGGTCGGATTGGCTGACCGAAAACCCCGACTGTACGGACAAAGTCCAGTTGGCGCGGGCTTTTTTACAAGCGCTCGAAGAAAAAGATACCCGGCTGCCCGTTGACGAGCTGGATGCGATTTTCGACGGGATTCTGGAGGCCAGTCGTCCGTCCGTTATTCCGTTCTGGCAGCGCACGGTCTTCCGTGTGGCGGCTTCGCTGCTGTTGCTGCTGAGCGTTGGGTATTTGCTGTTTCGGAACTTCGGTATGCTGGAAAGCGCCCGGCAAACCGCCCGGGTGGATGAATCGTTGCGGGAAATCAGCGCCGGTTTGGTCGAGAATTATACCGAAGAACACAATGAGAGTACGGTTTTCCGGACGGTGGTGTTGCAGGATAGCAGCACAGTGGTGCTGTATCCTAAGGCGACACTGCGGTACCCCAAACAATTCGATGCGACCCGGCGCGAAGTATACCTGAGCGGGCAGGCGTTTTTCTCCGTCACGAAAAACGCGAAAATGCCGTTCTGGGTCTATACCGATCAGATTTCAACGCAAGTATTGGGCACCAGTTTTCTGGTGACGGCCCATGCCGGAAACGCCAAAGTGGAGGTCCGTACCGGGCGGGTGTCGGTGTACATGCGTAAGGATGTGAAGAAAGCCGCACAGGGTGCGTTAAAAAACGAATTTGATGGAGTTGTGTTGCAACCAAATCAGCAGGCGGTTTTCTCGAACACCGAACAGCGCCTGCTGAAATCCGTCGTCGAACAACCCATCGCTTTGCGGGCACCGCAGAAGAGCGATTATGTCTTTGATGAGGCTCCCATTGCGCAGGTCTTTTCCTTGCTGGAAGATACCTACGGGTTAACCGTACTTTACGATGCCGCAACGATGAAAGACTGTTTCCTGACCGCCAACCTGGGGGGGGAGTCGTTGTTTGAAAAGCTGGACCTGATCTGTAAAATTACCCGTTCATCCTACGAAATGGTTGATGGACAAATCGTTATTCATAGCAAGGGGTGTGAAAATAAGTAGGTGTAATTAAACTCAGTGGTGCTGTCTGAAAAAAAATTCTGGAAAAAATTACAGAAGAGGCAGTATCTCAGTATCATGGCCGCTATCCATGAGCAAACCCTATTTTGCTCATGGATCAATTATATCAAAAGTACTTCTGGTTAAAAACCTTCATGAAACTTTCGGTTATTCAGTTGCTGATGACCCTTCTGTTTGTGGGTGCTACGTACGGTCACCACGCCCACGGGCAGGAAATTCTGGACCAGCGTATTGCCCTAAAATCGGAAACAACCACGCTAAAAGCAGCCCTGTCGATCCTGGAACGCACAACTCACGTTTTGTTTGTGTATAATCCGAGGGAAATTCAGGCGAATCGAAAAGTAAAACTGGAAACCCGTTTTGTCACGCTCAAGGAAGTGTTAAACGAACTACTGGTTCCTCTAAATATTCGGTATGAAGTTTCTGGTAAACAAATCGCTTTATTCCGAAATGAAAACACGGGCCAGATTGCCCTCCCAACGGAGCATGCAATCACGGCTGATTTGACGGTTTCGGGCACCGTCACGGACGAAAAAGGCGAAGGCTTGCCGGGCGTGAGTGTCCTGATCAAAGGTTCCACCCGCGGAACCACGACGAACCCCGACGGAAAATACCAGCTCACGGTTCCCGACGAATCGACAATTCTGGTATTCAGTTTTGTGGGGTTTGTTTCGCAGGAAATGGCAGTTAATAAGCGCACAACGCTGGATATTTCGCTGAAAACCGACAACAAGAGTCTGGACGAAGTGGTGGTGGTAGGCTACGGAACCGTCAAAAAATCAGACCTGACCGGCTCGGTAGCCAAAGTGGGTGAAACCAACATCAAAGCCACGCCCATTGCTTCGCTTGATCGCGCCATGCAGGGCCGTGCGGCTGGGGTCCAGGTCGTGTCCAACTCAGCCCGACCGGGTGGCGGCTCTACCATTCGCATCCGGGGCTCCGGCTCCGTCAATGCCGGGAACGATCCGCTGTACGTCATCGACGGCTTCCCGACGGGCAACCTGAATTCCATCAATACCGACGATATTGAATCCATTGAAGTGCTCAAAGATGCCTCGGCAACGGCGATTTACGGTTCCCGTGGCTCCAACGGTGTGGTGATGGTGACTACCAAGCGGGGAAAAGCCGGGAAGGCCGTAATCAGTTACGATGGCTACTACGGCATTCAGTCCGTTCGTCGATCCATTCCGTTGCTGAACGCGCAACAGTTTGCCGAATTGGTAAATGAAGCACAGGTCAATGCGGGTGCCAAACCGTATTTCGACGGAAGCACCGCCGACCGCCCGTTGCCCAATACGCTGGGTCAAGGTACCAACTGGCAAGACGCCGTGACACAAAACGCACCCATTCGAAACCACCAATTAGGGGTATTGGGCGGTAGCGAAAAATCCCGTTACGCCATTTCGTTTGGTTATTTCGGCCAGGAAGGCATCATCCGAAACTCGGATTTTAACCGGTATACGCTCCGGGCAAACCTTGACAACGATGTAACCTCGCGTCTGAAAGTTGGCCTGACCATGCAAGGCGCTTATACCACCGGAAACAACGCCCGCACGGAAGTAGACGGTAACGCCGGGGGCGGGGTAGTCAGTGCGGCACTCAGCTATTCACCGACTTTTCCAATGTACAACGCCGATGGCAGCTACTTCAAAAATCAGGGTACGTTGAATGGGTTGGCCGTTGACAACCCACGCGCGCTGACGGACGAATTTCGCAATAAATCATCCGTTATCCGGCTACTCGCCAACGCTTACGCCGACTATAAAATCATCGAAGGCTTAACCTTTCGGACGAGTTTCGGAACGGATTTACTCACTTCTAAAACCAACGCCTACGTTACCCGTTTAGCCATTGCCGGGGCTAGCTTGGGCGGCAGTGCATCCGTTGCCAACAGGCAGGATATCAACTGGCTAAACGAAAATACGTTAAATTTTACGCGCCAGATTACACCCCGCCACAACATCAGTGCGCTAGTCGGATACACCATTCAGGGGCAAACCATCGAAACCGCCACGGCGCGGGCTAATACTTTTTCCGATGACTTTGCCGAGTACAACAACCTGGGCGCGGGCTCCACGCTGGTTGCTCCGGCTTCCGACTCCGACGATTGGCGGCTGATTTCGTACATTGCCCGACTAAATTACGGTTTCGACGACCGGTTTTTGCTGACCTTCACGGCCCGCCGGGATGGTTCGTCGCGGTTTGGTCTGAACAACAAATTCGGCTTTTTCCCTTCCGGGGCGCTGGCCTGGAAGCTGGCCAACGAAGAGTGGCTGAAAAACATCACTGCTGTTTCGGACGCTAAACTGCGGGTCAGCTACGGTTTGTCGGGTAACCAGGAGATTGGCAATTACCGTTATCTGGCTAATATTGGCGCAACGCCCTACATTCTCGGGGGCGTTCTTCAAACGGGTTCCGCCACGACGGGCATCGCCAACCCCGATTTGCGTTGGGAGAAAAACGCGCAGTTTGATGCGGGACTGGACGTAGGATTGTTCAATAACCGCTTACAGATTTCGGCCGATTATTACATCAAAACCACCTCCGACCTGCTGTTTAATGTAGGGGTTCCAACGTCGTCGGGCTTTTCAACCACCCTTAAAAACATCGGTAGCGTTCGGAACAACGGGTTAGAGCTTTCCTTTAATTCCGTCAATGTTGATCATAACGGGTTTCGCTGGGCCTCCGAATTCAACATTACGTTTAACCGCAACAAGGTTTTGCGGCTCGACGGTCGCCAGGAGTTTCGGACAGGAACCGATGCCACCATTCATAACACCACCCAAAACCCCATTTTGCTGCGCGTAGGTAGCCCACTCGGCAATTTCTTCGGACTCGTCACCGACGGCATTTTCCAGACGCAGGCCGAAGTGGACGGATCGGCTCAGAAAACGGCCAAACCGGGTGATCTGCGCTATGTGGATCGAAACGGCGACGGCATCATCAACGACAACGACCGGGACGTTATTGGCAATTCGAACCCGGATTTTTTCGGTGGATTTAATAACACGTTCTCCTACAAAGGCTTCGATTTTAACGTGTTTGTTCAGGGCAGCTTTGGCAATGAAATCCTGAACTACGGCACGTTCGATTTACTGAACCTGACCGGCGGAAACAACCAGTCGGCGCGGGCACTGGATCGCTGGACGCCCACCAACCCCAGCAACGAAATCCCAAGGGCCAACGCAGCGGGTGGTTCGCGGCTGTTGTCGAGCCTGCACGTGGAAGACGGTTCGTACCTGCGGTTCAGAAACATTTCACTGGGCTATAACCTGCCGAAAAACTGGCTGAGCCGCATTTCGGTCAATTCTCTGAAAGTATACGTGACGCTCCAGAATTACCTGACCCTGACGAAATACAGCGGCCTCGACCCGGAAGTAAACCGCTACGGCAGTTCATCGCTCAGTCAGGGGCTGGACTACGGCGCTTATCCGGCGGCCAAAACAGTGTTGATTGGCGCTAATCTGAAATTTTAAACGGCTTTCAAAAGATGAAAATACGATATATTCTTCCGGTATTGGCCCTATTGGCGACGGCTTGCGAAAGCCAGCTCGATTTGTCGCCCGTTACCAATTTGACCAACGCGACTTACTATAAAACCGCCGAAGATGCCAAAGCCGCACTGGGTGCCTGCTACGCGGTCATCAGCAATCCAGACCCGAATCTGGATGTAACCACGAGCGACGATGCCGTGCCATTTCTGACCGGAGCCGCCGACCGTCCGTTGTTGTGGCGGTACGACATCACGTCCGCCAATTCCCTGGTTACGTTGTATGCCGGGGCTTACTCGGGTATCAACCGCTCCAATATTGTCATCGATCGGCTGCCCGGTATTCAAATGGACGAAAATTTGAAAAAGCGTTACATCGCCGAGGCCAAGTTTTTGCGGGCGCTGCACTATTTCAACCTCGTGCGGCTGTATGGCGATGTGCCACTAGTGGTTAAAGAAACCACTTCGCTGGAAGGATTGGAAGTAAGCCGGTCGCCGGTCGATGAGGTATACGTGCAAATCGAGGCTGACCTGAAAGAAGCGGAAACCGTATTGCCGAAAACCTATCCGGCCAACGAATCGGGCCGGGCCACGCAGGGAGCCGCCAAGGGTATTCTGGCCAAAGTCTACCTGACCCGGGCCGGAGTTACGAAAGGGTCGCCGTTTTGGGCGCAGGCAGCCGCCAAAGCCAAAGAAGTGATTGATCTGGGCGTTTATGATCTGTATGCCACGTTTGCCGAGGCTTTTGCGCTTTCGGCGCGCGGTGGCAAAGAGAATATTTTTGAAGTTCAATACCTGACGGATGTGCGGGGTCACGGATTGGGCCGGGGCTTCGGCGTTCGGTCGGCACCGATTTATCCCGGTGGAGGAGCCGGAATTGCCCGGCCAACGGCGAGTTTGTACAATGCCTATACCGCCAAAGACCAGCGGAAAGCCGTCACTTTCATTACGTCGTATACCTACAATAACGTGACGACTCAATTGTCGATCAGCGATCCGGATTTTACTAAAGCCATTTCGTTCCAGAAATTGTGGGATAAAAGCGCGAAGACCAACGGAGGAGAAGGCACGAGCCGCCCCGTACTGCGGTACTCGGATGTGTTGCTGATGTACGCCGAAGCCCTGAACGAAGCGGGTAACGGCCCAACCCCTGAAGCCTATGCCGCGCTCAACCGCGTGCGCACCCGCGCCGGACTAGACGCGCTTTCTGGCCTGACTTACCAGAGTTTCAAAGAAGCCGTTTGGCTGGAACGCCGTCTGGAACTGACGTTTGAAAACAGCCGCCGGTTTGATCTGGTTCGCACAGGCCGCCTGATCGAAGCGGTGAAGGCCGAGAATAGTTTCAACCGCAACGCCAACATCCAGCCTTACCACGTTTTGCTGCCGATTCCGCAAAACGATCTGGATGTCAACCCTAAACTAACCCAGAATCCAGGCTATCAGTAAGCTAATCAACGGAAACCAGCTTTTTGACCTCTTGAAAAACAAAAGATATGAAGACTGAAAATTCCCAACATCCAACCCGAAGAACCTTCCTGAAGTCGTCGGCTCTAGCGACCGTTTCCTTGTTGGCATCCCTGAAAAGTCTAGCGGGGGCTAAAGCGCCCGTTATTCTGCTGCGTTCCTCCTGGCAAACCGTTAACATCGGCGACATCGGTCATACGCCCGGCGTATTGACTCTCCTGGAAAAGTATTTGCCGGGTGCCGAACTACGCTTGTGGCCATCAAGCGTGGGGAACGGGGTCGAAGAACTGCTGAAACGGCGGTTTCCCAAGCTCGTGATGGTGAAAACGCCGGACGAGATTGCGGCAGCGTTGAAGGAAAGCGACTTTCTGCTGCACGGTTCGGGGCCGTCATTGGTGGCTCGTAACGACGTGGCCCGCTGGCGCAAGGAAACCGGAAAACCGTACGGGGTTTATGGCATTACCTTTCCGGGGGTCTACAGCGACGATCCGAAAGCCGTGGTGAAGCCGAATCCGCTGGACGTTGAATTGCTGACCAATGCCAAATTCGCCCTTTTTCGGGACTCGGTTTCGCTGGAGCTTGCCCGGAAAAACGGTGTAACCAGTCCCGTGATGGAATTTTGTCCCGATGGTGCCTTCGCGGTTGACCTTCGGAATGACCAGGCGGCTGAGGAATTTCTGAAAACCAACGGCCTGGAAAAAGGGAAATTCATGTGCGTCATTCCCCGGCAACGGTTTACGCCTTACTGGGAGGTGCCCAGTAAGAAAACACCGTTCGACGAGAAAAAGAACGCCCGGAATGAAGCCATGCGGGAGCACGATAACAAGCCCATTCGGGATGCCATCATTGCGGTGGTGCGCCAGACGCCCTTCAAAGTGCTGATTGTGCCGGAAGACGAAACGCAGGTAAAAACCGGGAAAGAAGTGTTGTACGACAAGTTGCCGGACGACGTAAAGGCGAAAGTAGTCTGGCGCGACCGCTACTGGCTGACCGATGAAGCCGTGAGCACCTACGTGCGGTCGGCGGGGCTGTTTGGACTGGAAATGCACTCGCCCATCATGTGCATTGGCAACGGTATTCCGGCGATTGTCTGCCGGTTTGCCGAACAGACCAGCAAAGGCTTTATGTGGCGCGATATTGGCCTGAATGACTGGCTGTTTGACATGGACAATGAACAGGACGTTGCGAAAATCGTTCCGGCGGTGCTGGCGATGGCCAAAGACACCAAAGCAACCAAAGCCAAAGTCAAAAAAGCGCAGCAATTTGTCAACGAACGTCAGCGCGATACGATGGCGCTTCTGAAAAAGAACCTGTCTGCGTAACTGATCCTATCCATCTTCAAAACGAGATTTCATGCAAAACCGTCGGGATTTTTTAAAGCAAACGCCGTCGTTGCTGGCGCTATTGATGAGTGTGCCGACGCTGGCGCGGGTACGTCAACCCGCAACCCGTTCCATGCTGCTGCGCTCCTCCTGGCAAACCGAAAATATTGGCGACATTGCCCATACTCCGGGCGTACTCACGTTGCTGGAAAAATACCTCCCCGATGTGGAAGTGCGGTTGTGGCCTTCCAACGTCGGCAACGGCGTCGAAGAGATATTGATGAAGCGGTTTCCAAAGCTGATTATCCTGAAAACACCAGAACAAAAATTGGCCGCTATGAGCGAGTGCGTGTTTTTACTGCACGGTTCGGGGCCGTCGCTGGTGGGGCGGAAAGAAGTGGAACAATGGAGCCAGACCGGTAAACCGTACGGGATCTACGGCATCACCTGGCCCGGCGTCTACGGTTTTGAGGAAGATCGCTGGAAATTCAATCCGGCGGATGTCGCGCTGATGAGCAAAGCCCGGTTTACGTATTTCCGGGATTCGGCTTCGCTGGAATTTGCCAAATCAAAGGGTGTGAACTGCCCCATCATGGAATTTACGCCCGACGGGGCCTTTGCGGTGGATATTCGGGACGATCAATCGGCGGACGCTTTCCTGAAACAGCACGGTTTGGAAACCGGTAAATTTCTGTGCGCCATTCCGCAATACCGGTTTTCGCCCTGGTGGGAGCTACCCCAGAAAAAGCAGTCGGTTCATCCCCAAAAACACGCCCGCAACGAGCAGATGAAGGAGCAGGACAACAAGCCGATTCGCGACGCCATCATTGCAGTGGTGCGGCAAACTCCCCTGAAAGTGCTGCTCGTTCCCGAAAACGAAACCCAGGTTCGGATTGGGAAAGAAATGCTGTACGACCCACTGCCGGACGATGTGAAAGCAAAGGTGGTCTGGCGGGATCATTACTGGCTAACCGACGAGGCCGTGAGTACCTACATTCGCTCGGCGGGGTTGTTCGGCATTGAGATGCATTCGCCCATCATGTGCATCGCCCACGGCATTCCGGCGATTGTGTGTCGGTTTGAAGAACAAACCAGCAAAGGGGCCATGTGGCGCGATGTGGGGCTGGGCGATTGGCTGTTCGATATGGACAAACCCCAAGACGTTGCGGGCATTGTTCCGGCGGTGCTGGCGATGGCCAAAGATCCCAAAGGGGCCAAAGCCAAAGCGGCCAAAGCCCGCAAATTTGCGGAACAGCGTATGAAGGAAACGATGAGTGTAGTGAAGAAAAACCTTCCAGCGTAATTCTGGATACAATTTGTTGGCGCACAAAACCCGGGTTTTACCGGGTTTTGTGCGTTAATTTTGGGCCTTCGTGCTGCTGTCAGGGGTCGATCCCGACTGGCAGCGCTTCTTTTATCCGGTTCTGGCGCCATATATCACGTTAAATCCGAGCGGAAAACGTTTTTCGGTATGTTTGCGTGTCGGCGGAAACGAAAACCTCCGCGACCAAAACCCGCATGAAAACCGAATGGAGTGAAGACGATTTCAGGGAAATGGCCCGTCAACTGGGGCGTCCCGATGGCGAATCAGGTCTCAAAGTAGGCGAGATGATGAACCTGAGCAACACGAACATGACAAAGCGAGCCGTTGAATCACTGATTCTGACGGAAGGCGACAATGTGCTGGAAATCGGTCCGGGCAACGCTGACCATGTTAGACAGATTGTCGACGAAACAGCCCTGATCGAATACCACGGAGTTGATATTTCGGAAACCATGGTGCAGGAGGCCGAAAAGCGGAATGCGGACCTCTTAGCTGCCGGGCAGGCTCATTTCAAATTGTCGGATGGACAAACGCTACCGTTTCCTGCTTCTACTTTTGACAAAATTTTTACCGTGAATACGGTTTATTTCTGGGAAAATCCGGCGGATTACGCAGCCGAAATACACCGGGTTCTGAAGCCCGGCGGACGGTTTGTGCTGGCGCTGGCCGATAAAGGTTTTATGGAGAAATTACCCTTCACGAAATACGGTTTTCAACTGTACGACCGGACGGCTGCCAGTGATTTACTGACCCACCAATCGTTTTCGATTGAGACGATATTGAAAGAAACGGACGTGACAGTCAGTAATTTGGGGCACAAGGTTGAGCGGCCAATTCTGATTGTTGTTGCTACTCGGGATTAAGCAGGTGCATCGAAAACCGTTTGCTTTTCGATGGCTTCCCTGATTCCTTCATAATCGTCGGCATCAAACCAGCGGTAGTCGCCCTGGTGCCGGAACCAGGTCAGTTGTCGTTTGGCGTAGCGCCGGGAGTTGCGTTTGAGCAGCCGGATCATTTCTTCGTAATCGTATTCGCCGTCCAAGTATCCAAAAACCTCCTTATACCCAACGGTTTGCAAAGCGGTCAGCGCCCGGTGGGGAAGGAGCGCCCGCGCTTCGTCGACCAAACCGTGGGCCAGCATCGCGTCCATCCGTTGATCAATGCGATCATACAGTTCGTCACGGGGGCGATCCAACGCGATAAAAAGCGTTTGAAACGGGCGGGCAACCGGGCTGGCGGAATCTTGCCGTCGGAAAGAGGAATACGGTTTTCCGGAGCTTAGAATCACTTCCAGTGCCCGGATAACGCGCTGGGTATTTTGCAGATCGGCAGTCTTGGCGTAAACCGGGTCAAGCTGGCGGAGTTGCTGTTGCAACGGTTCCAGCCCTTCGGTCGCGAGCCGATTCATAAGTTCGGTGCGCAAGGCCGGGTCAGCCTGGGGTACGTCGTCAAGGCCAAAACAAACGGCGTTAATGTACAGCCCCGTACCACCCGACAGAATCACGTGGTCCTTTTGCTGAAATAAATGTTCGAGAACCGTCAACGCTTCGCGCTCGTATTGCCCGGCACTAAGCGGAGACAGAACGCTGTGGGAATCAATGAAATAATGCCGGACGCCCTGCATCTCTTCCGGCGTAGGTTTGGCCGTGCCAATGTTCAGTTCCTGGTACAGCTGCCGGGAATCCGCCGAAACCACATCGGTTTGTAGATCGTGGGCCAGCCGGACGCACAGGCTGGTTTTTCCGACGGCGGTAGGCCCGGCAACAACAATGAGTAATTTATTCGTCATGGATTAGAAACCAAATCGGCGTTACTGCGTCTTAAGTGTGACCGATCATTTTTGGTAGAACACAAAAGTCTGTACCTTTCGTCAACTATCCAACTCATCTATGGAGTCGAATACGTTATTAGTGCTGGTTACGCTGTTGTTGGGCGGAATTGGGGGAATTACGGTGTCGAACTGGTGGCGTCGGAAAAAGACCGCGCCGGTAACCGATGTCCGCAAGGAGTCGACGGTATTGCTCGATCGAATTGAGAAAGTCTTTAAGGTGGTGATGGCGGAGGGGTATTTTACGGAAATACTGAGTTACCAGGATGACAAGAAATTTCTGTATTTCATCAATGATCCGAAAAAAGCGCTAATTATTGCCAAAGCGAAAGTGCTGGTTGGGTTTGATTTTGCCAAAGTTCGGTTTCGTCAGCCCGCATTTGGCGAAAAAAAGTTGATCATCGAATCGTTTCCTAAACCGCAGGTGCTGTCGATTGATACCGATTACAAATTTTACGACATCGATCCGGGCTACCTGAATCATTTTCGGAGCGAAGATTATACCCGGCTGCTCGACGAATCAAAGCAAACCATGTTGGAGCGGGCTATGGAAAGTGATTTGCCCCGGATTGCTAATAATCAGATTCAGTTTATGATCTATCAATTGGCCGATTCGATGGGCTGGCAGCTTGAATTGCCGGAAGCCGAGCAACGTAAATTGACCGAATTGACTCAACAGTATGACCAGCTGAAAGCCGAACCCAAAGCCTTGCCGGGGGATGCGCTGGAGGATGTAAACCAGGAATGAAAACACATTTTGCGAAAAAACTGGGAAAGACAGTGGCGGGTGGGCTGCTTTTGCTGGGTAGTATTGCCGCACACGCGCAGGAGCCGGATGAGGGTGTGGCGGCTTGTCAGCACACGCGGCTGAATTACTTCGGTTCATTAGCGAAAAGCAATCGGTCGGCCCGCATGCAGTATCCCGGTGACGCCAGCATCGATATTAAATACTACAAACTGGACCTTGCGATTACGCACACGCCCAATTATTTGCGGGGAGCGGTAACGATTGGGTTGACCGCGATCACTAATAACCTGAGTCGGTTTTACCTGGATTTGTCCGACAACATGAAGGTGGATTCGGTGAAAACCGGGGCGCAGAAACTGGCCTTTTCGCAGCAAAACAACCAACTGACCCTTACGCCGGTACAGCCGATGAATCAGGGGCAGCTTTTCTCCGTGACAGTTTTTTACCAGGGAACACCGGGGGCGACGGGTATGGGCAGTTTTGTGTTCGACACCCACGGGGCGCAAAATCAGCCGGTCATCTGGAGCCTCAGCGAGCCGTACGGCGCGCGCGACTGGTTTCCGTGCAAGGATACCCCCGCCGACAAAGCCGATTCATCGGACGTCTGGATTACGGCTTCGAAGCAGTTTGTGTCGGTCTCAAACGGAAAGCTGGAACAGGTCATCGATCACGCCGACAGCACCCGCACGTACCGCTGGCGAAACCGTTACCCGATTGCTAATTACCTGATTTCGCTGGCGATGAGCAATTATGTGCTTTACGAAGATACCTACCGTTCGGCAGCGGGCGATTCGATGCCGGTGACGCACTACATTTATCCGGAAGCCTTGACGGCCAACATGCGCCGGATGTTGGACGAAACCCTGCCCATGCTGGCGGTTTTTACCGACTACTTTGGTCCTTATCCATTCTTGAAGGAGAAATACGGCCACGCCCAGTTTGGTTGGGGGGGAGGCATGGAACACCAGACCATCAGCTCGATGGGCGCCTTCAACACCGATATTATTGCGCACGAGTTGGCCCACCAGTGGTTTGGTGACAAAATCACCTGCCGGACCTGGGAGCACATCTGGCTTAATGAAGGATTTGCGTCCTACGCGGAGCTCCTGTACCGGGAAGCGACGGGCGGGGCAACCTCTTTTCGTTCGTACGTGAATGCGTATATGCTACTCGCTCGCCGGGCACGCGGGACATTATATGTTGAGGATATCACGAATGTGAGCAACATTTTTGATTCCAACCGGACCTATTACAAAGGGGCCGTGGTGCTGCACATGCTGCGGGGCATTGTGGGTGACCAAAAGTTCAAGGAAATTATGCGAACCTATGCGGCTTCGGAGCTGGCGTACGGAACGGCCACAACGGAAGACTTTGCCGCCATCGCTTCGAAAGTCTACGGACAGTCGCTGGATTACTTCTTCAAACAATGGATTTACGGTGAAAGTTACCCGACGTACCGGGTGAGATGGAGCGGTGGTGCCGTGGCCGGGTTGAACGATATGTATAAAGTGCAACTGCGGCTGGAGCAAACGACCAATACCAATAACCCGGCGTTTTTCACCATGCCGGTACCGGTAAGAATTCGGACTTCGCGCGGGGATACTTTATTGACGGTTTTGAATAATCGGGCCGACCAGACGTTTGAGCTGACCATCAAAGGCGCACCTGAGGAGGTAACGCTTGATCCTGATAACTGGATTTTGAAGCAGGTTGAGGTTACCGAAGTTATCACGGCACTGAACGATCCCGTTTCCGCCAACCAATTGACGGTTTTGCCTAATCCGGTTGCCACCCAACTCACAGCGCAGATTGATGTGAGCACCTCGTTTACCGGACGGCTGGCGCTGATTAATTCGGCGGGACAGGAAGTAATTGCCCTTCCTGACCGGCTTTTTACGTCCGGGCGCCATACCCTCAGTTGGCCGGTGCTGCATCTGGCACCCGGTTCGTATCATCTGACGCTAGTGACGGAAAATCGTCGGTTGTTCAAACCCGTTTTAATTGCCAAATGAGTTCTCGTTTTGAATTGATCAAAAGTTAATCGAGGTTTGCAAACCGGACCCGGGCAGCAGACGCTGTTGTTCTCTCGTTTGAGCCGTTCAGGGGTATAATCCGTCACACGAATCATGCTGAAACCATTCGTTTTATTAGCTGCCTTGCTGTTAACAGGTAGTGCCGTTTTTGCCCAGTCACAGCCCACTTCATTGGGGATCGTCGGCCATAATCACCTGGCCTTGCAGGTGAAAGATATTCAAACGAGCGCCCAGTTTTACCGCGATATTCTAGGGCTAAAACCCATTCCTGTTCCGGATAATTTAAAAGCCATCCGCTCCTGGTTCGACATTGGCAACGGACAGCAGATTCACTTGCTGGCGGGCCGGACGGCTTCGTTTGTGCACGACAAAGACGGCAGTCATTTTGCTTTGTTCGTTGATGATATCGCCAAATCCGAACAGTTTCTAACCCAACACAATATCAAATTTCACAAGCAGGTTCGCTTCGACGGCGTAGTTCAGATCTATTTCCCCGACCCGGACGGTTATTTGTTTGAGCTGAATCAGAAGAAAAAATAAAGCAGAAGCGTACGGTATCAGGCGGTTTTCGCGTCTTCACCGCGTGGCTCCACCAGAATCACTTCTTCTTTGTCAACTTTGACCTGACCGGCAGCGAGCCCTTTAGGCTTTCGCACAAATTTCTTTGGGGTATAAATAACCGGGCAGAGTGAATCCGTCCGGCGTTTGGAATACCAGGCCGCCAACTCGGCAGCCCGTTCGATAACGGTTTTAGGAAACGGTTTGCCAGCCTTATACTTGACGATAACGTGCGAACCCGACACGTCGCGGGCGTGCAGCCAAAGATCGTCTTTGTAGGCATACTGCTGGGTGAGCAAATCGTTGTTTTTGGCGTTGCGGCCAATCAGAATGACGAAACCTTCGTGGACAAGCTGCTTGAAGAGGGGAGCGGTTCCGTCGGCGGCTTTCTCCTCACTGACCGGGTTGGCTTTCAGGTATTTTCGCAGTTCCCGCAGCGATTCAATGGGGCGAATGGTAGTAATCTGTTGCTGAATCTGCTCGATTTCCCGCTCCCGGTTTTCGACTTGCTGCTGAAGAAGATCGGTTTCAATTTTCTCGTTTTTGGCCTTCCGGTAATAGTTTTCCGCGTTTTTTTGCGGACTAAGATCGGTTTTGAGTTTGATTTTGATGGGCGTATTCCGGTAGAAATCCTCCAGCTCCACCACTTCCGGCGAACGCGCACCCGGTTTTTCGGGAATTTGGTGCAAGTTTGCCATCAGAATGTTTGCAATTTCTTCGTTTTTTACGGCATCATCCAGACCAATCAACCGTTCCAGGTTGGTTTCAATGTAAGCCTGAGTACGTTTCAGCCGTTTTTCCAGCAGCCGTAGCGCATCGCCTTTTTCACGATCCATCGTATTCTGGCCCATGAACGCGGAATAAAACCGGTTGCTGGCGGCCAGTGGGTCGTCAAATTCCTGGCGAATAGGCTCGCCATAAGGCAGGAGGGCGAGCGTTGGTTTATGCTGAAAAGTAGTGAGGTAGTAGCGCGGGTTTTCCAGTTGTCGAACGGTTTCCTGAATCAGTTGCCATTTCATTGTTCCATCTACCTCCCTGATTTCCTCCTCCTCCAGATAGGCATTGACCAGTTTCCCAAACGTTGGAAATAGCTTCCGGTGATCAAAACCGTTCTGTTCAAAGACTTCCCACGACTGATCGAGCGGTCGGTCAAGGGCAGAAAGCTGGAGTTGAGTATCACCAACGAGCTTATTGTTGAATAAATCAATCACGGTATCTTCCGCAAAAATCAGCAGATTCGGGCGGTTTCCGAAGAATTTGAACAGGAGCGTGACCCCGCCTTCCAGAATAATGGCGAGGCACCTTTCGTTGAGAAAAGCACGCACCGCAATCACTTCCCGGTCGTACCACGCTTCGAACAGATTGACGCTGTTGAAGCGGGCGCGCTGAACGGTTTCGGGAAAAAGCAGGCCCGAAAAATCCGGTCGGAGGGTCGCTTTGATGAAAAATGGGCGGTAAAAGTTGATTTTTCCCCGCGCTTGCGCAAAGACCAGTACCAGCTCGTCGCGATCCTGGCTGAAACACTCCATGAATTTCAGGCCGGTAAGGTGGGGCTGTAGGGCTGGAGCAAGCTGGCGGAGGAAATAATAGTTGGTGTGCACGGGCAAACGGGTTATTGGTACGCAAACTTACTCATCCGAACAATTGCAGCGACCGGTCGGTTAACCTTTATCACTAAATAAACCAAGGCCATGGCAAATAATAAAACAACCGACCAGCCGGGTTCAAATGACAAACAAGGCAATTCAAAACGGACCCGCAACTACGATGCGCGTGATACTTCCAAAATGACAACGCACATGGAAACCATGCGATCCAATCAGGATAAAACAAAACAGGGCGATCACGAAGATCACACCCAAAAGTCGAAAGCGGAGCTACAGGAAGAGCGCGGAGGACACGGCCGAAGCGGGCACAGCAGCTCGCGCAGCGGCAGTGATTCGGGTAATTGAGCTTGACCAACCGCCTGACCAAAAGGAATATTGGGGCGTAATATCGGGAACGAAGTAGAAAGTTTCACTTCATTATTCGATATTTACTAATCAATATTCCTTTTTCTTTTCTTCACCCGCTATGTTCGATCTGCGAACAATCCGACAAGAGCTTAACCAGGAGCTGAAAGATATTCTGGCTTACTGGCAAAAATACGGTCCGGACCCTATTGAAGGGTACTATGGCCAGGTGGATTATCAGAACGTCCCCAAAACCGATGCTGCCAAGGGGATTGTACTCAACAGCCGCATTGTCTGGACGTTTGCAGCCGCAGCCCGGCACATGCAGCACGACGAATACCTGCCCTACGCCGAACGGGCTTACAAATACATCGATAAGCATTTCCGCGATAAAGAACAGGGCGGGGTATACTGGGCGGTTGATTACAAGGGCGAACCGCTGCAAACCTTCAAACAGCAATACGGACAGGCTTTTGCCATCTACGGGCTGAGCGAATATTACCGCGCCACCAAACACCAGCCCGCGCTGGATTTTGCGAAGGAGATTTACGGGAAGATGATTCAGCACGCTTACGATCCAAAACGGGGCGGTTTTTACGAATGCATGACCCGCGACTGGTCGGGCCTGGCCGACGATTTTGTGATCAGCAAAAAAGACAATCAGGAAACGAAAACCATGAATACCCACCTCCACATTCTGGAGGCATTTACCAATTTGTACCGAGCCTGGCCGGACAAGGGGTTAAATGGGCAGATTCGCGGGCTGATTGATGTGTTTGTGAAGCATATCGTTGATCCGAAGACCTACCGGATGAATCTGTTTATGGACAACGACTGGAAGGTTCGGAAAACCGCTATTTCCTACGGCCATGATATTGAAGCTTCCTGGCTGCTGGTCGAATCGGCGGAAGCGCTGCACGACGAAGCACTGGTGAAAACAATCAAGACGCTTTCCGTCAAAATGGCGCGGGCTGCTGCTACGGGCCTGGAATCCGACGGCGGCATGAATTATGAATACGACCCCAAAGAAAACCACGTTAACCGGGAGCGCTCGTGGTGGGTCATGGCCGAAGCGATGGTCGGTTTCATGAATGCCTACCAGCTCACGAAGGAAAAACAATTTCTGGACAAATCGTTGAAAACGTGGGCGTTCACAAAAGTGTATCTGCTGGATAAGAAAAACGGCGAGTGGTACAGCGGAGTCGACGAAAACCATAAAATTCTCGGTAATACCAAAATTAGCATGTGGAAATGCCCGTATCACAACGGTCGGGCATGTATTGAAATGGTGGATCGATTGGGATAAAAACGGACAACAGTCTGCTCAAATGCCTGAATCACAGCAACCGAATCCTCGTTATCACCCGGTTGAGTTAAAACCGTACGATCTGCGCTGGGCGGAGTGGGCCGCTCGGGAAACTCAAAAGCTACAGGATGCGCTAGGCAATAATCTGAAAACCGTTGAGCATTTTGGTTCGACTTCCGTAGAAGGGCTGATGGCCAAACCCGTTATTGACCTGATGCCGCTGGTCGTTGACCTTGCCTTGTTGGACAACGTTCAAAATCGGATCGTGAAATTAGGTTATGTGTGGCACGGGGAATTTGGTATTGCCGGGCGACGGTTTTGTACGAAGACGGATGGCTACGGAAAGCGGTTGGCTCATCTGCATTGTTACCAAATCGATTCTCCGCAGATCAAGCGCCATCTGGCTTTTCGGGATTTTTTGCGGGCCTACCCGGCCGTTGCCAGGGCGTATGAGTGGGAAAAAAAGCGGGCAGCTACCTTGTTTCCGCAGGACTCAATGGCCTATAACGAAGAAAAGGGCGACTGGATAATGAAATGGGAGGCCCGGGCGCTTGCCTGGTATGAACAGGAGCAAGCTACGCATCCTCCAACAACGGTCGATTAAGTATCGAACCTTCTTCAAACTTCAATTTTCAGACCGTCGTAGCCCAACCGAATGGATGCGGGAAACCGTTTCTCCACTTCCCGGTGCAGCCCAATTTTGTGGCTCATGTGCGTAAAAAAAGTCTGCTGGGGCCGAATGCGTTCCACCAGCGCCAGTGCCTGGTCGAGCGTGAAATGGGAGAGATGCGGTTCAATTTGCAGGGCATCTAGAATCAGCACTTCGGTACCGTATACCTTTTCCAGCTCTTCGTCCGAAATATAGTTGAGGTCGGTCAGGTAGGTGAAGTTATGAATACGGTAACCAAAAACCGGCAGGCGGTGGTGCAGTACATCAATGGGCGTGAACGGAATACCTTCTATCTCAAACGATTCGTTGCCAATTTCGTGAAGCTGGATGCGCGGAATGCCAGGGTACTTTTTTTCGGCGAAAATATACGCGAATTCGGTCTGGAGCTGGTGTAAAACCCGCGGATGCCCGTAAATGGGAATATCAGCTCCCTGAAGAAAATTATAGGCCCGCACTTCATCAAGTCCGGCCGTATGGTCTTTATGTTCGTGCGTAAACAGGACTGCATCCAGCCGCCGGATGCCTGTGCGCAACATCTGCTGCCGGAAGTCGGGGCCGGTGTCGATCACAAAACTTCTTCCGTCGATGTCGAGATGAACGGACGTGCGTAAGCGTTTATCGCGGAAGTCGATGGAACGACAAACCGCGCACGTACAACCAATCAACGGCACACCGGAGGACGTTCCTGTTCCGAGTAACGTAACGATCATAAGGAGGAAAGCAGAAAGGAGAAAAGGAGGAAAGACGAAACGTTCTTGCTTTCCTCCTTCCTCCTTTTCTCCTTATTTTATTTGTCCGTGAGCTGGTTCACAACCTCAACCAGCCGGTCGAAGTTCAGCGGTTTTACCAGAACATCGTTGAAGCCAGCGGTTTTAAACTCTTCTTCCGTGTAGTTTTTGGCATTGCCGGTAATGGCAACGACGGGAATGTTAGCTTTCTCTTTGTCGGAGAGGGCCCGCACCCGGCGTACGCACTCCATGCCGTCCATCACCGGCATGTTGATGTCCAGCAAAATGATGCTAAAATCTTCTTTTTCCAGAATCTGCAAAACCTGTTCGCCATTTTTAACGGAGGTGATGTCGTAATTCTGAAACTCAAGAATCTTCCGGGCAAGGTTTTGGATAACGGAGCTATCTTCGGCAATCAGTACTCGTTTGGTAGACATAAAGTCAATGGATTGTGGTGAACGGTATCTTCACAAGTATTTGGACAGGTGAAATTAACGACTATTCCATTAACACAAAAAAAATGTTCGTATACAGCCCCGGTTTAATTTATTTTCTGAGTTAAAAGGCCCACTGCCAGTTATTCTGGTGTCTGTCAAATTTTTTAAGCAGAAATTAATATAAAATCCAGTCAATTTTGTACTTTTACTATGCTCAACGAAGTTGACAAATTGGTAGACTTTCAAAGGTTATCGAATAAGGCGCTGAAGACCAGATTCTTCTGATAAACTCCGCTTTCATTTGCCATAGCTGCCGCGCGCT
Organism: Larkinella harenae; assembly: GCF_054780515.1. NCBI lineage: Bacteria > Pseudomonadati > Bacteroidota > Cytophagia > Cytophagales > Spirosomataceae > Larkinella > Larkinella harenae. The sequence goes on along the minus strand of NZ_BAAGWE010000002.1, from coordinate 708,341 downwards.
AAACTACTCTTCACGATTTCCGATGCTTACGACAGTCTGTTAGACGCAGGCTGATTAATCCTCTAACCCATGAAATTAACTGGCCCTGAGTCTTCGTTCGAATTAGATATATTGGACTATGAATACAGCGATTCGCAGTATTTCATGGACCGTAACTGGTTGCTGATCAGTCTGAAAACCCGCTATAAAAATAAGGAGCATACCACAACGGCCCCCATGCTATCGACTTGGGAAATCGATCTCCTGATTAAATGGATGCGTTCGGTGGTGGCTCAACGACAGCTATCTCCGCGTTTGTCGTTTGTAGAACCGTGCCTGGGGTTTAGCAATTCGCCAACGGATACAAGCAAGTATTCGTTTGGGATCAAGCTTGATCAGGAGGCTGCACCGGATTGGTACCAGGACAGCACAAAACCGTTCTGGTTGTCGGTAAGCCCCAGCAACGATGAACTGGAGCGGGCAATTACGGATCTGGAGGGCCAATTGTGCCGGTTTCCCGTACGGGATCGGTAAGTCCTGCGTTCCGGAACTCCAGCTAAAACGTACTTAATTACAGCTCAAAAACCGGATCATCACCGGTTTTTGAGCTGCGAACTACCCGCCGGAAGCGATGAATCAGTGGTTGTCCAGTTCCGGCATCAGTTCCTTTAAAATTTTCTGTGCAGCCACCGAAATAACCGTCCCCGGTCCGAAAATCCCTTTAACGCCAGCATCATACAGAAACTGATAGTCCTGCGCGGGAATCACACCACCAGTAATCACCAGAATGTCATCGCGATCAATTTTTTTCAGCTCTTCAATGAGTTGAGGAACCAATGTCTTGTGGCCCGCTGCCAGGCTCGACACACCGACGATGTGCACGTCGTTTTCGGCGGCTTGTCGGGCTACTTCTTCCGGGGTCTGAAATAAAGGTCCCATATCGACGTCGAAACCCAGGTCGGCAAAACTGGTAGCAATGACCTTGGCTCCCCGGTCGTGGCCATCCTGTCCCATTTTTGCCACCAGCATGCGGGGGCGTCTTCCTTCCAGTTCGGCAAACCGGTCGGCCAGCTGGCGGGCCAGCCGGAAGTTTTCGTCATCGGATACCTCCGCCGAGTAGACACCGGATATGGCCCGAATAGTGGCTTTATGGCGGCCAAATGCTTTTTCCATAGCGTACGAGATTTCTCCTAAAGTGGCCCGGTGTCGGGCGGCTTCAATGGCCAGTGCGAGCAGGTTGGTACTGGCCCGGCGGTTCGAATGGGCTGCTTCAAAAAGGGCGGTCAGGGCGGCTTCCACTTTCCCGGAATCTCTTTTAGTCTTTACTTCATTGAGTCGGTTCAGCTGTGCTTCCCGCACGGCCTGGTTGTCTACTTCCCGCAAGTCCAGCTCTTTCTCTGATTCGGGTTGGTATTTGTTAACGCCCACAATCACATCCTTGCCTGCATCAATGCGGGCTTGCTTGCGGGCGGCTGCTTCCTCAATCCGGAGTTTGGGCAAACCGGTTTCGATGGCTTTGGTCATTCCGCCCAGCTTTTCGACTTCCTGGATCAATGCCCAGGCTTTTTGAATCAACTGATCCGTCAGGTATTCAACGTAGTAGGAACCGCCCCAGGGATCGACCACGGCAGTGATGTCGGTTTCGTGTTGAAGATACAGCTGGGTATTCCGGGCGATTCGGGCCGAAAAGTCGGTAGGCAACGCGATGGCTTCGTCCAGCGAATTGGTATGCAGCGATTGGGTATGTCCCAACACGGCCGCCAGCGCTTCCACACACGTCCGGGCGACGTTGTTGAACGGGTCCTGCTCGGTCAGGCTATAACCGCTGGTCTGGCAGTGGGTTCGGAGCGCCAGCGATTTCGGATTTTGGGGGGCAAACTGCTGGACCAGGGCCGCCCACAAAACCCGGGCGGCCCGCATTTTGGCAATCTCCATGAAATGGTTCATGCCAATACCCCAGAAAAACGACAGGCGAGGGGCAAACGCATCGATATTAATACCAGCTTTCAGACCTGTTCGAATGTATTCCAGTCCGTCGGCCAGGGTATAGGCCAGCTCCAGGTGGGCGGGGGCTCCTGCTTCGTGCATGTGATAGCCGCTGATGCTGATCGAATTGAACTTGGGCATATAGCGGCTCGTGTACGCAAAAATATCGCCAACAATCCGCATCGACGGCTCGGGGGGGTAAATGTAGGTATTCCGCACCATGAACTCTTTTAGAATGTCGTTCTGGATCGTCCCGGCCAGTTTCTCAGGGGCGACGCCCTGCTCTTCGGCGGCCACGATGTAAAACGCCATAATCGGAATGACGGCCCCGTTCATGGTCATCGACACCGACATCTGATCGAGCGGAATCTGGTCGAATAGAATCTTCATATCCTCGACGGTATCGATCGCTACGCCCGCTTTCCCAACATCGCCCACCACGCGCGGGTGATCGGAGTCGTAACCCCGGTGCGTGGCCAGATCAAAGGCGACGGAAAGCCCCTTCTGTCCGGCGGCCAGGTTCCGGCGGTAAAAGGCGTTGGATTCTTCGGCGGTCGAAAAACCGGCGTACTGGCGGATGGTCCACGGTTGCGTTGCGTACATGCTGCTGTAAGGTCCGCGCAGAAACGGCGGAATGCCAGCAACCGATCCGAGGTGCTGGGCCCGGGCAATATCGGTGGAATCGTACTGTGGTTTCAGTTTGATGCCTTCGGCGGTGGAAAAGGGGAGGGCGCGCGGGGTAGGGAACGCGGGGCCGGTCGCTTCGGCGGGGTGGATGGATGGAGGGAAATGGGTGAAATCAGGGCGCATACCGTTTCGAAAGTCAAAGATTATTCAAACGCCTGGGCTAATCGTCGGCTCGGTAAAACCGTAGCGGTTTTCGGAAGGTCCCGGCTGACGGGTGTTGCCTCTGCCTCCGTCCGAAATTTTGTCACCCCCACCAGAACCCGTCCGTTTTGGATCGCTTCGACTTTGGCCCCGTAGGCTTTTTCAATTTCGTTCTGTACAAAACCGTGCGAGAACGCGTTGCGCAAACCGCCCATTTGTTCGACCTCCAGAAACAGCTTCCAGGCCGATTCGGTCAGTTGCGCCGTCAGGGTTTCGAGGTAATAAGAACCCGCTGCCGGATCAATCGTCTTGTCCAGATAGGCCTCTTCCTTGAGCAGAATGGAAACGTTGCGGGCGATCCGGCGCGAAAATTCATCGGGATCGGCAAAAACCGCATCGTAGGGGTGCACGGTCAGCGCATCACAACCGCCAATGACGGCCGCCATGGCTTCGGTGGTGGCCCGGAGTAAATTGGTATAAGGCGTCGCCGTGCTGTCGTAAAACGTCGACGTTTGCGCGTGAATAAAGGGGGGCTGGTGACCAATTGCCGGCGTCTGGTAGAAGGTGAGCAGTCGCTGCCAAAGCATACGGAAGGCGCGGAGTTTGGCGATTTCGGTGAAATAGTCCGTGCCGACGGAAATCGATAAAGCGGTTTTGGGGATCAGTTGCTCCAGCGACAAACCGGTTTCGGTCAGAAAATCGTATACATCCACCAGAGCGCCCAGGACAAAGGCCAATTCCTGGGTAGCGGTAGCACCTGCGTTATGAAAACTGTGGCTTTCCACCGTCAATGTCCGGAATTGGGGCGAGTCGAGGGTCTGTTGCGTAGCCTGGGCAAGTTGGTTCAGCGCATCGCCCGAAACCGTTCTGGTCTGGAAAAAGCGGTTGATGGAATCGTCAATCAGGCCGCCTTTTAGTTGATAAGGGAGAAATTCTGTCAGTGCTTTTGTGAGTTCCGCCGATTGGTTGTCGAGCCGAAACCAGACCGGCGTATCACTCAGTTTCAAACCGTTCAGCAAGCGTTTCCAATCGATTTCGTGCCGGTTCGCCGGATGAATTGTCAGCAGCAGGCCATCGGCCCCTTTCGCCAGTTCCGCGCGGAGAACGGTATTGGTGACGGTTTCCGAATGAAACACGACTTCCGGCACAGTCAGCCAACCTGGCAACCGGCCGGGCGGCAGTTGGTCCCTGGCTAAAACGTGTTGATCGAGGTCTTCGGCGGTGTAAAAAGGCCCGGTTTCAAAACCGTCCGGCATCCGTCGATTCAACGATTCAACGGGTTTGCCTTTCAGGTCATTACGTACCTGTTGCATCCACTGTGCTTTTGAAGCCGCTGCAAATGAGGATAATAGATCAAGGTCGTCCATACAATTGACGTTGGCTGGCGGTAGCGGTACGCTAACCAACGAGCCGGAAAAAGACTGGAACTTTGCCGACTTGCTGGTCCGTATGCCGCTACGAATTACAGAACGTTTTTTTCAAAGTTAGGTCTTTTCGGGGTAAAGCCACAGCTGGAAGCCCGGTTGTTGGTGGTTGGGTTGCATTATTTTGATAATCTATGTTACTGTATTGACCGTCAAAAAAAATGCCCTTATTTTTATCCTTTCAGAGTTTGGCGGGGAGGCTTGTCGGCTCTGATTTTTTTCCTACTTTTGTCTCCCTTTTTCACCCACCGGGCTGATTGTTGATGGATAATCAGCTTTTGAATTGGCAAAATGTAACAGTGAGCGTACCCGTGTCCGGCATACAGCGAGAAGCAGTAACGGTTTGGAACCGTTGCCTTCAGGTTATTCAGGAGAACATTCCCGACCAGAGTTTTCGGACCTGGTTCGAGCCGATTGTTCCACTGCGCCTGAACGGTAGCGAACTGACCATTCAGGTACCTAGCCAGTTCTTTTACGAATGGTTAGAAGAAAACTACGTGCACCTGCTTCGGAAAGCGCTCAACTTTGCCATTGGTCACCACGGTCAGTTGCAATATTCAATTATCGTGGACAAAGGCGATGAGGGAAGCAAACCGTTGACGGTTAATGTGCCAACGACGAAGTCGCCCCTGACGGCCAAGCCCGATAATGTGGATGCCGATATTCTGAAGAGTCCGTTCGAGATGAAAGATCTCGATTCGCTGCAACTTGATTCGTACCTGAATCCGGCGTATACATTCGACAATTTTATCGAAGGCGATTGCAACCGGCTCGGCCGCTCGGCGGGCTTTGCCATTGCGCAGAACCCGGGCACCACGGCGTTTAATCCACTGATGATTTACGGGGGAGTCGGGCTGGGCAAAACGCACCTGGTGCAGGCAGTGGGCAACTACATCAAAAATACCAACCAGGATAAGTTTGTTCTGTACGTCTCATCGGAGAAGTTTACGAACCAGTTTATCAACGCCATCCGGACGGATTCGCTGCGGGACTTCATGAGCTTTTACATGCAGGTGGACGTCCTGATCATTGATGATGTCCAGTTCTGGGCGGGAAAAGAGAAAACGCAGGAAACATTTTTCCACATTTTTAATCACCTGCACGGCGCCAAGAAGCAGATTATTATGACGTCCGACCGGGCCCCCCGGGATTTGCAGGGGATGCAGGACCGGCTTCAATCGCGCTTCAAGCAGGGGCTGACGGCGGATCTGCAACAGCCGGATCTGGAAACGCGGACGGCGATTATTCAGAAAAAACTCCAGTCGGAAGGTATTTTTATTGAACACAATGTGATTGAGTACCTGGCTCATAGCATTAATACAAACGTTCGGGAACTGGAAGGTGTCATTGTGTCCCTGATGGCACAGGCTTCCCTCAACCGGCGCGAAATTGACCTCGATCTGGCGCGGAACACGCTCCGCAACATCGTAATCGATTCGGAAAAAGAAGTTACCATCGATACCGTTCAGGATGTGGTGGCTGATCATTTCAAGATTACCGTCGCCGATCTGAAAAGCAAAAGCCGGAAAAAAGAAGCGGTTTTTCCGCGGCAGATTGCCATGTTTCTCGCAAAAGAACAGACGGAGTTGTCGTTGAAATCCATTGGGTATCATTTCGGGGGCCGTGATCATAGCACGGTTATTCACGCCATCCAGACCATCAGTGATCTGGTCAGCACCAACCCGCAAATCCGCGAAACCGTTGATAAACTGAATAGCACGTTGAAATAGCGTTTCTAGTTTACGGTATTCGGTAGACTGACACTTCATTTTTATTTCCTGCGGCAGCTCACCATCAACCCAATACCAAAAACCGTCACCACCTTGGTTCGCTACCTTGCCCGACACCAGATTGATGATATGGCCTACGACCGCTGCATTGCGCGTTCTCCGCAGCGGTTGATTTACGCTTTTTCCTGGTACCTGGATGTGGTGTCGCCGGATTGGGCGTTGCTGGTAGAAGGCGATTATGCCTGCGTCATGCCGTTGCCTATTCGACGGCGATATGGCGTCAAAACCGTTATTCAACCCCTTTTTTGCCATCAATTAGGCGTGTTTTCTGCCGACCAGACACCCGATGCCACGGTGTTAACCCGGTTTTTGACGGCAATCCACCAACACGTTCGCTATCTCCCTTCGTACCAGTTTAATGCTGCCAATTCGGCGGAGCTGAATCCGGCTCTGGGACGGTTGGTGCCAATGACCAATCACGTGCTGGCGCTGGAAAAACCGTACGAACTGCTGTATGCAGGATATTCCAAAGACCGAAAAACGAACCTGAAACGGGGGTTGCAGCAAAACTGGGCGTTTGCCGAAACGGAGGATGTTGGACCTTTGATTCACCAGTTTCAGCAGCACAACATTGCCGGAATTGGGCGGGTGGCTCCTCAGGCTTACGATCAGCTTCGGCAACTGGTTGCGGTTTTGCAGAATCGGCAGCAGATTCGAATTCGAGTGGCGCTGAAAAACGGGCGTATCGAAGCCGGTTGTGTGTTGCTAACGGATGTAAACCGGGTCATTCACCTGTTCTGCTCTGCCAGTCCGGAAGGGCGAAAAGGAAACGCCCGGACCGTTATCCTGGATCAGTTTATTCGGGACTATGCCGGGCAGCCTCTGTGGTTTGATTTTGAAAGCCCAGAAGTGGAGAATCTGGCTTCGTTTAACCGGAGCTTTGGGGCCAAACCCGAACTGTATGCCCGACTGGTGAGCAATCAATTGCCGGGATCGGTGCGGTTTTTGCACCGCTTGAAAACGTGGTTGCACCAAACGCTTCTGGCCCGATGATGATTCGTTTTCTCGACCGTTCCAGGCTTGATGCGGATCGTTGGGACGAGTGTGTTGCCGCTTCCTCCCAATCAGTACTCTACGCTTTTTCCTGGTACCTGGATGCGCTGACTACGGGTGAGCGGGCTCCGCACTGGGGTGGTATTGTTGCCGAGGAGCAAGGGAAATACGTGGCCGTTATGCCCGTCGTTTACAAGAAAAAGTGGGGCATTCGGTACGTTTATCAACCTGACTTCTGCCAGCAGTCAGGGATTTTCAGCCGTCCAGGCCTGGACCTGAGTACCGTTTCGGCAGCTTTTTTCGGGCAGTTGATGCGTACGTTCAGCTGGGTGATTTCGTACCGGTTCAACGAGAAAAACGAGAGCGAGCTTCGGTTTCCGACGGATTTTTCGGTTATAAAGCGCATAAACCATGTTTTGCCTTTGGATAAACCGTATGAAGCGCTGTTCAATCAGTATGCGACGGATCGGAAAAGTAACCTGAATCGGGCGCGGAATACGGGCTGGGTCGTGGAAGAAAATCCGGATGTTCGGCCGTTGATTCACCTGCATCGACAGCATAATGAAGAAAAGGCCGTGGGTGGCATTGAACTGGATTTAACCATTTACGACCGGTTTGCTCAGGCGGTGGATCAGTTGGTGCAACGCAGATTGGCGCGGATCTGGCTGGCTTATAAACCCGGCGGAACAACGGCAGAGGCCGGTGGCTTGTTTGTGATTGATCAGAACCGTATCATTTACCTGTTCAACGGAGCATCTGTGGCCGGACGCAAGCAGCAGGCCCGCCTGTGGATGATCAATCGGTTGATTGAGGAGTTTGCCGGCAAACCGATGGCGTTCGATTTCGAAAGTCCGGCAATCGGGGCCGAATCGGTCAAGGCGTATTACCGGAGCTTTGGAGCCGATGAAAAACCGTACTCGGAGATTTCCTACAACCGCTTACCGTGGTTCATTGGATACGCCCAGAAAATCGTTTCAGCGCTTAAAAAAACGTAGTTCATTGCGAAGGCCAGCGTGGCTTTTCAGGTCCATTTCCATCGCACCTACCCACAATTCTACCTCCACCTTGACCGGGATTTTATTGGCGTCGTCCGATACCCAGATTTTGATGGCGTCTTCCCCTTTGAAAAGTTTGTTTTCGGGCAACACCGGGTTGAGTTTAAGAGCATTGATGTGACCGAATTTGGTTTTGACCACCTCCCGGCCCCGGTATCGGACCTTCATGTTATAAACTTTATCGTCGAAAAAGGCCGGAACTTCGATGGTCTGACCAACGCCCACGCGGTTGAAATCAATGGTGCGCAAGTAGTAATAACCACTGATCACGTCGTGGACGTTATCGGGCACTTTGAACACGTCTTTTTCGGTACGTTCTTCCGCCTGAACGGTATTGGCAAAGTGGTTGAAGGTGACGTTTTCTTCCTTGCGGTGGTTGCCCTCTTCAATGTGAAGAAAAAACTTCTGGGGTAAAATCGCCGTCGTATCAATGTACGACCGCCAGGTATTCCGAATGCGGGTAATCAGATCAAATGCACCCACCGTCCGGCCGTAAATATTCACCCGGTAGCAGGGTCGTTCGTTGACCTTATACACCGTTGGTGCAACGTCGACTGTGGCTTCCGCAGCGTTGAAAATACCGTAGTGGACCTTGTATTCCAGATGTTCGCCTACCCCGAAGCTGGTGTTATTGACCCGGCGGTACGCATTGTCCGGTTTCAACGCTACCTGCGACAGGGCAGCGGTGGTTAGGATGGATAGGATGGCAATGACTTTTTTCATAAGCGCTTGACCCTTGGCCTCGCAAATTTCAAGTTTAGAGATAGGTATTTCGTACTATAAACGTATGAACCGGCAAAAAAGATGATTTAACCGTCATGGAATTTTAAAGCGACGGATACGTCTCTTTCAGATAGGTCAGATACGCGTTAAAATCACTATTGAATTTTTCTTCAAACTCGCGCCGGAAACTATTTTGTTGCTGCCGGTACGTTTTGTACCCCACGAAATACGCGTTATTGGGTAAATTCTGCTTGTTAAATCGACGCTTTTTCGTAACCGGTGTTCCCGCAGCCGGTTTGGTTTCCAGCGTATCAACGGTTTCAACGATCTCGTCGATGAGTTGCCACTTCTTCTCCTCTTTGACCCGTTCGGGCGTTTGAGGGTTGTAAGTAGCGTACAAGCTATCCAATTTACGAGTCCCGCGCAAAACGTGCTCGTCGTATTTTTCGCCGTATTGCTTTGAACTCAGGTATTCCTGCGCGGCCGGTGAGTCGGCGCCATACTTCTGGGTCAGAAACTTCAGCGCCCCGTATTCACCGACGAAATCGGCCAGGTTTTCATTGTATTCCAGGTTATCCTTTACAAACAACGTGCCGTGCGTCAACTCGTGAATGATCAATTCAGCCAGTTGGCCTTCTGACCGTTTCAACATCGACGATAGAATCGGATCGCGGAAAAATCCTAAGGTCGACCAGGCCGATACTTCATTTAAACGCGTATCGTAACCCTGTTGTTTCAGGTTTGTCTGCTCCTGCGTTGCCCGGTCGTTTTCAAAAAAACCTTTGTAGGCAAACGTGCCGATGACCGGAAACTTCCATTCTTTGGCCATGAGCTGATATTTTTCCGAGGCCACTACCACCCACAGAATCGGTTTTCCGTGCTGATCGTAAAAGGTCGTGTAATTCTCGGAAGGATTAATGCCCAGTGAATCAACGGAATAACGTTTGATTTCCTGTATAAGTTCAATTTTGCGCTTCAGCGAGTCTGGGAAAGAGCCATCTGCCAGCACCTCGGCGACGGGTCGGGTGTTCCATAAAATTCGGAATTGTCCCTTCGCCTGCATCCAGCCGTAGCTGAGCAGTTCGTGGTACCAGATACCCAGTAAAAGACAGACTCCCAGAAGCGCCAACAGAATTTTTCGAAGCATACACAAAGGTAACAGACTTTAGTGTAAGAAGTTGATATAGATGCCTTCAGCGTGTTCAAATAGCCTGTTTCTGAGGTCAAAATGCGGTTCAAACCGGAGCAGAACCGATAGCTTGTTCGTAATCGGAATGTCTTTTAAAAACCGGGCAATGAATACCTGCCGATGGCGTTCGTGGTGAGTGCTGTTCAACCGTCGCGTGTAGCTCTGGTACAGATCTCCGCCCAGTTCTGCCCGGTAGTTGTTGCCGTTCCAATAGCTAAACAAAACCGTCAAGGGCTTTAACGTAACACTCAGGTTGGGATACAAAGCCCCGCCCGAATACCGTTTGTCCGCGTTCTCGGTATAGCCAACCACGTAAGTGTCCAGCCGGACGGAGCGAAAAACGCCGGAAACCGGATTCTGCCAGGTCAGGCTCAGGCTACCGGTAGCATTCAGAGCCGTCCGGACCGGAAGCGGACTAAGGATGTTTTGCCCGCCCGCGTGAAAAACCGTGAGTTGCAGCGGGATCGAAAGCGCCCAGGAGCTTCCCGTTCGACGACCGAATTGATGCTCAAAGGAGATGCCACCCCAGAAATGTTCCTGGCGCGTGTATCCAGGCAGTGTATTTTGCAGATAACTTACCCAGGAATCAAAGAACGTTCGGTCGGTTAGGTGGCTGATCTGTAGCCCATTTTCAAGTCGTTGCCGCAATAACCGCTCGAAATTATACAGCGGCTCGATCAGGCGGTGACTTACGGCCCCTTCCAGCGTCCCAAACAGGTAGTTCCAGCTTTTTTGCCGAAAGGTCAGGGTAAATGTCGGAGCGATGCGGGCCACGCGTTCCTGCCCAAAATTCATCTGAAAAAAGACGCCCGCTTCCAGCCCCACCTGCGAAGAAGGACGGTAAACCAGGCGCGGATTGAGCTGATAACCGAAGAGCGTATAGCCGTCGGCGATAGGGCCAAAGTATTCGTTGTTCTTGGCAAAACCCAAACTGCTCAATCGCAATCGAAGCGTCTGGAGGCTATCAAATTGAAACCGCTGCTCGAATGGCCGGTTATTAAGTTGGGCGTAATTTGTGTGAGAAATAAAATATAAATAGAATATAACTATTACAGTTTTTGGCCGAATCGGCCCGGCTGATTTATTGTACTGTTTAAAGTGTGGCATCTTTAGGGGGCTTCTGATCGGGGGGATACGATTCATGTATTATTGATTATTTTACAACGTATCCTTGCAGATTTGGCTGAAATATGCTAACTTTATAAGGTTAAACATACTGAAAAAATCATTTTTTGCGTAAACACATCACATGGCACAAGCACCTGCTAGTACGGCTAATGACAGCAAACTGAAAGCCCTGCAAACGACCATCGAGAAATTGGATAAAGCCTACGGAAAAGGAACCGTTATGCGGCTGAGCGAAAGCAAAGTTGTGGATGTTCCGGTTATTTCGACGGGTTCGCTGGGGTTGGACCTGGCGCTGGGAATCGGTGGTGTTCCGCGTGGGCGGGTCGTTGAAATTTACGGGCCGGAATCGTCAGGGAAAACTACGCTGACGATGCATTGCATCGCCGAAGCACAGAAAAACGGCGGTCTGGCGGCTTTTATTGACGCCGAACACGCCTTCGACCGCGTCTATGCCGAGAAGCTAGGAATCGATACTAAAAATTTATTAATCTCTCAGCCTGATAATGGTGAACAGGCGCTTGAAATTGCCGAGCATCTGATCAGCTCCGGAGCGATCGACATCATCGTCATTGACTCCGTAGCCGCCCTAGTTCCAAAAGCTGAACTGGAAGGCGACATGGGCGAGAGCAAAATGGGGCTGCAGGCACGGTTGATGTCGCAGGCCTTGCGGAAACTGACCGGCGTTATCAACAAAACCGGTTGCTGCTGTATCTTTATCAACCAGCTCCGCGAAAAAATTGGCGTTATGTTTGGGAACCCCGAAACAACCACGGGTGGTAACGCACTGAAATTTTACTCTTCGGTTCGTCTGGACATTCGCCGGATCGGGCAAATCAAGGAAGGGGATGAGATTCTGGGGAACCGGACGAAAGTAAAAGTGGTTAAGAACAAATTAGCCGCTCCCTTCAAAGTAATTGAGTTTGATATTATGTACGGTCAGGGCGTTTCGAAAGTAGGCGAAATACTTGATCTGGCCGTTGAGTTGGAAATCGTTAAAAAATCGGGTTCCTGGTTTTCGTACGATGGGAATCGGCTGTCGCAGGGCCGCGATGCGGTTAAAAACCTGTTGCTCGATAACCCCGAATTAATGGCCGAGTTAGAAGCGAAAATCCGGGCACAAGTCAACAGTAATGAAGATGCACTGATTGATCCGGTGGGCGGTTCTGAAGACGGTGACGATACACTCGATTAAGCGTTTCCGCAGTGCGTTGCTTTGGAGAAATTGAAGCGGAGTGTTTTAATTATTGTTTGACAAATGAAGAGGTGGTTGGCTGTTGCTGGCCACCTCTTTTTATAGTAGTATAAAATGAAAAAGCCCCGATATGAAACCGGGGCTTTTGTACTGTGTAAAATTGTGATTGCTTAGCGATCTGCGATGGCTTTGAACTCCCGTAGCGTGGCACCCGTGTAAATCTGGCGGGGCCGCCCAATGGGTTCTTTCTGCTCGCGCATTTCTTTCCACTGGGCAATCCAGCCCGGCAGACGGCCAATGGCAAACATAACCGTAAACATGTTGGTCGGGATACCGAGCGCGCGGTAGATGATGCCCGAATAAAAATCGACGTTCGGATACAGTTTGCGTGATACGAAATACTCGTCGTTTAGGGCGGCCTCTTCCAGCCCCTTCGCAATTTCCAGAACCGGGTCTTTAACGCCAAGTTTGCTCAGAACGTCGTCAGCGGCTTTCTTAATAATTTTTGCGCGCGGGTCGAAGTTTTTGTAAACCCGGTGTCCGAAGCCGAAGAGCCGGAAACCGGTTTTTTTAGCATTCTTCGCCATATCGACATACTTGGCCACATCGCCCCCGTTGGCTTTGATTTCTTCCAGCATTTCAATGACCTCCTGGTTGGCACCACCGTGCAGCGGCCCCCAGAGTGCATTGATACCTGCCGAAATCGACGAATAGATATTGGCCCGCGATGAGCCGACCAATCGAACCGTTGAGGTTGAGCAGTTTTGCTCATGGTCAGCGTGCAGGATCAGCAGTTTGTTCAGTGCACTGGAAACGACCGGATCAACCTGATAGTCTTCCACCGGCAGGGCAAACATCATTTGCAGGAAATTTGAGCAATAGTCGAGCTGGTTTTTAGGATAGTTGACCGGATGCCCCTGTGATTTCTTGTACGACCAAGTGGCAATGGTTGGCAATTTGGCCAGCAAACGAATGATGTGCAGGTCCGTCTGATCCGGTGCTTTTTCGTCATACGAATCCGGGTAGAAAGCGCTCAAGGCACTTACCAGCGACGACAGTACGCCCATCGGATGCGCATTGTTCGGGAAGCCTTCAAAAATCTTGCGCATATCCTCATTGACCATGGTATGACGCCGGATTCTGTCTTCAAATGCCGTATATTCTTCTTGCGTAGGCAGTTCGCCGTAAATCAGCAGATAAGCTACTTCCAGAAAGCTGGCTTTTTCGGCCAGATCTTCAATCGAATAACCCCGGTAATGCAGAATGCCTTCCTCGCCATCAAGAAACGTGATAGCACTTTGGGTAGCACCGGTATTTTTGTATCCTCTGTCTAATGTAACGTAACCTGTCTGGTCGCGGAGATTGGAAATGTCAATGGCTTTTTCTTGTTCGCTACCAACAACAATTGGAAATTGGTAGGATTTACCATCGACAGATAATTCGGCAGTGTTTGACATACGTATTTGGGGTAGAGTAAATCGGTTATGGTAAATTGGAATAATATGGGTTGGCGTGTCTACTGCAACACAAGGGTCGAGCGATTCTTAAGCAGCGACAGACCACGCCAGACAACTCCCCGCAACGGCGGATGTGTCGGCGAAATTAGCCAAAAACTAGTAATGACACATGATTACTTTGGTAAAAACGCATAGATAATCCAAAATCTACTTGTTTAACCCAAAATGAAATGCATTAGTTGCGGACATAATTTAACCATACAACCCCTTTAAAGCCAACCAGCCCGATAAATCAGACGACTTCCCCGAAACGCATTCGGATCATCCGTATAAATTCATAAGCTGGGCGGCTGTAGTTCTACGGATACGGCAGCGGGTCACGACAATCCCAATCAGCTACGTCGGGTTGTGAGTACATCGTAGGACGTTTTTCCAAAAACGAGAGCCAGAATTACCGGTAGCAAAATAGCCCCGGTTTTAAAGCCCGAACCAGTAAATTGGTAGGTGCCGCTGTTGAACCGCATATAGGTCTGAAACACAACGAAAAGGCAGGCTACCAGCAAAGCGATGGATAGAAAAACCGCTAAAGGCCCCTTCAGGACCAGGCGGATAAACAAACTGATCAGCAAAGCCACCAAAACCGTAGCGCCAACCGTGGCCATCGCCCGGGGAAGCGTTTCCAGATAGTCGTAGTCGTACCAGAAGATGCCGAGCTGGCCGATCAGGTTCGGGTGGGCGAGAAGCCACGCATCCACTACGGTCAGGATCAGCAAGACGAGATAATAAAACAGGTTGTTACGCATTCGAAAACAAAAAGTAGTTGAAAAGATACAACCAATCTTCGCAAGATTTTGTCAATAAAAAAAGCCTCAAAAGAGGCTTTTAGGTAAAAATGTAGCCTGTGATGTGCAAAACCGTCAGTGCGGAATCATCTCGCGGTCGGCGGCTTGCTTCGCCACGCTGACCCGAGATCGATCAAGACCCGTAGCCCGGTAACTAAAACCGAAAATCCGGCCCCGGTGCCCATAAATCCAGTTGAGCAACGGTTTTTCGACCCAGCGGTGCAGCTGCCAGCTAAACCAACCCATCCCGACCAGCACAAACCCATTGATCAAAACAACGAGTTCGGGACGGTTTTGCATCAACAGAATGTGGGTAACGACCATGATGACGGGAATGTGAATCAGGTACAACAGATACGATGCATCGCCCAGTTTAACGATCCAATCAGGGCACTGAAAACGACCGGATAGCTCCCGATTAACCAGGCTTAGCAAAAGAACGGTGGCGGGTAAACCCAGCCCTCCGATACGCGCCCAAGTGGCTGCCGGGTCAATGAAATTGCCCGCCAGGAAGAATACGAGCAAGGCGATACCTGTCAGGAAGGACGGTATGCTAAACTGATATCGTCGCAGGGCCAGATACCCCACTACACCGAAGCAAAACTCTAGATTGAACGGGCTGAACAGGAAATCGTGGAATGGAAATTCGGGAAAAACAACCAGCCCGGTCCAGCGAGCTACTCCGCTCAGGATCGTTGCCGCTACTACCAGCGCGGGAATAATCAGCAGGAATCGCGACAGGATCATCAGGCCGAATAGAATGTAAAAGTAGAGTTCGTAGCTCAGTGTCCAGGTGACCGGCAAGATACTTTCGTGCGCCGGAACCAGAAAAAGAGCTTTCAGGACGGTGACCGGTTCGAAAGAATACGTGATCCATGGCAGTGAAGGTGCAAAGGCGTACAACCCGAGCAGCCCGGCACTGGCCAGCAGAAAAACCAGCCAGTAAATGGCATAAATCCGAATCAGCCGTTTTTTGAAATATGGTAGCCATTGCCGGGGTGTGGCTATTTTAGATACGTTGGTGTGGGTAATAACAAAACCGCTGATCACAAAAAAAAGGTCAACACCACCAAAACCAGCGTTGAAATACCGGAAAAAAGAAGGCGAAATATTGACCTGTCCCATTTTGATGTATAGATGAAACAAGGTAACGAGTAGGGCCGCACTGGCCCGTAAAGCCTGAATGGAAGCGAGGGTTTTAGGAAAAGAAGTGGAACGAACGAGCATGAATCATACCAATTTACAACACGTTTTTAGTGAACGACCACGGCTTTTCGTACCACGTGGGAGGCTGGTAACGAGGGTCGAAAAACTAAGTGAAATTACTTATAAATAGTCACTATTAAGATGATGTAAGCTCAAAATAGTAACATAGAATAAATGGTTAAATTGTAAATGGTTGATTAGTAGAAAGTTGTTGTGTGCTCACAGGGAGGGTTATTGCTGGTAATACCGGCGGGCAAAGGTCATGAATCCGGTTGCCATTCCTTCGGGCGAGCCTTGTAAATGAACGAAACTAAACGTGCGGGGAAGCCGGAAGTCCTTGATAGCGACAACTTTGAGCTGGCCATTTCGAACTTCTTTCTCGATGGCCCGCGACGATAGAATTGAGAGGCAATTGGCGTGCTCCAGAAACGATTTGATACTTTCTGAGCTGCCCAGGTGCATCACCACATTTAAGTTTGCAGGCCGGATGCCCCGTGCCTGCAAGGCCGCTTCCAGTACCTCAAGGGTTCCCGAACCGCGTTCACGCAGCACCAGGGGGAGGTTGCTGAGTTCTTCCACGGTGATTTCTTTCAGGCGGCTGTAACGGCTTTGGGTATGCACGACGGCCACCAGCTCGTCTTTCAGAAAATCGTGGTACTTTAACCCGGCATGGTGTTTTTTCCCTTCCACAATGCCCAGATCAATTTCTTTGGCCGAGACGGCATGTTCAATCATTTCCGTGTTACCGGTTAGCAGACTGAGCTGAATAGTCGGAAACCGTTCGTAATACGATGCCAATAGCGGAGAAATCAGGTATTGGGCAATGGTGGTGCTGGCCCCGAGCCGTAAGCTGCCCTTTTGCTGGTTTTTGAATGTATTTAGCTCAAAGAGCGCTTCCTGATAAAGATCGAATATCTGACCCGCGTAGCGAAACAGAACCTCGCCGGGGGGGGTCAGCACGATGGTATTGCCTTTCCGGTCGAACAGCCGCAGATCAAGCAGGTCTTCGAGTGCCTTGATGTGCTTGGTTACGGCAGGCTGGGTGATGAACAGTTCGGCCGATGCTTTCGTGAAACTCCGATGGCGGGCGACGCTGTAAAAAACTCTCAACCGGAAATCATCCATAAGTACAGTAGTTACGCTATTTGATAACCAAAGGTAACCGGAATGCGGTGAATATGGATACAAGTCGTATCGTATGAATCAAACATGCTCTAATTCTTCAGAGCAAGCCGGGGGCTACAAAGACTGGCTTTTTACCGTGATCGGATCAATACTGATCATCCGTTTTTGTTTTTACTTTTAAGGGTTGAATAGATTGAAAACAAGGAGGCAATGAGAGATTTCTTAAGCGATGTTCGAATTGGGTATTATTATTTTTTGAAAAAAACACGAAGAAGTCCACCATCGATTGGCGAAGTTGATGAAGGCTTGCGCTATGTATATTTTCCCTATTTTATTGCTGTGCTTTCTTTACTGGTTGTCTTATATACCGCTGATAATTTGCAATTGGTAGAGGTTCCCTTGATCAGTAAATTTTTACTGGGTATTGGTATGTTTTTTATGTATAATCTGATTTTCAAAAAGATACATAAAGAAATATTAGGTCATTCAATGGAGGCAGATCAGACTCCGGCACAAATCAAGAAAAACATTTTGAAATTTATCCTTCTGTTTCTGGGTGGCTTTGCCAGCATATTGGTTGTATTTTTTATCTCGTACAGGTTAACTAAATGACAGAGCCGTAGAACGGGATTGATTGTTCTTCGGATGACGCTTGTTTTCCTCATTTACCTAGTGTGCCAATAAAACGTTGAAACTGTCCATGCGTCTGAGTCAGATCAGGGCGCTTCTGTAAAAAGAAACTGGATCGATTCACGCAACAATCCGTGGGTTCCGAAAAGTTATTTCGCAGAGATACGCAGCGAGTTGCGGACTTAAGCAGTGACTCTGCGTACCTTTGTTCGTCTCCGCTAACCCTGAAATATAACCCTTCTGATTATGCAGCGTACACACCATCTCGAACAAGCCGAAAAACAGGAATTCGATCTGTGCATCATTGGTGGAGGAGCCACCGGTGCCGGTTGTTTGCTGGATGCCCAGAGCCGGGGCTTAAAAGCCATTCTGATTGAGAAACACGATTTCGCTTCTGAAACATCCAGTAAATCCACCAAACTGATTCACGGCGGGGTACGGTATCTGGAACAGGCCGTCAAACAGGCCGACCTGAACCAGTATCATATGGTGAAAAAAGCCCTGCGTGAACGGCTGACGCTCATTCGCAACGCACCCCACCTGGCGCACCCCCTGGCACTGCTGACGCCCTGCATGAGCTGGATGGAAGGGGTGTATTATACCGCCGGGCTGAAAATGTACGATACCTTATCGGGTACCTTGAGCATCGGCAAAAGTGAGTGGCTCAACAAGGAAGAAGCCCTGAAACGCAATCCGGCCTTGACGCACAAGATTCACAGTGCGGTTTTGTACTACGACGGACAGTTGAACGACGCCCGCTACAACATGTCGCTGGTCAAAACGGCGATGCGGTACGGGGCTGTGGCCCTCAACCACGCTGAAGCCCGGGCGTTTGAGAAAGATGCCACCGGCCAACTGACAGCACTGCATGTTCGGGATTCGCTGACGGGAAAATTATTGCGGGTGCGGGCCCGGCGGTTTATCAATGCCACGGGGCCTTTTGCCGACCGAATCCGACTACTGGCCAATCCGGACATGGGCCGTCGGATGCGGGTGAGCAAAGGCGTTCATATCATTGTGCCGGGCGAACTGATGCCGACCGATACGGCCATTCTGGTACCCAAAACCGATGATGGCCGAGTCATCTTTATTATTCCGTACAACGGCAAACTGATGATTGGCACCACCGAAACGGAGTCGGAACTGGGCGAAACGGAGCCGGTAGTAGAACGGTCGGAAGTTGATTACCTGATCAGTTATGTCAATCGCTATTTTGAAAAACCGATCCGTGCCGATCAGGTAATTGCCGGTTTTGCGGGTCTGCGACCGCTCCTGCAGGCCGACCCCAACGCCGATACCAAACAACTCGTGCGCGATCACGAAGTGGAAGTCGATAAAACGTCGGGGCTGATCAGCATTCTGGGCGGCAAATGGACCACCTACCGCCTGATGGCGCAGGATACCATCGACAAGTTCTACGAACTGCAGGAGCTGACCGAAAAAACGTGTATTACCGATCATATTAAGCTTGTTGGCGCCGAAGGGTACGCGGACGATTTCTGGAAAGTGCTGGTCCGAAAATACGGGCTTTCAGAAACCGTAGCGCAGCACCTGAACCACCAATACGGTACAGAAAGCCTGGAAATTGCGCAGCTCATGCGCGAACAGCCCGACTGGAGCGAACGGCTTTCTGACCAGTTGCCGCACACCAAAGCGGAAGTCGTTTTTGTGGTTCGGGCCGAAATGGCCCAGACGCTCAAGGACGTGCTGGCCCGCCGGTTCGGGCTGGAGCTGACCGACTGGCAATCCACCGACCAGATTACGGAAACCGTGGCCGACCTGATGGCGGCTGAACTCGGCTGGTCTGACGAAGAACGCCAGAAAGCCGTTCTGGACTACCACGCCGAACTCGACTGGTTTCGGAAATCGGCGGGCCTGGTTGTCTGAAAGCTCTAATAGTTAATGGTTATTGCCTTGCTGTCATCGCTTTTGCAGGGGCTGCAAAACCGTTCTGGCCGCCCCTGCAAAAGGATTATTTATTGCTCAGCCGCATGATTCCTTTCACGATCTGTACCAGCACAACGGGTGCAACACCAGCGGCTACAATGAGCCAGAGCTCCGTGCTGGGAATCGTTCCAATGCTGAGTACCTGCGCCAAAAAGGGTACAAAATAGGTTAGCAACAGGATGGCCAGGCAGAGGATAATAGCGTACCAGATGTATCGGTTGCGCGTGATCTCGTTGACAAAAAACGAGTGGCCGGAGCGCAGGTTAAAAACGTGCAGGATTTGCGCGAACGATAAGGCGTAAAAAGTCAGGTTGTTGCCTTCTTTTTCCGTGAGGCCCAGTTTCTGCGTACCGAGCAAATAGGCCCCAAGTACCGAGGCCGTGAGAGCCAGCGCGTAGAAAACCACCATCCGCCAGTCGCGACCGTCCATGATCGGCGTTTTGGGGTCGCGGGGAGGCTTGTGCATCAGGCTTTCATTTTCACGACCCACGCCCAGGGCCAGCGCCGGAAAAACGTCGGTGACAATGTTAATGAACAAAATCTGCAAGGGCAGCAGCGGATTGCCAACATTCAGAAAACCGGCGAACGTGACCACAAAAATTTCGCTCAGGTTACACGATAGCAGAAACAGCACAAATTTTCGGATGTTCTCGAAAATCACCCGACCCTGCGCAATGGCGGTGACGATGGACGTGAACGAATCATCTTTCAGTACCATATCGGCGGTTTCGGCGGCCACCTGCGTACCCCGTAACCCCATTGCGATGCCGATATCCGACTTTTTCAGCGCCGGGGCATCGTTGACCCCATCGCCGGTCATGCCAACAATATCACCTTCCTGCTGGTACAACTCAATCATGTCCAGTTTCTGGGCCGGGCTAACCCGCGCAAAAACCCGGGATTCGAGCAGTTTCTTTTTGTCTTCGGCCTGGAGTTCGTTCAGCGGTTTGAGGTCTTTGCCCGTCAGCACGATTTCTTCGCCGGGTTCAATCAGTTTGACTTTGGAGGCAATGGTCAGTGCCGTGGCCGGGTGGTCGCCCGTCACCATAATGACCTTGATCCCGGCTTCGCGGCAGGCTTGCAGGGCGGGCGTGACTTCGGTGCGGGGTGGATCGAGAAAACCAATCAGACCGACGTAGGTGAGGTCCTGGTCCGCAAAATCGTCGCCCGGTTTGGTATCGGTTTCGCGGTAGGCAAAGGCCAGCGTTCGTAAACCGTCGGTTGCCATTTTTTCGGAAAGGTCGTAGTACGCTTTCCGGGCTGTTTCGTCCAGCGACTGGCAGCGGTCCAGCACTTCTTCGGCGGCTCCTTTCACGGCCACGAAAAAACCGCCATCGTGTTCGTGGAGCGTGCCCATAATCCGGGTGTCGGAACTAAACGCTTTTTCGGCCTTGCGCGGAAATTCCTTGTGAATCGCATCCGGATTTTGTCCGGCGGCAATGGCAAACTTCAGCAACGACACTTCTACCGGGTCACCCACTTCCTTCGGTTTACCGTCGACGATGTCGTAATCCGCATTGTTGCAGAGCACCCCAACCCGAATGAGCTGCTGATAAATGTCTGATTCCGTAATGGATGCATCGCCGTGAACCACTTCGAGCTTCTGGGCTTCGGCGTCGGCCCGGATTTCG
Organism: Larkinella harenae; assembly: GCF_054780515.1. NCBI lineage: Bacteria > Pseudomonadati > Bacteroidota > Cytophagia > Cytophagales > Spirosomataceae > Larkinella > Larkinella harenae. The sequence continues at coordinate 687,216 of NZ_BAAGWE010000002.1, read as the reverse complement.
GCCTGCTGATCAGGTAGTTGTAGCGTATTGACTTCGATGCGGTTTTGGGTAAGCGTACCGGTTTTGTCCGTAAAAATAACATTGGTACCACCCAGCGTCTCGACTGCCGATAGCCGCTTGACAATCACCTTGTTCTCGGCCAGTCGCAGCATGCCGTAGGCCAGCGCAATGGTGGCAACGACCGACATGCCTTCCGGAATAGCGGCAATGGCCAGGGCCAGTGCGGTTTCGATCAGCCGCAGCGGTTCTTCGTTCCGGAGCAAACCAACCGCCAGAAACAAAGCCGCTAGCCCGACCGTCACCCAGATTAGTACTTTGGCCAGCGAGTCCAGTTTGGCTTCCAGGGGAGTGGCCGAGCGTTTAGCTTCCTCAACCATCGTGGCAATTTTACCCAATTCGGTTTGCTGCCCGATGCCGGTGACAACGGCCCGACCGGTGCCCGCCGTAATGGGGGTGCCTTTAAACAGACGGTTGTGCTGATCGCCCAGTGGCGATTCGTCCGGGGGCAGTTCGGTGTTTTTATCAACTGGCAGCGACTCGCCGGTCAGGGCTGATTCGTCGGCCTGGAGTTGACTGACTTCGAATAGATTACCGTCGGCGGCTACCAGGTCGCCCGCTTCAACCACCAGAATATCCCCAACGGTGACTTCCTCCGACGAGATTTCCCGGACCCGGCCATCACGCAGCACCCGCGCGGGCGTGGTGTCCATTTTGCGTAGCGCGTCCATCGACTGGCGGGCGTTCCATTCAAGGATAAAACCGGTGATGGCGTTGATGAGCAGAACGGCAATGATGGCAAAACCTTCGACGGTTTCGCCCAGGAAAAACGAAATTCCGGCGGCTGCCGCCAGAATGTATACGATGACGCCGGTGAACTGACGCAGCAGAATGGTGAGCGCACTCTCACGTTTGGTTTCCTGCAACGCATTCGGCCCGAATTCTTCGTAACGACTTTGGGCTTCGCTGGCAGTCAGGCCGGATTTTGGATCAACCTGAAGGTCGGCCAGCAATTGGTCGATCGGGATCTGATGCGGTTTTTCGGGAAAGGATACAGTTGACATTGTGATAGGTAGATAGGAATATGCTGGTGTAACTTCGAACAAAATCAAGCTGTTCGCTGGAATCGGGAAATACGAACTTTCTGGCGAATAAGCCAAGTCCGGGCGCTGCCAATTTCGGGAAAGAAGTAGATTTTGCCGTAAAAGCCTTCTATAGAATGATTGTGTAGTGGCAGGCCGGGCCGGAGGCTGCTGCATACCCATCTCAATCCGCCTGTATACCGCCATGAAATCGTTCTTACTGATTGGTTTGCTCATCGTGAGCACCAGTCTCATTGCCCAGCAAAAACCGTATTCCCAGCGCATGGCCGATTCGTTCATGACCTGGCATCCGGATTCCATCCTGATCGGTAACCACAAGACCGCCCGCTGGGATTATGAACAGGGGCTGGTGCTGAAAGCCCTGGAACGGGTTTGGTACCGAACTGCCGACGCGAAATATTTCAACTATATTCTCAATGACCTGAACCAGTTTGTTCGTTCGGATGGGAGTATTCGGACCTACAAACCGGAGGAATTTAACATCGATAACATCACGACGGGTCGGTTGTTGCTGACAATGGTGCAGCAATCCTTGCCGGGAAAAGAGAAGTTTCAGAAAGCGGCTTCGACGCTTCGTTACCAACTGGCGCAGCAGCCGCGTACGAAAGAGGACGGTTTCTGGCACAAAAACCGCTACCCGAATCAAATGTGGCTCGACGGTCTGTACATGGCCGAACCCTTTTACGCCGAATACAGTCAGGTGTTTATGCAGCCGGAGAACTTCGATGACATCGCCAAGCAGTTTGCCCTGATTGAAACGCATCTGCTCGATCCGAAAACCGGCTTGCTGTACCACGGCTACGACGAAAGCCGTCAGCAGAAATGGGCCAACCCAAAAACCGGTCAGTCGCCCAACTTCTGGGGCCGATCGATGGGCTGGTACGCGATGGCGCTGGTCGATGTGCTGGATTACTTTCCGCCAAACCACCCGCAGCGGGCCAATCTGGTGAAGTACCTCCAGCGCCTGGTGCCGCCCGTCGTGAAATACCAGGATCCGAAAACGGGCTGCTGGTTTCAGATCATCGACCAGGGTGCCCGCAAAGGAAATTACATTGAAGCATCGGCGTCGTGCATGTTTGTGTATGCGCTGGCGAAAGGCGTGCGAATGGGGTATCTCGACAAATCGTGGCTGACAGCTGCCCAGAAAGGCTATCAGGGTATTCTGAAAAACTTCATCGAAACGGAAGCCAACGGGATCATTCACCTCACCGGCACCGTCAGCGTGGGCGGTCTGGGCGGTAATCCGTACCGCGACGGCAGCTATGACTATTACCTCAGTGAGCCCCTCCGGAAGGACGATCTGAAGGGAATCGGACCGTTTATTATGGCGAGTGTAGAAATGGAGATGGTGCCGGAACTGGCCGTCGGTACCGGAAAAACCGTGGCTGTAGATTACCATTTCAACCGCGAATTCCGGAAAGGAGTACTCGGACAAACGGAGCAGTTTCATTATACCTGGGAAGACCGGATGCACTCGGGATTCTGGCATTGGGGGAATACCTTCCGCGAGCTGGGGGCCAAAACCGTTGCCCTCCGGACCGCGCCAACTGCCGAGTCGCTGAAAGGCATCGACGTTTACATTATTGTTGACCCTGACTCGCCCAAAGAAACCCAAAAACCAAATTATATCCAGCAGGCCGATGCCGAGGCTATTCTGGAGTGGGTTAAAGCGGGCGGGGTGCTGGTGATGATGGCGAATGATACCGCGAATTGCGAAACCAACCATTTCAACGAACTGGCGCAACAGTTCGGGATGCGGTTTACCGACAAAAACCGTAACATGGTAAAAGGGAAAAACTGGGAGCAGGGTAAGGTGACGATTCGGGCCAGAAACCCGGTTTTCAAAGAAACCAAAGCCGTTTACATCAAAGAGCTGGCTACACTCGATCTGGAAGCGCCGGCGCGTCCGTTGGTTGCGGAAGGGAACGATGTCATTATGGCGGTTGCCACTGTGGGAAAAGGGACGGTTTTTGCCGTTGGCGACCCCTGGCTCTACAATGAATACACCGATGGCCGGATCGTTCCGCTGGTTTACGAGAATTACAAAGCGGGCAAAGAGCTTGCGACCTGGTTGCTGGGGCAGGTCCGATAAAAGCTGTTTCGCGGAGTTATAAATTTCGCTGGTTCATCCTCCATTATCTCCGCTTTACTTCGCGAAAAAACTGGTTTAAAAGATTTTATTAAAAAGTCTTTTAATAAATCCTTCTTCCCAATTACCTTTGTCCCTATGAAATCGAAGCTAACCGAGCAGAATACGGAACAGAAGATTAAAGAAGCGGCCCAGAAAGTATTTTTGGAACGGGGATTCGACGGCGCGAAACTGCGGCACATTGCCGAGGAGGCTGGCACAACGATGGCGATGGTAAATTACTACTTCCGGAGTAAAGAGCAGCTTTTTCAGAGCATCTTTCTGGAAACCATGCGTTCCTTTCTGGGACGCATCATTTCGGTGCTGAATGAAGAGGTTCCATTGGAAATTAAAGTCTGGAAAGTGGTTGATAACTATACGGATTTTCTGCGGTTAAACCCGCATGTGCCCGTTTTTGTGCTGTCTGAACTCCAAAAAGACAGTAGCGAGGTGTTTGAAAAACTGAATGTGAAAAGTATGCTGGAATCCGCTTATTTTACCCGGCAGCTTCAGATTGAGGGCGAAAAAGGCACGATTCGGAAGGTAAAACCATTGCAGTTGATTGTGACGTTGCTGGGGAGTTTGATCTTTCCGTTCATGGCCAAACCCATTGTCTCGTACATCGGCGGAATGGACGAAATAGCCTACCAGGCTTTTTTGGAAGAGCGCAAAGTGATTGTTTTTGAAACCGTGATGGCGTATCTAAAACCTACGTGATTTTTTTTGGTTTCCAGTTAAAATATTTTTTAAAAAACGCATTTAGAATAAATTTTTAAATGAAACTATGAAACCGTTATCCCTCTTTTTAGCGGGCCTGCTCCTGAGCCCGTTGGTGAGCGCGCAGACTGTCAGGACGCTGGATCAGTGTTATGCGGCCGTTTTGACCAATGATCCGCAAACCCGCCAGCGGGAGCTGATTCAGCAAACCGGTGAGCTGACCTTAGCCAATCTGGAGAAAAACCGTTGGCTGCCCCAACTGAGCGTCAACGGGCAGGCGACCTGGCAGTCGGAAGTGACGAAACTGCCCATTGAGTTGCCCGGTGTACCAATTCCGCAACTGAGTAAGGACCAGTACAAACTGACGGCAGATGTGAGCTATACGCTGTATGAGGGCCAGCAAACTACGCTTCAGAAGCAAATCCAGCGGGCCAGTACGGCGGTGGGGGTGCAACAGATTGCCGTCGAGCAAAACCGCCTGAAGGAGCAGGTAAACGCTTATTTTCTGAACATACTGCTAACGGACGAAAACACCCGACTGACCCGCATCCGGCTCGAAGAACTGCAAAACCGCCTTGCCAAGGCCGAAGCTGGGGTAACGTTTGGAACCGTTGCAACGGTGGGGGTGGACGTGTTACGCGCCGAAATCCTGCATACTGAGCAGCAGTTGGGCCAACTGGCGGCCACCCGCCGGGGCCTGCGCGATCAGCTCGCTATCCTGACGGGACTCCCGATGACCGATAGTACACGGCTTGTGATTGAAGAGCGTCAAACCGATGTGGCCAACCTGACGCTCAGTCGCCCGGAGCAAAAGCTGTTCGACGCCCAGCGGCATTTGCTGGATGAGCAGCTTCGGCTGATGAACAATCGGCTACAACCCCGCTTAAGTACCTTTGCCCAAGGGGGGGCGGGTCGCCCGGCGCTTAATTTCCTGAATAACGATTTTCGGGGCTTTTTCATTGGCGGGCTTCGGCTAAGCTGGAACCTTTCATCGGTGTATACACTCAGCAATGACCGTACCGTGCTGGCACTCAGCCGGGAGCAGGTGGCTGTGCAGCAGAAAGTATTCGACCGGAATTTGTCTTTGCAACTCCGGCAGCAGCAAACCGAAATTGACCGAATCGGTGCTTTGCTCGAAAAAGACCGGGCAATCAGTAGCCTACGCTCTAAAATCCGGCAAACCGCCAGCGTTCAACTTGACAACGGGACCCTGGCTGCCCGTGATTATACGACCGAACTCAACGCCGAAAGTCAGGCGCTGCTGAACCAGAAAACGCACGAATTACAACTGCTATTGGCGATAGTACACTACCGCACACTCACCAGCAATTAATCCTCCCAAATGATTCATTACCATGAAAAATAGCCTGATTATCAGTTTGCTATCCATTAGTTTGATAGCCTGCCAATCCGAACCGCAATCGGATGCATACGGCAATTTCGAAGCCGTCGAAACCATTGTGTCGGCTGAGGCTACCGGGGCCTTGCAAAAACTGGCCATTGAAGAAGGGCAGACATTAAAAGCCGGGCAAACCGTTGGGCAGATTGATCCGCTGCAACTCCAGTTACGGAAATCGCAGTTGCTGGCCAGTCAGCGGGCGGTTTCCAATCGCTCACCGAATATTCCGGTCCAGCTGTCGCCCTATGAACAGCAGCTAGCCGTTCAGCAACAACAACTCCAGACACTGCAACGCGAAAAAACAAGGACCGAAAACCTGATTGCTGCCGGAGCTGCTCCCGCCAAGCAGTTGGATGATATTGTAGCCCAAATGGAAGTTGTTGAACGGCAGATGGCGCTGATTCGTCAGCAACGGGCCGCCCAGCAATCGGCGCTGACAACGCAGCGGAGCGGAACGCTTTCGGAAGAAGCCCCGCTGCAAGAACAAATTCGGCAGCTCGACGATCAGATCAGCAAGGCAACGATTGTTAACCCGGCTACCGGAACCGTTACCGTCAAGTTTGCCGAACCCGGCGAAGTAGTTAGTTACGGAAAGCCGTTGTATAAAGTGGCTGATCTCGATCAGATTACGCTTCGGGCCTACATCAGCGGAGACCAGTTGGTGCGGGTGAAAGGCGGTCAGCGGGTAAAGGTATTGGTGGATGCTCCCAACGATCAATTTAAAGAATACGCCGGGACGATCACCTGGATTTCGAGTAAAGCCGAGTTTACGCCCAAAGTGATTCAAACGAAAGACGAGCGCGTCAACCTGGTCTACGCACTGAAAATCAAAGTGAAAAATGATGGCGGTTTAAAAATCGGAATGCCGGGGGAGGTGAGGTTGTGAGGTGGGTTTACGGACGCTTGCTAAACGATGAGAGCGCCAGACTCGCGTTAGCCTGGAGCGTGCGTCTGCCACCCAAAACCGTATACTGAAAACCGTAAATCCTAAAAACATGGATGCGATCATCATTGAAAATGCCTCGAAATCGTATGAGAAGGTGCCGGCGGTAACGGATGTGTCGTTGTCGGTTCGGTCGGGCGAATTGTTTGGGCTGATTGGGCCGGACGGTGCCGGAAAAACCACGCTTTTCAAAATCCTGGTGACGCTGCTACTCCCTGATCGGGGCCGGGCGCTGGTAGCTGGGCGCGATGTGGTCAGGGAATACAAGGCATTGCGGCAGTTGGTAGGCTATATGCCCGGCCGGTTTTCGCTGTACCCGGACCTCAGTGTGCAGGAAAATCTGGCGTTTTTTGCTACGGTTTTTGGCACCACAATCAAGCAGAATTACCACCTGATTCAGGAGATTTATTCGCAGTTGGAACCGTTCAAAAACCGACGGGCGGGGCAGCTTTCCGGTGGTATGAAACAGAAGTTGGCCCTGTGTTGTGCGCTGATTCACAAGCCCGAAGTACTGTTTCTGGACGAACCAACCACCGGCGTCGATGCGGTTTCGCGCAAGGAGTTCTGGGATATGCTCCGCAACCTGAACGAACGCGGACTGACAACGCTGGTTTCGACCCCGTACATGGATGAAGCGGGCCGCTGCGATCGGATTGCGTTCATGCAGAATGGGGCCTTGCTGGCGGTCGATCGGCCGTCGGCCATCACCAGCCGATTCCGAAAACCGTTGTACGCCGTTCGGGCCGCTGATACGTATCGTCTTATTCAGGATTTGCGGCAGGCCCCATTTACCGAAGCCTGCTACGCTTTTGGTGAATTCCTGCACCTGACCATCCGGTCCAACGAAACAACCGACCGCCAGATTGGGCAGTATTTGCTCGACAAGGATCACCGAAGCATTGAAATTCAACCCATTCAACCCGGCATCGAAGACACCTTTATGGCGTTGATGACCCAGCCGCAACCAACCACCTGACAATCATGGAAAACGCCGTCGTTACCCACCAATTGACCAAGAAGTTTGGCGATTTCGTGGCCACCAATGCCATCACGTTCGACGTGGCGCAGGGCGAGATTTTTGGTTTTCTGGGGGCCAATGGAGCCGGAAAAACCACGGCCATGCGGATGCTTTGCGGGCTGCTGAAGCCGTCGTCGGGCGAAGCCAGGGTGGCCGGTTTCGATGTCTACCGGCAGTCTGAGAAGATTAAGCAAAATATTGGCTACATGAGCCAGCGGTTTTCGCTGTACGAAGACCTGACCGTGCGCGAAAACATCCGGTTTTACGGCGGTATTTACGGCCTGCACCGGGCCGATATTCCGGCAAAAACCGATCAGATTCTGGCGAAACTGGGCATTGAATCCGTGGCCGATTCGCTGGTAGCTTCGTTACCGCTAGGCTGGAAGCAGAAGCTGGCCTTTTCGGTGGCTCTGCTGCATCAACCCAAAATTGTGTTTTTGGATGAGCCGACGGGTGGGGTTGATCCGATCACGCGCCGGCAATTCTGGGACCTGATTTATGAGGCTGCCCACCACGGTACGACGGTTTTTGTGACCACGCACTACATGGACGAAGCCGAATACTGCAACCGAGTTTCAATCATGGTCGACGGCAGAATGAAAGCCCTCGACACCCCAACGGGCCTCAAAACCACCTACGGCGTGGAGTCCATGGACGCCGTATTTCAGATTCTGGCCCGGGGCACTTCAACGAACTAAATTATGAACCGCTTCATCGCCTTTGTCAAAAAAGAATTCTTCCACATCCTGCGCGACCGGCGGACGTTGCTGATCCTGTTTGGCCTGCCGTTGGTGCAGGTGCTGCTCTTCGGGTTTGCGCTAACGAACGAGATCAAGAACGCACGAATTGCTATCCTCGATAACGATAAAAGTGCGCATTCGCGGCAAATTACGACCAAGCTGCTGGCATCCGGCTATTTTCAACTGCGGGAAAATCTGCGCTCGAACAGAGACATTGAGCGGGCGTTCAGGCGGGGTCAAATCAAATTGGCGGTGGTGTTTCCGGCCAATTTCACGGCAAACTACGAACACGGTCGCCAGACGCAGATTCAACTGCTGGCCGATGCCACCGAGCAGAATACCGCCATTAGCCTGACCAGCTACGCGTCGGCCATCATCCGCGATTATGCCCTTGATCTCAATCCCGGCGTTCAGCCGCCGTTGGTCATTGACGTACGCAGCCGCATGGTGTTCAACCCCGAACTTCGGGGCGCGTTTGTCTTCGTGCCGGGCGTGATGGCCATGGTGTTGCTGTTGGTATCGGCCCTGATGACCTCCGTCACGATTGCCCGTGAGCGCGAGACCGGTACGTTGGAGGTGCTGATGGTGTCGCCGTTGAGTCAGGGGCAGATTCTGCTCGGGAAAGTGGTGCCGTATCTGGTGCTGTCGTTTCTAAACGGCTGCCTCATCATTGCCCTCGGTGTTTTTGCGCTAAACGTACCGCTGAACGGCAGCCTGGTGTTGTTGCTGGCCGAAACGCTGCTGTTTATTTTTCTGGCGCTGTCGATCGGGATTTTCATTTCGTCGATGGTCGAAACGCAACTGGTGGCCATGTTTGCCTCGCTGATGGCCATGCTGTTGCCGACGATTTTCCTGTCGGGCTTCATTTTTCCGATCGAAAGCATGCCGAAGCCGCTCCAGATCGTTTCCAACCTCATTCCGGCCAAGTATTTCATTGCCATTGTGAAAGGCATCATGATCAAAGGGGCGGGCCTGCGGTATCTCTGGCAACCCACGCTGGTGCTGATCGGGATGGCCCTGTTTTTCATGGGCTTGAGTTTGCGAAATCTAAAACCCCGTTTGTCATGAACCGGATTCGTTATATGGTGGAGAAAGAAATCCGACAGCTCCGCCGAAACCCCGTACTGTTGCGGATTATGCTCGCAGCCCCAGTCATGCAGCTGATTCTGCTGTCGTACGCGGCCAATTACGAAGTGAAAAATCTGAACATTGCCGTGGTTGATGGCGATCACACGACCTACTCACAGCGGCTGGTGAGCAAATTTAGCCACCTGACCAATTTCAATCTGACCGGGTATTTACCGGGGGAGAAGCAGGCCCGGCAAACACTGCTGGCGGGGAACGCGGATCTGGTTCTGGTCATTCCGCCCCGGTTTGAGCGGGATATGGAAAAGGAGGGCGGTGCCGCCGTTCAGTTGCTGCTAAACGCCATCGACGGCTCCAAAGCGGGCATTGCCAACGGCTACGCGACGGCTATCATCCGGGACTTCAGCGCTGATATTCTGGCCGAAACCCGCGCCGTGACGCCGGGAGCAGTGCCGACGATGGAGGTCGAGAATCAGTACTGGTACAACCCCCGGCTGGACTACAAAACTTTCATGGTTCCGGGGGTTTTGTTTGAACTGCTGCTGTTGGTTGGTGGACTGGTGTCGGCCCTGAACATGGTGCGGGAAAAAGAGATCGGAACGATGGAGCAACTAAACGTAACGCCCATCCGGAAACACGAATTTATTCTGGGCAAGTCCATTCCGTTTGTGCTGATTGGACTGGTTTTGTTTACGGTTGGCTTGCTGCTGGGCCGGTTTTTATTCCAAATCCGGATTGAGGGCAGTGTTTTGCTGATGTATGTTTTTGCCTTCTTGTTTCTTATTCTCAGTGTAGGGCTGGGCCTGCTTATTTCGACGATGGCTGAAAATCAGCAGCAAACCCTCTTCGTTTCCTTTTTTCTGATGGTGTTGTTTATCCTGCTCAGCGGGTTGTTTGCCGCTACCGAAAACATGCCGGAATGGGCGCAGTGGCTGAATGTTATTAACCCGCTGAAGTACATTATTGAAGTGGGCCGGAATGTTATGCTGAAGGGCAGCACCTTTGCCGATGTCAGCCGTCAGTTTGTGGCGCTGGCGGGCATGGCGATTGGGCTGCTGGCGCTGGCGTCGTGGCGGTACCGAAAGACGGTGTGAGTTTAACAGTTGTTTCGCGGAGGCTGGCAAAGGAGAGTTGAGCTGAGTGGAGTTTTCTCTGCTTAACTCGATTGAACTCCGTGAAACAACTGATAAGACAAAGGTAGATAACCGGTGGCCCCTGCTTTGTATAGCTGAATTCTACATTCTCCGTACTCATGAATAACGCAATTGGAAGGTACCGCTGGACGATTTGTGGTCTGGTGTTTTTTGCCACAACGATTAATTACCTGGATCGGGTGGTGATTAGTTTGTTAAAAGGTGATCTGGAAAAAGACTTTAACTGGACGGAGACGGATTATGCAAATCTGGTTTCGGTTTTCCAATTGGCTTACGCACTGGGGATGCTGGGCGTTGGGCGGCTGGTCGATAAATTTGGTACAAAAATCGGGTATACCCTTTCGCTGACGGCCTGGAGTATCGTTGGCGTTCTGACGGCATTTGCCAAAACAACCTTCGGCTTTGGCATTGCCCGGGCGGCTTTGGGCTTGAGCGAAGCCGGTAACTTTCCGTCGGCCATCAAAACCATTGCGGAATGGTTTCCGAAAAAAGAACGCGCACTGGCGACCGGTATTTTCAACTCCGGAACCAACGTGGGTGCCATCCTGGCTCCGCTGACCGTTCCATTTATTGCCGAATTCTGGGGGTGGCAGTGGGCCTTTATCCTGACGGGGGCAACGGGTTTTATCTGGTTGGTCCTGTGGATCACGATGTACGACACGCCCGCCCGGCATAAAAAAGTGACACCGGCAGAACTGGCCTACATCAACAGCGATCAGGATGAACGGGTAGTCGAAGCCGCTTCCGATGAGAAAGTGTCGTGGTTCAAACTGCTGACCTTCCGGCAGACCTGGGCGTTTGTGCTCGGTAAAATGCTGACCGACCCCATCTGGTGGTTTTACCTGTTCTGGTTGCCCGCCTTCCTGAAAGCGGAATACGGTTTGACGGGCATGGCGGCTTCGTTGCCGGTAGCGGTTGTATACACCATTGCGAGTGTGGGCAGTATTTTCGGCGGTTGGTTACCATTGAATTTCATCAAAGGAGGAATGCCGGTTTTTCGTGCGCGGAAAACGTCCATGCTGATCTACGCCGTCGGGGCGGTTCCGGTCATTTTCGCTCAATTCCTGGGTAGCATGGGCATCTGGCTGGCGGTGCTGAGCATTGGGCTGGCGACATCGGCCCACCAGGCCTGGAGCGCCAACATCTTCACGACGGTTTCGGACATGTTTCCCAAAAAAGCCGTAGGCTCGGTAACTGGTATCGGTGGTATGGCGGGCGGTTTGGGCGGTATGGCCATTTCGTCGCTGGCCGGAAAACTGTTTGATCATTACAAGGCGCTGGGGCACATCGAAACGGGGTACTACATTATGTTCATGATCTGCGGATTTGGCTACCTGCTGGCCTGGGTCATTATGCACCTGCTCGTTCCGAAACACAAAATGGTGGTGCTTTCGAACCAGGATGAGCCGGTGAAAGTAGTCTGATTTTTTAAAGTTTACAGGATACGGTTTACAGCATTCGGGGGTATCGAACACCGAATGCTGTAAACCGTATCGTTCGTTCGTTGGCACTCAATCATTTACGATTTCAGATGAAACGATTCGTTGCGCTGGGAATGTGGCTGCTCACTACGCTGGGTGGTGTTAGGGCGCAAATTGTTCGGAAACCGATTCCCGACAAACTCGTTGTGCTGACGTTCGACGATGCCAGCGTGACTCAGGCGACGGTGGTGGCTCCGCTGCTGAAGAAATACGGGTTTGGTGCCACATTTTACGTCTGCGAATTTCCGCCCGATTTTGCCGACAAGAAAAAATACATGAGCTGGGAGCAAATTCGGGAGCTGGACCGCCTGGGCTTTGAAGTGGGCAATCACACGCTGACGCACAGCAACGTGGCCAAACTCTCGAAAATGCAGTTTACGGCTCAGCTCGATTCGCTCGAAGCGCGTTGTAAAGCCTACGGCATCAACCGGCCAATGACCACTTTTGCCTATCCCGGCTACGGTACGCATCCCAACGCGTTTGATGTTCTGAAAGAAAAAAACTACCAGTTTGCCCGCGTGGGCGGGGCGCGGCCCTACGATCCGAAAGCCGATCATCCGTACCTGATTCCGAGTTACAGCACCACCGAACCGAACAATCACGACAGAGAGCGAATTTTCAACGCTTTTCAGCAAGCCAAAAATGGTAAGATCGTGGTGATTACGCTGCACGGCGTACCCGATTACGCGCACGACTGGGTAACCACGCCCCCGGCTATTTTTGAGGATTATATGAAGTACCTGCACGACAATGATTACAAGGTGATTGCGATGCGGGATCTGGGGCAATACGTCGATTACAAAGAAGCTCTGCAAACCGTTCCGGCTCCGCTGCCGCCGGTTTCGATTCGTGTGGATCTGGATAAGCAGAAAGGGCGCATGGACCCGATCTGGGCGTGGTTTGGCTACGACGAGCCAAATTACACCTACCTGAAAGACGGCAAAAAACTGCTGTCCGAACTGGCGGCCCTGAGTCCGGTGCCGGTGTACGTGCGGGCGCATAGCCTGCTGGTGACCGGAGACGGCAAACCGGCCCTCAAATGGGGCTCCACCAACGTGTACACGGAAGACGCCAAAGGCAAACCGGTGTACGACTGGACGATTGTTGACAAAATTTTTGACACCTACATTGAGCGGAGAATGAAGCCGATGGCGCAGATCGGTTTTATGCCCGAAGCCCTCTCGTCCAAACCGCAACCGTACCGGCACGACTGGCAACCCGGTCAGCCCTACGACAAGATTTATACGGGCTGGCGGTATCCGCCCAAAGACTACGAAAAGTGGGCCGAACTGATCTACCAATGGGTTAAGCATTCCGTAAAACGCTACGGCAAAAAGGAAGTTGAGAGCTGGTACTGGGAACTCTGGAACGAACCGGACAGTCCGTACTGGGGCGGCACGGTCGACGAATACAACAAGCTCTACGACTATTCGGTGGATGCCGTCCGGCGGGCGCTGCCAACGGCCAAAGTCGGTGGGCCGCACGTCACGGGGCCGCAGGGCAAGCGGGGGGCAACTTTCCTGAAAGCGTTTCTGGATCATTGTCAGAAAGGTAAAAATTACGTCACGGGCAAAACCGGATCTCCGCTCGATTTTGTGGCCTTCCACGCCAAAGGGTCTCCCCGGCTGGTCGATGGCCATGTTCGGATGAACCTGGGCACGCAACTGCGGGATATTTCGCACGGTTTTCAGATTGTAGCTTCGTACCCCGAGTTCAGCAAATTGCCGATCATCATTGGCGAGTCGGACCCCGAAGGCTGCGCGGCCTGTGGGATGCAAACCAATCCCGAAAATGCCTACCGCAATGGCACGTTGTACTCGAGCTACACAGCGGCTGCTTTTGCCCGCAAGTACGAACTGGCCGACCTTCATCAGGTAAATCTCAAAGGGGCGGTTTCATGGTCGTTCGAATTTGAAAATCAGCCCTGGTTTTATGGTTTCCGCGATCTGGCGACGAATGGCGTTGATAAACCGGTGCTGAATGTGTTTCGCATGTACGGCATGATGCGCGGGAAGCGGGTGGAGGTGACGGGCAACATGGCGTACCGCACAACCGCCGTTCGTGATTCCAGCGTACGCCGGGCGGCTCCGGATGTGAACGCGCTGGCGGCCCGGGATACTGCGTCGAACACCGCAACCGTGATGGTCTGGAATTACCACGATGATAATGTGTCGGCTCCGGTTTCGCCGGTCGATCTGGCCATTAAAGGCTTACCTACAAAGCAGGTGCTGGTCACGCAGTACCGAATCGATGAGGAACACAGCAACTCCTACGCAGTATGGCAGAAAATGGGCTCACCCCAGCAACCGACGGCGGAGCAGATTGCAGCGCTGGAAAAAGCCGGGCAGCTGGCGCAATACGGTTTTCCGGTGAAGACCGACGTGGCCAACGGGGAAGTGAAACTAAACACGGTTTTGCCCCGGCAGGCGGTAGCACTCTTCAAACTGACGTGGTGAGTTTTTAGTTACACGGCGGCTTCCTTGTTGTATTTGCTCCGGTATTCGAGGGGCGATAGGCCGGTAATTTTTCGAAATACTCCCGAAACGCTTTTACGTCGGAATAGCCGACTTCGTACATAACCTCGTTGATGGTTTTGCGGCTGGTTTCCAGCGCCTTTTTGGCTGCTTCCATTTTGACGCGCTGCGCGTACTCAACCGGTGTATTGCCCGTTGCCTTGATGAATCGGCGGTCAAAGTTTCGGCGACCCACCGCAAACTGGGCCGATAACTGTGCCATCGACAGCTTCTCATCCAACCTGGTCTCAATGTAAGCCTGGGCTTTTTTTACCAGTTCGTCGCTGTGTTGTTTCTGACCGGTAAAGATGGTAAACGCCGACTGGCTTTGCCGGTCAATTTCAATCTGAAAAACTTTGGCGCAGTAAATAGCGGTTGGGCGGTCGTAGTATTTTTCAATCAGGTAAATGAGCAGGTTCAGAAACGAATACGCACCCCCGTTGGTATACAGGCCGTTTTCGTCCGTAATCAATTGATCGGATTGCAGATGCACGTTGGGAAACAACCGGCGGAACGTATCCGCAGCAGACCAGTGTGTTGAACATTTTCGGCCGTCGAGCAAACCGGCAGACGCAAGCATAAACGCGCCGGTGCAGATGCTAGCCACTTCAGCACCGTTTTTATAGTGTTTTTCAATCCAGTCGATGAGCAGTTTGTTGCCATTCACGGCTTTTTGGAAATTTCGAGCCAGCGACGGAATAATGATCAGGTTGGTTTGGCGGATGGCGGAAATGTGGGTTTGTGGTTTTATGGAAAATAGGCCGTTATAAAACTCCGCTTTTGCCGAAATGCCGGCTAATTCAATTTGAAACAACGCTTTTCTGCCGGATTCCTGCCAATACGAATTGGCGCTGGCAAAGATTTCGTACGCACCTATGATGCTGGCGATGCTGCTCAAATCACTCTGGCCGTCGGGGACAATAATGGTGAGGTGTTTCATACCTTTTTGGTACGAAGATAGACGTTGGTGGTGTCCAGATCAACCCATCAGAAAGTCCATTTTACACCCTGCCCGTGTGGAGTTTAGACTCTACCTTTGCGGTGTAAACCAAAGCCGCAACACGATGAACTCCAGCAGTTTCACGCTTACTTTTCGGGTCGATCAAACGCCGGACGAAGTTTTCAATGCCATCAATCACGTTCGTGGCTGGTGGTCCGAAGAGTTTAAGGGTCGGTCGGAACAGCTCAACGACGAGTTTGAAGTCCGGTTTGGCCAGGTACATTATTCCCGGCAAAAGTTGGTCGAGGTAATCCCGGGTCAGAAAGTCGTTTGGCTGGTGACCGATAGTCACCTGAGTTTCCTCAACGACAAAAGCGAATGGACCGGAACTCAGGTCCGGTTTGAGCTATCCACCCAGAATGAACAGACGCAAATCCGCTTCACGCACGAGGGGCTGGTTGCTGAAATTGAGTGTTTTGGGGCGTGTACGAGGGGCTGGCGACAGTATTTGCAGCATAGTTTGATACCGATGATAACAACCGGAAAGGGTGCTCCTAACGGGCTGGCTGATCAACAGGCGAACCCATTCTAAGCGGTGATTCTTTTGCTGATTTTGATTTCAGTTCATGGCCAACGGCAAGCGTAAAGAGTAAAAAATACCCGGTTCTAACTTACACAGAATGAATTGGCCACCGAATCGATCAGTAAGATTTTTGATCGGATCGTTGGCATACCTTCTTCTTTGAAAGCGATGAAACGGATTATACTCATAGCGGCTCTTTTTCTTAGCACGGCTTCGTTTGCCCAGCCCCGCTGGCCGACGATCACACAGCAGACAAAACCCTGGACGCGCTGGTGGTGGATGGGCAGCGCGGTCAATCCGAAAGACCTGACGATTCTCCTGGATCAATACAAAAAAGCGGGTCTGGGCGGGGTCGAAGTGACGCCCATCTATGGAGTGAAAGGCGCGGAAAGACAGTTTATTAACTTTCTGTCGCCGACCTGGATGACGATGCTGGACCACACGCTGAAAGAAGCCAATCGGCTCGGCATGGGCGTTGATCTGGCGCAGGCATCGGGCTGGCCTTTCGGCGGACCGTGGGTGAGCCCGGCGGATGCCTGCAAGTACGTTGCCTACAAAACCTACAGCCTGAAAAGTGGGGAGAAGCTGGTTGAACCGATTGTGTATATCCAGCCGCCGCTGGTCCGGACGGTGGGCGAAAAAATCGATATCAAGAAGCTGGTCGAGCCAATTACCAAAAATCCGAACCTGCAACGGCACGCGTTTGATCAGGTGCGGTTTGAAAAACCGTTGCCGCTGCAAACCCTGATGGCTTATTCCGACAAAGGGCAGACCCTTGATCTGACGACCAAAGTCGATGGCAAAGGGGCGCTGAACTGGACGGCACCAGAGGGCAAATGGACGCTGTACGCGGTTTTTCAGGGCTGGCACGGCAAGATGGTCGAGCGGGCGGGGCCGGGGGGCGAAGGCGACGTGATCGACCATTTTTCCAAAACCGCTATGCAGAATTACCTCCGCAAATTTGATGAAGCGTTTAAGGGCCATGATCTGAAAACGTTGCGGGCTTTTTTCAACGATTCGTACGAAGTGGACGATGCGCAGGGCGAAAGCAACTGGACGCCCGCTTTGTTTGATGAATTTAAGAAGCGCCACGGGTACGATTTGCGGAATCACCTGGCGGCTTTGTTTGGGAAAGATTCGGAGGATAAAAACGGGCGGGTGTTGACGGATTACCGTTCCACCATCTCGGAGCTCCTCCTGGAAAATTACACCAAAACCTGGAGCGAATGGGCTAAAACCAAGGGAAAGATCATTCGGAATCAGGCGCACGGTTCACCCGCCAATATCCTGGATTTGTACGCCATCACGGACATTCCGGAAATCGAGGGCACGGAGATGATGCGGATCAAATTTGCGTCATCGGCGGCCAATGTAACCGGTAAGAAGCTCACTTCCTCCGAGTCGGCGACCTGGGACAACGAGCATTTTTTGTCGAAGCTGAGTGATATCAAAAAAGACATGGACCGGTTTCTGCTTGGCGGGGTCAATCACACGTTTTACCACGGCACCAATTACTCGCCCCAGAATGCAGCCTGGCCCGGCTGGTTGTTTTATGCCGCCGTGCATTTCAATCCGAACAATACATTCTGGACTGATTTCGGAAAACTGAATCAGTACGTGGCCCGCTGTCAGTCGTTTTTGCAGGCCGGAAAGCCCAACAACGACGTGCTGGTGTACCTGCCGATATACGATTCGTTCACGCGGCCCGGTAAGGTGTTGTTGCAGCATTACGACGGCATTGAGCACGGTTTCAAAGGGTTACCGGTGGAAGAACACGCCGAAACACTCTGGAAAAAAGGCTACGGTTTTGACTTTATTTCGGATAAACAATTGCTGAACGTTACGACGACCGGCGGGAAACTACAAACCGGTGGGGTGAACTACCAGACGGTTCTGGTGCCTGAAGCCCAGTACATGCCGGGAGGTACGTTTCAGCAACTGATCCGGCTGGCGCAAAATGGCGCAACGGTAGTGTTTGTGAACAAGTTGCCCGAAGATGTGCCCGGTTTTGGGAATCTGGAAAATCGCCGGGATGCGTTTAAAAAATTGGTGGCCCAGCTTAAGTTTACGGAGAGCAAAGGCATCCGGAAGGCCACGGTGGGCAAAGGCGCTTTTCTGGTGGCAAAAAATGCCGATGCGCTGCTAACGGCTGCCGGTGTGAAACGGGAGCGGATGGTGGATAACGGGTTGCAGCTGGTGCGCCGGAGCCACGCCAGCGGGAAGTATTATTTCATTGCCAACTGGGGCGATAAAACCGTTGAAGGGTGGTTTCCGCTCAGTACGGCGGCCAAATCCGTGGCGCTCTACAATCCGATGACCGAGAAACTGGGCATGGCTAATTTCCGCACGGCGGCTGGTGGCGAAAACGAAGTTTACCTGCAACTGGCCCCCGGCGAATCCTGCATTCTGGAAACGGCCAATACCGTCGTCAGTGGCCCGGCGTATGCGTACTGGAAACCGGCAGGGTCGGTGCAGGCTATCCGGGGCAAATGGACCATCAATTTCGTTTCCGGCGGCCCCCAACTGCCCGCCAAAAAAGAAACCGATAACCTGGGTTCGTGGACTGATCTGGACGGTGATTATGTGAAAAAGTTTTCGGGAACGGCTTCGTACTCCATCTCTTTTCCGAAACCCGAAGGCAACGGGGAAGGCTGGCTGCTCAGCCTGGGTAAGGTGGCCGAAAGTGCCCGGGTACGGCTGAATGGCAAAGAGATCGGAACGTTGATTGGACCAACGTATCAGCTGTTTATTCCCAAAGACCAACTGAAAGCAACCAACGAGCTGACGGTTTTTGTCTCCAACAGCATGGCGAACCGCATTACGGATCTGGACCGGGAAGGCATCAACTGGAAGAAGTTTTACAACATCAATATGTCGGCCCGGCTGCGCGAAAACCGGGGCGCGGATGGCAACTTTACCGCCGAAAAATGGAAACCGCGCGAATCGGGGCTGATCGGGCCGGTAACACTGACCCCGGTTAGTGCCGGGAAATAAAACAGGTTTAGCCGTTGGCGGGTCCAGATAAAACCGTTAGGAGTCCGCCAGTGCCATGTGGTAAACTCTATTAATCCGCCGTTGAAACGGCTTTTCTAACCCTAATTCAAATGCAGGAAATTGCTTTTACGATGCAATTGAAACCCGGCGTGGAGACCGAGTACAAACGCCGTCACGATGAAGTCTGGCCGGAGTTGTCGCAGGCACTGACCGAAGCCGGCATCCGGGATTATTCCATTTTTCTGGACCGGACCAGCGGCAAGCTCTTTGCGGTGCAGAAGCGGGTGGAGGGGCATACCGCCGATCAGCTGCCGGAGTTACCGATCATGAAAAAGTGGTGGGATTACATGGCCGATCTCATGGACGTCAACCCCGATAACTCGCCAGTTGCCACCAGACTCGAGCGGGTATTTCACGCGGATTAGCCGCGTCCGTTCGGTCTTCAGCCTCTTTACGGGATTATTCTTAATCCTCGACCGCCATCCTCTCAGGGAAGAGGATGGCGTAGCTTTTTTCTGCAATTCTATTTTTCTCCGTTTTCTGCCTTCCTGAGCTTTTTAGTTAAAAAAGTGAAAAAGTTTCTTAAAATAACTCAGGGTGGTTTGGGTCCTTTGTGTCTTCCCTGATATATTCTGATGTTATGGGGCAAACACTACCCTTGTTACCCGATGATGCGTTACGCCGTCGGACCCTGCATACCGACAGCTTCAACCCGACCACGGATTCGGAACTGTTGATTCGGCAGGCTTTTGCCGAAAACCCGCGAAAAGGGTACGAACTGCTGTTTCGGCGGTATTACCGACCGCTGTGCAGCCATGCCGTTCGGCTGATTTATGCCCGCGAAGCCGCCGAGGACCTGGTAAGTGAAGTGTTTCTGAATTTTTGGAAAACCGGGGCGTATCAGCAAATTACAATTTCGTACCGGGCTTATCTCTTTCGGGCGGTTCGCAACCGGGCCAGCAACTACCTCCGCGATCAGGTGAAGGGCGAGTTTTCGATGGATGCCCAGAACCAGCCGTTCGACGACGTTCCGACGGTGGAAGATCCGCACCAGCTTCTACAGGTTACCGAACTGCTTCACCGAATTCAGGAAACGGTCGGCGGCTTGCCCACGCAGTGCCAACGGGTTTTTGTGTTGAGCCGGTTTGAAGGGAAGAAGGCCGCCGAGATTGCCGACGAAATGAATATTTCAGTCAAAACCGTAGAAACGCACCTGACCAAAGCCCTGAGTGTGCTGAAAAAAGTCCTGCAGCAAGGGCTGCTGATGAGTCTATGGTTCTTTGTCAGCTAAGGGCAAATGCCGGTTTTTGTGTCTGGCTCAGTAAACCTCCCATTTTATGAATCATTTGGTTACCAAACATATTTTGTTCGAGCATTTTGCCGGGCGGGCTACTCCGCTGCAACGCCGGATGATCGAAGAGTGGCTTCGTACGCCCGATCACCAGGAGTTGTATTACGAATGGCTGGAGGAATGGGAGCGCGTCTTTCCGCAGTATGCTGCCGAAGAAGAGCAGGCGTTGAAGGTGTCGCTGCAGGAACTGGATGCCTGGCAGCAGCCCGCCCTGCCGCTGACACACCCGGGTCGAAATCGTTTCCCGTTTCGGTGGCTTTCGGTGGCCGCTGCGGTAGTACTGGTGTTGGGGGCGGGTCTATGGCTGGGTCGGAATTTCCTGTTTTACCAAACGCTGGAAACGGCTTATGGCGAAGTGCGGGAATACATGCTGCCGGATAGCAGCGTTGTGGTGCTGAACGCTCATTCGTCGCTCCGGTATACGCGGTTCGGGTTCGGGACCCAGGGCCGCCGGGTGGAATTAACCGGAGAGGCCAATTTTCGGGTGCGGCATATGCCGGATCACCAGCGGTTTGTGGTCAAAATGGCCAATAATGTCGAGGTGGTGGTATTGGGAACGGACTTTTCGGTGTACAGTCGTCCGGGTGGAACCCGGGTGGTGCTCAACGAAGGCCGCGTTCGGGTCCAGCAAACCAACCGTCCGCAGGCGAATCCCGT
Organism: Larkinella harenae; assembly: GCF_054780515.1. Lineage (NCBI taxonomy): Bacteria > Pseudomonadati > Bacteroidota > Cytophagia > Cytophagales > Spirosomataceae > Larkinella > Larkinella harenae. The sequence goes on along the minus strand of NZ_BAAGWE010000002.1, from coordinate 666,412 downwards.
GCTGATGCAGCCGGGGGATCAGGTCAGGCTGGAAGCCGACGGAAAATTGTCGATGCGCCGTGTTCCGCATCCCAGCCGGGCGGACGACTGGCGGGATAACCGCTTCGTTTTTGATCATACGACCATGCCGGAAATCGCGCAGCTGCTACAGGACAATTACGGCCTTCAACTGAGCATGGCCGACTCAACGCTGGCCCAACGCACGGTTTCGGGGACGTTTCAGGCCAAAACCGCCCAGGATATGCTCCAGGTGTTGGCAGAATTGCTGGAAGTCAATTACCGTCAACAAGAAAATATCGTCACTTTTTTCGAATAACTAACGATCCTAAATCCTTCCTTTATGAATCGAATTGTCCTGGCGAAGCCGTTGCCGGCCCTCGTCCTGGCCGTAGGATTGCTCGGTGGTTTACCCGCACCGGCTCAGTGGCTGGCAGCCCGGGCCCAACAACCGGCTCCGGCAGCCGCAGCAACCGGAACGCGGTCGTTGAAAGCGGCTCTCACTGAACTGAAAACCCGGTACCGGGTCGATATTCTGTTTGAAGACCGCACCATCGAAGGGTTATCGGTGGGGCAAACCGTTCCTGGCAATGCATCCGATGTGGGGCGTCAGCTGGAGAGTTTGCTCAAACCGCTCGGGCTGCGTTACAAGCGGGTGAACGCAACGACCTACCTGGTGTTGGGACCTAAGAATTCAAACCGCAAAGACGATCGCATTGGTGAACTGAGTTCGCCGGGAGCGCACGGACTGGACCTGTTTGGCAATTCGGCCAGCCATGCCGCCCCCGCCGTGCCGGAGCAAATGACAACGAAAGCGGCCCCATCGTCGCTGGCCGAGCACCGCATCACCGGGCGGGTTACAACAGAGGAAAAAGGCGAAGCCTTACCGGGTGTCAACGTGTCCATCAAGGGAACTACACGGGGCACCACGACAGATGCCGACGGGAACTATAGCCTGAATGTGCCAGATGAAGGCGGAACGCTCGTGTTTTCCTTCATTGGGTATCTGACCAAAGAAGAGCCGGTCGGAAACCGTACGGTGGTGAATCTGTCCCTGGCGGTGGATAACAAAACCCTGAACGAAGTAGTGGTGATTGGGTACGGATCGGTGAAGAAATCGGATGTAACCGGCGCGGTTTCGCAGATCTCTTCGGAGGTGATTGCGAATCAGCCCGGGCAGGTCGATGCGGCTCAGGCCTTACAGGGAAAAGTGGCCGGTCTGGACGTGGTGCGCAACAACAACCCGGGTTCCAATTCCACCATTGCCATTCGGGGGTACAATTCCATTACCGGCCCGAATACGCCCCTGATCGTGTTGGACGGCGCACCGTTTGCGGGCTCGCTGACCGACATCAATCCGGCAGAAATCGATAAGATGGACGTGCTGAAAGATGCTTCTTCAACGGCCATTTACGGGTCACGCGGTTCAAACGGGGTGATTATCATCACGACCAAGCGGGGCTTCAAAAACCAGCATAAAATCTCGGTTACCTACGATGCATTCGGCGGGATCAACAAAGCTTTCAAACGGTTTGATATGATGGACGGGGATCGGTACGCGGATTTCAAGCGCATGGCCAATTACGGAAAAACCGACGCTGAAATTTTTGATGCCGTGGCCCTGAACGCCATTCAGAATAAGGAGTATGTCAACTGGCAGGACCTGATGTTTGGCGGAACGGGTTACCAGACCGATCACAACATTGGCCTGAACATCAACGGCCAGAATTCGTCGAACATGATTGTGTTGGGCTACAGCAAGCAGCAGAGCATCATCAAAAACATTGCCTACGACCGCCTGAACGCCCGCATCAACGGTGATCTGAAAATCTCGCCGAAACTGGCGCTGGGCTATTCCACCATGCTGTCGCATTCGGTCAACGACATGGGCGATCCCGATAATGTGTTTCGTTACGGCAATATCCTGGACCCGCTGACGAAGGTTTATAACGACGACGGGACGCTGCGGTTTTACCCCAACGGCTGGTATGAGTCCGTTCTGCACTCCAACCCGCTTTTTGATACCGACAAGGCGAATATCGAGCGCAAAACCACCCGCGACCGCCTTTTCTTTAATTTTTTCTTTAACTGGGACATTGCCAGGGGCTTATCGTTCCGGTCGAGCCTGACGCCCGACTGGCAGTTTATCGAAACCGGGCAATACTGGGGGCCTACTACCCAGCGTCGGCACCAGTCCGTCAGCGAAGCCAGCTTTAGCAAAGCGTCCGAGAAATCCCTGACGTTTACCAACATCCTCAATTACAAAAAGGAAATCGGCAAGCACTACGTCGATGCCTCGTTTGTGCACGACATGCAGCAGCTTCGTTTCGACGAGGTGGTGCTGGGCGGCCAGGGCATGCCGTATTACGGCAAATGGTTCAACGTTAACGAAGCGCCTTCCACGTTTTCGCGCGGATCGACGTTTCGGCAGTGGCGGCTGCTGTCGTTCATGGGGCGGGTCAACTACACCTTTAACGGCAAATACCTGGTCACGCTGACCGCCCGTAATGACGGTTCGTCGCGGCTGGCGCCGGGGCATCAGTGGGCATTGTTTCCGTCGGCTGCGGTGGCCTGGCGGCTGAGCGACGAGGCCTTTCTGCGACCGCTGACGTTTGTGAGTGATCTGAAACTGCGGGTAAGCTGGGGAAATACCGGCAACACGGCCATCAATCCGTACCAGACGCTGGGCGGACTGGGCAAATATCCGTATTCGTTCGGAACGGGCGAGGGGGCGGCCATCGGCTACGTGCCCACCGAACTGCCCAATACGGAGCTGGGCTGGGAGCGAACCGAAGAATTCAACGTCGGACTGGATTTCGGGTTTCTGCAAAACCGCATCACCGGTTTTATTGACGTCTACCAGCGCAACACCCACGACCTGCTGATGGCGCGCCAGTTGCCCATCACCTCGGGCTACAACAGCACGGTGCAGAACATCGGAAAAACCCGTAACTCGGGCGTCGAGCTGACGCTGAATACCGTTCCCGTTCGCCGGAAAAACTTCGAATGGAACCTGAACGTGACGTTTGCTCACAACAAAAACCAGATTACGGAATTGTACGGCGGTAAAAATGACGACCCCGGCAACCGGTGGTTTATCGGCCATCCGATCAATGTGGAGTGGATTTATCTGTACGACGGGGTGTGGCAGTACGGACAGGAGGAACAGGCCCGGCAATTCAACTACGGACCGGGCGAACCGCGCGTGAAGGATATCGACGGCGACGGACGCTACGGCCAGGGCGACCAGGTGATTTTTAACCGCATTCCGAAATGGACCGGGGGACTTTCGTCGACTTTTCGGTACCGGAATTTCGACTTTAACTTTTACTTCTACACCCGCCAGGATTATGGCCAGCGGCTGGCCATGCTAACCGACGAACCCGGCTCCGGCTCAACGCGCGACAACCACCTGAACGTGGATTTCTGGACACCCACCAATCCGTCGAACACCTTCCCGAAACCGCGGATTACGGACCCGCAGCCGCTGCTGGTCAACAGTTCCTACGCATTCCGCGATCTGTCGTTCGTGCGGTTGAAGACGCTGAATCTGGGTTATAATTTCCCGCAGCAATGGGCGAAACGCGTGGGAGCGGAGCGGCTGCGGGTCTACGCGTCCGTGGATAACCCGGCCGTCTGGACGATGCACCGCTACGAAGGGCTGGACCCGGAAAATGGCAGTTCGTATACCAACCACGTTCCGATGACGACGTTTATGCTGGGCCTTAATACCCGTTTCTGACTTCCCTAACCTTACACTACGATGAAATCGAAACTCATATTGATGGCCTTGGTGGGAGCGGGTTTGCTGACGCAGTCCTGTTCCGATTACCTGAAAGAAGAACCGTACAACAAAGTGACGGTGGGCAACCTGTACACCACGCGGGAAGGAATTGCCAATGGCGTGAACGGTTTGTACGCCCGGCTGCGCGATGTCTACATCAGCGAATACCTGATTTACCTCTGCGAAGGACCGACCGACATCTGGATGGACGGGGCCGGCACGCCGGTCGAGTTTGCCAACTGGAGCCTGGATGCGTCGTCGGGCAACGTCAATTCGCTCTGGGGAAACTGCTACTCCCTGATCAATCAGGCCAATTCGGTGATTCAGGTTCTGTCGAATTCGTCGATTCCTCAGCTGACGGACGATCTGAAAAACCGCTATCTGGCCGAAGCCCGGTTTATTCGGGCGCATTGCTATTACCACCTGGTGCAGCAGTTTGGCGATGTTTACCTGACAACGGAGCCGACGACTACTGTGAAGACCGAAGCTTTCCGAAATCCGAAAGACGAGGTCTGGAAGTTTATCATCGATGAGCTGACGTTCTGTACCGAAAACCTGCCGGATTCCTATCCGAATGCCGACTACGGACACGTAACGAAAATGGCGGCCCTGCACCACCTGTCCCGCGTATACCTGACCGTCAAGCGTGATAACACCGACCTCCAGAAAGCAAAAGAACTAGCCGAGCGCGTCATCAATTCGGGTAGGCACAGTCTGGTGGCTTCGCACGCGGCTCTGTGGGATATGAGCAATCAGATCAATTCTGAAGTGTTGTTCTCGATTATTTATACCCGTAACGCCGAGCTGAACGGCAACGGCAATACCGCTCACCTGTATTTCACCAGTGCGTATTCGGAAGAACACCCGGGCGTGCTGCGGGTCACCGAATACGGGCGGCCCTGGAGCCGGTTGCGGCCTTCCTGGTATTACCAGAACCTATTCAATGAAGCGGTTGACCAGCGTTGGGAAGATTGTTTCCGCACGAGCTGGAACATTACGGTAAACACACTGACGGAAAAGTCGTATGATCCAAACACCGGCGCGGCTGTGGATGTAAGCTGGAAAAAAGGCGACCGGGCCATGATTATCCCGAAACGTCCGTGGACGATGGCTCAGGTTAAAGCGGCCTGGCCTGCTTACGTTTTTCTGCCGGATTCACTGCGGGCGACCATTGATCCGAACAAAGACATTCAGCCGAACGGACCGTGGCCGCGAAATACCAAGTTTCAAAATTCGAAAATGTACGCTACCTTGATCAAACATCTGGACCCAACTCGTCCGGATGCCAACTGGACGGCGGGCTCGCGGGATGTGTTCGTGTTTCGTCTGGCCGACACGTATCTGTTGGCTGCCGAAGCGAGTTTTTTACTGGGCCAGACGCAGCAGGCGACTGATTACCTCAATGTGGTGCGGAAGCGGGCGGCTAAAACCGGCATGACAGCGGATATGACGGTGAAAGCCAATGACTTGACACTTGATTTTGTCCTCGATGAGCGTGCCCGCGAACTGGGTGGCGAAATGCACCGCTGGTATGACCTGCAACGCACGGGTAAACTGCTGGTGCGAATGAGCAATCCGAAAATTAATCCGACTGCGGCCGGACGGTTTAAAGAACACCACGTGCTGCGGCCCATTCCGCGTGAGCAATTAACCCGGATGACCAACCCGCAGGACTTTACCCAAAACCCCGGTTACGGGAACTAATGAGTTATGATCAAATACCGCTTTGTAATGCCCGTTTGCCTGGCGCTTCTGCTGACGTTGAGCAGTGGCTGGCTGCGCCCGCCTGTTGCCGACGAGAAAGAACCCGGGAAAATGATGTACGGCGACCGCCAAAGGCTGGGCCGACCGTATGCCAAAGATCCGCACGTGGTCAAATTCAAGGGACGCTACCTTATGTACTTTTCCGTACCAGCTTATACCGATTCCAGTGGCGTTAAACACGGTTGGGGCATTGGCGTAGCCGAAAGCCGGAACCTGATCGACTGGCAGAAAATTGCGGAAATTCCACCGGCGGCCGATTACGAGAAGTCCGGTATCTGCGCGCCCGGAGCCTTGCTGAAGGATGGAAAAGTGCACCTGTTTTACCAGACCTACGGCGGTGGACCCAAAGATGCGATCTGCCACGCGTGGTCGGAGGACGGCATTCATTTTACGCGCAACGAAACCAACCCGATTTTCCGTCCGACGGGTGCCTGGAATTGCGGACGGGCCATCGACGCCGAAGTTTACCGGTTTAAAAATCAGTATTTTCTTTACTTTGCTACCCGCGATCCGGCTTATAAAAACCAGATTCTGGGCGTGGCGGCAACGCCGTTGCAAACGTCTTTCAACCGGAATGAATGGAAACAGCTTTCAACCGATGGCCCGATTCTGAAACCGGAGTTGCCCTGGGAAGGTGAATGCATTGAAGGCGCTTCGGTGATTGAGCGGAAAGGTGAACTGGTGATGTTTTACGCCGGAGCCTACAACAACTGGCCGCAGCAGATTGGCATTGCCCACAGCAAAGACGGCGTTCACTGGGAACGGATGCAGACCGAACCATTCCTGAAAAATGGCGCGCCCGGTAGCTGGAATGCAAGCGAGTCGGGGCACCCCCACATTTTTGAAGACAGCAACAAACAAACGTATTTGTTTTACCAGGGCAACAACGACAAAGGAAAGACCTGGCTGCTCTCCAACGAAAAAGTGAGCTGGAAAGGAAACCAGCCGACTTTGCCGTAGTTGTACGGTTTTGCCAGATCAACGGTTTCGTTTCCCTCCTTGAAACGAAACCGTTTTTATTGATGAACGGTCAAGAGACGCGGGTGTAGAACGCCTTTAGGTTATCCCGGTAGCTGCGGCTCCATTTCAATTGCTGCCCCGTGCGGAGTTTGACCATGTATTCGCCGTTGAAATGGGTTTCAATTTCGGTTACGTAATCGAGGTTGACAATATGGGAGCGGTGAATTCGCACAAACGTAGCGGGGTCGAGCCGGGTTTCCAGGTTCGTCAGGCTCTCGTAAATCAGGTGGTTACGGTCTTCCGTATGCAGCGTGATATAATTGCCGTCGGCATCGAAATACAAAATTCCGTCGGTATCGACCAGACTCATTTTTCCCGTTTCCTTCACCAGAATCCGGCGCAGGTAGGCGCCGTCCGATTGGTTGGATTCGTCCCGCAGCAGCTGGCCCATTAACGCTTCGACCTGGGGTTGGGCGCGTTGGGCCAGCCGTTCCTGCGCCCGGTTCAGGGCCTGATAAAACCGGATTTCATTGAACGGTTTCAGCAGGTAATCAATGGCATTGATCTCAAACGCACGCAGGGCGTACTGATCGTACGCGGTTGTGAAAACCACCATTGGCTGGTGGTAAGCCCAGATTTCTTTCAATACGCCAAAACCGTCTCGTTCGGGCATTTGAATATCCAGAAAAATCAGATCAGGGCGGTGTTGTAGGATTTTCAGAATGGCCTCGGTGCCGTTAGCGGCTTCATCGACCACCTGGAAAGCTGGAACACTCTGGAGCAGGGTACGAATGGCCTGCCGGGCCAGTAGCTCATCGTCAATGATGAGCGAGCGATAGGGTGTCATCGTATTGTGTTGTTGGTTGGAATGCGGTATAAGGCAGTGTCAGGGTAACGGTAGTGCCGTTGCCGGGGGGCTGCACAAAAATCAGGTACGCCTGGTGGCCGTATGCCTGCTGAAGCCGGGAGCGGGTATTGCTCAGTCCGAGTCCGCTACCCCGGGTTTTTCGTTTTTTCGATAGGCTCCCCAGTCCGTTATCGAAGACCTCGAGGAGCAGGCTGTTGGCTTTCCGGCGAGCCGTGATCCGAATGCGGGCGTAACCCGTCAGGTCGGCAATGCCGTGCGTAATGGCGTTTTCGACCAGCGGCTGCAAGATCAGTTGTGGCACCGGACAGCTTTCGGTTTCCGGATCAATATCGTATTCGATGTGCAGCCGATCCTGAAACCGGATTTGCTGGATAGTCAGGTATTGCTGGATCAGCTTCAACTCATCCCGCAGGCTCAGAAAATTGTCGTCCTGATGCACCAGAACCCCGCGCAACAAATCGCTCAGGGCCGTTACCATGTCGATGGCTTTACGGTTTTCGTGCTGCAGCATCAGGCTCACGATGGCGTGGTGGGTATTGAACAGAAAATGTGGGTTGAGCTGCATTTTGAGGGTCTGGAGCTGGGCGTCGGTGAGTTGAGCTTTCAATTGCGAATTGGCGAGCTCGGCAGCCAGGTGCTGTTTTTCAAGCTGTTGGTAGCGGTTGTCGTACAGAAAAATGTTGTACAGAACCAGGACCAGCAAGTACAGCGTTGTGCCCCAGCTGTATTCTTCTACAAACCACTTCAGGATGCTACTCCAGGGTAGCGATTGACCAACCTCCCAGAAATACAGCGGTTTGACAACCAGAAATTCGAGGGTCCGCACTGTGAGTGTGAGGAAGGAAAACGCGAGCAGGTGAACGAAGAAAATACCGGCAAACCGTCTTTTGGAACCCCGAACATCCAGCGGAAATTGCTGTGCCACGTACAGCAGGAGGGGAGTAGCCAAAATCCAGAGCAGCCAATGCAGGCCCCAGTGCACCCAGCCCGAATACAGCATTTTGTACGGACTGATCCAATTGCTCAGATTAAACTCAATGAGCGTAATGTTGGCCTGAACAGTCCAGAAAAGAATGATGAACTTCCAGATTCGTTTGGGGGAACAGGGGGTGCCCAACGCCCGTTCAAGCAGGATGGTTGTAAATCTCGTCATAGCGCGCTTCTCACTTCCGTGGCATTTCTTAAAAATACGGCACTGGTCGTCAGGTTCCCCGGCGCTTTCCTTTGAACCGGTTTAAAAGGGAGGTGAAGCGGCTATATCGGGCGTTTAACCCTGATTGGGGAAGTATCGGGCCGAAGAGACCACTGCGCAGCCGTTCAATTTTTCAAATGCGTCAACCGTCGGGTTAGATAATCCTGACGTCGTTTTACATAACCGTAATTTCGGTTCGTACCGGGGGCGGTAGTTTTGTTGGTCAGTAAACACAACGCTAATGATTCCCAACAATCATGGCTTATGCAAACAAAACCATCACCAATTCGCGAACGGGCCAAATCATCCGGTTTGTAAAAACCGCCAAAGATACCGGAGGGCAGTTACTGGAAATGGAGGCTACCTTCAGCGCTTATTCCTCCGAACCGGTTGCCCACTACCATCCGCGCCAGGTCGAAGATTTTCGGGTGGTATCCGGGAAATTAACCGTCCGGATCGATGGGCAGGTGAAGAACTTCCGGGCGGGTGATCGCTTTCACATCGCGAAAAATACCGTCCATTCCATGTGGAATCAGACCGGCGAGCCCACCGTGGTCAACTGGCAGGTCACACCCGCCATGGACACGGAATACTTTCTGGAAACCACCACCGGCCTGGCCAATGATGGGAAAACAAACGCCAACGGAGTTCCCTCGCTTTTGCAGACGTCTTTGCTGATGAACCGGTATGCCCGCGTTTTTCAACTCACTCAACCCAGCCCATTCATCCGAAAGATTGTTTTTTCGCTGCTTACTCCGGTAGCCTGCCTACTGGGTTACAAATCCAGGTATCCTAAATACCTGGACTAAGGTCTGATGTAGTTTTTTAATTGAGTACCAACAACAAAAAAGGCAGGCAAGCCGTCCCGGGTGGACTAAAAAACCGGCCAGTTCAAAAAGAATACGTACAAATGCTAATGAACACCATTTTTCGTAAAACCGTCCACAACACCATGCTGGGCTTTGCCCTTACGGGCTTGCTCACCTATAGCAGCTGCTCAAAATCGAGCGACGAACCGGAACCCGGTAAACAGACTGCGGGCTATCTGTCGGGCCGGGTGACCGACGCACAGGGAAAGCCGCTGCCGGGTGCCACGATTCTGGCGGATAACCTTCTGCTGTACAACAGCCACGTGGAAGCCAGCAGCGATGCCGATGGGACCTACCGGGTTAAAATGCCGACGGGAAGTTACCGCGCACTGGCCCAAATCAAACGAACCTATAATGGCAAAAAATATACCCTCTACCTGACCCCGGACAAAACGGAAGCTTTTGCCGGGGACGATGGCGCCGTCCGGAACTTTCAATGGAACCTGAGTGGTGAACATCCCGACCAGGCGGGGCTATTCTACGGGGGCGATGTGACGCTCGACAAAGATATCAATAGCGAGCTTTACGACGTTGAAAACATTCAATTTACGTTCACGCCGGTCGGTCCGCTGATCGATGGTTCGGCGGGGAAAACCCTGCATCTGAAGTCGGGCGAGCCCTACAGCGAATTTTATGGCCGGATTCCAGACGTGCCGATTGGTCGTTACAAAATCACGGCGGTTCATCAGCCAACGGGGGCAAAGGTCATGGTGAAAGTCAAGAATGGGACGTATGCTGCGGACGGCTCCGCAACGCTGGATTTTTACGGCGAGACCGGCCCGTGGGCCTGCAACAATTGTATGATACTGGAGTACAAGTAGCGGCTGCAATGGCCGGGTACCTGAAGTAAATTTCACGGAAATACACTTCATCAATTCATACACCGTCCAACCGGATACGACGTGGCAGACTGAAAAGGTTGCTACCCGCATCCGGTTTTTTATGCTATCCCAGCCGGGAATCGTTTTATTTTATGGTTTATTTTGGTATTTTTCTAATAATTTTGAAAATTATTTAGGGGTTTTCCGGACTTGTTTGACTATACAGATAGATCCGACAACCCATCTCGATGAATGCAGGTATAACCGACGAAAAGTTAGTTGATGCGCTCAGTGAAGGCAATACCCAGGCTTTCGGAGAAATCTATAACCGGTATTGGTACAAGCTATTCTGCGTGGCCTACCACGAAACCGGAAGCCGGGAAGATGCCGAAGAACTGGTGCACGATTTATTTGAAAGCCTGTGGAATAAGCGGCACCAAGCCCTGATCCGTCATCTGAGCTCCTACCTGGTCGTGTCGATCAAACACCTGTCCACCAACTACATCAAATCGAAAATCACCCGCCGACGTTACCAGGAGTATCTCATTCTGCACGAGCTCCGGCAGTCGGAAATTACCGACGATGCCGTCAACTACTCCGATTTATCGAAAGCCATTGAGGAAGTTATGAAAAAACTTCCCGAAAAAACCTGCCAGGTATTTACGCTGAGCCGCTTTGAAAACCAGCCTGTTAAAGACATTGCCCGGCGACTCAACCTGTCGGAGAAAGCCGTTGAATACCATATTACTAAATCCCTCAAAGTGTTGCAGGAACAATTGAAGGGATACTATTCGGATAATTGATGCGTGGCCAGATGAACCAGTACGATTTCGATAAATTGATGGAAAAATACCTGGCTGGCGAATGCAGTCCGGAGGAAGAAGAATGGATTCGGGAGTGGTCGGAAAAGCAATTGGAGCAAAGCACGCTGAGCTTCAGCGAAAACGAAAAGAAAACGATTGGACGGCAAATCTGGAAACGGGTTTATAGCCATACGCTGGGCCGAAGACCGTGGCGGGTCCGCTACGGCTGGCTGAGTCTGGGCGCTGCGGCAGCAGTGCTGCTGGTAGTAGCCGGACTGCTGTTTCGGGAACGTTCGGTCCTTTTTTCGAAAAAGCAGGCACCGGAAACCAGCCACCGCCCGGAAGCCATCGACGTACGTAATACCTCCGAAAAACCGCAAAAAATTACGCTGAAAGACGGAAGCCTGGTGGTATTACAGCCCAACAGCAGCATTAGTTATTCCGAACAGTTTGGCGAGAAAACCCGCCAGCTGAGCTTGCGAGGGGCTGCGTTATTCGATGTTAAAAGAGATCCGGCCCGGCCCTTCATCGTCAAAACCGGTGATCTGGTTACGCAGGTACTGGGAACAAGCTTTACGATTAAGTCCTACGATGAATCCAAAAATATTGAGGTGATGGTGTTGCGGGGCCGTGTATCAGTCTATGAAGCTGCCGGTCCGTCGCCGGGCAGCCGCAACGGAGTAATTCTGGTGCCGAATCACAAAATTACGTTCGATAAAGTTGCCCAGACGCTGACGCCGGGTTTGATTGAGATGCCCCGCATCGTCAATCCGCCCGAAAACCGTACCAGCTTTGTCTTCTCCAACACGCCGATTGCCGATGTGTTTTCGACCCTAGGCAAGGCATACGGAATCGACTTCATCGTGGAAAATCAGACCATGAACCACTGCGTGTTCAACGGTGACTTGAACGATTTACCACTTTATGCCCAACTCGACCTGATCTGCAAGTCGGTAGACGCAACCTACGAACGACGGGGTACGACGCTTTTTATTCACGGCGAAGGCTGTGCTAATTTCTGAATTTATTCCTGACCCTTTTCTTATGACCAGACGTATCTACTTCAAAAAGATGCTTTGCAGAGTAACGCAGACGACGGCGATTCAGCTCCTGCTGCTCTCGGTTTTTTACGGTTTATCCTTTGCCCGCACCACCCACGCGCAGGAACTACTTAACAAGGAGATCTCCCTGAAAATGGAATCTGTGGAAGTGTGGAAGGTGCTGAAACGGATTGAAAGCCAGGCAAATGTGAAATTTGTGTACAGCACCAAAAGCATTCAGGCGGAGCAGAAAACGTCGGTTAATGTGCTGAACGGGAAGCTGTCGAAAGTGCTCGACGAGTTGTTGTCTCCGCTCGATGTTTCGTACGAAGTAGTGGGTTCCCGCATTTTGCTCCGGAAAAAAGCGCCCGAATCGTCGGCCCTGCCGATGATCAATACCATTGCCCTGACCACGCTGGAAAAAGTCGATCAAACCGTAACGGGAACCGTGAAAGACGAGAAAGGGGAGGGAATGCCGGGGGTTACGGTGCTGATTAAAGGCACCACGCGGGGCACCACCACCGACGCCAGTGGCCGTTACAGCCTGAGCGTGCCGGATGCTTCGACAACGCTGATTTTTTCCTTCGTTGGCTACCAGGCGCAGGAAATTCCGGTGGGTAACCAGTCGACTATTGTTGTCAGTCTGGTACCGGAAAATAAGGCCCTGGCCGAAGTGGTCGTGGTAGGGTACGGCACCCAGAAACGGGAACAGATCACCACGGCGGTTGCCAGCGTCAAGGCGGAGGATTTCGTGAAAGGACCGGTGCAGGATGCCGCCCAGCTGATTCGGGGAAAAGTAGCCGGATTGAGCGTCATTACGCCGGATGCCAGCCCGACCCGAACGGCCCAGATTTCGTTGCGGGGAAACGCCACGATCAACGCCAGCTCTTCTCCGCTGATTCTGATCGATGGCGTACCGGGTGCCCTGAACACGGTGGCACCCGAAGACATCGAATCGATTGACGTGCTGAAAGACGGTTCGGCAGCCGCCATTTACGGAACGCGCGGCACCAACGGGGTGATTCTGATCACTACCCGAAAAGTAAAAGGCGAAACCCCGGCCACGCTGGAGATCAATTCGTATTTTACCACGCAACGTATGACCCGTGAACTGGACTTCATGAATGCGGATCAATACCGCCAGCTGGTGGCACAGGGCAAACCGGGTGCCATTGATTTTGGCCATACCACCGACTGGCTGAAAGCCGTGACGCAGACCCCGTTGTCGCAGGTGCACAACGTCAGTCTGCGGGGTGGTTCGCGAACCACCAACTACATCGTCAGCCTGGAATACCGGGATCTGAACGGCGTGATGAAAAAATCGGACAACCTGACGTTTTTTCCCCGCATTGAGGTCAACCACACCATGTTCAACGGACTTCTGAAATTCAATGCCAACCTGAGCGGGTATCAACAAAAGCATTTTGCGGTGGATGGCGGGGAATATTCGGGACTCGTATACCGGAATGCCCTGACGTTCAACCCAACGGATCCCTTGCAGGACGCCAACGGAAAATGGATCGAGCGCCCGGAGAAAACCGATTACATGAACCCCGTGGCCTTGCTGGAAGAAACGCGGGGCGAAAACCGGAACAACAACCTGCGGACCTATGGAACGGTTTCGTTGATGCCCATCGAAGGCTTGGAAATCAAGGCCTTGCTGGCGCGGGATATGTACAACAGCACACGGGGCTACTACGAAACCCGGCGGCATTGGTCCACCGCCCGAAATGCCCGCAACGGTTTTGCTTCGCGCGGCACCACGCGGACGCAGGACGACCTGTTTGAATTGACGGCCAATTACACCAAAGACATCAAAGAGCACGGTTTGAATTTGTTGGGGGGGTATACCTGGCGGAAATACAATACGGAAGATTACTGGATGCAGAACTGGGATTTTCCGACCGACGATTTTTCATATAATAACATGGGCGCTGGGCTGGCCCTGCGACGTGGTCAGGCACCGATCAATTCCGCGCAGTCCGAAAACAAGCTGTTGGGGTATTTCTTCCGGGTCAATTACAGCTTCCAGAACAAATACCTGCTGATGGCCAGTATCCGGCACGAAGGCTCGTCGCGCTTCGGAACCAACCACAAATACGGTAGTTTTCCGGCGATTTCGGCGGGCTGGAATATTCAGAAAGAAGCATTTTTGCAGCGCTTCCGGGCACTCTCAGCGCTGAAACTCCGGGCGGGCTTTGGCGTCACCGGAACCGAACCGGGCAGCTCGTACCTCTCGCTAAACAAAATCAACTTTGGTACGTATACGCTGGTCAACGGGCAATGGGTGCAGGCCATCAATCCGTCGAACAACCCTAACCCCGACCTGCGCTGGGAGCGGAAAGAAGAAATTAACATCGGGTTGGATTACGGTTTTCTGAACGACCGGATTTCGGGTTCGATTGACTACTACCGGCGCACCACCCGCGACCTGATTGCCAACTTTCCGGTGCCGACGCCCCCGTATCTCTACAACACCATTACGGCCAACGCGGCTTCGATGGAAAACAAAGGGCTTGAAATTCAGCTGAACGTGGTGCCGGTTCGGACGGCGGATTTTGAATGGTCGACTTCGGCCAACTTCTCGACCAATGCCAACAAAATTCTGTCGCTGTCGAATGATAAGTTTGCGCTGGCCAGCGGGTATTTCGATACCGGCGCAACCGGCGAACCCATTCAGCAAACGACACACCGGGTGCAGGTCGGCCAGCCGCTGGGTAACTTCTGGGGATTCAAAACCGTCGATATCGACGAAACCGGTCGCTGGATTATTGAAGGAAAAGACGGCAAGCCCAAGCCCATTGCGCAGCAGCAGGCCGACGACAAACAAATCATTGGCAATGGTTTGCCGAAACGGTATCTGAACTGGAACAACACGGTTTCCTACAAAAACTTCGACCTCAATGTGACAATGCGGGGGGCCTTCGGGTTCCAGATCCTGAACATGACCGAGATGTTCTGGAGCGCCCCGGTGATGCTGACGCGCGGAAACCTGCGTTCCAACGCCTACGACCCGATTTTTGGCAAACGCCCGCTGGCCGACGACCAGTCGCTGAATTATGTCAGCTATTACATCGAAAACGGCAATTACTGGAAGATCGACAATGTGACGCTGGGCTATAATCTGAAACTGAAAAGCAAGTACGTGAAGCGGGGCCGGGTGTATCTGTCGACGGCGAATTTGTACACGTTTACGGGCTACAAAGGCATCGATCCCGAAGTGAGCATTGGCGGACTGGCGCCGGGTGTTGATGACAAAAACCGCTATCCGGCGGCTACCAGCTACACCGCTGGTGCCACGTTTACCTTCTGACCGACCGTTTCGATCCTTTAACTTTTATTCGTATGAAATCTTTCAAAAGCTATATCTCCGTGTTCGGGCTGGTTGGTTTGACACTGTCGTCCTGCAACAACGATCTGACCGAAACTATTTTTTCTGAAGTAACGGAAGAATCCTACACCTATACCGAAGCCTATAAAGCCATTGGTGTTGCGTATGCCAACATGCGGTCGCTGATGTCACACACCCACTATTACATGGCCCAGGAGTCGAATGCCGACGGGATTGTGATGCCCGCCAATGCCTCGGGCTGGGACGATGGCGGGATTTACAAACGGATGCACCAACATGCCTGGAACTCCGAAAATCCGCAGATGAACAGCATGTGGAATACGTACTTTACTGGCGTGATTAATTCCAACCGGGTTATTGACCAACTCACAACGGGCAAGGTTCCTCCGCCAACCGGGGTTACGAAAGAAGCCTTGATTGCCGAAACGCGAACCATTCGGGCGTTTTTTTACTGGCTGCTCTGCGACAACTTCGGCGATGTGCCGCTGATTACCGACCGGTCTGATGAGCTGAAAGCGAAAACACCCCGGAAAGAGATTTACCAGTTTATTGTCAAGGAGTTGACAGAAGCCATTCCGGCTCTGAGCGAAGAACGGAACACGCTGCTGTACGGGCGCTTCAACAAGTGGGCCGCTAAAACCCTGCTGGCTAATGTGTACCTCAATGCCGAAGTCTACACCGGCGAAGCGAAATGGCAGGAGTGCCTGACCCAGTGCAACGACGTAATTGCGTCGGGCAAATACCAGCTGGAAACCACCTTACAGGCACCTTTCAAAACCGAGAACCAGAACTCGCCGGAAATTGTCTTCGCCATCCCGTTCGACGAAAACCTGGCGGGCGGTTTTTCCGTAGAAATGTTTTCCTGGCACGGTTCCATGAAAGCCAAGGTAAACATGCTGGATACGCCCTGGGGAGCCGGGTCGGCCAAGGCAGTGCCGCAGTTTATTGACACCTACGACCCCGCCGATGAACGGCTGAAGGCCAGCTGGATGATGGGACCGCAGTTTGCCGCCGATGGCGTTACTCCGCTGAAAGGCTCGTACGACCAGGCCGGTAAAAACGTAGTGTTGACGAAAGAATTGCCCGACGGTTTGTACACGGGCGAAGCAGAAGGCTATCGGATGAACAAGTTTGAGGTGAAAGTGGGCGCAATGGCCAGTTTGAGCAATGATTTCCCCTTTTTCCGGTACGCCCAGGTGCTGCTGATGAAAGCGGAATGCCTGCTCCGAACCGGAAAAGGCAATGAAGCGGCTCCACTGGTTTCGCAGGTTCGGGCGCGGGCGTTTACGGCTACTCCGGCCAAAGCCTCGGTTACCGGCGCTGATCTGGAGAAAAATAGCAGTTACCAATACGGCTACGTCGAAAACTACAAGGTAGTTGATCCAGGCAACACGACCCCAGTTAAATACGGACGGATGCTCGATGAACTGGGTTGGGAATTTGCCTGGGAGGGCTTCCGTCGGCGGGATATGATCCGGTTTGGGGTGTACACAACCAAAAGCTGGTTGTCGCACAAACCCAATGGCGCCCACCGCACAGTGTTCCCACTGCCGCAGATCGCGATTAATTCCAATCCTAAACTGGTGCAGAATCCAGCATATCAGTAGTTTTAAAATGCCACGGTCTTGATTGAATATTCCCCGTCAAAACCGGAGAATATTCAATGGATTGGCGACGTTACTTGGCAACGATGAAGGCTCTTATTATCAACTACCTATTTCTACTAACGACTGCGACGGTTTTTGGGCAGGCGGCCCCGGCGAAGGCGGTTTCGCCGGAGAAAATGCAGGCGATTTACGAGCAGATCAAAACGCCCTACAAATACGGCATCGTGCTTCCCCAGCCCGACAAGGGCCGCATGGTCGATAGTCCAACGGTTTTTCGGCAGGGCAACCGCTGGTACATGAGCTACATCATTTTCGACGGCAAGGGCTACGAAACCTGGCTGGCCACCAGCAACGATCTGTTGCATTGGACCACGCAGGGCAAACTCATGTCGTTTACCGAAAACACCTGGGACGCCACCCAGAAAGCGGGCTACGTTGCGCTGGTGAATACCGACTGGGGTGGTTCTTACGAAGTGGAAAAGTTTCAGAATAAATACTGGCTCTCGTACCTGGGCGGTTCGGAAAAAGGCTACGAAGCGGGTCGGCTGGGCATCGGACTGGCTTCAACCACGGACTTGACCCAGCCCAAAGAAGTGACGCGGCTGTCCAAACCGGTGTTGTCGGCCATCGACAAAGACGCCCGCTGGTACGACAACCAGACAATCTACAAAAGCCTGGTGATTCGGGATAAGGAGAAAAAAACCGGGTATCCGTTTGTGATGTACTACAATGCCAAAGGCGAAAAACCGGATACCGAAGGCAAAGGGTTCGAAAACATCGCAATGGCCGTTTCCAACGACATGACAACCTGGAAACGCTACGGACAGGAGCCGCTGATTACGCGAAAAACCGGGATTTGTGGCGATGCGCAGATTACGAAGATCGGCGATGTGTATGTGATGTTCTACTTCGGTGCGTTCTGGAAACCGGGTGCGTTTGAGCGGTTTGCCTGTTCGTATGACCTCGTCAACTGGACGGACTGGCAGGGCGACGACCTGGTGGCCCCTTCGGAATCGTACGACAAAACGTACGCCCACAAGCCGTGGGTGGTCAAGTGGCGGGGTGTGGTGTATCATTTCTACAATGCGGTGGGTGATCAGGGTCGGGTGATTGCCGTGGCCACCTCCAAAGATCTGGGCAAGAGTTCGCTGGGGCAGTAAGCGTTTTAAAAACGGATTGAATCTGATTTGAAAATGAAAAAAGCATTTTCCTGCTCTTGTATTGTTCTTATTTTCTGGTTGTTGACGAATCCGGTTCGTTCGCAGGACTTCGTACTCAAAACCGACGCTTTCAAACCGTACGTGACGGCCTTCAACGCAAACGATGAAGAACTTTACAAACAACTGATTCCGAACGACAAAGCCTGGGAGTTTCTGGCTGCGAATATTCCGCTGTTCGAATGTCCGGACAAGCAGCTGGAGCAAACGTATTATTTTCGCTGGTGGACGTTTCGGAAACACCTCAAACAGACGCCCGCGGGTTACATCATCACCGAATTTCTGCCGGACGTGGGCTGGGCCGGGAAATACAATTCCATCAACTGCCCGGCGGGCCACCATTTTTACGAAGGGCGCTGGCTGCGCGACGACAACTACCTGAAGGACTACGCCCGGTTCTGGTTTCGGGGTGGGGCAAGTCCGCGTTCTTACAGTTCCTGGGCCGCCGATGCCATCAGCGCCTTTGGAAAAGTCCATCCCGACAAGGCGTTTCTGACCGACTTGCTGCCCGATCTGGTGACGGATTTTGGGGAATGGGAGAAAATACGACTCGATTCGACCGGCCTGTTCTGGCAAACCGACAACCGCGACGGGATGGAAATTTCCGTGGCAGGATTGCTGGGGCAAAAGAATCAGGGCTACCGCGCGACCATTAACAGCTACATGTTTGGAAACGCCAAAGCGCTGGTGACCATTGCCGAAATGGCGGGCAACAAAACCGTTGCGGACGAGTACACGAAAAAAGCCGCTACCATCCGACGGCAGATTCTGACCCGGTTGTGGGATGATAAAGCGAAATTTTTCAAGGTCATTCCGCGTGGAACCGGCTCGCTGACCCGCGCCGATGTTCGTGAATTACACGGTTTTACGCCTTGGTATTTTTCGATTCCGGAAGAGAAACACGCCATCGCCTGGGCGCAGCTGACCAACGAACAAGGTTTCTGGGCACCCTACGGCCCAACAACTACCGAGCAGCGGCATCCCGGTTTTCGGATCGCGTACGAAGGGCACGAATGCCAGTGGAATGGCCCGAGCTGGCCTTTTTCCACCACCATTACGCTGACGGCACTGGCCAATCTGCTGAATGATTACAACCAAAAGGTCGTGAACAAACGCGATTTCTGGAACCTGCTGACGGCCTACAGTCGTTCGCAGCAACGGATTCTGGAAAACGGCCAGCGTGTCCCGTGGATCGATGAAAACCTGAACCCCTACACCGGCGACTGGATTTCCCGGACGCGTTTATCGACGATGGAAAACGGAAGCTGGTCGACGAAAAAAGGGGGACGGGAGCGCGGCAAAGACTACAACCATTCGGCGTTTTGTGATCACATCATTTCCGGTCTGGTGGGTATCCGGCCCAGCCACGGCAACGAACTCGTCATTAATCCGCTTCTGCCAGAAGATACCTGGGATTATTTTTGCCTGGACCGGGTGCCGTACCACGGCAAAACGCTCACGGTTTTGTACGACAAAACCGGCCAGCATTACGGCAAAGGGCGCGGTTTTCGCGTGTTTGTAAACGGAATAGAAAAAGCATCGGCAGCCACATTGCAACGCCTGACGGTGTCAATTTGAGTTGAAACTGGATGAATCCACTACACATGAAACTAAACGTTTCCATTCTCTTTCTGGGCCTGGCCGTTACGGCGGTGGGGCAAACGAAAAAAGCGCCGACCGCCAGTTATCAGGCAGCCCGGGCTCCGCTGCGCCCGAACGCTTACCAGGAACTGCCGCTGGGGGCCATCAAACCACAGGGCTGGCTCCGCGAGATGCTGGTGCGGCAGAAAACCGGCTCGACCGGACAACTGGATCAGTTGTATCCGCTGGTGATGAATGAGCGCAACGGCTGGCTCGGGGGCGACGGTGATCAGTGGGAGCGGGGGCCGTACTGGATCGACGGGCTGCTGCCGCTAGCTTACATTCTGGACGACAAAGCGTTGATTGCCAAGGCTAAACCGTGGATTGAATGGGCACTCAAAAGTCAGCAGCCCGACGGGTATTTTGGCCCCTCGAAAGACTACGGACCCGAACCCGGGGTGCAACGGAACAACAGCCGTGACTGGTGGCCCAAAATGGTGATGCTGAAAATTCTGAAGCAGTATTATTCCGCCACTGGCGACCAGCGGGTGATCCGCCTGATGACCAATTACTTCAAGTACCAGTTGAAAGAATTGCCGCAAAAACCGCTCGACCACTGGACGTTCTGGGCGCGCTACCGGGGCGGTGATAACCTAATGGTGGTTTACTGGCTCTACAATATCACCGGCGACAAGTTTCTGCTCGATCTGGGGGATCTGATTCACAAACAGACTTTCGATTACACGAACGGTTTTCTGAATACGGACATGCTTTCCCGCGCCGGAAGCATCCACTGCGTCAACCTGGCGCAGGGCATCAAGGCACCGATCATTTATTACCAGCACCACCCGGAGCAGAAGTACCTGGACGCCGTGGACAAAGGTTTTGCCGACATCCGGAAATTTAACGGCATGGCGCACGGCTTGTACGGCGGTGACGAAGCGCTGCATGGTAACAATCCGACGCAGGGTTCGGAGCTGTGTTCGGCGGTGGAAATGCTATTTTCGCTGGAAAGTATGCTCGAAATCACCGGAAAAGTGGGCTTTGCCGATCACATCGAAAAAATTGCGTTCAACGCGCTGCCGGCCCAGGTGTCCGACGATTACATGACCCGCCAGTATTTCCAGCAGGCCAACCAGGTGATGGCTACCCGTCTGACGCGCAATTTCGACGTCAACCACAGCGGTACGGACTTGTGCTTTGGATTGCTTTCGGGGTATCCGTGCTGCACCTCGAACATGCACCAGGGCTGGCCCAAATTCACGCAGAACCTCTGGTACGTAACCCCCGACAAGGGAATGGCGGCCCTGCTTTACGCACCCAGTGAAGTAAAGGCGACCATCGGCAGCGGCACGGAGGTTTCTTTCAGGGAGGAAACGAATTACCCTTTTGAAGAGACCGTCAAATTCACCCTGAACACGCCGAAAACCGTATCGTTCCCGTTCCATCTGCGCGTGCCGGAATGGTGCAAAAAGGCGTCGATCAAAATCAACGGAAAAGTCTGGCGGGAAGTCGAGGGCAATCAGGTGTTCAAGATCGACCGGGAGTGGAAGTCGGGCGACGTGGTAGAACTGGAGTTGCCGATGCATATCAAAAAGGACCTCTGGTTTGAAAATTCCATGTCGGTGGAACGCGGCCCCATCGTCTACGGGCTGAAAATCGGGGAGGAAAGCAAGCTGGTTAAAAACGACAAAGATCCAATTGAATACGGCGCTTCCTACGTGGAAGTTCGCCCAACGACGCCCTGGAACTACGGGCTGATTCAGGTGCCGGATAACAAGCTGGAAGAAAGCTACAAAGTGGAAAAGAAAGGCCCGGTTTCCCTGTATCCCTGGAATCCGGAAAGCGCACCGATTCAGATCAAAACACAGGCAAAGCGCATTCCGTCCTGGGGCTTATACAACGAAATGACCGGCCCGATTCCGTACAGCATCACGTACAACCTGGAAACCGGTCCGGAAGAAGAAATTACGCTGATTCCGTACGGCTGTACCAACCTGCGGATTTCCCAGTTTCCGGTTGTCCGAAAAAAGTAAGAAGGATATCCACACCGTTTTATTTTCCAACGTTCACTGTCCGTGGATGACGAACCGCTTTATGAAAAATACCTTTTCGTTAACGCTGTTTAGCGCACTTTTTTCGGTTGCGGTTTGGGCCCAATCGCCCAAACCTGTGCCCGAAAAATACCGGGCGTTGCCGCTCTCGGCCATCAAACCAACCGGCTGGCTGCGAAACCAGTTGCAGATCATGCGCAACGGCACCACCGGCCATCTCGACGAGGTGCACGCCAAGATCAGCAACGACAACGGCTGGCTGGGTGGCAAAGGCGATGCCTGGGAAGAAACCCCGTACTGGCTCGACGGCGCGGTGCCGCTGGCGTACCTGCTGGACGATAAACCGTTGCAGCAGAAAGTCAAAAAATACATCGACTGGGTGATTGACAACCAGCGGCCCTCCGGTTATTTCGGCGCGATTACCAAGGATGAGCGGGAGAAAAACGTGAAAGTGGATGTGGCTAACTGTGCGTCGGGCGACGACTGGTGGCCCAAAATGGTGATGCTGAAAGTGATTCAGCAGTATTATTCGGCCACGAACGACCCGCGCGTGATTCCGTTCATGACGAAATATTTCAAATACCAGTTACAGGCGCTGAAAAGCTGCCCGGTTGGAAAGTGGACTGAGTGGGCCACTTCGCGCGGAACCGACAATGTGATGATGGCGCAGTGGCTGTACGGCCTAACGGGCGACAAATCGCTGCTCGAACTGGCAGCCCTGATCGAGTCGCAGAGCTTCCAGTGGAGTGACTGGCTGGGCAACCGCGATTGGGTGATTGGCGCAGCCGCCCAGCAAAATGAAGAACATTGGATGCGCCGTCATGCCGTCAACGTGGGCATGGCGCTGAAAGCTCCGGCCATCAACTACCAGCGGACCGGTGACCCGAAGTACCTCAAATCGCTCAAAACCGGCTTCAACGACCTGATGACGCTGCACGGACTGCCGATGGGCATTTTCTCCGGTGACGAAGACCTGCACGGCAACGACCCGACCCAGGGCGTGGAGCTTTGCGCCATCGTGGAGTCGATGTATTCGCTGGAAAAGATCATCGGCATCACCGGCGATCCGTATTACATGGATGCCCTGGAACGCATGACCTTCAACGCGTTGCCGACGCAGACAACCGACGATTACAACGCCAAGCAGTATTTTCAGATTGCCAATCAAGTCCATGTCAAGCGGGGTGTTTTCAATTTTTCACTGCCGTTTGGTCGGGAAATGAACAACGTCTTCGGAATGCGGAGCGGCTACACCTGCTGCCTCGCTAACATGCACCAGGGCTGGACGAAATTTGCCGCCCACCTCTGGTACGCGACCCCCGACAATGGCCTGGCGGCTCTGGCCTACAGCCCCAACAACGTCACGGCGAAGGTGGGCGCGAAGAACACCGATGTAACGATCCGGGAAACAACCCGCTATCCGTTTGAGGAAGGTATTCAACTGGAATTGACGACGGCTTCCAGCGTACAGTTTCCGTTGCATTTGCGCATCCCGTCGTGGTGCCGGAAAGCGACGGTGGCCGTCAACGGCGAAACCGTGCAGACACCCGAAGGTGGTCAGGTAATTGTGCTGAACCGAACCTGGAAGAACGGTGATAAAGTGACACTAACCTTTCCGATGGCCGTCAGTACCTCCAACTGGGGCCGGAATTCGCGGGCGGTGGAGCGCGGGCCGCTGGTGTATGCCCTGAAGCTGGAAGAGAGCTGGGAAAAAGAAACCGAAAAAGACGAGGGTGACTACTTCAATGTGTTTCCGAAAGGCGACTGGAACTACGGACTGGTGGACAAAATTGTGAAAGACCCGGCGGCCCATCTGGAGGTGAAAACCGTTCAACCCGTTACCGACTCGTTCGTCTGGAACCTGCAAAATGCACCGATTGAAATCCGGGCGTCGGCCAGAAAAATTCCCGGGTGGCAAATCGTCAACGACGTAGCGCCCCAGCCCGTTACGGATCGCAACGGCCATTTTGTGGGCAAGGTGAATGAGAAACTGGAGACGATTACACTGGTACCTTACGGCTGTACGAAAGTGCGCGTGGTGGCGTTTCCGGTGGTGAAGTAACGTCTGGCTGAGTTTATTGTTAATACGCTGATGAACAAACCGATTGATAAACAATCCGCCGACCATTATTCGTGGGGGAGCCACTGCGATAGCTGGGTTTTGGCCGATACCGAAGGGCTATCCGTGAAAGAAGAACGTATGCCAGCCGGAACAAGAGAGCAGTTGCATTTCCACAGCCATGCTCAGCAGTTTTTCTATATTTTGAGTGGAACGGCCACCTTTTACGTGGACACGGAGAAAATGGTTGTTGCGACTCATCGGGGCATTTTGATCAATCCCCAAACGCAGCACTACATTGCCAACGAAACCGACGATCGGCTTGAGTTTCTGGTTATCTCGCAGCCGACAACGAAGAATGACAGAACAGCGGTTGGTGGATGAATGAGCCGCCACTGGTTGGAAAACACCACGTCAAACCGGCGTGGTGCTTTTTTGTTTTTATCAAAAAAACTGCATCCAACCCGCAGGATTTCTTCAACTTTCGCACCTAATCCCGTGTGTTCACCTTTAACGATACCGCCCGTTTGCAGGAGTCCGAACTAATCGCTGCGCTGAAAGCCGGTCAGGAATCGGCCTTCCGGATGCTGGTTGAGAGGCATCAGGGCAAGGTCTATAACACCGCTCTGGCGATTGTGCAGCAATCCGAAGAGGCCGAGGATATTGCGCAGGAAGTTTTCGTGGAAGTTTACCAAACCGTCAGCCAGTTTCGGGAAGAGGCCCGGCTGACCACCTGGCTCTACCGCATCACAACCACGAAAGCCCTGGAACTGCTCCGCAAACGGAAAGCGCAAAAGCGGTTTTCGCTGCTGACGAGCTTGTTTGGCGCGAACAATGAAGTGCTGCACGATCCGCCTGATTTTCATCACCCGGGCGTTTCGCTGGAGCAGCGGGAAGAGATGAGTACCCTTTTTAAAACCATTAATCAATTGGCTGATAAGCAGAAAGTAGCGTTTGTTTTGCATTATATCGAAGAACAGAGCCACCGCGAAATTGCGGAGGTGATGCAGGTGACAGTCTCTGCGGTAGAATCGCTGCTGCACCGTGCCAAACAGCATTTACGCAAACAATTGACACCGTTTTACCAGGAGAGAAAGAACCCGTGACGCCATGAACCAAAACGAAGAAAATCAACAGTGGGAGGACCGGTTTCGGAAGTTGGGAAAACTCAACCGCGCCCAACCCCGCCCCTTTTTTTATACCCGGTTGGAGACCCGGTTGGAGACCCGGTTGGAAACCCAATTAGGATTCCGTCGTGAGTCGTCAGAAGCAGCGGCTGTGTTGCCGTGGTGGTTGAAAAAACCGGCCTATGCCTTCGGAACGCTTGGCCTGCTGGTTGCCATGAACATTGCCGTGGCGGTCTGGCAAAACCGCCCCGCTGTTCCGGAAACAGACCCCGGCACCTACGAAGCTTTTGTGCAGGATTATCAGTTGAACCACCAAACCGCTTTTGTCGATGAATGATCGAAAACGCTATCGGCTGCTGGTCGGGATTATTGTCGCCCTTATGCTGTTAAACGCGGGGCTGATGGCCTGGATCTGGCTCGGCCCGCGCCACCACCGGTCGGCCCGCGGAGACGGCCGTTCGTATTTATCCAAAACCCTCGGTTTTTCGGATGAACAGCGGACAACGTACCGGGTTATGCGCCAGAAGCACTTCCAGACCATACGGCCTTTGCTCGACTCGCTGCGCCGGGAACGCCGACGGTTTTTTGAACTGGTGACGGATTCAACCCTGACCGACGGGCAGTTGTTGCAGCGGGCGCAGCAACTGGAAGAAAAAAACGCCCGGCTGGATGTGCTGAACCTCCTGCATTTTCGGCAGGTGAGCGCGTTGTGTACGCCCGAGCAGCGGCAAAAACTCAAGCAGGTGCTGGCCGAACGGCCCGGATTCGGCCCGATGGGTGGGTCGGGCTGGCCGGGAAGACACCGCCCGGATTCGGGTCGGAAAGACCGTTCAGAAAAAGAATGATTTTTTTTCGGGATCAGCCGCAGGGTTTCCGGCGGCTTCACATCTAAACAGGACAACTAAACAAATGAATACTATGAAAAAAGTGATGTGTGTGGCCTTGTTGCTGGCGGGATTGACGGTTTTTGAAAGCAACGCCCAGAACAGACCGGGTGGTGGACGGGGACGGATGCAGGACATGACGCAGGTGGAAGAAAGTGCCCTGCCCGCACCGGTGATGACCTACGTGAAGGATAAGTACCCGGGGCTGGCGGTTCGCCGGATCATGAAAGACAAGGAAGACAACTACATGCTGGTGGTGGCCGCCGATACGACCCGCAAAATTGTGATTTTTGATTCCAAAGGTACGTTCAAAGAAGAGCGGGCTATGCGGGGTCGCCGGGGCGGACCGGGCGGTAATAATCCAAACAAATAAGCCCAATAAACCGTATAGGTTCTGGATTCGTTGTTGAGCGTTTTTTAGCCATCTCACCCATTCACATTTCCGTCAGGATAGCCGTTGGTACCTGACGGAAATGTGTCTTTTGAATCGGGCCATTTTCATCCGTTGGACTAATGATTGCAAATTCACTCCCCTTGTTTCGTCCCGATACCGTTTGGACCAAACGGTTAATTTTCCGTGTTTGCGGATGGTTGCTGTTATTCCTGTGTTCGGTTTCACCGTTGCTTGCCCAGACCAACCAGTTGACCGGAAAGGTCGTCGATCCGCAGAATGGGGCTTTGATCGGGGTGCCCGTCATTCTGACGATGCAGCAGGATACGACCCAGAAACAGTATACCGTGACGGATACGAGTGGGGTTTTTTCGTTTGCGAACCTGAGCCCACAGGCGTACCGGGTCAAGGCAACGTATCTGGGGTTTCAGGATTATGACAAAATCATTACGATTACGGAGCCGGTTCAGGAGTTGGGAACTATTACGCTGGTAGAAGATTCGAAAACACTGAAAGAGGTGGTGATCAAGGGGCAAATACCGCCCGCCCAGCAGAAAGGCGATACACTTCAGTTGAATGCCGATGCGTTCAAGGTGACGCGCGATGCCTCAACGGAAGATCTGATTAAGAAAATGCCGGGTATTACCGTCGAAAACGGAACTGTCAAGGCGCAGGGGGAAGATGTGCAGCAGGTGCTGGTGGATGGAAAAATCTTCTTTGGCGATGACCCCAGTATTGCGCTTCGCAACTTACCGGCGGAGGTCGTTGATAAAATCGAGGTGTTCGACCGCATGAGCGATCAGTCGCAGTTTACCGGTTTTAACGATGGCAACACGACCAAAACCATCAACATCGTGACGCGGGGCGACCGGCAGAATGGTGTTTTTGGCCGGGTATACGGCGGTTACGGAACTAGCGGCACGTACTCGGCGGGGGGCAATGTTAACCTCTTCAACGGGGCCCGGCGTTTGTCGATTGTCGGTTTAAGCAACAACATCAACCAGCAAAACTTCTCGGCACAGGACCTGACCGGCGTGGCCAGTGGCGACGGCGGAGGAGGTAGCTTTGGCCGGGGTGGGGGCGGTGGCCGCGGAGGTCGTGGTGGTGGAGGAGGAGGTGGCCGCGGAGGGGGCGGTGGCAATTTTGGTGGGGGTGGTGGAAGCGACAACTTTTTGGTCGGCCAGCAGAGCGGGATCAACAAAACCAACTCGATTGGCCTCAACTTCTCCGACGACTGGGGCAAGCATCTGACGTTTCGGGGAAGCTACTTTTTCAACAACAGCAACAATAACAACGCCCAGACGGTTTTTCGGCGCTATACACTGGCCGAAAATGCGAGCCAGAACTACTTCGAAAATACCATCAGCCGGACCGAAAACTACAATCATCGGCTGGACTTCCGGCTGGAATACACGATTAATTCCAACAATTCGCTGCTGATTACACCCCGCTTGCGCTGGCAGAATAATAATTCAATGAGCCGGGTGGAAGGGATTACGTACCTGGCAGCCGACAGCCTGTCCGGGAATCCATCGCTGGGCAACAACTTTAATCCAATCCTGCCGCCCGATAGTTTGCTGCTCAACCGGACCAATACCGATTATACCGCCCACACGCGCGCTTTCAATTTTACCAACAATATTTTGTTCCGGCACCGGTTTGCCAAGCGAGGGCGTTCACTTTCCGTAAATTTCGGAACGCAGATCAGCACCCAGGATCGGGAAAATACGCAATTGTCGCTGAACGAGTACTTCACAGGGACAACGCCGGATCAGCGCATCGATCAGATCACAACCAACAATACGCCCAGTTACCAGTATTCGCTCAATGCTGCTTTCACGGAACCGTTGAGTAAATTGAGTCAACTGCAATTTAACTACACCACGACTTATCGCTACAGCGATGCTACTCGGCGCACCAATCGATACAATCCGGCAACGCAGCGTTACGATCAACTGGACTCCTTGCTGTCGAACACCTTCCAGAACGATTACCTGACCAATCAGGCCGGGGTGGGCTACAATTACCGTTCGCCCAAAATGGGCTTGAACGTAAACATGAATTTCCAGCGGGCCGACCTGATCAGCGACCAGATTTTTCCGCTGAACAACGACGTTCGGGCGCAGTTCAATAACCTGCTGCCGTCGGCCATGCTCGATATCCGGCTCTCGACCGACAGCCGCATCCGGATGTTTTACCGGACCAACACCCAGGCACCGGGCGTTACACAACTTCAGAATGTAATCGACAACTCGAATCCGTTGTTCCTTACTGCGGGGAATCCGGAGTTGAAACAATCGTACAGCCACAACGTATCGGCACGCTACCAGCTGACCAAGCCCGTGAAAGGCCGTAGCTTGTTTGTGTTTGTCAACCTCAGTTCGACCAATAACTACATTGCAAATTCGACGCTGATCAGCAACGGAACCGCTACTTTGCCCGATGGCACCACGCTGGGCCAGGGCGTTCAGCTGACGCGCCCAGTCAACCTGAGCGGTTTGTGGAGCCTGCGTTCGTTCGTGACGTACAGCACTCCGCTGAAATTTATCAAGAGCAACATCAGCCTCAATGGCGGAAATGGCTACAGTAGTTCGCCCAGCCTGATCAACGGCCAGATCAACAACGCCAATACCACAACCTGGTCGCAGGGAGTCAACCTGAGCAGTAACATCAGCCAGAATCTGGACTTCTCGCTCTCGTATTCGGGAAACTTCAATGATGTGAAATACTCGTTGCAGGCCCAAAACAACAACAAGTATTATTATCAGGTACTGAGTGGGCGGATCAACTGGATCTTTGGGCCGGGGCTGGTGTTGCAGTCCGATCTTTCCAATCAGCGTTATGCGGGTTTCAACGGCAGTGTCAATCAGCAGTATACACTCTGGAATGCCGCCGTGGGCAAGAAGTTCCTGAAAGATCAGCGGGGTGAGCTGCGGGTGTCGGTTTTCGATATTCTGAAGCAAAACAACAGCCTGAACGTGACCCAAACCGATACGTACGTTGAAAACAGCCGTGCGCAGGTGTTGCAGCGGTATTTTATGCTCACGTTTACCTACAACCTGCGCCAGTTCAAAGCCGCTCCTTCACGCGGCAACGGCGGGTCCAATGAACGGCCCGACCGCCCGAATTGGCGGGATGGGGCCGGAGGGGGACGGGCCCCGGGTGGAGGCCGTCCGCCGGGCCCAGGAAATAACTAAAAGCCTGACCAAAAAAAGAAAGCCAGACGACGTAAGTCACCTGGCTTTTTTTATCGCTTAATAAACGGTTATTTTTACAAATCAGATACCTTTCACAGTATCCCCGGCTATCAGCGATGTACTGATTATATAAACTCGCCCGGGGGAGAATTGTTTTCGATACCGTACTTTTATTTTCAAACCGTACCCAACCATGCGTGAAGTGGTTTTGCTGGGATTGACCCTGCTGATGGGAATGGCGTTGCTGGCTACTCTGGCCCGGCGGCTGCGCATTCCAACGCCTATTTTTCTGGTGATTGGTGGATTGTTGGTAAGTCTGATTCCGGGCGTACCGCTGCTAACCATTGAACCCGATCTCATTTTTCTGGTTTTTCTGCCCCCCCTGCTCTACGAGGCCGCCTGGTATATGTCTTGGCGGGAACTCTGGCGCTGGCGACGCATCGTGCTGGTGCTGGCGTTTGGCCTCGTGATTCTGACCGCCACCGCCGTTGCCTACACATCGGTGGAATTTATTCCCGGTTTCACGCTGGCGTTCGGTTTTTTACTGGGCGGAATCGTGTCGCCCCCGGATGCGGTGGCTGCCAGTTCGGTTCTGAAAGATATTGAAGCTCCCAAGAGTACACTCAATATCTTGCAGGGCGAAAGCCTGATCAATGACGCATCCAGCCTGATTGTGTTTCGGTTTGCGATGGGAGCCATTACGTCAGGCACGTTCGTTTTGCAGGAGGTAGCGGTTGATTTTGTGCTGGTCACGTTGATTGGCGGAGTGATCGGTCTGGCGATAGCCGGTGTTTTCTACGTCATCCACCGCTGGATTCCGATGGAGTCGCGCATCAGCATTCTGCTGACGTTTCTGGCACCGTATATCATGTACATATCCGCCGAACATTTTCATTATTCGGGCGTCATTGCGGTGGTGGCAGGTGGGTTGTTTTTGTCCAACCACAGCCATCGCATTCTTAACTACACCGAACGGGTCGAGGGGTTGTCGATGTGGGACACGGTTATTTTTATCATCAATGGGGTTGTTTTTGTGTTGATCGGGCTGGAATTGCCGGTGGTGGTACAGGGGCTGAAAGATTATTCCGACTATTCGCTGACAGATGCCATTTGGTATGGGTTATTGATCTCGGCGGTACTCATTGTGGTGCGGTTGGTGTTTGCCCTGATTGCGGCCTGGTGGACCCGCATTGCCGGTCGATTTATTACGGTGGCGGTGAAAAATACGGGCTGGCGGGGCCCCCTGGTACTGGGCTGGGCCGGAATGCGGGGGGTGGTTTCGTTGGCAGCGGCTTTGTCGATACCCCTCACGCTGGGCGGACAGCCGTTTCCGCATCGTTCGCTGATTCTTTTCATCACGTTTGTGGTAATTCTGGTAACACTGGTGTTTCAGGGGCTAACGTTGCCGTGGGTTATTCGCTGGCTGCATCCAAAAGAACTCTTTCCTCGTATCCCCGAAGAACAACAGGCGGCTACCATCAATCGAAAATTGCAGGAAGCCGCTTTGCGGGAACTGGAAAATGGGTATCGTGGGCAACTGGCTGATAATGAGTTGCTGGTTAATTTAAGGAATCGGCTGAATAGTGGGTTGCGGCTCAATCAAATTATGGCATCGGATCGGGATGGACCGCTACTGGCGCAGTATCATGAAGCCCTGGATCGGCTTCATCAGACCAAACGCTTGGAACTGGATCGGCTTCGGCGACAGGAGGAATTTGATGAAGAGGTGGTTCGGAAAATAGAAGCGCAGCTGGACCTGGAACAGGTAAAAAACAGTTATCTGGTTCAGTAAATGGAAAACCGTCGCTAACGGACGGTTATTTCTGAAAAATCAGAACGTGTTGCTGCGGCAATTTTTTATAAACGGTTTTCAGGGATAAACCAACGGCCTTCATTTCGCGGGTGGCTTGGGCAATACTCATTTTGTGGTGCGGTTTAATGAGTACGTTCGGGTCTTCAGCCCGGTATTCGACCAGCACCACACGTCCGCCCGGTTTAAGCGCCCGAACGATGTTCGTCATCATTTCGCGCGGGTGCGAAAACTCGTGATAAGCGTCGATCATAATGGCCAGGTTTATCCCGTTGGCGGGCAGTTTAGGGTCGGTGATCGTACCCAGAACCGGTTCGACGTTTTGTAAGCCGCTCTTTCGCTTCGTTTGGTTCAGATCGTTGATCATGTCCGGTTCGATATCGACGGCCAGCACCTTGCCTTTGGGTACTTTGGGAG
The DNA here is from genome assembly GCF_054780515.1 of Larkinella harenae. NCBI lineage: Bacteria > Pseudomonadati > Bacteroidota > Cytophagia > Cytophagales > Spirosomataceae > Larkinella > Larkinella harenae. The sequence goes on along the minus strand of NZ_BAAGWE010000002.1, from coordinate 634,618 downwards.
CCATCAGAAAGGTAAAGTAACCGGTTCCGGCACCCACGTCGGCCACCACATCCGTTGGTTTCAGACTCAGCGCTTCCAGCAACAGGTCGGTGCGCTCTTCCTGTTCGCGCTCCGGACGGTCGAGCCAGGCGGCCCCCAAATGGCCCATGACCTGCGAGATTTCCCGTCCCATATACACTTTGCCAATGCCGTCGTAAGCCGCTGTTCGGTAGTGATAAGGACCTTTCGGCCTACTGCCTGCGGCACCAGTGGACTGGCCAAACGAAAAGCCGCAGAGGGTGTAAGCCAGTAAAAAGACAAGACCAATCAGGCCGGGTATTTTTTTCATTGTGGTCAGGAAAACCGTTTAGGGTTGAACAAGCGGCTAAAGAAAGTGTTTAGAGATTATTTTCCACCATTCGCTCTTAGGTATGAATCTCATTTTGCACTTATTACTGGATGCCGCCGTCATCTTCGGTTTGGCGTATCTGATGCCCCAGGTCGACGTAAAAAGCTTCGGCACGGCCTTGCTGATCGCGGTCATTCTGGCCGTTCTTAACTTCCTGGTGGGCTGGCTGCTTCGTTTTCCGCTCAATTTGGTAACGTTCTTCTTACTAACGGGTATTGTCCGAATTGTGGTAACCGCGATTCTTTTAAAGGTTATCGACAAAATGATGGGGAGTTTCACCATTGTTGGTTTCTGGCCTGCCCTGGTTATTGCCGTCACGGTGGCTGTTGTTGGCGGTTTGGTTGATGGAGCCCTGGCACCTTCTCCCGAAGTCATTGAACTGCGTGAGCAGGAAGCGATGCTGCTGACACCGGCTGTCGTAGCTGATTGGCGTATTTGATTGGTTGGGCGCTGAGTTGACTTTGTAATCCGACCCGATCACAATTGGTACGATCCTAAAAAAACCGCTGGAGACAGGTCTCCAGCGGTTTTTTTAGGACGGCCTGGCTTAATTCAACACTCTTAAGTCAACCTCTACATTGCCGCGGGTGGCGTTGGAGTAAGGACAAACCTCGTGGGCTTTTTTTACCAGTTCTTCGGCTTTGGAGCGTTCTACCCCCGGAATCTGGACTTCCAGGATCACCGACAGGCCGAACCCGCCCGCGTCGTTTTTGCCAATGCTGACCTGAGCGGTGGTACTGGTGGTACCTGCTTCAATTTTTTGCGTGCGAATGATCAGGCTCAGGGCACTGTCGAAACAAGCGGCATAACCCGCTGCAAATAAAGTTTCCGGGTTGAGATAGGTGCCGCTGGGGCCGCCCATTTCTTTCGGTACGCGCACATCGACATCAAGTGCGCCATCGTGTGATTTTACGTGGCCGTTGCGGCCTCCGGTTGCGGTGGCTTTCGCCGTATACAATTTCTCCATGTTGAAAAAACAGCAACAGCCCGAGCCGGGCTGTTGCCAACGGTTTTCCTGAAAACCGTTAGTAGCATGGAATGGTTGCGAACAACGGCTATTTCACTTTTCGAATGTAGATGTTGCCGTGCATGTTTTTCATCATCACCTCGCGCCCTCCACCGTTTACTTTTCCCTGCACCCAGTCGTCGATACTGACCTTGTACATGCCATCCTGGCTGGACCGGGTGCCTTTGGGCTGGGATTTGTCTACGTCCACGTCGAAGTCGGTGAAGATGTCACCCTGATCGGATTTGAGTTTAACGTTGAATTTGGCATTGGCCGGAAATGTCACATCCAGGTTGCCATTGAGGGTTGAGAAGGCCATTGGAGCGTCGGCGTTGACGGTACGGAACGTCGCCTTTACCGGACCGTTAATGCTATTGGCTACCGCAGACCCGCCCACGTTAGTAAGCTGGACCGGGCCATTGACGTTTTTGACTTCCAGCTCGCCGGTTACATTCTCAACCACAATATCGCCGTTGTTGATGGTGCTGATTTTGAGCGAAAATTGCTGGGGAACCTTGATGTTCAGGTTGACTGTCCGGTTGATGGACGCCGAGTTGAGGGTCACAGCATTGTTTTTCTCCCGGGCGGTCAGATCCAGCCCTCCGCGCGAGGAAAGCTTTTTCATGCCGTTGGCCAGCTCGTCGGGTTTGTCATCACTGGTTGTTTTGCGCTCATTTAGTCGGGCGTTTTGGCCCCCCGAGTCGGCTCCCGTTGATGCATCAATCACGACATCTTTGCCGTTGTATCCCGTGACGCGGATAGACCCGTTGATCAGGTTGACCTGAAGCGAACCCGGTTTGTTGGGTTCGCTCAACGGAACCACCAGCTGTTCTTTCAGGTCGTTCTGGGCATAGAGCGGCTGATAGCCAGCGAGTGATATCAAAAGCAAAAGGACGGTATTAACACGGTTCGTTTTCATGGTATTCAGATTGTTTACTAAAGATGATCGGTGATGGGCAAGAGATAACAGACGGTATCTCTGCTAGTTTGTTCTACGGTTTTATGATCCAGTCTTGTCAAATAGTCGGGCAGATCAGGATTGCTTTTTGATGTATACACTGCCGTTAAAGGTTTCAAAATGAAGCTTTTGGCCACCTTTACCGATGCGGATGGCCGAATTTTTGTTGAGTTTGTAGACCGTTCCGTCGCCTTTCTTTTCCTGCGTTTTGGTCACCTGCGCGGGCATCAATTCAGCGTTGGGAAAATCGGTGTAAAAGTCGCCCTGAAACGTTTTGAAACTCAGGTCAGCGGACAAGCTGGCCGGGTAGCTGATCTTAATGTCGCCGTTTAGCGTGTAATAGTTCGAGGCATCGGGTGGTACACTCAGGTAGTTGGCCTCAACATTGCCATTGATGGTCCGGGCATTGGTCGCACCTTTGATGTTGGTCAGCGTAATTTTACCGTTGATGTTGTGCGCAACTAACGAACCGATTACGTCTTTCACCGTCACATCCCCGCCGTTGATGGTCGACACGTGCAAGTTCATGGCGTACGGAACCTTGATGGTAAAATCGAGGTCGTATTGATAATCGATTCGCCGGTGGTTGGTACCGTCTTTCCAGTTGTTGCGGTTTGGGCGGGAGTCGAACGGCTGGGCAATGTACGCAATGATGCTGTCGGCGTCCTGATCAAACTGAAGCAAAAACTCTCTTTTGCCCTGTTCCAGTAATTCCGGCGTTTTGGCCGACAACGTACGGTCCACTTCCACCACCACCTTACTGCCCGAATAGCCTTCCACTTTAATAAAACCGTTGACATTGTAGATGGCAAGTGTGGTGCTTCCGGCGTCTTTCGAGAGGGTAAATTCTTTGCTGATGTGATTCTTGAATTCCTGGGTTTGGGCGGACGCGGAGGCACAGAAAAGCACCAGCCCGGCCAGAAGGAGGGAGATATACGGTTTCATAAGTAGTTGTTTGTTAGAGTGAAAAAGAAGTGGGGCAAAAGGAAAATTTTTTCGCTTGCCGTACCGATCATTTCTAGGTTAAATCCTTGATAGACTGCTGTATTTTAACTTTGACGAAATCGTTGAGGCCTTCCTGCCGGAGCAATTGCTTTAGCGGTTTGAGCGAGCGTTTCTCCTGCAATTTGACCATGACATCGGCCAGGGCTGCCTGCACCAGGGGCGACTCCTGTTTGACGATGGACTGCACCAGGCCTTCCCGAACTTTTGGGTCCGACGCCAGCGGAACCAGGGCTTCCAGCGTCACCAGCCGCACGTTCTCGTTTGCATCGTTGTTGAGCGTGCTCAGCAGGGCTTCCACCACTTTTTCGTCGGCGTGGTCGATGTCTTTTGTGTATTCCACCGCCCGCAGCCGCTCCGTGGCCGACTGATTTTCGAGCAGCGATAATAAAACCGTCTGCCGCATTTCTTTCACCTGCGCATCCAGCGCGCTGATCTGTAATTCGTAAGCCGGTTTGTTTCGCACGTTGAGCCAGTAACCGCCCGCAACACCAGCCAGCACCAGCGCCAGACTGTAGGCTACCCGAACGGCCAACTGGGGCGTTAAAAACCGTCTAGCCCGGCGGAGGATGCTTTTCCAGGACCGTTGCCGTTTGCGGGCTTCCGCGTGCTGGTAGGTTTCGAGCATGGCGTAAAACTGCGTCCGTACTTTTTCGCCGGGTTCGGGTTCGGGTACGCTGCCCATTGCGCGCCAGAGGTGCCGGGTGGCTTCCAGTTCGGCCTGGCAGTCGGGACACTGCGCCAGATGCGTTTCGATGGTCATTCGCTCCGTATCCGGTAGCTGATGGGTCAGCAAGTCAATTAATTGTTCCTTTGCGCTTTCACAGTTCATGGTTATATGGCGTTGAGCAACAGGCGTACGGTTTCTGGGCTGAAGCCCTACGCCCGCTGCGAATACACACGTTTTAGTTCGTTCATGGCCCGGTGAACCCGCACTTTGACGGCCCCCTCGGTGGTGTCCAGAATCCGGGCAATTTCGTCGTATTTCAGTTCCTGAAAACGGCTTAAAATCAGCACTTCGCGGTATTCCGGATTCAATGTTCGCAGGGCGTCGTGCAGTGATGCGATTTCCTGTTCTTTCTGCATTTGTTCTTCTGCCGACGCACCCCCGCTAATTTTTTCGACAAAATCGGCTACGTCGTAATGATGGAGTGAGTGCCGGTTTTTCCGGACATGATCCGCCAGCACGTTACGCGCCAGGTGATACATCCACGTCCGAAACTCGCCTTCGCCGGTGAATGTATGCCGGTATTTCAGCATCCGGTAAAATACGTTCTGCACCAGGTCTTCGCTCGCGTCGGTCTGCCCGGTCATGTGGTACAGAAAGCCAAAGAGGGCGCGGTGGTAGCGCTCGAAGAGCAGGCCCATCTTTTCCAGATTGCCTTCCTTCACCTGAAGCATGAGCGTGTTGTCGGTCAGCGATTTCAACGGAATGTGTGTTGCGGTTTGTCGAATCTGGTGGTGGAAACTTTCGGAAGTTGGGAAGGTTACAGCAGGAGAAGAAATTTTTTTTCCTTCTTTTTTGTAATTTGCTTACAATGATTTTCGACAACCACAATCGTCCTATCACCTATCTGCGGCTAGCCGTAACCGACCGTTGCAATTTGCGGTGTTTTTACTGCATGCCAGAAGAGGGAATCAAATACCTGCCCAAACACCAGTTGCTGACCTACGAAGAGATGGAGCGGCTGGTGCGGGTACTGGCGCGGCTGGGCGTGTCGAAAATCCGGATTACGGGCGGAGAACCGTTCGTGCGCAACGGTTTGATGGATTTTCTCTGGCGCCTGAAAGCCATCGAGGGCGTTGACGAGCTGAATATCACGACCAACGGCGTATTGACTCAACCGCTCGTGCCGGAACTCGTGCGCATGGGCATTGGCTCCGTCAATCTGAGCATCGATACGCTCGACCGGGAGCGGTTTCGGCAGATTACCCGGCGCGACGAGCTGCCCGCCGTTCGGGGTACGCTGGATGCATTGCTGGCGCACGGTGTGCCGGTCAAGCTGAACGCCGTTGTGATGGAAGGAAAGAACATTGAAGACATTCCACTGCTGGCCGAACTCACCCGCGATCATCCTGTCGACGTGCGGTTTATCGAAGAAATGCCGTTCAACGGCGAAGGCAGCCACTACCCGGTTTTGAACTGGACTCACCGCCGGATTTTGCAGGAAGTACAAACGCTGTATCCTGGCCTGAAACGCCAGATCGACTCGCCATTCTCGACCTCAACAACTTATCAGGTCCCCGGTTATCAGGGAACCATCGGCATCATTGCGGCCTTCACGCGCACCTTCTGTGGAAGCTGTAACCGCATCCGCCTGACGGCGCAGGGAACGCTCAAAACCTGCCTGTACGACAACGGTGTGCTGGACGTTCGCCAACTCATGCGCGCGGGAGCAACGGACGCCGAGCTAACCGCTGCTTTTCTGAAAGCGTTTGCCCACCGGCCCAAAAACGGTTTTGAAGCCGAACGCGAACGCGGCCCGGTGACAGAGTCCATGTCGACCATTGGCGGCTAGACTGAGGGCTCCCTTACTTCTCTTTAGTTAGAAAAAGGCTCTGCTTCTGTCCATTGATGGACAGCTACTGTCCCTGTGCGGACAGCCGTTGCCGATCTTGTCTAAGCGATCACACTTCAAAAACCGTTCATTGACTCAGGCTGCCTTTGGTGTATCATGCATTACATAGTACCTTTTATTGCATAATTTTTGATTGCTCGTTTACTGTACGGGGCTACTCAGGAACAATCTCCTGGTTGAGCTCTACTCTTCGATCTTACTATGCTACGGAATTACTTCAAAATCGCCTGGCGGAATCTGCTGCGTAACCGCGCCTTTTCGGCCATCAACATTGTTGGCTTGGCCATTGGTTTGGCAACTTGTCTGCTGATCAGCTTGTTTGTGCTGGCTGAACTGAGCTTCGACCGGTTTCACGAGAAAGCCGACCGCATTGTCCGCGTGGTGTTCCGGGGCACGGTGCAGGGCGGCAAAATGAATGAAGCGCACGTGATGCCACCCGTGGCCCGCACGCTCCAGGCCGATTACGCCGAGGTGCAGGAAGCAACGCGGCTGCGTCATGGCGGAATGCCCCAGTTTCTGATTGGCAACAAATTGTTCAACGAGGAAAGCATGGCATTTGCCGATTCCAATTTCTTTCAGGTGTTTAGCTTTCCGCTGGTGCAGGGCAATCCGAAAACGGCCCTAAGTCAACCCAATACCGTTGTTCTGACCAGACCGACGGCTTTGAAGATGTTCGGGCACGACAATGTTCTGGGAAAAACGATCCAGGTCAAAGGCAATAACGTACCGTTGACGGTGACCGGCGTGATGGACGAAATTCCGGTGAATTCGCACTTCCATTTCGATATGTTTACCTCGATGGCGAGTCTGGAAGAATCCAAATCGACCTCCTGGATGACGTCCGAATTTTTTACCTATCTGGTGCTGCCCAAAGGCTACGATCACAAGCAGCTGGAGGCTAAACTGCCGCAGGTCGTCGAGAAGTACATGGGGCCGCAGATCGAAACGGCTTTTGGAATGAAATACGCCCAATTCCGCCAGAAGGGCAATGACCTTGGACTGTTTCTGCAACCGTTGACGGAGATTCACCTGCATTCGGATTCGCCGTACGACCTCGAACCGGCTGGTAACATCCAGTACATTTACCTGTTCAGTGCCGTGGCCCTGTTTGTACTGCTGATTGCCAGCATCAACTTTATGAACCTCTCAACTGCCGGAGCTTCCAAACGGGCCAAGGAGGTGGGTATTCGGAAAGTGATGGGGTCACTGCGGCTGGAGCTGGCCTTTCAGTTCCTGATTGAGTCGCTGCTGTTGACGGCCTTTGCGCTGGTTGTTGCATTGGGGCTGGTTTACGCAGCCTTACCGCTCTTTAATCGCTTATCCGGCAAAGCCCTGGCGTTTAACCTTGTCGATGCGCCCTGGCTATTGCCGGGTTTGCTGCTGTTTGGCCTGCTCGTTGGTGTTTTGGCGGGCAGTTATCCGGCTCTGTTCCTGGCGTCGTTCAAACCCGTGGCAGTTCTGAAAGGCCGGTTTCATCAGGGCAAAAGCGGCATTAGCCTGCGCAGTGGACTGGTGGTTTTTCAGTTTTTTATTGCCATCCTGCTGATGGTGGGTACAACCGTAGTATACCGGCAACTTGATTATATTCAGAGTAAGAAACTGGGGTACGACAAAGATCAGGTGCTGGTGTTGTCAAACACCTGGGCATTGGGGCCGAAAGAGGAGGTTTTTCGGGATGTGCTGCTGCAGGACCCGCGCGTAGTCAACGTCAGCCATTCTGGTTATCTGCCCGCCGGACCGAGTTACAACAACAACTTTTTTGTTTACCCCGATAGGCAGGCGACCCAGCTAATCAAGACGCTTCGCTATGATATTGATTACAACTACATTCCGACGCTGGGCATGGAAATGATAACCGGGCGAAATTTCTCCCAAGCCTTTGGGACCGATTCAACGGCGGTGATTATTAATGAAACGGCGGCTAAGGCGTTTGGCTGGAAAACCAATGCCATCGGTCGAACAATTACGCGGCCCAACAAGGAAGGAATTGAAGCGACTTATCAGGTGGTTGGCGTTGTGAAAGATTTTCACTTTCGGTCTTTACACGAAAAAATTACGCCCCTGGTTATGGTCTTGGGGAAAAACAACGGCACCATGATCGCTAAAGTGAAAACCCGCGATATCTCCGGCCTGCTGTCTTCTATTAAAAAGCAATGGACCGATTTTAAAGCCGATCAGCCCTTTTCCTATTCGTTCCTGGACGAACGGTTTATGAAAACGTACGAATCGGAGCAGCGGATTGGCCAGATTCTCGGTATTTTCTCCGGCCTGACCATCTTTGTGGCCTGTCTCGGTTTACTCGGTCTGGCTACGTTCACGGCCGAACAGCGCACCAAGGAGATTGGGGTTCGCAAGGTGCTGGGCGCTTCGGTGGGGAGTATCGTGGGCCTTCTTTCCCGGGAGTTTGTCAAGCTGATACTGATGGCCATTGTGCTGGCGTCGCCCGTTGCCTGGTATGCCATGAGCAAGTGGTTGCAGGCTTTTGAATACAAAATTGCCGTGGAATGGTGGATGTTTGCGCTGACCGGCGTTTTGGCCATTGCTGTCGCCCTGCTGACCATCAGTTTTCAGTCCATCAAAGCCGCCCTGGTGAATCCGGTCAACAGCCTGCGGGGCGAATAAATCAAACGAGGACCGACAAAAGCCGGAAGCTGGTTTTTGTCGGTCCTCGTTTGATTTCCGAAGCAGGTCGGGGAGTGGCTGCCCACGCGCTATTTTCCTTGTAAAACGAGCCCTAGTTGTTCGGACAGGGCTTTTCCTCTCAGGTCACGGGCAATGATTTTGCCGGAAGGATCGAGCAGAAAATTGGCGGGAATGGATCGGATGCCGTAAATTTTGGCTGCGGCATTATTCCAGCCTTTCAGGTCGGACACCTGCGGCCAGGTGAGCTGGTCTTTCTCAATGGCCTTAAGCCACGCCCCTTTTTGCGCCGGGTTATCCAACGAAACCCCCACTATTTCAAACCCTTTATCCTTGTAGGCCTGGTAGGCGGCCACTACATTGGGATTTTCGGCCCGACAGGGGCCGCACCAGCTCGCCCAGAAGTCAAGCAGAACGTATTTGCCCCGGAAATCCGACAATTTCACGTCTTTGCCATCGGCGGTTTTTTGGGTGAAATCCGGCGCGACTTTTCCAATCTGCACGCTGGTATGAGAGGCCAGCAGCGTTGGAATATCTTTTCCGACGGGGGTGTTTTTGAGTTTTTCCGAAAGCTTTTGATAGGCTTTCTCCGCATCTTCGGCCGTTGTTGGCTGGGCCGCAACGTGCGCCAGACTGATCACGCTCAGGTACGAATCCGGGTGCTTGTTCGCGAAGTCCAGGTGAACCTGAAAACCCTCGTTCATCAATTGCTTTTCGCGCGCGACAAAACTGTCGTAGACTGCTTTATCATTTTTCTTTTCGGCTGGTAACGCTTCAAATTCTTTCCCTAATGCCGTGAATTTGTCATCGTTCGCTTTGAGCATCGCCTTGAGTTCGGCGTGGAGCTGGTTGGTTGGCGAACCCGTAATTACAATGTTTTTGAGCGAGTCGGGGGCTGACATGGTGAGCTGTTCCGGGGCCAGATAAAACCGAAGAAAATCCAGGTTCTCACCATTCCGGGGGCGGTTGACGTACGGGTTTTTGTTTAGAAACAGGGCCGAAAAGACGGGGTATTGCAGCGACCCGCTAAAGGCGAAGCGGCCGTCCTGAACCGTTACGGAATCACTGATCTGCCGGTCTTCGACCTGATAGACGAGGAAAACCTTGTCGCCGTTTTTCAATCGATCGACTTTTCCCTGAATAGCGAAGTTGGATTGTGCAACCGACAGCGTGGATACGAAAAGGGCTAGGATGGTCAAAAAGTTTTTCATAATCGATGGTTGATCGGGTTGAATTGCCTGACGGTTTTTAGCTTTTGTGATAAGGATTTCAAAACGGAAATTTAGACCTGGAGAATCGGTTAGAAACTCCATGCTGTAAGTATGGAACGCCCAAACCGTCAACTTCGTGCCCTGCCCAATACCGTTAGTGGATGCGTCAGTAAAACTTTCCGGTTTTGCTGAGACAGATACTTCCTGCGGTGAGTTGCCGGAGAAACTGCCGGGGCGTCAGTCCGAGGTAATACTTGAAATCTTTAATCAGGTGGCTGTGATCGTGATAACCAAACCGCAGCACCAGATCGAGTCAGTCCGGGGCCTGCGGAACATGCTGCGTCAGAAAACCGAGCACGTTCCGGAAGCGGAGAAACCGGGTTAGCTCCTTGGCCGAATAACCCAGATGCGATTGAAATCGGAGCTGAATGCTGCGGGGTGACACCCGCTGCGTTTGTGCCAGCACCTTAATGGGATCGACGGCCGAATCCCGGAAATAGGGGAGGCTCTCCAGGAGCGATTCGGAAACCGTATTGGAAGGGGCTACAAACGTTAAAGCGTATTCGTTGAGCAAGAGAATTCGGTCGCCTACAGCCGGGAGGGCGGCCAATTGCTGCCAAAGCTCCCGAAAGCAGGTGTTGTTCAGCAGGACATCCGGATCGTACAGGTCACCGGTTTTGAGTTGTTGCATCGAAATGCCCAGTAGCCGGTAAAAACCGTCGAGCGTGAAGTTGACAACAATCAAATCTGCACCCGCCGGAAGCTCGTAGATCAGCCGTTTTTGGAGCGGACCCAGCACGGCGGTCTGCCGGACAACAAACTCCGCATCGCCCAGCGAAATCGGTATGTCCGGTCCGAAATTAAACGCCAGTAGCATTTCGTAGTTGGGCATCAGGTGCAGAGTAACCGGTTGCTCGTCCGGCGCGAGCTGGACGCAGTAATAATGGCTGAAAACCGTCGCCAGCCGTTCGTCGGCATCAATTAACTGACTGTTCATATCCGAAAGAAACCGAATCAAAACCGTAAAAAAAAGCCCGGTCGGGGTAACCTGACCGGGCTCTTCTGTACAATGGGCTGCTGGCGTTACGCGTGTTGTCCCTGGTGAACACCTTCGCGAATTTCTTCAATCATTTTCCGGTTGAACGCCGGGATGTCGTCCGGATTCCGGCTGGTCACCAGACCCTGATCCGTCACCACTTCCTGGTCAACCCAATTGGCTCCGGCGTTGCGGAGATCCGTTTGAATGGACGGATACGAAGTTAGCTTGCGGCCTTTCACCACGTCGGCTTCGATCAGCAGCATTGGCGCGTGACAGATGGCCGCAACGGGCTTATGTTCTTCGAAAAAGCGCTTGATAAAATCAACGGCCTTTTTCTCCATCCGCAGTTTATCGGGATTCATAACACCGCCTGGCAGCAGCAGGGCGTCGTAGCTATAAGCGTCGGCATCGTCCAGAATCACATCCACCGGGAAGGTTTGTCCCCAGTCTTTCATGTCCCAGCCCCGTACTTTGTCGTTGGGTGCAATCAGATGCGTCTCGGCACCTGCTTCCTGCAAGGCTTTCCGCGGTTCCGTCATTTCGACCTGTTCAAATCCGTCGGTCAGCAGAATCGCCACTTTCTTTCCCTTCAGTCTTTGCTGATTTTCCATGGTTTCGTTGAGTTTAATTATGGTATTAACAACGATAAAGCAGCAGGAAGGTTATCGGAACCGAGCCAACGGGAAACCGCCGAAAACCGTCTGGTATCCGACCGGGGAAAATAAACCGCGAAAACCGTTATTCTTTTTTGAAATCCATACCGCTGAAAACCAGCGTATCAACTTTTCCCGAAGTACTCAGGGTAAACCGGGCCAGGGCATTGCCATACCACGCTTTTTTGAACGGTCCGTAAAACGTATCGTACTGCCAGTGTGCCAGGGTTGCGTTCATGGCATTGTCGTTGATGTTGAAAATCAGCTGATCGTTGACCACGGTTACCTCCGCTTTTCCGTACAATGGGCTGGTGTATTTTCCGGCATAAGCCTGCAACGCCAGCGAAGGCTTGGTGTTGAGAACCCGTTTTGCCTGAAAATCACTGACCGCCTTTTTCCCGGCTTCCCGGATTCCGGTATACAACGTTTTAACCTCGGTGTTCCAGTCGCGGTTGCCGCCCAGCGCGAAGAAATCAAGTGTTTTGTACAGCAGTACATGCCGCACTTCTGCGTAATTGTAATTGCCGAAAACGTACACCCCCAGCTTTTCGTCGGGCAATTGGCCCGTAATGGCCGTGAGTCCCGCCAGGCTGCCCGTGTGGAAGTTGACTTTATGACCCCGGTAGTCGTGCTGGTACCAGCCCAGCCCGTAAGTCAGCCAGTTGGGTTTCAGAAGTTGCATGGTCGCGTATTCGTCGTGCGGTACGATTACCTGCGGTTTAAAAATCTCCGCCCAGGTGGCGGGTTTGAGCAAACGGCCGCCGTTGTATTTACCGCTGTCGAGCATACACATGACCCATTTGCTCATGTCGTCGACGCACGACCAGACTGCGCCCGCCGAACCGATTTCGCTGTCGGCGCCGTAGTCAACCGCCCGGATTGTATCGTTGATGGCAATGTGCGGTCTGGTCATGTTGGTGCTTTTGCTGAGGCCGCGTTTGGGGGCGGTCTGCGTCATGCCCAGCGGGTCGAAAATGCGCTCCTGCATGACGGTCGACCACGGTTTGCCATACAGCCGTTCGATGATTCGGCCAGCCGCCGAGTACATGATATTCTGGTAAATGAAGCCCGCCCGGATGGAGTAACTCGGTTTGACGTACACCATCCGCCGAAACATTTCATTGGCCGGAATGGTCATGGCACCGGTAAAAAAATCCGTACCGCCGACGCCGGTGTTGTGCGTAAGCAGGTCCCGAACCTGAATTTCGCGGGTCGCTGCCGGGTCATAGAGTTGCAGTTCGGGCAGGTACTTGTAAACCGGGTCATTCCACGACAGCTTGCCCTCATCAACCAGCATGCCTATCAGCGCTACGGTCATCGCTTTGGTCGTGGAAGCGCAGGCAAACTGGGTCTGGGTGTCAACAGCGTTCGTGGTTCCAATTTCCCGAACACCGTAGCCTTTTTTGAAAATTACCTGATTGTCTTTAACGACGGTAATGGCCAGGCCCGGCACGTCCCAGTCCTTGCGAACCTTATCGACGTACGCGTCAAATTCCTGCAACTGTTTGGCGGTCGGTTTCTTCTGCCCCACCGAAATCAGAGCAACTAATGTGAAAAGAACGACCAGTGAATACTTCATAAATAACTTCTCGTGAGTTGGAATGAATGGGTTAGAATGATAAAAACGGCTTGAACAAGTCCGAAGGGCTTGACTATGGCTAACCCCGGATTGCAATCCGGAATACCAAAACCTCATCGGCCCGCCGTGGTCATCACCGGCGGTTGGAACAGGAAGTAGTCATAAATCGCGCGGCTCAGATGCGCAATGGTTTGCTCTCGTTCGGCCGTAGGTTGGGACGATGCGGTGATTAAAACCGCAATGGCGATGTGCCCGGCGTCGCCCGGCAGGGTGATGATGCCTACGTCGTCGGTGGCACTGGAGTTGAGCGAGCCGGTTTTATGAGCGACCACGGTTTCGGGTGGCAGGTACCCCTTGATGCGTGCCAGACCACCCCGGCAGCGTTCCATAACGGCCAGGAGAATATCCCGGCTTTCGGGTTTAAGGGCTTTGGCCTGATAAATCTGGGTGAGCAGATTTACCATCGCATCCGGCGTCGACGTGTCGCGGGGGTCCTGCTCAAGTTTCAGCGCGGCCGCCCGGCGCGATTCCGGCGTTGTAGCTTTTTCTAATTTGTCGTAGAAGCCCACCGTCCATTGATCCTCGGGAGGCAGGGTAACGCCCTGAAGGTCGGCGATCAGCTGGACAATCGTGCGGTCGACCGACATGCCTTCAATGCCCAGGGCTTTCAGCCGGGCCCGGACGGGTTCGGCCCCGCCAACCAGGCGCAGCAGAATGTCGGTGGCCGAGTTATCACTGATGACCATCATCAGTTCCAGCAGGTTTTCCACCGAAAGATGCACGCCGGGTTTCGCAAAAAGCGTTTCCAGGGTCCCGCTACCCGGGTGCAGGTCCGACGGTTTCAGCTCGACCATTGTCCGCAGGGAGAGTTCGCCTTTTTCGATTTTGTTGAACAATTCGACGGCAATGGCCACCTTCACGGTGCTGGCCATCGGAAATTTTTCGTTCGGGTTCAGGCTGATCTTTTTGCCTGACTCGAGGTGAATGGCACTGACGCCGACTTTCCCTTTGGCCAGAAGAGCGATGCGCTCCAATTCCTGCTGGAGCCGTTGCTCCGCAATGGCCGAAGTTGGTTGCACGGGAGCGGGCGCCGGAGTGTTTTTGCTTTTTTTCGATTGACTGAAGCCGGGAGAACTCAGCAGCAGCAGCGCCCAAAGCAGGTGGACGACCAGGTGTACAGGTTTTTTCATAATCAACAGTGGGTTAGAAGAAATCAGACCGTTTTTTCAACAGAATACGATGTTTCGATGGCCGCCAGCGCCTGATCCAGGTCTGCAATCAGGTCTTCGACGTTTTCAATACCGACCGAATACCGAATCAGGCCTTCTGGAATACCGAGTTGAGCGCGCTGGGCTTCCGTGAGTTCAACGTGGCTGGTGGTGCGGGGCGGCCCCGCCAGCGTGCTGACAGAACCGAGGCTGGCGGCCAGGTGCACAAACCGCAGGCTGGTCAGAAATGTTTTGACAGCCGCATAACCGCCTTTTAACGAGAAGCTTAACACGCCCCCAAAGCCACTCATTTGTGCAGCGGCAATGGTGTGGCCGGCATGCGTTTCGAGGCCGGGATAGAAAACGTCGCTGACCAGCGGATGAGCTTTCAGGTGATGCGCAATTTTCAGTGCCGACGCATTTTGCCGTTCGATCCGGAGTTCGAGTGTTTTCATACCGCGGGCAATCAGGTACGCCGGTTCAGCTTGTAGACTGGCGCCGTTGATTTCGCGGAATCGGAATACGTTTTCGACCAGTTCTTTTTTACCGCACAATACGCCACCCATCGCGTCGGAATGGCCGCACAAGAATTTCGTAGCGCTGTGAATGACAAGGTCAGCCCCCAGTTTCAACGGATTCTGGTTGATGGGCGTGGCAAACGTATTGTCGACCACCACCACGGCACCGGCTTTTTTAGCGGCTGCCGACAACCGCTTCAGGTCCACTACTTTCAGGGTTGGGTTGGTGGGTGTTTCCAGGTACACCAGGTCGCAGCCCTTGGCAATTTCGGCTTCCATGGCTTCGTGGTTACCGGTTTCGCAGAGGGTGACGGCAATCTGGTAGGAGGGCAGAAAGTCGAGAAAAAGCCGACTGGTGCCGCCGTACGTGTCCTTGATTGACACCACGCGTTTGCCAGGGCCCAGGAGGGCAAAGAGCGTATTGCTAATCGCGCCCATGCCCGTTGCGAAGGAGGTGGCCGCTTCGGCGCCTTCCAGAATCCGGATTTTTTCTTCCAGCACGTGTACCGTCGGATTGGTATTGCGGCTGTAGATATGTCCGGCGGTTTTTCCGGTGGCTACATCATACCATTCGTCCAGGTCGTGATAGGCAAAAGCTACGCTGTTGACGATGGGAGAAGTGGTGGCCCCTTTCGTAAAGGAAGCATCCTCGCCAGCCCAAACGGCAGTGGTTCCTTTTTTTTGTTCAGGAAAATCCATGTAGAGTACCGAAATTTGCAGAATAATATTTGTTGATTGGCAAAAATTGCAAAATTTTAGATAAATGCTAAACTTGCCATGAAATTGTTTTCATCCATTTTTAACCTTATGAGTTGAGGGAGTATGAAGGAACTAGTACGAATTTACATGGGAGTGGCTTTGCTGTTCTGTTCGTCGCTTGTGATGGCGCAACAGGTTGAGGTAAGTGGCCGGGTAACTTCTGAAGGGGACGAAGCCGCGCTGCCCGGCGTCAATGTCTCGGTAAAAGGCACCACCACCGGCACGCTGACCGATGCCGATGGACGTTACAGCTTACGGGTCAACGCGGGCACCGCCGTAATGATCTTCAGTTACATTGGGTTTGAAACCCAGGAGATTCGGGCCGAAAACCGTCGGGACATCAACGTGGTCATGAAGCAGGATAACAAGATGCTGAATGAAGTGGTGGTGACGGCGTTGGGAATCAGCCGCGATAAGAAAGCACTGGGGTATGCTACCCAAAACGTCAATTCGGAAGAATTGATGCAGAACCGGCAGCCCAACATGGTCAATGCCCTGCAGGGTAAAGTGGCCGGGGTGACCATCTCCAGCACGGGGGGGGCACCGGGCCAGGGAGCCCGTATCCTGATTCGCGGGATCAACTCCATCGACGTAACGCGCGACAACCAGCCACTCTTTGTGGTGGATGGCGTTCTGTTTGACAACAGCACCTCCACGGGATCCTCCAATTCCGGTGCCGAGCTCCGGGGAATGTCGAACCGGGCCGCCGATATCAATCCGGATGACATTGAAACCATCAACATTCTGAAAGGAGGAGCCGCGACGGCTCTGTACGGTTTGCGGGGTGCCAACGGGGTGGTGGTTATCACCACCAAATCGGGTAAAACCGGTGCCTTGCGCGGTAACTTTAGCAGCACGTTTGGGGTGGAAAATGTAAATAAATTCCCGGAAGTGCAGGACAAGTATACCATTGGTTATTCGGGTGTTTACAATCCGCAGGACTTTTTCCCTTCCTGGGGACCCACCGTGGAAGAAGCGATCAAGATTGATCCCACGCACCCACAGAAACTCTATAATCACTTCAAAGAGGCCTACCAGACCGGAAAACAGTACCAGAACAACCTGTCGTTTTCGGGCGGTAATGAAAAAATCAATTTCCTGTCGTCCATCGGTCATTTGCGACACGAAGGGGTGATTCCGTTTACCAACTTCAACAAACTGTCGGTGCGGTTGAATACGAATGTGAAATTCAGCGATAAGTTCTCCACCAACGCTAACCTGAACTTTATCAATTCGGGCGGGGATCGCTACAATGCCGACCGCTACAACGAGAGCCTGAGTTACTGGTCGCCCCGCTACGACGTTCGGGATTACCTGAATGCGGACGGGTCTTACAAAACCTACGGCAACGACAACCCGCTTTACGGAGCCATGACGAACAAACTGCGCGATAACGTCAACCGGCTGGTTGGCGGTTTGAATTTTGTCTATGCTCCGTTGAAATGGCTGACATTTAACTACCGTGTGGGCTTGGATACGTACTCGGAAGACCGGAAACGGACGGCACCGGGTCCCTCGGGAATTGCGAACGAACGGCTTTTTGGCGACAACGCGCTGGGTTTTATTTACCAGTATCACACCAACTTCCGGGCCATCACGTCGACGTTTACCGCCAGCGCCAATACCAAATTCGGCGAGAACCTGAACGCTACGCTGCGTCTGGGACATGATTTGTACGATCGCCAGATTCGGGATTTTGGGGCAGAAGGCAATGAACTGGCGGTTTATAACTACTTTGATCTGCGGAATGCCAAGACGATCACGCCGACGCAGTCGTCGGAAGATTACCGGCTGATGGGTGTTTTCGGCGAGTTGACGCTGGATTATAAAGACTACTTGTTTTTAACGCTGACGGGCCGGAACGACGTAACGTCTTCGCTTCAGAGACCCAACAATTCGTTCTTCTATCCATCGGTTAGTTTGGGGTACGTTTTCTCGCAACAGCTCAAGCTGCCCAATTACATCACACTGGGTAAAGTCCGGGCTTCCTACGCCCGCATCGGAAAGGATGCCGCCCCGTATTCGACGGTAACGGGTTATTCGGCGTACACGAACCTGCCATCCGGTACAACGGGCTTCACGCGGGGGGCGCTGCTGGGCGATCCAAACCTGCGTCCGGAATTTACGGATACCTACGAAGGGGGTGTGGAAATGAGCTTTTTGAACAACCGGCTGGGGCTGGATTTTACGTACTACCACTCGATCAGCAAAGACCAGATTATCCGGGTTGACGTAACTTCGTCGACGGGCTACGTGCGGGCCGCGATCAACTCCGGTTCGATGCGTAACAAAGGGATTGAGCTGGTACTGCGGGGTACGCCGATCCGGCGGGGAAAACTGAGCTGGGATGTTAATTTCAACTTCTCGGCCAACCGCAACAAAATCCTGAGTCTGCGTGATGGCTTAACGGAGATTAACTACGCTTCGCAGTTTGGGTACGCCAGTTCAAACGTGACCATGCGGCTGCTGCCGGGCTATGCCTACGGCAATCTCTACGGCCGGAGCTACAAGCGGTATTACGCCAACTCGGCCGAAGAAGATCCCATGTTGCTGGATCGCAGCCGCCCCATCGTAATCGGAGCCAACGGTTTCCCGGTGATCAACACAGCTCAAAAACTGCTTGGCAACTCGCAGCCCGACTGGATCGGTGGTTTGAACAATACGGTGCGTTACGGAAACTTCTCGCTGTCGGCCTTGTTCGATGCCCGCGTGGGTCAGGATCGCTACAACCAGATGGATAACTTCTTCTCGGCATTCGGGATTGCCAAATACACTGAAGATCGCAACGATACAAAAGTATTCGAAGGCGTCCTGGCTGACGGTACGCCAAATACCAAACCCGTGTGGCTGGGTCAGGGCAAAGGACCCGACGGCGTTGATTATACCAACGGTTTTTACCGCAATGTACACCGGGGTGTATCCGAAAACTTCATCGAAGACGCGTCGTGGGTACGGCTGCGGTCGGTGAACATTTCGTACGATTTGCCGACATCGATTCTGAAAAATACCTTCATCAAAAGCGTGCGGTTGAGCGCAACGGGTAACAACCTGGCCCTGTGGACGAAGTACAGCGGTTATGATCCCGAAACCAGCTCCAGCAGCAGCGGCAGCAACGTCGACGGTTTTACCGGTTTTACGTATCCGGCAGTACGCAGCTTCCTGTTCTCGCTGAACGTTGGTTTTTAAGTCACTTTTATTCGCAGATGATCATGAAATTCAAGTCTAAATTTATAATGCCGGTTCTGACCCTGCTGCTGATCAGCGTAAGCGGGTGTAAGGATTATTTTGAACTGAACGAGAACCCGAACCTGATTGCCAGCCCGCCCCTGGGGTCGCTGCTGTCGACCACGACCCAGAAAACCGCCCTGAATTCGCAGCGGGTGGCGAATATCACCTCGTATTTTGTGCAGTACCTGGCCAACCCCGGCACCGCCGGTTCGACGGATACGTACCAGATCACGGATTACACCTCGACCTGGGATGCCGTCTATTTTGGAATGGCCGATTTGTATGACCTCAAGAACAAGGCGCAGGAGCAGGGAGCTTCTGAATATGTGGGGGTGGCTAACGTTATGCTGGCGTATCACCTCAACCTGATTGCCGATACGTTTGGCAGCGCACCATTTTCCGATGCGTTCACCGGCAAAACACTGGCCCCTAAGTATGATTCGGAAGAAATGCTCTACAACACGGCGCTCACCCTGCTTAATGAAGGGATTGCCGAATTGGCCAAAACCGATTCGAAGGTTAAATTAGCGGCTGCCAATGATCTGATTCATAAAGGAAATGTAGCTGCCTGGTCCAAAACAGCGTACGCGCTAAAGGCCCGGATGCTGAACAAAGTATCGAAACAGGCCACCTACAAACCGGCGGATGTACTGGAGGCCGTTTCGAAATCGTATACGGCAAACACCGATGATGCGCAGATGTCGTCATACTTATTACGGAGTCCGTGGGCAACGGTGGCGCGGAACAATGCGGCCCTGGTGCTTGATGGCTGGATTTCGGATCAGTTTGCTAACCACTTGAACGGAACAACGTACGGTATTGTGGACCCGCGCATCGAAAAAATAACGGACAAAACCGTCAACAACGATTACAAGGGCACCCGGAACGGCCAGGGCAACGTGGGCGGTAACAACACCGTGAAGGACGAAATCTACATTTCGCTGAATTCCCCGCTGACCGGCGACGCGTCTCCGCTGCTGATTGTCACCAACGCCGAAGTACGGTTTATGGAAGCCGAAGCCGCTTTCCGGACCGGCGACAGAGCGCGGGCATATACGGCTTACCTGGCCGGAATCCGGGCAAACATGGATAAATACGGCGTTGCTACGGCTGCCCGGGATGCGTATCTGGCGGATCCGGCGGTGGCCGTGGGTGCGGCCGCGCTCACCCTTGACCTGATTTTCAAGGAAAAGTACGTGGCGACTTACCTGAATCCGGAGGCCTGGAACGACGCCCGCCGGTATGATTACAAATACAAAGGATTCCGGCTACCGCTGAATGCGGCCCTGCCGACCTACATCCGCCGGGTGGCTTATCCCAACGGGGAGACGTCCAAAAACGGCGCCAACGTTCCGGCAGAAGTACCCCTGTCGACGGTGCTTTGGTGGGATAAATAAACCAGGACAATTTCTGGAGACGAAAAAAGGCGGCCATTGGCCGCCTTTTTTCGTGAATTTAGGTTGTCAAAATAACGGTTTCTTCTCGTTCAGCTTTTTGGCGCGCAGCAGGGCTTCCAGGTAATAATAATCGGCATAAATCAGCGGCACATCCCGTTCAAACGTTTTGGCTCCTGTGCTGTGTAAGAGTAAAAAGCCCCGGTTTTTGCCCACCGGCGATGCGTATGTTTTGGCCAGACTCGCCATAACCCGGTCCGCTTTGGCGCGGTAGTGGGCGTTGGCGGAACCGTAAGTGCTTAGTTCGTACAGGGCGGATGCCATCACAGTTGCCGCCGATACATCGCGGAGTTCGTTGGGAATGGCTGGTGCGTCGTAATCGTAATACGGAATCCCATCGGCGGGCATCCGCGGGTGGTCGAGCATAAACCGGGCGATGGCTTCGGCCTGTTTGAGAAATTGCGGATCGTTGGTTTCGCGGTAACAAAGCGTGTATCCGTACAACCCCCAGGCTTGTCCGCGCGCCCAGGCCGACTCGTCGTTAAAGCCCTGATGGGTGTTTTTCTTCCGAACCTGCCCCGTCAGGGTATCGTAATCCACCACATGGTAGGAGCTAAAATCGGGCCGGAAGTGGTTTTTTATGGTGGTTCGAGCATGGGAGATCGCGATCTTCGCGAAGGTCGAATCGCCCGTCAGGCGAGTAGCCGCAAACAGCAGTTCGAGGTTCATCATGTTGTCGATAATCACCGGACACTGCCAGACTTCGCCGTGGTGGTCCCACGAACGGATGATGCCTGCTTTCGGCTTAAATCGTTTCGTTAAGGTGCGGGCCGCCTGAACCAGCACGTCGCGGTAGGCTGGGTTCTGCGTCAGTCGAAAACCGTTGCCGTAGCTGCAATAGATTTTGAAGCCCATATCGTGCGTTCCCGCGTTCATTTTTTCGGCTTCCAGGTTGGCCGTAAACCGTTGCGCCTGGTTTTTCCACTCGTTCTTGCCGGTGTATTCGTATAGATACCAGAGTTCACCGGGGAAAAAACCGCTGGTCCAGTCGCGGGCGGGCACCAGCTGCAAACCGCCGGTTTCGGTCAGCGTTCGGGGCGAAACCGGCGCCGGTTTGTTGGCTTTCGGGGTTTTGTCGGCGGCTTCGACTTCGTGCAGCATGACGCGCGTTTGTTGTTCGGCCCGGTTAAAAAGCATTTTGATGTGGGAATTGGGCAGAAAACCGGTCAGCAGACCGAAGCCCAGCAGGAGGGCGGTGATGGAGGTCTTTTTCATTTTTTCAAAGCCAGATGAGGGGGTTACGGATGGGAAGGTTACGCAGCACTTCTTCGACCTGCGGATTGTGTTCCAGTTGTTTCCAGGTTTGGAGCCAGTCTGCCTGCCCGAAAGCCACTGCACCGAATACCAGAAAAGGATGAGCAACGGGCCAGTCGTTCCAGTACATGACATCGGGTTTGAGCGGCCAGCTTGTCTTGTCCTGAACAAAACGATATAAATACGCAATGCCTTTCTGAATGCCGCGCCCGTCGCCAGTCTGGTAGGTCCAGAGGTTGGCGGTTGGGGTTGATAAAATCTGGCAGATCATGGTCATGGCATCCAGGTTAAAAAGGGAGTACCCATAGGGTTTGGTCCGGCGCAATTCCTGCGGAAAACTGCCATCAGCGGCCATCTGGTCGGGAAGTAGCACGGTTTTGTACCGATTTTGGCAGAAGGTCAGCAGCGAGTCATTGCGCGTCAGTCGGGCAAAAGCCGCAACCTGCATAACCCAGCAGGTGCCGTGGTTATTTTTGGCGTTCATTTCGTCTTTGCCGTAGGGATGGGTCGTCAGCCAGGTCAGGTAATCGGCAAACCATTGGCGGATCTGGGCGACGGATCTGGCGTTACTTCTCTTCGCCTTTTCCAGAATCGGGATACTCTGGGCCACTTCCATGAGGTGAATCGTATCGATGATGCCGATACCGCGTCCCGTTGCCCGGCCCTTGATGGCCTGCGCGTATACCAGGGAAGGGTTCATGCGTGTGGCCGGATCGACAAACCAGGCGTTGAGATGCCGGAAAGCGTGCCGGACATATTGCTCATCGCGGGTGATTACGTAGGCCGACGTTAGTGCCCCCACAATCCGGCTGAAACGGATCATGGCCTGCCGGTGGGCTACAAAATTATCGGGATTGGTCATGCCGTCGCGCTGGACGTATGGCCCCTGCGGCTGGGTGGAATCCGGCCACCAGTAGTCTCCTTCCGAAAAGAAATCATGCTTGCCGCCCGCGCTTCGGGGCGACGTTTGGGCTGTAACCGTAACGGGCGGCTGTTGCAGGGCCCATCGGGCTTCTGCCAGAATGTGGGGTTTCAGGGTGGCGATGACAACGGTTTTGGCGGGGCCGTCGGCCAAGGCCCGGGCAGGAGCAATACCCATCAGGAGAATGCTCACGAAAACTGCAACGAAGCTGAATAGTGCGCGCATCGGAAGGCTACAGGGACAAATGGATCAAGGGGTAAACCTAGAGCAGAATCGATAGTAAATACACCAGCAGCGAGACGAGCAACATGATTGCTCCGCCTTCGGCAGCAGCGACAAGGAGTCGGTCTTTTTTCACATCAATTGCTTCAACGGGTTGACGGTGCAAGTTTACTAACGTACAATTTTTTCTTGCTACTATCTAATGATCAAAAGGGTGGACAAATCGTTCGGATGTGTGAAAAACCGTTCAATGAGGTGGATAAACCGTTCAATTTAGATTATTCCGGTATTTTTTAGTCACATGGCAATTAATATTGCTTTGCAAACGTGCACCGCCAGCCCGGCGGTTTCCACTAAATGGGCGTGGGTATCGACGGTGCATTTATCCTTTCAAGACTAAATCCTATGAAAAAAAATGGTAATCATGCCAGCCGGTGGCTCTGGTTCGCACTGCTGGTATGCCTGCAAATTCCATCCCTGTTGCTGGCGCAGCAAACCGCTCCGGTAACGGGAAAAGTAACCGGCGCTGGGGGAGATCCCATTCCCGGTGCCAATGTGGTGGTGAAAGGAACTACTACCGGAACCGCCACGGATGCCTTGGGTAATTTTAGTTTAAACGCTCCGTCGAACGGCGTGCTGGTGGTTTCGTCATTGGGCTTTGCCTCGAAAGAAATCAACCTGGGTGGGCGGAGTCAGATCACCGTGACGCTGGAAGAAGATCAGAAAGCGCTGGAGGAAGTCGTGGTGGTGGGGTATGGGACGCAGCGGAAAAGCGATGTAACGGGTTCATTGTCGTCGGTAACGTCAAAAGAAATTAAATCCGTACCGGTAACGGGGGTTGGGCAGGCGTTGCAGGGCCGGGCCGCCGGGGTGCAGGTAACGCAGGCATCCAACGCGCCGGGGGGCGGAGTCACCATCCGCATCCGGGGGGGCAACTCCATCAACGCCGGAAACGAGCCGTTGTACGTGATCGACGGTTTTCCGGTTTACAACGAAAGCGGAGCCAACCTGAACCCCAACGACATCGAATCGATGGAAATCCTGAAAGATGCTTCGGCAACGGCCATTTACGGGTCGCGGGGTGCCAATGGGGTAGTGATCATTACAACCAAACGGGGGAAGTCGGGTCAGAACCGCATCGAGTTTGAGTCGTACTATGGCGTTCAGCAGGTGCGGAAAAAGCTACCGTTGCTGAATGCCACGCAGTATGCCGAACTGGTCAATGAAGCCAACGTGAACGCGGGCCGGGCACCGGTTTTTACGCAGGAGCAGATTGCCGGTTTTGGCGTCGGGACCAACTGGCAGGATGAAATATTCCGTGAAGCCCCGATCCAGAACTACCAGCTGACGGCTTCGGGCGGAAATGAAAAAACGCGGTATGCGGTTTCGGGTAACTTCCTTGAGCAGCAGGGTATTATCATTAATTCGAAATACGACCGGGCCTCGTTTCGGTTCAATTTCGACCATAAGATCAACGATCGGTTTAACATTGGTACCAGCCTGAACGTAATCCGGAGCCGTAACAACGCCGTTCCGACGGATGCTGATGGGGGAACCAACGGAACCGTCGTTTACAGCGCCCTGAATTTCTCGCCCACGCAGCCGGTTTACAACCCGGATGGTACGCTGGTGGTTTTCAACACGCCCGGCCGGATTCAAATTGGTAGCCCGGTGGCCCAGGCGCTCGGAACGTTTAACAAAACCGTCGGCACGCGGATGATGGGGAGCGTGTTTGCCGATTACAAAATTCTGCCCGGACTAACGTTCCGGACGAGTTTCGGGGCGGATGTGAACTATTCCAAACGCAGCCTTTATCTGTCGCGGAATACCGCAGCCGGAACGCAGCTGAGCGGTCAGGCGTCCATTCTGAATACCCAGTCATCGACCTGGCTGAACGAAAATACGCTGACCTACGTCAAGACGTTTGGCGACGTACACAACCTGACGTTTCTGGCGGGCTACACCATGCAGGGCAACCGCTGGGAAAGCGCCGAAGCCCGTTCGCAGGGGTTTGCCAACGATATTTTGACGTACGAAAACCTGGGATCGGCATCGATCGCGCTGGTGCCGGCTTCATCGGCCAGCAACTGGCAACTGAATTCGTACATCGGTCGGGCCAATTATGATTACGCCGGAAAATACCTGGTCACGGCTACGGTACGGGCCGATGGTTCGTCGCGGTTCGGAGCCAGCAACAAATGGGCGGTTTTCCCGTCGGCTTCGGTGGCCTGGCGGTTGTCGGAAGAGGATTTCCTGAAGGGCAATGCCGTGATCAATGATTTGAAGCTGCGTGCAAGCTACGGACTGAGCGGGAACCAGGAAATTCCCCAGTACCAGTCGCTGGCAACCCTCGGAACGCAGAATGCTAATTTCAACAACACGGTGGTGATCGGCGTCGGACCGTCGCGCGTGGCCAACCCGGATTTACGCTGGGAAACAACCGCCCAGATGGACATCGGGATCGATGTGGGCGTTCTGAACAACCGCATCACGCTGACGGCGGATTATTACAACAAAAAAACGACCGATTTGCTGCTGTCCGTTCCGCTGCCGTTCGTGTCGGGTTATGCGTCGGCGCTGCAAAATCTGGGAAGTATTCGTAACCAGGGTTTTGAACTGGGTATCAACTCGACTAACCTGACGGGCGGGTTCAAATGGACCACGGCGTTTAACATTGCCGCCAACCGCAACAAGGTCCTGAATCTGGGCGATCAGACGGAGTTTGCCGCGGGTGAAGCCAGCGGTCACCTGCAATTACCCAACTCCGGTCTGGTGCGGGTGGGTGAGCAGATCGGTCTGTTCTACGGTTATCAGACGGACGGTATTTTCCAGAATCAGGCCGAAATTGATGGTTCGGCGCAGAAAACCGCCAAACCCGGCGATCGGCGTTACGTCGATCAGAACGGAGACGGCGTGATCAATGCCAGTGACCGCGCCATTCTGGGATACGCTCAGCCGAAACTATTCGGTGGTCTGACCAACACGTTCTCGTACAAAGGGGTGGAGTTGAGCATTTTCATGCAGGGAACGTACGGCAACAGCATCTTTAATATCAACCGCTTCGAGCAGGAATCGCTGACGGGCGTGAGCAACCAGTCGACCACCACGCTCGACCGCTGGACACCGACCAATCCGAGCAACGAGGTTCCGCGCGCCAACGCCGTTGGGAATGCTTACGTGATTTCAAGCCGCCAGATTGAGGACGGTTCGTACCTGCGGGTGAAAAACGTCAACCTTTCGTATACACTGCCTTCCGAACTGGTTAAAAAAGCGAAACTGTACAACGTAAAGGTGTACGTGAGTGCCCAAAACTGGATTACGTTTACCAAATACACCGGTTTTGATCCCGAGGTAAACCGCTTTGGGCAAAATACGCTGAGCCAGGGCACGGACTACGGCAGCTATCCGGGCAACAAAATGATCCTGGTTGGACTGAATATTGGACTATAACCCGCCCTATTTACCACTATGAAAACGAATCGATTTTTTCTACTGGCCGCATTGGCGCTCGGGCTGGGAGCCTGTTCGCTGGATGAAACGCCCCCGTCTTCGCTGGCGCCGGTCAACTTTTATACCAATGCCGCCGATGCTGCGGCCGCCGTCAATGCCGTTTACGACATTGCCAACCAGGTGGGCGACCAAAGCCGTAATTTTATCATCATGGGCGATTTGCCCGGTGATGACATGGACCCGCTGTCCAACAACGCCGACCGGGTGCAGATCTGGAGTTTTCAAACCATCCCGACCAATAGTGTGGTGACGCAGACCTGGCAGATCATCTATCAGGGCATTAACCGGTCCAATGCTGCCATTGATCGGATTCCGGGTATTTCGATGGACGAAAACCTGAAAAAACGGCTCGTTGGTGAAGCCAAATTTCTGCGGGCCTACTATTATTTCTACCTCGTACGTTGGTACGGTGGCGTGCCCCTGATGCTGACCGAAACGCAGTCGTTGAGCGCCGGAAAAAACGTGGCCCGGGCCAGCGCCGATGAGGTCTATGCGCAGATTATCAAAGATTTGACGGATGCCGAAGCCTCGCTGCCCGATAAGTTTTCCGGGGCCGATCTGGGCCGGGTGACGGCGGGTGCGGCCAAGGCCATGCTGGCGCGGGTTTACCTGACGCGCAAGGATTTTCCGAACGCCCGAACCAAAGCCAAAGAAGTCATCGACAACGCTGCCAAGTACGGCTACGGGTTGTTTGATCGATACATTGACGTGTTCGCGATTTCGAACAAAAACGGCAAGGAGTCGGTATTTGAAATTCAGTTTGTGGGCGGAGGAACCGGCCAAGGAAGCGGGATGGTGACGTATTTCGCGCCGGAAAACTCACCGGTTACGGGCCGCGGTTTTGGGTCGTTCTTCCCGACAATGGATCTGTATAACAGCTTCAAAACCGGCGATAAACGGCAGGAACTGTACATCAATTCGTACGTCGATGGGGCCGGAAAAACCGTTAATACATTCCAGCATTTCAACAAATATGTCGATCCGTCGGCCCGGACTTTTGGCGATGCCAATAACAACTTCCCGATCATTCGGTACGCTGATGTGCTGCTGATGTTTGCCGAAGCCGAGAACGAAATCAGTGGCCCCACGGCGGCTGCACGCGATGCCGCCAACCCCATCCGTCGCCGGGCGTTCGGGTTGCCATTAACCACCGCATCGACGGTTGATTTTTCGGCCACGCTAACCAAAGAAGCGTTTCGGCAGGCCCTTTGGGACGAACGGCGCTGGGAGTTCTACGCTGAAGGCCATCGCTGGTTTGATCTGGTCCGGACCGATCGGCTGGTACCTGTTCTGAAAGCGAAAGGCAAAACCAACATTACCGAGACCCACAAGCTGTTTCCGATTCCGCAACGCGAACGCGATCTGAATCCGAATCTGACGCAGAATCCGGGCTATTGATCCAACGCCGGGACCGAAAGCGAACTCACCAGGATCTTTTCAGAACCGTTGCGCCGTTCACCGGGTTACGCCAAAAGAAACCAACAACGGTTTTCTTTAATCATGCAAATGGTATGGCTGACAAGGATCTGAAAGAGTACGAGGAGATGTTGGGCGGTGGCCAGACGGGTGATAAGCAGAACAATGGCCCCCAGCACGGATCAACCGGCGGACGCCGGGGAACCTCAAAACCGAGTGGTAGCAAAGGGAGCAAAAGCGGAGGTGGCTCCAGTGGCGGCACCAAAGGTGGACATAGCAGTTAATGAAAACTCAATCAGCCCGGCAATGCCGGGCTGATTGAGTTTCCGGAAAACCGAGAATACGTTTTCGATGCTGCCCGTCGTATTGATCAAAACGGATAGCTGACATTTTTCGGCAGGGCTTCTACGGCCAGTTTCATCCATTGCCCGTTGATCTTGATGACAACGATGTTATTATCTTTATCGTAGAAGATAGTTCCGTTTCCGCTGTTTTTTAACTCCTGATAATTAACGTGTTTCGCGTCTTCGGCGTAGTTGGGTTCTGCATCTGCCGTTGGCTTCTCCGGCAAAACGGAGTCCCGGCCGATGTTCCCCAGCGTCAGTGCGTTGGTCATTTTCAAAGAGCCGTAAAAAATGGCTTTGTCGCGGCTGAATAGGAAAGAGTGTTGCCGGACGTCCGAGCCGATCCGAAACCAGTTGTAAGCGGGTTCGGCGTGGGTGTAAACCGTGCTGTAGTAATACAGTTCGGCCACCGGTTTTTCTTCTTCAATGTGTTTATTGACCAGCATCGTAATGCGGGATTTATCGTCTTTGGCGTAGCCTTCAAAGACGTGGTAGCCCCAGCGTTTGCGGTTCCGCTCGTTTTCGTTGCCCCGGACCTGGATCATGTACGGGGTGCTCAGAATACCGTTGACGGTGGTATACATTGGCGTGATCTGCGGGTTAAATCCAAAATTATAGCCCCGTTCTTTCCAGCGGTTCCAGGTGGTGTCGACGTCGGACGCAAGTTCCAGCCTTTTCAACGCAGATTGCTCCGAACCCGGAATCAGCTTTACATACGGGGAGCTGTTTGCCGGGGTGTTTTGGGCCTGAATGGAAAAGGTAGTTAGGAGTGAAAAGCAAATAAGCAGAGCAGTACGCATGGTCAATGAGTTGAGGGTGATCGATGTTATCAAAAAACAAGGCCTAATATCTTCAAAAAAGACGGTATTACGGTTCTGATTTGGAGGTTCAAAGGAGATAGTAGCGGGTAGCGATGGCCAGTTTCGCTGCTGAAGAGGCCGGATTAGGTAAGAAAACCGTTTCTTTGCACCAAAACACGACCACAAGCGAATAGCTTTGCAGAGGATTCCGATTTTTTCTATTTTCAATTCACTATTTACTCAACAAGATCAAAACTCCTTGACGGGTTGGCAGCACGTTTGCACGAACTAAAAATCGGTTACCCGGCACGTATGAAAAAAAAATACCTGCTTCTGCTGGCTGTTTTGGGGGGTATGGGGGTTCTGGTTGCGTGGACTATCTCCCGGTCCCGCACGTTCCAGTTTTTCGGTGAAGTGTATCCCCGGGTCAAGACCACCCAGAAAGTGGTTGCGCTGACTTTCGACGATGGGCCAACCGAACGCACCGACAGCATTCTGGCTATTCTGCGTGATCTGAATATCAAAGCCACCTTTTTCCTGATCGGGCAGGATCTGGTTACTCATCCGCTTGAAGGCGAAAAAATCGTGCGGGCGGGGCACCAGGTAGGCAATCATACGTACTCGCATAACCGCATGGTACTCAAAACCTACGCCTATACGCGGGATGAGCTTGAAAAGACGGATTCGCTGATTCGCCGGGCGGGGTTTCGGGATGAAATCGTGTTCCGGCCCCCGTACGGGAAAAAGCTGCTGGTGCTGCCGTATTACCTCCAGCAGACCAACCGGAAAAGCATCATGTGGGATGTGGAGCCGGAATCCTACGCAGCAAACCTGAACGATGCTGTCAAAATTACGGAGCATGTTTTGGAACATACCCAGCCAGGATCGATTATCCTGTTGCACGTCATGCACGGCGATCGGAATGAATCGGTGAGGGCCATCAAGGGGATCGTCGAAGGGTTAAGGCAGCGCGGTTATGGATTCAAAACCGTTAACGAATTGCTTCAGTTACGGGATCATTCCAGCCCATAAAACCGTTCTGAAAAAACCGGTTCTGTCCGGGGGGACGCTACTGATAAAAACGAAAGGGCGTGCTCGTTTCCTTTCACTTATAAGGTACATCATGCAAAATCGTATTTACAGACACTTTCGGGAGTTTTTGAAGTCGGGTTCGGTGGGGGGCGTCATTCTGATTCTCTGCGTGCTGATTTCGCTGCTCATTGCCAATTCACCGCTGGGCGCATCCTTTGAAAAGCTGCTGTCGGTACCGGTTGGGTTTGCGAGCTCAACGGTACACCTGAACTACCCCCTTCTCACCTGGATCAACGACGGTTTGATGGCGATCTTTTTTTTACTGGTGGGGCTGGAAATCAAACGAGAGCTGCTCGAAGGGGAATTGTCATCGGTCAAAAAAGCCGCTTTACCAGCCTTTGCAGCGTTGGGCGGGGTCATCGCACCGGCGCTGATCTACACGCTGTTTAATTACAACACCCCAACGGCGGGGGGCTGGGGCATTCCGATGGCAACCGATATCGCTTTTGCGCTGGCCATCATCACGCTGTTGGGGAAGCACGTGCCGAATTCACTGAAGGTATTTCTGGCGGCTTTGGCGATTGTGGATGATCTGATGGCTATCATCGTTATTGCGGTTTTTTACTCGACCGATTTACACGGTATCTACCTGGCTTACGCGGTAGCGCTCTTTCTGGGATTACTTACGTTGAACTGGCTGGGTGTGAAGAAACTGGCATTTTACCTGATTCCGGGCCTGTTCATCTGGTATTTTATTCACCACTCCGGAATTCATGCCACCATTGCTGGCGTGCTCACGGCTTTTGCCATTCCAACAACGCCCGACAACAAAACGGATTCTCCCCTTGAGAAGCTCGAACATAGTTTGATGAAGCCGGTCAATTTTGTGATTATGCCTTTATTTGCGCTGGCCAACACCAACATCCGGTTCGAACTAGGAATGCTTGGAGGAATGGCTACGTCGCTGGGGCTGGGCGTTGTATTGGGGTTGTTGGTTGGCAAGCCGCTGGGTATCAGTTTGTTTTCTTGGTTGTCTGTAAGGCTCGGATTGAGTAGCCTGCCGACGGGGGCCCGCTGGGCTCACGTCTTTGGGTTGGGTATGCTGGGCGGGATCGGTTTTACGATGGCAATTTTTATCGCCATCCTTTCCTTTCCCGACCAGCCAGCAATTACCTCCCAGGCCAAATTTGTGATCCTGACCGGTTCAGTATGCGCGGGGGGACTGGGGTATACGTTTTTGAAAATGATTAGCAAAAAACAAGCGGTGCGGGAAACCGTTGGCTAAACCGTCGCCATTTCCTTTCGCTCGCCAATCTGTTGCCGCCACATGGCGTAATATAGGCCTTTCTGCTCCAGTAACTCGGCGTGGCCCCCCTGCTCGGCGATATGACCTTTTTCCAGCACAAAAATGCGGTCGGCGTGTAAGATCGTGCTCAACCGGTGAGCGATCAGGATGGTAATGTGTTGCCGTGACCCCGAGAGCTGGCGGACGGTTTTTCCAATTTCTTCTTCCGTCAGCGAGTCGAGAGCGGAGGTGGCTTCGTCAAAAATCAGGAGGGTGGGACGGCGCAACAGGGCACGGGCAATGCTAAGGCGCTGCTTTTCACCACCGGACACTTTTACGCCACCCTCGCCGATTACGGTGTCGAGCCCCTGCGGGGCGCGGCTCAGTAACGTATCGGCGGCTGCCTGACGGAGCGCCATGAGGCATTCTTCGTCGGTCGCATTGGGGGCCACAAAACGGAGGTTTTCGCGGATGGTTCCGGCAAAAAGCTGGGTGTCCTGGGTTACAAAACCGATTTGTTCGCGCAGTTCGTCGAGGTCAATGTCTGTTCCGGCAATTCCGTTGTACAAAATGCGTCCGGCCATCGGGTTATACAAACCGACGAGCAGCTTGACCAGCGTGGTTTTTCCGGAGCCGGATGGCCCCACAAAGGCGACGGTTTCGCCTAGTTTTACATCGAACGAAATACCGTCGAGAGCCGGTTTGTCGGCCGACAGGTGTTTGAAGCGCACCTCGTCAAAAGCCAGCGTCTGAATTTTGTGAACGGCTTGCGGGTGCGTTGGTCTAACATCGCGGGGTGTATCGAGAATCTGCTGAAAATTCGTCAGCGACGCTTCCGTTTCCCGGTAAATGTTGATGATGTTGCCCAGTTCTTGCAGCGGGCCAAAAATGGCAAAGGAATAAATAAACAAGGAGAAAAATTCACCCACCGTGATGCGTTCCTGAACCACCAGAAAGAGCATCAGCAGCATGATTGCGTTTCGTAGCAGGTTGACAAACGTGCCCTGGACGAACGAAAGCGAGCGCACGTAGCGAACTTTCTTGAGTTCCAGTTGCAGGATTTTGTCGGTGGTGGTATTGAGCCGTTGGGTTTCCTGCTGGGCCAGGCCGAGGCTTTTGACCAGTTCGATGTTGCGCAGGCTTTCGGTGGTCGAACCGGCCAGGGCGGTGGTTTCGGTTACGATTTTCTTCTGGACAACTTTGATTTTTTTACTCAGCAGCGAGCTGACGAAACCGAGCAGCGGAATTGTGAGGAAATAAACGGGCGCGATGGGCCAGTAAACCGTGCTGGCATACCACATGACAAACACAATACCGACGACGGAGGTAAACAACACATTGACAAACGATTGGATAAGCTTCTCTACATCCGTCCGTACTTTCTGGAGCTTGCCCAGGGTTTCGCCCGACCGTTGGTCTTCAAAGACCTGATACGGTAGATCCAGTGAATGGCGCAAACCGTCGGAATAAAGCCGGGCACCCAGTCGTTGGGTGATGACGTTGACGTAATAATCCTGGAAGTTTTTGGCAATGCGGCTCACCATCGCAACGCCCAGCGCCTGTAAAATCAGCAGCCCGGCACCGTCGCTCAGGAAGCTCATAAAATCCAGCTTCTGAATGGCCGAACCCGGTTTAACGACATATTGGTCGATAATCTTCCGGAAGATATACGGGTCGAGCATCGAGAAAATCTGGTTAATAGCTGCCAACAGCAGGGCCAGAATGAGCAGAGGCCAGAAATGGCGCAAATAGCTGTAAAGTAATTTCATAGGCTAAAAAAGATCGGTCCGTTGGGGTACGGTTTTTAGCCGGGGCGAAAAGGGGCTTTTCTACTGAACGCCCCGCAAGCGGTTTTCGCGCTGAAATTCTTTGATCAGCTTGGTATTCCCGGCCAGCCAGATAACATCGCCAGCCTGGAAAAAGGTCGTTGAATCCGGATTTAAAATGCGGGTGCCTTTTCGTTCAATTCCCACGATGAGTCCCTGGGTTTTTTCGCGGATGCCGGAGTTGCGGATGCTCTGGCCGATGAACGGGAAATAATCATCGACGGCAATTTTCTGGAGCGAAATTTCCTGGGCGGGGGTTACCGGTGCCTTGCTGGCCGGAGCCGGTTCAATGACCGTGTTAAACTGTTCCAACTGCTGATCAGTGCCGATCACGGCAATTTTGTCGCCGGGAAATAACCGCTCGTTGCGGCCCGGCACCAGCATGGTCATGCTGCCCCGGGCGATGGAAATTACGTTGACGCCGTATTTTTCCCGCAGGGCCAGCTCCGAGAGCGTGGCACCCACGCCCGGCGATTCGGCGGTTACTTCGAAATAAGAAAGGTGGGCATCCCAGGGCAACAGGTTGCGGCCCATTCGGGTCTCCTGCTGAATCTGTCGGGCGTTCAGGTTGAGCAAAAACCGGTTTTCGATCAGGTCATAAATCAGGGGAAGCCGTTTGCCAAACACCAGCCAGATCCCGGCTGCTACGACCAGAAAAAACAGGATAATACTCACGGGGAAGAACTGATCCAGCAGCAGCAAAACCAGCCCAATACCAATGATGGCGCGGGTTACGGCCAGCGTTACGAGCGGCCCCCGGTACGAACGCCGTTCGGTCCAGAGCCGGGTGTAAACGGGTTGGTTGATACGTTTCAGCATAAGTGCCCACAAAAAGGGCGTTATCAGAACGAACGATAGGAAACCGGCCAGGGGTTCGGCCCAGGGAATATCGATCAGTTCAGCCGAAACCATAGGCAGAAGCCAGCGCGAGCTAAACAGGATGATACCGAGAATCACAACGGTATTGACAATGATAATTTGCAGGTGTTCGCGCAGCAATAAGTACCAGTCGCTCACGCTGCCGATGGTTTGCGCGCCGGAGCTGTAACTGCTCAGAAACAGCTTGGTGCGGGGGCTAAGCCGCTTTTCGATCCAGTTGTAGAGCGGACCGGATGCCCGGATCATGTAGGGCGTCGTAAAAGCCGTCAGGGCGGATACCGCAACGGCGATTGGATACAGAAAACCGCTGGTTACCTTCAGGTTCAGGCCCAGGGTGGCAATGATGAATGAGAATTCACCAATCTGGGCTAAACTCATGCCGGTTTGGAGCGATTGTTTCAGCGGCTGGCCTACCACCAGGGCTCCGAGCGTGACATTAACGGACTTACCAACAATGACCACTACCGTAATCAGCGCAATCGGACCCGCGTATTGAACCAGCAGCGTGGGATCAATCAGCATCCCGACCGAAACGAAAAAGACGGCCCCAAACAGGTCTTTGATGGACGTCAGCAGGTGCTCAATGCGTTCGGCATAAGTGGTTCCGGCCAGAATGGAACCCATGATGAAAGCGCCGAGCGCTGGGGAGAATCCAACGTTGGTGGCAATAACGACCATGAGCAGGCACATCGCCAGCGAGATAATCAGCAGGGTTTCGTCGGTGATGAACTTCCGGCTGCTGCGCAAAAAAGAAGGTACCAGAAAAATCCCGGCGATAAACCAGATCACCAGAAAGAACGCGAGCCGCATGATGGCCACCAGCATATCGGGACTGAAAAACTGCTTACTGACGGCCAGGGTAGAGAGCAGAACAAGCAGCAACACCGCAACAATGTCTTCGATGACCAGAATGCCAAATACGATACCGGCAAATTGCTGGGTTTTGACGCCCAGTTCTTCAAACGCCCGAATGATGATGGTTGTGGATGAAATGGCCACAATACCGCCCAGAAAAATGCTGTCCATCGTTGACCAGCCCAGACACATACCCGTTAGATAGCCGAGCAGAATCATGGCCGAAATCTCGAACACGCCCGTCATCGAAGCGGTGCCGCCGATCTTGACCAGTTTTTTGATATTAAATTCCAGCCCCAGGCTGAACAGCAACACAATAACACCAATGTCGGCCCAGATCCGGATGGTGGCCGGGTCGGAGATGGTAGGAAATAGCGAAAACTTGGGGCCAACCAGAACGCCCGCCAGGATGTACCCCAGCACGAGCGGTTGCTTGAGCCATTTGAAAAGAAGCGTCGTAATGGCTGCGGCTCCCAAAATAATGGCAAGATCGATGATCAGGTGTGGTAGATGAGCCATAATTGGAAAAAATGTATTTTTATCGACTTTCTGCCTAAACAGAAGTACAGATAAGCAAAAATTGGGTATTCTTACAATAATACGACCTTTTTAGCCCTAATCTGACGGATTTAACATATAATCGTAGAAAATTTCTTGGGATTAGGATGACCTTACAGATTCCTTTCAACGCTCCTTTTTCTTCTGTTTCAGCTAGTTGTCAGCGCCGGACTGGAACTGAAAAAAACGCATTGAAAGATACTGACGGGCGGGGAATACGGTACGGCTTTCTGTAAACAACTGAACAGGCTGGCGACAGGTTCCAGACCAGCGAGCGAACGGGCGGTGGCTCCGAAAAATAGTAGCGTAAACAAGTGAAATAACGAATCAATTAACCCTACGTATTATGAATAGTTCGAGTAAATCCCGTCGGGAGTTTATCAAGAAAACGGTGGCCGGTACCGCGACTTTATCGTTGGGGGGTATTTTGCCGGGTTTTAGTCCCAAAAGCTACGCCAGTATTCGGGGCGCGAACGAGCGCATCAAGGTGGGCGTGATGGGTGTAAATTCACGGGGGCTGGCCTTGGCGAGCAATTTTGCCCTTCAGAAAAATTGCGAGGTCATCTATATCTCCGATGTCGACTCCCGGGCTTCCGATAAGTGCATTGCTACCGTAGCGGATTTGCAGAAAAGCCGTCCGAAAGCCGCTCCCGATTTCCGCAAAGCACTCGAAGACAAAGACCTGGAGGCTCTGGTGGTGGCCGCTCCGGACCACTGGCACGCTCCGGCGGCTATTCTGGCCTGTCAGGCCGGGAAGCACGTTTACGTGGAAAAACCGTGTAGCCACAACCCCCGCGAAGGTGAGTTGCTGATTGCGGCAACGGAAAAGTACAAACGTGTGGTGCAGATGGGCAACCAGCGCCGGTCGTGGCCCAACGTGGCCAAAGCCATCAAAGAGGTTCAGGGCGGCATTATCGGTCGCCCGTATTTTGCCAAAGGCTGGTATACCAACAACCGGGCCTCCATCGGAACTGGCAAAGAAGCCTCCGTGCCATCGTGGCTGAATTACGATCTGTGGCAGGGACCAGCCCCGCGCCGACCGTTCAAAGATAACCTCCTGCATTACAACTGGCACTGGTTCTGGCATTGGGGAACGGGCGAGGCCCTCAACAACGGCACGCACATGGTCGACCTGATGCGCTGGGGACTGGGGGTTGAATATCCGACGCGGGTTTCGTCGGCCGGTGGGCGCTATCGCTATAAAGATGATTGGGAAACGCCGGATACCCAGGTGATTACGCTGGAGTTTGATAATAATACCAGCATGGTCTGGGAAGGTCGTAGCTGCAACGGTCGTACCATCGAAGACAACAGCGTGGGCGTGGTTTTTTACGGCGATACCGGTTCGGTTACCATCGAAAGCGGCAACACGTACAAAGTTTACGATTTGCAGAACAAGCTGGTCAAAGAAGCCAAAAATGACTTTGTGATCGATCCGCGCGACCGCATGAATCCGTCGCAGGCGCTGGATGCGATTCATATCCAGAACTTTTTCGATGGCATCCGGAAAGGCACGGCGTTGACGGCCGACATCAAGGGCGGTCACCAGAGCACCCTACTGTGTCAGTTAGGAAATATTGCCCTCCGGTCGGGCGAGACACTGAACATCGACCCGAGCAACGGACACATCAAAAACAAGGGAGTGATGAAGAAGTACTGGTCGCGGGATTACCAATCTGGTTGGGAACCCAAGGTTTAAAAACCGCTCTGATTCACTATTCCTTTACTCCTTTATCCTTTTTTCTGATGAAAGCATCTGTGGCGGCAGTTGAAGTAAGCACGTTAAGCAAACGGGATACGCTAATTTCGATCCTGATTATCGGGCTGTTATTTTTTATTTTCGGATTTGTTACCTGGGTCAACGCCATTTTGATTCCATATTTCAAAATTGCCTGCGAACTCACCAATTTTCAGTCGTATCTGGTCACCTTTGCCTTCTACATTTCCTATTTCGTCATGTCCGTACCGTCGTCGTATCTGCTGAAAACGACCGGTTTTAAAAAGGGAATGATGGTAGGCTTTTGGGCGATGGCGCTGGGGGCGTTCATTTTCGTGCCAGCCGCCATGACCCGGACGTACGAAATTTTTCTGTTGGGGCTGTTCATGATCGGTGTCGGGCTGGCGGTGTTGCAAACGGCAGCCAACCCGTTTATTACCATTCTGGGGCCGCAGGAACGGGCCGCCCAG
The DNA here is from genome assembly GCF_054780515.1 of Larkinella harenae. Classification (NCBI taxonomy): domain Bacteria; kingdom Pseudomonadati; phylum Bacteroidota; class Cytophagia; order Cytophagales; family Spirosomataceae; genus Larkinella; species Larkinella harenae. Next base: position 597,306 of record NZ_BAAGWE010000002.1, on the reverse strand, counting down.
CGAATCAGCATCATGGGAATCTGCAACAAAGGGGCGGGGGTGCTGGCGCCTATTCTGTTTGCAGCCGTGATTTTGCGGGCCACGGATACCGATCTGTTTGCGCAACTGCCCACTATGTCGCCCGCCGAGAAAAGTGCGGCACTGGATGCGCTGATCCGGCGGGTGATCATGCCTTATTCGGTGATGGGCGTGGTGCTCATCGGGCTGGGGTTGATGGTACGGTTTTCGCCGTTACCAGAAATCGACACGGAGCAGGAATCGGCGGCAGTGGCGGCCGCCAACTCCGGAAAAACTTCCATTTTCCAGTTCCCTCACCTGATTCTGGGCGCGGTGGCTATTTTTCTGCACGTTGGCAGTCAGGTTATTGCTGTTGATACGGTGATCGGGTACGCCAACTCGATGGGTATTGATTTGCTGGAAGCCAAAACGTTTCCGGCCTACACCCTGACGGCCACAATCTGCGGGTATATTCTGGGAATTGTGTTAATTCCCAGAACCATCAGTCAGGTAACGGCTTTCCGCTTCTGTACGGTTTTGGGTACGGTTTTGACGTTACTCATTCTTTTCACCAGCGGCCCGGTCACCTTGCTGGGCCACTATGCCGATCGGTCGATCTGGTTTGTGGTGCTGCTGGGGTTGGCTAATTCGCTGGTCTGGGCGGGTATCTGGCCGCTGGCGCTGGACGGTTTGGGGCGGTTCACTAAACTGGGCGCGGCCATCCTGATCATGGGGCTGTGCGGAAATGCCATCTTGCCGCTATTTTACGGTTATTTTGCGGATTCTTACGGTGTAAAACCCGCTTATTGGGTGCTCTTTCCGTGTTATGTATACCTGATGTATTACGCATTTTACGGACACAAGGCGCGACGCTGGTCGGTTTAGCTGAAGCAGCGTGGTGTATTTGTTTTGCATTGATGGACAGAAGGAGTCAAGCGACTCCTTCTTCCTATATTGTACCAATGTTTAACCAGCGGGGAATCCATGAGTGTATACCAATCATCACGCCGTTCGTTTTTGATGGCCTCGCTGGGCCTGACGGCAGTCAGCGCAATTCGGTCGCCCAATGCTCCAACCATTACGGCGGGTCAGGTGATAGACCGGATTAAGACGCAGGTGGGAATTCCCTGGCGCGAGCAGACTGTCGATAACCTGATTGCGGGAACGTTGGAAACGCCGGTGAAGGGTATCGCCGTGACCATGATGGCTACCCTTGAGGTACTTCAGCGGGCGGCTGCTAAGGGCCTGAACATGGTTATCACGCACGAACCCACGTATTACTCTCACCAGGACCGCACGGACCCGGTGGCGCAGGACCCGCTTTATCAGCTCAAACGCGATTTTCTTCAGCAGAAGAACATGGCGGTTTTTCACTTCCACGATCACTGGCACGGGCGTCGGCCAGACGGTATAGCGACGGGGATGATTCGGGAGCTGGGTTGGGCGAAGTACAATGATCCGCAAAATCCGCGGCTGTTTATGTTTCCGGAAATGACGCTGGCCCAGTTTGCGCAGGGGATGGCATCCAAACTGAAAGTAGAAACGATGCGGGTCATTGGTGATCCGCAGCTGCCGGTTCGGAAGGTAATGACGAGTTGGGGCAATGTGAGTCTGATGCCGGGTGTTCCGTTTCTGGCCCAGGCGGATGTGCTGGTTGTGGGCGAAACGCACGAATGGGAGCTGGTGGAATACGTGCAGGACGCCATTACGTCGGGCCAGAAAAAAGCCCTGATCATTGTGGGGCACCTGATGTCTGAACAGGCGGGGATGAAATATTGCAGTGAATGGCTCAAGGAATTTGTCCGGGAGGTTCCCGTCGAGTTCCTTGCAGCACCGGAACCCTACTGGCGTCCCGACCGATTCAAAAAATAAAACCGCTGGAAAGGCCGTGAACGCCCGAAAAAGCTCCCAGATCGAAGAAAGATGATCCAGGAGCTTGCTAACACCTTGCTTTTATTCGGGCACTTCCACCTGCACCTGAAGCGAGCCCCAGTTGCTGCGGTTGGGAAGGGTCGTTCGGTTTTCGGAATCAATATCTGGCGTGAAGAGTATTTTTGCCGTGCCGGTAGCGGTTGCGGGTTTGAGTCCAAAATACGGATAAATGGTTGCATACCTGCCAATGGCTTCCATTCGGAGTTCTTTTCCGCCCGAAATTTTCGCGCGAATGGTGTAACGGCCAACAGGAATATTCAGAATCTGAAAACCGTATTCGTAAAGCTGCACTTTTTTGCGGATGATAAACGTCTTGTTTTCACCGTATAAGCCCGGACCGTCGGGCGTGAGCGTCACCTCGATTTCGGCATCTTTGGGAATATAATGCGGGGGAATGTAATAGTCTTCGGGATCACTTACGTGGTACGAAATAGATACCACTCCGCCCGCATAATTGGATTGGTCGTGGGGTTTCTGGCTCAAGATATCTTTGCTGAAAACGCCGTACGACAGCAGGACGAAGTTCTTCACCAGACCGTCGGCCGACGGAAAGTTACCTAGTTTGCCATCGGCGGAGGCCAGACTCATCACGGCGCGCCCTTCGCCGTAGTCGATGGTATAGCCAGCGGCATAGAATTCGGCGGCCCCCCAGGGAATGGTAATCTCGTAATAGCCATTGGCGTCGGTTTCATCGGATGCGCCGGAATAGAAACCGCCCGTGGCTGTAGATCGGATGCCAAGGGCGGCTCCCGACAACGGTTTTCCGTTTAAATCAGCCACGTAGCCCCGCACCACCCCCGGCTTGGCTTTCAGGGCCGGAAAGTTGGGCATACGGGGAACGGTATTTCCCATGACGTTCACATAGCCGTCGTTGGCACCCAGCGTAAAGGTTTCGGAACCGTTAATCACTGGCAGGGCAGGTTGTTGGCCCCAGGTGGTGTTTGCGCCCCCGTCGGGCGAAGCAGGATCTTTGGAGCAGCCTGCCAGGAGCAAGATTGCCAAACAAAGAAATCTAGTTTTCATGGATGCTATTCGTCATGTCGTTTTTACAAAAATAGCCTCCGGTCGATGGTCGTGAGATGGTTATTATGTTAGTGTACCGGCTGATTATTTAAAAAGCAGAAAAGTGATGTGAGCAGTTAGTAAGGTTGAAAAAAAGAAGGATAAAGATGGGTGGATTGTTGTCTATTTTCAGGGCTGTAATTCGAATTAAAAATAGATTAAATAGATGTATTTTTAGGTTGTGTACAATCAAATTATCGTGTTTTAATGATCTGATTTATAGTATTTTATGGTGTTTTTTTATTAAACGGTAATTAATTTTAAATTAAAAGATGGTGTGTTTTCGGTAGTCGGATAAAGGTGTTATTTACTTTGTGATAAGTAAGAAAAATGGCATCTTATCCGCTCTGTCCCATGAAAGCAATCATTACTTTAAGTAGTCTTTTTTTAGCATTATTGACCCTTCCGGTATCAGCCCAGTCCATTGTTAATTTGGCGGGTTCGGTACGGGAAATGGGGAGCCGTACCGCCCTGCCAGGCGTTAACGTTTTTGCACCTGCTCTACAGAAAGGCACCTCGACCAACGCCGATGGATCGTATAAAATAGCACTACCAGTAAAAGACAGCCTCGTCGTCACGTTTTCATTTGTGGGGTACGAAACCGTGTCCCGGACTATTTTTCCACATACCCAACAGGCCGTAAACATTGAGCTGATGCCGGGGCAAACCCTGACGGAAGTGTCGGTGAAAAGCCACACGGGACAACCCAAAGAAAGTGACGTTGCCCAGCTGAGCCGGATTGCGGTATCGATGAGCCAGCTCAATAAAATTCCCGCTCTGATGGGTGAGAAAGACGTGCTGAAAGTAATTCAGCTAATGCCGGGTGTACAGAAAGGATCGGAAGGAAATGCCGGTGTGTATGTTCGGGGCGGTGGGCCGGATCAGAACCTGATTACCGTCGACGAAGCCGTTGTGTATAACCCCAGTCACCTGCTCGGTTTTTTCTCGGTCTTTAACGGCGATGCCCTTCAGCATGTGGAGCTGACCAAAGGCGGGTTTCCGGCTCGTTACGGCGGGCGCTTGTCGTCGGTTATCGAAATGGGCATGAAAGAAGGAGATAAAGAAGGAATCCATGGAACGGGCAGCGTGGGTCTTATTGCCTCCCGTTTCACGCTGGAAGGGCCCCTGAAAAAAGGGAAAGCGTCGTTTCTGGTGTCGGCCCGCCAGTGTTACCTGGGTGCATTGACGAGATTGATTCCCGCCAGCCCGGAGTCTGGTCTTCCTTCCCGTTCGGGCTTTGGGGATTACAACGCCAAACTTTCCTTCGATCTGGGAGCCAATGATCAGTTGTACCTGAGTGGCTATACGGGTTCCGACCAGTTTGAAGCGCAGCGTGTGTCCGGAAACCGGGCGCTGAATGCCAGCATGGGTTGGGGCAACACCACCGGGACCTTGCGCTGGAGTCACCAGTTCTCGAACACCGTGTCGGCTCATACTGCTCTGATCGTTAGCCAGTACCGGATGCGGGTTTCGAATGAAGAGGCTAGCGTTGCTCAGAATGCGTCAGCTCAGCCTAACGTTTTTCAATTGAACTACCAATCGAATATCCGCGATATTTCGTTAAAACATGACCTCGATGTAGCGGCTGGTAGCAGGCATCAACTGCGTTTCGGCTTCCAGGTAACTCCGCACCGGTTTACGCCCAGCGCCGTTGTGACGTCCTCCGTGGAGACGAACATTTCCGGAAAAACCAACCAGCCCATCAATGTCATCGAATCGGGTGTTTATGCCGAGGATGTCTGGCAGCCAACGGATCGCTGGCGGGTCAACGCCGGGCTGAGGGTGAGCCATTTCTGGCACAAAGATGCGCAGTATGTTCGGCCCGAACCCCGGTTGTCGGTAGGGTACAAGCTGCCCGCCGACTGGACGATTAAAGGTGCTTATGCCCAGATGAACCAGTACGTACACATGCTATCGAGCACGGGCGTGGGCTTGCCGACCGATCTGTGGGTTCCGACAACTGACCGGGTGAAACCGCAACAATCGGAGCAATTTGCCCTGGGATTGGTGAAAGATTTTGCTTCGGATCTCACGCTGACGGTAGAAGGCTATCACAAAACCATGAAAAACAACATCAGCTACCGCGAAGGAGCGAGCTTCCTGCTGACCGACGAAAAGGCGCGCTGGGAAGATAATGTAACGGCTGGGAAAGGATGGTCGTACGGCGGAGAGGTGATGCTCCAGAAAAAAGCGGGACGGTTGACGGGTTGGCTGGGGTATACGCTGTCGTGGACACAGTGGCAGTTTGCCGATCTGAACGGGGGCCGTCCGTTCTTCCCCCGCTACGACCGTCGGCACGACTTCTCTGTGGTGGGGGTTTACGAATTGAGCAAACGTTTAACCCTTTCCGGCACGTGGGTATACGGCACGGGGCAGGCATTAACGGTGCCCTCGTCCCGCTATGCGGTCAGCGTCAACAATCCCGAGCATACGGGTAGCCCCTTTACGGGTACGCAGAATGTGAAAGATTATGGGGACAAGAATAGCTTCCGGGCCGAACCGTACCATCGGATGGATCTTAGCCTGCAATTTCACACCCGAAAGAAATCACGCGAAAGTATTTGGGAGTTAAGCGTGTACAATGCTTACAGTCGCCGGAATCCGTTCTATTACTCGCTGGAAAGCAAGGTAGCTGTCGAAAACAAGCCGTCAAAAACCGTCTTGTACCGGTATTCGCTGTTTCCCGTGGTTCCTTCGATCAGTTACACCTTCAAGTTTTGATTACCAGCGGGTTACTATAAGGAGTTTCTTTGTTTAAGGTAATGTTGTGAAGTGTAAAAGCCGTGGTGACACGGCTTTTTTGTTTTCAGTGTGCATTAATTCACTTCCTAAGTTACGGTTTTTCTATTATCGGCTACTTTTCCTTTGCTGCGTTGCCGAAAAAGTACAAAACGCTTTCCGATAACTTCTACGCTCCAGACGTAACGCCTTCCTCCGCACAATTACCCGAAGGTGTAAACGGGGCTTCTGCATTTTGACCTCAACCGTCTTTTGAGTTCTGGACTCACCTCCGGTTTTATTCCTGCTAACCGAAATGTCAACTACTATGGTAATTCCATATAAAATTGAGTCTGTTTTAAATCCAATTTGAATTTAAGTTTCTTCCTGATGATTTACAGCTTTTTAAGCCGTTTTAATGTTCGTTAATTACTTATAATAATATGAGTTTTTGCGTGTATGAAAATAGGTAATTAATTATACATGATTTACTGTTTTAATTAAAATGAAATTAAAAGTATTCTTACGGTTACATATATCGCCATTCAGTTTATTTTGATGTAATATGTTGATAGAAAGGAGTTTGTGTAAAAAATGCCAACCCATTTTCTATAGGAGAACTATTATTTCCGGATTAAAAGTGCAGCCGCTTTGCAGAGAAAATGTGTCTTAATTGCTTATTTTGTATAAGTAAAATTACTTATGAAATTTCAGTGCCGGAAAATAGCGAGTTAACCAGGTTAGTTCTTATACGCTAGCCGTTTTTGGGAATGATTTCAAAAGTAGTTTGATACAAGTTTAATACCATAAAGTGCATCTCTGTCACCTTCTCTCTTAAAACTATCATGAAACCGATTTATGCCTTATTTGTACTGATTTGTTTATTAGCCACCGCCTGCCAGGACATGCGTCAGGAAATTGAGCCGGAAAGCCTCACCCGGGTTGATAAGAAACTCGTTCTTCTTGGTTTCATCTCTCCCCAGGACACCATTGTTGCAGTACGGGTTGGTATGACGCGCCCTATTGCCGATGCGAATTACACGTCCAACTACGGAGTCGTTAAGAATGCAAGCGTAACGTTGTCGACCGGCGGACAATCGGTTCAGCTCACGTACAACGGCAAAAATGATTATTACCAGATTGATGCGAAGAAGTTTGTGATCCGGGCCGGAGAAACGTATCAATTAAGTGTCAAAACCCCGGAGGGCTTACAAGCTTCGAGTGTTTGCACGGTTCCTCAGTCGGCCCGTCTGCAAAAAGTGCGGCTGGATTCTGCCGAAGATGCCAGCCATCAAAAACAATATTTCGTTCGCTATTTCTGGCAGGATTCCCCCAAAACCGCCAATTATTACCAGACTAACGGTTTGTTTGTGTACGCGAAATCATGCCCAACGTGCAAAACCGATGCAAATCCAAAGCTGACCTCTGAAAACCAGCCGGTGTTGTTTGAAGCCCTGGGACAGATCAGTACCTTGCTTTCCGATCAGTCGAAAGACGGAAGCGTGCTGGAATCGTGCCGTGGTTACCTGAGCCAAAGCAAGGTTAATCAGGTTGTAGCCGAAAAAGCTACTTTTTTTAGCCTGTACGAAAAAGCATCGGTAAGAGCCACATTGCTGAATGTGGATGAAGCCTATTACAAGTATCATCAGGCCCTGGAGTTGCAGAAAAAATCAGAAAGCAATCCATTTGCCGAGCCGGTTTTAATGCCAAGTAACATCAACGGAGGGTTGGGCTGCTTCGCAGGCTACAACCAATCTTCCCTAATGATAAATTTAAAATGAGTATACCTTTGCAGTCAGCCGTAACTTGACACCAAGTTACGGCTGACTGCATCAACAGGGTTGTATTTCGTTGACTAACAGGGTATAGTACAGTGCGTGCCCGGGGGTTGATCTGCTTAACGATCCCAGTACCAAAGTGGCTGGAGGGTCGACGGAAAAGACCAGTTGGGCCTCTTACAAAATCCTTGAACAACGGGCTGCCGAGTCGGTTATCTTTTTGGATAAACTGCTCAATTGTGTCTTCACCCACTGCCGCTACAACGTCGTCTGCCCCCAACAAATGGATGATTCTGGGAACGCTCATGTTCGGAACATTCATGTCGACCCTCGATAGCAGCATCGTCAATATTGCCCTGCCCACCATCCGGCGCGAACTCAATGCTGGCGATGGGGTAGAGTGGATTGTGTTGTGTTACCTGCTGACAACCACCAGCACACTGCTCATTATGGGTAAGTTATCGGATTGGGTGGGGCGTCGGCAGCTTTACATTACCGGATTTTGTGTCTTTGTGCTGGGGTCCCTGCTTTGCGGGTTGGCCTGGAGCCTATGGTCACTGGTGGCTTTTCGGGTGGTGCAGGGGCTGGGAGCTTCCATGATTTACGCCGTGGGTCCGGCCATTATCGGCGATACCTTTGCTCCGCAGGAACGCGGACAGGCGCTTGGCCTGATGGGGTCGGTGGTTGCCGCCGGTTCCAGCGCCGGCCCCGTTTTGGGCGGTTTTTTGCTAGGACAGTTCGGGTGGGCGAGCATTTTCTTTGTTAATGTGCCCATTGGGGCGCTGGCTATCTGGCGGGCCTGGGCTATTTTGCCCGAAAGCCCGAAAATGACCAATCAACGGTTTGACCTATTGGGTGCCACGCTGTTTCTGCTGGGTGTCATTGCCTTGTTGACGGGGCTGGATTTTGGGTCGGAGCCGCAGTATGGCTGGGATAATTCGCTGGTTATTGCGTTGCTGGTTGTAGGCGGTATTCTGGTGCTGCTTTTTCTGCTCTGGGAAACGCGGGTCAGCGAACCGATGCTGCAACTCAGTCTGTTCCGAATCTGGCCCTATAGTTCGGCTATTCTGGCGGCTTTTTGCGGTTTTGTGGCTTCGGGTGGCAATTTGTTCATCATTCCCTTTTTCCTGCAACAATTGCTTCAGCTAAGCCCCGAACGCGCCGGATTGGTGCTGTTGGCGGGACCGTTGACACTCAGCCTGGTTGCTCCGTTGGGCGGTTATCTGGCCAGCCGGATCAGTACGCGGTGGTTGTCCAGCATCGGATTGCTTATTACGGCCAGCGGTTATTTTGCGTTCTCTTTTCTGGACGCCGACTGGGACTGGCGGTCGGTTATCTGGCGAAGCGCTCTGGTAAGTATGGGATTTGGGCTGTTTCAATCACCCAACAGCAGCAGTGCCCTGAACGCGGCTCCCTGGGCACAACGCGGCATTGCCAGCAGTGTCATTGCGTTCATGCGCAACCTGGGATTTGTGGTGGGAATTGCCCTGGCGGCTGCGGTCTGGTACAGCACCCGAAACCGGTACGCGCTGGCACACGGCCTATCCCCGGAATCCACACCGGCCCAATTGTTGGGCATGCATTATACGTATCTGGTCATGACGGGCCTGGTACTTACGGGTGCCCTGATTTCGTTTTCGCGCGGAAAAACCGTTCCAATCTCCCAAAAACCGGAGACCGGACTGGACGAAACTTCCTGAAAGACAGCTCTGAAGAGCGGTCAGTCGTACGCTAGAGATCGGTGATCAACCATCAGACAACGGCTTTGCACCACCAGGATGCCCGCTTGCGCCAGTTGCCGGGCTACTTCATCGTTCCGGATACCGGACTGAAACCAGACGGCTTTCGGTTTTTTCGCCAGGATGTCGTCTACATGCGCCGGAATATCCTCCGAACGCCGAAAAACGTTGACGAGGTCCACATCTTCGGGAATGTCCGCTAGTTTTCGGTACACGGGTTGGTTCAGAATTTGGGTCACATCCGGGTAGTAAACCGGTACCGGAATAACCGTGAACCCCGCCGAAGCCAGGTAGCTGGGGACGTAAAAAGCAGGCTGATACGCCTGCGCTTCCGTTTTGATGCCCAATACGGCAATTGTTTGAGTCTGGTCGAGTAAGTCCGCGATCCGGGCCCGATCCGTGATGATGTTTTCCTGCCAATCGTTCATAGTGTTTTAACCCCAAAAGCCCGGGGATGTTTTGGGGCATAGGGGCGGATCGGCGGATGGTGGACCCGGAAACGTTACGACTTCACCGCTACGGGTTGCCGGTGCCATTTCTCAAACTTGATCATTAGTTCCTCCAGTTTGATCGGTTTGCCCAGAAAATCATCCATACCCGCATCCAGGCAAGCCTGTTCGTTGCCTTCCAGTGTGTTGGCGGTCAGTGCCACAATGACAGGTTGTTTGACCACGGATTGTCGGATCAGCTGGGTGGCTTCCAGACCATCCATTACCGGCATCTGCATATCCATCAGAATCAGTTCATATTCTTTTTGCATCGCGGCTTCCAGCGCTTCCTGACCGTTGCTGACCAGGTCGGGCTGGTACCCCAGTTTTTGCAGAATGTGCATGATAACGTGCTGGTTGATCGTGTTATCTTCGGCGACCAGGAGCACAAATGGGTAACTGGCCGAAAATTCTGTCGACATTTTTTTCTGGGCCACCGGGGCCTGCTGTACCGGTTGTTGCCGCTGCAGCGCTTCCTGTACGTGCTTGCTCAACACATGTTGCCGGATCGGCTTCGTCAGCACCGAGACGAAAAGCTGGCGTTGATCGCTTTTCAGCTCCTCACCAATGGAACTGAGCAAAAGGATTGGAATTTTGGGCGCGCGTTCTCGCATCTGTTCGGCCAGCATAATACCGTCCATGCCCGGCATTTGCATATCCGTAATGACCAGATCGAAAGGCAAGGAGCCCGAGAGAATTTCCAGCGCTTTTTCGCCACTGGTGGCCAGCACGGGCTTCAACTTCCAGGATTCAAATTGGCGTTCCAGAATGGCCAGGTTGGTCGCGTTGTCGTCTACCACCAGAATACGCTTCCCTTCCAGTTCGGTCATGCTGTGATGCGTATAGGGCGGAAGAACTTTTTGCCCCCGGTAGGTGCTGATGGTAAACGAAAACGTAGAACCGTGGCCGAGTTTACTCTGTACGCTGATTTCTCCGCCCATGAGCCGAACGAGTTTCTGCGAAATGGCCAGCCCCAGTCCGGTTCCGCCGTATTTGCGGGTGGTGGAGGAGTCGACTTGCGAAAAGGCTTTGAACAGGCGGCTTTGTTTTTCGGCGGGAATGCCAATGCCCGTATCCTTCACATCGAACCGGAGCTGCCATTTGTTTCCGCTGTCCATTGGGTCGGCATGGACAAAAACACAAACTTCACCACGCTCCGTAAACTTCATGGCATTGCCAATCAGGTTGGTCAGAATCTGCCGTAAACGCAGGTGGTCGCCCACAATTTGTACCGGTACGTTTTCGTCAATATCATAGATCAGATCAATTCCGATTTTGGTGGCTCTGGTGCCAAAAATATCCAGTACATCTTCGATACACTGGCGCAGATTAAAATCTTCGTGTTCGAGTTCAAGGTTGCCCGATTCAATTTTTGAAAAGTCGAGAATATCATTGATGACGTTGATCAGAGTATCACCGCAACTGGCAATGGTTTCGGTAAACATCCGCTGTTCTTCGGTCAAAGCGGTTTCCTGCAATAGCGCCGTCATCCCGATGACGCCGTTCATGGGCGTACGGATTTCGTGGCTCATGGTGGCCAGAAAAATACTCTTGGCCTGATTGGCTTGCTCGGCCTCAGACCGGGCTTTTTCCAGTTCCTGGTTGGAAGCCCGCAATTGCTCATTGGTTTTTTTCTGAACTTCTTCATTCCGTTTGCGCTCCAGCGAAAGCTGCGCTTCTTTCTGTAATTCGGCCATTTCCATAGCCTGATTGAGCTGCAACTCGTTGTATTTCTGTAGCATGTACGCCCACAGTCCACAGATAAAAAAAATGACGGCCGCCAGCAGAATATGGATCACAAATGTTTGCAGATCAAAGTAGTCGAGCCGGGTAAAGTAAATCTCCCGAAAACCGCTGTTTTGCAGGTACCCAAAAACCGCGTGGTGAATCAGCACCACGGCCAGCATCGGGATTTGTAAGGTCCACCGCTGGTACGTAATCAACAACGCGCTGCCGATAAAGGCAAAAAAGTGCATTTCGAACAACCCGTGCATTTGGTAGATGTACTGGGCCATGAAAATACCGAGCACGGTGCTCAGGACGTACTGGTACAGGTTGGAGGAGGGCAGGAGCAGCTTGACGGAGTAATACGCCAGCAGCGAAAGTCCGCCTACGCCTAAGGCGATCAGCCAGGTGTCATAAAAAGTAGCAAAGATGAGACCGATCAAGAAATAGCCGCCCAGAAAATAATTCATTAAACGGTCTGAGCGTTCCTGGACGCTGAAAAGAAGGGTACGGGTAAGATTACTGGACACGGAGGACGGATGATCCATGATGGGGTTTGACAGGAGATGGTTATAAATCGGTCTTGCAGTAGGGTAGCGTGCAGCCGTAGGCTTGTACGGCTAGCTGATCGAAGGTTATTTGGGTATTGTTTTGTAGCAATCCGGCGAGGGCAAGTTGGGCGTAATTCGTCTTCTCGTCCGTACAATAGCGGCTCCGGTTGTAATTGCCGCGGTAAAACAGCCGCTGTTGCGTATCTAAAATCGCAGCCTGTGGGGTGGAATATACCCCGCAGTGCCGGGCAATGGATTGGTCGAACACAATCGGTAGGTCCAGATCGAGCTTTTCCCGAATTGCCTGCACCGAATAGGTCTTGTAGCTCATCACCACCACCACAAAGTTGACGCGGTGGCCATACTGCCGGACCAGAGACTTAAAATGTGGTTTGTTAAAACGGGAACAGGGACAATCGGGATTGTAAAAATGGAGAAAAACGGGTTTTTGCGGCCCTGATTTAACAAATTGGTGCACCGGAATGACCGTGCCGTTGCTCACAGGTTTGTACTTGTCCGGGATGGGCGTCGGCAATTGATAAATCCAGTCTGTATACCAGAACAACGCTCCAATAGCCGAAAGCAATACCAGAAGCCAGATTACCACCAGGCCTTTTTTTAGCATGTTAAAATCGTAGGTAGTTTACAGAGATTCGATAAAAGCGTACTATAACTTCTCTACAAATTGGCGTGGTAAGCTGGCGATTGCATAGTCGGGAAGTAATCGGTGCGAATCGGTTGGTGGAGGCCGTCCGTTGCAAACACCCCGTCAGGTGGATTCGAAGCTTTACATTCGTAATGCGAAGATAAGTTTAAAAAATAGCAATATTGGTAACATTCTTGCAAAATAGGAGTTAGCGGTTGCTTCGCTGCGAAGAAAAAAGGGGATTTCCCGAAAAGACAGGAACAGACGAAGCCCGAGCGGGCTTCGTCTGTTCCTCTAAACTGTAGTGGACCAACGCCGGTCTGGAGAAACGGAATGGTTTATTGTTTTTCGAGTTTTTTTAGCTCTTTCTGAATATAAGCTTTTGATAGCCAGTTTGTGCCGATCATGACGCCCTCGATGTTCTGGGTTTGGTTGATATCTTTCAATGGATTGCCATTCAGCAGAACCAAATCCGAAACATTGCCGGTTTTGATGGTGCCGGAATCCGGTTTTTTGAAATACGAAGCCACATTGACGGTTCCGGTCCGCAGGGTTTCGTAGGGCGTCAACCCGGCCCCGACGAGGTAGCGCATTTCGTGGTGGATCGAGAAGCCGGGAACGTTGAAAACCTGGGGTGCATCCGAACCCAACAGGATATCTACTCCGTTTTTCTGGCATTCGTACAGGATTTTCCGGCGCATCTGGATGTATTTTTCGGCTTTCTCCTTCGAAAAATTGGGATTGTTGTTGTAATTATTCTTGGTGTTGGTCCAGTTGCGAACATCCTCCGCTCTCATGTATTTCATTTCGGGCGCTTTCACAAACTCGTCTGCCGGGAGCGGAGACAGCCAGCGTTCGGCCAGCGCTTCCGTAGGAACGACCCGGATGTTCTTTTCACGCAAACCGTTCACCAGTTTTGGAATCCGCGCCGGGTCCGCCCGGTAGCCAATCCAGGCGCCAAACAGGCCCGTTTCCTGCTCCACCAGCGTATCGGAGCCCGGTGTGATGGCTTCCATGAAGCTGTCCAGGTGGTCGATCGAGGAATAACCGGCGTCAATGGCCATCCAGGCACCGACGTTGAAAGAGACGTGCCCAACGAACGGTATGCCGACCTCTTTGGCCGTTTTGGCAATGGCCGGAAAAGTCTCCTTTGTCAAACCGGGGTGGAGTTTCAGGAAGTCGTAACCCGCGGCTTTTTGTTCACGCACCATGTTGGCGCCCTGGTCGGCCGATTTAACGGTTTGTCCGCTGAAAGAAGGCCCTGACGCGTAGAAATGCGGCCCGAGAATTTCACCGCTGTTGATTTTGCTACGCAGCTCCAGGTGTTTGGGGTGTCCCAACATTCCGCGGATCGTGGTAATGCCGTTTGCCAGATAAAGCATCAGCACTTCTTTCATGGGTTCGAGATCATCAATGGGCGGAACGTGAGCGTGAATTTCGGCCCAGCCGGGAGTCAGGTATTTTCCTTTTGCGTCGACCACCCGGGCATTCTTGGCGTATTTCACTTTTCCGTCGGGTCCGAGTGCGGTAATTTTACCATTTTTAACCACAACGGTTTGGTTTTCAAGAACTCGTTCCTGATCCATCGGAATGACATTCACCGATCTGAAAACGATTTCCTGCTGGCGGTTGCTGACAAGGTCCTGGGCGAAACTGGCGTGAATGAGTATGAAAAAAATAAGTGTGAAGAGACTGCGCATAATCGTGCGGGGTTTGGGTAGAACACAAGCTGGGCTATCCGGGGCATTTGATACGAAGCTATATACTTTTTAACCGAGAAGCAAAAGCTTTTCTGGCCAGAAAAGCAGCCTATATAAAACCAGAAACAAACGGAATGATACGTATTTTTGATGAAATCCTGTAGTTTTTTCAGGGAAGAAAACAATTTCATCTTTTTTTAATATATTTTCGCTGAAACGAAAGGTAGTTTTAACCTGGAAAATACTTATTATCCCGATATTGGCGTCACCACTAAGAAGTACAGATTTAAATTTTTCATAACGTTGAGTATGTCTCAAAAAACCAGCTTATTCTAGCTGGTTTTTTCTTTTAAATACCTCTTCACTTTGTTGGCTTCACGGTCGAGATCTTTTCTGTACGTGTTACGTTTTCCGATCCCACGAATAAATCGGCTTATGCTGAGTCTGTCTTCCTGCGTAGTTGGTTGAAAATCAGGAATTTGTTCTGTGGATTTTGGTTAATTTAAAATCACGATTGTGATTATTCAGCTGAAGGGTCGATTGAATGAAAAAAGAAGCTACGGCTTTATAAAACCGTAGCTGGGACATTGAGTATAAAACAGTGGTTTTTAAAAGCCGGTGGAAACCGTCAGTTCCTTCCAGCTCTCCAGATCATTCCGAACGGCTTCAATTTTTTGATACGCAAGATCATAGGCATCCTGCCCGAGAAACAAATGCAGGGGCGGATTGGCCTCGGATGCAACACGGATCAGGGCCGCAACGGCTTTTTCGGGATCACCGGGCTGATTTCCGTTGATCTGGTTCTGATGCGCCTGTTGCGAATCCCGAACGGATTGGTAGGCGTCGAGCTGGTTCTTTGAAACGCCCAGCGAATCGGCGGTGAGAAACTCCGTGCGGAAATAACCCGGTTCAACAATTGTTACGTGTATGCCGAAAGACTTCAATTCGGTGGCCAACGATTCGGAGAATCCTTCAACCGCGAACTTGGTGGCGCAGTAGATGCCAAAGCCGGGAAAAGAACCGTTAAAGCCACCGATTGACGAGAGGTTGAAAATGTGTCCGGAGTGTTGTTGCCGCAGGTGGGGCAGGGCCTGACGAATAACGTTCAGCGAGCCAAACACATTGACATCAAAATTTTCGCGGGCTTCCTCGTCGGTTAACTCTTCCAGACTGCCGAGTAAGCCGTAACCAGCATTGTTCACAACCACATCAAGCTGCCCGAAATAAGCGACGGTTTTGGCAATTGCGTCGGCCACGCTGGCTTCGGTTTTCAAATCAACCGCCAGTGGCAGAAAACCATCTGCTGAGCCAACTGCTCGGCTTAGCTCCTCCGCATTGCGTGAGGTTGCTGCTACTTTATAACCACCATTCAACAACTGTTTGACTAGTGAAAGGCCCAGGCCCTTGGAGGCTCCGGTAACAAACCATACTTTTTGAGTGTCCATAATTTTGCTTGTTTTGATGAAACAAAATTAGATAGACCGGGCCTGAACACTATTGCGGCTTTCAAACCGATACTTGCAAAATTCAAACCATTCGAAAAGCGGAAGGAGTCAGGTGCGTATGCTTCTTGAAAAAATTGTTGAAATGAGCCGGTTCTTCGAAGCCGAGCGCGTAGCTGATTTCGGCAATGTTCCAGTCGGTATGTTTCAGCAACGCCCGGGCTTCGCTGGCTAACCGCTCGGCGATGTGATCGGTGGTCGTTTTGCCGGTGGTTTCGCGAATCGAACGGTTTAGGTGGTTGACGTGCACCGAAAGTTGCTCGGCAAAGTCGCGGGCAGACCGAAGTTTAAACCGTTGCGTTGGTGATTCGATGGGAAATTGCCGCTCGAGTAGTTCGGCGAAAATGGCCGTGATGCGGGTTTTGGCGTCGGTATGCTGGTAGAGTGTTTCGGTGGGTTGGGTTTTCAGCGCAAAGTGAACCGTCTCCGTCACATAATTGCGGAGTAAATCATATTTATACGGATAGTCGGAGCTGATTTCGTCGATCATTTTCTGAAACAACTGGCTCACTCGTTCATCCTGTGCCGGGTCGAGGATGTAAGCCGGTTTACCGCCGGGCGCAAACATGGGCAGTTCGTTCAGGCTCCCCCGCATTTTTTCCGTAAAAAACGCTTCCTTAAAAATGCAGAAGAAACCGTTAGGAGCGCCGGAAAGTGACTCCCAGTTGTACGGAACCTGGGGATTGAAGAAGATCAGGGCTGTGCCGTTGACTTCCAGGCTTTTATCCGCGTAATGGTAAACGTTTCGACCGCGAATCAGGGTGATTTTGTAATAATCCCGACGGCTGTAGGTGATGGGTTCTTTCCTGGGATCGATGCAATCTTCCAGCCGAAACACGTTGAAGTGGCCCATGTCCCGTTGCAGGTTGTCGGGCATCCAGTTGAATTTCTTCTGGTAAAACTCTTCGAGCGTTTCGGCTTTTTGCATACAGCAAACTTACGAAATTCAAATCGACTAGTCAAGGTATGTGGCTACAAGCCCGCAGGCTCTCTACCGCGTAATTCGGCAAAAGGCTGATCAACTGCGCATAAGAATAATTAGCCGGTGTATTCTGTATTTGGCAAGTAGACAGCTTGGGAACTGTTCTAAAAAAGTCGTGGGCAAAAACCGCCTGGTTGATTGTGGTAAATTCGTATAGTGAATTGCTATAAACGTACAAAGAAGTAGGCGTTTATTGTTATAATATTGTGATATAATTGCATAGAGTAAATGTTATTCTTTACAATTAATCATCTAATAATTATAAAGTGCTTAGGTAATACTCAGTATTTGCCTATTAATCAGTAGTATATACTTCCTGGTCGTATAGAATGGGTTTGTATTTGTTGAAGGGAGGTATTATACTATCTTATTATGCAATCTGCGGGTTTCCCAGATGCTACAGTGTATAGAGTAAGCAAATTCTTTCATATAACCAGTAGCTTTCCGTACCAATGATTTCGACGAATGAGCAAATCCTCTGTCGAGCGACTCCAAATGATCAAGTGATTGCCGCTAGTCCGGTTGATTACCGAGCTGTGGCGTTTACGTTTTGTAACTCTTTGATTAAAAACGAAGTGGCAGCCGAAAAGATGGTTGATGCTATTCTTGGCGAAATGCGGGAAAGCAGTCTCGATTTGCGTACCCGACAAAAATTTGAAGCCCACCTGTTCAAGCAGTTGCGGAACCAATGCCTGGCTTATCTGAAAACCGCTACTAAAAAGCAACTGCTCCGGCAAGTCTGCGTCGGCACACCCGCCGAACATCCGGCGAATGAGTTCGTGGAGTGGCCCAAATCAATCAAAGAGAAATTTCTGACTCGGTCAATCTTACGGTTTTTCTAATACCGTAGCTTTTAATTGGCTCGAAGTGCTAGTATCATCCTGCTAAACAATGTGTTAGCCTGGATTGAGATTGCCTAAATTCTAACCCTTAACTTTTATGAAAACAAACTTTACCAGTAGGTTGCTTGTGCGATGTGCGCTGGTCTGGGTCGGACTACTCGGTATCTGGAACGGGCCGGTCTGGGCGCAACGATCAGCCCGACCCGTCGTCACCGGTCGGGTTACGTCGGCCACCGATGGCACGCCCCTGCCCGGTGTGAACGTCGTCCTGAAAGGAACCCAGGTTGGGACGACTACCGACGGCGAGGGGAACTATTCCGTCGATATCAACGGCAGCGACCCCACGCTGGTTTTTTCGTACATCGGCTTCAATACCCAGGAAACTCCCGTCGGTACAAAAAGGAAGATAGACATTAGCCTCATTGAGAGCGTAGCCACGCTGAAAGAAGCCGTAGTAACGGCCCTGGGGATCAAACGCGAAAAGCGGTCGCTGGGTTATTCGGTGGGGCAGGTTGATAGCAAGGCGCTGACGGAAACACCCCAGAATAACGTACTCAATGCCTTGTCGGGCAAGGTGGCCGGGGTGCAGATTTCGCAGATGGGCGGGGGCGTTGGGTCTTCGGTGAGCATGATTATCCGCGGTGCCAACTCACTCAATGGCGACAACCAGCCGCTGTTTGTCATTGACGGCGTACCCGTTGCCAATAAACTCTCCAACGGGTTTGGGGGCGCTGACATGGGTAACCCCATTTCCGACATTAACCCCAACGACATTGCCAACGTATCCATCCTGAAAGGACCCAGTGCCGCAGCCCTGTATGGTTCGCGAGCCGGTAACGGGGTTGTGCTGATCACAACAAAGTCCGGCGCGGGTGGTAAAAGGGGGATTGGGGTGTCGGTGAACACCGCCGTAGTGGCTGACGTTCCACTGGATTATGTGGCGGTTCAAAACAAATTTGGGTCGGGAAAGACGGGGGCACACATCCTGGAGGAACCGGAAAATGAAAGCTGGGGAGCCGCACTCGACAAAGGCGAACAATGGGTATTGTGGAACAGCAATGGACAAAAAGTGCCACTGGTTTCCTATCCCAACCGTTTCAAGGATTTTTTCCAGACCGGCATCACAAATACGAACAACGTTTCGGTGAATGGTAACTACGATAAAGGAAGTTTCAGGCTGTCGCTCGGGAATATGAAAAATACCGGCATCATTCCGAACACGGATTTGTCCCGCCTGACACTCGCTCTGAATACTACCTATAATTTGACTGACAAGTTGCGGGCTTCGGTGAATATGAATATCACCGAATCGGGATCCAATAATCGGCCGATTATTGACCAGAGTCGCAATGACGTAGTCCGGAGCGTCTACGAAACCGGTGCTCAGGTAAATATCAACGACCTGCGCGACTACTGGCTTCCCGGCCAGGAAGGCATCGCCCAGCGGAAATACAAGGACAAACAGAATAACCCTTTCTACCTGGTATACGAGAATCCCACCGGTTTCAAGCGCGACCGGATTGTGAGCAAGATCCAACTCGACTACGACATCACGAAGGACTTCCTGCTCACTGGCCGGTACTCGCGCGACTCGTACGAAGAGATTCTGGAAGCTAAAAAGGCCTACAACAACTTCGAGGCTGTGAATGGGGCCTATCAGATTTCCAATAATTACAACAAGGAAACAAACCTTGACCTGATCCTGAATTATAAGAAAAACCTGGGCGAAGCCTGGAGCCTGAACGCCCTGGCCGGTCTCAACCGGCTGGAGCAATACGGACGGAGCCTGGCGACGTCGGCAACCGCCTTGGTGGTGCCCGGTGTTTACAACATTTCCAATGGCGCACCCGGAGCCGTTGCCTACAACAGCCTGCTGAACCGCAAGCAACTGTACGGCGTGTATGGATCAGCTTCTATTGGGTTTAAGGACATGGTTTACCTCGATTTGACCGCCCGTAACGACTGGACCAGCACCCTGCCGAAAGGAAACAATTCCTATTTCTATCCCTCTGCTTCGCTCAGCGCCATCGCTTCGGAAATGTTCAAAATGCCGCGTTGGGTCAGCTTCGCCAAAATACGGGCGGGCTATGCGCAGGTGGGCAATGACGTAGCCCCTTACGCGTACAGTCGCATCTACCAGACTGCCCTCGACTGGGGGGCCGCCAAAAGCATGTATATGGGTGGAACGCTCACCAACCCGAACCTGAAGCCTGAAATTGCCACTTCGAGCGAGATCGGTGTTGACCTGAAATTCCTGAACAACCGGCTGGGATTGGATGCAACTTTCTATCAGCGAGGAAATAAAAACCAGGTACTGTCCATCGCAACGCCCATTGAATCCGGTGCGAATACCAAGCAGATCAACGCCGGACTCGTGGAAAGCAAAGGATTCGAACTGGCACTTTACACGACGCCCATCAAAACGGAGGACTTTACCTGGGACATGAATTTCACCCTGACCCGAAACCGTACCTACATCACCCGACTGGCGGACGGGATCAAGTATTTCTCCTTTGCTTCCTACTCCGGAGCTGAGGTTCGGACCTACGAAGGAGGCCAGGTAGGTGATATTTACGCAGCACCGATTCTCCGAGTCAAAGATACCAATTCGCCCTACTACGGCTATCCGATTGTAACCAGCGGAGGACTTTACCAGACCGACAATGATGTAAACAACCTGAAAAAGATCGGAAACTTTAATCACAAGTTTCTGATGGGCGTTCAGCCATCGATCACGTACAAGAATATAACGCTGTTTGCCAACGTTGACTGGCGTCTTGGCGGATCTTTCTACTCCAATACGATGATGTTCCTGGGTAACAATGGCCAACTGGAAGAAACCCTGACCGGCGAAACGTACGATCCAAACCGGAGCCTGTCCGAACAGATCAAGGAAAATCCGGAAAAATACCTGGGTAGCTGGGTAGGCGGTCGCAATGCCGAATACCACGGATTTGCCTGGCCGGAAGGAAGTGTGGAAGCGGGCCGACGGGTGCAGGACGCCAGCCTGAACCCGGGTGTTTTGGCCACCAAAGATGCCAACGGCAATACGGTTTATACCGAAAACCTGGGCGGTCCCGGCAGTAAATGGCTGGATCCCTTCAGTGCTTACCGGTACTCCCATCGCCCCTTTGCCGAAAAGAATATGTATAGTGCCACGTACGTGAAAGTGCGGGAGGTTTCGATTACCTACCGCCTTCCCAAGGCCTTTGTCAACCGGCTGCATTTGCAGAACGCATCGGTTGGATTCGTCGCCAACAACCTCTTCATGTGGACGGCAGCGGGCATCAAGGGACTGGATCCTGAACGGGCTTTCCGACCAAACGGCATAGGCTGGTCGCAGGGAGTGGAATATTACAACGTCCTGCCTTTCACGGGTTCGTTCGGGGCTAAATTGAATGTGGACTTTTAATTGGGAGTGAATATGAAAACGATAAAAGTATTGCGAATTCCCTTCCTGGCGATGATGTGTCTATGGCTATCCGCTTGTAAGGAGGACCTGACCGAGATCAACAAGAATCCCAACAGTCCTGAAAATGTCTCTTCCAACTACGTCCTTACTTATTCACTGGTCAACAGCGGCAAGCTAGTCTTTGGGCTGGGTAAAAACAGCTCCAAGATCGCAGCGGCCATGCAGTACATGCAGGCAGGAACGAACGAAGGAGCCGCCGAGACGAACCAGTATGCCTGGGGGCAGGAGAGCTGGGCCGGTTACTACGATATCCTGCGGAACGTGCAGATCATTCATGACAACGGCGTACGGGATGACAACAAACTATTCCAGGGCATTGGGCTGACTATGAAATCCATGCTCTTCGGTTTGCTGACCGATATGTATGGCGACATTCCTTACAGCGAAGCGCTGAAAGCCAGCGATGGATCGTTTTTTCCAAAATACGATAGCCAGGCTGAGGTCTACAAAGGCATTCTCACCGACCTGAAAAAAGCGAACGAGCTGCTCCAGAACCTCACGGCCAAAGACGCGGTAAATGCAACATCTGACGTGATGTACAAGGGAGACGCTACCAAATGGAGAAAGTTTGCCAATTCGCTGCGGCTGCGTTATGCCCTTCGCCTGGCGGATAAAAAGGCGGAAATGGCGGCATTGGGCATCAATCTCGAAACCGAGTTCAAGGAAGCGGCCACCGGAGCATTTACCAGCAAGGCGGATGATGCAACCATTGCGTTTCTGGGTACCAACTCGGACAACGCCCAGCCCGGTGGGCCATTGGCATCGGCCACCTTCAACTGGCTGACCAAACCGGCCAAACCGCTGGTTGACAAGTTGATTCAGCTGAAAGATCCGCGATTGCAGCGCTGGGCCAATCCGGTACGGAGAAAATGGGATGCCAACGTGACTCAGGTCACCACCAAGTCGTACACAAACTTGTTCGGAGAAACGTACTCCGTGGTTTATGTACCGAACGTGTCCACCAGTGCCGATACCAACCTTTACGTTGGTTTGCCGGTGGGGCTGCCCATTACGCAGGGTATCGTCTACAATAAAGGAAATGATGTGGCGGTCTATCCCAATGAGCAGAATCCCTACATTTCGTTCATTCACGACCGGTACCGGAAAAATACGGATCCCTACGTAGCCATGAATTTCATGAATTACCCGGAGGTTGAGTTTATTCTGGCGGAAGCTGCCTTACTGGGCGGATTCGGTGCTACCGATGCGGAAGCTCATTACAAAAAAGCGGTTCAGGCGTCGATGGACAAAGAAGGCGCGCTGGCAGCTTCCTCCTTCAACTTCGAAACGTATTATGCGCAACCGGGAGTCAGCTACGCCAGCGCTGGAAACAAGCAGGAACGGATTTTAGAGCAAAAATGGATCTCGTCCTGGTTCAGCGTCCAGTCCTGGTTCGACTGGCGACGGACGGGCTATCCCGCGCTCAAAACCGGCTCGGTGGCCCAGTTCGGCGCAGCACTACCGATCCGGTACATGTACCCGACGCCCAACCTGGATCCCAAATACATTGCAAATTACAATGAGGCCGTCAGTCGGTTGGGCAACACCAATTTTATTCCTACTGGCCAAAGCAAGGATCACCACTATGCCAAAATGTGGCTGGTGCAGGGAACCTCCAAACCCTGGTAAATAATAGTAATAGTTGGTAGATGGAGACAGGTCATTTGACATTGATGTCAAGTGGCCTGTTCTTTTTGGTGGTGGCCGGAAACAACCGCTTTTCGTGGACAAGTGAGTAGAAAGCAACCCATTGCCTTTTTAATTGTCAGGTGCAATCTTTTCCCGCTGCGTTTATGATCTGTTGTAAAACCGTTCTGGTTATCGGCCTTTTTTTCGGGTTCGGCGTTGTTTGGAGTAACGCCCAAACCGCCTGGATCGAAACCGTACCCGGTGTCTGGAAACTTGCTATTGGCAAACCGGAAGCCTACAACCTACTGACAGCGGCTGGTGTGCAACCCAATACCGACGCGCTGAGTAAGTTGCCCAAAACGGCGTTCCCACTGCCAAAAGAAGAAATTTCCGTGAAGGTCGTGGATGGCAAAACCTACCTACGGTTTCCGCTGGAACGTGGGGAGCAGTTGTACGGTTTTGGCCTGAACTTTCAGACGGTTCACCAGCGGGGCCGGATTCTGAACCTGCATATGGATCATTACGGTAACCGCGATAATGGCCGGACCCATGCACCAACACCGTTTTATGTTTCGTCGAACGGATACGGCGTTTTCGTTAATTCGGCCCGCTACCTAACGGTTTATGCTGGTTCGGCAGCCCGGCTGGATAGCAAAAATGCCCCCAAAGCGCAGGATCGGAATACCGATAAAAACTGGTCGGCAAGTCCCTATTCCGATGCGGTAGAGATTTTGGTTCCGGCGGAAGGCGTTGAGGTTTATGTCTTTGGCGGTCCAAAACCGATGGAAGCCGTCCGGCGGTTTAACCTGTTCAACGGCGGGGGCTGTCTGCCGCCCCGCTGGGGGCTCGGTTTTACGCAGCGAGTGCACCGGCTGTATACCGCCGACAGCGTTCGGAAAGAAGCCGCTCAGTTTGAATCCCGGCAATATCCGCTCGACTTCATCGGACTGGAACCTGGCTGGCAGAGCAAATCGTATCCGTGCACGTTTGAGTGGGACAAAACCCGATTTCCTGATCCAGCTGGTTTTGTAAAAGACATGCTGGCCAAAAATATTCGGATCAATCTCTGGACGAATCCCTATGTTTCGCCCGACGCGTCGATTTTTCCACAGATAAAACCGTTCAGCGGCTCGCACACGGTTTGGGTGGGAGCGGTGCCGGATCTGACCATTCCGAAAGCGCAGGCGGTGTACTGGCGACAATTCGACCAGGCGCACGTTGGCATCGGCGTCAGCGGGTACAAGATCGACGAAGTGGATGGTTACGATTCGTGGTTATGGCCCGATGTTGCCACGTTTCCGTCCGGAATCAGCGCCGAGCAGATGCGCCAAACCTACGGATTGCTGGTGCAGAAGCAAAGCACGGATCTTTTTCACAACCGCAACACGCGAACCTACGGCCTGGTACGGGCCTCGAACGCGGGTGGCTCGTCGTTTCCGTACGTCATTTACAACGACAATTACAGCCACCAGGATTTTATTACCGGGCTGATCAATAGCGGTTTTGCGGGGGTATTGTGGACGCCGGAAGTCCGGGCTTCGAAAACGAGTGAAGAATGGTTGCGCCGGTTTCAGTCAGTTTGTTTCTCCCCAATGGCAATGATCAACGCCTGGGCCGACGGCACCAAACCGTGGTCATTTCCCGACGTAGCCGAACAGGTGAAAGCCGTAGCTCAATTGCGGATGCAGATGATGCCGTACTGGTACACGGAATTTGCCAAATACCATTTTGAAGGTACACCACCGTTCCGCGCGCTAAATCTGGAAGACGGTTTTGTGGAGAAGGTTGAAAAACAGACTGCCGTAACGAATCTGGGCGAAAATCCTTATCAGCAGGCCATTACGAAAGAAATTAAAGATCAGTACATGGCGGGCGACTACCTGCTGGTAGCACCCATGTTTACGGGTCAGACGTCGCGGAAAGTGATTCTGCCGAAAGGGAAATGGTACGATTTCTACACGGGTCAGCTGGTGGGTGAGGGCGAGGTGATCACCATTACGCCGGGGCTGGACAAAATACCGGTTTTTGTGAAAGAGGGGGGCCTTATTCCGATGATGCCGCCGATGCTCCACGCACCCAAGGCTGGTCAGAAAGTCGACCTGGAAATTCGTCATTACGGCGAAAAACCGTCAGCGTACCGCCTTTACGACGATGATGGCGAAACCTTTGCTTATGAAAAAGGGCAATTCAGCTGGCGATTGATCCAGGTCGAGCGGCAAAAAAACGGAACGTGGAAAGGTCGGATATCGGCGGCTGAAAAAGGCAAACCGGATACGGTTGGCAAAGTAACGTGGCGGTTTATGACGAAGTGATTAAGAAATCTCTAGCCTGAACCTGTAAGACCTTGAAGACCTCACAGGTTCAGGTTATTGGCGATTAATACACTTCCATTTCCGGCTCTACATCGCGCGCCCAACTGTTGATACCGCCCTGAAGGTTGACGAGGTTGGTCAGCCCGAATTCTTTCTGAATGTAATCAACAACATACTGGCTGCGAATACCGTGGTGACAATACACCACCACTGGCCGGTCGGTTGGAATGCGCTTGATGTTGTTGGCAATGATATTAACCGGAATCAGTACCGCATTGTCGAGGTGGCAGATGTTGTATTCGGGCCGCTCGCGAACATCGAGCAGAAAAATATCTTCGTCGCTGGCCAGCCGTTCGGCGAGTTCCAGGGCAGTTATGCTCTGGCGGACTTCGGTTTTAGCCGCTGTTCGCTGGCCTTCTTCCCAGCCGGTTTGGGCAGCCGCTTCAGCGTCGAGTCGCCGACGGACCCGAATCTTCTGGAACGACATGGCCAGCAGGTCAATCATCAATAATTCTTCGTTCAACAGGTGACCAGTGCCGGTAATGAGTTTGATGGCTTCGGTAGCCTGATACGTACCGATAACACCCGGCAAGACGCCAATAACGCCCGTTTCGGCGCAGTTGGGAATCTCCATCTGGTTCGGGAATTCTGGGAACAGGCAGCGATACGTAGGGCCGCGACGCACCTCCTCAGGTTGTAGCTCTGACGCTTTTAGCCGGGCGTTCAACACGGCCACCTGGCCTTCGAAACGGTGAATAGCCCCGTAAATGAACGGTTTCTCCAGCATCACACAAACGTCGTTGACCAGGTATCGAACGGTGAAGTTGTCAGTGCAGTCGATCACCAGGTCGTATTCATCAACCAGCGTGCGGGCGTTTGCCCGATCAAGCGCGTAGGCATACGCGTTGAAGCTGATTTCCGGATTGATTTTTTTGAGTGAATTTACGGCCACCGTCGCTTTCGGTTTACCTACTTGTTCGGTGGTGTAAAGAACCTGGCGTTGCAGGTTGCTGATGTCGACGGTGTCCGGGTCGATCACCCCGATGGTACCCACGCCGGCGGCTGTCAGGTAAAGCAACACCGGGCATCCTAATCCGCCTGCACCCACAACAAGGACACGGGCCTGTTTTAATTTCAGTTGCCCTTCCACGCCAATTTCTGGAAGATTTAGGTGTTTTTCGTAACGAGCGTATTCGGCAGGTCGAAGCATAATCGATTTGTTGTTGAGTTACTGCATTACATTTTAAACGAAAAAGCAATTCGAATTACATGATGAAGGCAATTTTTATTTTATGACAGCTGTAAGTAGAAATCCGGTGCGAAGACTTGCAAACCTGCTTAGCTGGTTTAACTTTGGTTCTCAAATAATTAGCTTTTCGTCATGAAACAGAAACTTGGATGTTCAATCCTGACCCTGCTGCTTTGGGTGACTTTCAGCGGGTTTGCTCCCACATTGACTACTGTCAATCAACTGACGGCGGACTGGCAACGCGCCAAAGAGTACACAAAAGAGTATCTGGACGCTATGCCGGACGATGGGGTTAACTACAAACCGACGTCCGAAATCCGGAGCTTTGCCGAACAAATGCTGCACCTGGCCAATGCCAACTACAACTTTGCTGCGGGGGCAACCGGAAAAACCAACCCGATGCAGGGGAAAAAGATGGAAACGATGGAGGAGTTCAAGACCAAAGCCGGACTCACCAAAGCCGTCATGGATAGCTACGATTTTGTGTTGGATGCCATCAAGGGCTTGAATGATACCCAGCTGGCGGAAAACGTGAAGATGGGCCCCCGGGAAATGTCCCGCGAAACGCTCTTGGCGAAAGCGTTTGAACACCAGACTCACCACCGCGGCCAGACCACAATTTATATTCGGATGAAAGGCGTCAAACCGCCGAATGAGAAGCTGTTTTGAGTAGAATGATGAACGATGATTGATTGCTTTACGGCAGTCTATTCATCGTTCATCATTTATAATGCATCCTTTATTTCTTCGCAACTGCAATCTGCAATTCTTCCAGTTGCGCCTGAGCGATGATTGATGGCGAGTCAATCATGACATCCCGGCCAGAATTGTTTTTCGGGAACGCAATGAAATCTCGGATGGAATCGGCTCCGCCGAAAATCGAACACAGGCGGTCGAAACCGAAGGCAATGCCCCCGTGGGGAGGAGCACCGAACTCAAATGCCTCCAGCAGGAAGCCGAACTGTGCTTTGGCTTCTTCGGGTGTAAAGCCCAAAAGGTCAAACATTTTCGACTGCAATTCCCGTTGGAAAATCCGGATGGAACCACCGCCAACTTCCGTGCCGTTGATCACCATGTCGTAGGCATTGGCCCGCACATCGCCAGGATTGGTTTCCAGCAGGGCTATATCTTCCGGTTTGGGCGAGGTGAACGGGTGGTGCATCGCAAACCAGCGGTTTTCTTCTTCGCCCCATTCGAGCAGCGGGAAGTCCAGCACCCACAACGCACTAAACTGGTTCGGGTCGCGCAGGCCCAGCCGGGTACCCATTTCCAGCCGCAACTCATTCAGCTGCTTCCGGGCTTTGGCCGTGTCACCAGACAGAATGAGCAGCAAATCACCGGGTTCGGCCTGGAACCGGGCTACCCATTGCTTCAGATCTGCTTCCGGGTAAAATTTATCAACCGACGATTTGATTGTACCGTCGGTATTGTACCGCACGTAAATCAGCCCTTTGGCACCGATTTGCGGACGTTTGACGTAGTCGGTTAGTTCATCAATCTGCTTGCGGGTGTAATCGGCGCAGCCTTTGGCGTTGATGCCAACAACGATTTCCGCAGAGTCAAAAACCCCGAAATTTTTGCCTGATGTCAGGTCGATGGTATCAAAAGCGCCTTTCAGCTCGACGAATTCCATGCCAAAGCGCGTGTCCGGCTTGTCGGAACCGTACCGGCGCATCGCATCGGCATAAGCCATGCGGGGCACTTCGTCCAGATGAATGCCTTTAACGGTTTTGAATAAATGCCGAACCAGTCCCTCGAACATTTGCAGAATGTCTTCCTGGGTGATGAACGACATCTCGCAGTCGATCTGGGTGAATTCCGGCTGGCGGTCAGCGCGCAGGTCTTCGTCCCGGAAACATTTTACAATCTGGTAGTACCGGTCGAAACCCGAAACCATCAGCAACTGCTTGAAGGTTTGGGGCGATTGCGGCAGGGCGTAAAATTCGCCGGGATTCATACGGCTGGGCACCACAAAATCGCGGGCGCCTTCCGGTGTCGATTTGATCAGAACCGGCGTTTCAACTTCGATAAAATCCTGCCCGTCCATGTAAATCCGCGTCTGCTGGGCCATTTTGTGCCGCAGCTCAAGGTTTTTACGGACGGAGTTCCGGCGCAGATCGAGGTAACGGTATTTCATCCGCAGATCGTCGCCCCCGTCGGTTTCGTCTTCAATCAGGAAGGGGGGGAGTTTGGCCGGATTCAGTATTTCCAGCTGTTCCAGCCGAACTTCGATATCGCCCGTGGGCAGGTTG
Organism: Larkinella harenae; assembly: GCF_054780515.1. Lineage (NCBI taxonomy): Bacteria > Pseudomonadati > Bacteroidota > Cytophagia > Cytophagales > Spirosomataceae > Larkinella > Larkinella harenae. The sequence continues at coordinate 568,730 of NZ_BAAGWE010000002.1, read as the reverse complement.
GGGTTTTTGGATTTGCGCTCGATGACATTGCCAGTGGCTTTCAGGACGAACTCACGACCGAGCGAACGAGCCATTTCAATGACGGCCGGATCGGTTTGGCCTTCTTCGAGCAGCAACTGGGTCAGGCCGTAGCGGTCGCGTAAATCGATCCAGATCAGACCGCCTTTGTCGCGAATGCGCTGCACCCAGCCGCAGAGAATAACTTGGGTATTGACGTGTTCAATGCGAATCTCTCCGCAGGTATGAGTTCGAAGCATACTCTTCCAAATGGTTCAATAAGCCGCAAAGGTAGCCAAAGTAAATCCGGCTATCAAGCCAATGGAAAAATCATGTTGGAGGATAACAATTTTTATTCTAAATAACCGTTTAGTTGCATTCCTGCGTCCAGCGGTTTTAGTGGTATAAGTTGATTTTCGGCATGTATTTGCTGCAAAGTCACCGGTTTGCTGGCGTTGGGTGCGCTAGCAAATCCGTGTACAGCGCCCAGTATTGCCGGGCGGCCTGTTCCCAGCTAAAGCGGGCGGCCTGCTGTCGAAGTCGGCTGGCCCGGAAGGGATTGCTCCGGAAATCGTTCAAACCCGCAAAAACCGTTTCGGCCATCGAGGCTGGGTCTTCGGATTCGAAGTAATAAGTATCGCGACCACCGATCTCGGGCAGGCTCGTCGATTGCGACAGAAAAACCGGCTTGCCACAACTCATTGCTTCTACTACGGGTAAACCAAATCCTTCGGAAAGTGACGGGAACAAAAATGCTTCGCAATGCTGATAAAGCCAGCTTTTGGCCGCTTCGGAGATGACGCCCGGCATGACCAGACGTTCGGCAATGCCCAGTTGCTCCGCCTGTTGCCGCAAGTGCGCAGCGTATGGATGGCTGTCGGGCCCGGCCAGCACCAGGTGCCATTCCGGAAACGCTTCCAGCAGCGGTAGCAGGGTGTGCAGATTCTTTTTGGGATGAATGACACCGACAAAGAGAAAGAAGGGGGAGGCTACGGGAAACGGTTCGGAGATGGCCTGATTGAGGGAATTGCCGTTGTAAATAACCGTCATCGGAATGGCCGGAACCGTCAGGTGCTGGCGAACCACCGAAGCTGTATAATCCGAGATCGTAGCGAGGGCCGACGATCGGTTGAGCTTCCGTTGCAGGCTCGCCAGCTTGCGCTGTTTCCGGGCATCCGGGTAGTCGGGGCGTTCCAGGAAATTGAGGTCGTGGATGGTTAAAACCGTACGGGTCAGTTTCGATATGGGCCAGAATTTGGAATCCTGATGGGTGCAATGCCAGATGTCGTAGGAGCCTGGGTGATACCATTGACGCCACCAGGTTGCGGTTTTATACTGCACATCCGGTCCAAAAATGCCCTGCTGGTGTTCGGGCACCAGAAAGGTGAGCTGAGCGGAAGACGGTTTTTGTCGCACTAGTTCGTGGCCCAGCTGCCGACAGAATTGTCCCAAACCGCTGTTTAAATCCCGTAGCCGTTCGGTATCGATGAAAATAGTCATTTGTTTACAGTAGTTTTCCCCACCGCACCTTACGGATAAAGGCGTTTATGGAATCGGTTCCGCGAATATCCAGCCGTTGCAGTTCATACCGGTTTGAAACCGGGAAGCGGTTCAGCCGATTGCCGATCCGGAAAGCGAGCGGAATCTTGAGTTGCTGCATTACTTGTTGCATGACCTGTCGGGTTGCCGGATCTTTAGGACGACCTCCGTAGGGATACGCAAACGCCAAGTGATGAGGAAGATCCAGCGCTTCAAATGCGGCTATATTCTGTTCTAGATCGGTCTGGATTTCGGTGGCCGACAGTTTTTTATAATTCAGATGGCGGTGTGAGTGCAAAGCCAGCTCAAACGTAGGTTGCATTTGCCGGAGCTGTTCGGTGGTGAGCAGCGGGTCCGTGCAACCGTCCCATTCATTGCACTGCCCCACAAAAGCGGTTGGGACAAAAAGAACCGCACGCATACCAAACTGTTCCAGAACGGGGTGGGCATAAAGCAGGTTGTTTAGGTACGCATCATCGAACGTAATCAGCACCGAGCGGGCGGGCAGGGGCTGCTTGAACGCAACCGCTGCGGTGAGCTGCTCCAGCGTAATAGTCTGGTAGTGGTTGGTTTTGAGCCACGTCAGTTGTTGCGTTAATTGGTCAACCGAAACGGTCAGCGCATCGTGCTGTTCAGGATCAACTTTGTGGAACATCAGCACAGGTAAGGCGTTCGAAGTGCGGAAAAAATACCACACCAATAAACAGAGCAGCAAAACTGCAACCAGCCATATCATAAATTATTATTTACGGTTATTGGGGCCAAAAATGCGGATTATTTGCGTTATATAGTAAAGTGCTGCCCAATTGACAGCTTTTTAGTAGTGCGCTGATTTTCATCGGCCATTCTGGCATCAAAAGCGGCTGAGACTATTTAGGTACGCAATTTGTGTTTAGAAGAATAGACAATCAACAAGTACGATTATGAAACCGATTGAAAATACGCTGCAAGGAATGGGTGGACAATTCGATCTGTTGAACACCTTATATGGCGGTTCGAGTATGACTCGAATGGAGACAGAACAGGAATCTGACCGTCTGATTATCAAATTGTCGGCTCCCGGCGTTGGCCCTGAGTCATTCAATGTGTTAATTGATGGCAAAAAGCTAGTTTTATATACATTACTTCAGCAGAAAAATCCGGCGGAAGGACAAAGTCTGGCCGTACCGATGTTTTTGCGGGTTATTGATATTCCGGATTTTGTGGATGCGGAACACATCGAAGCCGTTCAGGATCACGGCCAGGTGGTAGTGAACCTGCCGTTCAAAGATGGACAGCATTTTCAACGCCGGGTAGAAATTCAGAATCTGTTTTGACGATAAAAAAACCTGTAAGGCTTCATCACCTTACAGGTTTTACTTAGGCCGAATTGCGAATAAAGTCTTCCAGAGCGTTCAGGTGGTCGGTAAAAGCCTGTCGGCCGAGGGGGGTGGCCGAATAGGTCGTATTGGGTTTGCGGCCAACAAATTGCTTCTTTACAGAGACATAGCTCTGCTCTTCCAGCGCCCGCAAGTGCGTCGCCAGGTTCCCGTCGGTCATTTCTAACAGTTCTTTGAGGGAGTTGAAACTCAATGTTTCGTTCACAATCAAAACTGACATGATGCCAAGCCGGGCCTTACTTTCAAACGCTTTATTAAATCCTATCAGGAATTCTCGCATCAGCGCTTCGATTCGTCTCGTTCATACTTCAAATACATGACGGTGCCGTACACAATATGTAGCACCCCAAAGCCGACAGCCCACGTCAGCAGCGAATAACCCGTCCAGAACAGCGCCAGCAGGCCCAGCAGAATTTCGGATAATCCCAGGTATTCCACATCGCGAACGGTGTATTTACTACCGCTGTAGAGCGCCATACCGTAAAAAATGAGAGTGGTTGGGAAGGTCAGCCAGATGAGGTTAAACCGAATCAGCGCCAGACAAAAAATCCCGCCCGTTACCAGGGGAACGGTTAAGGCCCACAACAATCGTTTTGAGATGGTATTCCAGACGCTCAAGCCCTGTCGACGCGCTTTGCGTATGGTGAAAAAGATTCCCAGCAACAAAGCGGCTGCCAGCACAACCACACCGTCGAGAATCAGAAAATCAACCATATCCCGGCGGTCTGGCCCGTTGAGTCGGCTCATGCGCTCGTAGCTCATGAACGTCAGGTTGTTATTTTGCAGCCGAATGTAAGCTGCCCCAGCGCCCAGAAGCGCTATAACACCCGCTGATATCCCCGATAGTCCACTCAACGACAAAAACTTCGATGAGCGTTCCATCAGGCTCCGTATTTCTGTCAGGGTTTGTAAATGTTCGCGCGATTCGGACATACGTTTATGTAAATAGAATGGATGAGCGGAGAAAAGGAGGAGGGACCGTGGGCAGCCCTTTCTCCATTTATCCATTCCCCTTTATATCATTTCGATCAATTTAGTACCAAAAATAATGCTACCAACAACGACGGCCAGGAGTACCACCAGCAGCACGGCACCAGCCGCCAGGTCTTTTACGGCCTTAATCTGCGGGTGTCGTTCCGGCGAAACAACATCGGCCAGCTTCTCGATGGCGGTGTTGAAGGCTTCGGCGGCCCACACCAGGGCGACCTGCGTCAGGATCAGCGCCCATTCAATCCGGTCCAGCCGAAAGCAAAAGCCGGCAATGACAACGGCAATGGCCGCCAGTAAATGAATTTTTGCGTTGTTTTCGAATCGAAACAGGGCAAAAATCCCCTCTATCGCATACCGAAAACTCCGTAAATTTTTTTGAATATCAATCCAACGACTCATGCGTCTGGCGTTGAACGTACTGCGTAAAACCCACATAAAGCGTCACCAGCGCAAAAGTATACGAAAGTGTGAGTTTCAATGCAAACGGGTTGAAGAGGTTTTGACGAATGATCTGGGCTAAATCCAATGGATTCGTGAACAAGTCCCAGCTATTCAGCCGGATAAACCGCCCCAGGTAAATTCCAAAACTGGTCAGCAGAAGGCAACCGATCATGACGGCCCAGGTCTTCAGGGTACCCAGTCGGTGATTCAGCATGCGGTGAACCAGCAATTGTGAATACAGCCCCGCCAGCAGCCCCGTCAGGGCACACATAAAAATCATCATGGTGTCAAACCAGACGGTTTCTTCCTCAACGTGCCGAACATGAAATAAATCGGTAATAATGTACGGCGAATTGGGCAGAAACAACAACCAGAGGGCAAGACCCGGCCATAATACCCAGCGAGGTAGCTGGCGGTTTTCCAGCCCTTCACGCAGGAAAAGAGTAACGATAAGGGGAATCCAGGCCAGGAATAAATTCCAGGTCAGCATCTTGAAAAACCAGGGATTCAGACGAACCACAACCATTGCTATGCTCATGATCGACAACAGAATCAACATTCGTAAACCTTCTCCGGAGCGATAAACGGCGCGTAACTTGTTGAGCATGGTATAAAAGAACTTTGGTTTACAAAGTAGTGTACTAGAACGGTCCCGATCAAGCGAACGAACAAAAATATTTACGTTGGCTGGTAAGTTGGGGCAGATAGCGTAAATGTCACCGCAGTGCAATGCTTTTTGCCAATGCTGAAAGGTGTACCTTTGTAAAAAAAGCAGATGAATACCAACCTGAATCAACGACTGGAAACAATGCCCGCCCGGCGGCAGGATCAATTAATGGCGTTTGACCGTTTGCTGACGATCATGGATGAACTACGCGAGCAATGCCCCTGGGACCGCAGGCAGACGATGGACAGCCTGCGCCATCTGACCATCGAAGAGACCTACGAGCTGTCTGATGCCATTCTGGAAAAGGACTTAGCCGAAATTCGCAAAGAATTGGGCGATGTGATGCTGCACCTGGTTTTTTACGCCCGAATTGCTTCGGAGCCCCAATTGGGGTCCGCTTTCGACATTGCCGACGTGCTCAATGGCGTTTGTGACAAGCTGATTGCGCGTCATCCGCATATTTACGGCGATGCCGACGGGCAAACTGTGGTGGCGGATACGGAAGAAAAAGTGAAACAGAACTGGGAGCAGCTGAAACTGAAAGAAGGCAACAAGTCGGTACTGGGTGGGGTTCCGGGGTCGTTGCCGGCATTGGTAAAGGCTATGCGGATTCAGGAAAAAGCGCGGGGCGCCGGTTTCGACTGGGAAGAAAAACAGCAGGTTTGGGAGAAAGTGGAGGAGGAAATGCAGGAATTTAAAGCCGAGTTCAATGCGGAAACCGATGCAGTCATTGACTCGGAACGGGCCGAAAAGGAATTTGGGGATGTGTTGTTCTCGTTGGTCAATTACGCTCGTTTTATCGATATCAACCCCGAAACGGCCCTGGAACGCACGAATAAAAAGTTCATTAGGCGTTTTCAGTACCTGGAAGAGCAAGCCCGTAATCAGGGACGCCAGTTGAAAGATATGACACTGGACGAAATGGAAGTATACTGGCAGGAGGCCAAACAGTTTACGTAAATTATTGGTGCTCAATGTTGATAAGCTGGTTATTTTTTTAACCAGGGATGACTTTCAGCGACATCTTACGTCTACAGGGGAGGTAAATAGATATTGTATCCCCCTGTACCATGAAAAACCGCTTTTTACTTTTTTTCGGGGCGCTATTCGGGCTGAATGTAACGATTTCTGTTGCCCAGGATCTGAATTTCAATACAACGGCTCCTTTGTATCCAGACGGGGCTACGTCCCATTCATATACCGGAATAGGCACGCCTGCCGTGAATGTAGATGTTAGCGTCAGTGGTCCTGGAAAATTCTCTAATCTGGCACCCCGCCGGGCCGGAACGGGTTTGTATACACCCAATATCAAATTTGCTACCTCAAGCGAAACGCAGCACTATAGCTTCACCTTTAGTGATCCTGTCACGGGGCTAGAATTTTCATTGAATGCCCTTCAGTACAATATATTCCCTAATACTGATCATAATTATCAGGACAAGATAACGATCCTGGCCACGGATGAATTCGGCAATACGGTGATGCCGGTCATCCCGCCGGGAGTTGGGTACAGTGTCAATGGCAACGAAATTTTGGCTACATCAACGGATGCATCAAATGTTGATAAAGTTCGCTTTCCAACCCAGGTGAAAACCGTCGTTATTGTATTTGGTAATGGGCATTTAGCGGGCCCCATTCCAAACGGGCAGGGTTTTACGATTGGGCATATGGAATGGTCGGGTGTGGTCTTGCCGGTAGGAATTTCTTATTTCCGGGCTAAACCCGTTGGCAGTGTTATTCAGTTGGCCTGGGAAACAACGTTTGAACGTAATGCCGATTACTTTACGGTTGAGCATAGTCTGGATGTTGAAAACTTTACCCCGATTGGGCGGATCAAGGCTGTCGGCGACGCAACCCGCCCTCACTCGTATGCGTTCGTGGATGACCGGGCGCACCGCATGACGAATTACTACCGATTGCAGCAGGTGGATAAGGATGGTTCCAAAAATCATTCAAAAGTCATTGCCGTTCGGCGTGATCTGCAACTTCCAGATCTGCTGGTTTATCCGAATCCTTCCGATGGTAGAACTATCCATATACAGTTTAATGACGGAAAACCGGCGTCTTTGCGGTTAACGGATTTAAACGGGCGTGCCCTTGATTTTCGAATCCGGGAAACCGATGCAGGTCAGGTAATACTGGTGCCCGTTGTTCCGTTATCGCCGGGTATCTACCTGCTCCACACGCTTGATCGGAAAACCGTTCGATTAGTAGTTAAATAAAGTGTTTGTACAATCATTTATCCTAAAAACTCTTCCAGGATGGGCCATTTTTTACGCGTGCTTCGTTTCACTCCGCTGCTATTTCTAGTGCTTCAGTCGGCGCTGGCGCAGACTATTTATTCACAAAATTTCACATCCGGATTGGATGGCTGGACGGTTAGCAATACAACGGCGTTTGCCGTCAATGCGACATCGGCCAGCACGGGGTATGCAACGCCCATTGCTGCATCGGGTGGTAACAATCTGTCTTTTGGCGAATGCGGAGGCAATACGGAACATACCGTAACCTCGCCCGCTATCAGCACCGCAGGACGGACCAATCTGATGGTTGGATTTGGCCGTCGAAAAACCAACGGGTTTGGTCCTCAGGTCGTTCGATTTGAGTTTAGTACCGACGGAGGAACCACCTGGACAAACATTTCGTCCGATGTTTCCAGTGTGGCCACGACCAATTGGGCGCTTTCTGTATTTGCCTTACCGGCAGCCGCCGAAAACCAGACCAGCTTGCTGTTCCGCTTTCGGTATACGCCCCCGGCGGGTTCGGCCTGTTCCACTTCCTTTCGCATCGACGATTTTACGGTGAGCTACAACAGTGCGTTGCCAGTTGAGTTTGCTTATTTTCGCGGAACGGCGGAGTCCAGTGGAAACCGACTCAATTGGGAAACTGTTTGGGAGTTGGGAGCTAGTTATTTTGTGGTTGAACGCAGCCCGGATGCCGAGGTATTTACCCGCATTGGACGCATTGATGCGGTAGGCAAGACTGCTGATAAACAGGCATATACCTTTGTCGATGGTGAGCCATATCCGGGGATCAGTTATTACCGGCTTCGGCAGGTGGATCAGGACGGGACATCGCAGCTTTTCAAAACAATTGCCGTCAATCGCTCTGAATCGAAGGTTATTGTGTACGAAAACCCGGGTTCTGGCCGCGAGATTCGGCTGAAGGCGGCTGGTCTAATTCCGGCCAGTTTGCGGTTGATGACCCTGACGGGGCAGAACATTTCGTTTCAAGTGACGGAGCAAACCAATAACGACTGGCTGATCCGACCGGCCATTCCTTTACAGCCGGGATGTTATCTGATCAGCGTGGGCCAGCACACGTTGCGACATGTCATTCAAGTGGTGGTTCGATAAAGCTTTTTCGGCGATTTGTAGCTAAACCTGCAAGATTGGGACGATCAACTGGCCCGGTCTTACAGGTTTTCTTTTTCGTACTATCTTTTTCTTTTTTATTTTGCAGTATGAGTGAGAAACGCTGGATATACCGGCCGATTCCGGAGTCACCTGAGGAGTTACTGGCTGTTGAAAACCTGACCCGTGATCTGAAAGTAAACCCGTTCATGGCCATGCTGCTCGTGCAACGGGGGGTATATAGTTTTGACCAGGCCCGAACCTATTTTCGCCCTGAACTTCAGCACCTGCACGATCCTTTTCTGATGAAAGACATGGAAAAGGCCGTGCAACGGCTGCAAATGGCCATGGTCAGAGGAGAAAAAATTCTGATTTATGGTGATTATGACGTGGACGGAACTACTTCGGTAGCCTTGTTTTACGGTTTTATGAAGACGATTTATGCCAACCTGGATTATTACATTCCGGATCGGTATAAAGAAGGGTACGGTATTTCTGCCCAAGGCATTGAATGGGCGGCAGCGAACGGTTTTTCACTCATCGTTAGTCTCGACTGCGGAATCAAATCCATTGATCGCGTTGAGGAAGCCTGGGAAAAAGGCATTGAATTTATCATCTGTGATCACCATCGGCCCGGCGCTGAAATCCCACCCGCTGTGGCCGTTCTTGACCCGAAGCGGCAGGATTGTGGGTATCCCTGCAAGGATTTGACAGGCTGCGGAGTTGGCTTCAAGCTGTTACAGGCGCTGTGTTTGTTCCGTGACATTCCACTGGAGCGATTGTATAATTACCTGGATTTACTCGCAATCAGTATTGCTTCGGATATTGTCCCGATTACGGGCGAAAACCGGGTGCTGGCCTATTACGGCCTGAAAAAAATAAATTCGTCACCGGGTTTTGGGGTGCAGGCTCTCATCAAAATAGCGGGCTTCAGTTCGGCTCTGGACATTACCAATGTGGTGTTTGGGCTGGGGCCGCGCATCAATGCTGCGGGCCGGATCAAACACGCCAAAGCAGCTGTGCAGTTGCTACTGGCTCAAACGGAGGAAGAGGCCACCGACTTTGCGTTTGAAATTAACGAACACAACAACAGCCGTCGGCAATATGACACCAGCATTACTGAACAGGCGCTGGCCATGATTCAGGGTGACGAATGGTTGCTGAACGCGAAGAGTACGGTTCTTTTCAACAATACATGGCACAAAGGTGTCATCGGAATTGTGGCGTCGCGGTGCATTGAAAAATACCACCGCCCCACCATCATCCTAACCGAATCGCATAACCGGGCGGCTGGATCGGCGCGGTCAGTACCGGGTTTCGATGTGTACGAGGCCATTGAGGAATGCGCTGATTTGCTCGAGCAATTTGGTGGACACACCTTTGCCGCCGGTTTGACGCTGAGGCTGGAAAATATCAAGGCCTTTCAGCAAAAGTTTGAAGAAGTGGTGGCCCGGCGTATTCAGGAGGAACAGCTCATTCCGATGATTGAAATCGACATGGAGCTTGATCTGGATGCCATCGATCAGAAATTCTATAACGTGCTGCGGCAAATGTCTCCGTTCGGGCCGCAGAACATGGCACCGGTTTTCTCGACCAATGAGGTATTCCTGGTTGGCGAACCGTACATCATGAAGGAAAAACACCTGAAAATAACCGTACAACAGTCCGGATCGTATCAACGATTTACGGCAATTGGTTTCAATATGGCGCACCACGCTCTTTTTCTCCGGCGTGATCAACCATTTGCAATTTGTTACCAGATCGAAGAAAATAATTATAACGGGAATAAATCGTTGCAGTTACATTTGAAAGACATAAAGGCAGCGGTCGGTGAGGGTGTGATGGGCTCCACGGGCCGAAAGCCGACGGCAAAAACAACATGATTCTTCGCACGGAAAATTTAGTTAAAAAATACGGTTCCCGGCTGGTCAACGACCACGTTTCCTACCAGGTCGAACAAGGTGAGATTGTCGGATTGCTGGGCCCCAACGGAGCCGGTAAAACCACTTCCTTTTACATGGCGGTGGGATTGATTAAGCCCAATAGTGGTAAGGTTTATATTGATAACCAGGATGTTACTGATTTGCCAATGTACAAGCGCGCTCGGTTGGGCGTCGGGTATCTGGCTCAGGAAGCATCGGTATTTCGGGATTTGACGGTGGAAGAAAACGTACTGGCGGTGTTGGAAATGACCGACATGTCGCGGCAGGAGCAGAAGGAGAAAGTCGAGCAGTTGCTTGAAGAATTTAGCCTGACGCACGTTCGCAAAAACAAGGGTAAAGTGTTATCGGGGGGAGAACGTCGGCGGACCGAGATCGCCCGCAGTCTGGCCGTTGACCCGAAGTTTATTTTGCTGGACGAACCGTTTGCCGGGGTTGACCCGATTGCCGTGGAAGACATTCAGGGGATCGTGGCCCAACTCAAACACAAAAACATCGGTATTCTGATCACGGACCACAATGTAAACGAAACACTCTCGATCACCGACCGGGCGTATCTGCTGTTCGAAGGAAAAATCCTGAAGCAGGGAACCGCCGAAGATCTGGCGAATGACGAGCAGGTTCGGCGCGTATATTTAGGACAACATTTTGAGCTGAAACGGAAAATTTAAGCCTGGCATTTCGCAGTCGGGTTCGCGAATCGCCATCTTAGCTCAACACCTCCCGCAACACCGCCAGCGACTTGATTTCTCCCAGGCTATCAATGTGGATCTGGTAAAACGCTACCAGCGCGTCAAGGAGCTCGGCGCGCGTCTGCCTAGTAATTTTAACGGGCGCACCCAGCCGGTGGCGCAGGAAGCTGTTCAGGGCTTTTTCCGTATGTTCGTCGGGCAGAAAAGGGTATTTCTGCTCCTGTAGCTGTCCTTCAAACTCACGGGCGTTGGCCGGACCGAAGCCCAGAAAAGAAGCGAATTTCAGTAAAAACGCAATGTGGAAGTTTTCGTAATCGGTTCCCGCTTCCTCCAGGTACCGAACACTCTCCTCCAGAAAATGATAAAGAGTGGGGTTGCTGGCTTCTTCTTTCAACGTTTTGGTCAACATTTCGCTGACAAAAAGCGCCATGCTGGACTTGGCAATATCGAACGGAATGTGCTGAAACGGGTAATTGATTTTGACTTCTGAAAGCCGGTGCAGGTCTTTTTCCGGTTTATAATAAACAACCATGTCCAGCAAGGTTAAGGGTTGGAAAAAAGCAATCCGGTTGGTTTTGCTTTTGGCCGACCGCACGCCGTTGACCAGATAACTTTGCAGTCCAAACTCTTCGGTGTAAACGCGAACGATGATCGACGTTTCGCGGTAACGAAAATAACTCAGAACGATTCCCCGGGTTTTATGAAGCATTTTTTCAGTAAAAAATCTGAATCGGCTAGTATGAAAGCGATCGGAAACTGTACTATAAAAAGGCAGTATGGATTTCGACAGCGATCAACAGCTTCCTAATTTAACGGATTTTACGCGATTTTCAAGGCAAAGAGTGGTAAAATCCTGCGTAAAAATGTCCATTTTTGCGGTCTTTATAGCATCCTCAACTCAATACCTATGAAACTATACCGTACCCGCCAGGGCATCGTTGTTGAACACGAAAACCGTTTTCACCGCGCTCCGAGCGATGACTGGGATTATTTGGTCAATCAGGACGATCTATTTACATTTCTCCAGCAAGAGGTTCCATCAACGGCGGCCTCCGATGAATACCGTACCTGGACGGAAAATCAGTTGTTGCCGCCCATTAGCCAGCAGGAAATCTGGGCGTCGGGGGTGACATACCTGCGGAGCCGCAATGCTCGCATGGAAGAATCAAAAGATGCCGGGGGCGGAGATTTCTACGAACGCGTTTACGATGCAGAACGGCCCGAATTGTTCTTTAAATCGACGGCGGCCCGCGCCGTGGGATCAGGCGGAGCTGTCCGGATTCGGAAGGATTCGACCTGGAACGTGCCGGAGCCGGAATTGACGCTGTTCATCACCTCCAACGGGAAAATAGTGGGCTATACCGTCGGTAACGACATGAGTTCGCGGAGTATCGAAGGCGAAAACCCGCTGTATCTTCCTCAGGCGAAAACGTACGATGGTGCGGCTGGCATCGGCCCGTGCCTGTATATACCAGGTGAACCGATCTCGCCCGATACCGAAATTCGGCTTGAAATCCGGCGCGACGGGCAGGCGGTGTTCAACGAAAGAATTTCCATCAATCGCATGAAACGGAAGCACGATGAACTGGTTTCTTTCCTGTTTCGCGAAACTACTTTCCCGCACGGCTGTTATTTAATGACCGGCACTGGTATTGTACCCGGCGATGATTTTACGCTGACTGTCGGTGACGAAGTACATATTTCAATTGAAGGAATCGGTACGTTAGTAAATACCGTACAAAACTAGAACCATGAGTTTTAAAGCCATCAATCCAGCCTCCGGCGAAGAACTGGCCGGTGTATTTGAAGAATCGACCACCGAAGAAGTTGATCAGGCCTGCCGAAAGGCCGCCGAAGCCTTTCCCGTTTATCGGAAGCTCTCCGGCGAAGCCAAAGCGTTGTTTCTGGAGCGTATTGCCGACGAAATCATGGCGTTAGGCGACGAATTGCTTGAACGGGCCAACCTGGAAACCGCCCTGCCGCTGGCCCGTCTGACCGGTGAACGGGGGCGGACAACGAACCAGTTGCGGCTCTTTGCGCAATACCTCCGCGAAGGCTCCTGGGTTGATGCCCGTATTGATCCAGCGCTGCCGGATCGGCAACCGTTGCCGCGTCCTGATTTGCGACAAATGCTAATTCCGCTGGGACCCGTCGGTATTTTCGGGGCGAGCAACTTCCCGCTGGCGTTTTCGGTTGCGGGTGGTGATACGGCCTCGGCCCTGGCCGCTGGTTGTTCGGTGGTCGTCAAGGCGCATCCGGCGCACCCCGGCACCTCGGATCTGGTTGGCAAAGCCATTCGGAAGGCCGTGGAAGCCAGCGACCTGCCGGAAGGCGTTTTTCAAATGGTTCAGGGTACCGGCGTAGCCGTTGGCATGGCCATTGTAGAACATCCGGCGATCAAAGCCATTGGTTTTACGGGCTCATTCCGGGGCGGAAAAGCCATTTACGATGCTGCCGTTCGTCGCCCGGAACCGATTCCGGTTTATGCCGAGATGGGCAGCACCAACCCCGTGTTTTTTCTGCCCGCCATTATGAAACAGAAAGGGCTGGATCTGGCTAAAGCGTATGTCGATTCGGTGACGCTGGGGGTTGGGCAATTTTGCACCAATCCGGGTCTGGCCATCGTCAAACAGTCGGATGGGGGCGATGCGTTCATCAGCCAGGCTCGTCTGGCCATGTCGCAGACCAAACCGACGCCAATGCTGACCAAAGGCATTTACCAGGCCTATACGAGCGGTATTGAAAAACTAAACTCGGTTTCGAGGGTTTTGATTGCCAGCAAATCCGATTCGTCGGTTGAAAGCTACGCGTGTGGCCACCCGACGCTCTTATCGACAACGGCCGATGTATTGCTGGAACATCCGGAGCTGACCGAAGAGGTGTTTGGGCCAAGTAGCCTGATGGTGACGGCTGATACCAAAGAAGAAATGCTGGCAGTGGCGAATGGCTTGGAAGGGCATTTGACAGCCACAGTTTACGGCACCCCCGAAGAACTGCTGGAATATGCTGATTTGCTCGAAATTCTGGAGCAAAAAGTGGGTCGCGTGCTCATCAACGGTTTTCCGACGGGGGTGGAAGTAAGCCACGCCATGACCCACGGTGGGCCTTTCCCGGCAACGACCGACGTCCGTTCTACGTCTGTAGGGACGAATGCCATTCGGCGGTTTGCGCGTCCGGTTTGTTACCAGAACTTCCCGAATGAACTCTTACCCGACGCCTTGAAAGCCGATAACCCCCTGGGAATTTACCGGCTGATCGATGGGGAGTGGAAGAAGTAAAAATTCCTTCGCAGCGTTAAGTGTCTCTGCTTAACGCTGCGAAACAATGCCACCGGCCAAAATTAGAGCTTCAGATTTCCCGTTCCAGCGCAATAAAATGCGTCAGTTCATCCTGTGTATTCCAGATGGGATCAATTTCAATGTCGCAAAGGTAAGTAGCGCCATCTTTCCGGTAATTAATCAACTGTTGGTGAATTGGGCTGGTTCGGTGTTGGCTGCGGACCTGACTCAGTTCTTCGGAGAGCTGCCGCAGACGCGCCGGGTCCGTAGCGGGCCCTTGCAGAAAAAGGGGCGTTTGCCCAATAACCTCCTGCGCTTTATAGCCCGTCATGGAAAAAAAACGGTGACTTACCCACAAAATCGACCGGGACAGGTTCGCCACCACGAGCGTATAACCGTCATTCAGCGACTTCTCGTAATCGCGCACGAGCCGCCAACCAAATTCTGTAGCCAGCTGTGATAATTGTTGCACTTCACGCCGATGCTGTCGCTGTTGGGCCCGGTCGAGTAAAAAGAACTCAAGCGAAGCCGCCGGCAACGGGCGATTCGTAACCTGGCTATGTTTGATGTATTCGGCGTACGATTGATCGGTCAGCATGGGGCAGGTCAATGGTGTTTTTTAACAGACCTTAAAAAAGGTAAATTGTTTTCAAAACAGCAAAATACATTACTTCACTTCCAGAACGACACCGGTTGTCCACCGAAGATCGTTGTTTTTTCGTCCCACAGCCACCACACTTTCATACGAGTTCTGGATCATTGTCCGCACACTGATCAGGGCCGTCAGCCGCATCTGAAAGGAGAAATTGCCGTTCCAGCGGAGGTTGGGCTGGTTGAGCGCCGGTTGAAAAAAAGTGGTATGGGATACCGAATACCGCCCATCGTCCCACTGGTATTCGCCGAACAGGCGGGTCGAATTCCGCAGCACGTTGATGTCCGGCACCTCGGCGGTATTGGTAATGAAATCCGTATACTCATAAAGCAGCACGTTGGTGACGGACAGGAAAGCGTTTTTTCGACTGAGGATTTTGTAACCAACTCCCGCTCCACCAGTGAGCCGGTTTCGGATTTTGCGCAGGTTGCTGATTTCGGTAGCACCGAAAGCGAGGTAATAAAACCGGCGTTCCTGGAGGTAACTGGCTCGGAAGTCCGCCGTAAATTCCCGCTCATTGAGTTGCTGATTTTGGCGTCCGTACGCAAACGTGGGGTTACTGGCGAACCGAAAAAGTTTACTCACCGCCCAGTCGAACGCGCCCCCCACCTGAATCAACGCACGGTCTACGTTTCCGGCCGTAATCGTGCCGTCGGCGGTTAACTTATAATGTAAACCCGATGGGTCACTGGCTGGTACGGGCGCGGCTTTGGCTTCTTCTTCTTTTTTAATGCGGGCGGTCGAATCGGTTGCAGCCGCTGAATCTGCGGGCGTTACGGTTTTTGACGTATCCGCTGGGGCGGTTGGAACCGTTTGACAAATACCGTTGAGTGATAAAAAAAGACAAAAAATAAAACTGATTTTTGCGTAGATCATAGGCAAAAATAAAATGGTTTCTTGTCAATAACGCCCGATGCCGTACATTTGACCTACAATTGTTACCAAAATGATTCAGTTGCCTTCAGAAGTTTTTAACCGTATACCGTATGATGAATAAGAAACTACTGATCTGTTCGGTTCTGACTTTCTGCTGCCATTCGTGGGGAATGGCTCAGGCGTGGGAAACGGTTGCGACCCAGGGCGAATGTGAAAAACGCCACGAAAACGCGGCCGCACTGGTTGGGGATAGCCTCTACGCCATCGGTGGCCGGGGCACGCGACCGCTGGATGCGCTGAATCTGAAAACCCTGATGTGGAAACGACTGCCAGCGCCACCGGTGGAGATGAATCATTTTCAGGCGGTTACCTACAAGGGCGAAATCTACGTGATGGGGGCTTTTCAAGGAGCTTTTCCGCACGAAACCCCGATCCCGAATATTTATATTTACAGCCCAAAAACCGGTAACTGGCGCAAAGGGCCGGAGATTCCGAAGCCCCAACTGCGCGGGTCGGCGGGGGTTGTGGTGTATAACGACAAAATTTACATGGTTTGCGGAATCATTGATGGACATTACGACGGGCACGTTTCGCGTCTGGACGAATACGATCCGAAAACCAATACCTGGAAGCAACTGGCCGATGCACCCCGTTCCCGCGATCACATCAATGCGGCCGTTGTTGGCAATAAACTGTACCTGGCGGGCGGTCGCCGGTCGTCGGCCAAAACCGGTCATGTGATTGATACCACCCTGCCGGAAGTGGACGTGTATGATTTCAAAACCGGTACGTGGGAAACGCTCCCTTCGTCGGGCAACCTGCCAACCCTGCGGGCTGGCAATACGGCGGTGACGAAAGATAATAAAGTGTGGATCATTGGCGGAGAAAGCGAACAGCTGAAATCGCATAGCGAAGCTGAAGTACTGGACCCCAAAACCAACCGCTGGACCTCGGGCCCTAAATTGCGAGAAGGCCGCCACGGTACGCAGGCCGTCGTTTACAAAAATAGCATTTACATTCTGGCCGGATCGGCTAACCACGGTGGAGGCCCCGAATTGAATAGTGTTGAAGTTTTGAAATAAAATAACCTGGCAACAAAAGTGGCTGGGAGTACAACTATGAGTCAACCAACTGATCGATACGCGCAGCGGGGAGTTTCGGCGTCTAAAGAAGATGTCCACAAAGCCATTGCGAAGCTGGACAAGGGGCTGTTTCCCAAGGCTTTCTGTAAAATAGTGCCGGACGCGCTGGCCGGTGATCCGGATTATTGCACCATCATGCACGCTGACGGCGCCGGAACCAAGTCGTCGCTGGCGTACCTGTACTGGAAAGAAACCGGTGATCTGTCGGTTTGGCGGGGTATAGCGCAGGATGCCGTGGTGATGAATACCGATGACCTGATTTGTGTGGGCTCAGTGGGACCAATGCTGCTGTCGTCGACTATTGGACGCAACAAAAACCTGATTCCGGGCGAGGTGATTGCCGAAATCATCGACGGAACGGAGGAAGTGCTGGACATGCTGCGGCAGCACGGTGTCGACATTGCCAGCACCGGGGGCGAAACCGCCGACGTGGGTGATCTGGTCCGGACGATCATTGTCGACAGCACGGTGATCGCCCGGATGCGCCGGTCCGACGTGGTGAGCAACGACCGGATTCAGGCCGGGGATGTGGTGGTTGGGCTGGCATCGTTTGGGCAGGCCACCTACGAGAAAACATACAACGGCGGGATGGGTAGCAACGGGTTGACCTCCGCCCGGCATGACGTTCTGGCCCATTATCTGGCGGATAAATACGCCGAAAGCTTCGATCCTGCCGTGGATAGTAGCCTGGTTTACAGCGGCTCCCGACAGTTGACGGAGCCGGTGGCAGGAACGGGTTTAAACGTTGGGCAGTTGATTCTCTCGCCCACCCGAACCTACGCGCCTGTGGCCAAAGTGCTGCTGGATGAGTTGCGTTCGCAGGTGCATGGCATGGTGCATTGCAGCGGAGGTGCCCAGACGAAGGTGTTGCATTTTATTGATAATCTGCATGTTGTCAAGGATAATATGTTTCCGGTTCCACCCCTGTTCGAGCTGATTCAGAAGGAAAGCGGGACGACCTGGCAGGAGATGTACAAAGTGTTTAACATGGGGCACCGGCTGGAGATATACCTGGCCGAAGAGCACGCTCACCGAGTTATCGATATTGCGGCCCAGTTTGGGATCGAAGGCCGCGTGATTGGGCACGTCGAAGCGTTCGAAGGCAAGCGGGTGACTGTCCAAAGCGACGTAGGCACCTTTGTATACTAAGTCCGAAAAACAGCCCGTCTTTCTCTAATTTCTAGCTTTTCTTGTCCACAAAATGAGTCAGGTCAAGATTTACGGCCTTCAGGAGCCGTTGCGGGTGATTCGGAACCAGTTGTCGGATGTGATTCAAGCGTGCGTGGTTGAAGCGCTGCAATTTCCACCAAACAAACGTGCCCACCGGTTTTTTTACCTCGAGCCGGACGATTTCTTCATGCCCGAAGGTCGTTCGGAAGACTATGTAATCATTGAATTGATGATGATTGAAGGACGGACCGTTGAGACGAAGAAAAAGCTGATCAACCTGCTGTTCGAGCGTATTAGTCAGCAGATTGGCTTGTCGGTCAATGACATTGAAATCTGCATTCTGGAAAGCCCCGCCCATAACTGGGGCTTTCGGGGCAAACCCGGCGACGAGGTAGGGCTGACGTACCCAATTAAGGTGTAAGCGATGGTGTTGCATATCAAAGTCAAACCTGGCAGTAAGGTTGACAAGCTGCTGTACGATGCTGCGGGTCAGTTGAATGCCAAGATAAAAGCCCCGGCCCAGGACGGAAAAGCCAACCTCTACCTGGTCGATTACCTGGCACGGCAGTTCGGCATTCCTAAATCGTCGATTGAGCTTGTTTCTGGTTTTACGAATCCGCACAAAAAGCTGAAGATCAACGCGGACGAAGAAGCCGTCGCACGAATTTTGTCAGGTTTGGAAGGATTCAAATAAGATTTTCCGCAAAACGACAAAAAAACGTCTGGTTACTGTGACTTTTCTTGGCTGTTCGCAACTAATGTCCTTGAATTCATTCGTTGTCTTCGTCCGTGAACAGGGAACCGTTACAAAAGGAATTTGTCCAGCTGATCATGCTTCACCAGAAGCTGCTGCACAGCCTTTGCAGTCTGTATTATCCACTACCCGAAGACCGGAAAGATCTTTTTCAGGAGATCGTGCTGCAACTCTGGAAATCGTACCCTTCCTTTAAACACCAGTCGAAGGCCAGTACCTGGCTATATCGCGTCGCCCTCAATACGGTTTTTGCCCGCATTCGCACCGAAAAATCACGCCCTCCAAATGAGTCGTTCTCGGAACAACTGTTGCAAATTCAGGAGCCGACAGACGATCAGGAAGCGGCTACGCAGGAATTGTACCGGGCCATCAACCAGCTCTCTGATATCGATAAAGCGCTAATTGTGCTGTATCTGGAAGAGCGAAGTTACGAGGAAATGGCTCTTCTGACGGGTCTCAGCCGGACCAACGTAAGTACCAAAATTGGTCGGATTAAAGTCCGGCTCGGAAAGCTAATCAAGAAAGAACTGCTATGAACGACGAACTGAAACCGCTGTGGAACGCATACAAAGACAAGATAGGGGAGCAGGCGCAGTGGAGCGAAGGCGAGCTGTTTGGTTTGCTTGAAAATACTGCCCTGCGGACGCCCTGGTATAAACCGTACCAGCATATGGTTCTTAATTTTTGTGTGGGATTTCTACTGCTTGGCATTACATCCGGCTGTTAATCAATGGTTTTTTTGCATACACACGGATTGGCTTTTATTCGTTGGGATGTAGCGTCCCAAATTACAACGCTGGATATTTTCGGATTTACGTTGCCGATTACATGGTATGGTTTACTCTTTGCTGCGGGCTTTCTGATCGGTCAGCAATTGATGATCTACTTGTATCGTCAGGATCAGAAACCGATTTCTGAGGTGGAAACCCTGACGTTGTATGTTGTGCTGGCCACGGTTTTGGGAGCCCGGCTGGGGCATTACCTCTTCTATGAGTGGGAGTTGCTGTTGGCATCACCCAGTGCTTGGGCTGTTTCGATGTTCAGCCTGCCTTTCCGGGGACTGGCCAGCCACGGGGCAACGATTGGGATTTTGGTGGCTTTGTATGTCTACAGTCGCAAGCGGAGCGATCAGCCTTTCTTGTGGATTACGGATCGGATCGCCGTGGTGGGGGCTTTGAGCGGGGCGCTTATTCGGCTGGGCAACCTGCTCAATTCCGAGATTTACGGTCAGCCGACATCCCTGCCCTGGGGTTTTGTGTTTGTGCGCGAAACCGATCCGGCCCTGCTGCCGCTTGTTCCCCGGCATCCGACCCAGCTGTACGAAGCGCTTTTTTACCTCTTTCTGTTCGGCCTTACATTTTATGGGTGGAAATACAAACGACACCACCGGGCCGACGGTTTTAATACCGGACCGTTTCTGGTTTTGCTCTTCAGTTTTCGGTTTCTGGTAGAATTTCTGAAAACCAATCAGGAAGGTTTCGAAGCAGCCATGTTGTTGAATATGGGTCAAATCTTGAGCCTTCCCGTTGTGCTGGTTGGTCTGTTGATTTGGGTGAGCAGCCGAAAAGGGCGCGCCTTACGGTTTCCATTGCCTTGCTAAACTGAGCTGCCGGGCGTAAAGCCCCGGCCCGTGGGTGTGAATAAAGTCCAGTGCCTGGTTGACATCGGTTTCAAATTCGATGTAGTAGTCAGGATCAATCTTCTGAAGTTTCTTCAAAATCGAGTCCGCTTTTTTGGCGACAAAGGCGCACACGTGTTGGTTATGGTGATTCAGGTACGCAAAATGGCTCGGCTGCATAGTGAAAAAGGCCGTCAGGACATACAGATTCAGCTCCACCTCCCCATACTTATCTTTCGTAATCTTGACGTGGTGGGTAATCGCTGAGCTCAGCGAACGCAATGCTTTCAGTAACCAGCCGTCGGGATGGTTGTATTGCCCATTAGCGGTTGCGGCAATCTTCTCTTTCAGTTCATGCCGCCGTTCTTCGGTTGTGGTTTCTCCCTCGATGAGCACGAAATGCAGCCGCTCCACCAGGTTCTTATCTTTGGCCACAAGCCGGAGAAGCAGCTTGTCTTTTTCGTTTGACGGTAACTTTAAAATCTCCTTCTTGAGGTCTTTGTCGAGTGCGGGCATTTCCTATGTATTTCCAAATTTTACCGAAATTAGGAAATAGTAGGATATGTGGAAATAGACCTGCCAGGTTTTCAAAACCTGGCAGGTCATATCATTTCATTGATTACACCCGCTGAAACGCCACAATCGCGTTGTGTCCGCCAAAACCGAAGGTGTTGCTCATGACCACATTGACCGGTTTGTGTACGGCTACATTCGGCGTCAGATTCAGGTTGGGGCTGATGCGTTCGTCGCGGTTTTGCAGGTTAATCGTCGGCGGAATGGTATTGTGCTGGATCGCCAGAATCCCGGCCACTGCTTCGATGGCTCCGGCAGCTCCGAGCAAATGGCCCGTCATCGACTTGGTAGCACTCAGGTTCAGTCGTTCGGGGCTTTCGCCAAAAATCTTCTGAATGGCCTGTGATTCACTGAGGTCGCCGATGGGGGTAGACGTTGCGTGAACATTCAGGTAGTCTACTTCCTCCGGTTTCAAATTGGCTTCGCGCAGGGCTTCGGTCATGGCTAGCGTAGCGCCCAGGCCTTCGGGGTGAGTGGCCGTCATGTGGTAGGCGTCTGCCGTTGCGCCTGTACCAACCAATTCGGCGTAAATTTTAGCCCCCCGGGCTTTGGCGTGTTCGTATTCTTCCAGTACGATAGCGGCAGCACCTTCACCCAGCACAAAACCGTCGCGGTCGGCGTCAAACGGACGGGAAGCGCTCGCCGGGTCATCGTTGCGTTCCGACAAGGCTTTCATGGCGTTGAAACCGCCCACGGCTACTTCCGTCACCACGGCTTCGGAACCGCCGGCGATAATGGCTTCGGCTTTGCCCAGCCGGATGTAATTGAACGCATCGATCAGCGCGTGCGTGGCCGAAGCACAGGCCGAAACGGGTGCAAAATTGACGCCCCGAAAACCGTACCGGATCGAAATCAGGCCAGAAGCCATGTTGGCAATCATCTTCGTGATGAAGAACGGATTGAAGCGCGGATTGCGGCCACCGGCACCGTAGGCAATCACTTCTTCCTGAAAACTGTACATCCCGCCGATGCCTGACGCCCAGATGACGCCCACGCGATTGGGATCAACGTGGTCACTCACCAAGCCTGCATCCTTCACGGCTTCGTCGGCCACCACGAGCGCATACTGGCTGTATTCGTCCATTTTGCGGGCTTCTTTTTTGTCAAAAAACTGGAGCGGATCGAACCCTTTTACTTCGCAGGCAAACTTGGTTTTAAAGTGGGTGGTTTCGAATTTGGTGATCAGCGCGGCACCGCTGCGGCCCTGCACAAGACCGTTCCAGTATTCTTCTACGGTATTTCCAATTGGCGTCAGAGCGCCCAATCCCGTTACGACAACTCTTTTCATGGGGTAAGACGGTTTTGAGCCGTCGTTATGTATAGATAAAATAAGTCTTACAATCGCTCGACGGCCCGGTTACGGCAATCGGTCAGCAATTGCTCATTGCCGAATAACTTAACCAGCAGCAGCGACCCCTGGATTTCGGCCGCGGCCTGCTGGGCGAGTTGTTCCGCCTTTTGTTTGGAATGGTGAGTCTGGTAAATATGCGCCAGCGCAGCCGTCGCGTTGTTGAAATGAACACGCAGCGGTTCCTTGAATTCCTCCGTTATCAAAGCCGTTTCCAGCACGGTATTACCCATCAGGCAGCCGCCTTCCGACCGCCTGATTCCGTTGAACAGGCTATCCAGCAATTGTTCCAGTCGCTGTTTTGGGGGCATGGTTTCGTTGAAGGCAACCGAAAAAACATGCTGCTGGTTGACATCATTGGCGTACCAGAGCACTTCTTTCATCAGAACTTCCTTGCTGCTGAAATAATGGTAAAAACTGCCTTTTAGCAACCCACACGCCCGCGCCAGATCATCCATCGTGGTCCGGTGGTATCCCTGCCGTTTGAAAAGCAGCATGGCTTTTTGCAGAATTTCATCCCGTGTAACTTTCTGAATTGGCATGGCACAAATCTAACAACCCAACATGGTTTTACCAAACGTTTGTTTGGTAAAATTGCTGAGCTGACATTATACGGATTAAAAGACTAACAGGAGGTAATGCGTATGCACCACATCATTCGAAGAAATCAATCAAAAAATAATGACTGTGGTAGCCATCTTAGTTAATCCTTAAATCTGTGTAATCCGAGTTCTGACCTATTATCTTTGCAGCATGACTTTACAAAATGATCTGTTGCTGCGGGCAGCCCGTGGCGAAAACGTGGAACGGGTTCCGATTTGGTTGATGCGGCAAGCGGGCCGGATTCTGGCTGAATACCGGGCGGTCCGTGAAAAGGCCGGTAGTTTTATCAAGTTGGCTACTACACCGGAGCTGGCGGCCGAAGTGACTATTCAACCTGTTGATATTCTGGGTGTTGATGCCGCTATTATTTTTTCGGATATTCTGGTGGTGCCCGAAGCGATGGGGTTGCCGTACGAAATGGTTGAGCAGCGCGGACCGGTTTTTCCGCAAACCGTTCGGAATGCGCAGGAACTGAAGCGCATCAAAGTTGCCGATGCCGAAAGTGATCTGGCGTACGTACTGGAAGCCATCCGGATCGTAAAAAAAGAATTAAATAACCGGGTCCCACTGATTGGTTTTGCCGGGGCACCGTTCACGATTTTCTGCTACATGACCGAAGGCAAAGGTTCCAAAACCTTTTCCGTGGCCAAGAAGCTACTCTACGCCGATCCGGCATTTTCGCATACATTGCTTCAGAGAATAACGGACAGCACGATTCAATACCTGAAAGCGCAGGTGCGGGCTGGGGCCGATCTGGTGCAGATTTTCGATTCCTGGGCCGGTATCCTGTCGCCCGATCAATACCGAACGTTTTCCTTGCCGTACATCCAACAGATTTGCGATGCGGTTGCGGCAGAGACGGGGGTGCCGGTGACGGTTTTTGCGAAGGGTGCGTTTTTTGCCCGGCAGGAGATTGGTCAGCTGAACTGCTCGGTTGTAGGGCTGGATTGGAACATGGACGCTGCTGAATCACGGCAGTTGATTCCGAATAAAACGTTGCAGGGTAACCTGGACCCCTGTGTATTATACGCTAATTATGAGCAGATCAAAAGTGAGGTGAAGAAGATGCTGCAAGCCTTCGGAACGCAGCGGTATATTGCTAACCTGGGCCACGGCGTTTACCCCGACACGGACCCGCAAAAAGTACGGTATTTTATCGAAACCGTTAAAGAATACTCCGCATGAGCCGTTCGGACAAAAAAGTAGAAGCTATTTTCAACCGGCATACGGAAGCAGAAATCGCGTATTTTGATGCGCCGGAAGAAGCCATTCAGTTTATGGAAGAAGGGCTCAAAAGCAAGGAAATACAGCCGGTTGCGGTCATCGCCAACTACAAAGTGGTCTGGCGGCACCACAACAACCGGGGAAAAGCCTACACCGACGATTTTATCAAGGAAATCCGGAAACGGGCGGAATAATCAACGGCTCGCTTACTGGCGAATGGCGTTGTCGTTGAATTTCTCCATCATGGTTTCCGGTTGCTCCAACTCCGTAAAACCGTATTGCTTGTAGAGACCGTGGGCATCGCGTGTGGCCAGTAGCCAGCGCCGGATTACCTGCAGTTCGGGGTGGTTCATGACGGTGGCCATGAGCCACTTCGACAGGCCCTGCCCGCGGTATTCTTCCAGCACGAACACATTGCCGAGGTAAGCAAAGGAGGTGAAATTGGTCAGTACCTGGGCGTATCCAATTTGCTTCTCGTCGTCGTACAGGCCAAAGTTCAGGGTGGAATTCTCGATCTGTTTTTGCAGCGTTTCCCGGCTGATGCCCGTTGCCCAATAAGACCGGTTGGTCAGAAAATCGTGAATAACATCGAGTTGCAACCGTGCCGGATCGGTGGAGATGCTAAAGTTGTCTTGTTGAACTTCCATTTTTATAGTAAATTTTTCTCAACGGCTTCCGCTTTCAGTCGCACTTTATCGATCGGAACCACCCCGAGGGATTCACACACCAAACCGCCCGCCAGATTCGATAAACCGGCAATGAACTGGGGCGGCAAACCGAGCGCTACGCAGCAGGCGGCTACGCTGATGACGGTATCGCCCGCACCTGACACATCCGAGATCTGCCGGACGTGGGCTGGGCAACGGTGTTTTTCGCCCCGAAAATCGATGAAAACTCCCCGTTCGGACAGCGTGATTAGCGCACCCTGAATGCTCAGCTGGGTTTTTAATTGGTCGATGGCATTCTGAAGTTCGTCAGCCCGCGAAACATCGAAGTCAATTTTTAAACCTTCCTTCAACTCTTTGAGGTTGGGTTTGAAAAGTGTGGTGTGACGGTAGGCCAGAAAATTCCGTTTTTTAGGGTCAACCACCGTCGGAACACCCCGTTCATTCGCAAAAGCCGTAATCTCGGTAATCGCTTCCGAACTCAGTACGCCCTTATCGTAGTCCTGAAAAATAACCACCTGGCAGGTCGGAATGAGCAGTTTCGCTTTATCAATCAGGAGGTTCCGTTCGGTTTCGGTAATGTATTTATCAGTTTCGGTATCCACCCGCACCACTTGCTGAGAACCCGCCATGATGCGCTCCTTGATGGTCGTAATCCGGGTGTTGCTGCGAATCAATCCGTCGCAATTCAGTCCGCGTTCGGTTAGCTGGCCAATCAGCCGGTCGCCCGGCTCGTCGGTTCCGATCACCGAGCAGATGATGGCTTCGGCACCCATCGCCTGGACGTTCAGAATCACATTGCCCGCTCCACCCAATCGCAGCTCCCGCCGTTGAACGGTAACGACTGGCACGGGCGCTTCGGGCGAAATCCGGTCGACGCGCCCCCAGACGTAGGAGTCGAGCATAACGTCGCCAATAATGAGTACGCGGAGCGATTGAAACGCTTCAAAAACTTCTTCGATCGATGAATTATTGACCGGTTGGGTCATCATTAACGTGTGTTTTATAAAACCGTTACTTTAACAACGGTTTGAGTTTTTCGGTCCAGATTGCATACCCCTTGGGGTTCATATGCAGGCTGTCGGCCCGGAACAATTCGCCTTTGATCTGCCCATTGGCATCAAGCATCGGCGTATAAATATCGAGGTATTCGGCCCGGGATTGTTTCGCCAGGTATTCCTTAATCAGCCGATTGGCTTCGATGGTAATCGGCAGGAACTTCCGGCGTGACGGGCTGGGTTTCAGCGAAATGAACACAATCGGGGTTTTAGGCAACGATTTGCGAATTTTCGTGAACAGCGTCACAAAGCGGTCGTGAACTTCCTGTGCCGTTACATTGCCACTGGCTACGTCATTTTCGCCGACGTAAATAATGATCTGCTTTGGTTTGTAAGGAATGATGGCCCGGTCGGCAAAATGAATGACATCGGGAAGTTTCGAACCGCCAAACCCACGGTTGAGCACCACTTTGTTCGGAAAATCCGATTTGAGGCTTGCCCATAACTTAATGGAGGAGCTGCCGGTGAACAGAATGGAATTTTTGGGCGGGGGCGTCGTTTGGTCCTCCTGCTCAAAAGCGACGATCTCTTTTTCAAATGGAACGGGTTGCTGGGCGAAAGTGACCAACTGAACGGCAAACACCAGGAAGAACGCAACGGAAAGCGATTTCATACGGAATAGGGTCGTGTAGGGCTGAATAAACTGCATAGAATAGAGCAGGGCTATAGGAACTGAACAACCGACTCCAGACCCATGCCGCGGGAGCCCTTGATGAGAATTGCCGTGTTTTCAAACGGGTGATCCATAATCCAGTTGTGCAGCGAAAATTTGTCCGGGAAATAATACGCTTTCGGTAGTGCCGCCAGGGCGTAGCGCATATCCTGCCCGGCCAGAATAACGGTGTCGAACTTCCCCTCCGCAATCAACTCGCCAAGGGCGGCATGTTCGGCGGGGCTTTCGGCACCGAGTTCGTACATATCACCCAGAATCACCACTTTTTGGGACGCTTCCAGCTTCATGAAGTTGCGGAGGGCCGCGGCCATTGAACTGGGGTTGGCATTATAGGCGTCCATGAGCAGGATATTAGTGCCTTTCCGAACGACCTGCGAGCGGTTGTTGGTCGGGTTGTAAGCGGCCACGGCTTCGTTGGCATCTGCGGCCGGAACCCCAAAAAACTTACCGACGCTGAGGGCCGCTGCAATGTTGTCAAAATTGTATTGACCCGCCAGATGCGTTGTCACAACCTGCCCGGCTTCGTCTTTAAAAACGATGACTGGGTTGTCGGCAATGATCTCGTATTGATCGGTCAGTTGGTAAAAAATCGCTTCGCGGAATAAGTGTTCTTGTTGCATCGCCATCAACACCTCACTCTGGGCATTGACAAAAACCGTTCCGCCAGTTTCGGCCAGGAAATCGAACAGTTCTCCCTTGCCCTTCCGGACGCCTTCAATGCCGCCGAACCCTTCAAGGTGAGCCTTGCCCACATTCGTAATCAAACCGTGCGTGGGTTGGGCAATGGAGCACAGCTGCCGGATTTCGCCCTGGTGGTTCGCGCCCATTTCTACCACTGCCATCTCGTAGCTTTCGTCAATGGCCAGCAGTGTCAGCGGAACGCCAATGTGGTTGTTGAGGTTTCCGAGGGTCGCGTAGGTGCGGTGTTTTTTTGATAAGACGTTGAGAATTAGTTCTTTGGTGGTGGTTTTTCCATTAGAACCCGTCAGGCCAATAATGGGGATTTTCAGCCGATTGCGGTGGTAGCGGGCCAATTCCTGCAAGGCCGTCAAACCGTCGTCGACCACCAGATAACGGCTGTCCGTTGCCAGGTCCGGATTGTCTACAATGGCGTAGCGGGCTCCTTTTTCCAGCGCATCGTTGGCAAATAAATTACCATCGAACTTATCGCCCTTGAGCGCGACATACAGACAGCCTTCTGTAATTTTGCGGGTATCAGTCGAGACGCCCGCGCATTCGCGGTAGCGGTCGTATAATTCAGGAAGGGAAATAACCATTTTCCGGCAGGAAGTAAACCAACGTTGTGAATCTATTCGTTATGCATTAACCGTACGTCCTCCTCATTTTGGGCACTTGCTGCCATACGGTTAATGCGCCAAAGTTACATGAAAAAGCTGTTTACCATACTTTGTTTCTTGATTCTTCACCGGGGGCAGGCTCAAACCGGAAGCTTCTCGTTTCGCTACGACACCGGTCCCCCCGTCAAAGTGGCGAACAAGGAGCTGGCGAACCCGTGGGCGGGCGGAATCAACGGAGCACAATACTCAACCATTCACCTCGATACCGATACCATTCCGGATCTGGTGGTCTACGACCGCCAGACGAGCCGGGTTATAACCTTTCTGGCTGAAAAACAGCCGGATGGGCAATACCATTGGCGGTACGCTCCGCAGTACGAAGAGCAATTTCCGGCCATTACCCACGGCACCTGGATGTTGCTGGTCGACTACGATCACGACGGAAAAAAAGACCTTTTTACCCATGCCAATGGCGGCCTTAAAATTATGCAAAACACGTCTTCCAACGGTCGTCTGTCGTGGAAAACCATTGCTGATCCGGTCTATCACGAAGGACTTTCGGGGACGCTGAATCTGTACATCAATTCGGTGGATATGCCAGCCATTCTGGATGCCGACGGCGATGGCGATATTGATATTCTGACGTACGACATCAATGGCACAACGGCCAATTTGTACCAGAATATGAGCGTTGAGCGGAAAAATGATCCGAATGGGCTGGATTTTAAGCGCATTGGATTTTGCTGGGGGTACTTTCGGAGCGCCGACAACTGTGACGAGTTCCTGTTCGGACTGGATTGCGATTATGTCGGCAATACTGTTGAAACCGAGCCGGATAAATCGGGTGCCCGGGTCAAACACAACGGAAACTCCCTGCTGCTGGTCGACGTGGACGGTGATGGTAAAAAAGACCTGCTGACGGCTCACGTCACCTGCCCGAATGTGTCGCTGCTGCCCAATGCCGGCGGAAACGGAGCGGCTACGCGGTTTACCCGCTTTGTTAGTCGCTTTCCGGCTTCCAATCCGATATCCTTCGATATATTTCCGGCGCTTTACAGCGAAGATGTTGATTTTGATGGGGTCAAGGATTTGCTTGCTTCGCCGAATACGTACGGTAATGAGGGCAATCTGATCGACTACCGGGCGTCCAGCTGGCTTTACCACAATGCCGGAACGAATCAAAAACCCGATTTTCAATATGTCAGTAAAAGCTTTTTACAGGACGATATGATCGATTTCGGCGAGAACGCAACGCCGGTTTTGGTTGACCTGGATGGCGACGGCGATATGGATTTACTGGTCGGGAATGCGGGTGTGCGGGGCACCAACGGTTATCGGGCGAGCATTGCACATTTTGAAAACACCGGTACCAAAACCCAAGCGGTTTTTGAGCTGCGGACTACGGATTACCTGAAACTTTCCGAACAATTTCAGGTAACGGACCTGAAACTGGCCGTTGCCGATGTGGACGGCAACAATAGCCTCGATTTGATTTTTACCGGCAATTCGATCAACCGGGCACCGGAAATCCGGTACATCCTGAACCAGGCGGCCCGGGGAGCGGCTTTTCAACTCGATGCCACAAAGGTCCAGCAAATTCCGACGCCGGATCGGTTGGGAATCAACGATATGCTGGCCTGGTTTGATGTGGACCGCGATGGAAAATCCGATTTGTTAGTTGGCAAACAGGCCGGGTCGATCGAGTATCACCGCAATACGGGTACTTCGACAGCGCCCCGCTACGCGTTGCAGCAGCAAAATTACGGTCAGATCAGTGCCGTGGTGGGGGCAAACAGTCCGTCCATTGTGGTGGCCGACTTTAACGGGGATCAATTGCCGGAATTGCTAACCGGCACCCGCGATGGGATACTGAAATTATACCAGCTGCCGAACCAACCCGGCGATAAAATGGTCTTGTTGGATTCGACGCTGGTTATAAATGCATTAACGCAGGTTGCCGACAAGGCAACGCCCGGCGGCAACCTGACGCTGACGGCTGCTGACCTCGACGGCGATGGGTTGGCCGAAATCCTGGCTGGAACCAGTACGGGCGGGGTACGTTACCTGCGGAACACATCAGAGAAAGTAATCGTGACGGGGCCGGAAGACGGCGAAACGGGCAAGCCGTGGGTTTATCCGAGCCCAACGGATCGGTTTTTGCGGATCAGCACGTCCGCGAGCGGTACGGTTCAGGTGCTGAACCTGCTGGGCCAACCCGTTACCGCTTCGCTGGCGGTGCGGGCTAATACCGAAGCAACGGTTGATCTCGGAACGTTGCCGGTAGGCGTATACCTGGTTCAGCTAGTGCGCGATGGCCAGCCGGTTCGGTACCAGAAGGTCATTTTGTCGAAATAAAAAGGGCCGAATCGTTACTTTTGCCCATCTCTACTAAATCCTCTGGTATGCTTGTTTTTGTAAACACTCCATTGACTGAGTCCGATAAAGCCTATTTTCGCCAGCATTTGCCTGCCGACTACGAAGTGATTTTCAAGAAAGACCTCCCTGAAGACGAGCAACCGGCGGCTTTTCGCCGGGCCGATCTGGTGTTGGGCAATCCGCCCGTAGCCTGGTTTTCGGAAGGTAATAATTTGAAATGGTGGCAGTTGGATTCGGCAGGGTTTGACGGTTTTAAGCATATCCAGCTGAACGCGCCGGTAACAAATATGGGCGACTACTTCGCCTGGCCCTGCGCCGAAACCATCGTGGCGGGTATCTTGGCCTTTTACCGGGACATTCATGAGCTGGGGGTTTTGCAGACCCAGAAAAAGTGGGTGGGCGTGCCATTGCGGTTTAAATTGGGCTTGCTCAAGAAGAAGAAAGTTGTCATTCTGGGGTCGGGCACGATTGGCCAGGCGGTTCGGCAAATGCTGACCGGGTTTCAATGCGAGGTGAAGTTTTTGGCCCGGACCAACCCGGATGCGGAGCTGCACACGCCGGAGGAGTTGAAAGCTGAACTGCCCCAAACCGATCTGGTGGTCAATTGCCTGCCGGGGAGCGCCAAAGGCTTTTTTTCGGCGGAACTGATTGAGGCCATGAAACCGGGCAGCGTTTACGCCAATATTGGACGGGGCACTACAACGGATGAAAAAGCGTTGATTGCGGCTCTGGAGCGGGGGCATCTGGCGGGCGCGGTTCTGGATGTTACCGAAGTAGAACCGCTACCCACTGATAATCCCCTGTGGACCATGTCTAACGTCATTCTGACCCAGCATACGGGTGGAGGGCAAGCTACTGAAGATCAGGGTAAAATGGATCTTTTTCTGCAAAATCTGGAACGGTTTCGGAACGGTCAGCCGCTGGAGAATCAAATCGAATTATCGAAAGGATACTGAGCCCGGCCATGAAACATTTACTAATTGCGGTCTGTTTTTTTCTGGCTACAGCGAGCTTTGGACAGACATTATCCAATCCGCTGCTGCCCGCTGGGGCCGATCCGTGGAGTATTCATAAAGACGGTTTTTACTATTACACGCATACCACCGGCCGGAACCTGACGCTCTGGAAAACCCGGTCGCTGGCCGACCTTAAAACCGCAGAGAAGAAAGTGGTTTGGACTCCGCCCGCAACGGGCATGTATTCCAAAGAAATCTGGGCCCCCGAACTGCATTTTATCCGGGACAAATGGTACCTGATTTTTGCCGCCGACGATGGTCATAACCGTAATCACCGGTTATGGGTGCTGGAAAACGACTCCAAAGATCCGCTTCAGGGATCCTGGACAATGAAAGGACAAATCAAAACCCCCGGTGATAAGTGGACTATTGATGGGTCAGTTTTTGAACACAGGGGGCAGCTGTACCTGGTCTGGTCGGGATGGGAAGGCGACGAAAACGGGCAGCAGGATATTTTCCTCTGCCGGATGGAAAACCCGTGGACGGCAACCGGCCCGCGTGTCAAGATTTCGTCGCCCACCTACACCTGGGAAGTGGATGGAAAGATCCCGAGACCCGGCCCGGACGACAAACCGGTTGTGTTGGTCAACGAGGGGCCGCAACCGCTTCAACACGGCAATCGGCTGTTTATGATCTTTTCCGCCAGCGGCTGCTGGACAGATAGTTACGCCTTGGGAATGTTGTACATCGATGGCGATAAAGACATCATGGACGCTCGAAACTGGACCAAGCATGACCAGCCGGTTTTTAAGGCCGTAAATGTGGACGGCACGCACGCTGCCGGTCATAATTCGTTTTTCAAATCACCCGACGGCACCGAAGACTGGATTCTGTACCACGCCAATTCTGAACCCGGGCAGGGGTGCGGAGGGCACCGTACGCCCAGAGCGCAGAAATTTACCTGGACCGCCGACGGCATGCCGCAGTTTGGCCAGCCGCTCCCGACGAATGTAACCATACCGGTTCCCAAATAAAAACCGCTGGTTGTCAGTCAGAATACGGCGTCACCATCTCATCGACGTAACACCACAGCCAGGCTTCGCCGGGCTCAGCGGAGGCAATGACCGGATGATTGGTTTGTTGAAAGTGTTTGGTAGCGTGTTGGTTGGGCGACGAGTCGCAGCAGTGCGTCTTGCCGCAAAGCTGGCAGGTACGCAGGTGTACCCACGAGTCTCCGGTTTTGATGCACTCTTCACACACCGCCGGTTGATTGGGGAGTGTGACGGTTTCGATCTCATTGAGGTGTGAACAGCTTTTGCGCTTCAGCATGAGTTTTCTAGGTTTCGGCTAAATATTTATGAACAAAGCTCACCGCCATAGCCCCTTCGCCCACGGCGGAAGCCACGCGGTTCATGGCACCAGCGCGTACGTCGCCCGCGGCAAAAATCCCGGCACTGCACGTTTCGAGTAGGTACGGGTCGCGCTCCAATTTCCAGAACTCTTTGTAGTCCTTGTATTTTGCCAGATCGCGACCCGTTTCAATAAATCCTTTGCCGTCTTTAATGATATTTACCTCAATCCAGTCGGTGTACGGTTTGGTGCCGATGAAAATGAACAGGGCACTGGCGGGTACTTTCCGGCGCTCCTGGGTGGTAAGGTCCTCCAGAAGCAGGCATTCCAGTTGCGCTTCTCCCAGTCCTTCCACCACGCTGGTGCACGGCAGGATGTGAATATTCGGGGTGTTTTCAATCTGATCGATCAGGTATTGCGACATGGTAGCCGTCAAATCGGGTCGCCGGATGACGATGTAAACTTCAGCGGCCGTCCGGGAAAGGTACATAGCACCCTGACCGGCTGAATTGCCTCCGCCCACAATGTACACCGGCTTATCTTTAAACGCGTACGCTTCGGTAGTTGCCGCGCCATAGTACACGCCCGCGCCCGCCAGCCGATCCAACCCCGGACAATCCAACTGATGATACGAAACGCCCGTACTGAGCAGAATGCTCCGGGCTACTACCTCGTTGCCGTTGCTGAGCTCAACGTGTTTGTACTGTCCTTTCGGCTTGATGGCCACTACCTCCTGCGGAGCCAGAAATTCTACCCCGAAGCGGGTTGCCTGCGTAATGGCGCGCCGGGTTAGTTCGGCACCGCTCAAACCGCTCGGAAAACCGAGGTAATTCTCAATGCGTGAACTCGTCCCCGCCTGACCACCCGGGGCGCGTTTGTCTATCAGAATCGTTCGCAGGCCTTCAGAACCAGCATAAACGGCTGCGGCCAGCCCGGCTGGTCCGGCACCAATGATGGCCAGATCGTACAGCGATTCGGCGGCTTTGGGGCTTAAGCCCAGCTTTGTGCCCACGTCCTGCATCGACGGTTGTTTCAAAACCGTTCCGTCTTCCAGCAGGATAACCGGCAGTTCTTTGGTGTCAATCTGGTGCAGCCCGGCGAGTTCACGAGCCTCCGGATTGGCTTCGAAATCCAGCCAGCGGTACGGAAACAGGTTGCCCGCCAGAAAGTCTTTCAGGTCGTGAGTCTGGGGCGAAAACTGGTAGCCAATCAGCGTAAGTCCTTCAAAATGGGGGCGGAAGCTCGATTGCCAGTCATTCAGTAGTTCGTCCAGCACCGGATACAACTTTTCCGTAGGCGGGTCCCACGGTTTGTTCAGGTAATAATCCAGCTGCACATCGTTGATGGCCCGGATGGCGGCTTCGATGTCCGAATACGCGGTCAGCAGTACGGTTTTGGCATTTGGATATAGCTTTCGGGCCTGGAGCAGAAAATCAACTCCCAGCATCTCGGGCATCCGCTGGTCCGATAAAAACAAGGCAACTTCTTCGTTCTGTTTCTTCAGCTCAACGAGCGTTTCCAGCGCTTCGTTGGCCGAGTTCGTGGCCAGAATCTTATAATTTTTGCGGTATTGAGGGCGCAAATCCCGCTGGATGGCCTGCAACACCGCCCGGTCGTCGTCAATGGCTAAAATGATGGGTAGTTTCATCGTATTGGATTAAGAAAGAAATCGAAAGAAAAGGAGTCAACCGCAGCATCGTCAATCCTCGGTATGGTTTGTCTTTTCGTCTTTTCCTCCTTCCTGAATAGGTAAACACACTTTAAATTCCGTTCGGCCCGGTTCCGATTTGACGTAAATCCGTCCGTTGTGGTGACGAATGATTCCCTGCACAATGTCCAGCCCGAGTCCAGTACCTTTGCCGATGGCTTTGGTAGTAAAAAACGGATCGAAAATATGATCCAGGTTGCTGGCCGGAATGCCTGATCCGTCGTCGATGATGCGCATCAAGACAAACGGATGGTCCACTTCGCCGGTAATCTGCAAATGGCCGCCGTTGTTCATGGCGTCGATGGCGTTGTCGATCAGATTTGTCCAGACCTGATTCAGTTCGCTGGCAAATGCCTCGATCGTTGGGAAATCGTCCGGGATCGTGATCTCAACCTGAATGTTTTTTTCTTTCAGTTTATGCGTCAGCAACACCAGCGTGCTGTTGATGCCTTCACGAATGGCGATGCATTCCGGCCCCGTTCCGCGGTCCATGTGCGTATACGACTTGATGGCGTTGACCAGCGACGCGATGCGTTTGGACGCTTCTTCAATGTCGGTCACTAGTCGTTCGGTTACCAGGTTGTTGACCAGCCAGTTCAAAATCGTGGCCCGGTTGTCCGGGGCAACGCCTTCCAGCAACGTATCCAGGTCGTCGATGGTAAAGCCAAAATCGATCAGCGAGCTGGTCAGGTCGTCACTGTCGGAGACCTGATTGTCATCGAACCAATCGAGCAGTTCGTCTTCCAGCCGGCTGCGTTCCAGCAGCGACAACCGTTTGCCATCCGACGGGGCATTCACTTTGGCAAACAGCATCGTACTCACCCGATCCACCATCTCGTTGGTTACGCGCAGGGCCATCACGTTTTTAAACCGTTCGGGCGTATTGCGCAGGTGGGCCTTCAGCGTGTCGGAACTCCGGACCACCGCCGACACCGGGTTGTTCAGCTCGTGCGCGAGCCCCGCCGACATGCGGCCCAGTGCCATCATTTTATCGTTTTGCTGGTGTTGTCGCGTCGTTTCCCGCACCCGCGTGGTCATGACCTGCACTAGCGTTTGGGTCAGTTCGTACTGCGTCTGAATCATCTCGCGGAAATGATCGCGGTGCAACCGCAGCACGGTAGTTGGTCCTACGGTTTCCCAGTACGCAATCGATTCGACCATGCGCGAGAATGGCAATACCCCTTCCAGCGATCCCTCATCCGCAAACCAGACCTCCTGCTGCTGGCCCTGCTGGTAAATGTAAAACCGAATCTGGCCCGCCAGCAGAACCATAAAATGGTCGGTTCGGTCGCCGATTTTATACAGGATGGTTTCCGCCGGGTAATCGCAGCAGTCAGACCGTTCAACCAGCCAGCGCAACTGCTCTTCCGGGACGGACTGAAACATCGGATTGTTTTTCAGTGCAGTCAGGCAATCCATGAAAAGTTGTTTTGAAACCAAAAGATAGGAAATCGGGGGCTACTTCCCATAACTAACTTACTGATTTGCGGTTTTGGCTGGCGAATTGGGTCGGTGGTTTGTACTTTGCGGTATGAAGTATCTGCCCATTCTGCTCCTGAGCCTGGTTATGTTTCGGCCCGCCAAAGCCCAAATCATTCGATTTGCTTTTGTAACGGATACCCACGTTGGGGCGCCCGCAACGGCCATCGAAGACCTGCAACGTACCGTAAACGACATCAATGCCCAATCTGATCTGGATTTTGCGGTTTTTACGGGTGACGTTACCGATTTTGGGTCCGACGAGGAGTTTGCAACGGCGAAACGCATTCTGGACGGTTTGAACAAGAAATGGTACGTTTTTCCGGGTAACCACGACACCAAATGGTCGGAAAACGGCTGCAACAGTTTCCGGAAGGTGTTCGGGGCGGAGCGGTTTGCGTTCAATGTTGGAAAGTACCGGTTTATCGGATGTGGCAGCGGCCCCAACATGCGAATGGCGCCGGGATTGGCCGCCCGGGAAGATGTATTGTGGCTGCAAGCCGAAGTCGAGAAGCTGAAAGGCTCCGATCAGCCGGTGATTTTTATGAACCATTATCCGCTGGATGAATCGCTGGAAAACTGGTACCTGCTGATTGAGACACTGAAGAAAACAAACGTCCAGGCGGCTTTTTGCGGCCACGGCCATGCCAACCGCGCCCTAGACTTTGAAGGCATTCCGGGGACGATGGGCCGCTCCAACCTGCGGGCTAAAGATACCGTTGGCGGCTACAACATCGTGACCATCGAGAACGACACCATGACATTTGCGGAACGAACGCCCGGAGCCGTTACGAAATCCGTGTGGCGAACGGTTGCGTTGCAAAACCATCATTTCGATCAGCAAAAGGGTCAGTCATTTCCCCGGCCTTCGTACCAGATGAACGAGCAGTTTGCAAACGTCCAGCCAGTTTGGATGAAGCAGGACAGCAGCGACGTGGGGGCGGGTATCGTCGAAAGCGACGGTTTTTGCATTTACCCCAACACCCGGGGCGAAATCGTGGCGCTGGCGACGCAGGATGGCCGGGTGCGCTGGCGGTTTTCGACGGGCGGAAAAGTGTATTCAACGCCCATGATTCGAAAGAACCGGGTTGTTGTGGCGTCTACCGATGGCACCATCTATTGCCTCGATAAACAAGCCGGTCGGTTGCGCTGGAAACAGGAAACCGGTAAACCCATTGTGGCTTCCCCGCTGATTGATCGGAATACGGTTTTTATTGGCAGTTCGGAAGGGAAATTCCGGGCGTTGTCGCTGAAAGACGGCTCCCTGCGGTGGACGTTTGGTGGAGTGAACGGTTTTGTGGAGTCCGTACCAGTGGTGGATAAGCGGAACGTGTATTTCGGTTCGTGGGGCTCGTCGCTCTACGCGCTGAACAAAAAAACGGGTGATTCGATCTGGCGGTGGACCAACGGAAAGAGCCGCAACTTTTCGCCCGCAGCCTGTGTACCGGTGCTGGTCCATAACCGGTTGTTTATCCAGACGCCCGACCGCACGGTCACGGCTATTGATCCGCGCACGGGTAAAAATTTATGGAAAACCAGTCAGCACAAAGGGTTTGAGTCGATGGGCGTATCGGAAGATCGGTCGCTGATTTACATCAAATGCATGCGGGACTCGGTCTGGGCCATCCCGACGAACTCGCCCGACGGTCGGGGAACCTGGTTTGCCAATTGCCGGTACGGGTACGAAATTAGTCCGGGGCCGCTGACCGAGCGCGACGGCCTGATTTACGTGCCAACCGACGAGGGCGTCTTGTACACCATTGATCGTCAAAAGCACCAGTTGCTTTGGTCGCATAAACTCTCGAACGCGATGCTTAACCGGGTCTGGCCCCTGAAAAACCGGCAGGTATTGGTTACGACAATGGACGGAAAAATCGCTTTGTTGCGGCAATAAAATGGTGTCGTAAAAAAGGTCAGATCCGGTAGTTTCCGGATCTGACCTTTGAAAGGAGGGGAATCGAAACGATTTACCGGTTCAACGTGTAAAACTCGTACATGATTTTCCAGGTAAATTCTTTGCCCGGTTCAACCTTAACGGCAATGAACGGTTCGGGCGACAGGTTTTTGGGGTTTGACCAGAAGGCCAGTTTTGATAGCGGCCGATCCGCACGAATCCGGACGCCCGCGCCGGTTTTGGTGTTCTCCACCTTGAAATCGTAATCACTGGCGCTGTTTCCGTACCCTTCGATCAGCGTATAAATGCTCTCCCGGTCGTTGAGTGGGCGTAAAAAACGCAGTTCTTTACTCGTGCTCGCCAGAATGTCTTTTAAATCGTCGGTTGGTTTGATGGCAAACGGAAACTGCATCCGGAAATCCGGGCCGGAAGGCTGTTGGTCGATCACTAGAAAATTGTGGTTGTAAACCGCCGTTTCGATGGTCTTTTGGCCGGTATTTTTCAGCCGGTGCTCCAACACCAGCTCAGGTTTGCCTTTGGTAAGTTTAACGGTTTTTTCGTAGTTGTACGAATAACCGGCGGCATCTTTCAGAACGTGCATAAACCGTACCTGATCGTCCTTTTTCTGCACCGTCCATTTGCCCTTGTCAACGTGTTGGTAGGGGGCCACAAACTTGTACGGTCCGTCGTCGATCTTGCGCAGACTGCCTACTCCAATTTTGACAAACAGCTCGCCGGGTTTGGCCGGTTCGTAGCCCAGCGGATCAAACGCTTCAACCGGCCCCGTAATGGCGTCGTGCAGATACGGGTCGTACTGCCGGAACCACTGTCCGAAATAACTATGTCCCTTGTATTCCAGGCTGGCAATGACGCCCGACCAGTCGAAGCGGGTTCCTCGGTAATACCCCGTTGCCGTATCGGGCAAATACAAGGTAGCCTTTACAGAACCGTTCGCAATCACGGCCTGGGGTGCCTCCTCCATCGTCCAGGCAATCAGGAAAGATGTCAGAAGCAGGGAGAGGAGATGTTTGGTCATTTCTTGGTGTTTAGTTTACAGTTTTCGGTTGCTGGCGCTTTCTAATCGGGACCAAGCGGTTCCGATTAGAAAGCCGTTGGTTTTTACAACGCCTTCAGCAAGCCCCGGCGACGGAGCAACGGTTTGATGTCTGGTTCGGCACCGCGGAATTTTTTGTAAAGGGTCATTGGTTCGTCGGTACCGCCCCGTTCCAGTACGTTTTTGCGGAACGATTGCGCCGATTTCGGATCGAACAACCCCTTCTGCTTGAACACTTCAAAGGCGTCGGCATCGAGCACCGCCGACCAGATGTAGCTGTAGTAGCCCGCCGAGTAACCACCCGCAAAAATATGCTGGAAATAGGGGCTGCGGTAGCGCGGTGGAATCTGGTCGATCAGCCCGATTTTATCCATCGATTGCTTCTCGAAGGTCAGCACATCGGAGGGTGTCTGGTCGGGTTTCAGCGTGTGGTAATCCATGTCGAGCAGCGAAGCAGCCAGGTATTCAGTGGTTTCGAAGCCCTGGTTGAAGAGGCTACTTTTGTTGATTTTTTCAATCAGCGCGTCCGGGATTACCTCGCCGGTTTTGTAATGTTTCGCGTAGAGCTTCAGCATCTGCGCTTCTTCCGACCAGTTTTCCATGATTTGGGAGGGCAGTTCAACAAAATCGCGCGGCACCGCCGTTCCCGACAAACTTCCGTAGGTGACGTTGGACAACAAACCGTGCAGCGCGTGCCCGAATTCGTGGAAGAACGTGCGGGTTTCGTCCAGGCTAAGCAGGGCAGGAGCATCGCCCGAAGGCCGTGAGAAGTTGCAGACAATGGACACTACCGGGCTGATTTTTTGGCCTTTCTTGACTTCCTGCCGCCGGAAACTCGTCATCCAGGCTCCGCCCCGTTTGCTGGCCCGCGGGTGGAAATCCATGTACAAAATGCCCACGTGTCGGCCATCGGCTTCTTTTACTTCGTACCCAACCACTTCATCGTGGTAAGCCGGCAGGTCTTTCCGGGGTTCAAACCGCAGCCCGTACAGCCGGTTGGTCAGCATGAAAATGCCCTCACGTACGTTGTCGAGGGAGAAATACGGTTTCAGTTCTTCGGCATTCAACGCGTACTTTTCCTTGCGGAGCTTTTCGGCGTAGTAGCGCCAGTCCCAGCTCTCCAGTTTTTCGTTTTTCCCTTCCTTATCCATCAGGCTCTGCAATTCGGCGGCTTCCTGCTTGGTGACGGGCAGGGCTGCCGACCAGAGCTGATTGAGTAAATCCGTCACTTTAGCCGGGGTCGAGGCCATGCTTTCTTCCAGTACAAAAGCCGCGTGGTTGGCATAACCGAGCAATTGCGCTTTTTCGGCACGAAGCCGAACCATGCTGGCCATCAGATTCTTGTTGTCGCGGGCATCGTTGTGGTTACCGCGTTCGAGGTACGCTTTAAAAATCTGTTCGCGGAGCGCCCGGTTGTCGGCGTAGTGCAAAAACGGCATGATGCTCGGGTTCTGCAACGTAAAAAGCCACTTGCCCGGCTGATTCCGCTTCTTTGCTTCGTCGGCAGCCGCGCTTACCAGTGAAGCGGGCAAACCGCTCAGATCCTCTTTTTTATCAATGACCAGGGTGTAGGCGTTGTTTTCAGCCAGCAGGTTCTGCCCGAATTTCAGGGTCAGCACCGAAAGTTCTTCGTTGATTTTCCGCAGCCGTTCCTGCTTCTCGGCGGTCAGAGCGGCCCCGCCCCGCACAAATCCTTTGTAAGTTTTTTCGAGTAAACGTTGTTGTTCACCGGTCAATTTAAGTTTGGCGCGCTGATCGTAAACGGTTTTAACGCGCTTGAACAGGGCCGGGTTCAGCGCAATGTCGTCGCCGTTTTTGGCCAGCTTTGGGGCTATGTTCTGGGCGATTTTCTGAAGCGCATCGCTGGTATTGGCACTGTTCAGGTTAAAAAATACCGTGCTGACCCGGCTGAGCAGCTCACCACTGGCTTCGAGAGCCTCAATGGTGTTGGCAAAAGTCGGAGTCTGCGTCTGGCCGGTAATCTTCGCAATATCAGCGGCTTGCTGTTTGATGCCTTCTTCAAAAGCGGGTTCAAAATGCTCCGGTTTGATTTTTTCAAAAGCCGGTACATCAAACGGGGTATTATAGGCGCTAAAAAAAGGATTGGGGGCGGTGGATTGTCCATTCGCCGATTCAAAAGCCGTTAACAACATGGCTGATACCAACAGGGTAAGTGATATTTTCATCGAGGAAGTCGTTTGTTGAAGTAATCAAAACTACTGAATCGTGGCGCGAATGCCAAACGTCCGGTATTCTCTCCGACAAGCGTGGTCCTAAGTCTTTGATTCCAAAAACGATCGAGCGGGTTTAAACAGCAGACTCCTCACTTCATCCTTGATTTCTGCGATTTCAGGCGGTACGAAATTGATTCCCAGCCGGTTTGACCCCCATCTTTGTAATGTCCAAAGCGAACGAGTTCCGGATAGGTAGTCTTTAAACGCTTGCCCGGGTTCTGGCGTAAAGTTGAAACTACCGTTCAGGGCCGAGGATGCCTTTTTGTCCGCCATCGAACAAGAACTGTCCGACAGCGTACAGGTGAAACCGGAAGTAAATTTTGCCATGTATTGAATATCAGTAAGTTATTTTGTTGGCACGGCATTTGGATTCAGCGTAAACGAATACGTAAACAACACTTTTGAACAGCATTATTACCAAACAACAACAAATACTAAACGAAAAAGCCATGTTAAATCTTTTGAGTAACCTGATCTGTACCGCGCTGTTGAGCGTCCCCGTTGCCAACGATGCCAATGCACCGAAAGCGTTGCCGTTTGAAGTGAGTGCGTACGTGACTACGCAAAATACCATTCGGCTGGCCGTCGAAAAATCAGCCCCGGAAGCGGTGGTGGTCTTGCTGCGCAACAACAAAAATGAGGTCATTTTTCAGGATATGATTTCGAAAAAAGAGCTAAAATATGCGGCTAAACTGGACGTGAAAAACCTGGCTGACGGTGCGTATGAACTCGAATTTAAGTCGGCCCAGGGCGCGATTCGGAAACAGGTGAATCTGGCGACCAAACCGGTGGCTGACCCGGTCCGGATGGTGGTGCTGAACACGCCGACCGAATAAGCCGTAAAAGAATCAAGTGGAAACCACTTCCGGGCCGACCGGCGGTGGTTTTTTGTTTTTAGGAACGGTTTTTCGGGAATATTTTCCTAATTCGCACTACCATTGAGCGCGGTCAGCCGCGACTCCAACGCTTACCATCATGAAATTTGAGGATTATCCGATTGCTCCCGAAATCAAGCGAAATCTGGAGGGGCTGGGCTTCAAAAAGCCTACCGACATCCAGTTTAAGTCGATTCCGCCCATTTTGAAGGGAGAAGATGTACTGGCGATTGCCCAAACCGGCACCGGAAAAACGGCCGCTTTTGCCATCCCGGTCGTCAGTATGTTGTATGAACGGAACCGGGCGCGCCGGGCAGAAGGAATCAAATGTCTGGTGATGGTGCCAACGCGTGAGCTGGCAATTCAGATTACGGGCGTGTTTGATAAAATTGCAAAATACACGAATCTGAAAGCGTTTTCGGTTTTCGGGGGCGTTGAACAGGGGCCGCAGATTGCGCGGCTGGAAAACGGAATTGATATTCTGGTTGCCACGCCGGGCCGGATGTTCGATCTGGTGAGTCAGGGCTACATTCGGCTGCAACGCGTGGAGGTGCTGATTCTGGACGAAGCCGATCACATGCTTGACCTGGGATTCATCAAGGACATTCAGGATCTGATGAAATTCTTGCCCCGCAAGCGGCAAACGCTGTTTTTTTCGGCTACCATCAACGAGAAAATCAAGAAGCTGGCGTACTCGCTGGTGCATAATGCCATCCGAATCCAGGTTTCGCCCAAAGATCCGGTGGCCAAGAACATCGATCATTCGGTGGCTTTCGTCGGCATGGACGACAAACGGTTTTTTCTGGAACGAATGATTCGCGAACACGCCGACAGCAAAATCCTCGTTTTTGTCCGAACGAAGGTGCGGGCTGAGCGAGTCATGAAAGCTTTGGAGCGCGTTCAGATTGCGAGCCAGACCATCCACGGTGACAAAGAACAGCGCGACCGGCTGCAAGTGCTGAATCAGTTCCGGAGTGGTGAGCTGAAGGTGCTGATTGCAACGGATGTAAGCGCCCGGGGAATTGACATTGCCAACGTGGATTACGTGATCAATTACGACCTGCCAGAGCAGCCCGAAAACTACGTTCACCGTGTGGGCCGGACGGGGCGAGGCACGCAGAAAGGACAGGCATTTTCGTTTTGCAGCCCGGAAGAAAAACCGATTCTAGCCGAAATCGAGCAGTATTTAACGAAGCCGGTCAAGGTTGTTCAGATTGATGCCGAAACCTACGAAGAAACCGTCGACAATAGCCAGGATGCCTCGTTCGATCTGAAAGCGCTGATGAAAGAGGCCGAAGAGTTTGAAAAGAACCGGAAGAAGAAAAAGAAAAAATAGGCAGCAAACCCGCAGGATTGTCTCATATACGGAACGTGCTAAAAAGCCAGCTTTCTCCAAGCTGGCTTTTTAATTTAACGGGCCGTTGCTTCAGTAGACGGTTGATATCTCTACCGATATACGATAGTTTTTGTGGGAAAAAGTCTATATTTGATTCGTAAAATACAAGCCGCGCAGAAGATGCCTTTAAAAATGACACTGGAAGGCGAGATAAAAATTGTCCAGTTTGGGCAGGGTGTCCGTCCGTTGTCGGATCTACAGGCTTCATTCAGTCGGCTCGATGATGAGCAAAAAAAGAGCGACCTATTTGACTTGACTTCGCTGGTTCATCTTGCTAAAGCTGTGGACGCTGATATTGAGCAGGCAATTGCCGCGAGTGGACTCGAATCAACGGATGCGCCTGTCGTATTTTTGAGATCCGATCGGTTGCGGATAAACCGGGTCTTTATCCTGCCCGAAGAAATACTCGACAAAGCCTACACCCTGCAATTGCATTTGTTCAAAACCGCTTACAAACGGCGCTATGCGTTGGAGCAGGGCAATTTGGCGCATTGGTGGTTCTGGGATTTATCCCAAAGTGAGGTTGTCCAGACCATTCTGAGGGCGCATGAGCAATTGGTGGAAGAGGTCTACAATGATCCTGGTTATCGGAGTGAATTTGACAGCCTTGCCAAACTGATGCAAGCTGACGAGCAAATGATACACGACCGCTTTCAGGAACCGTCTCCCGAAAAAGAAACCCACTTTACCTTTCTGAATTACGACGAAATGTTGTCGACGACCCTTAAAATGAACGAAGAAAACGAAAAATACAGCCGTCCTATAGGGCTGTTGCGCCGTTCTTTGGGCAAGGCACTTTCAAAGAAATATAACCTGGATTTAGCGCAGGAGATCCGGTTGATGGGAGATGTTCTGGAAAAACACAAGGAAAGTCAAAAAGACGGACTTCCCTAAGCGAGTAGCGAACATGGCCACGCGGTTGGCTCTCCGGCAGCGCTGGCTTTTACTTTTCGAGCGTTCGTTTCAGGATTCCCCCCACAAAACTTCCCAGAAACGTCAGGCCAATTGATCCGTACAGGCAGAAGAGTTCCAGTTCCCGGTCGCCACCGGCTGCGGGTCGTTCTGTCAAAAAGTAGTAGCCAATCAGCAGGGCAAACGTCTGGAGCAGGGCCAGCAGCCAGCCTTTCCGGGGTTGGGCAAAACCGATGGCTGCGGCCGAAATAGCGGCCAGTAAATAGGGCCAGTGGATGGCATTGGTGGCTTTGATTGAAAACAGGAGTACGGCGCTATTAAT
Source organism: Larkinella harenae (assembly GCF_054780515.1). Lineage (NCBI taxonomy): Bacteria > Pseudomonadati > Bacteroidota > Cytophagia > Cytophagales > Spirosomataceae > Larkinella > Larkinella harenae. Next base: position 524,244 of record NZ_BAAGWE010000002.1, on the reverse strand, counting down.
CAGGATGAAAATGGCATTGACCAGCAGACGCCGATCAAAAAAAGCACCGGTTTCGGGCGAAGCATCGGTTGTTGCTGGCTGCTGGGCGATGATTTGGGCGCGTTCCTGATCCTGCTGAGCCTGTTGGGGTTGATTGAGTTGCTGAAGCGTTAACCCCCGCCAGCGAAACGGTTCAGATTGCTTTCCCTGGGCGTGAAAAACCGCTTTGTCAAATGCGGTGAAAGCGCCTTCGTAGGCTTGCTGTTCGAATAGAATCTGGCCCATTTCAAGGTGCAAATCTACCACGGTATCGTCGTAGCCCAGCCCGGTCTTTACATCTTCCAGTGCGTCCGGTATCTTTCTCTGCGCCCGTAGGCAGCGGGCACGGTACAGGCGAGCCACACTGGATTGTGGTTTGGCCTGGATTCGCAGGTCAAAGTAAGTGAGCGCTTCCGCGATTTGGTGCGTATCGAAAAGCCGAATGCCTTCCTGCAACTGATCTCGCTCTTTTTCGGAAGGAGTCCGCAAATCCGCGTAGTAGCGCAGATAAATGATGTAACTAATAATCGCAACCGTTACTAGAATTTCCATAAAAACTGCCGCTGGTTGGTTGACGAACCGTGTTCATCGCCACAAAGGTAATGTTGAAATAAAAAGCAGGCCAGCTATTCGCGCACTTCAGCGCCATTCGATTGGGCTACGGCGCAACGAACCGAAAACCGCCGTAGCCCAACAGAAGGCGAAAACAGCGCGTTTACTGACCCGGCTGCAATTGGCTACTGATGGCAATGCGATTCCAGGCATTGATCGTGACCGTTGCCATAATCAGTTGGGCGAGATAATCGCGGCCAACTAATTTTTCGGCCTTCTCGTAGACCGAATCCGATACGCCATGCTGGTGAATCAGCGTAACTTCTTCCGCCAGCGCAAGAATCACTTTTTCTTCTTCGGTAAACAGCTCGGTTTCCCGCCAGGCATTCAGCAGAAAAATCCGTTGGGCGGTTTCACCCAATTTCAGGGCTTCTTTGGTGTGCATATCGATGCAATACGCGCAACCGTTCAATTGCGAAGCCCGGATTTTGATGAGGTTTTTATGGACTTTGTTCAGTTGCGTAGTCTGTAGGTAACCCTCCAGTGCATACATTGCTTTAAAGGCTTGCGGTTGGGTGGTTTGCATGTTTAATCGCTTTTCCATGGGTTTGATTTTTAAGTTGAAAAACTGTTCTGTACCAACAGAAGGGGGCAGTTCTCACACTTTGTTGGCAGAAGTTGATGAAACAAAGGTCGAAAACGGAAAAGCAAAAAAACTTAAACTGGTTTAAGATCGATTTTTTCGGCGAATTTCGCTGAGGTATTCTGGGGTGAAACCTAAAAAGGACGCCAGCAGGTATTGCGGGATACGCTGAATAAAGTCAGGGTATTTGTCGTTGAAATGGTGGTACAGTTCCTCCCGCGTGAAATCGTACAGGTATTTGATTCGTAATTGAGCCGCTGCGTATGCTTTCTGGTAAACCAGCCGGTAATAGCGGTCCAATTGGGGAAATTGGTCAATAAGCTGTTCCTGCGCGTGGAAATCAATGGCTACAACATCGGTATTTTCAACCGCCTGAATAAAAAAATCGGTCCGTTGCTGCTTTTGAAAGGCCATGTAGTCAGTGAGCCACCAGTTTTCAATCGCAAACTGGATGGTTTGCTCAACGCCTTTTTCATTGATAAAAAACATCCGCAGGCATCCTTTGACAACAAAATAATGGGAGCGGCAAAGCTGACCGGCTTCCACAAGATTCTCTTTTTTTTTGACGTGCACCGGTTTGAAATGGGCTAAAATTGCCCCTTGTTCACCATCCTTCAGGGCTACGAATTGGGTGATGTGGTTCAGGAGTGGCTCTGGCATAGTGGAAAATTTTGGCTGATCCCCAAACATACAAAATACCGCTTTCATGAAGCCTGGATGGGTTGGGGTATAGCTTCCCGCAGCCGCTGTGACGTTCGCCATACAATCTGGGTCAGGGACAAGAATGGCGAACGGACTCCTATCTTTCCTCCCGACCTGATTACTTCCGTTTGTTGTACCCAATCCGCCGGTATCCAATCAACTGATCGGCGCGCGACGCCGGCGGACGGTGGTAGACAAAGAGTTCGTAATCGTTCTCGGTATCCGAATAATTGCCTTCGATCAGCGTTTCGTTGCCAGTCAGGTTCATGCCGGAGCGCGGTACCGGGGCCGGTATGCCCTTCACCGAGTAGTTGTAATTGTAGACGCCCTGTTTTAACGGGATTTCGGCCTGGTAGGCCCGCAGTTCCGGGACATAGCTCATGCGGTTACGATCGTCCAGACGCCAGAAATTGAAGGCGCTATTGACGTACAGTTCGGCATTGGGGAGCTCGTCCATGCGCAGTGTAAAAACCGTTGTGATGTAATCGGCCTGGGTGGAACCGATGCGGGTTTCCAGGTGATCGATCACGAATTGCCCGTTGAAATCGTCGGTTTGCACGTAAGCGCCCACGCTGCGTGGCCCATCGGCATTCACAAAAACCGTGTTTTTATCCTCCCGCCGGACCACGCGTTCGATGTAGTTGCCGCGTGATAAAACCGTTCGGGTATCAAAATAACGGTATTCGTTGCCGCCCGGAAAGGTGTTTTTCAGATCAAATAGGCGGTATTCCAGCAGATTATCAAAGACGCGCACGTTGGTCGGGCGCAGCCCCGTTATAACGCGGTCGTCGCGGTAGTTTTGCCGGATCACAATTTTCAGTTCGTCCTGGGGCGAAATGAGCGGATAACCCCGGTAGTTGATGTCGAAGTTAATCTGTTGGTCGGTAAACCGGAACTGCGGGTCATTGGCAAACTGGACCGTTGGGGCGATGTTCACGCGGTTGACGTAGGCAACAAACCGTCGGCTGAAATAAATCTGCCGCGGATTGCGCTCGTTGTAAACCACCAAAACGTAATTGCCGGGTAGTTTCATCTTGGGCACCGGGAATCGGTAATGGTAGTACGGTATTTTGGTATTGAGCGAAATCTGGTAGTCCTGAATCGGGTAATCATTGTACTCGTACGTAAACTCAATGTCGCTCAGAATGGACTGTTTCCAGTCGGCGTTGCAATGCACAAATTTGGCCCGAAAGGGCCGGTAATCGGCCGTTAGGTCGTCGAATTCCAGCAGGAGTGGGGTTTCAACGGTCTGGTCAATGATGGGTGGATTGAGGGTTTGGGCGGGGTCGGCTGCATCGCTGCCAAGAACCGGATACAGCAAAACGGTTTGAATGGTATTGTCGAAAACGCGATCTTCCGTTGGCAGGCTTTGGGCCATTACCGAGCAAAACACCAGGCTGTTGACTAGTAGAAAAAAGGGAATGTATAGTTTCATACAGGCAAATGATCTGGAGTATGAACGAAATTTTGCAGACAGAGTTATACAAAAAATTAGCAATTCACTTTGAAAAAGCAAGATACAAACCCCGAATTAATGGTTGTTTATAATCCCAAGGAATGGCTGCGATTTCTGATCAACTTCCCCAAAGCCGATACCGTCCGTAAATTATTGCCATTCATGCTTTTGATGGCCGCGTACTCAACACTCATTGCGTTTGTTATTCTTGAAGTACTCGAACTGAGGGATAATTCGGACCTGAAAAACATTTCCCTGATGCACTCCTTGCTGGGATTTGTGATCTCGATGTTGCTGGTTTTCCGGACCAACACAGCCTATGATCGTTGGTGGGAAGGCCGTCGACAGTGGGGATCGCTCGTGAACAACAGCCGCAATCTGGCGCTGAAGCTGGACCCGTTGTTGGGAGAAAACAATGCCGAAGAGCGGGATTTTTTTCGGGCGATGATTCCTAATTTTGCCTTTTCGATGAAGAATCACCTGCGTTCTCATTTCGTCGAAAAAGAGTTTACGGAGTCTGCGTTGTTTCGGCTAACGGATCTGCGACGCGACGAACACATTCCCGCCCAGATTTCGGCGGCCATCACCCGAAAAGTGTACGAATTGCAGCGTCGGGGCATTTTGCTGCCCGAGCATCTGCTGTTTCTGAATCCCGAGCTACTGAGTTTTATGGATATTTGCGGAGCCTGCGAACGGATTCATAAAACGCCCATTCCGTTTTCATACAGCGCTTTTCTAAAAAAATTTATCATTATTTACTGCATAACGCTGCCGCTGGGCTACGTTTTTAACCTGCATTACCTCGTCGTGCCCTTTGTTGTATTTATTTTCTACGTGCTGGCCAGCCTTGAGGTCATTGCCGAAGAAATTGAAGATCCGTTTGGGACCGATGCCAACGACCTGCCCGCGGAAACGATCTGCAAAAACATCCGGCAGTCGGTGCAGCAACTTTTTCCGGCAGCGGTTCCGGTTGTTACAAGTACCAGACCGTCCTGAACAGCGGTTTTGAAAAACCGTTATTCAGGACTGTTTTCATTTTATGCGGCCTTCCGTGCAGAACGTGTGTACTGTCAGGCAGAAGCGAAAAACGTTCGACTGGTGCAGAATACAAGTTACGCCAGTTTTTTCTCCAGTTCCTCGGCTTCGAGCATGGCTTCTTCCCACTGCTCCTGAACGGTATCGAGTTGCGTTTTCAGGCGTTGGTAATCGGCGGTTTTGGCCTGGAGCTTTTTGTTGTCTGATACAACTTCGGGCGTGGCCAGTTCGGTTTCCAGCTGCTTTTTCTGTTTTTCCAGCCCCGCAATTTTCTGCTCAAACTCGTCGGCTTGCTGGGCGGCTTTTTTCAGGGCCCGTTGCAGTTCCCGGCGCTCGTCGTCGTTGTTTGAAGGCTTGGCGCTTGGGGCTGCCGGTTTTGCTTTCACAGCGGCTGGGGTGGCCGTTGCTTTGGTATCGATGCCCTGCGATTTGCGTTCTTCCATCCACCACTCGTATTCGTCGTACGTGCCGGGGTATTCTTTCACCTGTTCGTCTTCGATGTACCAGATTTTGTTGGCTATTTGCGAGACGAAATACCGATCATGAGATACAATGACGTAGGTGCCTTCGTACTGCTCCAGCGCCTGAATCAGGATGTTGACCGACTGCATATCCAAGTGGTTGGTCGGCTCATCGAGCAGCAGGAAGTTGGCTTGCGAAAGCAACACTTTTGCCAGGGCAACCCGCGATTTTTCACCCCCGGACAACACCTTGATTTTCTTGAACACATCGTCGCCCGAGAACAGGAAGCAACCCAGAACCGTTCGGAGTTCGGCTTCGCTTTTGGTGGGGTTGGCGGTTTTGAGTTCTTCCAGCATGTTGTCTTCCACGTTCAGCGATTCCAGCTGGTGCTGGGCGTAAAAACTGAACGAGACATTATGGCCCAGTCGCCGTTCGCCTTGGGTGGTGGGTTCTGTACCGGCAATGATCCGGAGCAGGGTCGATTTCCCTTTTCCGTTGGCGCCAATCAGGGCCACGTGATCACCGCGCTCCAGCCGGGCGGTCGTATGGGTCAGGATTTTTTTATCGGCGTACGACTTGCTGACGTCATCGAGGTGGAGGATGTGCCGACCTGGTTGCGTCGAGAAGTTGAACCGGAAGTTGACCCGGGCGTTTTCGTCAATGACGGCGTCAACCAGTTCCATTTTTTCCAGCATTTTGACCCGGCTCTGCGCTTGTTTGGCCTTGGTGGCTTTGGCTTTAAACCGTTCGATAAACCGTTCGGTCTGCCGGATTTTGGCCTGCTGATTTTCGTAAGCTCCCTGCTGTATCTCGTTCCGCAGGGCTTTTTCTTCCACGTAAAACGAGTAATTACCGCCGTAGTAGTTCAGCTTGGCTCCGGAAACCTCCACGATGCTATCCACCACATTATCCAGGAATTCGCGGTCGTGCGAGACCACGATGACGGCTCCTTCGTAATTCTGTATGTATTTCTCCACCCACTGAATAGACGGTAAGTCCAAGTGGTTGGTCGGCTCATCAAGCATCAGCAGCGACGGTTTTTGCAGCAGCAACTTGGCCAGCATAACGCGCATCCGCCAGCCCCCGGAAAATTGCCGCAGCGGTTTGTGCAGATCCTCGGTCGTAAAGCCCAGCCCTTCCAGAATTTCTTCCGCTTTGGATTGGATGGTATAACCGTCCAGGGCCGCAAACTCATCCTGTGCCCGGGCCAGTTTATCGATCAGGGCATCGGTGTAGTTGACCTCCATTTCGTGCAAAAGCGTATCGATGCGTTTTTGCAGGTGGTTCTGCCGCTCGAAAGCCTGCATGGCCACCGACAAAATGGAGTCATCGGTTTGGTACGAGAGCAAATCCTGATTCAGAAAACCGATGGTAACGTCGCCCGCTTTGGAGATGACTCCACCGTCGAGTTGGTATTCGCCAATAATTAAGCGAAGCAGCGTTGATTTTCCGGTTCCGTTGAGACCAATAAGACCAATTTTCTGACCGGGCTTGATGTGCATCGATGCATTTTCGTAGAGAGCCCGGCTGCCGAGGTAATAAGACAGGTTTGTAAGAGAAATCATAGCCGCAAATTTACGCAATTTTGCTGCGTTTACTTGCATGATTTGTAAAGAACCCGTTAATTTGCACCCACAAAAATGATGACAAATCATTTTGCCTCCTTAGCTCAGCTGGTAGAGCGACGCATTCGTAATGCGTAGGTCGCAGGTTCGAATCCCGTAGGAGGCTCTTATTGCTAAGCGACGCATTCGTAATGCGTAGGTCGCAGACGGTCGGCCGCTGCCGTTCGAATCCCGTAGGAGGCTCATGCATCAAAGGCTAATCAGTTTCAGGGCGGAAAGCTCAGAAAAAACTGATTAGTCTTTTTCTTTTTCGATACCGTCGCCTTGCGATGTCCCCATTTTGGATGGGCTCTCTTCTCTCATCTTCCCTTCGGCGTTTAGCGAGTCACATGATTCCGGTTTGCTCCCCTTGTTAGTTGACGTTTTACACGCGCCGGGATTTCAGCAGGGGCCATTATCTCACTTCTTGATGACTTTCATTGATTGCCTTCAACCAAACGAAAGAGGCTCTGTTAATTGATCGACCTTCGGTAGAAGGTACCTTCATTTCATTCAAACGTAAAACTCAATGGAAGAACTCAACATTTCATCCAGCAAGAAGCCGGGGCCTACTATTCCGGCAATTCCCTCCGTCGAACGGCGAATGTTTTTGCGCAGCCTGGGATTGACTTCAGCTTCCACACTGGCCTTACTGGCATCCTGTTCTCAAGATAAACTCCTGGCTCCTGAGCAGGCGTTGGGGCGTTCCGGTGCCCGGATAGGAGCCACTGTATTGCCCGACGGTTCGATTGATCTCGGGTCGGGCGATATCGGAATTGCCAATCTGGCCTATACACTCGACCAGCTTGAAGTGGCTTTCTACATGACGGCGGTTGAAAAAGCGTCGGGGTTGAGCGGACTGGACCGCAAAGTACTGGAAGAACTGCACGATCACGAAGTGGTTCATCGGGAGTTTTTCAAAGCGATGCTGGGTGAGCAGGCCATCCCTATGCTGGAATTTGATTTTAGCAGAATTAACTTCAACGATCGCAATGCCGTATTCGATGCCGCTCAGCAGTTCGAAAGTGTTGGGGTAGCTGCCTTTAACGGGACCGGGCCGCTGATTCATGATGTAGAAGTACTGAAAATTGCGGGAAAAATGGTCTCGGTGGAGGCTCGTCACGCTACCCTGGCTCGCCATATGCTAGGGCCAAAAACCTATTTTGCCCTCGGCCACGAAATGATCGACGGTAACGGACTCGACTGGCATCTGACGCCGGAGCAAGTGGTGATGAAAGCACAGGGGTTCATCAAACAGAAAATAAGTGTGGCAAATCTCCCAAAAATGTAATTCCGATCGGTATGAACTTATTTAATATTTTTTCTGACATCGAAAAGGTTGATGCTGATGCCAGCGAACGCTTCAAATTTACACGCCGGAAACTGCTAAAAACCACCTCCGTTGCGGCATTGGCAACGCCTGCCCTCTTCGCCACTACCGTCAATAAGGCGTTTGCCGCTGATGCCGATGTGGTTGAAGTGCTGAATTTCGCGTTGACGCTTGAGTATCTGGAAGCCGAATTTTATAGAATGGGTCTGATGACTTCGGGTTTGATTCCGGAAAGCGACAAACAGGTGTTCATGAAAATTGGCGAACACGAAAAACAGCACGTTGACTTTCTGAAGGCTCAATTAGGCGACAAAGCCAAACCGATGCCGCAGTTCGATTTTACTGCGAAGGGCATGTTTGCGAATCCATTCTCAAATTATGCCGTATTCCTGACCTTATCGCAAGCTTTTGAGGACCTGGGCGTTCGGGCCTACAAAGGGCAGGCTCCCAAATTGAAAGATGATAAAGCGGTTTTGTTGGCCGCCTTAAAGATTCACTCGGTAGAAGCCCGTCATGCCGGAGAGGTACGCCTGATCCGCGGGTTGCGGGTCTGGGCTTCGGAGCAGGAAACGGGGGGCGTGCCGGGGGCTATCTACAAAGGCGAGAACGAAACCAATCAGCGGGTTGGTATTGATTTAATGCCGCTTGTCGATGATTACCTGTCGCCCGGTAATGCGGGGGCGCTTGAGTTGATTGTACGAGAGTCTTTCGACGAACCATTGACGAAGGAAGAAGTACTCGCAATAGCCGGGCCTTTCATTAAAGAAATGATGCCCTGATCCGGTTTCATTGGATGCGAAGTAGGCAGGTGAACTTGCTGCTTCGCATCTAGCCACTACACTGGTACTAGTGGATGTGCAGTCCCATTTTTGAGGTGATTGGCGTCAATGAAGAGGGTTACCATACGTTGGTAACCCTTTTTCATTCATGAACCGGCTGAGGTAGATGAGAGGTTTCCTTGAATAGCCGGACTACACCCTACGTCCGGCTATTTCTAGTTTATTAGGAGTCAGGATTTCCAGTGCAGCGCCAGACGAATACGAAACAATGTTCCTGTTCCTGTTTGGGTCTCAATTTCGAGGCTGGCCCGTAAAAGCTCGCATAACCGCTTAACAATTGACAAACCGATGCCTTCTCCAGTGGATGAGAGGTCGGCCTGGATGTTGGCTTCTTCCTGGGCGTCCGCTTCCGGATTTGGAATGCCAAAGGCGGCATTGGATTCGGGTGTTGGTGACAATACCTGCGAGAATGCACCCGCTTGCTGATGGGGCAAACCGGGCCCCGAATCCTGAACGCTGATAATCCAACGGTAATTGCTTTCGGCCGTCCAGGAGATGGAAACCCAGCCGGAATCAGTGTGTTTCAAGGCATTCAGAACCAGGTTTTGTACAATTCGCTGGAGATGAAGGGGATCACTTTCCACGATCAATTCGGATGGTCCATCGGCTTTCAAAACAAGCCCTACTTTTTCGGCCAGTGGCTGATAGCTTTCGACCAATTTATGCAAAAGTTGCCCCGCATCGAATGACTGAATATTCACGGGTTCCTGACCGGCTTCCAGGCGGGATAGGTCCATGAGCTGAATAACCATATCCCGTACGGTTTTCAGGTTGCGGTTCAGCATTTCGAGGGTTTGTTTGCGTTCCGGCTCTGAGATTTCCATTAAATTCAGATACGAAGCTGCACCCTGAATAATGCCGAAGCTGCCGCGCAGATCGTGCGAGGTGGTGCGCAGTAAATCACTCCGCTGACGGGTCAATTCATTGAGGTCGTCGAATGCCTGTTCCAGGTAAACAACGCGATTACTCGCTTCCCGGCGCTGTAGTTCCGTGTATTGCTCTACACTGCCCTGATAGCTCTGCGCACTAAACCAGGAGACGTATTCATACGAGAGCGTAATGGGTTCAACTTCAGATGTAGGATAAAGGTGCCAGAATTGCCGGAGCTCATCCAGTAAAATCGTGTTCATGTGATGAATTTCGATCAGCAATTCCGATAGGCTGTACCCCTTTTGCCAACGGTGCAATCCATGCTCCGCAGCGAGTAGCCTGATATCTCCCGACAACGGTTTTTGTTGAAAGCACTCATGTAAAACATTGAGCATGAAGGGAGCTTTATTGTTGAACTCCTCGCGGCTCAAATTAGCAACGGTGTTAGCACCCGGATCTTTTTGGCAAACTGTTCGCCAGTTATTCAACAGGGATTCACGACGAGCAACCAGATACCCAGCTAATAACGTTAAAGGTGCTTCAGAGGACATATTCATGGTTAATCGGTTTTTTAGAGCGCCATTTTATCAACGGCTAATGAAGTGGTTGTTGGCTAATTGGCTAACAAGAAAGTTGAAAAGCTTCTGTGGCTTCTCTAACGCTGCGAAGGCTGGATTGCATGTCCCTTGTTTGGCCTATGCCTTTTCGCGTAGGCCTTCTCCAACGCTAAGCAGCCACTTGACGAGGCAACAACAGAACCGGGAGCAGAGAAGCTTGGTGCCTTGCCCGCTCCGTAGCCTGATTAATAAAAGGGTGCCAGAAGAGTTGGCTGCTGGCACTACTGAAAATTCCGATTGGACGAACGGCTTCGTGGAGCGCTAAGTCGGTGATCATTTCAAGCCCGTCCTGGTAGGAGTTACAGGAGAGCATCCGATATTGTTTCCGAAACTGATAAATCACCAGGTAGGTCTTGGCCGAGACCAGGAATGAATGGTTCATAGCGTAGGTAGAGAAGCAGCGTATCGTTAAAAGTGATGAAAAAAAAGATCCATAATTTGTCTGCCTTTTTTAGCCAAGCACAAGCGGTCTTGGCAGGTGATCGCTCCGCCACCAGTCATCATTTATCCATTCGCTCGTTTCTACCTCCCCAAAAATGCTGGTTTCCTAGTCAAGGAACACATTGCGCGTTCTTGCGCAGCCAATCCGTCTGATAACCTCATTGTGAGCGCTAATGTTTAGAGAAGGGTTTCTTTCTAAAGCGTAAAGAATTCGTTGGCTAGCACGATACCTTTCCAAGTACTTACGAACGATAGCCGTTATCGGTTTGCGACGGGTGTTGCTAGTGGCCGGATGGTGACCCGTCGGTGGTGTGATGATGGCCCGGCAAAGGTTCCTTTTCGGAAGAAACTTTCAGTTGTCGGATCTCGCCCTGTTCCCAGGCATTGGCACCGGGCTGAACGTTGGGTGTTGGAATATCGGCCCGGTTCTGGCGCTTTTCCTGCGTGGAAATCTTAAACCGTTCATCACGGCGTGTCAGCAGGCTGTCGGCTAACTGGCCATCTTTGGTAAACCCCATCATGATCATCGGATGCCCCAGCGGCAGTTTCAGGTCACGATCCGTATGCCAGGTATGAAAGGTCTTTCCGTAGGTTGAAACCAGTTTCTCCATCAATTCATGCTCGGCGATTAACGGCAAACCGGGCGCAATCAGCGTGCCCGACTTTACCTCATGATGGTGGCTGTGCCAGAGCTTTCTTTCCTCGGCGGGCAAGGTCGTAAACAAGCGCTCCGAAACGATGTACTCGATTCCCATTACTTTGGCATCCGGACCGTTACCGTCGAATATCAGGCACTGAACAAGGTCTTCGTTTAGCTGAGTGCAATAGTGATGGGCTTCCATTTGCCCTTTCAGGTCGCCATTGTAAAAATGAAAACCGTCTAAATACATGCTCATGGCTTTCAGCGGAGCCTTGTTTTGCAGGACATCCGCTCCCGTTTCGAGTACTTCCGTTTTAGCGGTTTTCTCACCACCCGGTGACTCAACCTGCGAGTCGGTGTTGCGGCCCCCACAACCCGCCCATAAAACCGTGGCTACACTGGCCAGCGCTACACAACCCCATCGAATCGGCTTATACATTTTTGGAAGTGAGTTTAGCGCCTATGTATTCCCGATTGAGCCGGGTAATGTGATCCAGTGAAATCGAAGCCGGACATTCTACCGAGCAAGCCCCCATAAAGGAACAGGCCCCAAACCCTTCCGCGTCCATCTGAGCGACCATCCGTTCGACCCGCATTTGGCGCTCGGGATCACCCTGGGGCAATACCGCGAATCGGGAAACCTGAGCCGCCGTGAAGAGCATTGCCGAGGCATTTTTGCAGGCGGCTACACACGCTCCGCAGGCAATGCAGGCTGCCGCATCCATGGATTCTTCCTGCCGTTCGCGCGCAATCAGAATTTCATTGGCATCCGGAGCAGCGCCCGTATTAACCGAGATATACCCGCCCGCCTGAACGATTCGGTCGAAAGCCGAGCGATCGACCACCAAATCCTTGATAACGGGGAAGGCGCGAGCCCGCCAGGGTTCGACAACAATGGTACTGCCGTCTTCAAAACTTCGCATATGCAGCAAACAGGTTGCTCCACCCGTTTGGGGGCCATGAGCCCGGCCGTTGATAAACATCGCGCAGGAGCCACAGATCCCTTCCCGGCAATCGTGGTCGAACACAACCGGATCCTGGCCCTGAAGGAGTAGATTCTGGTTCAGAACATCAAACATTTCCAGAAAGGACATATCCGGTGACAAATCGGTCAGGTGGTATTCCACAAGCTTACCGGGAGCATGGCTATTTGCCTGTCGCCAGACTTTTAAGGTAACATTCATCGGCTATGTTTTTATCTTAACTACCCGCCCGAAAATCAGATGTTGGCGTACGGACTCGAAAAATAAGGGAATGGACCATCGGCCAAGAATCGCTCGTTTCCGCGTCATCTTGGCCACCCGGAAGTAGAGCACGTACACAAATGAATTGAGCCGGAGATGAATCAAATCAAGCTGGCCACAGCAAAAGCAAACCGCCGGGCTGCTGCGGTAGAAGAACTTTTGCAGCGTCTTCATAGCCAGTTAGTTCCACGTTGACGTGCTGGTTGTGGTCGCGGAGTGTGGTGTGTCAAACGGAGCTTTTGCGCAAGCCAGCGGTTTTCCAGGCCCGGCAAGAAGTGGCCTTTTTCTACAAAATACCGGAAGGCAACGCGTTCGGCCAACTGGGTTCAATTGGTGGGTGCCATATTGCTAATTTTTGTAAACAACCGGTGCATTTACGTGTTCTTAGGCCAAATTACCGTTGAGCTATGCTAAATGGCATCGGTAGTTCAGGCAATTTTAAACTTAACTTCTAGCAACATGGCAACGTCGAAAAAAGGAAATGATGAAGGCGCATTGAAAGAACTGTTTGTCGATGAGTTAAAAGATATTTATTGGGCTGAAAAGCACCTGGCCAAAGCATTGACGAAAATGCAAAAGTCGGCTACGTCCGATCAGCTTCAGACGGCTTTTGAGCAGCACCGCGCAGAAACAGAAAACCACGTGGCCCGGCTGGAGCAGGTTTTCGAGGCCGTAGGGGAAAAAGCCGCGGCCAAAAAATGCGATGCTATGGAAGGGTTGATTGAGGAAGCGAAGGGAATCATTGAAGACACGGAAGACGGGAGCCTGACGCGGGATGTGGGGTTGATTTCAGCCGCCCAAAAAGTGGAGCACTACGAGATTGCTTCGTATGGTACCTTGAAGACGCTGGCGCAGGTGCTGGGCTACAAAGAAGCGGCCAAAATGCTGGAAGAAACGCTGGCCGAAGAAAAGAAAACCGATGTGCTCCTGACGGAGATTGCCGAAAACTCGGTGAACGAGTCGGCAAAAAATGAATAAACCCTAGTATCAGGAAGCAGGGTGCGGCTATCTGGCTCAACCTGCTTCCTGATAAACCACTTTGTCTTCGATATGGATAATGTATGTTTCCAATGAAGCAAGTTCTGAGGAATAATGGGCTGTCGCTGGTTTTACTCCTCATTACACTGCTGACATTAAGCGGTCAGATTCTGGTGGGGTGGTACGACTTCAACAATGAACTCCAGGATTTCGGGCGACAACCCGTATCGCTGCGTGCTTACTTGAGCAGTGGGCACTGCGTGGAAGCGGTTTTTGAAAACTGGGAAAGTGAATTCCTGCAAATGGGCTTGTACGTGCTTTTTACGGTTTTTCTCTACCAGAAAGGTTCTTCCGAATCCAAAGACCCCGACCAACCCCAGGAGGTCGATCGCCAACCGTCGCCAAGCCGTCCCAAGGTGCCCTGGCCGGTCCGCCGGGGAGGGTGGGTTCTTAAGGTTTACCAAAACTCCTTGAGCCTCGCTTTCTTTCTAATGTTTTTTGGCGCGTTTTTTCTGCACGCGGCTGGTAGGGTAAAGCAGTACAATACCGAACAAATCCTCAAAGGTAAACACGAGCTGCTGACGCTGTGGGAGTTTATGGGTACGAGTGCGTTCTGGTTTCAGTCCTTGCAAAATTGGCAGAGCGAGTTTCTGTCGGTTCTGTCTATCGTTGTTTTGTCCATTTTTCTCCGTCAGAAAGGCTCGCCCGAATCGAAGCCGGTCGATGCCCCTCATGCACAAACCGGAGAATAGTCCTTCTTTGTGGTATCTATGAAAAATAAAAGTGAGGATTTGCACGGTAACGTTCCGGATACTTTTCCGGTCGTTTTACTCATTATCGACATGATCAATGACCTGGAGTTTCCCCAGGGGCAACAGTTTTTTAAACCGGCTTTGAAGGCCGCCCAACAGATTGCGGCCCTCAAAAAAAAGGTGGTTCAGTTGGGCGTGCCGGTCATTTACATCAATGATAATTTTGGCCGCTGGCAATCGGATTTTCACGATGTTGTTGAACACTGTCTGCACGATGGCGTCCGGGGAAAACCGTTGGTGGAGTTGCTCAAACCGGACCCCGAGGATTACTTTGTCCTCAAACCCAAACATTCGGCTTTCTACGCTACCACGCTGGACACCTTACTGAATCATCTGAAAGCCGAATACCTTATCCTGACCGGTTTAAGCACCGATGTGTGTGTGCAGTTTTCGGCAAAAGATGCTTACATGCGGGAGTTTGGTTTGAGCATTCCGGCCGATTGTGTGGCCGCTGGTTCAGCCGCTCATACGAAAACAGCCTTGACGTATATGGAAAGGGTACTGGGTGCCGATACGACGCCGTCGGATAAGCTGGATTTACCGGCGTTGTGCCAAAAATATAGCCTTTCGGGAGAGCCAAACGCCAAACCCCGCCCCGCAACGAGTTGAAAAGACCAAAGAAGGGAAAAACCGTACCCGTCGTAAACCGGGCCGGTTGCGCTTGGTGCATCTGACGCACCGGTGGCGAAGGGATGCCGTTTCCGGACCGATTCAACCGTGTTTCAATTAATTTAACTGCGCAGCACAATGGCTTTTCCAACCGATCTGCTTGTGTTTACCCCGAATGACATTGACCTGACAAAGTCTCCCTTGCGGCAAACGCTGTCGGCTAGTACCTATGTATTGGGTGCTTTCAACCCCGGGCTGACTCGCTTGCCAAACGGTAATTTGCTGCTGATGATCCGGGTAGCCGAAGCCTTACAGCGCCCTATCGTGGGAGAACAGATTCACGCCATTCGCTGGGATGCCGGGCGGGGATATGTGCTGGATGCTTATCCTCTGGCAAGCGTTAATGCCGCCGATCCGCGCAAGTTCCAGCTTCTGGGCTATCCGTACAAAGTCATGGCGTTGACCTCTTTGTCCTGGTTGTTGCCCGTCGAATTAACTCCTGAAGGGACGCAAGTGGTGGCGATTCATTACGACAAAAGCATTGCCCCGCAGCAAACCTACCAGGAATACGGGGTCGAAGATGCCCGCATTACCCGAATTGAGGAAACCTA
The DNA here is from genome assembly GCF_054780515.1 of Larkinella harenae. Classification (NCBI taxonomy): domain Bacteria; kingdom Pseudomonadati; phylum Bacteroidota; class Cytophagia; order Cytophagales; family Spirosomataceae; genus Larkinella; species Larkinella harenae. The sequence goes on along the minus strand of NZ_BAAGWE010000002.1, from coordinate 508,781 downwards.
CTACATGACCACCTGTTCGGTCAGTTCGGAGCGCCATTCGACCACGTTGTATACGTCCAGCGATGGGCTGAATTATGCGTTGCAGGGCATCATTCTGGACCACCAGAATAAGGATATGGTGTTCTTCGAAGGCAAAATTGACGGGAAATTCTACGCATTGACCCGACCGCTGGGGGATTTGTATTTTGCCGCCCGACCCGGTGGGGAGCATTTTCCCGGTCCGTCCATTAACCTGGCCTCATCGCCTGATGGATTACACTGGAAACCGTCCGACAAACCGTCTATCCGTGCCCGAAAAGGATCGGCTTCCACCATGAAAATCGGGGGAGGTACGCAACCTATTTTAACGGATCAGGGCTGGCTTCTGCTTTATCACGGGGTTGAACTGAAAGGACTGGTCGGCGTGTACCGTACGTTCTGGGCCTTGCTGGATCGTCATGATCCTACCATCCTTCTGAAACTGGAGGATGAAATACCGGTTTTGGAAGCGAACCCGGCCTTAACCGAACCGCTCAACGACTATTTATACCTGTCGGACGTGGTGTTTACGACCGGAATCGTGGATGCTGGCGATCACTTTATTGTCGCTTCCGGCGAAGACGATCTGGCGTGCCGAATCACCCACATGCCAAAAGCGGTGTTTGGGTTAGCGCCATAAAGATGTAGAGCAGCCAGGTTTTTGAATACCTTATGCCGTTCTAAACGAATCGTGTTTCGGCAATGTGTCCGTTTTTTAACATCAACAAATTGTAAGGTGCGCGGTCTTTAACGTAATAATTTCATAATCCCCAATCTTTGTAGCCGCCCGGCCTACGGTAGAATTTTGCATCCAGATTAACGATGATGTGATGAGAAAAATTCTATTGACCTTTCTGGCGGTTTTTTGGATGGTGCAGGTTTACGCCCAGAGCGGTGTAGTCACCGGATCGATTATTGATACTCAAAATCTGTCTCTACCCGGTGCTACGCTCAAACTCATGCCCGGCAATCGCTACACCATTTCGGACGTTCACGGCAAGTTTGCATTTTTGAACGTTCCCGCCGGAACCTATCAACTGGAAGCAACTTATATCGGTTATCAGGCGTTTCGCCAGGAGGTCAGGGTAGAGGCTGCGGTTTCGACCCCGTTGCGGATCGTGATGGAAGAAGGCGGTATTCTGATGAACGAAGTGGTGGTGCTGGGTGACCGGATGCGCGGACAGGCCAAGGCGTTGAGTCAGCAGCGCAACAATCAGAATATTACCAATATTATATCGTCGGATCAGGTCGGCCGGTTTCCGGATGCCAACATCGGTGATGCGCTGAAACGGGTGCCTGGCATCACGATGCAGAACGACCAGGGCGAGGCCCGCAACATCATTGTGCGTGGACTGGCCCCGGAACTGAACTCCGTTACGCTGAACGGCGACCGCATTCCGTCGGCTGAGGGCGACAACCGACGCGTGCAGATGGACCTGATTCCGTCGGACATGATTCAGACCATCGAAGTGAACAAAACTCTGACACCGGATCAGGATGCTGACGCTATTGGCGGATCGGTAAACCTGGTAACGCGGGCAGCTCCCAACGGGCAGCGCATTTCGGGAACGCTTTCGGGTGGTTATAACCCCATTCGTGGGAAAGCGCTGTATACCGGCGGTTTTGTGTACGGCAACCGGTTTGCCAACGATGCCATTGGCGTGGTGCTGAGCGGTTCGTATAACAACAATCGGTATGGTTCGGATGACGTGGAAGCGGTCTGGACCCGTGATGATTTTGGCAATGTGTACATCAACGAACACGATGTCAGGAAATACGATGTGCAGCGCATCCGCCGGAGCATTTCGGGCGCGTTTGATTTCAAACTCGCCCCGGGCCATACTCTGACGGCCAATGTAATGTACAACTGGCGCGATGATCGGGAAAACCGGTACCGGCTACGGACCGACAACATTACGCCCACTTATAATGATAACAATGAGATTGTTGGGTATACCGGTCGGATTGGCCGTCAGACCAAAGGCGGTATCGACAATAACCGCAACCAGTCGACCCGGCTGGAAGACCAGCGCGTGCAGAACTACTCGTTGCGGGGCGATCACCTCTTTGGCTCCTCACTGGATGTCGACTGGGCCGTCAGCTATTCGACCGCCAGTGAAGACCGTCCGAACGAGCGGTATATGCTGTTCCGGCGGAATAATAACCCGGTGAGTTACAACGGCGATACGCGTTTCCCGTCGTTTATGCCCACCAGCCTGAACGCGGGAGCCATTGGCCTGAATGAAATCACGGAGAACCACGATTACACCAGCGAGGACGAGCTGGGTATCAAGCTCAACTTCCGGGTTCCGTTGTCTATTTTGCCGGATCGGAAAGGGCGGCTTCGTTTTGGCGGACGGCTGCGGTTGAAAACCAAGGACCGGAACAATATCTTTTACGAATACGAATCAGTGAACGATGCGGTTGGTAATCTGGGCAGTATACCGTCGGTGAACTGGTCCGGCCAGCAGTTTCAGGCTGGAGGGTTGGTTCCGGGGCCGTTTGCGAGTCCGCAGTTTCTGGGTGGTCTGAACCTAAGCAATCCGTCCTTGTTTGAAGCCAGTTCGGTATCCAGCGAATTTCTGGCGGTCAATTATCGCGCAAAAGAAAACATCGTGGCCGGATACGTGCGGTGGGACCAGGATTTGAGCGCCAAACTGTCGATGATTGCGGGCGTTCGGCTGGAAAATACGAACATCAACTACACCGGAAACGTGGTGGAGGACGAAGAAGACCTGACCGGTCAGCGGTCGGTTCAGAATAGCTACCTGAACGTGCTGCCCAACCTGTCGTTCAAATACAACGCGACCGATAACCTGATTCTGCGGGCAGCCATTACAACGGCGCTGGCCCGGCCCAACTATTATGCCCTGGCACCCTACATCAGCACACTGCCGGGCGACCGCGAAATTCAGGCCGGGAATCCTGAATTGAAAGCAACCTATTCCTGGAACTTTGATTTGATGGTCGAAAATTACTTCGAGTCGATCGGTTTGATTTCAGGTGGGGTGTTCTACAAAAACCTATCGAACTTTATTTATACCTACCGCAACCAGCAATACCGGACGGCCGATTTCGCGGCTGATTTTCCGGGTGCTACCAATCCAATTGCACCGGGCGAAAACTGGGATTTTATGCAGTCGCGTAACGGTGAGAAAGTAAACATGTTTGGACTGGAAGTGGCTTTTCAGCGCCAGTTAGACTTTTTGCCCGGTTTTTTGCGGGGGCTGGGAATTTACACCAACTATACGTTCACTAAATCCTTCGCCGACGGAATTTACAATGCCGACGGTGAAAAGCGCGAAAACGTAATGTTGCCCGGAACGGCCCCGCACATGTTCAATGCGTCGCTGTCGTGGGAAGATAAACGGTTTTCGGCCCGCCTTTCGGGGAACTACGCAGCCGCTTACCTGGACGCGCTGGGTGGCAACGATTTCGAGGATATTTACTACGATAAACAATTCTTCCTTGATGCCAATGCGGCCTACAAGATTGGCAAAAACCTGCGCATCTTTGCGGAAGCCAACAACCTGACTAACCAGCCGTTGCGGTATTATCAGGGCATGGCTTCCCGAACCACCCAGGCCGAGTATTACCGGCCGCGTTACAACCTGGGTATTAAATTTGACCTTACTCGTAACTAGGAATCGGCCAGCTTAAACCTGTAAGGTTTGGGCCGGTTTTCAATTCATTCATCAATCACTAGTCCATGCGGAGAAAACAACTCCCACTTTACGCATTCGTGAGTTTGCTGTCGGTGGCCTGTTCGAGCCATTCATCGAGCGAAACGGGCCAGACAGCCGCAACCGCTCAGGATTCTGCGGTGATCCAGCCGGTCGTTATTACCGATACGGTTCGGCACGATACGGATGATCCGGCGATCTGGATCAATCCCGCCGATCCGGGCCAAAGCCTGATTATCGGCACCGACAAAGACCGCGACGGTGCGTTGTACGTGTTCGACTTAAACGGTAAAATTCAGTCGGACAAGGTGGTGCGCAACCTCAAACGACCCAATAACGTCGATGTCGCTTACGGGCTGTTGTTGGGCGGAAAACCGGTGGACATTGCCGTAGTCACCGAGCGCGAAGCCAACCAGATTCGAATTTTTCGTTTGCCGGATTTGAAACCGGTCGATGGGGGTGGCATCGCGGTTTTTACCGGTGAAACCCAGCGGGCTCCGATGGGAATTTCGCTGTATACCCGCCCGTCTGACCACGCTATTTTTGCGGTGGTTGGCCGAAAAGACGGGCCAAAGGATGGCTATTTGTGGCAATACCGACTGGAAGATAACGGTTCCGGGCAAGTGAAAGCAACCGTCGTTCGGAAGTTCGGGATGTACAGCAAAAAGAAAGAAATCGAGTCCATTGCGGTCGATAACGAACTCGGCTACGTCTATTACTCCGATGAGCAGGTCGGCGTTCGGAAATATTACGCCGACCCGGACAGCAGCGGCCGGGAACTCGCTCTGTTTGCCCAAGACGGTTTTAAAGAAGACAATGAAGGCATTTCGATTTACAAAACCGGTGCCAAAACCGGTTACATTCTGGTGTCTGACCAGGGGGCAAATCAGTTTCATTTCTTTCCCCGGGAAGGAACTGCCGACGATCCGCACCACCATCCCCGGCTGAAAACTGTCCGGGTGGCAGCCCAGTCGAGCGATGGGTCGGAGGTAACCAGCCTGCCGCTGGGACCGAAGTTTCCCAAAGGACTCTTTGTAGCCATGTCGGAAGGAAAAGTCTTTCACCTGTATCGCTGGGAGGATCTGATGGACACGGATCATTAAGGCGGTTTTCGCGCCACTCACCTGATGAAGCGCCTGGGTTTACAAAACCCAGGCGCTTCATTTTTGGTCATCAGCAAACCCCATCTTTGTTGGTTTGCCGCCAAGGCTGGCTGCGGTATCGTCGGCCTATTTCCTGCCTTTCCGTTGAATCAAAAAAACGATTGCTAACTGTCAAACACCATTATCTTGGTATAGATGATTGGTTAATAATCAGTGAGTTTGGTCTTGGGCGAGCTATGGTCTTGGTGTTGTTTTGGATGGAGACACCAAGTTAGTTGTGCTGTTTTAACGGGATTTTTCGGAGAAGTTACCAACTTTTTAAACAACAAAATGATGAATCCAAACAAAGCATTATGGGAAAAAGGTGATTTCACCCGCCTGGCCGAAACGATGCGGGAAAGCGGGGCCGCGTTAATCGACAAACTGGCCATTACCAAAGGAATGAGCATCCTTGACCTGGGGTGTGGCGACGGCACTACCGCCATACCGGCGGCCAAAATGGGAGCCCATGTGTTGGGCGTGGACATTGCTCGTAACCTGGTTGAAGCCGGTAACAAACGTGCCCAGCGCGAAGGGCTGACCAACTGCACTTTCCAGGAAGGCGATGCCACCGATCTGAACGAGCTGAACGATCATTCATTCGACCTGGTGGTCAGTATCTTCGGGGCGATGTTTGCGCCAAAACCGTTCGATGTTGCCCGGGAGATGGTGCGCGTGACCAAGCCGGGTGGGCGTATTGTGATGGGTAACTGGATTCCGGGTGACCCCACCCTGGTGGCCCAGATTCTGAAGATCAGTTCGGCTTACACACCGCCACCGCCGGAGGGCTTCGTGAGTCCCATGTTGTGGGGTGTGGAGAGCCAGGTGCGGGAACGTTTTGGACAGGCGGGCATACCAGACGAAAATATGGATTTTGAACGGGATACGTTCACATTTCGGGCACCGTTTTCACCAGTCGATTTTTTGGCCCGGTTCAGAGACTATTACGGGCCTACCATGAATGCGTTTGAAGCCGCAGAAAAAAACGGGAAGGCGGCTGATTTACATCGGGAGCTGGAAGCGTTGTTTGCCAGCCAGAATCAAAGTCCCGACGAAAGTATGACTTCCATTCCGGCCACCTTCTTACGGGTAACCGTGACGCGTTGAAAACAAAAGCAGCTGTGTTCAAAACAAATGCTGGAAAAGGAGCGGGAATTGGCTTCCCGCTCCTTTTTTGATTGAGGCAGGTTACTGCGCCTGATAGGCCGGAGCGAATTCGTGCTGGGCAAATTCGTCCAGCGTTGTCGGTGTTGAATACAGCCTTACCACTTGGGGACAGGCCACCTTACCCGTTTTGGAGTTGATGGTAAAGTGGGGGTTGGATTACGCTAGAAGCATGAATATTGGTCTGCAAAGCAAGGAAGGGGGCGGAAAAGAAGATGGTTGCTCAGGCGGATGAACGGTTTTTGAACGCCGTGAAGTAGAAACATTTTCGCTGCTTATGGCTACCCGAATGGACTTTCAATCGCAAAAAACTATAACAAGTTAAGCGGTCCTCAGTTAATAGACATTGGAATTATAGCCATCGCTAGTTCACTGACCACAAACCGTATGCTGCTTGATAAGCCCATTCCGTTTACTTTTCTGATCCGTAGAATCCGCCGGGAAGCGTTTTTAATCTTTCTGTTTGCCAATATAGTTGTGCTGGCAAAATTTTTTTTCCACTTGCGTTACCTGACCATTCCCATCGCCATTCCGACCTTGGTGGGCACTTGTATTTCGCTGCTTTTGGCCTTCCGAACCAGCCAGGCTTACGACCGCTGGTGGGAAGCCCGGACGATTTGGGGGGCTATTGTGAATGACAGTCGTAGTTTAATCCGGCAACTGCAAACATTTTTACCCGATACGACAAGTCAACAGGATTTGCTTCATTCGTTTGTTCGACGGCAGTGTGCCTGGTGTTTTGTGTTAGGTGATTCGCTGCGGGGGCAGGAAGTGGCCCGGCGGCTGGAGGAGTTTTTGCCAGCGGATGCGGTTTTGCGCATTCTTTCTTTCGACAACAAACCCAATGCGCTGCTGCTGGAACATGGGCAGGCCATCGGGAAGCTTTACCGGGAGGGCTATTTGACGGATTTTCAATTGGTGCAGCTTAGTTCAACTCTGAATAACCTGACGGATTCAATGGGACGCTGCGAACGCATCAAAAATACGCCGTTTCCCCGGACGTATACCTTCAACACGCAGATCCTGATTTATATGTTTGCGGCTATCATGCCATTTTGCTTCGAAGCGGATCTGTATTACCTGGACGTGCCGCTGGTCGTGCTGATTTCGAGCGCTTTCCTGTTAATCGAAAAAAGTGCTATTCAATTGCAGGACCCTTTTGAAAATTGCCCGACGGATACACCCATGACTACACTGGCCCGAAACATTGAAATCAACCTCAAGACGATGACCCAGTTTGACACCATCCCGGAAAAGCTGCCCGGTTACAGTTATTATACCCTTTAACCGATGCGTACCCGTCTTATTTTTCCTGGTGTTTCGGATCGTCTTTGGTTTCGGTCAGGGCGAGAACGTACGTTCGGGATTGCTCTTGGCCAGCTTGCCTGATAGCTGCACCGCCAACGTCCGCTCGTGGGTATCCGGGCTGGTCAGTAACGTCAGCAGGCTTACCCGGAGCTCCATCAACCGGCTCATTGGTTTCGCCGATCAAAGACTGAACGGAAACGGACCGGTGATTCGGATCAGAACTCGTCGGGTTGGCAAAATGAGCGCGGGTTGTTGGGATCATGAATAGCCGCAAACAAACGCAAAAAGCTAACGGTCAGTTCTTTCGGTGAGGCTCTGTCGCGCCAGACTCTGGGCCAGAATGCTGGCGGCAATCAGTTGGAGGGCGTGGTACATCATAATGGGCAGCAGTACGATACCGACCACATTCTCTGGAAACAAAACCGTTACCATGACACTACCCTGTACCAGCGATTTTTTGGAACCGCAAAACAGCGCGGTAATCCGGTCGGCCCGGTTGAAGCCCAGCAGCCGACTTGCCAGATTGATTAAGCCGTAGATCAGGAAGAACAAACCCAGCATGCAGGCCCCCAGAATCAGTAAATCCGACACCGTCAGGCTTTCAAACATCCGGCGCTCGAAGGATTCGCAGAACGAGGTGTAGACAATAACCAGAATGATAAGTTTATCGAATGTACTCAACGCCGTCTTGTAACGGTCGGCCCAGGCTCCGAGCCAGCGATTGAGCAGAATGCCCAGAAAAACCGGCACAATCACCTGCAACGCCAGTTTTCCGATTACGCTGCCCAGGTCATAATTTGCTGAATCGGTCGATAGGAACATTCCCATCCACAGCGGGGTGATGAACACGCCGATCAGGCTTGAAATGCTGGCGTTGAAAATAGCCGCCGGGATGTTGCCGCCCGCGATGGAAACCATCACTACCGAAGACGAGACCGTGGAGGGTAAAGCGGCTACGTAGAAAGCGCCCAGCCACAGCAAGCGGTTTTCGTCGGTCCCGAACAGGTGCAGCCCGGCCAGAATCACCAGCGGAAAAAGCACAAACGTGGTAAAGTGTACCGTCAGGTGGAGTTTCCAGTTGCTGAGTCCGGCCCGCAGTTTATCACCGCTGAGCCGTAAACCGTAGAAGAAAAAGATGATGGAAACACCAATGTTGGCCAGATTCGACAACGAAAAAGGGCCTTCCAGTGTGCCGGGTTCCGGCCAAACATACGCCAGACCGATCATGCCCAGCAAGGCCAGCAAAAACCAGTCGAGTCCGGCGCGGGCCGCTAGCTTCTGCACGGAGGAAAGCGAAAAAGAGGAAGACGTATGGGGCGGTTGGTTTTTCACGAAACTTCAATATAGTTGAATAATTAGTAACTTGCCAACTCCTAATTCGCTCATAAAATCATGATTCAGGTCGTTGTCCGCGCGTTGGAAATATTAGAATATGTGGCTAAGAAAGAAAACGAACCCACCACCTTAACGGAGCTGGCAGCGGCTGTTAGTTTAAATCAGCCTACGTGCGCAAATATTGTAAAGACTTTGGTCGATAAAAAATATTTAGATCATGTGGGCCGCCGAAAAGGGTACCGGCTGGGCGCCATGTCCTATCAGTTGACCAACAATGTGGCCTATAGCGAGCACCTGGTGCTGGCAGCCCGGGAAAGCATGGAAGAACTCACGGCGCAGTTGAACGAAACGTCGCTGCTCGGTATCCTGCGGAATAATAAGCGGTTTTTGCTCCACATCGTAAACAGCGATCAGGACTTGCAGGTCAGGAGCCATACCGAATCGGATATTTACCCGACTGCTACCGGACGCATTTTGATGGCATTTTTACCCGCTAATGAACTGGAGGAACTGCTCAATCAGATAGGATTGCCAAGCCCGCAGGTCTGGGCCGATGTGGAAACGAAAGAGCAGCTCTTGGCGGCACTGGAAGTCATTCGCCAGCAGGAAATGGTCATTACATTATCTCGCAAGCACATTGTCGGTATTGCGGTGCCGCTCTGGAAAGGTGGCCGGGTGGTGGCCAGCCTGAGCGTATTCCTGCCCGAAAGCCGTTACACGCCCGGCCGCTCGGTGGTCATCGTCAAAGCCGTTCGGGAAGCGGCTGATCGGATCAGTCAACAGCTAACGAGTTGATCATTAGTTAGTAATCTGCCGTTTAAAAAAGGTCCATGCTTCCACGTTGACATCAATGTCGTTGGGGTAATCATGTTTGCCACCCACCACTTTGAGAAGAGTTACCTCTGGCTTCCCTTTTTCTTTGTACGTGTAGCGCTCAATGATTTTTCCATCTGCCGGGTCCGTGTCGGGGAGCAACGTTTTCACCGGTTTTTGTCTGTAACCTGCCAGATCGGCCCAGTACCGAAACGTTCGGTCGGTCGACCGCACCAAACCCAGGCTGACAGTTCCGGTCCGGACCTCGCCACCTTCGTACGGGTTGGTGCGGTCGTCGGTGCCATTGACAATCATAACCGGAACAGCAACGCGCTTTTCGGGGCAATCGAGGTTGTTGGTATCGGGCAGGTTGGCAACCAGCGCAGTGATGGCGCGGATCTGTTCCGGCATGGTCAGCGCCAGTTTGTAAGCCATGTGCCCTCCGCCCGACATCCCAATGGCGAAAACCTGCCGCCTGTTGATTTGGTAGTTTTTATGGAAGTAGGTAATCATGGCCTCAAAAAAGGCGTTGTCATTGATATTTTCCAGGTTAGAGGCCGACTGCGCGGTTTTTCGGCATTCGTTCCAGAATTTTTTATAACCATCCGGATACACCATCAGAATGTTTTCGGTGGGCGCAATGGCTTCCAGTTTTTGGGTGTTTCTCCGAAATCCTAAGCCGTTGCCGCCCGACCCGTGTAAGTTAAACACCACCGATGCATTGGCCCGGCCCGGTTTCAGAAAATGGAAGGTCCGGTAATGCCCTTCAATCAAAACGGAGTCGCTGATGAGCTGGCTATGGGCTGCGGTGGTCAGAGAAATCAGGAAGAATAAGAGGAGGTGTCGAAACATGATAAAGGATGGAGTAGTAATAAGAGCGCGCAACGTTTTTTGTGTTCTTTTCGTCTTTGTTTTCACCAAGCTGTCGTTATTATTGTTACTAAAAGTGACACTCAATAACCCAATTCGCCTGATTCGTCAGAACATATTTCGAAGATGTCCAAAAAACAGGTTATAACCTTACTACTATTCAGTATTCTTTCGTTCGTCGTATTTTATTTTTACAGTACCCGGTCCGAAACCAATTATTCTGAGGCCGATACCACTGAATTGATTGCCGTAACGGACCTGGCCGGCCGGACGGTTCCGATCAAAAAGGACATCCAGCGGATTGTACTTTTGCGGGGCAGAGATATTTACCAGCTGGCCCCGCTGCTGGGCGACGAACTGCCCGAAAAGCTCGTCGCCTGGGGACCGGATTTGAAAGTCGACGATCAGGAAGCGTACAAAAAATTTACGGCCCGGTACCCAACCCTCAAAACGTTGCCCGAAACTGGTAACGCCTATAACGATGCATTGAATGTCGAACAGGTGGTCAAACTAGCCCCGGATCTGATTATTGCCGATAAACTGATGAAGGATCGGGGCTATGCGTACGTGGCCAAACTGGAAGCGGCTGGGTTGCCCATCATCTACCTGGACGGGTCCAACGATCCGCTGACGGGTTCGCAGCAAGGAATAAAACTACTGGGGCAAATCTTCGAAAAGGAGGAAAAAGCGGAAGAAATTGTGCTGTACGTGAACGAGCAGCTTGACGAAGTTCTTGCTACGATTCAACCCCTGACGAAGCCTGAACCGTCTGTTTACCTTGAACAGGGAGCTGCGGGGCCGCAAACTTTTGGGATTACGTACGGCTGCGCCGGTGGTCCCAAAGAATACACGTCCTGGGGAAGGGTGATGCACCAGCTCCGGGTCAATAATATTGCCGATAGTGTGGCGGGTCAGCAGGAACCGCTTCCTCCAGCGTATGTGCTCAAAGCCGATCCTGATGTAATTGTCATTACGGGTCAGCACTGGGTGAGAACGCCCGAATCCATGCGGCTGGGGCATTACGTCCGTCCGAAAGAAGCGCAGAAGCGGTTGGAAAACTTCACCAGACGTCCTGGCTGGAACGAACTAAAAGCCGTTCAGAACAAACGGGTGCACGGCGTGTTCCACAATACTGCCGTGATTACCAGCTTTGCGTCGATCCAGGCCCTAGCCAAAGCCTGTTATCCGGATGAGTTCAGGGAAATGAATCCCGCCGATAACCTCAGGGAGTTTTACGACAAATTCATGCCCATCGACTACAGCGGCACCTGGATGGTGGATTTACCCTAAAGACGGGCTACGGTTTCGTAGTTGTTTCCGCCAACGCCAACACCTCGGCGGTCAGCTTTTTCACCGTATCCAGATTCATCTTTCGATCGCCCCGGTACCAATGCTGCCATTTTTCGTTCGCGGGCAGGAGTTTTTTAGCCGCATCAACGCCCGAAAGTTGCTGGCTGGCCTGCTTCAGGTAATAAATTGTCTCTGCCCGGTTGCCTTTATTTTCAGCTTGTTTTGCCAGCACCAGCGCTTCGAGCCAGCCGGTCAGGGCCGCCATGAATTGCTGCGAAACCAGCAGGTTGGTTTGCAAGAAAGCTTGCTGATCGGCAGACATAGTTGCAGCGGTTTGCTGAATCTGTTCTCCGGCTTTCAGAAAACTGTAGTGTTGTAACCGGATTTTTTCGAGGAAGCGGGTCGTATCGGGTTCCTTCGGGTGCGCGTCGCCCAATGAAGTCTGCCCCCACTCAGATTCGGCGGTGGGTTTGGCGGTTTTGCGGAGATCAGCCGCATAATCGGCGGGTTGGGTAATCTGTTTTTTGAGCTGATTCAACAGCGCATTCCCAAAACTACGGCTTTGACCATCGAGCAAAAACGGAACTTTACGTCCGTCGTGCATCGCAAATGAGTCGAAATAAGAGCGGTAGGCCCGCTCTGCCGCCGGAGCCGCGCTCCCAAAATGGTGCTGGCACCAGTCCGTCAGGAAATGATCGGGGTCAAAAGAAGGGAAGTTGTACCACATGTTGGCGGTAGCGGCAGTGCCCAGGACAAACTCCCGGATGTTGGATACGTTCATAATGCCATATTCCGTAAACCCCTTCTGAACGGCCTCCCGAATCACGGTGTGGGTTTGGGCGGGTGGCACGCCCTGGGCCAGGTGCGGCCCGGCGCTCCAAAGCTGGTGGTGGTAGTAAATGCCGTAGGTGGTATTGGGCTGTCGCTGGGTATCCCGAAAATCGGCCTGCCATTTCCAGCCCGGACTGTTGTCGGCAAAAACCTGAACCACGCCATCCGGAATTTTTAGAAACCCCTTGGCGTTCAGCACCGAGCCTTCGGCCCAGAGCGTAGTGGTGATCGGGATGCTTTTGCGTTTATCCACCGCCCGGATCATGTTCATCTGGGTTTGCATGGCTTCGGAAATCAGCCGACCGCGATCCGCGTCGGTTTGCGGAATCCCGGGGTCAGCCATCCACATAGGGCGGTCGCCGATGCCCCGCAGACCGATTTGCCAGATCACATTCGGGTATTTGGCCCATTCCTGCGCGTACACCCGCCAGACTTCTTCCAGTTCTTTCCGGCTGCTGTAAAACGAAAACAACGGTTTTTTCCCCCGTTCGTTCCAGTAATTGAAAAACGTAAACGCGCTTACGCCCATCGGTTCGATGTGGTGCATGGACACAAAAACGCCCCGTCGCGCGGCCTCTTTGACCAAAGCCGCTTCGGCGGGTTGCCGGATGTCCAGAAAGCTGGCCGGAATGATCAGGTTGCAGCGCGAACGCACCAGCGCTTCGACGACATGGCGCATCACTGATGGATCGACGACCTGTTTATAGTACGGATAATCGATGTTGCGGGCGGCCCCGCTATTCACCCACTCGGTCAGCAAATCTTCATCATTAATGAACCAGCCCCGGTACCGAAAGGTAGGCGTGTGCTGCTGGATAGAAACCGCTTCCCAACGCAACGTCGGCTGTTTGGCTGGCTCACGGTCGGTCCAGAAATAAAATGGATCAACGCCCAGTTGTTTCTCCAGAAAGTCATAAATGGCGAACATCGTGCCGCGTTCATCACTGCCCGTTAGAAAGAGCCAGTTGCCGGACGACAGCACGCGGTAATTTTCCCATTTCCCGCGTAACGTATCAGCGCCGGGGAGCAGGCGGTGGAGCCATTTTTGCGATTCGGCCACCGACTGGCTACCGATCAGAACACAGTTGGAGCAGTCCGTTAATTTGTGGGAAACCGTCAGCGTTTTACCCGTTATTTTCTGCACATCCGTTACCAGATCTTGCACCGCCAGTTGAACGCATTCCGGCTCTTTCTCCGATACGACAAGGCTGGCCTGGGCCGTCGGCGACACCAGCGTGAACGATTGGCTGAAAACCGCACTGGGGATGATCAGGGTCAGGATCCCAAAAACATACTTTCTCATCGTCGGAAAGGGTAAAACGGTCGTTAGATTTCCGCGCACTGAAGCAGGTATTTCATGCCCGCCGGATTGTTGTCGATAGTTTCAAAAACCTGTTGAATGTTGTCTAGGGGGGCAATTTGCGTGATGAGCTGATCGAGGGGGAGAACGCCGGAAGCGGCCAGTCGAATGGCTTCGTCAAAATCTTCCGATTCGTACACGCGTGTACCGATGAGTTGCAATTCGCGCCAAAAAAAGCGGAACAGATCGACGGATTTGGGTTCGCTGTGAATAGCCACCATCACGATCCGGCCCCGCGCCCGGGCCAGTTGAGTCATTATCTGAACGCCAGCCGCTACGCCCGACACTTCAAAGACCACGTCGGCCATCGCCCCGTTTGTAAACCGTTCCACTTCCAGTACTACGTCCGCTTCCAACGGATTGACAGATTGGATGCCTAACGCGGTGCATAACTCCCGGCGACTGGCGTTGGGTTCGGAGATCAGTACGTTGGCCCCTTTTTGCCGGGCCACCAACGCAATCAGCACGCCAATAGGACCTCCGCCAATAACGACGGCATTCTCGCCGGTTTTTAGCTGACTTAGCCGAACATCGTGGCAAGCAACCGCCAGCGGTTCAATCAACGCGCCTAGATGCATAGGCATGGCTTCCGGTAGTAGATGGAGGGTGTAGGCCGGAACGTTCCAGTAGGTTTGCATGCCGCCCGACGTATCAATGCCAATGAATTTCAGATTCTTACCGATATGACGCTGGCCGTTGTCAGACGGATCGTCGATGCCCGGTTGCAGCGGTCGAACGGCTACCCGGTCACCAATCTGCCAGCCTATTACCGCTGGTCCAATTTCGGTGATTTCGCCGGAGACTTCGTGCCCGATCACCTGCGGTATCCGAACGCGTTGGTCCATCTTTCCGTGGTAAATATGGACGTCGGTTCCGCAGACGCCACAATACGCTACTTTCAATCGTACCATGCCCGATTGCAGCGGTTCGGGAACGGTTTCTTTGACTTCGAAATGTTGATTTCCAGAATAATAAGCGGCTTTCATAAGTTAAATAGGCAAAGGGTGAAAGAGCGAGTGAGTGAACATCGACTGGGCGCTTGTCAGGCGACGGGCAACGGGCGTTCGAGTATCTGAAGCAGGTTGCCTTCGGGGTCGAAAAAGTTGCGGACGCGGCCCCCACCGATGGCGTTCGTGAGAGGGCCGCCCCAGACAACGTTCTGGCTATCGAGCCAGTCAATGGCCTGTTCGATGTCCGTAACCCGCAAGGCCAGGTGCGACCAGCCCGGCGTCCAGGTCGTTCGTTCGGGACGGAGCGTTTCGTCTTTGGGCATCACTTCGAGCAAGGTTCCATCGGGCGCTTTGAGCATCCAGACGGGCTTCCGCGGTCCGGCGTTCCGGTGTTGAAACCAGCGCTGGTAGCCCAGCACCCGACAATACCAGTCGGAGAGGCCTTCCACATCGTCGGCGGCTACGGCGGGATGATCGATACCCCGAAAAAGCAGTTCATTCATGGTTTGGGTTTCAGAAGTTTTTGTTGGATAAAAACATCGGCATACCGTTGCCCCAACGTCCGGGCCGAAGGCGCGTCGAAGTGGGTGGAATCGCCGATGTGCGTCAGCCCAGCCGAAAGAACGAAATAGGAATTCGGAATGGTTTTCGTTGCCTGCTGAAGCGCTTCGTTAATGAGTTTCGCATTCGGATTTCGTTTGACGACAAAATCACCCAGCGTCCCAACAACAAACGGTGCATCCGGCGCATTCAGGTCGGTGCGAAGCCGCTGTACCAGTTCGGCCAGCTTCTGACCATACACGGCTGCCTTACTCGGATTGGAATCAGCTTCGCCCTGATGCCAGAGAAAACCCGCCAGCTGCCCATTTTCAAGCGCCTTTTTCGCCCGGCGCAACGCATCGTCGTACGGATACGATTTGGTTGGTTCGTAGTAAGCGCCCGGTTTCCAGACATCAATGCCCGAACCGCCTACTGCGCAGGGAACCAGACCAATGTTCATTTCCGGGTACGCAGCCGCCAGGTTTTTGGCAAATCCGAAACCGGGACCTACGCCGACTACCTTAGGTTTATCAAAATGCAGCGGATCGCGGGCCGGAACCCAGGTCTGTTCTTTGGTCAGCATCCAGATGCGTGAATTCGGCTGCTGGTCTTCGGCTTCGGGAATACCGCGTCCGGCCATGTTGGATTGCCCGATGAGCAAAAACAGTTGCAGACGAGGTGGAACATCCTGTTTGAAAGCTAGGCCAATGGCGATGATCAGGGCGTAAAACGAAATTTTGATGGCTGTTTTCATGAGTTTTGTTTTAAGACAAAACCCGCGTCATTGTTGGTTATACTGTATGTATTTTCGGCGACTTGCAGCGTGAAAGCCAAGGCGTTCCCTTCTGAGGCAGAAAGCTGGATCGCTTCGGTTCCGGTCCCAATAGTCCAGGTTGAACCATCGGCCAGAAAATTCCAGGTATCAATCCGGTCCAGATCGTCGGCCACAAGGACGTGTAGCCGGTTGATTTCTAGGGATTTTTGCTGATCGGTATGACGGAAAAGCAAACCGCTGCCGGGCTGTCCTTCGCCCAACTGCGCCGGTTCGGGATGGTAGGCATCGTGGACGTACGCGTAAACCGGACCGCCCAGCGATGCCGAACCAGCCTGCCAAAGTTTCAGGCCGGTTTGGTGCCGGTATAGTGTTAGGCTGTTGCCGTCGGTTTGGACGATAGATTGCCCATCCCGGTGGTTCAGCAGCCAGTTCCAGACCGTCCGAACCGGTTCACTCGCGCGAATGCGGTCAAATACGAACGTAACGTGCGCACCCACCTGAATCCAGCAGCGGGTAAATTCCTGAATTGGAAGACCGTACGAAGCGGCTACTTCGGACACCACCAGCGAGACGTTGTTTAGTCGCTGAACGGTTTGTATTCGGCCCCCGCGCTCGACCGGCGGACCAACGGTTTCGTCGGCTTGAATCAGCCGGCGGGCGAGGACGTTCCGCTGTTCGAGCAGTTTGATTTTCGACAGATCCTCCTGCAACCCCAGGGCATCCTGTTCCACCAGAAAAGTGCAGGTATTGTGCGTCTGGGTCGATGATTCCAGCCCGTGAATGAGATTCCGGTAGCAACTGTGTCCCGGATCCACCAGCAACCGTTCGCGGTTATGAACCAGCATAAAGCTGTTCAGATCGCCCTGCAAGTGGCCCGGCGCGTAGCAGCCATCGTTGTTGCCGCCCTGAATCGCCAGCACCGATTTTCCGTTCCAGGCGTCCCGTACAAAGGTATTTCCGTTGGAGAATGTTGTCGTAAGTGGTTGTTGGGCCTGTTGTGGCGCTACTGCCGAAACCGTTTGGGTCAGCAGCGGCAAGGTCAGGAAACCCCAGTCGTTGCGCATCCCGAACGTGGCCAGATCGTGCGGCCCCTGCGTGGGGCATGGTTCGTAATATTCCTGGAAAATCCAGCGCGCCAACCCCGCCTGAACCGAATCTTCGTAACGGGCCGCTACGTGCAGCAGCAGATCGCCCGACGGACGAAATAAAGCCGCCGAATCATTAAAATTAATCGCCCGTGCCCGGGGTTCATCGCCCCAGCTGGCCATTGGTTTCCGGTATAACATGCTTTGCGCCATCCAATTCATACCCCGACTGTAGGCGCTGATGTCCAACTGGTGAGCGTAATCCGGGTAGTTCCGAATCAAGGATTCGTAGGCCAGCATCAAGGCGTTGGCGAGGTAATTGCCGTACTGCAACGACTCGCCGTAGGAACCGTCGGGTTGGAAAGCCTGCG
The DNA here is from genome assembly GCF_054780515.1 of Larkinella harenae. NCBI lineage: Bacteria > Pseudomonadati > Bacteroidota > Cytophagia > Cytophagales > Spirosomataceae > Larkinella > Larkinella harenae. The sequence continues at coordinate 491,246 of NZ_BAAGWE010000002.1, read as the reverse complement.
CCATTCGGGAAACCTCGGGCGTAAATTCATCCAATAAATCGTCGCGATTTAGTGCCGCAGAAGCCACCAGGGCACCCGAAGCGACAATGCCGCGCCAGTTGGCCAGGTGATTGTTTTTCCGCAACCAGCGACGACACAGCACCACGCCTTTGTCGTGCAAGGCCTCGCTCACTTCGTCCCATTCAGCTTCGGTAAAAACCGCTCCGGCCAGATCGAGTACCGCCGAGACTCCCCAACAGACATGCGCGGTTTCCAGATGCCCTGTAAAAGGCTGGGAATGATCCCGAAACCAGGGGCCAACCCAGTCGCTAACGGGAAGACGGGCGATGTGCAAAACCGTACTGCGCAGCCAGCTTCCGAGTTCGTCCGTAGGCAAGAGGGCGTATTGCATGGCCGCGTCGGACAGGTATTCGGCCGCCGGATACCACCAGCCAAGCGTGGCCCGGCCCATCGTGGCCCGACCCAGCGTGGCGTTTTCGGGGCGTAAACCCGGTGTCGACAAACGCTCCGTAACCCGCAAAGTCAGCGCTTTTCGGAAACGCCCGATGATGGGGTCCTGGCTCGAGCGGATGGTCAACCGCTCGGTTTCGGTCAGAAAGATTTTCGCGGTTCCAACTGCTTCCATCAGAAATACCCTCCGTTGCGGACTACCTCGGTCGGGCTCATGCCGCTTTCAACCATTTCTTTGATTCCTAGCTCTTTGTGCACAATTTCTTCGGCGGCCACCAAAACATCGTAGGCAATGGCCTGCGGAACCGAAATAACTCCGTCGATATCCCCGAAAATCCAGTCGCCCGGTTTCACCACTACTTCGCCCATCAGAATCTGCTTCTGGTAATGGTACATCCGAAAACGACCCAGCATACCGGTGTTGGATTTATACTGGTGAAAAACCGGAAACTGCTGTTCCAGAATGGCTTGCGTATCGCGGATGCCGTTGACAATGGCTCCCCGGCAGCCGATGCGCATGGCCGCCATCGTCATGACTTCGCCCCACTGGGAGGTAACCGTATCGCCGGTGCAATCCCAGACAACCACCGAGTTTTCGTGCAGTGCTTCGAGCATTTCGGCCCGGGTTTCCATCTCGCCTTCGGTCGTAATATCGGGGCCACCTTTGATGGTAAAGGCCAGTCCGGCAAGCTTCATTTCTTCGCGGAGCGGGGCAAACTTTGCCGGTAAACTCGTGGCCTGCATCGCGTAACGGAAGCGCAAAACGTCATTGACCGCGCCGGTATAAAGTTTTAGGTAACGTTCCCGCATTTCGTGGACGGAAATGGGAAAGGGCGAAGTCGGTTTGGCCCGGCTGTGTCCGTTGGTGTGTATCTGATTCATCCTGCTAAGAATTTCATGTTGTCAAAATTGATTTCCCGAATGACGACGTACTCGGGTTGGTTGAGGACGAACGCAATCACGTTGGCCACGTCTTCTACCTTCAGGAACTTCTCCCGCGCTACTTTTCGGTCGCCCCAGTAATTGCTGTCGGTCGGGCCGGGATTCACGTCGGTTACTTTGATGCCGTCTTTCAACACCTGATCGGCCAGCCCGCTGCTCAATCCCCGGGCACCGAATTTGGAAGCACAATACACGGGGGCGTTGGGGTTGGTGCGGTAGCCAGCCATTGAAATGACGCTCACGATATGCCCTTGCTGGTTGGATTTCATCACTTTGAGGGCTTCGCGGTTACACAGAAAAACACCCCGCATGTTGATGGTTATCATTTGTTCGTACGTATCGAGGTCAGTGCTGGAGAGATCGGTGGTGAGCAGACCAATCCCGGCATTATTGATCAGTACGTCGACGGTTCCGAAGGCCTCCAGACAGGCCGCAAAACCCGCCTGCACATCGGCTTCCTGGCTCACATCGCCCCGGAACGAGCGCAGGTTTTCGTGACGGATTTCTTCCGCTAGTTGGTTAGTACGGCTAAAGTCAAAGACCTTCGCGCCCTGCTCAAGCAACACCAGCGCCGTGGCTTTGCCAATGCCGCCCGATGCGCCCGTGATGAAGATGGTTTTATCTTTTAAGTAATTCATAATCAATTGTGTTTGCTTAGACGATATTATTTAAGTCTGCGTATAACTGCGGTTTTCCAGCTTGTCGGGTTGGGGTGAAACGGGTTGCTCCGGGATCGAGAGGGTACCTGCTGACCGGGTTCGGTACCACATCCAGACGGAAAGCAACAGGCAGAGCAGACCGGCCCCGAAAGCCACTTTACCGCTGGTTTCGGCCAGCGACGGAATGCTCATGGCGATGAAAAGGACGCCAGTAACCACCATCGCTACGGCATACAGTCGGTTCATAATTTGCATGAACGCCGGATTTTCTAGTGGCTTTTCGGCTTCGGTCAGTGGCGTATTCAGGCGACGGAAGAAGGCCTCGACCCGGTTGCGGTAGGCTTCGGTCTGGGTGGACGTAACGCCCGAAAGCAGGAAAACCAGCACGCAGGCAATGATCTCGATGAACGTGGCCCATTCCCACGAAACCTGCGGCATCGAATTCAGCACCAGTCCTAAAACCATCCCGACAATCAGCGTCGCAAACGCGCCCCAGGGTTGCGGTTTTTTGAGCACAATGCCCAGCACCAGCGGCAACGTCATCGGAATGGCAAACAGACCCGTGAAGAGTTTATTAGCTTCGAACGCGCCCCCAAAACCGCCGACATACAGCGCGCCGACCGTGATCAATCCGCCCAGCACCAGCGTCATCAGCCGACCGACCCAGAGCATTTCTTTACCGCCCGCTTTGGGGTTGAACAGCCGCTGGTAAATGTCGCGGGTGAGCACGCCCGCCGTGACGTTGTATTCGCCACTCAGCACCGACATGGTGGCCGCAAACATGGCCGCAACCATGAGGCCCATGATGCCTTCCGGCAGGAGTTTTAGACACACACTGACGTAGGCCATTTCCGGGTTGTCGAGGTTAGGAATCAGCGCCTTGGCGGCAATAGAAGGAAACAGGAAGATAACTGGAAACAGAAAAAAGAAAACCGCCGTCAGCATGCCCTGTTTCTGGCTGGCCTGTTCATCGCGGACGCTATAAAACCGTTGGATGAACGTCCAGTTGCCGCTGTATTTGACCAGAATCATGAGGTAATACACCATCAGGTAAAGCGGCATGCCTTTCGGGCCGTTGAACCAGGTGAAATGCTCGGGAATGGTTGCCATCATCTTGGGAATGCCTCCGGCGGCCTGAATGGTCAGCGGTACCAGAATTAGGGTGGCAACAATCAGGATAATGAACTGCACCACATCCGTCACCACCACGGCCCACAATCCGCCAACGACGGTGTACAAGGCCACAATAATGCCGCAAACCAGAATGGACATTTCGAGCGAAAGCGACGTGGCGGCTTTGACAAACAGGCCGAGTGCGTAGAGCCGCACCATGTTGTCCAGGATTTTGAAGAAAACACCCATCCAGGAAAAGACCTGCCGAACCGGTGCGTTGAAGCGGGTTTCGAGGTATTCGAGCGGGGTCATGACCCCGGCCCGACGCCAGCGTTTGGCGAAAATGGCCACCCCGATCAGGGCGGGTAAAACCGTACTCCAGATCAGCGTCAGGGCCACAAAACCGTGTTGGTAGGCGATGCCAGCGTAGGCTACAAAAATGAACGTGCTGAACTTGGTCATGAAGTTGCTGATCGCGCCCGACACCCAAGGAATGGCATTACCACCTTTAAAATAATCGCTGATGTTTTTGACAAACTTGCCCAAGAACAGCCCGATGCCCGCCATTAGCAGCATGTAAATGGCAATGGCCCAGTAGTCAAGTGATTGAAGGGTTTGCACGGTTAGTTGGGTTTAGGAAGATTAGGAGAGTTGCGCACGTTTTTCAGCTGCACCCGTTCGGGAACAGCCGGGCTGGCTTTGGCTTTTAAACCGAAGATTTCCAGCGTATCGACATCATCGGCGACGATGGCTGCCCGGTTTTCTTCGTCCGCGTAATCGAGCGACAGATTGTCCAGCGTGATGTTCTTGCCGTGCCGGATGTAAAAACCGTAGGCCGGTAGTCGACCAAACATCTCCCCGCGCGGGTAGGCTTCGACTTTTTCGAGAACCTCTGCGTTGACCGCCGGGGGCTTGATTGCACCGGGAATGGCTTTAGCATCGTCGCTCAACAACGGTTTGTTACTGCCTTCAAACGTGAGCCGGATTTGCCGGAGCGTGATGTTTTCGACTGGAAAACCGGGAATGCCGGTAATCGAACAGCCGTAGCCGCCAATGCGCGTTCCCTGTACATTTTCGATCAGGACGTCTTTCAGGATGCCGGTGGCCACTTTTGCGCTTTTGCGATAAGGCCGGTTTCGCGCGCCGAGTCGGACAAAAATGGCGGCTCCCTTGATATTGCGGACGGAAATATTAGAGATATTAATGCGCTCAATGCGCGCGCCGTCAACGGTCATGACGCTGATGGCATCGACCCGCGTGTCGAAAACCGTGCAGTTCTGAACCGTAATGTCTTCGAAAAAACCGCTCGTTTCGGTGCCGATCTTGATGCCCGAAGCGTTGGAGCTAACGATGCAGTTGGTGATGGTAATGTCACGGCAGCCTTCGTCTGGCGATAGACTTTTCAGACAAATGGCGTCGTCGCCACTGTTGATGAAGCAGTTGGAAACCCGCACGAGCTGGCAATCGACCAGGTCCATGCCGTCGGTGTTGCGGCCTTTGGCATCGGCGTGCCGGGGCTTTTCGATGTCTTTGTTCTCGCGACTGTCCACCGTAATACCGTCGATCACCAGGTTTTTACAGGACTGGTAAAACTGCACCCATGACCCCGAATTGCGCAGCGTTACCCCCCGAATCTGCACGTCTTCGCAATTCCGAAAATGCAGAATCCGGGGCCGACCACTGAAGGAAGGGGAGAGGTACGGCCCGTTAAAATCATCGCCCCGACCGTCGATGGTGCCGCGTCCGGCAATGGAAATATTCCGGGCATCTTCGGCGTAGATGAACATTTTTTCGGTCACCAGTTCACCCAGATAAGCGGGGTATTTCGAGGCCGTACTGGGAAAATCGTTGACGTTGGCGCTGCCGAGCAAAACCGCCCCGGCTTCGACGTAGAGCGTAACGTGGCTTTTGAGGTAAATCGTCCCGGACAAAAACGTGCCGTTGTGCAAATACACCTTGCCGCCCCCGGCTGCATGGCAGCGGTCGATGGCCGTTTGGATGGCTTTGGTATCCATCGTTTTGCCGTCGCCTTTGGCCCCCGTTTGGAAAACATCCCACGTCCCGGGCGGTTTTTGGGCCAGACCGGTTGTAGTGATTACCAGCCAAAGCAGGACGGTTTTGAAAAAATAAGTCATGATTTAAAGGCGGTTTAGGAATAATCAGGTTGGCAGGTTAGGCCATGACCTTACTTTTTTCCATGATCAGCAGCGGGTAATCCGACAAGGGTAACTCCTTGAAAATCTGGGCCTCGGCGTTGATTCGCCATTTATCGTTGTCAAATAGCTTTTGTTGATCGGCCAATTCAAGAATGTCGCCCGAAAGCGGATCGACCAGAACGGGTTGCTGAAAACCCTTGCCTTCCCAGTCCCAGAGAAACAGATGAACGCTATCGGCGGGCGGGTTATCGGCGGCTTTCTGGTCTGACCAATAGGCCAACACGGGACCGTTTTCGGTGTTTAGCGTGGCGGTACAGACATTTTGCAGGCTCTTTTTAGCCCCTTCGCCAAAGGCCCGGTATTCCTTTTCGGTGGCGGGTTCATTTCCTGGCATCGACTGGACAACCACCGCGCGCGAACGAACGTCGCCATGAACCAGACTCCCCAGATTTTGTAGCGCCTTGTACGCTATTTTTGGTTTGATTTCGGGCTTCTGGCGCAAAATCCCTTTGTAGTTGGTGTTACCGGTTCCTTTCGGGTAATCGTGCAGATCGACGATCAGGAACCAGAGCGTCATCGGGATGTTGAGTGAACAATCGGTCAGTAACCGGCGCAGCATGATTTTGGCCTGAATCGTTTCGGTCCAGGGGCCTTCGCCGACGAAACCGGTGCTGTTCGGGGTCGACGGAAAACCGTTTTCACCCTGCCAGATCGGAATTTTAGGGTTGTAGCGGTCGATCAGTTGCCGAAGTCCCTTCATGCGTTCGGTGTAAGCTTCGGGAATCGTGGTGTAGGGGTGAAAGGAAAAAATGTCGATCAGATCGGCCAGCCCCGCTTCGAACAACTCCCGAATGTAGTTGACGGGCATCCGCGACACGACGCCCCCGACGATGAGGGCTTTGGGGTCGTTTTTCCGAATGAGCGGAGCCGTTTCCCGCACCAGTTGCACGTATTTTTTAGGATCTGGTTTATCCGGTTTCCAGAAACCGGACAGGTTGGGTTCGTTCCAGATTTCGTAATGCTGCACCTTACCTTTATACCGCTTGGCAACGGCAACGACAAATTTTTGCCAGGCCGCATTCGCTACAGGATCAGCCGCTGATGGGTAATAGCCGACTTCGCCAGCCTGATAATTGGTGTTGCCGTAGCCGACGTTGAAAAACGGTTTCACGCCCCGGCTGACCAGTCCGTCAACGCTTTCGTCGAGCCACGCCCAATCGTATTTGCCTTTTTCGCGTTCCACCCGCGCCCAGCCCGTTTGCAGACGCCCCCATTTTACGGGCAAATTATCGACCCACGGATACACTTCTTTAGGTTTCCACAAATCGCGGTCGAGCGTTTCGCAGCCGATGCCGAAAGGTGAGCTTTTGATCTCCGACGGTTTTTTCAGTTTTACCGAACCAATCTTTTTCAGTGGTTCAGTTTGAGGTATTAAAGCCGCTTTAGTCTCCGAATCAGGTACAGAAATCGAAGCCGTCAACGGAAGAATGGTCAACGTTTTGAGGAAATTTCGACGGTTGTTTTCCATAAGTTAATAGCTGGTCAGCGGTTCGTTGAACACATTGCAGACGTGCAGCGAATGGCTGTTGAAATGGTAAGGTCCTTCGTAACCGGTATCGCCCAGGAGGTGACTAACGAGGGCAATCGAGAGCGGATAAAACCACGATCCGAGCATGATGTGCGTGCGGGTCGGGTCCTCGTCGCGGAGTTCGGCGGAGGCTGTCGTTTCATTTTCGTTCCAAATCCAGTGCGGACGCGGCACCCAGTCAGAGGGTTGGCTATCCCGGCGGTGCAGCAGCCAGCCGACGCCGTCCGCGCTTTCGTGCTGAAGCGCGTGGGCCAAGTACCGCCGACAAGCCGCTTCGACATCGTCCCGGCGGTAATCGGTCAGGGCCGCGAGGTTGGCGAGTTGATACGCTCCGTCGAAATCCGGGCAATCGGAGCCACCGGGCCAGAACGAACCGTCGGGCAATTGACAGGCTAAAGTCGAATCAATGGACTGTTCCAGAAACCGCAGCGGCCAGCCCAGCGCAAAATAGATCGGGACAACATGGATGGTTCCGAATAAACCGTTGGCCGGATCGGCACCGAGCTGCGTGCCCCAGTAGCCGGTTTTGGCATCCTGCAACTCTTCCAGCGCCGGGAACACCGCTTTTTCCATCAGTGCATCCACTTCCGACGCGCCGAACCAGTCGCGGAGGGCAAACAAGGCCGTGGCCGCTGCCAGTACCTGATTACCAGCCGCCCAGGAGTTGCGCCAGTCGTAATGCTTCACCCAGCGGTAGAGTCGGTTGGCGTCGAGGAGCGGTTCCAGAAACCGCAGTTCGCGTTCGGGTTTGCGGTTTAGGACGCGCAACGCCCAGATGTTGCCCCGCGTGTAATGCCAGGCCGGTTCCATTTCGTCCAGCGCCCGGATGCGGCTAAATTCCGCTGGTTTTCCCGAAAAATACCCCTGTTCGGTTTGCCGACGCTGGAACTGTTCGGCCCAGATGTCGAGGTCAGCCGCCGGGCGGTTGTGTAATTCGCCAAATAAATCGAGTACGTGAGCGGCATGATAGGAGCCGTAAAAACTTTCCCCTTCGCCCCGCTCTTTCCGGTACACGCCGGGTTTATCGCCAATTTTCATGGCATCCACAAACTGTAATGCCGCTTGTTTAATGCGTTGATATCCTTTAGTTTCTGTCATGGCTTGTTCTTATTTTACGAGCGATAAAACCGATTGGTCGGCCAGCAAAACCGGGTAGTCGGGCACCGGCACCGCCGTGAACGTGTGGCTGTTACCCGATTTTTTCCACTGGCTTTTTGGAATCTCAAACACCTTTCCCGAAATCAGATCAACCAAAACCGGCTTGCTGAATTTTCCTTCGACGGTCACCGTCGTTGGTTTGGGGTCGTACGTTTCCGCCGGGCGAGCTTCGCCACTCCAGAGTGTCACGAGGCTGCCACTGTTTTTTCGCTGGCGATACTGAAAGGCTGAAACCGTTTCCTGATCGACTTGGGGTTTTACTTTATCCAGCAGTTCGAGCTGATCGTCGAAGGTGGTGAAAACGTGCTGGGCGGCTTTGTACGCCATTTTGGGACGCTCAATGGTTTTGTCAGCGTTGGTTTTCAGGATACCTTTGGTGTTGACGCCCGTCATGTGATCGCCAGCCGCGTAATGAATGTCGCTGATCGTGAACAGGTTGGTGGCAATTCCGCGTCCATGGTCGCCGAGCATCCGGCGCAAATCCCATTTCGCCTGACTAAGTTCGGTCCAGTCGTATTGCCGCAAAGCACCAATCGTCACGGCACTAGCGGTGGATGGCGCCCCATTTTCACCCTGCATGAACGTGATTTTGGGGTTGTAGCTCCAGACCATCTGGCGCATCTCCTCGATTTTTGGATAGGACGTGTCGGGGTTGGGCGCGTAGCCGTGGTAGGTGAGAATGTCGATCAGGTCGAGGGCATTTTCCTTTTTCAGGTGTTCCAGAAACGGCTTCATGAAATTGGTGGCCGGGACACCCGCCATGCCAAGGGCAATCAGTCGGGCGTTGGGCTGGATGGCTTTCACAAGTTTGGCCGTACGGATGTAGAAAACCGCCACTTCTTCGCCCGTGTTCTGTTTGTTGATGTCCGGTTCGTTCCAGATTTCCCACTCGGTCACCTGATTTTTGTAGCGATTCACCATCGCCTTGACCCAGTTATCCCAACCAGCCAAGCCTTCTTCCGAGGTGGGAATTCGGCCCGCCAGCTTGGGTTCGCCACCACCGGGGTAAATCGGATTGCCGTACGAGAGTTCGACCCAGGGCGCAACACCCCGCGAATAGGCATCGGGAATGACGGCATCCAGCCAGGCAAAATCATATTGCCCTTTCACTTTTTCGCACTTGGCCCAGCCGCCCTGCAACCGGATTCGCCGGGCGCCGAGCGCATCCAGGTAGGTTTTGTACGATTGATAATCCGTATAATCGCGGTCGAGGGTTTCGCCCCCAATCGACCAGGTCGAGGATTTGATTTCTTTGGTCATGCGGGGTTGAATCTGACCAACCTCTTTGAAATCTTTGGGCGTCAGTATGCCCTGACTGGCCAGCATGGTTTGCCCGAACGAACTTAGACTGAGGCCAGAAAGTCCCAAAATCAGTACGGTTTTTGAAAACGATCTCATGGTTTAGGAAGAATAGAAGAACGGTTTGATTGTAAAAAACCGGCGATGAAAGCCGCCTGTAATGACCGCGCTGACGAGTCGTAATGAACGTGATCGATAAAATGGTCACTGCCCAGGTTGCGGGTGAAGGTGTACAGGTCGATCACCGGAACGCGGTGTTTTTGCATGATGTCGTCGGCAATGGCGTTATAGGCATTCAGGTCGCGGGCGTAGCGTTTGAAGGCTTTTGAGCGGGTGTTGTGCCGTTCGTCGTCCACGTCCGTCGTCCGCATCCAGACCAGGCGAATGTTTCGTTTGACCAGCAGTTGATAAATGGCTTCCAGGTTTTTTCGGTAACTGACCGAATCGACCTGAATGGCGTTGGTTTCGGGCACCCGCTTAATGTCGTGCAAGCCACAATTCAGCAGTAACACATCCGGCTGAAAGGCTTTGTCGGCGGTTTTTAGCTTTAGAAATTCAAGTACCATGCGCGAATCACCCCCGTTGGCACCCACCGGAACATCCAGGTTTTTAGCCGCCTGGCCATCGTCACTTTTGCGGTCGTATTGCCAGAAACCCTGCACGTATTTTTCCAGAAACGGGCCGTAATGCATGGAGATGCTGTCGCCGATGACGTACAGTTTGGGTAGGGGCTGAACCGCGCTAGTCAGCAGCCAGACCGTCAAAAAGCCAAGTATTCCGGTGATTTTTTTCATGCCATTTCTAATTATCGTTGCCGCGAAAACGCGCTGGTTACGTCTGCTGTGCCTGGGTATGGAAACCGATGCTCCGCATCCAGGCGTTGGGGATCAGTAGCCGGGATTCTGCGTCAGTGCCGAATTTAAGTCGATTTCCCGTTGCGGAATAATGTACAGTACATTGAAATCATTGATCCTGAATCCTTTGGCCCGCATGATGGGGAGGTAGCGCCCGGTCCGCACCAGATCAAACCACCGCTGGTTTTCGAAGGCAAACTCAAACCGGCGCTCGTTCTCAATAGACAGTCGTAAGCTGCTCTGGTCGGTGGCTTTGGTGGCCCCTAAACCGGCCCGTTTCCGAATCTGGTTCAGTAAGCTCACTGCTTCGGCATTAAACCCGACTTCGTTGGTCGCTTCGGCATACATCAGCAGCACATCCGCGTAGCGCAGCACCGGAAAATCTACATCCGAGTCACTGGGTAAAGCACCATATTGCTTGTATTTAATCACAAACGGCTCGTTAACCGTCTGGCCTTTTGTATCCAGATATGACGTTTGAATGGAAAACGTTTTGCGCTCATCGCCAGCCTCGTAGGCGCTGATGAACTCGGGCAGGGGCCGGTTGACACCGCCACCGTTGCCACCGTTAGGCCCCAGAACGGCGGTTCCGATGCTCCAGGGCGTGAAGCTGGCCCAGAAGTTACTTCCTTGTCCGGTATTGCCCGATTTGTATTGGACATTGAATAGAATTTCGGCATTGGTTGGAGTGGCAAAACTGAATACGTCGCCGTATTTGGGCAGGATCTGGTAGCGTCCCGTAGCCATCACTTCCTTTAGCTTCGTGGCAGCTTTGTCCCATTCCTTGCGAGTCAGGTAGACCTTGCCCAGCAGCGCTTTGGCGGCTCCCTGCGTGGCACGACCTACGTCCGCCGTTGCGTATTGGGCCGGGAGTTTCTGTTCGGCGCTTTGCAGGTCGCTGATAATGAATTGGTAAACTTCCTCGGCGGGTGTGCGGGTCAGGTTGCTGGCTCCTTCGGGGTCCGTGATTTCTTCTTTCAGCAACGGCACATCGCCAAAAAGCCGCACCAGATTAAAGTAGAACAGCGCCCGCAGAAACTGGGCTTCGCCGGTATACTGCGCCTTCGCATTGTCGGGAATAGATGCGCTCTCAATCCGTGTCAGGATGGCGTTGACGCGCCGGATGCCCAGGTAATGATCCCGCCAGGCACTGTAAACGATGTTATTGAGCGAGGTGTACGTGTGATCAATGAACTGGTAATTGTCCACATTTCCCGACTGCCGGGTGACACCGTAATCGGTATTGTCCGCCGAAACTTCGCCCATCCAAATCAGCGCCGAACCGTACAGGCCCGAGGCCCGAAGGGTTGTGTAACCACCAACGATGGCGTTGTTAAAATCGGCCGCCGTTTTAAAGAAGTCGAGGGAGTTGCGGTCGGTCTGGGGCGATAGGGCCAGAAAGTCGTCCTGACAGCTGCTCAGCGAAAACAGACTCAGGCCTAAAAGGAATAGTGATTTCTTGATAGTCATGGCTAAATCCGTTTCAGAACGTGATACTTACACCAGCGGTAATGGTACGGGCCGGGGGGTAGCCCGCGTAGTCAATTCCGGCCGCCAGCACGTTGTCGCCGGCGTTACTGATCTCCGGATCGTAGCCCGGATACTTCGTGAACGTGAACAGGTTGGTGCCGGTGAGGTAGACGCGGGCGGCCTGCATCCGCAATTTTCCCATCAGATTTTGTGGCAGATTATAGTTCAGGGTGACGTTCCGAACGCGCAGGTAGTTGCCCTTGAAAACAAAGAAGGAACTGTAGCGGAGGTTGTTGTTAATGGCTCCCCGCACTGCCCGGGGCGATTTACCGTCGCCGGGCTGATCGACCGACCGCCAACGGTTTTCTTCGATGCTGGCCAGACTGTTCTGAACGCCGTGAAAACCGTAGACAAATACGCCACCCGCCCAGAACACGTCATTGCCGTGCGTACCGTTCATCAAGACGTTCAGCGACCAGTTTTTGTAGGAGAACGTGTTGTTAAAACCGTAGAAAAACTTGGGCTGCGGGTTGCCGATGAAGTCCCGGTCGGCATCGTTGATGATTCCGTTGCCGTCTACGTCCCTGTAGCGAATGTCGCCCGGTTTGGCGCCCGGTTGGGTCGCGTGGTTGGCAATTTCTTCGGTAGTCTGGAAAATGCCGTCGAAAACGTGGCCGTAGAAACTGCCGATGGGGCGGCCAACTACCGTGAGATTCGTGTTACCGCGTCCGCCGTCGGAGAAAATCTGCTCGTCGTTCGAGCCTAGTTTCAGGACCTTGTTCTTGTTGAAGGTGATGTTGAAGTTGGTCGTCCACTGAAAACCAGCGCCGGTGATGGGGCGGCCCGTCAGCGCCAGTTCGATTCCCTGATTTTCGAGTTCGCCCACGTTGACCCAGGCCGAGGTGTAGCCGGTTGTTGACGGAATGGCCTTGCTGAGCAGCATGTCCGTATTCCGGCGGTTGTAATAATCCCCCGTGAACTGAATCCGGTTGTTGAACAGCGCAAAATCTAGGCCTACATCAAACTGCTTGCTGGTTTCCCAGCCCAGGTTGTTGTTAGTAAAACTGGCCTGCGACAAGCCCGGAACCTGGGTGTTGCCCAGCACGTAATAAATGTCGGAGAGCAAGCCGATGGCGCGGTAGTTGCCAATGTCGTTGTTGCCGGAAAAACCGTAGCTGACCCGCAATTTTATGTCGTCAATGGCTTTAATATTCTTGATAAAATTTTCTTCTGACAGCCGATAACCCAGCGAAAAGGAAGGGAACGTTCCCCAACGGTTGGCCGCTCCGAAGCGCGAAGAACCGTCGGAACGAATTGTAGCGGTCAGCAAATAGCGGTCGTTGTAGGAATAATTGACCCGGCCCAGGTACGAGAGCAGGCTCCATTCGCCGATGGTGTAGCTGCCACCGGTAATCTGGCCACCGCTGACGTTTTCGAGTAGATCGTCCGGGAAATTGGTGGCATTATTTCCATTGGAAGTAGACGTAGTTTTCTGGGAGGTGAAACCGACCAGGGCATCAATGGAGTGTTTGCCGAAATTCCGGCGGTAATTCAAGGTGTTCTCGTTCAGCCAGTTAATGCCTTCGCTGAGGCTGCTGTTGGCAACGGCGGGCGCGGTGGGTGTGCTGGCAGCCAGGGTAGAAGGTTTGAAATAGCTGGATTTGCCGTAGGTTAAAATCGTTCCGACGCTGACGCGCAGTTTCAATCCTGTCAGAAATTCGTATTCTCCGAAGGCGTTTCCCTGCAAAAAGAATTGTGAGCTGTTGCGTTTCAGTTCATTGGCAATTTTTACCGGATTCTGAACCGTAACCGCTCCTTCATTGACCAGATCGAAGGTATTGCCGTAAGTACCATCGGGATTGTAGACTGGAATCGTGGGCGGCATCGACCAGGCTGAATTGATTAGGTTGAGGTCGCCGTAATGCCCCGTCGAAGGAATGTCGTTCGACATGGAATACGTGGGAGCCAGGTTCATTCCGATGGTAAACCGCTTCGAAATGTTTCCTTCCACGTTCAGCCGGGCCGTGTAGCGTTTGAACGACGATGAAATCAGAATGCCTTCCTGATCAAAGTAGCCGCCCGAAACTGCGTAACGCATTTTTTCCGAGCCGCCGGTGGCCGAAAGCTGGTAGTTCTGGATGGGTGCGGTGCGGAAAATAACGTCCTGCCAGTCGGTATCATACGCCAGGTTGTTGGGGTCCTGCCACGAAACCGGAATCCGGTACGAGTTCTGGCGCACGCTGTTGGGGTCGGTGATTTTGGCGTTCGCACCACCGTTATCGAGCCAGCCGTTGTTGCGGCCGTCGATGGCGTACTGCGCAAACTGTTTGGCATTCATTAGCTTTAGTAGCTTCGCAGGTTCCTGAAAACCGACGTAGCTGTCGAATGTGAGGCTACTGATACCCGCCTTTCCTTTCTTGGTCGTCACGATGATTACCCCGTTCGAGCCGCGCGACCCGTAGATGGCCGTTGCCGATGCATCTTTTAACACTTCAATGGATTCAATGTCGCCGGAATTAATGGCGTTCAGGCTTGTAACGCCGGGAAAACCGTCCACCACGATCAAGGGTTCGACGCCACCAGAGACCGAGCCAATTCCACGCACCAGAATACTGGCATTACCGCCGGGTGCTCCCGAGGTAGTCGAAATCTGCAAACCGGCGACCTGTCCCTGCAAGGCCTGGTCTAGCCGAGGAACCGGCAACCGCTGGACGTCTTTGGCCGATACGGAGGCTACTGAACCCGTCAGGTCCTTTTTTTGCTGCGTTCCGTAGCCGACGACGACGATTTCGCCCAGTTGTTTGGTGTCGGGCAAAAGCACCATGTTGATCGTCGATTTAGTGCCAACGGGAGTTTCCTGCGTGATGTAGCCAACAAATGAGAACACCAGAACGGATTGGTTCGAAGCGACTCTAAGGCTGTAGCTGCCGTCCGGCTGCGTGGTTGTTCCGGACGTGCTGCCTTTTTCAATAATCGTCACGCCGGGCATGGGCTGGCCATCTTCTTCAGCGACTTTACCCGTAATAGTGATCTGCGCCCATAGGAAAGCGGGCCAGACACTCATCAGCATCAGAAGACTTAGCCTTTTGTAGTAAATCGTTAAGGGTTTCATAATATTCAATTATATTGAATTATGATTTAGGAGTAATTTAATGCAAGGCTACAACGTTTAACGGTTTTTTCAAAATTATTTTTGTAATTTTACAATTATGGGTTTTATTTTCTTTTAAATTGAGATAATGCGTTGCATTGGGTGATGGCTGGTTTAGCGCCAACACTAGCATCATTTCAAGTAATATTCATTAATATTGAATTAAGGCAATAGGGCCTATCTTTGCAGAAAGAAGGGGGCAGCTGAACATGGGGAAACAGCGTGAAGGAATGATTGCGGAAAGGAAACCGTAGAAAACAGCAGGAGAGGGCTAAAAAAGGAAGGTTCGGTGAAACTACGAGTTCTTCATTTCTTTGACCATACGGTACGAGTAATAGCTTAAAAAACCAATAACCAACCCTATAGCGGCCCAGATCAGCCAGGAGGTTTGGAAAAAAGCGGATGAAGAATTGCCTTGGGCGGTATGGATTGATTCTTTGAGGGAGAGAATGGGTAGCGAAGCCGGGATCTTATCTTTGAAATAAACGAGATCATACCCCGGAGCCTGGGTGTCCGGATTGGAAAACGCCAGGTGATAAGATTCTTTCGGGTTTAGTTCGGCCACCATATACGTTGTCAATTGCTGGGCCGACAGGGTGTTAATGACAAGTGGGAGGTTATTCTGGTTATGGACAATTAACACCAGTTCGTCGGTGTGCAGCGGGGGGAGCTCAACGGTGTGCAGACTATCGTTCGAGTTGAGTTCGAAGGATTTGAGGCTCTCGAAGGGGCGTTTGGGGCGGTGCCGTTGGGACGGCACCGTTCGGCGCTGAACCACCTCCACCCGACGCCGGTAGTGGGTGGGCGCAGCGACTGTTACCGTGAGCCTGTCGGGCCGAACTCGTGATGGAAAGCGGAGGTGAAGGTAACTTTTATGGTTTGAGCTGTCGCTTTGCGAAAACGTGCTGCCGGGAATTTCCGAGTAGCTGCCCGCTCCGGTGGCGATGGTGTAAAAACCGACCTTGAGAATATTCAGGGGGGCACTGAGTGAATCGTTGATATCCAGTTTGTAGTACTCATAATCGCTGAGCGGAAAGCCAAGAATTCGCACTTCGGAGGTCGAGGCATTACTCGTGACGGGTTGCAGCACGTAATCGTCTTCAATCCCGTACCATTGTCGGCGATTGTTGCTCCCGCTTAGCCGGGCTTTTTTTCGAAGGTTGGTGTTTTTGATAGTCAGCCCGAGGGAATTGATCGGCTGTTTCGCCGGGTTTCGAAGCACGAGTGTGGTGCGGCCCGGGGTGGTTTGCCGACTGATCAGTTCGTATTCGGTAAACGAAGCTGTCTGCACGGGCTGCTCCTGCGTTAGTAAATACGGAACCTCCTGCTGCTTTTCATTATAGAGCCGAATATCGGACCGATCCTGCTTTAGCTTTCCAATAACGGCAGGTGGTAGCAAGATCCGGTAATAACCCGCTTGCTGCACTGCCGGAAGCTCGGCTCGAAACGCGAACGACTGCGCCAGGCCGGGGAGGTTGTTTCTAAACAGAAGCAACATCAGGCTAAGAAAGCGGATCGTGCGTGGCATGGGCATCGTCGGTGAGAATGAGCTTCCGGATTTTCTGATACATGAACGATATCACCAGCAAAAGTACACCCAGCGACAGAAAAGCCGCTATTTTGCCACCTTCGGAGATGCCCTGAATATCGTACAGAAATAACTTAAGAATAGTCAGGGCAAACAAGCTGAGGGAAACAATCCGGAGCTGACGGTTTTTGCGGTTCAGGCCCACCCACATGAACAAAAAGGCGCAAAGGCCCCAGAGAATCGGCAAACCAACTTTATTGATCTGAATCAAGACCTCATCGTAGTGATTGATGGCCACCGGCCTGGTTGGCGATCCCGAAAAACGCAGGTAAATGACGTGGGCGAACAATTCCGAAGAGGCTACATACACAATGACATAGGCCAGAAACCAGGGCCAGAGCCGCAGCAGAAAAGGAGGCATTGGTTCGAGCTGGCTTTTGATGCGGTCGATAAACCCGACAATCAGCAGGGCTGCCAGCAGGCTGAGGTAGTGAAAAGGAAAGCCCAGCAGACTCGGTTCGCTGCTCAGAAAGTAATCATCCAGTAACTGCATCGTGGCCGGGCTGTACGCCGACAGGTACGCTACTAGTCCGATCAAGCCCAGGCCGACGGTTTGCCAGCGACTACTTCGGGTGTTGATGCGTTGACCGATGAAGAGAAGACAGACCACAAAAAACAGGTTATAGCACCCGGTCAGAATGGTGTAATTGGGACCAAACCCCAGGTGTCGGGCGAGCTGATAGTCCAGTTCCATAAATCCCGTCAGGTACGTAACGATCAGCGCAACATAACCGATCAGCGGACGGTAGAGGGAAACCGGCAACTGGCCCGCCCAAAAAGGAATGGCTTCCTGCTGGAAAGCCAACAACCAGCGCGTGCCCGCCAAACCCGCTATGGCCAGCAAACCGGTAATGAACGCTTTGTTGAACACAATGGGCAGTGGCTCGGTTGTAGTTGGGCCGTACAAAGCCGTCCAGTCCATCACCAGACTGATCAGCATCAGCGCCAGAACGATAACGGATGCTCCGGCCACAAACCGTAGTCCGGATTTCTGCGCCAGCCACAGGAGCAGCACCGCTTCAAGCGCCCAGAACATGGTGATAAAATTGCCGTCCAGTTGCACCGGAACGGCCAGACTGACGAAGGTAATCACCAGCCCGATCAGCAGGTAGATGAGGGTGCGGTCGACGGCTTTCCGGCGGTAGAGGAAGGAAGCCAGTCCAAAATTGATGACGGCGAGCCCAATGGTGAAAAGGCCCTGGTAAGCCTGCTGGTTGCTATGGCCCAGAATAACCATACCGGCTGCGTAGAAAAAAGCCGTGCTGCTCAGTAGTAAACCAATTTCGAGTGCCGAAAAACGGGCCTTCTCCTTTAGGTTGTTGATCAGGTTCATGGCCATGAACACGGTGTAAAACAGCGTGGCAAAAATCAATGCTCCCCGGGCGGGCAGTTTTTGAGTGGCAATGGCGTCCGACAGCCAGGCTGTAAACAACAAAACCGTAAAACCGTAAGCGACGAGGTGAACGAGGTTCCATTTCTTAAAGTACGACAGCACCAGCATGCCCACATCCAGCAGTAGGATGTAGGTTAGCAGAATCCGGTAGTCGCCCGGGCCGGTACTAACCATAAAAGGCGTCGCAAAACCACCCACCAGGGAGATAACGGCCAGCTCGACCCGGTTGTAGGAAATCGCCAGCAAAACGGAAAAACCGGTAATGACGACCATCAGCGCAAAAGCGGTGGTCTGAGTAAAGATGCCGTAGTCATGAAATGCAATGGCAATCGTGAAATACAACACGGCCAGACCGCCCCCAACCAGCACGGAGCTAAAAGCGCTGAACGTATTCCGCAACCGGTGCGCAATTCCGATCAGGGCGCCACCTGCCAGAATGCCGATCAGCACACGGCCTATCTCGTTGATCCAATCCTGGTCGATGGCATACTTGACGAAGTAGCCGATGCCCAACACCAGAATACCGATGCCAATTTTGTTGATGAGGTTTTCACCGATGAATTTTTCCAGGTCGGGGTTGTCGCGCAAAAACCGTTGAAAGAAAGAGGGCTGAGGTTCTTTAACCACCGGCGGGGGCAGGGGTAACGCTGGTTCAGACGGTTCTTCGACGGGTTGCGGAATGGGCGGAGGAGTGCTTTCCGGATTGAAAACGGGTGGTTTTGCTGGAATGGCTTCGGGACGAATCGGCCTGGGTTCGGGTTGCGGAATCACCGATGGAGCCGGTTCTTCGCTAACGGCTCCCCGTTCGTCCAGCAGAATGGGGCCAGGGGTAGTGGTTGGTGGGGAATCCGGCTTGAGAAGCTCCCGAAACTCCTTTAAATCGGTACGCAGCTGGCTGATTTCCTCATTTTGCCGCTGAACCAATTGCTTAACATCGCTGAATCGACGGTATCCGATCAGGATCAGAATAATGACGATGAGCAATAAAAACGCTTCCATAGCAGGTGGGAGAGAAGTAGTGTGGGTGGTTACGGGCTGAAAATCAGGACCAATATACGCGACGCAGCCACAGCCGCCAAACCTTTTTAAGGAACGGTACCGGACAAAAACGCTATCCGATGGTCTGAATGGCCGTTTTTCCGAACGAAATGAACGGGCGATTGCGGGTTTTCGGGGATTGATCGGTAAAACCGTCGGGCTGATCGGTAAAAACCGTCCGCTGGTCGAATGGAAAAAAGAAGGGTTAAACGCAGCGGCCAAATCGCCCTCTAACCATCAGTTACGAACAACTAAACAACGTACAATCATGAAAAAGTCAATCTTCGCCCTCGCAATTGCTACCCTGTTGAGCACCGGTGTTTCAATGGCTCAACGTACCTATAATCCGAATGCCAACCGCCCGAACGCACCGTTCAACAACTCGAAGCCCGGTTCGCGCCTGGATGACCGAAAAGAAGATATCAAAATCGACCGACTGAACGCGATTGTCGATCTGTCGCGGAAACAGGAGAGAGAGTTGAAGCGCATCGAAGACCGCTACGACAACATGGAACTGGTAACGATGCAACGTCGGAACCCACAGATGTACCAGCGTTTGCAGGCTCAGAAACAGCAGGAGATGCTGGATGTACTGAATAAAAAACAACTGCAAAAATGGATTGCTTTTCAACAATCCAACCGCTACAACCGCGGTCCGGTGTATGGCCGTCGCTAACGGAAACGGATTGCGCACTGGCAACCCCGTCTTCTCCGTAGAGAGGGCGGGGTTTTGTTTTTGTGAAAAGTGATTTCGCACCCGTTGAGTGGTGCCGATCTTTTCAGTAATTTGCCGTATGACGATTCCACCACTGGATTTGATTCTTTTGCTCGGCACGGCGCAGGGGTTTATCCTGGCGTTCCTGCTGTGGTTCAACCGAAAAGGCAGTCGCCTGTCGAACCGGCTGCTGGCCACCTTGGTGGGCTTGCTGGCATCGGCGAGTCTGGCCGTCGGGATTCCAATCGCGAATCGGTGGATCAATCTGTTGGTGGATTTTGTGCCGCTGATTATCGTCATGCCGTTCGGCCCGCTGGTTTATTTCTACACGCGCTCATTGCTGGAACCGGATTTTCGGCTGGGCAAACGCGAGAAAAGACATTTCTGGCCGGTTATCATTGACCTCGGCAGTCGGCTCATGGCCTGGACTTTCCTGTTCGGCCTGTTGCTGGGCGTTTTCAACCGGTCGGAGGGCCGGAATGTGGCCGAACTAATGAACGTCTACGATATGTACGCCGATATTCCACGCTGGCTATCGGTGACGGCTTATGTGATTGTGACCATCCACTGGTTGCGCCGGTTTCGAAGCCACAACGCCGGGCTGGCGGCAAAACGGCCCGGGACTATGCGCTGGCTGCGGCAAATTCAGGTGATTTTTGTGAGTTTTCAGATCATCTGGCTGCTGCATTTGGTGCCGTATATCATTCCGGCGACGAGCAATGCGTTGCTGGATGCATTTGGCTGGTATCCGCTTTACATTCCGATTGCGATCATGATTTACTGGATTGGTTTGGGCGGTTATTTCCATTCGCGCAGTGCGGTTGTGCCGGAACCTGAGCCCGTCCGTAAGGTCGTCGCTTCGGTTTTACCGGACGAACTGGTGCAGGAAATGTCGGCCGGTTTGCGCCGGTCGATGGAAATGGATAAACTTTACCTGGATCCCGAGTTGAGCGTCGAGAAAGTCGGGCGGCATTTGCAGCTACCGGCCAAAACGGTTTCGGCGGTTTTGAACCAGCACCTCGGAAAAAGTTTCAATACCTTCGTGAACGAATACCGGCTCGAAGAAGTCAAACGACGGCTGAACGATCCGGCGTTTTCGAATCTGACCCTGACCGGCATTGCGTTCGAATGTGGTTTCAACTCCCAGGCTACCTTTCAGCGGACGTTCAAACAAATGACCGGTTTTTCTCCGAAAGAATACCTGAACCGCCAGGTTGCCTGATTCTGCCATCCCGCTGAAACTGATTTTTTGTCAAAATTTCCTCTCAAATCCGGATTTGAGCAGATTATAAGCCGGTTTTGGGTGTGTTTTGGAGCAAATAACACGCTCCATGCAGTATACAACAAATCGCTTTGCGCAACTCTTTTTTTGGCTTTTGCTCACCTTTTTCGCCGGTTTTGCCAGCGCCCAGACTTCTTATCTGACCCTTTCCGGAAAAGTCATTAATCAGGATACCGGCGAACCGGTGCCGTTTGCTACCCTTACCGTCGCGGGCCAGAGCCTCGGAGCCGTCTCCAGTGTCGAGGGCGGTTTTCTGCTCAAAATCCCGACCAGTTTCGCGAACGATCGTTTGACCATTTCCAGCGTAGGGTACCAGTCGGCCACGCAGCCCGTACCGCCCGCCAGCCGTTCAAATTGGGTGATTCGGTTGAAGGCTGCCACGGTGATGCTCGATGAGGTGCAGGTTCAGGCTCGCCGAAAAACCGCCGAAGATATCTTGCGGGAAGCCGTGGCCGCTATCCCGCGCAATTACGACACCACTTCTTTGCAGCTAACAGCCTTTTACCGGGAAGATCAGGAGTTTGGTGATAAACCCGTTGTGTCCAGCGAAGCCCTCCTGTCCCTTTACAAAGCCGCTTATAACCAGACCGAGCTAAAAGACGGCATGAAGTTGATCAAAGGGCGAAAAAAGGAATACGACCGGGCCACCCACCAGCTACCGCCCATAATCAACATAAACAACGGTGCCCGAAACCTGCTTCTGTACACCGACTTTGTCCGGTTTCCGGCTTTCAAACGGAATATCATCAACGAACGGAATTTCAAGTATTACGATTTTACGCTGAGTACGCTCAAGGGCGACCGCCTGACGTATGTGATCGATTTTAAGCCGGGTAAACGGAAACGGAAAGCATTTGGGGTGGGCAAACTCTACATCGACGCCCAGACGATGGCGTTTGTTCAGATCGAATACCAGGCAACACAGGCCACCATTGATGCCGAAAACAACCGGGGCTGGTTGCTAAAGAAAATGGCGTCGGCAATCCATAAACTAAATTTGAAGTTTACCGGCCTCAAAGAAGTGGTGAAGTATAGCTTACCCGGTCAGGCCGGAGCAGCGGGCCGATGGCATGTAAGCCATGTCGAACGGAAGTATCATTTTCAGATTGATAGCAAGTCGCGGAAGCTGATCAGCAGGCCCTGGATCGTGACCAGCAGTTTGAGCGTGACGGAAGTTGGTCCTAAAGGAATAGCCCCGTTTACGGAAGGGAACATCGCCGAAAATCCGAGCCCGATGAGCAACCTCGTTGGCAACCGGAACGATCCGGATTTTGGAGAGAATGACAACCTTCAGCAAGGCGTTTCGGGGAATTTCATTGCTACGGTACAAACGGATTCGGTAACAAACCGGCTCCTGAAATCCGTTGGTAATCGGCAGAACGGTTTTACCCGCGCCGATACCCTGCGGGGGAAACTGACTCCTTTACGCAGTAATTACGATGTGACGTTTTACGATCTGGCCCTGAAAGTAGACATTGATAACAAGGCCATTAGCGGCCAAAACCGGATGCGGTTCCGGGTGCTGGCTCCGTTGAATAAACTGCAAATCGATCTGTACGCCAACCTAACCATTCACCGGATCTCGTACGCCGGGAAACCGTTGCGGTACACGCGGGAGTTCAATGCGGTTTTTGTCGAATTTCCGGAGGTACTCAGGGCGGGCAGTGAACACGAGCTGGAGATCGAGTATGCCGGAAAACCGCAGGTGCCGAATCTGAAGGTGCCGATGATGGGCGGTTTTTTGTGGGATAAGGATAAGAGCGGACATCCGTGGGTGCAGGTGGTCTGTCAGGGATCGGGTGCCAGCCTGTGGTGGCCCAATAAAGATCACCTTTCCGATGAACCCGACAGCCTGCGGATCAGCGTCACCGTTCCCGGCAATCTGATGTGCATTTCGAACGGACGACTGCTGCAAAAAACCGCCCTGCCCGACAACTGGACGCGCTATGACTGGGCCGTGAGCTACCCGATCAACAACTACAACGTGACGCTGAACATCGGGAAATACGCCCACCGGCGTGAAACCTACGGGCCGGATTCGCTGACGCTGGATTACTACTGCATGCCCTACAACCAGGAAAAATTTCGCTGGGTGTTCGACGGCGTCAAGCCGATGCTGGCGACTCTGGAGAAGCACTACGGCCCGTACCCGTTTCCGCACGACGGCTTTACGCTGATGGAATCACTCTACCCAATGGAACACCAGAGCGCCGTATCGTTCGGAAAGTTTCCGACCAAATCGGCCGATTCGCTGACGGTAACGGATTCGCTGGCACTCATGCAACTGGTCTGGCACGAGGTGTCTCATGAATGGTGGGGCAACAACGTCAGTTGCCGGGATATGGCCGATATGTGGATTCACGAAGCTTTTGCGACGTATTCCGAAGGCTTTTACCTGGATTCGGTGGTGGAAGACGGTGAGTTGGGCTATATCGCTTCGCTGGCGTCGCAGGTGATCGGCAAGGAACCCATCGTCGGCGTTCCGGATGTCAACCACATTCACTACGAAATTGGGGATATGTACGCCAAAGGTGCGCTGGTGCTGTACACGTTCCGGCACGCGCTCAACAACGACCGGCTTTGGGCGGATATGCTGAAGGAAATGCAGCAGCGGTTTCGGTTGCAAATCGTCACCACGAAGGACATGGTTGGGTACATCAACGAAAAAACCGGCACGGATTATACCCCGTTTTTCGATCAGTACCTGAACTACACCACCATTCCGACGCTGGAAGTTCAACTGTTCGAAAAGGAAACTTCGCTGGTGGTGAAATACCGCTGGAAAACCGATGTGCCGAATTTCCGGATGCCGGTTTCGGTCACCCAAAAACCCGATCAGTTTGAACGAATCGAGCCTACGAACAGCTGGCAGACGATGACGTTGCCCAACATGACGACTGATGATTTCGAGGTAGATGAAACGCGGTTTTACGTCCGGGTGGAAGTGGAAGAACCCGAGCTTACCCGGAAATAAAACCGCTCAAATCCGGATTTGAATAGACGCTGGCGTGTTTTCAGGCCTGTTTTGTTCCCCAAAAATAACATTACAATGAACCGATTGCCGGGATTCATTTTTCTGTTGGCCTGCACCCCTTTTTCTTTGATTCTGGCGCAGCCGAAAACCAACGCTGGCGGCCAGTCCGGGCACCGCCGTCTACTACACCAATTCTGGTTATTACCTGCTGGGATTGATTGTGGAGAAAGTAACCGGGAAACCCTTCCAAACCGTAGTTCGGGAGCGGTTTCTGCATCCACTGAGGTTAACAAAAACCGGCTTCGATTTTATCAATCTGAAAAATAATGGCAAAACGACGGGCTATACCTACTGGAAAGACTCCGTGCTGGTGACCGTACCGACGGTGGATTCGACGGTGGCCTACGCAGCCGGTGGAATGTACAGTTCGGTCGGGGATTTGTACCGTTGGTCACGGGTGGTGCAAAACCGCAGTACGTTGGTCTGTATCAACTGTATCCTAAACGCAAACTGGCGATTACGCTCGAATCCTGGAGGCTTTTTTTGCAGGTTACCGGCCAGCCCAGGTTTGAGGTATTTGCCGAGAGCGAAACCCGGTTTTTCCTGAAAGAAATCGATGCGCAAATCACATTCGACAAAGACGCCACTGGGAAGGTCTCGCAAGTGGTAGTGCACCAGAACGGCGATTACGTCGCAAAACGGATTTGACGGCAGAATTGGGCGGTTTTAAACTTCGGTCGGGCAATTGGAGTTAGGGAGTTGCAACAAAAAACCGTTATGGCAACCTATCAACCCCTCCACGACTGGACCGTCACACCCACCGAAGCCGTGGCGCTGCAACAGCAACTGCGTCACCAGGTCCGAATCGAGCCGCTGACCAAACCGGTCGAGACGATTGCGGGCTGTGATATATCGTTTAACAAATTTGAGGAGACGGTTTATGCCGGCATTGTGGTATTGGAGCTTGCGACGATGCAGGTCATTGAAGAAGCGGGTGTGGTCAGTTCGGCCACGTTTCCGTACATCCCCGGTTTGCTGTCGTTCCGGGAAATCCCGTCGCTGCTCGAAGCCTGGGCCAAGCTGAAAACTGAGCCCGACGTGGTGATGTTCGACGGGCAGGGTATTGCGCACCCCCGCCGGATTGGTATTGCGTCGCATGGCGGGCTGTTTCTGAACCGTCCGACGTTCGGCTGTGCCAAATCGGTTTTGGTCGGCAAGTACGACGAACCCGCTTCGGAGCGCGGAGCGTGGTCGCCGATGAAGCACTATGGCGAAACGATTGGCGCGGCCCTGCGGACCAAAAATCGCGTCAACCCCGTCTACGTTTCGCCCGGCCATTTGATTGATTTCCAAGCCGCTATCGACCTCACGCTGCGATGCAATGGCGGTTATCGGATTCCGGAGCCAACCCGCCGGGCGCATAATCTCGTCAATGCCCTGAGAAGGGGTGAATACCCGCTTTGAAGCACTGGGAAAAAGGCAGAGTGGTGGTTGGTTTATGGTTGAATTGCGCTTTTAACTAGCTGAACTGTAGTGTGATGGATTGACTGGACGCAGGTCGTGATCGTATCTTTGCTGGATCACAACAAATACGAACCGCTACCATGAACAATCGTTTTTTAGGGGTCAGTGCTCTGCTTGGCGCGCCCTTTCTCTACATTGGTTTTTACCTGGAAAGTCAGATCAAGCATCTGGAAAACTCCTGGTTCACGGGGCTCTGGGGCCTGATTTATATGCTGGGTTGGATGGTGTCGGTGGTTGGCCTGCAACGGATGGAAGCCGCCGGGTCACGCCGGTTTGGCAAAGCAATTCTGTGGACGGTTTTGGGAACGCTGACAATCGCCAATGTTTCGAATGTCTACCAGATTGTGAGTCCGGGTGAAAAATCCAGTTTCTTTTTTATACTGGATTCCTTCTGGCCGATCAGCAATCTGCTGATGATTCCGGTGGGCGTAATGGTGTTGCTGGCGCGGCAGGTAACCGGCTGGCAACGGTTCATGCCGTTGTTGGTGGGGGGCTGGTTTCCGTTTTGTGTGGCCACAATGGCCGTATTGGGTCGGACTTCCGTGACGATGCAGTTGGGCGGTTTTTACTCGGCTATTGCCTGGGCGCTGCTGGGCTATGTGGTGTATACCGGGAAAACGCAACCGAAAAAACGATGGGTGGTTGAGGTGCTTCAGGAGCGGGCCGTTGGCTAACTACTTTTTAAAGGGATCGGGCAAAAGTGCTTTGAATCAGGTCGTTACTAGTTTGGCCTTTGGTGGTTTTTTTGCCGTATCAACCATATATTACCTGGGGTGTTGATGATAAAAGAAGATTTCTGTTTCACTTTTATCAGCGCACTTTATGATTTTAAAGATGGACCGGCTGCCGATAGAGCTGCCTATTCCCAACAATCCGTCGCCGAACGATGCGGCTGCTGTACAAGAGTTACTCGGTGGTAAATTCGGGGAAATGTCGACCCTGATGAACTACACCTACCAGTCGTTCAACTTCAGAGGCCGGAAGAAAATCCGTCCGTTCTACGACGTCATCAGTAGCATTGCGGGCGAAGAGTATGGCCATATTGAAGTAGTTACTTACACCATCAACCTGTTGTTGACAGGGGCGAGCAAGCGCGGAATCGACCCAACGACGACTCCCCTGGCCGATGCCACAAATGCCCGCAACACCCACCATTTTATCGCCAGTGGACAGACTGCGTTGCCGATGGATTCGATGGGACATTTTTGGACGGGACAAAATGTATTTAACAGCGGGAATCTGAAACTGGACCTGCTGCACAACTTCTTCCTGGAATGCGGAGCACGGGCTAATAAAATGCGGGTTTACGAAATGGTGAGCGATCCAACGGCCCGAACCATGATTGGATACCTGCTGGTGCGGGGCGGTTTGCACGTGGTGGCCTACGCCAAGGCGCTCGAGCGGCTGACGGGGGTGGAATTGACCAAACTACTCCCCATTCCGAACCTGAGCAACAACGCCTTTCCGGAAGCGAAGAAGTTTATGGAAAATAAGCTGCACCTGAAATTATATACCTTTAGCAAGGATGATTACCAGAAAGCCGGATTGATCTGGAATGGAACGCATCCGGATGACGGGCAGGAAGTGGAAGTTGTTTTCGGAAGCCCCGAAGGATTTCCGGTGCCCGACCTGGAAGAAGAACCGCAGCTCAACGCCCCCGGCGACGATGAAATTGATCCGGAAATGTTTGCGGATATCGCCAAAAAGATGGGCATCAAGTTATAAGAAGTAAGAACCTACCCGTCTTTCAAAAGCCCCCTCCGTACGAGGGGGCTTTTGTTTGCTTCTTTTTCAGTTTTCTCACGCCATCGCGCTCCAGTCCTTTTTCTGGGCATTCAGGCGCTATTTCCCGACACTTCAGCAGCCCCCATCTTTTGGTTCAAACGGTTTTCTCCCATCTTTACTGAACAATGGAAAAACTGAACGACAACTGGTTACGGCTTATTGGAATTCTAGTCGTGGCAGTGGTGGCCACGTTTGTTTTCTACCAGCCCGACAATGGTCCTGAAGATATTAGCTGGTTTCGCGCCCTGCTGATCAGCCTGATCGAGTGGACGGTGCTGCTGGAAGTCAACCGGCAGGGAATTCTGCTGGCTCGTCGGTACTATCCACGATTGAATCAGACCCGAAAGCGGATTTTTATGGAATTGAGCTGGTTTGTGCTGGCCACCATCATCCAGCGGGTCACAGTAACGTATATCTACGACGTTACCCAATTCTGGGGCTACCCATTGCCGGGAAGTACGTACTGGGTGACTACGCTGGTGTCGTTTCTGTTTACCCTGCCCATTGCCGCGATTTATGAAGGGCAGCATCTGTACCGCCAGTGGTGGACTACCTATTACGAAGCTGAACAACTCAAAAAAGAGAATCTACAGAGCCAGCTCGATTCGCTCAAAGCGCAGATTAATCCGCATTTCCTGTTCAACAGCCTGAGCACGCTATCGTCGCTGGTTTCGGAAGACACGCAGTTGGCCGAACGGTTTATCGAGGAGCTGGCGTCGGTGTATCGATACGT
Organism: Larkinella harenae; assembly: GCF_054780515.1. NCBI lineage: Bacteria > Pseudomonadati > Bacteroidota > Cytophagia > Cytophagales > Spirosomataceae > Larkinella > Larkinella harenae. The sequence goes on along the minus strand of NZ_BAAGWE010000002.1, from coordinate 463,374 downwards.
CCTGCAAACCAACGAACAGCCACTAACGACGCTAGACAACGAATTGCACTTTATTCGGGCGTATTTCAACTTGCTGCAAATGCGGTTTGGGCGGAGTGTGGAGCTGGACGTAACGGTTGACGAACGACTGTACGGTTTTTTATTGCCTCCGCTAACGCTGCAGCTGCTGGTTGAGAACGCCGTCAAGCACAATGTTGCGTTGCCCAACCGCCCCTTGCTTATTCAAATTTATTCCGATAACGCGAACAACCTGTTTGTTATCAACTCGTTGCGAAAGAAGCCAAACACGATTCCGTCAAACCAGACGGGGCTGGCCAATATAATCGCTAAATATAAATTGCTGAAGCAGCCAGCGGTTGAAATCCGGCAAACCGACGATTGCTTTCAAGTAATGATTCCCTTGATTCAGGTTACCCAATATGACTATTCTAATCGTTGAAGACGAAGAAGCCACGGCCCGCCGACTCCGGCGAATGGTGCAGGATGTAGAACCAGCCGCCCAGATTGCGGGGCTGACGGTGAGTGTAGACGAAACCGTGGAGTGGTTGCAGACCCATGCCAAACCGGATTTGATTCTGCTGGATATTGAGCTGGCCGATGGGCAGAGTTTCGAAATTTTTAACCGGATTGCGGTGACGAGTCCGGTTATTTTCACGACTGCTTACGACGAATTTGCCATCAAAGCGTTCCGGGTCAATAGCATTGACTATTTGCTAAAACCCGTCAAGGAGGATGATCTGCGGAATGCGCTGGCCAAACTACAGCGCCTGAAAGAGTCGCTGCTGGAATCACCGGAGAGTCTCAAAACGTCGCTGGCGAGTCTGTTGCAAAGAATGGCGGTGTCGTCTCCGGCACCGGTGCGTCCGGATGTACCCGCCCTTCCGTTGTACCGCGACCGGTTTTTGGTGAAGCAGGGCCAGCGGTTGTTTTCGCTCGGTATAGACGATGTGGCCTACTTTTTCACGCGCAATAAGCTCTCGTTCCTTAAAACCCGGGATGGACACGATTGGATGGTGGATTATTCGATGGACGAGTTGTCGGCGATGCTTGATCCGCAGCGGTTTTTCCGGCTCAATCGCCAGGTGATTGCCGAACTGCGGTCCATTGATAAGGTCAATCTGTACTTCAACGGCAAATTGAAAGTGGGGCTACGACCCGTTTCCGACGAAGAAACCGTCGTCAGCCGCGAAAAAGCGGGCGAGTTCAAGATCTGGTTAGGGGAGTAAAAACCGACGCTTCGGATGCAAAACCGGACAATTCAGTGGCTGCTTTGTTGAGAGAGTGTTCGTTTTCAGGCAGTTTTGCGTTGTCGAACCGAACAACAAATGCCATGAGAACTACGCTAGTATTGTTTGCTTTCTTCCTCTGGTTTGGGGCCGCGGCCACCGCACAAACACTGTCGCCGGAGCAGTTGCGAACCGACTTCGCCCGTTTCCGGACGGCCTTGAACGAGGTGCATCCGGCCATGTATCGCTATACACCGAAGGCGACGTTTGATTCGCTCTTTGCCATTACCGAAGCCCGGCTGGACCGTCCCATGACGCAGCAGGAATTTTACGTCACAATGGTTCCGCTGCTGGTGGCGCTGAAAGACGGGCACATTAAATGGATCCCTTCCGGGCGCGACGAACACTATCCGTTTCACACAGACCAGTTGTTTCCGCTGAAGATTTACGCCCGCGAAAATCGGGCCTGGGTGACGGGGAATTACGCCCGCGAAACCGTACCGGAGGGAGCCGAACTCATCCGGATCAATGGGCGGACCGCTGGCGCTATTATTCAGGAGTTGTTGCCTCAGATGACCTTTGCGGATGGAAATACCGTTAATGGCAAATATGAAGACCTGAACCATTTTTTCTCGGGGTATTATGCAACGTTTATCGGGGCTCCGGCAGTTCATGAAATCGTTTACCGGTTTGGCGGAGCAGAAAAAGCCGTCACCCTGCCGGCCGTTACACTGGAGCAGATTAAAGCGTACGGCGACAAGCACAAAGCCGCCCCGCAGAAACCCTTCCGGCTGACGTTTCCCGAAAACCGTTCGACGGCCATCATGACCATTGAACGGTTTTGGGACGATAAAAAAGAGCAGGATTACGCGGAATTTCTAAAGGCATCATTCCGGGAGTTGCGGGAAAAGCAAGTACAGAATCTGGTGCTCGATCTGCGAAACAACGAAGGGGGCGAAGAAAAATACGGGGTCTGGCTGTATCAGTACCTGGCCGAAAAACCGTTCCGCTACTACGACCACATCCGTGTTCGGCAGAAGAAAAAGTATTCCTTCCCGGCCTGGACTCCCAAATTGTACCTAAAATTCAAATGGCTGGTCGTCCGGAAACGGGGTGAGGGGTATGTGTTTACCAAACAAGCCGGTTTGAAACAGCAGAAGCCCAAACGGGATGCGTTTCACGGCAACTTGCTGGTGCTCGTCAATGGACTTAGCTTTTCGGTTACGACCGAGTTTGCCGCCCGCGTACATGCCGACAAAAGAGCCGTATTTGTTGGACAGGAAACCGGCGGAGGATACGCGGGTGACAACAGCGGAATTTTCACCATCACGCAGTTGCCGAACGCCAAAATTGACCTCGGTATCGGGATGTTTGGTTTTCAGATGGCGAACGTGCCTGCTTCGCTGAAACCAGGGCAGGGAATCATTCCCGACCATCTTGTTGTGCCCACCGTGGAGGATGTACTAACGCACAACGACCCGGCCATGACGCAGGCGCTCCAGCTCATCTCCGCGCAGCAAAACGTCACGACTCGTAATTAATCTATTGTTACACAGAGTTAATCAGGATAACTCTGTGTAACAACCCCCAACTCTCAATAACTGTGCTCCTCAAGTTTCACTTTTCCGCGAAAGGTCCAGAACACAAAAACCGTATAGGTCAGCACCAGCGGCATTCCGATGACGGCAAACAGGAGCATGGTGCGGAGAGATGCGTCGGTGGAAGCGGCTTCGTAAATGCTGATGTTACCACGAGCGTCGGCATTGGAAAGGACCAGATTGGGGTAGAGGCCCGAGGCAAACAGCACCAGGAGCAGGGCCGTGGTAACAGCAGACGAGATAAAACCGCGCAAATACCGCCGTTTTTCGATCATCCGGCGCATGTTCAGCACAATCAGAACGGCCGTCAGCGGCAGTGCAAACATAAGCGGGTATTTGTGGAAAATCGCTTCCATGTGCGGCACGTAAATGAGCGTAGCCATCGACGCGGTGATAAAGCATAGAATAAAGAACTTGCTGATCTGATTGATCAAAATCGTCATTTTGGCGTAGAGACGGTCTTCGGTTTTCATGGCGAGGTACATGGCTCCGTGCAGCATGAACAACGACAAAACCGTTACCGAAATCAGGAGCGCATACGGGTTGAAAAAATCCCGCAGTCGCCCGATGAACTGGTGATCTTTATCCAGTGGAATGCCCTGAATCAGATTGCCCAGCACCAGTCCGAAGAGCAGGGCGATGGTAATGCTGGACAAGCTATAGCAGACATCCCAAAGCGTGCGCCACCATTTCATTTCTTCCTTGCTGCGAAATTCAATGGAAATCGCCCGAAAAATGATAGCCAGCAACAGCAGGATAAACGGCAGGTAGAAAACCGACAGGAGCGTGCCATAAACCAGCGGAAAAGCCGCAAACAGCGCACCGGCGCCAATCACCAGCCAGACTTCGTTGCCATCCCACACCGGTCCGATGGCGTTCAGCGCAATCCGGCGGCTTTGTTCTTTCCGGAAAAACAGGTGCAACGCTCCGGCACCCAAATCAAAACCGTCGAGAATACCGTATCCGCTGATGAGCGCACCAATCAGCAAAAACCACCAGGTAGGAAGATCGAGACCGAGGATTGTGTCCATGTTGTCAATGAGTGAATGATGGAATGCGTGAATAGAATCGAAGATGATGTTTCGGCTGGCGGCAGCTATTCAATCAATCTCATTCAAAATTAAATGAGCGATGGGTTGAGCTTGGATGTTGGCGTTTCCGGGTCGTCCTGTTCTACATCGGGGCCGTGCTGGATTTTCTTGTTGAGCAGGTAAAGAAACAGAATGAACAGAACGACGTAGACCAGCGTAAATAGAATGAGGGAAAGCAGCACGTGCTCGGCTTTGACGGCCTGCGACAGCGCATCGGATGTGCGGAGTAAACCGTACACCACCCACGGCTGGCGTCCTACTTCGGCCGTATACCAACCCACCTGGTTGGCAATTTGCGGCAACAAAACCGCCCCAACAAATACCGCCATCAGCCAGCGTGTCTGGAACAGCTTTTTTCGGTACAGTAGAAAGAGGGCCAGCCAGCACAAACCGATCAGGGCCATGCCGATGCCGACCATCAGGTGATAAGTCTGAAAGACGAAATTAACGGCTTTGGGTCGGTTTTCGGGCCGAAAGCTGTTCAGGCCGGGAATCGGTTTCCGGAAATCCTGATGCACCAGAAACGACAAGCCACCCGGTATTTTCAGGCCCGTTACCTTCTGTTGCTCCGCATCGACCCAACCGAACAGGTACATATCGGCCGGAGCCGTCTCAAAATGGCCTTCCATCGTAGCGAGCTTGGCCGGTTGGTGTTCTGTCACCACTTCCGCCGATTTATGGCCCGTAAACAATTGGCCCAGCGATGAAATAGCGGCTACCCAGAGGGCAATCGTAAACGCTTTTTGCGAATGGACTTCGTATTTCCGGCGCAGAATATACCAGGCGCTTACGCTCAGTACCAGAAACGAACCCGCCAGAAAAGCACCGATCAGCACGTGCGAATACCGTTCGATGGACGATGGATTAAAAACCATTTCCCAGAAATCGGTTACCACGGCGCGGGCTTTCAGTCCTTCGCCGTCGATGCGGTAGCCCGCGGGTGTTTGCTGCCAGGAATTGGCCACAACAATCCAGAGTGCCGAAAACATGGACCCCAGCGCCACCAAAACCGTCGACATAAAATGCACACGTGGACTGACGCGGTTCCAGCCAAAAATCAGAATGCCCAGAAAGGCCGATTCGAGCGCAAACGCGAAAATGCCTTCGGCGGCCAGGGCACTGCCAAAAATGTCGCCAACGTAGCGGGAGTAAACCGCCCAGTTGGTGCCAAACTCAAATTCCATCACGATGCCGGTGGCCACTCCAATGCCGAAAATGAGCGCAAAAATCCGGACCCAGAACCGGGTCAGCTCTTCGTATACCTTGTCTTTGGTTTTTAAATACAAACCCTCCATAAAAACCAGGCATACCCCAAGGCCAATGCTCAGGGGTGGGTAGATGTAGTGGAAAGCAATGGTGAAAGCAAATTGAATGCGGGAGAGTAACTCGACATTGTCCATAACCAAAGGGAGTTATGAGTTAAAAATTAGGAGTGAAGACGGCGCCACCTGTGCATTAAATGCGTCAGCCAGCTCTGCTTCATTCGGGTACAAGGTACAGTAGAAGACGATACGAAAGGTTGGTTTTAAACAAGATTTAAAGAGAAAAAGAGTTATTTCGCAGCGTTAAGCGGAGAAATCAGAGAAAAGCTCCGTTTGACTCAAACAAACTCTGCTTGACTCTCGAAACAATAGTTCATTATGCGCCCATACATTCTGGCCGAAGCCAACTGGAAACACATTCACGATCAGCCAATCGATCTGGTGATCCTGCCCTGGGGAGCTACCGAAGCTCACAACTACCACATGCCGTATGCCACGGACGTGATCGAAGCTGACACCATTGCGGCTGAGTCGGCGCGGTTGGCGTGGGAGCAGGGTGCCAAAGTAATGGTGCTGCCGACGATTCCGTTTGGGGTCAACACGGGGCAAACCGATATTTTGCTCGATATCAACCTCTACCCGAGCACACAGAAAGCGATCCTGAACGACATTATTGAAGTGCTGAACCGGCAGGGGATTCGTAAGTTGTTGATTTTGAATAGCCACGGCGGAAATGATTTCAAAACCATGTTGCGCGAACTGGGCGTCCAGTATCCGGATATGTTTCTGACTACCTGCTCGTGGTTTCATACGCTGGACAAAGCAACGTATTTCGACGAACCCAAAGGCGACCACGCCGACGAAATGGAAACAAGCCTGTTGCTCCACCTGCGCCCGGATTTGGTGTTGCCACTGGAGGAAGCGGGCGACGGAGCCGCTAAAAAATGGAAAGTGCAGGGCTTGCGCGAAGGCTGGGCCTGGGCCGAGCGCAAATGGTCGCAGGTGACAACGGATACCGGCATTGGTAACCCAAAAGCGGCTACGGCGGAGAAAGGAAAACGATATTTTGAGGATGTGACGCAGAAAATCAGTGGTTTGCTGGTCGAGCTGGCAACGCTGGACTTGACGGAACTGTACGAATGACAGGACAGTCTAAACTACCGTAGTCGCTCACGAAAAAACCGTTTTGTATGCCATTGTTAAAGTTTGTTATGCTTCTCCTGGTCTTGTGTGTGGGGTCGCTGGCAGAAGCACAATCCATTCCGCAAAGCAAAGCCAAAGCCCGGGAAAAATACAAGTACCTGCTGTATAAGCCGAAAGAGTACGCTAATAACCAGCGGGCTTACCCGTTGGTTATCAGCCTGCATGGGAGTTCGCTGAAAGGCGATGATGTAAACAAACTCAAGCGCTACGGTTTGCCGCAGCTAGTGGATCAGGGCCGGGAGTACGAGTTTATCATTGCCTCTCCGCAGTGCCCGGATGGTAAATTTTGGTCGACCGACAACTGGTTTGAACCCTTGTATGAAGAACTGACCGCCCGCTACCGGATTGATCCGAAACGGGTTTACCTGACCGGCATCAGCATGGGTGGCTACGGAGCCTGGCAAACCGCCGTGGCCTATCCCGATAAATTTGCGGCTATTCTGCCCCTGTGTGGTGGTTGTGACGATTCAACGCAGGTTTGCCGCATCAGCCACGTTCCGGTCTGGACATTTCATGCCACGGACGACTACGTCATTCCGATCGACGAAACCGAGCGGCTGGTTCGGCGGCTGAATCTGTGCAACGGCAATGTGAAGTTTACCAAACTCAACAATGTCGGGCACGCCATCCAGTATCTCTACGAAGATAATTCGCTGTATGACTGGCTGTTGAAACAGCACAAATGAGCGACTTGCAATGAGCGGTCCGAAAACCGTTCTTAAGAACGGTTTTCGGACCTTTTGAATAGAGCGGCCTTAACCCAGCCGGATCGTTGTGTCAATGGTGATTTCCCGGATAAAATAGTCGTCGTGCGAAATGACCAGCACCGAGCCGCCAAAATCCTTAACCGTTCGCGTCAGTATTTCCTGACTGGGCAGATCCAGGTTGTTGGTGGGTTCATCCAGGATGAGAAGATCAGGAATGTGGTTGCTGGCCGCCAAACCGCACAGCAGGAGTTTCATTTTTTCCCCTCCGCTGAGTCCGGCGCATTGTCGATCCCAGCTTTCACGAGGAAACTGGTACTGGTGCAGCATCGTTTTTAGCTCGTGTTCGGCCAGGTGGCGCGTATTAAACTGTTGGATCTGCTCAAAAATCGACAGTGGATCGTTGATGGCCGAATACTCCTGATCCAGGTACAGATACTGAAAATCGGCTCGCGCCAACGTCCCGGTGGTGGGCTGTAACTGGCCGGTCAACAGGGCGAGCAGCGTTGTTTTGCCCGTGCCGTTGTTGCCTTCAATCCGAATTCGGTCGCCGGAACGCACTTGCAGGCTGAGCGGCCGTGGCCAGAGGTTGCGCGTTTCGTAAGCGAAATTAATCGACTGGGCATCGATCAGAGTCTTGCCCCGGTGCAAATCAGAAGCGTGTACATCAATTTTTAGCGGCTGTTGTTCCTGAAGCTGGGTCCGGATTTGCCGCAGGTGGTCCGACAGTTCATGAACCTTATCGGTTTGGGTCGCCTTCATTTTAGCGGTGCTTTGCTCGGCTTTGCTTTTAAGTCCACCGGCCACAATGCGCGGTAAACCGCTGTGCGGAGCTTGTGCTTTTCCGCGGGCTTCCTGCTTCTGCCGCTGTTCGGCCAATTCACAGGCTTTTTTCTGGTTCAGTTTCAGCGTTTTGGTGCTTTCGTCGAGTTGAGCCTGCAAGGCCGTCACCTTGGTTTCTTTCTGCTGTTTGTAAAAATCATAATTTCCGCCGAAAACCTCAATCTGGCTTCTCGACAGTTCCAGCGTCAAATTCAGGTGATTCAGGAGCGTGCGGTCGTGGCTGACAATCAGCAACGTGCCTTTGTAATGCTGAATGAAATCATACAAAAGACCGCGACTTTCGGCATCCAGATGATTCGACGGTTCATCCAGCAGCAGAATCCCCGGTGAGTGAACGAGCACCCCGGCCAGAAACACCTTGGTTTTCTCTCCTCCGCTGAGCGAATGCATGGGTTGCGAAAGCGGTATTGGGGGAAGATTCCAGTATGTCAGGGCGGCACCGACCCGTTCTTCAAGGTCCCAGTCGTCGGCCAGAGCGGTAAAATGATCTTCCGAAACATCACCGGCCAGAATGGCCTGCAACGCTTTTAACTTCTCGTCAATACCCAGCACCCGGGCAATCGGATACGCATCGTACTGCCCCGTATGCTGGGGAACGTAATACGGTTTTTCGGAAAAAATGAGCGCCCCTTCTGATGGGTGCAGCCGCCCGGCAAGGAGTTGCAATAACGTCGATTTACCGGCTCCATTCGGACCGACCAGGGCGGCTTTTTCGCCCGGAGCGATGGAAACGTGGAGGTGTTGAAACAGCATCTCCCGGTCGGGGTGCTGATACGAAAGGGATTTGATTACAATACTCATGATTGTAACAAAGAGAAAGATTGAACAGATGGGAAGAATGAAAAGCGATACGGCCCAACCCGGCATAGTGCGGTTGTTAGTGCGTAGCATAAGCCGCCAAAAACGGCCAGAATACAGGAAATAAATTACATGATCGCGCTAAGTGTGGGCCTAAACACTTGGTGGGTGTATGCGACGTATCGACAAGGACGTTGTCAACAGTTCCGTGCAGCCGGAACCAGGTGGTAGAAAACCAACCTTTACTTAGCTCTTACATTGAAACAGGAGTTTGTGATACCGGGGTAAAGAGACCGGCCTTTGTTTAGATTCCGAAACGGAAAGGTCAGCGAAAGCGTTCCCGGCCGAAACGAAAAAATCGTCATTCTGCGCCAGTTGTTGAAAACCGTCCTGCTCTTGGCCACCGGAATAAGTCGAGTTTGTGCTCATTTGATCGGCCACCGTTGGCAGGTTCGGGAATAGGAGCACCGTGGTTTTGACAAGCGCTTCATTGGAGCAAAAAAGACCCGTTTTTACGCGAAAATAAGGGCTTGAAAGTCTGTTAAAATAATTGCTGAATTAAAAAATGGATGCGCTATTTTTACACCCCCAACACGGTATAGCTGAAAAAGTTGGGGTTTGGTTTCGGAGAAAAAAAGATGTTACTTTCACTCTTGCAAAGTAAACCAAACCGGCCTTCGAGTCAGATTTGCAACGAATTACATTACATACTGAAATTTTGTTAACCAGATGAATCCTATTCTACGGTGGTTCAGCCGGGGCGCAGCCTGCCTGCTTGTGGTGGGGGCGGCACCGGTGTGGGCCCAATCGCTTGACGAATCCTTAACTCCACTCGCGACCGATCGGTTGACAGCGCTTCCATCGAACTGGAAACCAGCCGCATCGGTAAAAGTCAACCCTTTAAAGAATGACGTAAAAACAAAAGCGGGCAACGGTATTCTGATCGGAACGCCGGGCCAGGCGGTAACCTTACTAACCAACGCCAGCGACGTACGGCTGGCCCTGGAAATTTTGCTGTCGCCGGGCGCAGAAGGCAGCCTGTCGTTCGGTTCAACAGCCATTCGGTTGGCCGACAATTGGGGCAATCCGGAAGTCAATGCAAGTACGTTTGGAGCGATCGAAAACCGGGCGGCTTTGTTGCCATTACAGAATGCCGTGAAAGCGCCGGGCCTGTGGCAACCGCTGGAAGTGCAGCTACAAGGGTCGGCAAAAGGGGCCGTGACGCTGGAAAAAATGGCCCTCAATGGTGTCGTGATTTACGAAAATCTGGTGTTGCCTCCGCAGAGCGGAGGAACGAGCGGTGCGGTGGTATTGAATGTTAGAAAAGGTGCCATTGCAATTCGGAATGTTGGCTATCAGTTAATTAGCGAGCGCCCCGTTGCGAAACTGACCAATATTCGCTACAAATTGTACGAGAACAAGACCGAAACCACTTCTCAGGCCGAATTAGCGAATTTGAAACTAGTCAAAGACGACACTACTGCGGCCCTGACCTACGAGGTGTCGTACGGACAACCCCGCTGGCACGGAATTGTCTACACAGGCGATCTGGTAGTCGACAAAGACGGCCCGTATACGCTGGCGTTACAGCAGGGCGGTTTTGCTTCGCTGGCCATCGATGGGAAAGAAGTTATTGCCAATCAACGGCATGATCTGGGCCATATGAGCACGGTCAAAGTGAACCTAACAGCAGGTAAACACCCGTTCACGCTGTTCTTCGGTCGGTCGTGGCCGCGGCCGGGGTTGGGCTTTTTTATCTCGGCACCCGATACCAAATTCCAGGCGCTACACCCGCGCGCGTCGTTGCCCGAACCCGATCCGGTGGGCGAAATTGCGGTAGAGCCCGGCTTAAAACCGTCCGTTATCCGCTCGTTTGTTAACTTCGGTGCCAAAAAGAAAACCCATTGTATTTCCGTCGGCAGTCCGTCGGGATTGAATTATACCATCGACCTCAATCAGGGGGCGTTGTTGCAGGTCTGGCGCGGTCCGTTTGCCGACGTGACGGATATGTGGTACCAGCGCGGAGAACCACAGTTGCTCAAACCGTTGGGTACGCTGGCCGTTTTGTCGGCGCAGAATCCGCTGGCGCTACTGGCCAACTCGGGGCAGTCCTGGCCGGATAGCCTGTCCGACAATGAACTGCACTACCAGGGGTTGACAATGGATAAACAGGGCTATCCAACGATGCAATACCGTCTTCGGGATCTGGACGTTACGGATGCCGTCTTGCCCGATGCCGACGGTAAATCCTTCGTTCGGACGCTGACCGTGAAAGGCGCAAATAACGAATCGCTCTATTGCCGGCTGGCGGCTGGCTCGTCGCTCGAAGAGGTTTCCAAAGGGTTGTATTCGGTGGATGGCAAATACTACATCCAACTGGATGCCAAGGCAAAACCAACAACTCGCACCAGCTCCGGAAAACAGGAATTGATGCTGCCAGTTGCGGTAAAAGGTGGTACGACGACGGTTCAGTATACCTTACTGTGGTAACAGTCTATGGAAACAACTATTTCGTGGGCTGACTTTGAAAAAGTTGAAATCGTCACCGGCACCATCACCGCGGTCGACGCTTTTCCGGAAGCCCGGAAACCTGCTTACAAGCTGACGATTGATTTTGGGGCCAAAGGCATCAAACGGTCGTCGGCGCAACTGACCCGGCTTTACGAACCGGCGGACCTGCTGGGCCTTCAGATCGTTGCCGTCGTCAATTTTCCACCTAAACAAATTGCTACGTTCAAAAGCGAGTGCCTGGTGTTGGGAGCAGTAGGACCGGACGGCGAAGTGACGTTGTTGCAGACCGAACGTAAAACCGAAAATGGCTCCCGAATCGCCTAGTGATGAAAACCATGAAAAATAAACTCTCATTTCTCGTTGCCCTTCTTTTCCTGTCTACCGTTGCCCGCGCCCAGCGCCCGCTGACGGAGGACGATTATTACCGTATGATCACCGTCCCGATTCCCGAAGGCGTTCAGTTGGAAGTGGGGGGGATGGCGGTATTGCCCGATGGTCGGCTGGGCGTTTCGACGCGCCGGGGTGAGGTCTGGCTCATCAGCAATCCGTACATGAAAGGCAGCCGCATCCCGCAGTTCAAACGATTTGCTTACGGTTTGCACGAACCCCTCGGGCTGGCGTATCACAAAGGTGCCCTGTATGCAACGCAACGGGGCGAAGTGACCAAAATGATCGATACCGACGGGGATGACGAAGCCAACGAGTACCGGTCGATCGTGAAGTGGCCACTGTCGGGCAATTACCACGAATATTCGTACGGCCCGCTGTTTTTGCCGGATGGCGATATGCTCATTGCCCTGAATCTGGGCTGGATTGGCCACGGAGCCAGTCTGGTTAAATGGCGGGGCTGGATGATGAAAGTCAACGAAAAAGGCGAACTGAAACCGTATGCAACCGGTTTGCGGTCGCCATCGAGTTATCGGGCGCTGCGCGATGGCAGTATTTTTTACACTGAAAATCAGGGCGACTGGGTCGGGTCAGGTCGGATGACGCACCTGGCGCTGGGCGATTTTGCCGGTAACCCGGAAGGACTGCGGTGGACGTCGGAGCCCGGCTCTCCGCTGAAATTGAAGATGGAAGACGTGCCGAGCACCGGCAAACCGATGCACGAAGTAGCCAAAACCGTCCCCGGTCTGAAAGTGCCCGCCATCTGGTTCCCGCACACCATCCTGGGTATTTCAACGTCGGATATTCTGGAAGATACAACCGCCAACCGATTCGGACCGTTTGACGGGCAGTTGTTCGTGGGCGACCAGGGCCACAGCAAGATCATGCGTGTTTTTCTGGAAAAAGTAAACGGCGAATTCCAGGGTGCCTGTTTCGCGTTCCGGTCGGGTTTTCAATCCGGCATTTTGCGGATGGCCTGGGGGCTGGACGGTTCCATGTTTGTCGGGCAAACCAGCCGGGGCTGGTCGGCTACGGGCAAAGATCCGTTTGGGGTACAGCGACTGGTCTGGACGGGCCTGACCCCGTTTGAAATGAAGGCCATTCGCTCGATGCCCGATGGGTTCGAAATCGAATTCACGCAGCCAGTTGACCGGAAAACCGCAGCCGACCCGGAGTCGTACGGCATGAACAGCTTTACGTATAAATACCACAAAATTTACGGCAGCCCGGTTGAAGATGCGCGGCCCGTGCCGATTCGGGGCGTGGTGGTGTCTGATAACGGCTTGAAAGTCCGGGTAGTTGCCGATACGGTTTTGCGGGAAGGGTTCGTTCACGAACTGAAGGCCGAAGGTGTTAAGTCAACGACGGGGCTGGCCTTGCTGCACAACACGGGTTATTATACCCTCAACCACATTGCACCGGGCACCAAGCTGACCATTGCGGCTCCCGCCAAACACAACCACGCTGCGATGGCGTCGACCAAAAACGCCCCACCGGCTTCGAATGCGAAGGGAAAACCGGCCGTAAGTGCAAAACGTGTGACCGAGCAACCCGCCGACTGGACCAACGGTCCCGATCAGGTAATTACCATTGGAACCGAACCAGGGCTGAAGTTTGACAAGGCGCAGGTGGAAGTGAAAGCCGGTAGCCGCATCCGGTGGGTGTTCAACAACAATGACGATATGTTGCACAACTGCGTGATTGTAAAACCGTCTACGGCTGGAGCGGTGGGCGATGCGGCTTTAAAACTCAGCTTAAACGGGTCAAAAATGCAGTACGTGCCGGTAAACACGAATGTGTTGTTTCATACCAATCTGTTGCAGCCCGAAAGTTCTGAATCCATTTATTTTGTCGCTCCGTCCACACCCGGCGATTACCAGTTCGTTTGCACATTTCCGGGCCATGCTTCCCTTATGCAGGGCGTTATGAAAGTTGTAAAGTAGATTTGTAATTGCATATCTTAGTGAAAATAGGTGATTAATTCGCGATTAATCACCTATTATTGTATTTGATATTTACGAAAGCAACGTTGAAAAAACTTTTCTCTTTAAATCTTTATCAGAATGCTTTTACTACCTTGGTTGGAAAACCGGGGGAAGCTACGCTCGAAAGCCGCATCTTCAATTCTGTATGTATAATTGGGATCATTGCAATGATTTATAATATCCCGTTCAATTATTACATCGGGTTACAGGAAGCGTCCCTTATTTCTTTCTTGCTGTTTATTGTTTTATCCTTTCTCTATTATTTGTCCAGAATAAAGAATAAATTTTACGCCAGTGTAACCATCGCGGGAATTTTAGTCAGTTTGTTGTTGGCCGTCAATTATTTTTTTAATGCCGGTGTGCATGGGTCGTCGGTTTTGCTGCTTACGTTTGTTTATTTTCTTCTGTCTATTGTAACTCCTTCCCGACAGTTTTCTTTTTGGTTTTTCTTTAACTTACTTATTGTTTTTTCGCTGCTGACCATTGAATATTTATACCCGGACAGTATCGTTAAAGGGTACTCAAACCGGCTAAATCAGATCGTCGATGTGGCTTCAACCTACCTGGTTGGTATTGTTTTAATTTACCTGTCGACTTACTTTTTTAAAAAAGCCTACCGGGCAGAACAGCGGTTGGTGGAGGAAAAGTCGTTGGTACTCAGGCGGCTGAATGAAGAGCAGAATAAATTATTCTCGATTATATCGCACGATTTACGTTCGCCATTGGCTTCGGTTCAGCAATACCTTGAGATCATTCGGGAAACGGAGCTGGATGAACACCAAAAGCGCAAAACGGAAGCCGAGTTGCTGGATGTAGTTAGTCATACCCAGGAGATGCTATCCAATTTGCTATCCTGGTCGACCACCCAGATGAACGGCACCAATGTAAGCCTGACGCGGGTCAACCTGCACGCTATTCTTAAACCTATTCTCGATATATATAAACCCTTAGCTGATAAGAAGAATATTCGGCTGGAATGCGCAATTTCTCCCCAGTTAACGGTACGAGCTGATAGCAATATGCTTCAGCTTATTGTACGAAACCTGGTTGGTAATGCTATTAAGTTTACTCCTTCCAGGGGTGAAATCATCATTAAAACCGTAACCGTCGGTACAGAGTGCCGGATTGTTATCAAGGATACCGGAATCGGAATTGAAGCGGCCCATAAAGCCACCATATTCTCGCTTAAATCGCGGTCAACATTCGGGACTAACCACGAAAAAGGCGTGGGGTTAGGTCTTTTTTTATGCAAACAATACGCCGAAGCGCAGCAAGGAAAGCTTTGGTTTGAAAGCGAGCCCCGTGTTGGAACTACCTTCTTTTTTTCACTGCCGCTGGTTGATGAAGCCGCTTGAATCCAGGCACGGTTTTTATTGACGCTGCGGTAGCCGGCAGAGGGCTGGAAGAGAGGAAAGTGCCGGGTTTTCGTTGGGGCGATAACGAATGCGAACAAAGTTGGTGAAATCCGGTTTGTCGAATTGTATTCTATCCCCACAAATACCTGTATGGCAGTTATTGGCGAGTTGATCCGAAAAGCGATCGACGTATACGGTTTTATCGCTTCGGAGCCTGCTCCGGCGAAAGCGCAGCGAGCCGTCTTGCAACACCTCCTGGAAAAAGCCCGGCTGACGGCTTTTGGCAAAAAACATAATTTTACCGAAATTCTCGCAAGCGATGATATCGTAGCGGCTTTCCAGCAGGCGGTTCCCGTTCATGATTACGACAAAATGCACAACGACTGGTGGCACTACCTGCTGGAAGGCCATCAGAATGTGACCTGGCCGGGCGGCCAGCACTATTTCGCGCTGAGCAGCGGAACGACCAGCAACAGCAAATCCATTCCGGTAACGGATGACATGCTTGATTCCATCCGCCGGTCGGGTATTCAGCAGGTGATGAGCCTGAAAAACTTTGATGTGCCAGCTGATTTCTTTGAGAAACAGATCATGATGCTGGGCAGCAGCGTTAACCTGATTGCAAAAGACGACCATCAGGAGGGCGAAATCAGCGGTATCAGCGCGGCTAATCTTCCGGCCTGGTTCCGGGCTTTTTACAAACCGGGTGTCGAAATTGCCGCTATTACAAATTGGGACGAAAAAGTACGGCGAATTGCCGAAGAAGCTCCGAAATGGGATATTGGCAGCCTGAGCGGTATTCCATCGTGGGTTGAAATGATGCTGAAAGAAGTCATCGCCCATAACCGGGTAAACACCATTCACGACATCTGGCCCAATCTCCAGATTTATACCACCGGCGGGGTAGCCTTTGAACCGTACCGGAAAAGCCTCGAAAAATTATTTGCCCGACCATTGACGTATATTGATACGTACCTGACATCAGAAGGCTATCTGGCTACGCAAAAGCGGCCGGATACTACCTCCATGGCGTTGATTCTGGACAATGGCATTTTCTTCGAATTTGTCCCGTTTACGGACGAAAATATGGACGAGGAAGGTAGGGTAAAACCGGATGCCGAGGTACTGCCGCTGGAAAAGACGGAAGAAAATGTCAATTATGTGCTGCTGATTTCGACGGTTTCGGGAGCCTGGCGGTATATGATTGGTGATACGGTGATGATTACGGACAAGCAACGCTCGGAAATCAAAATCACCGGACGAACGAAACATTTTTTGAACGTGGTGGGCGAGCAGCTGTCGGTTTTTCAGATGAACCAGGCGATGGAAAAGCTCCAGAAGCAGTTCGATGTGGAGATCAAAGAGTTTGTGGTGGCCGCCGTTCAGAAAGATGGCGAGTACATCAACAAATGGGTTATCGGCTCCAACCGGTCGGTGGAAAACCAGCAGATGGCTGAGTCGCTGGATCGGGAGCTGTGTGAAGCCAATAAGAACTACAAAGTGGCCCGGACCAAATCCCTGAAAGTGGTGGAAGCGGAGGTAATTCCGGTTGAAAAGTTCTATCGCTGGAGCGAAGAATTCAAGAAACTGGGCGGTCAGGCCAAGATACCGCGGGTGATGAAAGAAGCGGATTTTCTGGAGTTTGAGCAGTACATCAAAGGGCTTTCATAACTCCTTTTTTTGCGCCGACACTTTTGCTTCTTCCAGCTTCTTGACCTGCTCGACAATTTCTTCGGGCGAAACGTATAACCGGGCAATTTTATCTTTGTAAGCCTGCGGTAACTCCGCATGGTTCAGGATAAATTGCTTGGTTTCAATAAGATAGTTGCCGAGGCCGCGCTCGACGGCGTAGCCATCCGCGATACGCTCCACTTTTTTTACGTACGCCGGAGAAAGCAGGTAGGAGAGCCCAAACCCCGCCATGCCGAACGTGCTCCGGCTTTCGTAATCCATGATGTGGCCCAATTCGTGACCGAGCCAGCCGATCATGATCTCGTCGGGAAGCTGGTGAATCGGAACGGCGGTGTGCGTCAGTTTGAACATGGCGCTGATGTAGATCCGGTAAGAACGGTTTTGGCGGCTGCCCAACAGGCTGCGAAAAACCGGCTGGGCCAGCATAACCGACGACTTGATGCGCTGTTTGAAGCAAAATCGGATGTCGGTATTCTTTAATTCCGGGTAGAACGATAGCGCGATCAGGGCATTCTTCTCGATGATCGGTGGTATCTTTTTGTTCGTTCCAAAGGCCGCCAGTTCGGGTGAAATGGCCTGGTGTTCTTCATTGATTTTGGCTGGTAGCATAGGCAGAAAACGCACGGATTCAATTCAATTATTGATAAACGCTTTAACCGGAGATTGGTTACAGAAACAGAGCAGAAGATTCATCTGAAGACGGAGTGAAATCATGCAAGTCACGGAATTGGTGCAGTTTTTGGCGGCATTTTTCAATGTCGCGGCCTACGCTCCCGACGAACAGGGCGGGGTTTTTTATCCGTCTGATTCGGATCGGGACCCTACCGTTGCCCGTATCGGCCTGGCGCTTGAACCCTGGCCCGGTGTGGAAGACTGGTTGGTCGAAAACCGGATTGATACGCTCTGGCTCCACCGGCCCTGGAAGTTGGATCTGACGGTTTTGCCGCCAAAGGTAGTCGTTGTAGCGCATCATATTCCTTTTGACGAACACCTGACGATTGGGTACAATCGGTTGTTGGCCAATGCGTTGGGGTTGGCCTGGGACGCGCACGAACAGCCTCAGGTAATTGGGTATAAGCAGGCCCCCGAATTCCCAAAACGCCCGATCGGAATGTTGGCCGATACACCGGAACAGGATTTTTCCGGCTGGTGCCGTCAGATTGCCGAGCTGTTTGGCGGGTACGACAAAGTGGTATCGGGGCACCCCAGAAGCGGTTGAAGAGGCTGGCCATCGTGGGCGCTATGAATGACGACTTGATTCGGGAGGCCGCCGGTCGGGGGGGCGAGCTGTTTATTACGGGGCAGTACCGGGAAGGAGCCCAAAAAGCCGTTTCCGAAACTGGCATAGCCGTGATTGCCGTTGGTCACCGGCGGAGCGAAGAATGGGGAATGCGGGCACTAGCCACGGTTTTGCAGGACCTGGGCGTGGCGGTTTTTTTGCCCGCTTCGAACTAGCCAACGTTTCAACCTGTCAGGTCTGCAAGACCTGACAGGTTTGAGAACAATCCACCAGCTCAGGAGAAGAAGCCGGTCAATACCCCAGCGTAAACCGTTGGCGGATGAATTGCGGTTTCTCCAGTTCGTCGAGCAAGGCAACGGCCAGGTCGTTCACCGAAATTTTGCTGTTTCCGTCGGCGTCGAACACGGGTTGTTCGGTGCCAATCCGGAATTTTCTGGTACGTTCGCCCGGTTCGAGCAGGATGGCCGGGCTCAAAAAGGTCCAGTCGAGTTCGGTTTCGTTGCGCAGAATGGTCAGGTAATCGCGGGCGGCCAGCGCACCGGGTTTCCATTCAGCCGGAAACTGGGGCGTGTCGACAAGCTGAACACCCGGCGCAACTTCCAGACTGCCGGCCCCGCCAACCACCAGAAACCGGTTGACCCCGGCTTGCTTCGTTCCGCGCTGAATGGATTGCAAGCCCGCCAGCGATTCCTCGTAAATATTGGGGTTATCCCAACCGGGGTTATAGGTGCTGATTACCGCGTCATGGCCCGCTACCAGGCTGGCAACGTCGCTCTCTTGCAGCGCATCGCCCTGTTTGACGGTGAGGGTGGCGTTTTGGACCGAAATTTTTTCCGGATGGCGCACAATCGCCGTTACTTCATGGCCGCGTTCCAACGCTTCAGTCAAGACACTGGAACCGACAAAACCTGAGGCTCCGATTAAGGCAATTTTCATGGTTGTTATAGTTATAAATTGCGTAGTTAAATTAACTGTATGTTAAAATATTACAGTTTTCGTTAAAAAAATCAGGCAAACTGCTTGCCGAAATCCGCCAGCGTCGTTTGGTGCAGTCGGGCAATCATGGCATTTTCGGCATCCTGAAAAAGATGTTCCAGATGACCGTTGATTTGCCGACCTACCGGACAGGCGGGGTTTGGACTGTTTCGATTTTGCCCCAACAGCGACGATTGGCGCACGGCCTGGTACACGTCCGATAGTAAAATCTGTTCCGCTGGTTTAGCTAGCTTACTACCCCCGTTTTTACCTTCTTTGCTGCTAATCAAGCCGAATTTCCGCAGATTACTGATTTCTTTCCGCACTAATACGGGATTGATATTAATGCTGCCGGCGAGAAATTCGGAAGACACCCACTCTTCTTCGGCCACCGCCAGAAGGGTAAGAATGTGAATGGCAATCGAAAACCGGCTATTGTTCATCTGTAATATATTTTATTACAGTACAATCGAAAGCCACCAATAATTCCCGGGCAAGCATTTATTTTAGCTTCTTCAGACAGAAATTTTCATTTCTGAAGTTAGCAGTGTTTTATTCGCACCTTTTTCCTATTATCGGGCAGAATACCCAACGGTTTACCCGCGTTATTGTATCATGCGTTATTTCTTTTCGATTTTACTGGGCATTGGGGTAGTCGGCACCTCCTGGGCCCAGCAGCCGGCTGACACCAATTCGGACCGACCCAATGGTACGGTTCCGGCCCATTTAAAGCCCATCGAGCGGTCGTATGGGGCTTATTTTTACGGAGGTAAGCGGCTGCGGACACCTCATTCGCTGGAAATACCGTTTAATGAACTGGATAATCCAGCGGTAAACCGTCATTTTAAGACGTTTCGAACGTTGGCTACGGTGGGGCAGGTGGTAGCGCTGGTGCCACTGGTGTATGTCTTGACGCGTCCGCGCGATGCGCCTGCTCGCTCTGCCGAATACTGGGCGGTGCAGTTGAGTTCAGTCGGGGTCACGCTGGGCTTGTCGTTTATTGGAAATACGCAGGTTCGGAAAGCGGTCAACCAATACAACCGCTCGTTGAACAATGCGCGTCTGGGTTTATCCGCACAACCGCTACCGGGTACCGCCCGAACCGCCTTTGGACTGGGTGTAGCACAACCCATCCGCTGATGAAAAAGCCCGCCATTTTTTCCCTGAATGCTGGCAAAGTGCCGAAGAAAAATAGTTTCGTGGCTGATTCTCATCTTAAAACCGGTGGCACAACGTATATTCGTTGGTAAACCGTTTATACACTTCTCAACCCATCGGATGAAAAACGTTTTCTTGCCCATTGCCCTTCTTTTCTGCTCACTGGCGACCCTGGCGCAAACTACCGTGGTCCGCGATCCGGCGATTGCGCAGCTGGTGAACGAGGTGTCTGCCGACAGCCTGCGGGCGCACGTTACGAATCTGGTCAGTTTCGGCACCCGGCACACGCTCAGTAATCCGTCGGATACCAAACGCGGTATCGGCGCGGCCCGGCAGTGGGTGTTGCGTAAGTTTCAGCAGTACGCCAAACAGTCGGGCGGGCGGCTGACGGCCCAAATCGACTCCTGGACGCTCCAACCCGACGGTCGTCGGGTCGATCAGGTGACGCAAATGGGTAACGTGATGGCTACGCTCAAGGGAACCGATCCCAACGATGACCGGATTTTTCTGGTGAGTGGGCACATCGACAGCCGCGTAACCGATGTCATGAACCGCACCGCCGATGCCCCCGGGGCCAACGACGACGGTTCGGGAACGGCCGCCGTGATTGAGCTTTGCCGGGTAATGAGCAAAGTGCCTTTTCCGGCTACCATCATTTTTGTGGCCGTGAGCGGGGAGGAGCAGGGCCTGCTGGGTGCAAACCACCTCGCCCAACGGGCCAGGGACGAAAAGTGGAATCTGGAAGCGCTGCTGAACAACGATATCGTCGGATCCAACCATAGCCCCGATACCCGGATTATTGACAACACGCGCGTTCGGGTATTCAGCGAAGGGCTACCCGGCTACCAGACGGATTCCGTAGCGGCCAACATCCGGCAGTATGGGTTGGAAAACGACGGAAAATCCCGCCAGCTGGCGCGGTACACCAAGGAAATAGGCGAGCGGTACGTTGATCAGCTGGAGGTGGTAATGATCTACCGCAACGACCGGTATTTGCGCGGGGGCGACCACACGCCGTTTGTAACACGCGGTTTTCCGGCGGTTCGGATTACGGAAATGAACGAAAACTTCGCGCACCAGCACCAGGATTTGCGGACGCAGGATGGCATTGAGTACGGCGATTATGTGAAGTTCATGGACTTCGATTACTTACGGAAAAATACCGCCATGAACCTGGCCGTGTTGGCGAATCTGGCCAAAGCACCCGGTATGCCGCAGAACGTGACCGTCGAAGCCCGCAGCCTGACCAATGCCACTACCTTGTTCTGGCAGGCGCCAAAAGCCGGATCGGGGGCTAATCGGAAGATCAGGGGCTACTATGTGCTGATGCGCGAGACGCACTGGCCGTTCTGGCAAAAGAAATTTTTTACCGAGAAAAACGGTCTGACGCTGCCTTACTCCAAAGATAACTATTTCTTTGCGGTTCAGGCGGTTAGCGAAGATGGAAATGAAGGCTTGCCCGTGATTCCGCGGCCAGGGCTACGGTAAAAAACGAAATGGCTTCTTACGGTTTTGGGAAAACAATAGCTTTCTGCAACATTTTGGCCGGTTTTGCCGTATGGTAGAATAGAAAATTTGGGGTTTTGGGCCGGAAATGGACAACCTGACATTTTTTTTTGTAGCTTTCGTGTACAACGGTCATCTCATCCAATCACACTAAACGAATACCTAACAAAATCTAAGAAATATGAAACGTTTACTTTATCTGATTAGCATCGTGGTGTTTGCAGCTGGCCTGAGTTCGTGTAATAAAGATGAAGATCCTGCTCCGCCAGCAGTAGTTGGCAGATGGGATTTGAACCACGGTAAGACATCCGGTTTTGCAAATACCCAGTTGAATAATTTGATGCTTGATTTATATTACATAGATTTCTATGGATCTCGAATCGACATCTACGGTGACAATACCTTCCGGCAAAATGATCGCCAGGAGTTTGCGGTTGGCGATTTTACTGGAAACTGGGAGTTTACTAACAACCAATTGAAACTTAAATATGATGATGGGGATGAACAAACCTTCACATACAGCAAAAATGGAAATTTAGAAGAGCTCGCTGGCACAGCGTTTGATTTCTCGCTGGATAGTACATCACGAGGAAAAGCGCAACTTGTTTATAGAAAATAAAGAAGCTACTTTAAATAAGAAAACCTCCGGTATGCCATACCGGAGGTTTTTTGTTAAATAGTGTCAACTCCTCCTCAATCCACCGCCTTCACATTATCATCCGATACCCGGTCGATGAGCTTGTTGTACGGGTCGATACCGGCTTTGGTGGGTTTGCCTTTGACCACAAATTCCAGCGTGTGATTGCCGGGTGTAAGCCAGTGCTTTTTCAGGTACAACGGCACTTTTTCGGTCATGCCCTTGTTGTTTTTGGCATCAGCCGCAAAAATCCCGATTTCGATCAGGTCTTTTCCTTTGCCCGCACCGGTTTCCTTGCCCGCTTTGTCGTAATACAGCTTTTTCGTCTGTACCGTCATCCGGACTTTGTACGCATCGTTCTTCAACGGTTCGGTTTTGGCGTCCAGAATACGGTTTTCGTAGAGGGTGATTTTCTCAAAACTGTCTGCCAGGTAATACTGTAAAGAATCCGGCGTAGCGGTTTTGATGTAGCTGTACCAATCGCGGCTGGTGGTAAAAGGCGCTTTTTGCTGGAACGCATCCCGTTGCAGATACGCCTTGAAAGCCCGGTTCAGGCGCTCTTCGCCGATGTAATCCTGTAAAGCATACAACACCACCGAGCCTTTGTCGTACCAGACGTACGACCGGGTGTCGTTGTCGAGCAGGGTTTCCTCAAACTTATCTTCCGACGACCGCCCCCGCAGGTAATTATCGAGGCTGTATTTCAACCGCGATTGCATGATGTTGCTGCCGTAGGTTTTTTTCAGCACCATGAGCGAGGCATATTCGGCCATCGACTCCGAAATCTGATTGGCACCCCGCGTATTGCTTGGCATGACCTGGTGGCCCCACCACTGGTGCGCTACTTCGTGGGCCGTGACGTAATACGCGTAATCGGTTTTGTCGGGATTGCGGAAATCGCCCACCCAGCCGAAGCTCTCCGAATAGGGAACGGTATTTGGGAACGACTGCGCAAAGCTGGCGTAACGCGGAAACTCCATGATGCGCATCTGCCGGAATTGGAATGGGCTGAACTGCTGGTTGTAATAGTCCATCGACGCTTTCACGGCGTTGATGTAGCGGTCGAGGTTGCGCCCGTGCGTGGGGTGGTAATACACTTCAATGTTGACGGTTTTCCCGTCTGGCCCTTTCCATCCATCGCGTTTGACAGCGTACCGGGCCGAGCTGGCGTTCATGAAGTATGCCATGGGCGCGTCCATCTTGTAGTGATAATACTTGCGTCCGTTGGCGGCCCATTCCTTTTGCAGATAGCCCGGCAGAATCGCAATCTGGTCGGGGGCGGTGCTGATGGTACCTTCAAACGTAATCCAGTCGCCGTCCTGTGTAAACAGAAAATTGTTCAGCCCCCAGGCATCGGTATGGGGTGGTTGCTGGTATTCTTTAAGGGGCAAACCGAATTTTTTGCGGTATTTATCGCTGGACAGCTCCCCGCCCGTGTTGTATCCCATCGACGGAAAAATGCCGGTGTCGAAAAAGGTGCCATTGGCGACGAGCTCCCGGTTAAAGCCGCTGTTGGTAAAGCCTTTCGGCTGGGCGTGCATCGTGATTTCCAGGTGGGCGGTATCGCCGGGCTGGAGCGTTCGGGGTAGTTGGTAGATGTAATACCGGTAGGTCGAATCGCCCAGCAATACCTTCGGATTCTGGCCGTCAATCAAGAGTTTTTGAGCTTTGGCGTGGAGGTATTCCGGGGCCGAAAACAGCAGATGCAATGAATCCAGCGGGCGGGCGGTTTTGTTGACCAGTGTGAAAAGTCCGTTGGCCGTTACACTCCGGTTTTCGGGTACGAGATCGATTTTCACCTTAACATCCGTGATTTTTGGATGATCCAGACGCTCGTATCGGCTGAATTTTTTCTCGTACTGAGCCTGCACCTCCCGGCTTTCGTCGGCAGTACGGTAGTTGTTGAGCACGCTGACGTTGTAATAAATCCAGGCCCCGGAGCCAACCCACACGAGCAACGCTACCACCAGCGCCGTGAGCGACAAGCCGTTGAGCCGAAGCGAAGCCAGCCGCCAGCGGGTTTTCAAGCTATCTTCGCTACCCCGGTTCCAGAAGAGATTTCCGATCACCAGCAGGGCCAGCCCAAACGCCATCCAGTACAAATTGAACCAGAACAACGGTTTTAGAAAATGGCCAAAACCGTTCATGTCCGAGACACGGTAACCGGGTGCGTAGCTGTAAAAGAACAGGTTGTAGTCCAGCTCGGCAAAGCCGCGCAGGGCAAACATGGCTACCCAGATGCCAATCGTAATGATGTGCCCCGTAAACTTGCTGTTGACCATGATGTGCACAAAAAACGCCAACATCAGCAGTTGCAGGTATTCGGGAAACTCGATCAGGTACAGGTCGGTGAAGTACTGGCCGAATTCGAAATGGAAATAACCTTTGATCACTTGGTTCAGCACCCCGCTGACCAGTACCAGATTAACCAGCAGAAAACAAATTCCCGCGAGTGCCAGAAACTTCGAGCCGTAGGTAACCCAGTTCGGAATTGGCAGGGCATCGGCGATGTTGTCGAAGCGAACGGCTTTGTCGCGGTGGACGCTTTCTCCGGTGTAGAAAATGATGAGAATGAAGACGAACAGAATGTAGTTGTAATCTTTCACTTCCAGCATGTAATAGGTCGTCGGTAGCGAGGACGTTCCGAAGTTTTGGTCGGCAAACCAGCCGTCGAGGAATAGGAACAAGGCTCCTCCCATCAGAATGACCAGGAAATAAATATCGCGGACGATGTTGCTGAATTCCAGCCGGGTCAGCCGCAGCATGTGACCCACGTAGGTGCGGGTGCTAAAAAACTTCTCGACCACAGGCAGCTCGGTGAGTGGTTTGGCCTTCGTAGGGGCGGTTTCGGTCTTCGACTTTTTACCAAGTTTTACGGCTAAAAACCGTTGGAAATCAAACCGGAACAGCGTGTAAAGCAAAGACGCCAGACCGACACCAGCCCAGATCAACCGGTTCCACAAAACATTGCCCTCCAGATGGGCATGGAGTTCGTTCTGCTCGGCGGGGGTCCAGTATTTGGTGGCGTTTTCAAACGTGTTAAGCGCAAACGGATCGAGCAGGTCAACGATGTTTTTGTTGTCGAGGTCCGAAGCGAGCGTCAGGCCGAGCAAATACCCAATGAAGAGCAGCAGGCTACCGGCATAAGTCACAAACACGTTGCGGGTCAGGGCCACCAAGCTGAAAAACAGGCTGCCCGTGAAGAAAACCGTCGGGATCACAAACACCAGCAGTGGTTGCACATAATCCCACAAACGGATGGGTCCGTAGCGTTCTACGTTGTCGGCCAGGTTAAAAACCGGACCGAGCAGTGACCCCAACGCAATGCCCAGACAGGCGGTGCTCATCATCCCGATCAGAACCAGAAAAGAGCCTGCATACCGACCCAGCAGATACCCCTTTTCGCTGATCGGGTAGGAGAAAAAATAGGAGCGCGTGTTGTGTTCAATGTCGCGGTAAACCGGCACGCCCATCACCGCCGAACTGAGCATGGTGGCGAAAACGCTCGTCAGAATAAGCAGGTAGGAAATGGCATACGGTGAGTTGACGTTTGCTTTTTCGGAGGCTGGTCCGTTGCCGTAGAGAATGATGAGAAACGAATAGAGAAACAGCAGCAGCCCATACAGGTAGGTGGCCGGGCGCTTCAGACGGTATTTAAGTTCAAATGTAAAGATGTTCCAAAACATATCATTAGTTAAGAGTTAAGAGTGATGAATAATGAGTTGAGACGTAGCAAGGTTTGAAGGCGTCAGCCAACAACTTTTAATTCTTAACTCATCACTCCTAACTCCTGATGGCTGGTGATTTTGGAGAAGTAAACGTCTTCCAGGTCGGCTTCGACGGGCTCAAAGCCAAGCTGTGGAGTGTCGCTGTAAATATGGATCTGGGTTTTTCCGCCTTTGAGCTGGGTGGAGATGACCTGGTGGTTGGCGCGGTACTGGTCCAGTTCGGGTTTCTCGATGATCTTGCGCCAGATTTTTCCCTGGATGCCAGCCACCAGATCGGCGGGATGCCCCTGCGCAATGACATTTCCGAGGGAGATAATCGCCATATCGGAGCAGAGGTTGGTGACATCTTCCACAATATGGGTCGAAAGAATCACAACGGTATTTTCGCCAATCTCGGATAGCAGATTATGAAAGCGGTTTCGTTCGGCGGGGTCCAGTCCGGCGGTGGGCTCGTCCACAATAATCAGGCTGGGGCTGCCGATCAGGGCCTGGGCAATGCCAAACCGTTGCTTCATCCCACCCGAAAACGTTCCCAGGTTTTTCTTCTTCACGTGCGAGAGGTTTACTTTCTCGAGCAGGGCGTCAACAATCAGTTTCCGTTCGCGGCTGTTGCTGATGCCTTTCAGACCCGCAATGTGGTCGAGCATGGTTTCGGCCGAAATCTTCGGATAGACGCCAAATTCCTGCGGCAGGTAGCCCAGCACCCGGCGTATGGCATCTTTTTGCCGCAGGATATCGATGGTTCCGGTTGGCGTGTCTTCCAGCAGAATCTGCCCGCTGTCGGCTTCCTGCAAGGTGGCAATGGTCCGCATCAGCGACGATTTGCCCGCACCGTTGGGTCCCAGCAGACCAAACATGCCCTGGGGAATGGTCAGGTTAACGTCGTGCAAGGCGCGAACGCCGTTGGAATAGGTTTTGGTTAAACCCTGAATCGTAAGTTTCATGATGACTGCAGTTGAAGGTTAAGTGGCTAAAAGCGAGCGGGTGGATGCACTATCCGGTGTGGCAGTAAGTATATTAAATATTCAGCATTTTCCGATTGGAATGGCCTTAATCTTTCTACCGCTTCCGTGGGGAACCAGTAGCCGGAATAGGATAGAAATCTAAAAAGTGCCGGTTTGATTTTGATGCTGTTTTGAGCATTTTTGTATGCCTTCTTTCAAAATAAGTTTGAATATTGGGTGTTTTTTATGAAAAATCCAGAAAAGAATATAAATCTACTTTTTACGGATATTGTATTTGTAAATTTTGCTTATTTTTGAAAAAACAAAATTGAATTTGGTATTATTCGGAAATAATAAAATACGATCGTAGTTTAGTGCAAAAACTTACGAAACCATGGATCATCCCATTACCCGCAGAAACTGGTTACGTTCGGGCGCTCTGCTAGCCGCCGGGCTAACCGCAAGTCGATCTACCTTCGGTCGGGCCACAGTTGGTCCGGATGCCTGGAACCCGGTTGCTGCCAATGCACTTCATGAACAAACTTTAGTCAACGAATTCGCCCGGTTGGGCGAGCCAATGCCCCAGATCAAGGCCCGTATTGCGTTCAATGAGAACCCACACGGCCTTTCTCCAAAAGCCAAAGACGCCATCGTAAAAGCGGTTGAAAGTGGCAACCGCTACGCGATGTATGAAGGCCAGGAGCTGAAAAAAATGATTGCTGAGCGCGAAGGCGTCAAACCCGAAAACATTATGCTGTCGGCGGGTTCATCGGAATTGCTGACGGCTATGGCGGTTTACTTCACAGGAAGTGTAGCCAACGGTGGGGGCGGTACGGTTCTCACCAGCCAGTTTACCTACGACGATTTTCTGGGCTGTGCCAAAAAATTCGGCACCAAAATCGAGGCCGTTCCGCTCACGAAAGAATACCGCTACGATCTGGCGGCTATGAAAGCCAAAGTAACGCCGGATACCAAACTAGTGTACATCTGTAATCCCAACAACCCCACCGGAACGGTCATTCCGGCGGCAGAACTGGTGGCATTTAGTAAGGAGGTATCATCAAAATTGCCGGTTTTTATCGACGAAGCCTACATTGATTTTCTGAAACCGGAAGACCGTCCGGCCCTACCGAAGCTAGTTGCTGAAGGACATAACCTGTTTCTGACCCGTACTTTTTCTAAAATCCACGGTTTTGCGGGATTGCGGCTGGGCTACGCCATTGGCCCCGAAAAACTCCTGAAGGAGTTGCAGAACTACTCCCGGGGCGAATGGAACCCGAGTGTAACAACCCTGAAAGCCGGAATCGCCAGCTACCAGGATGAAGAGTGGCAGCAATTTTGCCGGACGGAGAACGACAAAGCCCGCGAAATGCTCTATAAAGGCTTGAAAGAGAAAGGGTACGACTACGTTCCGTCGTTTGCCAACTTCGTGTTGTTCCCGATTCGAATGAAGCCCAAAACGTTCGAGAAAGAAATGTTCAGCAACGGCGTGCTAACCTCCACCCGCGAGTACAACGCCCAACCCTACTGCCGGGTCAGCATCGGCACCGCCGACGAAATGGGCCTGTTCCTGGATGTCTTTAAGAAAATAGTTTAAGTGAGTTAAGAATTAAGAATAATGAGTGAAGACGGGGCGGCATCGGCCATCCGCCGGCTGATGCATGAACCGCCGGTTACCCCTTTTTACTCTTACCTTTTAATTGTTAACTTTTAACTGATCAAGATGACCCGACGTAACTTTATTGAATCAACCGGGGCTACGTACGCAACCTTGCTGGCCTGGGGATTGCTCAAACCGGCACCCGCCGAAGCCTTTGATTTGCCTGCTAATGGCCATAAAGACGGCAAAGCCCGGAAAGTTGTAATTCTGGGGGCTGGGCTGGCGGGCTTAACCGCGGCTTATGAACTGGGTAAGCTCGGGTACGATTGCACGGTGCTGGAAGCCCGCAGCCGCTCGGGAGGCCGGGTCTGGACGGTTCGGGGCGGCACGAAGGAAACCGAAATTGGTGGTTCTGAACAGGTTTGCAACTTTGCGGACGGTCAGTATTTTAACGGTGGCGCGGCCCGGATTCCGCACAACCACCAGTTAACGTTGCAGTATTGCCGGGAGCTGGGCGTGCCGCTCGAGATTTTCAATGGCTCCAACGAGTCGGCCTGGCTGTACAACGATGGCGGTTCCGGAACGCTGGCCAACAAGCGGATGCGCGTCCGGGAATACCACAGCGATCTGCGCGGCTACACGAGCGAATTGCTGGCGAAAGCGCTGGATCAGGCGTCCCTCGACCAGCAGTTGACCAAAGAGGATGTTGAAAAACTGATCGATTTCCTCAAGAACGAAGGCGATCTGAATACGGGTAAACTGTACAAAGGCACCAACCGCCGGGGATATAAAAATCCGCCCGGTGCGGGAACGGTGCCCGGCGATTTGACGGACCCGTACGGCTTGACCGACTACCTGCGGTCGGGCTACATGCAACCGGTTTTCTACAACAACGGCGATTATACGTTTGAGCAGCATTCGACGCTGTTGCAACCCGTGGGCGGGATGGACGCCATTCCGAAGGCATTTGAGAAAAAACTGACGGGCAAAATTCAGTTCAACGCGCCGGTGAAGGAGCTGCGGAAAACCGAAAATGGCGTTCGGGTGGTGTACCAGAAAGACGGCAAACCCACGGAGGTAATGGCCGAGTTCTGCGTTTGTACCTTGCCGTTACCGGTTTTGAAAAAGATCGATTCCGACTTGTCGCCGATGGTAAAACGGTCGGCGGATTTTATTCCGTACATGAAAACCGGTAAAATCGGTTTGCAATTCAAACGACGGTTTTGGGAAGAAGATGATTCAATTTACGGCGGTATTTCGCGGACGAACATGGACATCAACCAGATCTGGTATCCGTCGTTTGGCCTGTTGGGGCAAAAGGGCGTGCTGATCGGATACTACAATTTTTATGCCCGGGGCGAAGCCGTCGGGGATATGCCGCTGGCGGCCCGCGAAAAAATGGCACTGGAGCAGGGGTACAAGCTTCACCCGCAATACCCGCAGGAGTTTGAAAATTCGTTTTCGCTGGCCTGGCAAAAAATACCGTATAATGAAGGGGGCTGGGCGTTGTACGATGATGCGGTGCGTCGGAAATACTATGCGTCGCTGCTCGAACCAGATGGCAATATTTATTTTGCCGGTGAACACACAACGTATCTGACAGCCTGGATGGCCGGGGCTTTTGCGTCGGCCCGACGCGTGGTCGATGCGCTGCACGCCCGGGTGGGAGAATACACGAAAAAATAACGAACTTAAACTACGTCCATGAAAACTACTCTACTTCGTCAATGCCTTTTACTCTGTTGTCTGGTTGTCTTGCAACTGGTGTCGCAGCGTGTTTGGGCGCAAACCGCATCCGCGGCAAGTATGTCGCTGGATCAACTGAAAGCCATCAAAGCCATCAAGGTAGGGAATCTCGAAAAAGACACGTACTTCAAATCTGGTGATTTTATCCTGGATCGCTACGAAGAGCGCCCCGCGTACGTCTTCAATTACAGCGACGGTATTTCCCGGAAAATTTATCTCTACAAAGTATTTACGGCGGCTGATACCAAAGAACTGGGTTTGCTGGCAATCTACGAAAACGGTAAAACCAAAGAGCTGAAACCGTTCGTAATTCCTGGAGCCAGCGCCGACCGCAAGGCGTGGGATGCTTACATTGATGATCTGAAATACGTGGGTGAAAAAGAAGCCGGTCTGATGTCGGCACTTGGTTTTGTGCTCTCCCGCGAAATGGCCCTGTTGATGGGCGGAGGGGCGAAAGAAGAAGGCGGTGAAAAGAAGAAAGAGGAATATAACTTCTGTTTCCCGGCGGATGCAGTTGTGACGCTGGCCGATCGGCAGACTAAAGCGATCAGCGACGTAAAAGCGGGGGAGGAAGTAATGGCCTACGATACCAAAACGCAGTTGTTGGTTCCGGCTATGGTTCAGGAAGTGACCGTCCACGAAAAACCGAACCTGGCGATTACGGGTGTCTGGATGACGCCCGCCGAGGAGGTATCCGCCAGCCTCTCGCTGACTAAACCGGTCTTGCTGGAAGCGACCGCCAACCACCCGGTTCAAACCGCAACCGGCGCTAAGAAGCTGGGTGACCTGCGTAGCGGTGACGTGCTGTACCGTTTCGATGGGGCAACCCGGTCGGTTTTAGCCTGGAAAGTAACCCAGGTTCAATCAAACGTTCGGACGGTTGAAAAAGTCTACAACCTCATCACTGATCGGGGTAGCTATCTCATCAACGACGTAGTCGTGCTGGATAAATAACGGGTTTATAGTTGACGGTTTTCAGAGTATGGTTTACGGTTGGCTGACGCACGCTATTTGAAGGCGTCAGCCAACCGTAAACCATAAGAATTACATTCCCCAAGCCGTCATACCCCCGTCGACGGCCAGCGTTTGGCCTGTGATGTACCCAGCTGCGGAGGTGCATAAAAACGCAACGGTAGCGGCTACTTCTTCCGGTTGGCCGATTCGCCCCATCGGCGTTCGGCTCAGAATGCGTTGCAGTCGTTCAGGATCCGTCAGAACGGGTTCGGCCAGGGGCGTATGGATGTACCAGGGCGCCACCGCATTGATACGAATGCCGTCGGGAGCCCACTCGACGGCCAGGTTTTTTGCCAGTTGGTGCAAGGCCGCCTTCGTCATTCCGTAAATTGAACCGCTGCTGGTGTGGGTCAGCCCCGAAACCGAGGACACCAGCACAATACTTCCTTTTTCCGACGCTTTCAGCAACGGATAAGCCGCCCGGCACAGTTCATACCCCGCCCGTAGGTTGGTATTCAGCAGGTAATCAAACTCATCGGTAGTGTAAGTGATGGTTGGTTTACGAATGTTCGTTCCGGCGTTGCTGACTAGCAAATCCAGTGCTCCCCAGCGTTCTTCAACGGTTTTTACGACGCGCTGGGCCGCTCCCGGTTCGCTCAGGTCAGCAGCCAGGCCATCAACTGAAAAACCGTTCTGCCGGTATTCAGTCAATTGGTGCTGCAACAGCGCATTGTCGCGGGCCACGATAAACACCTGAGCACCCAGGTCGAGAAATTGCCGAACGATTGCTTCGCCGATGCCCTTGGTGCCGCCTGTCACGAGGGCACGCTGCTGGGTAAGCTGCCAGGAAAGATGCATAGTTTGTTACTTGATTGCTGATAGAAGTATGCAAGAAAAGAATCACAGCGAAAAATCACTACGCATTTGGCGAGTACTTTTGGGGTTTCTGTAAGCTGGTGAAAGTCAGTCGGTAGCGAATGAATAAAAAAATCACGTTTTTCTTTTGTACAATACTGAGTATTAGTTGAATTATCCAGCCTATTAACAAGCAGCCACCCAGTGAGGCTGCTTTTGCTTTTATACCGGAACCTTATGCTGAAACCCAACCTGAATCGCCAGTCCTTGAGTGCCTGGGAGAAAACCGACGAAACCTTGCTCTGGCAGCAGTTTCGGGAAGGCCCGCAGGAAGCCTTTCAGGCGCTGGTGCAGCATTTTTACCGGGAGCTACATTTTTATGGGAGCCGGTTTACCCGTGACTCGGACCTGCTGAAAGATTGTTTGCAGGATCTTTTTCTGGACTTGTGGACGTACCGGGCCAAAATTGTCCAGACACAATACATTCGGCCATATCTCTATAAATCGCTTCGGCGGAAGATTCACCGGGAAGTAATGCGGCAATCGGCGGTGATCAACGAAGACAGTTTTCCGTTCGACGAACTGGGTTCGGAGGAAATAACCGCCGAACAGGCGCTCATCCGCACAGAACTGTCGGATTACCAGACCGCCCGGCTGAACGCCTTGCTGGGGCAGCTTTCAGACCGGCAGCGGGAAGCGATTCACCTGAAATTTTACGGAGAGTTGTCGAATGACGAAATTGCTGATATGCTTTCGGTTAACAAACAATCGGTCGCAAACCTGCTCTACCGGGGGCTAAGTCGTCTGCGGGAGAGCTGGCCGTCGTTGCTGACGCTGATTGGCTGCTGGTTGTTTAATCGCTGACAAACTTATCCGACTAGCTGAGTATCGGCTGCCAAAGCTTTCCTATTAATGACCGACCAGATTCTTAACCGGATATGAATGATTACCAACAGTATACTGCCGAAGAGTTCCTGATGGATGCCTGGTTTCTGGCCTGGGTGAAACACAATCAGCCCGAAGCCCGGCAGTTTTGGGAGCAATGGCAACGGGACAATCCACACCGGCGCGAAACACTGCTGCTGGCCAAGGATATGGCCGAGGCACTCAAAAACCGTCCACACCTTTTGTCGCCCGATCAGGAACGGCTTGAAATTGAGCAGATTGTTAAGCTCACGCGTCACGTTCCCGTTCGGTCGCCGTGGACGGTTTTTCGAACGTCGTGGTCTGCCCGGCGCTGGCTGGCTGCGGCCGCGGTGGTACTGGTGTTGGGGGCGGGCTGGGGCGTGTTTCAGGTTGGTAACAAGGGCAACCAATCGGTTACGGAAACCCCATTGACCAGTCCGGACGATGCAACCGACGGGCGTTGGGTGAAGCAGGTCAATGGCACCTCACAGCCCGTCCAGCTTCGTTTGCCGGATGGCAGCCAGATGACGCTGATGCCCAACAGCCGGGCGTCGTATCCGCGGGCGTTTGAAACCGATAAGCGGGAGGTTTATTTGAAAGGCGATGCGGTTTTTTCGGTTGTTCATGAAGGGAAACGGCCTTTTCTGGTGTACAGCGGTAGTCTGGTGACACGCGTACTGGGCACGCGGTTTCGGGTGCAGGCCCGGCCCGGCGAAAACCGCATGATGGTGTCGGTGATTTCTGGTAAAGTTTCGGTCATGGCTCAGAAAGATTTTGCGGCCACCCGAAAACCGGAGCAGAACAAGCTAGCCGGGGTCGTGCTGACGGCCAACCAGCAGGTGACTTACGACGCCAGCTACAAAAGTTACCAGAAAGAGCTGGTGGATCAGCCCGCCGTCATTCCATCGGTGTCCGAAAGACCCGAAACCTTTCAGTTTGAAGACACGCCCGCAATTACGGTTTTTGCACGGCTGAAAAAAGCGTACGGCGTCGAAATAATTTACGAACCGTCGGCGCTCCGAAATTGTACGCTGACGGCATCGCTGGCGGGGGTTAGTCTGTACGATCAGTTGCAGTTGCTATGTGCATCCATCGGGGCCACGTACGAGGTGGTCGATACCCGAATTATCATCAGCACCAAGGGCTGTCCATAAGGGCTTAAAAAAAAGCCCGCTATGGTACGAGCATAGCGGGAACAAGTGACCGATCTGGCGGTAACAACGGGCCACCGCGGATCGGTATAGCTACTCCTTTGCCCGGAATAACCAAATCACCCTCCAATTTATGGACAAGTTTACTAATCACGAAAGGATTCGGATGCTTATGCGAATTTCGCTACTCCAATTGATACTAACGGCCTTGTTGATCAACGGGGTTCTGGCGGCCAATGCCCAGGAACTCCTTGAGCAGCGGGTGAGTGTTCGGCTGGATAATAACACCGTTCGGCAGGCGTTGCTCACGCTGGAAAAAACCGCCCGTGTCCGGTTTGTCTACAGCCGTCAGATTGTACAGGTCGACCGGAAAGTTTCGCTTTCGGTCACCGACGAACGACTTTCGGACGTGCTCGACCGGCTTTTGAAACCGCTGCAACTACGGTATGTGGTGACGGGCAGTCAGATTGCCATTGTGCCTTCAACGGTTTCCGGGGGGGTAGGCAGCCGTCCAACGCTCGAAACGGCTCCGGTGGCTGAACGATCCGTAACCGGTCTGGTGAAAAGTGAAACCGGCGAAGGATTACCGGGCGTGAGTGTGGTCATTAAAAATACATCGCGGGGAACAACGACAGATGCCGACGGCCGCTTTAAACTGGTGCTGCCTGAAGGGGCCGAAACCCTGGTTTTTTCCTTTGTGGGGTATCAGAATCAGGAAGTGGCGGTTGGCACAAAAACCGTAATCGAAGTGCAGTTGGTCCCCGACCAGAAAGCCCTGGATGAGGTGGTGGTGGTAGGGTACGGAACCCAGCAAAAAAAGGATTTGACCGGCGCCGTGTCCACCATCAGCACCCGGGATATTACAGAGCGACAGTCGATTCAGGTATCGGATGCGCTTCAGGGCGCTATGGCGGGAGTGACCGTCACCCGGAACACCGGCGGGCCGGGCAGCAACTCGACGATCCGCGTCCGGGGGATTACCACCATTGGCAACAACGACGCCCTGATTATTGTGGATGGAGTTCCGAGCGATAACATCGATAACCTTAACCCCAACGATATTGAAAATATCACCGTGCTGAAAGATGCTGCTTCGGCGGCCATCTACGGATCTAGAGCGGCTGCGGGAGTGATTCTGGTGACTACCAAGCGGGCCAAGGAGGGGCAATCGAGCCTGGAGTACACAGCGGAAGCTGGTCTTCAAACGCCTACCCAGACACCGGCGTTTGTCGATGCCGTTCGGTATATGCAGCTCTTCAATGAATACCGGACCAACGACGGGAGCACGCCGTTTTATGAACAGAAATTTATCGACGACTACTGGCAGAATCACGCCCAAAATCCGGATCTGTACCCCGCAACCGACTGGCAGAAAGCCGTTCTGAAACGGTTTGCTCCCCGGCACCGGCACGATTTGTCATTTACAATCGGTACGGATAAGGTCAAAACGAGGGCTTCGCTGAATTATTCGAAATCGGACGGTTTATTCACCAACCGGTTTTACGACCGCTATACCGTCAAAATCAATAACGATCTTCAGATTAGTAAGAAGCTGAGTGCCAATCTCGACGTTTCGTACATCCGGGGGTACAACGTCACTTCAGCGGGCGAAAATCCGGTGAACAATGCCCGGTTGCTGCCCGGTACCTACGGTGCTGTGTACCGCGATGGCCGCTGGGCACCGGGCAAGGATGGCCGGAATCCGCTGGCGCAGGTCACCGACGGCGGGTTTGATAAAAGCTACGAAAATCAGATCGGGGGGCGGCTGGCTTTCAATTTTAAGCCTATCAATGGCCTGACCTTGACGAGTGTGCTCTCACCCTCCTTTCGGTTTGATAAAGACAAGGTTTTTTCCAAGGTGATCCGCTTTACGGACCTCGACGATCCGTCGCGGGTGATTTTTACGAACCAGGCCAATACCACGCTCAATGAGAGCCGGGTAGAGCAGTTTACGTTCAATGGACAGTTGTTGGCAAATTATAACCGGCAACTCAATACCGACCATCAGATCGACGCGCTGGTGGGCTATGAAGAGAATTACGCCCGGTACGAACGGTTGGGCGCTTCGCGAGGGGCTTTTGCCATCACCAATTTTCCGTATCTGGATCTGGGATCGACGGCCTTGCGGGACAACGCAGGCACTGCCAACGAAGCCGCCCTGCGCTCGTTTTTCGGACGTTTCAAGTACGATTTCCGGAGCAAGTATTACGTCCAGGCCAACATCCGCCGGGATGGTTCCTCGCGGTTTAGCAAGGATCAGCGCTGGGGTATTTTTCCGTCGTTCTCTGCCGGATGGACCCTGTCGGAAGAGCCGTTTCTGCAAAACGTCCGCTCGCTGTCTTTTCTGAAACTGCGGGCTTCCTGGGGGCAGGTGGGCAACGAGCGGATTGGAAATTACCCGTACCAGTCGTCGATTATTTTTGCCGATGCATTATTCTACAGGGGTGGTCAGGTGGCGGCCGAAACCCGGGGTGCCCAACGGCAATATGCGGTTCCGGACATCAGTTGGGAAACCACGGAGTCGCTTGATCTGGGGCTGGATGTGGGTTTGTTGAACGGCAAGCTCAACCTGGTGGCGGATCTTTACACGAAAAAAACCCGGGATATTCTGCTGATGCTGGATATTCCGACGTACCTCGGCTACGGAAATCCGAACCAGAATGCCGGCGTCGTAGGAGCCAAAGGCTGGGATCTGGAGGCCAGTTGGAAGGACAGCCAGGGGGCATTGCGGTATTCTGTTGCCCTGAACATGTCGGATGTGAAAACCCGGATTATTGACCTGAAAGGCACTCAAATACTGGGGAATCAGGCTCAATTGGAGGGCGGAGAGTTTAACGAATGGTTCGGTTATCAGTCGGAAGGGTTGTTTCAGACCGCCGACGAGGTGAGCCGATCGCCCGTTTTGAACAGCAATACCAAACCCGGCGATGTGAAATACCGGGATGTAAACAACGACGGAAAAATTACGTCCGACGGCGACCGGATTCGGTTGGGTGGATCGCTGCCCCGGTATACGTACGGCAGCACCATCCGGCTCGACTACAAAGGCATTGATTTTACGCTGGTTGGTCAGGGCGTCGGGAAAATACTCAGCCGTTTGAGCGATGTTCAGGTAAAACCCTTCCTGGCTCAGTACGGAAATGTGCCCTCCGAAATCGACGGGCGGTTCTGGAGTCCGACCAACTCCGAAGCCCAGAATCGGGCGGCTCAATACCCGCGGCTTTCAACCGTATCGGAGGTGAATAATTACGCCATGTCGGATTTTTGGTTGATCAACGGGTCGTATTTCCGGCTCAAGAATATCACGCTGGGGTATACCCTGCCGCAGCTGCTGATTCAGCGGTTAAAAATCAAAGGGTTGCGCGCCTATGTGTCGGCCAACGACTTGTTTACCATCAGCCGGTTTCCAACGGGTTGGGACCCGGAGGTCGACGTCGCCAATTACCCCATCGTCAGAACGTTTATGGCCGGGATTAACATCAAATTATAAAAGACAGCATTCATGAAATCCCATACATTCTTAACCCTGCTTTTGGCCATTGCCCTTCAGGCCTGCGTTAAACTGGACCTCAACCCCTTGGCCGAAAGCTCAACCGGAAACTTTTATTCCAGCCAGACCGAACTGGAGATGGCGGTCAATGATTTATACCACATTAGTTTCTGGGGTAATGATTCGGAGGAATTTTCGGATAATTATTGGAACCGCGCGACGACCGGAAACCCCATTACCTTTGGTACACTCACCGCCGACAACCGGGATATTGTACTCGGATTGTGGCAGAATGCATATACCGCCATCGCCCGGGCCAACGCTTTTCTGGCTTCCAAAGACCGGGCGAAAGGCAACACCCCCGAAAACATCATTCAGCGGTTGGAAGCCGAAGCCCGCATGGCCCGGGCCTACCAATACGCCCGGCTTATCACGCATTTTGGCGATGTGCCGTTGCTGGTGGAACCGAAAGGGCTGGCTGAGTCGTACGGGTTGGCCAGAACCAACAAAAACGAGATTCTGCAATTTGTGTTCAGTGAGTTGGATTGGGCGGCCCAGCACCTGCCGGTTTCGTACGCAACATCGGACCTGAAACGCTGGACGAAAGGCGTGGCCCTGGGCCTCAAAGCGCGGACGGCTTTATACCTGGGAAAGTGGACCGAAGCCCGGGATGCCGCTGCGCAGGTGATGGCCCTGGAAGCCTACACCCTCCATGCTGATTACCGGGATTTATTTCTGGAAACGGGCGAGACCAGCCGGGAGATTATGCTGAGTTTTCCCCGATCCAATACCTACGGTATTTCGTCGGCCTGGGGATACGTCCGGAGTTTTCTGCCCCGGTTGAATGCTGGTTTTGCGCAGTACATTCCGACCTGGGAGATGCTGGATTCGTACGAATGCACAGACGGGTTGCCGATTGACGAGTCGCCCCTGTATAATCCGCGGAGTCCGTTCAAAAACCGCGATCCCCGCCTGGGAATGAGCATTGTCGAATTCGGTACGGAGTGGTTGGGTTATACCTATCAGCCTCATCCGGATTCGTTGACGGTGATGAATTACAAAACCGGTAAGCGGGTCAGCAACCTGGATACGCGGAGCGTGGCCCCGTTTGCGGCTTTTAACGGTTTGGTCTGGAAAAAAGGCGTGTCACAGTCGTGGGTGGACCGCCAGATCGAAGACAACGATTTGATACTGATGCGGTATGCCGAAATTCTGTTGATGTATGCCGAAGCGAAAGTTGAACTGAACGAAATTGATGCATCGGTGTTACAGGCCATCAACCGCGTTCGGGCGAGAGCTTATAAAGTAAACGTAGACGAGCCGGCGCGGTACCCGGCAGTTACCACCACCGATCCGGGTAAATTACGGACGCTAATCAAACGGGAGCGCCGGGTCGAGTTTGCCAACGAAGGGCTACGGTACATGGATTTGATCCGGTGGAAAATTGCGGAAAAGGCGTTGACCAAATCGGTGGTGGGCTTGCCCGAACCCGGCAACCAGGATCGGACCAAATGGCCGTTTCCGGGCGTTCCGGCCATCGACACCGACGGCATCGTGGATTATTCGACCTACATCAATCAGGTCAGAATACTGGCGGTTCGCAATTTCAGCAAGGACAAACAATACCTCTGGCCCATTCCCGCCAGCGAACGGCTAATTAATAAAAACCTCACCCAAAATCCGGGGTATTGATTCGCGGGCTTCTCAGAAATAGCATGAAAGACAAGAAAAACTCAGCCGGTTTTTTTTCAAAAACCGTAGTATACCTGTGCCAAACCCTGCTTTGGGTGACTTTTTTCACCGATGTTTTGGGCGGAAGCAGGGCTTGGGCGAGCGACTTCAGCAACAGTTCCGAAACGGCGATGACCACGGAGGTGTTGGTCGTCGACTCGTCGCCCTCCGGAATTATTGCGGCCATTGCCGCTGCCCGGGCTGGGCGTCAGGTCGTTCTGATCACGGAAGATAAACACCTGGGCGGAATGCGAACGAGTGGGCTTGCGATGTCGAATGCCGGGAATGAAAAAACGTTTGGCGGACTGGGCCGCGAATTTCATACCCGTGTTTATCGGTATTATCAAACCCGTTACGGGTTGGAGTCGGTGCAGGCCAAAACCAGCCGGGGAGGACTCCGGTTTGAGCCGCACGTGGCCGAGATCGTATTCAACGACTGGCTGGCCGAAACCCCGGTGCGTGTCTTGACCGAAGAGCGAATTGTGGAGGTACAAAAAGAAAAAACGCGTCTTCGTTCCGTGCTGACCGATAAAAACCGCCGGATAACGGCTTCGGTTTTCATTGATGCCAGTTATGAAGGCGACCTGATGAAACTGGCCGGGTGTTCGTACCGGGTGGGGCGGGAAGGCGCGGACGAGTACGGTGAATCGCTGGCGGGTGTACGCTATCCGGTTGACCAGCAGGGGGAAGCTGACCAGAAGACCCAGCGCTACACCTTTCGGGTTTGCCTGACGGATTCGGTCGAAAATCAAATTCCGATTACCAGGCCCCCAAATTATCACCGGGCCAGCTACGCGATGGATGCGGCCGAATTCCGGGCAAACCCGCCGAAATCCATTCTGACCGTCTTGCCGCTGAATACGCTTCCGAACCGGAAAACCGATTCGCGAACGGGCGAATGGATTGGCGGTTCGTGGGCGTTCCCGGAAGCGACGGGCCAGGAGCGGGACGTGATCAGTCGGGAACACGAGGAATACAGCCGGGGGTATCTGTGGTTTTTACGAACCGATGAGTCGGTGCCGCCCGCCATTCGGAATGAACTAAAAAAGTGGGGTTACGCCAAAGATGAGTTTCGGGATAATAATCACTGGCCGTACCACATTTACGTGCGTGAAGCCCGCCGATTGGTTGGCGATTTTGTGATGACGCAAAAAGATGTGCTGGACGAAGCCGCGCGTTTCAAACCCGATGCCGTCGCCCTGGGCAGCTACCGGCTGGATGTTCATGATGTGCAATACATAAAAGCGGCCGACGAAAAAGCCGGGGTTGTGAAGGAGGGGAATATTGGGGCCGGAATCTTCACAAAACCGTACGAAATACCGTACCGGTGTCTGCTGCCCAAACGCAGTGAAGCGACCAACCTGCTGGTTACCGTTTGTCTTTCGGCTTCACACATTGCGTATTCAACGCTGCGGATGGAACCGGTTTATATGATGCTGGGGCATGCGGCTGGTCTGGCGGCTTCGATGGCTATTGCAACGAAAGCGGGTTTGCACGACGTATCCATTCCGGAATTGAAATCGCAGTTGGTAAAAGAGCAGCAACGCATTGATTCCCGTCCATTTGCAGAAGTTGCCAAAAACATTGATCCCTAATGGGAAAGCAGCAAATCGTCGACTTTTTGAAAACGAAAGTCGTCTGTTTTTCAAGCCCCCGGCAATCGCTGGGGGCTTTTTCGTCGGGGGGAGGGCGCGGATCGTGTACAGAGAGGTTTGGGTTTTTTTACTACATTTACACGATTTATTCCAACCCTTATTTCGTGCGTAGTTTATGAACTCAACTCGTTACGCGAAACGCTTTCGGTTGTCAGCTCGGGCGCTGGCTCTTTCCACAGCAGGTCTCCTGGTAGGGGGCATTCTGGTCGGTGCCTGGCAAAACGATAACCTCAACCAGGCTTCACCAGCTTACCTTAAACGGCTTTTTGCCGGGCTTTCCGACGACGGCAAACGCGATCCCAAATACGGTGTAGGTAGCCTGAACGTGGCGCCAGGGCTGGAAGCCAAACTCTTTGCGGCTGAACCCATGCTGACCAATCCGACCAACATTGACGTTGATGCCCGGGGGCGCGTGTGGGTGTGCGAAGCCTACAACTACCGGGCCGGGATCAACGGCAATCCGACCCGTCCCGAAGGCGACCGCATTCTGATTCTGGAAGATACCAACGGTGATGGGCAGGCGGATGTAACCAAGACATTTTACCAGGGACCGGAACTGGTCTCCCCGCTCGGGATTTGGGTGCAGGGCAACAAAGTGATTGTGTCGGATAGTCCGAATGTGTTTGTCTTTACGGACGAAAACGGCGACGACAAAGCCGATAAAAAAGAGCTGCTATTCAGCGGCATCAGCGGTGGCGATCACGACCACGGTATGCACTCGTTCGTGTTTGGGCCGGACGGGAAATGGTATTTTAATTTTGGGAACGAGGGCAAGCAAATCCTTGATAAAGAGGGTAAACCGATCATCGATCGCAGCACCGGCAAAGAAATTGATCCGAAAAACTTCAAGCAGGGCATGGTGTTCCGTTGCAATCCCGACGGCAGTGAGATGGAAGTGCTGGGTCATAATTTCCGGAATAATTACGAAGTGGCGGTGGATTCGTACGGCGCGATGTGGCAGTCGGACAACGACGACGACGGCAACAAGGGAGTTCGGATCAACTACGTGATGGAATACGGGAATTACGGTTATACCGACGAAATGACCGGCGCGGGCTGGCGGGCCAACCGAACCAATCTGGAGACTTCGATTCCGCTGCAACACTGGCACCTCAATGATCCTGGTGTGGTGCCGAATCTCTTGCAAACTGGTGCGGGATCGCCAACGGGTATTCTGGTGTACGAAGGAAAGTTGCTGCCAAAAGTGTTTCAGGGACAGGTGATTCACTGCGACGCGGGACCCAATGTGGTTCGCTCGTATCCGGTAACAAATGATGGTGCCGGGTACAAAGCGACGATTGTACCGGTTTTGGAGGGCGTTCGCGACCAGTGGTTCCGGCCTTCGGATGTATGCGTGGCCCCCGACGGTTCGCTGTTCGTGTCCGACTGGTACGATCCGGGCGTGGGCGGTCATCAGGCGGGCGATCAAAACCGGGGCCGCGTTTACCGGGTCGCTCCACCCAATACGCCGTACAAAATTCCGAAAGTCGATTTGGCAACGACGGCTGGAGCCATCGAAGCGCTGCAAAGCCCGAACATGGCGATCCGCTACGCAGCCTGGAATAAACTGCACGGGCTGGGTGCGAAAGCCGAAAAAGACCTGGCAACGCTTTACAAAACCGCATCCGATCCGCGCATGAAAGCCCGGGCATTGTGGCTGCTGAGCAAGCTGGACGGTAAAGGCAAAAAATACATTGAAATGGCCCTGAAGGATAAGGATCCGAACCTGCGGATGGCCGGATTGCGGGCGGCTCGTCAGTTGAAAGGGGATGTAACTCCGTACGTAAAACAACTGGTAAACGACCGCAACGGCGGCCCGGCAGATCCGCAGGTTCTTCGGGAGTGTGCCATTGCCCTGCGTCGGAACACCTCGCCCGAAGCCCCCGATTTGTGGGCGCAACTGGCGGCCCGTCACGACGGCAAAGACCGCTGGTACCTGGAAGCTCTCGGCATTGGCGCAGACGGACAATGGGATTCGTATTATGCCGCCTGGCTAAAGCGCTCGGGCGCCAATCCGTTGACGACGGCAGCCGGAAAAGACATTGTCTGGCGGGCACGTACCAAAGACGCCGTTCCGTTGCTGGCTCAGCTGGCGGGCGATCCACAAACCGATCTGACGGGACGTCTGCGGTATTTCCGGGCGTTTGATTTTAATCCAGGAGCCATTGAAAAATCCAATGCGCTGCTGGGTATCCTGAAAAGCAATCCGAACGATGTGCAGATTACAAAACTGGCCCTTCGGCATCTGGATAAAGATTTTGTGAAGAATTCGCCGGAGGCAATGGCGGCTTTGACGAAGCTGTTGGACGAAACCTATGGCAAACCGGATTACATGGAAATGGTGAGCCGCTACGAGCCGGTTGCCGAAAATGCCCGCTTGCTGGCTTTGAGTCAGAAGCAGTTTAACGACATGATGGGTCGGGATGCCATTCGGCAATTGCTGAAACAGGGGGGGGGGCAGCTGGTCTGGGGCGTTATCAATGGCAACAATCCGGAAGCAGCAATCAACATGGCGTCTGCCCTGCGTTGGGTGGGAAATAAAGAGTCGCTGGATATGCTAAAAACCGTTGCGCTGGACGAAAACCGTCCGAAAGCCCTGCGCCGGGAAGCCACCCGGGCCATTGGTGGCAGCAACGATGGTGAAGAACTGATCTTGTCGCTGCTGCGGTCGGGCCAGATCAAGGATGAGTATAAGGCGGCTGCGGTTCAGGGAGTTAGTACAACCTGGCGGAAAAAAGTGCGCCTGGAAGCGGCCAGTTACCTGAACGGCGGCAACAGTGCCGCCGGAAAGAAAATGCCCGGTATTCCGGATTTGCTGGCGATGACCGGCGATGCTGGCCGGGGCCTGACGGTTTTCAAAACCAACTGCTCGATTTGTC
Source organism: Larkinella harenae (assembly GCF_054780515.1). Taxonomy (NCBI): domain Bacteria; kingdom Pseudomonadati; phylum Bacteroidota; class Cytophagia; order Cytophagales; family Spirosomataceae; genus Larkinella; species Larkinella harenae. The sequence goes on along the minus strand of NZ_BAAGWE010000002.1, from coordinate 419,564 downwards.
ACCAGATTAACCGAGAAGGCATGGACTTTGGCCCGAAACTATCCGAAATTGGCAGTAAATTGCCGAAAGAAGGTCAATACCTGGCTATTTTGTACCCGGACGCCGGCATCAGTTTTGGGTACGAAGGTTTCGAAGTCAAATTCAAAGATGGCAGCTCGGCAACAGGGATTGTTTCGAGCAAAACCGAAACCGATCTGCAAATGAAGTTTCCGGGTGGTGCGGTCACCGACTACAAGATGAGTGATGTCGTTTCCATGAAACAACTCGATGCCTCGATGATGCCGTCGGGCTTGCAGGAAAACATGTCGACGCAGGAGTTAGTGGATTTAGTGGATTATCTGGCAAGTTTAAAACGAAAATAGAACCTTTTCCTCATTATGATTCAACGACGCGATTTTGTCAAATCAACGTTAGGGCTGGTCGGAGCAACTCTGGCTGGTAATGCTTTGGCCAGTAACGAGCCATCACAGCCGAAAACCGTAGCAAAAAATCAGTTCAAGCTGTTGTATGCACCCCACTTCGGCATGTTTACCAACAGCGCCGGAAAGGATGTGATCGACCAGCTTAAATTTATGGCCGACAACGGCTTTAAGGCGTTGGAAGACAACGGAATGATGGGACGGCCGGTTGAAGAGCAGGAAAAAATCGCGAAGGAAATGGCCCGACTGGGCATGAAAATGGGCGTTTTCGTGGTCGATAAAGGCGGTAATGGTGCCAATACGCTAGCGGCTGGTAAACAGGAGTTTATCGATATTTTTCTGAATGGCTGTAAAAAAGCCGTGGAAGTTGCCAAGCGCGTCAATGCGAAATACATGACGGTGGTACCCGGTGATTTTCAGCGGAACCTGCCCATCGGTATTCAGACCGGCCACGTCATCGACGCCCTGCGCCGGGGTTCTGACATTCTGGCTCCGCACAACCTGACGATGGTGCTGGAACCGCTGAGCGATACGCCCAACCTGTTTTTACGGACCTCCGACCAAACCTACGAGATCTGTCGCGCCGTGAACAGCCCGGCCTGTAAAATCCTGTTTGATGTGTACCACATGCAGAAAAATGAAGGGCACATCATTCCGCACATCGACTGGTGCTGGAGCGAAATTGGGTACTTCCAGATTGGAGATAACCCCGGGCGGAAAGAGCCGACAACGGGCGAGATCAACTACAAGAACGTGTTCAAGCACTGTTACGAAAAAGCCAAAGCCGAAAACAAGGAGTTTATCTGGGGCATGGAACACGGCAACGCCTATCCCGGCAAAGAGGGCGAAACGGCGCTGATCAAAGCCTACGTTGAGTCCGACAGTTTTACGGTTTAACCAATCAGGTTACCAAAAATAAACAAGCCCGGCCATCAGGCCGGGCTTGTTTATTCATATCGTCTTTGCTACAAATTCAAGCAATCAGCTTACGGCGCAACGACCGAATTGTCGTCGGACGAAACACCGCTGTTGGTGTATTTATCGGCTTCCGAATCGTTCAGCCATTTTTCGCCATCGACCAGGTACCGGAATTGGGTTTCCTGACCAATCGGAAGTTCAACAGTGGTTTTATAAGATCCGTCTTTTTGTTTTTTCAGTGCAGTAGCAGACGCATCCCAGCCGTTGAAATCACCAACCAGCGCAACCTCCTTTGCGCCATCAACGGCGTCAGCAGGCAGCGTAAATGTTACTTTGCAAATTGTAGGCTTGCTTTTTACATACTGTTTTGCAAGTGCCATATCGAGTAGAGTGTTTGGTTTACGGTTTTAAATTTATATAAAATGGATAGTAATGCAATGGTTATCAAAGTATTAAAACTAGCCTTTCTTGTAAAAGTTCTAATCTTCGGTGCAATAATTTAAAAAGTCTAGCGGCAAAAGAGACTTTCCTGCATAAACTGCATTGGCAGTTGAAATGTTTTAACTGACAACGCATTGCTTTCAAGTGTATGGACAGCGGTTAGGCCGCAATCGTTGCACCGTATTTTTCCTTAGTGAATTGTATACCGGACTCCGAGAAAACCGCGAATTCCCTGATTGGGCGCAAATACGTAGTTCGGGTCGAACGTCAGCCGGTAAGGATTGTCGGGCGTGGCAACCACCTGACCGTCCGCTCCGAAGATAACCCGTTTGTCGAATGGATCGAAAGCCCGGGCAATGCTGTTGGCTGGGGGTGTAAAGTTTAACAGGTTTTTGACTCCACCGTAAATCTCAAACCCACTATCAAACCGTTTGGTAACCTGGATGTTCTGAATGCTCCAGGTTGGTGAGTATTCGGGCCGTGGGTCGTCGGAGCTGAGCAGGGGCAGCCGCATCGGGCCGTACAGATTGCCGGTGTAATCCGCCGAAAGACCCCGCCCAAAATCGTAGGAGGCCGTCCAGGTTCCGGTAACGCGTTCGGTCAGCAGCTGCCGTGTTTTGACGGGCCGTCCGTCGGTCCCATCTTCCACTTTGTAAACATCCATGAGGGTAAAACCGGCGTTTACTTTTAACGGAAACGTAAAATTAGCATCGAGGTTGACACTGAGCCCTTTCGAGGTAGAGTGGCCTTTCAGGTTATCAAAGAAAATCTTGTTGGGGTCGGTATCGTAATCGGCGATAATCCGGTTGGTGAAGTAAGTGTAAAACAGCGAGGCATCAATGTTCAGAAAACCGGCACCAAACACCAGCAGTTTGGTGTAATTCAGGTTGACGTTCCAGCTGCGTTCGGGTTTTAGTTCGTCCTTGACCACCACCTGCCGGGCACCGGTCAGGGCCGCGTGATCTTCGGTAAAAAGATTCACCACCCGGTATCCGGTTCCGGCATTCAACCGAATCACGTTGTCTTTGTTGGGCGACCACTTGTACGAAAACCGGGGCGTCAGGATGTTGCCGTGCCGCGAATTATAGTCGTAGCGAAGGCCAAGCAGCAATTTGTGCTGATCGTTAAACGTAAATTCGGGTTGCGCAAAAATGCCGGGCAGCAAGGTGCGGTCGGGCTGGTTGACGGGTCGGAGCGAATCGCCGGACTGGGTAGCGGGCGTGTTATCATCGTAGAATGTATACCGGAAGGGCGTTCCGACCAACAGGCTGACGTGGTTGTTGAACTCCTTGTTCCAGAGCAGCTGGGCGAAGAAAATCCGTTGCGTCGCCATGAACTCCGTTGTGCCATAAACCGAATTCTGATTATGGCTGTTGAACGACGATTGCAAGGTAATATTTTCGGTGGTTGGCAGTTGATACGCCCCAATCAGCTCCACCCGCTTGGTATAAATACTTTCGGCGTACAGGCTGTCGGTGCCGCGCAGAACGGGTGTCCAGCCGGTTTGGCCGCCCCAGCGGTCTTCGTAAAAATAGCGGGCTGCAATGCTGGCCAAGCGGTTTTCTTTGCGTTCAAACTGCCACTTGTTGAATAGTGAGATGCGGTGTTGGAGCGTTACGTCCGTAAAACCGTCGCCGTTTTTGTCGTAGGGATGCTGAAAATTGTAGTAGTTCAGACCAACGAGCGAGTTGGCGCGCCCCGCCCGGAATTTAACACCCAGGTCGGCATTGTACTCCTGCCAGCTCGTGCCGAACACATCGGCCGTGAGAATGGGCGCTTTCAGCGGATTTTTGGTGATGATGTTGATCAAACCGGCTACGGCTTCAGAACCGTACAGTGTTGACGCCGGACCTTTGACCACTTCAACCCGTTCGACCAGTGAATTTGGAATACCTGATAAACCGTATACCGTTGACAGCGAGCTGACTATGGGCATCCCGTCGAGCAATACCATGGTATAAGGGCCCTCCAGACCGTTGATGTGAATATCGCCGGTATTGCAGACGTTGCAGTTGAGTTGCGGCCGAACGCCGTTGATGTTTTGCAGGGCGTCGTAGATGTTGGGCGTTGGGTTTTTCTGGAAAAACTTAGGTGTATAAATCTCCACCGGAACGGGGCTTTCGAGTTTTGAAACTTCTTTCATGGTTCCCGTAATGACTACCTCGCCCAAGGTATTGGCGGCTTCGCGCAAATCGACCGTCTGACGCAACGTTTGACCGGCGGTGAGCGTAACGGTTTTCTGGTACGTTTCAAACCCCACCTGAGAAACCACCAGTTGGTAGCGCCCCGCCGGAATGCCGGTTAGTTTGAAAACCCCCGCCGTGTCAGTCAGCGTACCAAAGCGCGTTCCCTTGAGCGCTACGGTGCTCAGTTCGAGCGGTTTTTCTTTAGACAGAACCCGCCCTTCAAGGGTGGCGGTTGACTGGGCATAGGCCAAAAAGGTACTGCACAACAGGAGCAGCACCGACACATATATCGTTTTTTGCATGGTTGTCTTGAATTAATAAAAGGGCGAATGGAACAGGCCCGCTGGGTTGGCCTTACACCTGTCAGGATTGGGTACACTCGTTTAAAACCTGGCAGACATTGTGTTGACCGAATGCCGTAGACAAAGCAATACTGCTGATTACAAGCGTGTATTCACCAGAGCTACAGGCAGCAGGGCACGAAAATCAGGATCGCCTGGGCGATACCGGGAAGAATTTATCCGACAACCGGCGGACCCCGGTGCGTAAAAAAAGGAAAGAAGTGAGCACGGATGGATGGGTAGATCGCCAGGAAATGCCGAACGACCGGTGTGCTCAACACAGCGCAGACGAACAGCAGAGGAGCCAGGCCGTCGTAGAGCGCATTCGTAAAATGGTCGAGCCAGAACAACTCCCCGGTCGTGTGTGTATTGGGCTGGTAAGGCCCATCGCCAAGCGGAATAAACGGGTGGGCGTGAACGATGACGCGCCCGCTGGCAAGTTTGTGGGCGTGCCGGAAAATGACCGAATTGACCAGCATCAAGCTGAATAGGATCAGCAGAATACGGGCAATTTTTTGTCGATAAACCGGCAACCAGTGCATGACTCTTTATAACAAGGAGGTAAAGGTGGCAACCACCGTTTCAGCAAATATAGAAAATAAATTTAGACAAGTCTAAATTTATAAAATAGTTGATTTTTACAGACGGATATTCTTAACCTTTTGCTCGAAAAACTACTGATCCATTTCAGCACTGGCTATATTTGAGTCCAATGCTGGGTTATAAAATAAGATGAATGGTGAATGAAGAGTTATGAATTAAACCGGTTCTGCTATCATTCATTATTCCTAACTCCTAACTCCCTTAGTTCTTATGCGAAAAATTGCCATGCTGGGTTCCGGTTTTATTGGCCGGTTCTACGCCGAATCCATTCACGGTCAACGGGGGCGCGACCGGGTGGTTGCCATCTATGCCCGCCGTGAAGAAAGTGCTAAAAAATTTGCCACCGACTACGGTTGCCCTATCTGGGGAACGGAGATGGAAGAAGTGATTGCCCATCCGGAAGTTGATATGGTGTGCATTGCCTTGCCCAACAACCTGCACGAAGCCGCCGTTTTGCTTTGTGCCAAACACAAAAAAGCCGTTGTCAGTACCAAACCGTTGGGCCGAAACGCGGAAGAAGCCCTGCGGATGTTGAAAACCGTGGAGGAAGCGGGCATTTTTGCGGGCTACCTGGAAGATCTGTGTTATACCCCAAAGTTTCTGAAAGCACTGGAAAGCGTCAAAAACGGCGCACTGGGCCGGATTCTCTGGGCTAAATCCCGCGAGACGCACCCGGGGCCGCATAGCGACTGGTTTTGGGACAAAGAACAGGCCGGAGGTGGCTGTATGCTTGATTTGGGGTGCCACTGCGTTGAAATTGCCCGGAACTTCATCGGAAAAGACGTGAAACCCGTGGAGGTCATGTGCTGGGCCGCTACGCAGGTTAAACCGATCGACGCGGAAGATCACGCCATCGCGTTGGTCAAATACGAAAACGGCGCGATCGGGCAGTTTGAAGTGAGCTGGACATTCCGGGGGGGGATGGACCTGCGCGACGAAGTAATGGGGACCGAAGGGACCATCTGGATTAACAATTTTTTGCGTACCGGTTTCGAAATGTTTACCACGGGCAAGGGCGCAGATTACGTGGCCGAAAAAGCCGAAAGCACGTCGGGATGGCTCTTTCCGGTGGGCGACGAAGTGAACGATCTGGGTTATAATCACATGTTTACGGATATGTTCAATGCTGCCGACGCGGGGCGCGAACCGGCCGAAACGTTTTATGATGGGTACGTGGTCAATGCCGTACTGGATGCGGCTTATCGCTCGGCCGAAACCAAGCAGTGGGAACCCGTACACCTGCCCGTCTGGCGCGGTCGGGAGGGACTAACGCAGGAGTCGACGCTGGTTGATTACGACGAAACGTACTACCTCATCAAGGAAGAGGTAACACACGATGGTCGGCACAAAGTCATTCTGAAAGACAAGGAAACCGGCCGGATTCTGGAGCGCGATCTGACGTAAACCGATAGCCGTGTGAATCGCACAAATGAATGTCAGTCTCCTGGGTTGCGGGGCTGGCATTTATTTTTTATACCTAACGAAAAGCTCATTGCCATTCCTGATGAGCGAGAAACGGGCCGCTGGCGGAGCAGTTTGGAAATCGAAAATAACCGATGAAAAAATTATAGTAGATTCACTTAGTAAATCTACTTATATTGCTAAGCTTATTCATACTCTGTCTAGTCTTTTATGGCTCTGTTGTCTGTACCTTCTCCAAGTGATCAGATTGAAAAATGGATTGACGGTTTAAGCCAGCTTCCGACGTATACAATTGGCCGGAAGCCGGGCAATGGAATCGTATTGCCGCATGCCAGAATCAGTGGACAGCACGCGCGTTTGATGCGCTGTTCAGACACTTGCTTTGTCCTGGAGGATTTGGCTAGTAAGAACGGTACGTTTGTGAATGAGTTGCGAATTACCCGCAAGATTATCGATAAGCACGATACCGTCCGATTGGCCGACGTGACGTATACGGTGGATCAACTGCTGGCTTTCCTTAAACCCGATGCTGTTCAGCCGGACCCGGCAACGGCCCCTTCTCCGCTGGCAGGCACTGCCCCTAAACGGTTGGATTTTACGCAGGAATTTGCGGCTTTGCAGCAGGTATTTGAACAGTATCCGAAGCTCCGGAAAGATTGCCGCAATCGCGAAAAAATGATTCGGACCGGGAGCGTTATTTTGTCATCCCTGATAGGGGTCAGCGCCGTCGCAACGGGGGGCGGCACGCTGCCAATTCTTCAGGTGATGTCGGGGGCGGGGCTGAGTGTATTAATTCCTACACTGTGTTCCACCCTGCTGTCAACGGATGAAAAATTGGAAGTCATTGACAAGGAATACCGGGAGCGGTATCGTTGCCCCAATCCGGCCTGCCGGGATCCGTTTGGAATGCGGGAGTGGGAGCTGATTGCCCAGCAGAAAACCTGCCGGCGGTGTCAGGCTGTCTGGGTCAACTAAATTTTTTTTGAATTTCCATTCACCTTTTACCCAGCGCTCCGATAAACGGATATCCATCACGCTAACAAGTTAAACTATGGCACAATTTATTGATCAGCAGACCGACGCTTATCCATTGCCTCAGGCGCAAAAAACCGTGAAGACCAATCTGGAGTCCAATCAAAAAAAGGTGCTGGGCATTTCGGCCGCGGCCGTTTTGTTAGGCGGAGCCGCCTGGGCCATCGTCCAGAAAATTCAGGAACGGAAAGAGAGTACAGACCCGCAGACTAGTGATACCCCGGATACGAGTTCGGGTTCTTCGATCGCAACGCTGCTGACGCTTCCGGCTGATATTGATGTGGCCGGAAAAGTGACGGATTCGATGTCGTTTGAGCAGGCATTTCGGGCGGCCCGTGATGAAGTAGGCATGGGGGGCGTGTTCAGCTGGCAGGGTCGCTGGTACAATACTTTCGAGAAGGAAGAATGGACAAGCCTTTCACTGGAACAGCGGCAGGAATACACGGAAATGATTCTGGGAGAAAAATTGCCGGTAAAGTCTTATCAATCAGGAGTTGTTCAATCCGATGTGGCACAGGTAGACACGACCGAAACGCCTGCGGAATCTCCCGAAACGGAACCAACCCTCATTGAAGGGCACTTGAACGGACAGCACGTTATGGGACTTGATTTTGACCAGGACGGTATTATTGATACCCTGGTTATTGACGGCGAGGATGGGTACGTCTACCGGGTTGTGGATGCAACGGGGAGCGCTGGATTGGATACGCTGTACCAGTATGATGCCCAGAATGGTGAGTTTACGATGATGGTGCACCTGGAGGAGCCCATTGTACTTTCGAACGAGGATTTCAGCCAGTCGTTGGAACATGCCATGTCGCAGGAAATTGTAGACTCGATCCTCGAACCTGATACCGCCCCGGCAGACGTCCAGGGTGATGATTCGGGCGAATCATCGTACATGAGCGATGAAACCGTTTACCTGGCCGATGCCAACCAGCCCGAAGATGATACGTATATTAATAACGGTGATATCCGTGACATGGATCAAGATTGAGCATGGGAGGGTTTAAAACAACATTGATTGAGTGCCAGCAGTGCGGTCGGCGGATTATGGTTCGGGCTGCCGATGCCGACCGGGGTTCCATTGTTTGTTCGCACGTTGGGTGCGGAGCGGTAAATAACCTCAAAAAAGCGTTTCAGTACGACGAAGCCATCGTGCACGGATTGCCGGCGTTTGGCCGGTTGACTAATGTCGATAAACCGGAACTGGCGTATGCCCTGCACTACGGCCCAAACGTCATTGGCACGGCGGATACCTGCACCATCCAGGTCGAACGGTTTTTGCACAATGGCCGCTGTTTCATCAGTCGTCGGCACTGCACCCTGAATGTGGCTTTTGATAAGTGGACCGGAAAACTCCGGTATCAGCTTCACGACGGTTTTTTGGACACCAGCCAGCAGCAGATTCAGTACAGCCTGAATGGAACCTTGCTGAATGGAATGGCTTTACAGAAAACCGAAATGATCGACGTGGAGCACGAAGGAATTATTACGTTGGGGGGCGCTGATCGCTTCCGCCTGACGCATTTTTCGATTCCTGCGATAATGCTGGATACGTACAAAGTTGAACAGACTTACAGCGCCGACCATACCGAGTAATTATGCAGATTCAAACCAATTTGCCCGTTGCTTTTTCGTGCCTGGGGGAGCGGGCGGTTAATCAGGATGCTTTGTATCCGCAGGAAAATACGGCCGGTGAGAACACCCAATTATTTGTGGTATGCGACGGAATGGGCGGGGCCGACAAAGGGGAGGTGGCCAGCCAGTTGTTGTGCCAGGGTATTGCAGCTTATGTGAGCGCTACAGAAAACCTCATGTTGGATGGAGAAACCTTGCAAGAGGCCATAAATCAGGTGTACCAATCCTATTTCGACTATTTGCAACAAAATCCATTTGTTAATCGGATGGGGTCGACGCTTGCTTTGCTGCAATTTCATGAACACGGCGCAACGGTGGCCCACGTGGGCGACAGTCGAATTTACCAATTGCGGGCCGGTCAGATTATTTTCCGGACAAAAGACCATAAACAGGTCAACGACATGGTAGAGGCCGGAATTATCACGGCTGTGCAGGCCCGGACGCATCCCTGGCGGCACCGGCTCAGTCGGGCCGTCGTTGCACGGGCGGGCGATTCGCCAACATCGTCGGCTCAATCGGTGCCTGAAATCAAGCTGTTAACGGACATCCAACCCGGCGACTCCTTTTTCCTGTGTACGGATGGCGTGTTGGAGCAGGTTGATGATAACCTATTGGAAAGCATGGTTGCGGAACATCCATCCGATCAGGCAAAAGTGGCCTCACTGATGGCTTTGTGCCACGGAAAAACACAAGATAATTACTCGGGCTATTGGATCAGCGTTCGGAACGTGACGCAAAAGGCCCCGGTTCCTCAACCTCATTTACATTCCTGATCGGATATGGTAACGCTTTGGCTGCTTAGTGTTTGGTTATGGATTGGGTCAGAAGCGCCGACTCCCGGCGGGCGTACCTTTGCGGTTGTTGTGGGAATTGCTGATTACCAGGCGCTTTCTCAGAATAACGGCGATTTACGGTTTGCGGACAAAGATGCCCGGCAAATCGCGCAATTTTTGGAGAGCCAGTCTGCCGGGCGCGCCGAAACGCCACGCATTCGCCTGCTGACCAATCAGCAGGCGACGTTGGCTAACATTCATCAGGCGTTGGCTGTGTTTCGGGAAGCCAGGCCCGGCGACCGCGTTATTCTCTATTTCTCGGGGCACGGTTCGGCGGGTTGTTTTCTTCCCTACGATGCCCAGTCCGGGGACAAACTGCTGACGTACGGCGATATTAAGGCCGCTTTTCATGCGTCAAAAGCCGAGACCAAACTGTGTATTGCCGACGCCTGTTTGTCGGGAGGAATGACGCAACCCCAAAAGCAGCGCGAGATGGCACAGTCCATCACAACCGGTACGCACAACGGGAAAAATGTGGCGATGTTATTAGCCAGTCGGTCAACGCAGAGCGCCGTGGAGGCCGGTCTGCTGCAGGGGGGCGTTTTTACGTATTTTTTGTTGAAAGGGCTAGCGGGGCAAGCCGACCTGAATGGTGACAAAATCGTGACCATCCGGGAATTGCACCGCTATATTTCACCAGAGGTACGGCAGAAATCCCGCGGTCGGCAGACGCCGATTTTTTACGGGCGTTTTTCGGATAACCTGGCCTTGTCGTACCTATAAATGAGAATGATTACCAAAACTGTTGCATCCTATCTTTAATCTATGGCCCAACCGTTTACTTCATTTCAGGAATTCAAACGAAGGTACCCTATTCAGCCCGGCGATCCCGCGGCTTTATTGGGTACTGGCTCATACGGTCGTGTCATCAAAGTAGAGGATCAGCTTGAAACCGAGTGGGTTGCAATCAAAATCAGCGAATTCAAAGGGAATGATACCAAGTCGTTAAAAGCGGAAGTTGATCTGGCCAAACGGGTGCCCCGGCAGGCTAATATTGCCCGTTACGATGCTTGTTATCGGCTGGAAACCGACACCAGCATCAGCGATTTTGCCATCATGAAATACTATCCGGATGGTAATCTGGCCGATTTGTTAAAGCGGGCCGCGTTGACGGACAATCAATTGTACGGAATTACGCGGGGTATTCTGCTGGGCCTGCAGCATTTGCACCGTCACCGGATCGTGCATCGGGATTTTAAACCCGCCAACATTCTTATTTCCCGTGATAATGCCGGACGGTTTATTCCCAAAATTGCCGATTTTGGGTTGAGTAAACTGGTGAGCGACGACGAACTCGACAGTTCCGATTTTGACTTGAGCGACGGTCGGGGCACCCCTTCCTACAAAGCACCGGAACAGATCGAGGGCAGTCGGGTTAGCTTTAACCTCGACCTGTGGGCCTTTGGTATCATCCTGTACGAAATGCTGACGGGTGAAAAACCGTTTCGCGCCGACGCCCGAAATGTCAGCGAGCAGTCGGTTCGCCGGGAAATAGAGAAGAAAATCATCACTGTGGATTTACCGGATCGCCTTCGGGAGATCGGCGAGCCTTACCAGTCCATGATCCGGCGGTGCCTGGTGCGGGATATTCACCAGCGGGTTCGGAAGGAGGATGAGCTACTGGACTTGCTGGATCACATTCCGAAACTGTTGGGTGAGGCCAAGCAACTGGTTGATCGTCAGCAATATGAGCAGGCTATTTTGCGGTATGAGCAAGTACTTGCCAAACGGGAAAATCAGGCCGAAGCCGAACAGGGCATCAATACATGCCGGGCGGGAATCGAGCAGAAACATATCCAGCATTTATTGACCGAAGCCGAAGGTCTGATCGCGTATCAGCAGTTTGAAGGCGCCAAAAACCGCTACGAGCAGATTCTACAACGCAACCCGACGCAGGAAAAAGCCGTTCGGGGGCTGGCATTCTGCATCGAGCAACTTCGCCCTAAAACCGTTTTCGTTGCCCCGGAAGTGACGGATGTTTTTGTGTCCGAAAGCACGGATATTTTCGCGCCATTGCCGGTTGTTGCTCCAGTTGTGTTGCAGCCTGAACCAAAACCGGAAACCGTTGCTCCGGTGCGGATCGTTAACCGGTCGATACCGCAAAAGGAAATTCGGAAGACGGTTCTGACCCCAACGGCCCATCCGACGAGTCGGCGTTTTCCGTGGCGTCTTGTGATTCCGGCTGCGGTTTTGGCGGGCGGAGTAATGGGGTATATCCTGCTGAAAGAACCGGCACCAAAAACACCGATTGAATCTAAGCCAGTTACTGAACCGGTAAATTTTACGCCCAACCGTACTGGAAAGAAAACATTGGTTTTACCCATAGCAACACCCAATGCAGGTTCGGCAAAAGAAGAGAAAAGTGCCATCAAGAAGCGAGTGGATACTGCACTGGCCAAAGCTCGTTCGGCTTTTGCCCGCAAGGATTACGAGACAACATTAATGTTGACCAACAGCGCCTTGCAGCTGGACCCGTCGCGCCGGGATGTTCGGGATTTGCGGACCAGGGCGGAGAAAGCCCGGTTGGCGAAAGCAACAGTTTCGACGGAGCTGGTCGTAAATTCACCGCCGGTAAAACCGTCGCCGACAGAAGCTATCGCGAAGCCGGAACCAATCGCAAGTGCCGAAGAAAACCGTCACAAAAAGAAAAAGGAACAACAGGACGCCTATGATCAGCGCATCGAGCAGGGCATGAAAGCCATTACCGGCAGTAACGACAAGGCCCGGGCCGCCACGGTTTTTGCGAGTGCGCAGGCAATGGCCAAAGAGCACGACCTGATTACTGCCAAAGCGGATGAAGCCTATAGCTATACCATGAATAAAGGAAACGGGTATTTCAACCGGGAAGAATTCGACGGAGCCAAAGCCTGGTTTCTGGTCGCGCAATCCCTGAAAGATACCGATGAAGTCCGCCGTAAAATCAAACAATGCACCCACTAGTCATTTAAATCTATGAGGAAACCAGTACACGTATTCATTCTCTGCCTAGTACTCTCGCTTGTCGTATTTCCCTCGGAACGGGTATTTGCCCGAACCAAAACCGTAGCGTTGGCTGTCGATGAAGAATATGATCGCTACAAAAAAAGAGGGGATGAGTACTTTAAAGAGGGAAAATACCTTGAAGCCCGCCGTCAGTATCAGAATTGCCTGGAAGTGCCTGGTTTCGAGAACGATGCCTACGCAAAGAAACGCATTCAGGACAGCTCAACCGGGCTGACACTTCGTCAAAAAGCAGAAGAGGCTGCCCGTCAGGGCAAAAGCAGAGAAACCATTGATTTGCTGCATGAACTCCTGCATCTGAACCCCGACGATACAATCACGATGACGCAGATTGCCGACCACTACGAGCGCGAAGGCAATAAGCTATACAATCAGAAGCAGTACCGGGAGGCCCGGACCAATTATGAAGAAGCGGTTAAGTTCGCCAATGCGACCAAAAAAGAAACGCTGTTGATTCAGATCCGGACGATTGATGACCTGATGAATATCGCACCGCCCAAACCGTCCAGAAAGATCGGCTTAAAGGTCTTTACCGGTGCCGTAGCCGTGGGAGCGGGGGCCTATGCCTTGCTACTGCGGAGTGATTTTCAATCGAAATTAAGCACGCTGAATCAGGTTAGCCAGTCGGTTGATCCGGGCAATACGGGTATTATTGCTAATCTGGATGCCTACCGGCAGTACGACGATGCCTACACGGCTGCCGAAGCGGCCAGGAAGAAAAACGGACTGTTTACGGCCTGCCTGGGCGTAGCGGCCGTAGCCACGGTTGCCGAGGTGTATTTATTGCTGCACAAACCCAAACCCCGCCAGACGGCCTTCCAATGGCAACCCTCTTCTCAATCGCTGGGCCTGGCCGTTCAGTATACATTCTGATTTTTAATCTGTTCAGGTGATTTTTCTTCGTGATGAAATCTATATCTACTCGTCTACTAGCCAGTCTGTTTGTTTGTTTAATCAGCGGTTTTTTTATCGGTTGCGAAAAGTGGGAGCTACCCGGTCGGAAAACAAAACGTGAGTGTACAAAACCCTCGGGGAGTCTGGATGCGCAAATCCAGCAAAAAAAGGTGAACTTTTCCATTGCTGGCATTGCTGGTACCATTGACAAAATAACCTGGGAGTTTGGCAACGGCAGCACCACCGTTACGACCGGGTCGACGGCCAGCCACACCTACGCGTCCGCCGGTACGTATTCGGTCAAAGTGACGCTCACGAATACCTGTGGGGATGAAACCGTTCTTTCGCGCACGGTTGTGGTTGCAGATGTTACTGCGCCAACGGTTAGTTTGCAGCCCGCTTCGGATATTTCCACTAACTCGGTTACGTTGATTATGACCATGATCTCGACCGGTAACGGGTCGGTTACGAGCTACGGTATTTGCTATTCCAGTACGAACCCTGTACCTGAAAAAGGGGATGGGCCGACGACAACCGTGGAGAAAGACGGCTCTCTTCCAGCTAACACAACGGCTACGTTCAATCCCACGAATCTCCAGCCCAACACAACCTACTACGTTCGGAGCTTTGCGGTTAATGAGAAAGGAATCAGCTATAGTTCGCCTGTGCAAACTTTTCAGACGGGTTCAAAGCCGGCCGTTAGCAATATGGGGACCTCGAACCTCGGATTAACTACCGCCAGCATCAACTTTGTGGTGATGAATTCCGGAAGTCCGGCTGCGGTCGAATACGGTATCTGCTATTCATCGACGATCACGACTCCGGAAGTGGGCAACTCCCTGCATATTGTGGTAGCCACGCCCACCGTAGGAACCAATACGGCGGTGCAGTTGAAAGACCTGAACCCGAACACCAAATATTATTACCGCGCTTACGCCAAATTGTCTTCGGGTGAAATCATTTACAGCTCAACGACCGAATCGTTTACTACCCAGATCGACACCCTGGCCCAGGATCTGATCGCGTTGGTTTCGTTTACCGATGGTTCCAAACAGGATGTTAGCGGGAACAACAACCACGTTTTCTTCGTGGATAACCCTGTTTTTGTGGCCGACCGCAAGGGGAAAGCCAACTCGGCGGTTCAACTGGACGGTATCAATGATTACTTCTACATGCCTGAAAATGCCAACGGTAGCCTGCGTCCGAATGCCATCTCGGTAAGCGTATGGATCAAACCGAATGCGATCAATAACGTGAATGACCGGATGCAGATTTTTAACAAATCGCGGTGGAACGACAGCGCGCACGAAATGTACAGCTCGCTGGTTAAGATCAACGAAACCGGCCCCGGTCTGACGTTCATGACGAACATCAAGCAGAACAGCAATTGTCAGGTTGCTCAATCGTGGCAAAGCTTCCAGTTTAGCAGCAACCCGCAGCTGGGTGCCTGGCATCACCTGGTGCTTACGTATTCAGGACGATCCATTCGAATGTATTTCGATAATGTGCTGGTTGATCAGGACGATAACCTGCCGGCAACGACGATGGATAATTGTCCGGGGGGCGAGCTGAAGTTCGGCGCTCAGATCAAGGATTTTCCGAACTACTTCAGTGGCGCGATGGACGACATCCGAATTTACCGCCGGGCGCTGACCGCCAGCGAAGTGCAATCCTTGTATAACCAGTAGAGCGTTCGTTACTGAATTTTCTTCAAAACCCGTTGCGCCAGCGATTGAAAAGGGTGGGTCGAATCCGTGCTGATTTGCTTCAGGATGGGGAGAGCCCGCCCTTTGTCATTGTTCTTGACGTAAGCCAGTGCCAGAAACCAGTCCGCTTTTTGGTGAAGCGCAGATGAGGGCGTCTGCCGGGCTTTGAGCAGAAGGGGAATGGCGTTGGCTGGCTGTTTGTTGGCCAGATAGCTCAGTCCGGAGAGGTAGTTTTTGTAGGCAACGGTTTGCTTGTCAACGGGTAGAGTCCTCAATTGCTCAATGGTCCGATCATAATTTCCCGCTTTGTAATTTCGTAACGCGTCCTGGAAGGTGGTCAGCGTTTGGGCAGGAACACCCGTGGTTGGAAGTCCTTTCAGCGCGTCGCCCGACCGAAACGATTCGGTGTAAGCCAGCTCGGTTTGCTGGCTGGCAGATTGCTGGTAGGTGTAGTAGCCAATGCCGGAGAGCACCACAACGGAAGCAGCCGCAGCCCAGTACCGCCAGGACCTAAGCGGGCGGACCGTTGCAGAAGGCTGATCCAGCGGAGTAGCGGGCGTCATTGATGCCTGGTATTGGTTCCGGGCTTGCTGAAGTGCCTGCTGAATACCCAGGGCGCGCAGCCCCAGCCGCAGTTCCCGCTGGCGATTTACTTCGGCCAGCAGTTCCGCGTCGGCCCGAATCTCGTTCTCGAAAGAAGCCTGATCCGCTGCGGAAAGCTCGTTACGAAGATAGGCTTCTAGTAGTTCGTATTGTTCTTCCGATAATCTCATTCTTCCTATCGCTTAGCGGTTTGCTGGTAAATAGCCTTTAATTTTTCGGCGCATTGGTACCGTTTTGATTTAACTGATTCTTCTTTCATGCCGAGCCGACCCGCGATTTCCCGTAGAGAAAGCTCTTCAACGTAAAACCACTCCAGCAGGTTTCGGCAGACATCCTTGAGTTGAGAAAGGGATTGTTGAACCAACTGGACAATATCCATTCGTTCCAGGTCTTTTTCAACATCACTCGTATCGGCCGGATCAAGGTAGTCCGGCATGGTGCCCCGGTAGCGAAGCCGGGCCGATTTAAGTTCGGTCAGCCATACACGTTTGCAGTATTCAAATGCCACCGTCGTAATGCGGGTGCCGGCCTGAAGCTGGTACGTTCCGGTTTCGATATTCAGCAGGAAGTTCAGCAATCCTTTCTGAAACGAATCTTCTGCATCCATTGCTGAGCCGTTGTTGGTGAGTACCCAATGCTGAAACGAAGGAAACACCGCATGATACAAATATTGATAGGCCCGCTCGTCACGACGGGAAAGGCCCACGTAAAAATCCTGGTCAGTTTCGTAAACCGGCAACAGTCGACTTTTCATAAAACAGAGGTGTGGCCGAAGATAAACCCGAACGAATTACGCCGGGGGCGGTAGTATATAGGCAATAAGCGTAAAAGGTAATCAGTTCGACGGAAGTTTTTACCATAAATAAAACACGCCTTCCATGCAGCGGGGTGAAGCACATTGAGGAGTTGGGCGCAAACGGTCGAAGTTAGATAATTAAGGGGATTTATTCAACGGCCTTACCGACTTCCATTCGACCACCTACTCACTTTAAGTAGAATACGGTCAGGCACTTGCAACCCTTTTTGCGGTTTTGAACTCTTAGTAATTATTACGCTGCCCCAAACCTTACGAATGCGTATGAAGGCTTTCGCTAAACGCCTGCTAAACCATATTCCCTACATTCGGAATATGCGTTTGCAATTGGAACGGTATCACACCATGTTTCCTCCGGGCCATTTTTATAGCCCCATCGTGGACGTCGATGAACTGGCTCCCATGCGGAGCGCAATTTTTGCCAAGAATCAGGATCAGTTAAAGGGAATTGACCTGCGTAAGTACGCTCAATGCAAACTATTGCAGCAACTGGCCCGGTTTTACCCCGCCATTCCTTTCCCGGCCCAGCCCGATTCGGCTTTTCGCTATTACTACGAAAATGATCTTTACAGCTACGGAGATGCCATTGTGCTGCACGCGATGCTGCGCCATTTTCGGCCCCAACGTATAATAGAGGTCGGTTCCGGTTTTAGTTCGGCGGTGATGCTCGATACCAACGATTTGTTTTTGGATAAAGCGCTTGCCTTTACCTTTATCGATCCGAACCCCGAACGGTTATACGGTTTGCTGCGCGAAGACGATCCGACGAACGTGACTATTCTGGAGTCTCGGCTGCAATCCGTTCCGTTGCCAACGTTTGAGCAGCTGGAAGCGGGCGATATCTTCTTTGTGGATTCGACCCACGTTTCCAAAGCCGGAAGCGACGTCAACTATGTTTTTTTCGAAATCCTTCCGGCGCTGAAGAGCGGAGTTCTCATTCATTTCCACGACATCTTCTATCCGTTCGAATACCCCGAAGAATGGGTGTTCGGCTGGAAAGGTTTCGGCTGGAATGAAAGCTATATGCTGCGCAATTTTATGATGTATAATCACAAATTCGAAATTCTGTTTTTCAATTCGTTCATGCACCAAAATTACCGCACCTGGCTTTCAAAACACATGCCGCTGTTTCTCTACAACCCCGGCGGAAGTATTTGGCTGCGGAAAAAATAAACAAATCGATCAGAACCGGCCGTGCAGAATATAGCTGTCGGTTCGGGCGTACAGCGACGAATAAAAACTGAAATCGGGCCGGTTGGTGTCGAGTCGTTTATCGAGCCGCAAAACCGGGCTGCCGGGAGCAATTCCCAGCTGATGCGCCAGGTTGCCGTCGGCCACTACGGCCAGCACCTTTTGTTCACCGCCTTTGACCAGCAAACCGTATTTGGTTCGTAGCAAATCGAAGAGCGACCGGTTTTCGAGCCGCTGACGCGGAAAGCCGGGCAAATAGCGATTGGGCAGCATTACTTTTTCAAAAAAAACGGGTTCTTCTTCCATCGCCCGCAACCGTTCCAGAAAATAAAAGCCAGCTTTGGTATCTTCTTCGGTGGGCGTAAACAAAAAGTCGTCGGGAAAAGGATGGAGCCGGGGCTTGGTTAAAATGGTGGTTGTCATCCGCTCGCTCCCGCTGGCATTCGATGTATTGGCCAGCCGCCCCACGAGCGACATGACGCCCAGCCCGATGGGCAACGGTTGCACGATGCTGCCTTTTCCCTGGTGTTTCCGAATATAACCGTCCTGTACCAGCAATCCGAGCGCCTGCCGAATGGTGGGTTGCGTCAGACGAAACTGATTCTGCAGGTCTTTTTCCGACGGGAGCAGGTCCCCGGCTTTGAAATCACCCCGGATAATTTGCTGACGTAAAGACTCGTAAAGATACTGATACTGCGGAATACGGGTAGGCCGATCGTTCATAGAGAAAGGTTAGTTGATGAACAAGTATACAAAAAACTCCTCGAATAGAGACTTATTATAATAAGTTGTTGCAATACTAAGCCGGACTTTATACCTTCGTTTTTCATTCGTAACTCCTAGCGATTAAACAAATGGATCAACTCTGGCTGACAAACAAACGAATTGTGGTGGTCGGTGGAACGACGGGGCTGGGCCTATCCGCTGCTCAGGCGTTTGTTGGTCAGGGCGCCCGGGTCGTGGTGGTTGGCCGGAATGAAGAGAGTTGCAAAGCGGCCGAGGCCCAACTGAACGGTTTTGGCCTGGCGCTGAAGGGGGATGCCAGCGATCCGGCAACCGCCATTTCGGCCATTGCGCTTTGCCGGGGTACGTTTGGGGGCTTCGACGGTTTGTATCACGTAGCGGGCGGGAGCGGTCGGCGGTTTGGCGACGGGCCGTTGCACAGCCTGACGCTGGAAGGCTGGAACAAAACATTTGACCTGAATCTGACGTCGATCATGCTGTCCAATCAGGCCGCTGTTCAGGCGTTTCTGGAGCAAAACACCGGCGGAACCCTGCTGAATATGGGCTCGGTTCTCGGTTTTTCGCCCTCGCCCAATTACTTTGCTACCCACGCTTACGCGGCTACGAAAGCGGCCATTATCGGTTTTAGCCGGTCCATCGCGGCTTATTACGCCAAAAACAACATTCGGATCAATGTGCTGGCGCCTGGTCTGGTGGAAACGCCGATGGCCCAGCGGGCGGCAACCGATGAAACCATCCTGAAATTTATCAGTACCAAGCAACCGTTGGAAGGCGGGCGAATCGGGCAGCCCACCGATCTGGATGGGGCTGCAGTCTATTTTATGTCGGACTATTCACGCTTCACAACGGGTCAGGTCCTGGCGGTCGACGGAGGATGGGAAATGAGTGAAGGCCAATATTGAAAAACGGTATACGGTTTTCAGTGGATCGAAGATCGTTACAAAAAACATGAACCGTAACCCGAACATGCATACCATTGGCATCGACATCGGCGGAACCCGCATCAAAGGCATTGTGCTCGAGGCCGAAACCGGCCAGGTTGTACACCGGGTTGTCTGTCCGACCAATGACCGGGAAGATGGGCAATGGAAACAGGCCGTTGTGGATACGTTTGAGCAATTGAAAGCGGCCGTAAACGGGACGATTGTGGGCGTTGGGCTGTCAGCACCGGGCTTGCCCACGCCAACCAACGATGCCATCGCCAGTATGCCGGGCCGTTTGCCGGGGCTGGAAGGCCTGGTGTGGTCGGAATTTCTGGGTGTACCCGTTCGGGTGCTGAATGATGCCCACGCGGCCCTGATGGCCGAAACGCGCTACGGAGCTGCTCAGGGAATTCAGCATGCCCTGATGCTGACCCTGGGCACGGGCGTGGGCGGAGGATTGCTGATCAATGGTACTCTGTACCAGGGATACTATCAGATGGCGGGACATCTAGGCCACGTTTCGGTCAATACCGACAGCAGCCAGTTGGGCATAACGGGCACGCCTGCCAATCTGGAAGATGCCATCGGCAATGCCACGGTTTCCCGGCGTTCGTACGGACGGTATACTACGACGTATGAACTGGTTGATGCTTACCGGCAGCATGAACCGCTGGCAACGGTCGTCTGGCTTACTTCCGTTCGCCAGCTGGCGGCCACCCTGGCGGGCTTTGCCAACGCTTTTTCGCCGGAGGTGATCGTGCTGGGTGGCGGAATTACCCAGGCCGACGATGCCCTGTTTGGTCCGTTGGAAACGTTTCTGGATGTATTTGAATGGCGTCCTGCGGGTAAAAAAACGACCATTCGCAAAGCCCGTTTCGAAGACTGGGCCGGAGCGATTGGCGCAGCAGGATTTGCCAGCACATTAAATAGCGAGATCAATACCCTATGATGATTCAATCTTACCTAGACAAATGCCGTGCGTTAATCGACACCGTTGAGCGGCAGACGGAGCAGTTACAACTAGCCGCCCAATGGTTTTCCGAAACCATTCTGGCGGGGCGCATGGTCCACATTTTTGGCTCGGGACACAGCCGGATTATGGTGGAGGAAATGTGGCCACGCTACGGTTCGTTTCCGGGCTTCAATCCGATCGTGGAGCTATCGCTGACCTTTCACAACCTGGTGGTGGGGGCCAACGGGCAGCGGCAGGCTATGTTCCTGGAAAATGTTTCCGGGCTGGCCGAGCGGATTCTGCGCAATTATGACCTTTCCGAACAGGATTCAGCGCTGGTTATTTCGTCGAGTGGGTGCAATGTCGTCCCCATCGAAATGGCGGAAGAATTCCAGAAGCGGGGCGTCAAAGTGGTTGCCCTCATTACCAAAGAACATTCGGACCGCAGCACCAGCAAACGCAAGGATGGCTTGAAACTGAGCGATTTCGCGGATCTTGTGCTGGATACTGGCGCTCCTGTGGGTGATGCCATGGTAAGGGTTCCGGAGCTGGAAACCCCGGTAGCACCGGGCAGTACAGTTGGGGGTGCTCTGATTATCAACAGCATCAAAGCTGAGCTGGCGCGCCTGCTGACTGAAGCCGGGCAGCCGCCGAAGGTATTGACTGCCGGCGTGGTGGTTGGTCCGGAGCGGGCCACCGAACTGTTCGAAGCCGCCTACGACGAACACGCGCACCGCCTGGCAAAGCTCTACGCGCAGGTGGGCACCTTGCAACCGAACGGTTCGGCCAGTACACCCGCTTAATTGGTAGATAAAGATTTGATTCTGATATTCCTAACCCCTTTTTTATGCAACCAAATCCCATCCGCACCACCGTCATCGGGAGCTATCCGTTTCCGGGCTGGCTGGAGTTTGCTTCCCAAAATCTGGATCAATTTGGGCTGGCCGATGTTGAAGAAATGATTGAAGACGCCGTGGTCGCGGCCATTCATGACCAGACTACCGCCGGTTTGGACGTGATTACGGATGGCGAACAGACCCGGCTGGATTTCAATCTATCATTTTATGGCTACATCCAGGGCTTACAGCCGAATCATGCCGAAACGCGTAAATTCGGTCCTCCGGCCCACGATCAGCGCGGAAAACATTCAATTGTTGCACCGTTGACCGCCCCAAACGGTTTGGGGGCCGTGAAGGAATACCAGCGGCTGAAAAAACTGGCTCCGGCCGGGCCGACACTAAAGGCTTCTATTCCGGGCCCGTATACGCTCAGTGGTCGGATGTTACCGAATGATCGCTACAAAGACCGTTATGACATTACGGAAGCGCTGTTGCCAATCGTTCGTAAGGAATTGGAGGATCTGGTAGCGGCTGGTTGTGAGGAGATTACCGTTGACGAACCGTCGATGTCCTGTTATGCCTACAAGGAAGATACCAAGCGGTTTGTTGATATTTTTAACCGAACCGTAGCGCCGGTTGTAGGCAAATGCCGCCTGTCGACGCACCTTTGTTTCGGGAATTTCAAAGGCCGACCCGTAGGATACCGGAAACTGCACCCGATGTTGCCGGATTTTCTGGACCTGGCAGTCGATGAAGTACACGTGGAGATGGCAAACCGGGAGTTTGATGAAATCGAATTGATTGCTGAGTTTGCGCAGAAGATGGACGTGGCGGTGGGCATCATTGATGTGAAAAACTACTACATCGAAACCGTTGCCGATGTGGTCGAGCGCATTGAAAAATGTTTGAAATACATTCCAGCTGAAAAATTGGCCGTAGCGCCCGACTGCGGTTTGAGCCAAACCGCCCGCTGGGCCGCCCGTCAGAAGCTGATCAATATGGTGGCTGGCGCCAAACAGGTAAGGGGCTAATTCGTTAAAACCTCAGCGCGGGTTTGCGAGTTGTTAGGCAGAATAACATCGCACTGTGGTTATGGAAACGGTTTGTGGAGTGAGCTGTATCGTTCCGTTTTACAACGAAGGCAAACGAATTTTTCCGGTTCTGGAAACCGTGACAAGCCTGGGTCTATTTGATCAGGTGATCTGCGTCGACGACGGTTCGGAAGACGATACATTGGCGCAAATCCGGCAGCGGTGGCCGCGTATCACCGTTATACGATTACCGGAAAATCAGGGCAAAACGGCCGCAATTCAACGAGCTTTGCAAACCGTTGTATCGCCGTATGTGCTGTTGATGGACGCCGATTTGCGAAACATTGAGCGGGATGAACTGGCGCGCATTGTCGAAACGGTTGGTACCTGTCCGGATATCGACATGATTATTCTACGTCGCTTGCATGCCGAATGGTTTGTCAAGATGAACCGGGCCGATGTTCTGCTGTCTGGCGAACGCATTTTACGCACCGATGATCTGCGCGCCATCCTGGAAAAACCCGTTACCGGTTTTCAACTGGAAATGGCGATCAATGAATACATGTGGACCCATCACAAAGAAGTTCGCTGGGTTCCGTGGTCGGCTCGGAACACGTACAAAATGACAAAATGCGGCCCTGTCGAGGGTTTTTTCAAAGACATGGTGATGTATGCCAATATTTTGGATTACATCGGTCTGCTTAGTTTCTTTCGGCAGGTGGCTCATTTTGCCCGAAAACCGTTACCCGCCCGGGCGTTTATACAGGCCTGACGGTGAGTCCATGAGAGCCCTGGCGGTTCTCGATCAATTAATGTAAATGAAGGAATTGATCCGTGCTTTTCAAAAAGATCGGGCCTTACTGGCCGATCTGGAAACCGCTCGTTCCCAGCCCGACCACTTGCATGTCTGGTGGCTTGGGCAGAGCGGTTTTTTACTCCGCTGGCAGAACCGAACGGTTTTGTTCGATCCGTACCTGTCCGATTCGTTGTCGGTTAAATACGCCGATACGGATAAGCCGCACGTCCGGATGGCGGAGCGGGTGATTGACCCGGCGCTTCTGACCGGTGTCGATGTGGTGACCTCCAGCCATAACCATACGGATCATCTGGATGCAGAAACGCTGCTTCCCCTGTTCAGGGCCAATCCATCCATTCAGTTGATTATTCCGGAGGCCAATCGAGAGTTTGTGGTTAATCGGTTGCAATGCGATCCGGCCTTTCCCCTGGGATTAAATGACGGTGAAACCATTGAGCGGGCAGGGTTTACCGTTCACGGCGTTCCGGCAGCTCATAACACCGTAGAACGCGATGCGCAAAACCGCTGCAAATTTATGGGTTTTGTGGTGCAGGCGGGGCCTTGGACAATCTATCACAGTGGCGATACCCTGTGGTATGATAGCCTGGTTGAGGTGCTAAAACCATTTCAGATTGACATTGCATTTTTGCCCATCAACGGCAATAAGCCCGAACGGCGTGTAGCCGGTAACCTGAATCCGGAAGAAGCCGCCCGGTTGGGCCGGGACATCGGGGCTCGTCTGGTTATTCCTCACCACTACCATTTATTTGAGTTCAACACGGAAGATCCCGCCAATTTCGTTCGGGAAGCCGAGCGTTACCAAACACCTTACAGGGTGTTGCAACTGGGTGAGCGCTGGAGCGGAAAAAAGGATTAAGCGCGAAAGGTTGACAATGGCCGGGCGAATGCCGAATATTGGCGAACGTCTATCTGCAAACCCTGCCTTTCTTCCGTAATGAAAAAAATAGCTGCTTTTCTGCTGCTTGTAGGACCTCTCTACGCCCAGAAACCCAACTTTAAAGTTCAGGTTGTTGACAACCAGATTGCTATTGGCTACGGTCTGGCCATCGGTGATGTCGATGGTGACCGAAAGCCGGATATTTTAATGGCGGACCAGAAAGAAATTGTCTGGTACCGCAATCCGGGTAAACCGGGCGATACCTGGGTGCGGCACGTAATGGCCCAGAACCTGACACCGCAGGATAACGTCTGTATTGCCGCCCGAGATATCGACGGTGATGGCAAAGTGGAGGTGGCTGTGGGGGCGGGTTGGAATCCCTCCGAGACCAACGATACCACCAAATCCGGGGCGGTTTTTTACCTCATTCGGCCCAACGATCCTACCCAGACCTGGGAAGCCGTTCGGTTGCATCACGAAATTACGACGCACCGGATGCGCTGGGCCCGAGTAGCCCCGAATCGCTATCAGTTGATTGTGGTTCCACTGCATGGTTTGGGAAATAAGAACGGGGAAGGACGGGGCGTCCGGATTCTGGGTTACGAAAAACCGCAAAATCCGCGTGATCCGTGGCCGATGCAATTGGTTGATTCAACCCTGCACTTAACGCATAATTTCGAAATCTGGGAAGATGGACCAGAGACCCGAATGTTGATTGGGAGCAAAGAAGGCGGCAAAACCGTTGCCTATCGGGATGGTAAATGGATGCCCGTGGAGCGCTGGATTGGGGCAGGCAATGGAATGGGGGAGGTGCGCCGGGGTTTTCAGCATGGTAAAATACCGTTCGTGGCGGCCGTCGAACCCATGCATGGCAACAAACTGGTGGTGTATAAAAACGGCCCCATTGCCGATGCACCGGATAAGCTGATGTACGGCGTGCAGCAGACACTGACGGAACAACTGAGCCAGGGCCACGCGCTGGCGTGTGGGGATTTTCTGAAGCTGGGTATCGAGCAGATTGCGGTAGGCTGGCGCAATCCCAATGCCGAAAAGAAGGTAGGCGTGCGGCTTTTTGTGCCGGATAAAACCCTTCATACCTGGCAGGAATATGTGCTGGACGATAGTGTGAGGATGGCAACCGAAGACCTGCTGGCGGCTGATCTGGACGGAGACGGCGATCTGGACCTGGTTGCGTCTGGTCGCGCTACGCTAAATGTCTTGATTTACTGGAACCAGCTCAAATAACTTTCTCCATAAATTTTCAGCTGAATTGCATTGTTGATCTATCTTTTGCAATTTTACGTAATTACTTACGTAAATAATAACGAAAATGGATTTGATGGCCCAATTAGGCCCTTTGGCATTTGGTAGTCGGCTAAGACGCCTGAGTGATTTGATCTCGAAACAGGCGTCGGCGGTTTATCAGTCGTTCGGGATTGATTTTGATCCTAAGTGGTTTACACTCTTTTACGTCCTGTCCCGGCAGTCGCCGTTGAGCGTTACGGAAATTGCGGATGAGCTTGGATTTTCGCATCCGGCTATCATTCAACTTGCCCGCGAGCTAGAACAGGCTGGATTAATCACTTCCGCCAAATCCGGGAAAGATAGCCGAAAACGGTTATTGTCGCTGAGTGAGAAGGGAATAGCGCTGCTGCCAGAGCTGGAGAAAATCTGGCAGGCCATCGACGAGCTCAACACCAAACTCATTGCCAGGCAACGGCACCACCTCATTCTGGCGATGGAAGAAATGGAGGAAACGCTGGCCGAACAGGATTACCTCACCCGCTTCAAAGCCTATTTTAAGACAAAACAGCTCGACGAAGTGGACATTCTGGAATTTAATCCGGCTTATCGCGAGCAATTCAAGCAATTGAACCTGGCCTGGATCGAAACGTACTTCAAGGTGGAAGATCCCGACATTCGCGCGCTGAGTGATCCGGAACATTACATTCTCGCCAGGGGTGGGCGTGTGTTTTTTGCACGATACCAGGGTGCTATTGTGGGTACGTGCGCGCTGCTGAAAGAAACCGAGGCCGTTTACGAACTGGCTAAAATGGCCGTATCGCCCGACGTTCAGGGAAAACAGATTGGCAAAAAGCTCTGCCTCCACGCCATTGAAGTAGCCCGGCAGTTGGGAGCTAAACGCATTTACCTGGAATCGAACACCCGTTTGACGCCCGCCCTGGAATTGTACCGTAAAGTGGGTTTTTACAAAGTCGAATCAACTCCGTCGCCGTACCAGCGTGCGAATATCAAGATGCAGCTCGACTTGTAAAACCGCTTGGATTTACGTCAATTGGTTGGAAATGGTGCGCAAAGCCGCAGCTACCCCTTCCAACTGCGAGGGCAATTCGCCTTCGGGGCCAACTTCCACGGCGAATTCCTGCGTGGTATCCGCTATTTCGTTCAAAAGATTCTGAACGCGGGCGGTATCAGGCGAATCCTGCGCTAACGTGTCGTTAAGTTCCGCCAGTTTCTGACCGAGCGGCTGGGTATTTTCTGACTGGCTCAGGACTTCGATCCACTGCTGCAACAGGCTCACACCTTTTTCGTGGGGTGGGTTAGGCTGTTCATGGCTGAGTGTTTCGATGGTGGTGTCCAGCAGGTCGGTGGCGTTTTCGAGTGTGTTGTTCATGTTAGAGAGAACTAGCGAGTGTCTGAATAGCGTTGGACAAATTTCGGAGCGGTTCCCGAAAATCGGACTCGTTGTTGGATGCCTGCACGTTTAACTGCTCCGACAAATCCAGCAAAATTGTTTTAACCGTTACCGGATCTGGATCTTCGCTTTCCAACTGGCTTTTCAATTCTTCAAGCGAGGTTACGACTTGCTGATTGGAGACGGAATCATCCAGCATTTCAAGCCAGTTGTTGATCAACGAAAGACCGTCGACCGGGACGATGCTGGTAACTCCGCCGTCGTTCAGTGCCGCGATGGTGGTATTAATGAGTTCGGTTGGTTGCTGAGTTGACATACTATTGGGGTCCGTGAAACGGTTTTAACAAATCAGGATGGTTATAATTGATTGCTGAAACTCCGTAGGGCAACAACGATTTGTTCCAGTTCATTGACCCACTGGTTCTCGCTGGATTGCGCCATCTGGGTGGTATTATCGGCCAGATCGTTTAAGAGTTGCTTGACCTGGTCGGTGTCAGGATTAGGCATCTGGAGTAATGAACGGAGTTGCATGAGCTGATCCAGGAGGTTGGTGCCTGGTTTGTCTTCCTGCACTATTTTGATCCAATTGTCAATGACCGAAGCGCCATCTTTAGGGCCTACGGTTTCGTTGTTTTCGCTCTTAAGCGTTTCAAGCGTTGCGTTGATGGTTTTTTGAGTCAATGCGTTTGATGGCATGGCTATAGAAGTTTAATGACGGTCTGATCGCGATCGGACCGTCGATAATTAGGCGAGTTGATTACCAAAATTTCGAAGCGCAACGGCCAGGCTGTCCAGCCGGTCGGGAAATTCTCCATCGGCTTTTCCGGCCCACTGTTCGGCCTGCTCGGCTAAGCCGAACAACAGGCTGCGAAGGTGAACATTGTCAAACTGAGGGCTTTCCAGCGCTGTTTTTAATTTTTGTAAGGTATTGGCTACATTGTCGGCTTCCGACGTTTTCAGGGAACGCAGCCAGTCATCAATCAGTGAAATGCCATCCTGCGGTGATGTTTGCAGCGGGCCACCGTCGAATGATTCCATCGTCGCATCGATCAGTGTCTTGGCGGTAGCGTGCGGAACCTGTGAATGTTGATGTGCCATACGAAAAGTGTTTGCCGATTAACAATACGGTTTTTAAAAAACTGACAATTCCGGAGAAAGTTTAGATTTGGCGCGTTTCGCCACCCCCTTCGCCAGTGGATCCACGGACGTTGCGGGAATCGGCAGGGGCGCTCCCAGCCGCACTGGATGCTCCGGTACCGGAGCCACCGCCCGTAGCGCCCCCACCGGGCACCGCGCCTTCAGTACCCGTATCACTGGTTGCGGGTATAGCCGGATTAACGCCGGGGTTGCCGGCGGCACTACCCGTTCCGGTTTGGGTAAATAGCTGAGCGCGACCGTGCTTGTCGGCCAGGTTGCCCGTTTCCCCCGCAATCACCTTCCCGAAGTCCCGCAGGGTTTGTACGAGTGAATCCAGTTGCTGTTTGATTTTGTCATCATCCGCCGATTGAGCGACCTGTTCGGTTTGCTCCGCCAGCTGATCGAGTAGAGCTCTGATCTGACCCGTATCGGTATCACCTGCCATGAGTTGGCTCTTCAGCTCGCTGAGGGTATCCGCAAGGGGGTCGGTGCTGGCTCCGGCATCTTCACTGCGAAGCGCGCTTAGCCAGTGATCAATCAGGGAAATACCGTCCGTTGGAGAAACCGATGTCGTATCGCTGTTAAATGTATTGACGGTCGAATGAATAAGATTGACTGCTTGTTGATTTGCCATTGGGTTAGTTATTAAACGTTTCGGGGATTATTTGGCCATGGCCGTGCTGAAATCGTTGAGGTTTTCAACCAGTTGGTTTAGCGCATTCCGTTGATCACCTGTTGCATTCTGGGCCACAACGGCGGTTTGGTTGGCGAGGTCTTTTAAGAGCAACTGAATGGATACCATATCGTCGGTATCCAGCGCATCACGGAGTTGCTCCAGCGTGGGAACAACCGATTTCCATTCTGGCTGCGTTCGTAAAATCACGATCCAATCCTCCACTAAATTAACGCCAGTTGCCGTGGTCGACGACGGTGCCCCACCACCCAGCGCGGAGTTGGTGTCATCGAGCATCGTGTCGATTTTTTCATGATGTGCCATAACATAATCTGTTTTTTTGCGTATAAGGACCAACCGTTGGTCCTTCTTATTGTTCGTATCTTTGTAATGTTTTTAGCCAAATTATGGACCCAACACAGCTTTATCCCGAATTGCAGTTTCAGTTTGCCCGAAGTGGGGGCAAGGGCGGGCAGAATGTGAACAAGGTGGCCTCCAAAGCCGAACTTTATTTCGACATTCCGAACTCAACGGTTTTAAAGGATGAAGAAAAGACGGTTTTGCTCGACAAATTGCGCAACAAACTTACATCGGAAGGGGTGCTGGTGCTGTACCACCAGACCGAGCGGTCGCAGCTGGCCAACCGGGATAAGGTAACCGAGAAATTCTACCAGCTCATTCGCAAGGCGTTCGAAAAGCCCAAGCCCCGGAAAGCCACCAGGCCCACCAAAGCGTCGGTGGAGGAACGAAAGCAGGAAAAGCAACGCCGGGGTGACGTAAAGGCCGGGCGTAAAAAAGTGGATTATTGAAAACGAACCCGCTGAAATGGGGCCGTCTACGGTTATTTGTGCTGGGCCTTGTAGTGTTCGGCCAGAATGTCTTCGCCAAAGTCGTTGGTTAAATCCCGAACGACCGAGTGGACGTGGTTGGCATTATTCTGTGAGTTGTCGTATTCAATCAGCAGCGTGGGGCCATGAATCCGGTAGTAATGCCCTTTTCCGGGACCGTACCCCGTTTGCCGGTCGCCCGCCCAGGCAAACACCAGCTTGTCCAGTCCTACTTTTTTCAGCTTATCCATTTGCTGGTTTTTCAGCGTGACGTGGTAGTTGTTGAGGTAGGCTTCCAGCAGTGAAAGAAAGGTTTTTTGCTGGCTTTCAGTCATTTGGCCTAGCGCGATGCCCTCCATTTTTTCAATAGACGCTTTGCGGGTATTGGTTGTTGCGATGTCGTTGGGACACGTTTCGCTGATCAGCGCCTTGGTCAGTTGGTCGCTGTTGAGCGAGTTGACCAGGGCAAACGCCAGCGCTTCTTCCTGTTTCAGAATCTGGCGGCCCTTTTGCGGTACATCCGCCCGCACAACCCCCGGATTGCTGCCCAGAAACGTGGGGGTCATGCCGATGATTTTACCGGTTAGCGATGAAAAATGCAGCGACAGGTGATGCCCGTCGATTCGCCAGCCCCAGGGATTTTTGTCGGATACATCGCCAAATACCGAAAACGAATAATTCTCCGGATCGCGGTAGGTATCGTTGGGTGGGCGGTTTTCGATCACCCGCAGTACATTTTCGAGGTCGATGATGGACGTGACTTTCTCGTAACCCTGCTCGCTCAATGCCGTTTTGAGCAGCGCCATCGCAGCTTTCTGTTGTTCCGGCTTCATTTGCTTCAGCGGCAAACCGTTGCGTTTCCGGGGAATATAATGCCAGTCGAACCGTTCCTCGCTGTCGAACGGAAAAACCGCTCGTTTGCGCTGGTCGGCATCGAGACTTTTCACGAACGTTTGTACGGCTGCGGCCATTTCCTTGCTGATGGGGTCGCGGGCGGATAATGGAAAAGCAAGTAAACCGCCTAGCAGGAAAATCAGGTACTTTTTCATGAGGTTGTAGGAATTTGAAAGGGAAGGTAAGGAAATTTGCCGGTTATCGACTGTGGTTTCTACCAAAAACCGTCCGAAAACCGTTCGGCAACCATCCCAATCGGTTCAGCCGCTTCTGCCTGCTTTTTAAATAATAGAACATCCACTTCGTCCCGTTGTATTTACAAATTTGAAAAGGGATTGGTTGCTTTGTCTGATAATTCGCCTTTTGACATGTTTGTTTGCTCCTGCATTCCGAACGTGCAAACGGTAGTCATCAATCACCAAAATACCATCACTATATTTAAACAATTACCATCGTGCAACGATCAGTAAACAACAATCGGGCAGGAACAACCCTGTCTCGAACGCTCACTTTATGGTGGAAACTCCCGTTTGTGGGTTTCCTCTGGATGCTTTTAGGAGCCCATTCGTACGGGCAAACCCGGGTCAATTTTACCATCAATCCGCAGAACGGCCGAAAAGCCATCAGTCCGCTCGTTTACGGTACCAATGATGTATACCCGCACGCGCCCGCCAAGCGCTTCGGCGGAAACCGGACTACCAATTACAACTGGGAAAATAATGCGTCGAACGCCGGTCGGGACTGGTTTTACAGCAACGATCCGTACGTGCCCTGGCAGCAGGGTGTTCCTGAGCAGGACTACGACGTTCCGGGGGCGGCTATAGCCGCGTTTCACCGCCGGTCGCTGGCCCAAAATGCGTATTCATTAATTACACTGCCGATGGCGAAGTACGTGGCCAAGGATAAAAATGGAGCTGTTCCGCCGGAACAGGCCCCGCCATCTATTCGGTGGGCCAACGTAAAATACCGGAAACCCAATCCCTTTACACTGCTGCCGGATGTCAATGATGACAATGTGTACGTTGACGAAGAAATCAATTTTCTGCACCATACTTTTGGGAAAAGCGATAGCCCGACGGGCGTTCGCGGGTATGCACTCGACAACGAACCGGGTCTGTGGTTTTACACCCACGATCAACTGTGGGGAACTACGGGCGTTACCGTTCGGTATTTGATGGACAACTCGTTCGAACTTGCGCAGCGCATCAAGGAGATGGACCCCACCGCGGAGGTGTTTGGTCCGGCATCGTTTGGGGTCTCCGAATTTGAAAACCTGCAATTTGCCCCCGACTGGAACCAGGAGCGGGGTAATTATCCCATTTTTCTGGATTTGTACCTGGGCCGGATGAAGCAGAAAAGCGAAGAAGTGGGTAAACGGTTGCTGGATGCGATGGCGGTGCACTGGTATCCGGAAGAGAGAAGAGACGGTTTGCGCCCCACCGACAACCTGACTGATTATGCCAGCAATGCGGCCCGAATGGCCATGACGCGTTCGCTCTGGGACCCTAATTACCTGGAAGGGACATTCATCAGTGATGAACCCGATAAGCGAGCACATTTCCTGCCTTTTGTCCCGAAAATGCACCAGCATATTGCGCAGTATTACCCCGGCACGAAACTGGCGATTACCGAATACAGCTACATGGGACTCAAGCACGCGTCCGGCGGTATTGCGCAGGCCGATGCGCTCGGTATTTTCGGCAAGCAAGGCGTTTACCTGGCCACGTACTGGGGCGGAGTGGTCGATTTCATCAAAGCCGGGTTTGATCTCTACCGGAATTACGACGGGCAGGGCGGGCATTTTGGTGATACCTCGGTTGAATCAGGCACCAGCGATTGGGATAACACCTCGGTTTTTGCGTCCATCAACGGGAATGACGATTCAAAGCTGCACGTCGTGGCGCTCAGCAAAAACCAGGATGGTCCCATAACGACCACGATTACCATTAACGGCAACCGGCAATACCGGAGCGCTCAGGTATGGGGCTTTGATAATGGCAGTTCGACGCTCAAAAAAATGCGCAGCGTTCGGGTGATTACTAACAACACCTTTGAATACGTGCTGCCACCGACCACGGCCTGCCATTTCGTTTTTTCCGAAGAAAACATTGCCATTCACCCGGATATTGAAAACCTGCAACTGAGCTCAACGGTGGGGTATTCTGACGGAACGGCAACCTTTGTGGTTTCGGCAACGGTTACCGACGGCGATAATAATATAACGAGTGTGAAAGCCGATCTGAGCCAGGTTGGGGGCGGCAATGCCATTGAATTGACCAGCGTCTCGTCTGAAGCGAATGTGTATCGGCTACAGGTCCAGATTCCGGAAGGCACACCTGCCGGGTTGAAGTCCATCCGACTCACCGCAACGGATGCCGACGGAAATACCGCTGAGGAAAGTGTGGCGTACCGGATCATCAAACGGACGGTTCCGACGGTGCTCTGGGATGGCGATGAGATTCGGAAAGGGGTTGGTAGCTCGCAGTATGATGCCCGTGATCAGGTAGCCGCCCAACATGCCCGAATCCACCGGTCGGAAACCGGGGGGCAGCAGCAACCGGGGAGCCTGTTTATGCACTTCGAACACGGTCCTAATCTGTACAACACGATGACGTGGCGCTGGACCGACCACGAAAATCCCGCCGATGCCCGCAATATCAGTGAGTTTGGCGCGCTCGAATTTTACCTGAAATCCAACGCGCCGGATAACGCCGATCTTGAGGTGAGTCTGCGGGATGCCACGGCCAGCCTGCACACGTCGAAAAGCGTCTGGCTGAAGCAGGACGGCTACATCGGTTCGCTGAACAGCAACGGGTACATGCGGGTGAAAATACCGTTGTCGGTGCTGAAAGGTGATTCGCAGATTGATTTGGAACAGATCTGGCAATTGAATTTCAACTGCAATACCGCCCGGAAAGGGTTTGATGTCTGGATTGATGATGTGCGGGTGTTGCCGTACTCCAACCCGGTACTCCAGCCGGTGATTCAGGAAGCCGCCGTGACGCCCACCGCCGGATATGCCAACGGTAGCACTACGGTGACGGTCAAAGCCCAGGTGGCTGATCCGGACAACAACGTTCAGCGCGTAACCGTTGACCTGTCACCACTCGGGCTGGCCAACAACCAGGCCATGACGCTGGAAAACGGGCAATATACGGTTACCGTAACCATTCCGCAGGGCATTGCCAAGGGGGACAAACAACTGAACATTTCGGCGGTGGATGCCGACGGAAACTCTGCCGACGGTTTTGCCACGTTCACGGTTCGCGAGCTGGCGAGCTCGCTGGTGCTGTGGGACGGTGATGTGGTCAACACGGGCCGACCGGAAACGCTGAATGGTGTAACGACCTGCGTGGTTGACGACGCCAACGGCCATCAGGCACCGAAAAGTATGAAGCTGCATTTTGACATGGCCGACAACGGTTTTGCGGCTGCGGTCTGGGACTGGAGCGTAGGAGCAGGCGACGAGGCCATCAAAGACCTGAGTCAGAAAGGATATATCTCGTTCTATGTAAAAGTGGCGAATCCGGGCGAAGCGTTTGATTTTCAGGTTCTGCTGAAGGACCGGTTTGCCGCCAGTACGTCGCCAGTGGCGGTGCGGGGTGGAAAATACCTGAACGCTTTTTCGACGGAGTATCAATTGGTTCGGATTCCGATGAGCGCGTTGCTGGCGGGCGATAAAATCGATACCAAGCAGGTGACCCGCATCGGCTTCCTGTCGACCGGCCTGGACAGGGCCTACGATTTTTGGGTCGATGATATTGAAGCCGGGGGCAGCAACCTGGCCGATGTGAAGTTCACGACGCAAAACGCGGCTTGCGGAGCAACGGGCAGCATTCGGGTAGTTTCAATCAATGGGAGCGACAACGTTTCGGCCTATACCTTCTATCTCGATAATGTAGTCAACCCAGCGGGTGCAAACGTGGCGGTTTTCAACAACCTGGCTGCGGGTAAATACAACCTGCGGATCGATGGTCCTGACGGGTTTGTGCATTACGAAAACGTAACCGTTGATGGAACGGTAAATCCGCTGCGAGCATCCATCGTTCAAAACAATACAACCCTGGATTTGACGGTTTCGGGAGGTAGTGGCTCGTACGAGTATCGGTGGTCGAATGGCAGTACCAGCGAGGATTTAGCGAATGCAACGCCGGGTGCTTACAGCGTGCGGGTTACCGATCGGGAAAGCGGCTGTACAGTGGAAGCTTCCATTCTGGCTACCGGCAGCACGGCCAACGCGGATTTTGTGGTCACCGACGCGACGTGTAAACCCAACGGCAGCATTCTGGTCCAGAACGTAACGGGTTCGGCCGGAAACACCCGGTACTTTATCAACGGAAATCCCAACCCGGCGGGTGCCGACAAACCGTTGTTCAGCGAGCTGGCTGCGGGCGACTACGAGATTGTGATCACGGGCGATGGCAACTTCCGGTTTGCCAAAACTATTTCGGTGCAGGACAAAGGCGAAAAACCGGTCGTAAATGCGGATATTTCCGTAGAAAACGGCAAAAATTACATCAACCTGAACGTCACGGGCGGCAGTGGTATTTACCTCTATAAATGGTCGGAAGGCTCCGAGACGCAGAATTTGTGGGAGGTTCCCGAAGGAACGTATGAGGTGGAGGTCACCGACGCGGCAACGGGCTGCAGCACCCGAGCTTCGTTTACAGTGGGTACTTCCGGTATTGAAATCAGCAAGGAAAACCCGAGTTGCGCACCCAATGGTAAAATCCACGTGACGGAAGTGAGGGGATCAACTGGCAACCACAAGTTCTACATCAACGATCAGCCGAACCCGGCGGGGATTGGTAATCCGGAATTCAGTGGACTGGCCGCTGGTCGATACCGTATCAAAGTGGAGGGTGATAACGGTTGGGTAGTAGAAAAAGAAGTCGAACTGGACGGATCCGGGGAAGCGCCGGTTGTTACGGCGAATGTCAGTTACCTGAACGGCAAAGGCTACATTAACCTGAATGTTGCGGGCGGCAGCGGTATTTATTCGTACGACTGGTCAAACGGCGCGACAACGCTGAATATCTGGGAAGTTCCGGCGGGTACGTATTCGGTGGTCGTGACGGATCTGGTTAGCCAGTGTAAAACCACTTATTCGGCTACGCTGAACGACGAAAGCGAACAGATCATGATTTATCCGAACCCGGCTGTTGGGCAGGAAAACGTACTGGTTCGCTTCAACTTTGTGGACACCCAGATTCGAAAAGTAATCCTGAAAGACCATATTGGGGCGGTTGTGTACGAGGGCGATGTGGCCGAAGGAGCCACCGAAATTACCGTTCCCGTTCGCGGTCTCCGAACCGGTACCTACCTGGTGATGCTGGAAGGGAAGAAGGTCATCACAAAGCACCTGATTATTCAGTAATTTAGTTTCTTCCTACGTCCAATTGGTCACAAGGCTGCCTCCCCGGGCAGCCTTGTGTTCGTTTTTTGACACATGAAACCTGATAAAAGACGGTTCATCGATTTGGGACTGTGTGACCGTTGCAAAAACGCTACCTTACCAGGGTGTAATGCCTATTGCCAGAAGATGAAATTGCTGATCGACCGAATTTTACAGGCCTCGGGGCTACCGATGACATCCCGTCAGTTCTGGCGGTATAGTTTTTTGTATTGGAGTTTCTTCTCGCTGATCTGGTATTGCCAGGCTACCATGGTCTGGGTGCTGACGCCCAACAGCCGGATGTACGTTACCGAAGCCCTGTACTGGCTGATCGAGCTTCTGTTCTGGTGGGGTGCCACTCCGCTGATCATTGCGAGTGCCCAGCGGTTTTCGCTGTTGAGGAAGCAGAGCGTCAGCCGTTTTGTGGGGCAACTGTTGACGCACGTACTGATGGCCGCGTTGCTATATGGGGCGGAGCTGGTGATTGAACACCTGTTGCTGGGCTCCGCCATTGCTTACGAACAGGGGCGCACGGTTACGGTTCGAAAGGTGATGCTGGTGTTTTTTCTGAGCTTCGGGACGGCTTTTTCGCAGTATATGTTGCTGGTGGTCTGTTACAACGTCCTGACCTACGTCTACAAGCTACAGTCGTTGAAGCAGCAACATTTACAGGCTGAGCTAATCAACGAACAACTCAAAAGCCAGTTGGCGAATGCGCAGCTCCAGGCCTTGAAAATGCAGTTGAATCCCCACTTTCTGTTCAATACGCTGCATACAGTGGTCAGCCTGATGTTGCGAAACCAGCCGCGCCGGGCGGTTTTGATGGTGACCACCCTGAGCGATTTGCTCCGGAATGTACTGGTTCGGCAGCAGGCCAATTTCCTGACCCTGCGTGATGAACTGAAACTGACGCAGCAGTACCTGGCTATTCAGCAAATCCGGTTTGAAGACCGGCTGACGGTGGAATACGTCGTAGCGCCCGATGCGGAAGAATGTTTTTTGCCACAACTCATTTTGCAGCCCCTCGTCGAAAACGCCATTACCCACGGTATTGCCGACATGACCGAAGGTGCATTCATCCGTATTTCGGCGCAACGGCTTGACACTGAGCAGGTGGTGGTAGAGGTGTTTGACAACGGTCGGGGGCAGGATCACCCAGCCGATACGTCGGGAACGGGCCTGGGACTCTCCAATACGCTTTCCCGGTTGCAGAATGCCTACGGCGATCAAGCCCAGTTGCTATTTGAGCAGCCCCCCGGTGGCACCACCACCGTTCGCTTATGCATTCCCTGTCGTTGTACGTTGGTTAACGCATCTGTTGCCTATGAATCCGTATCGCACGCTCATCATTGATGATGAACTGGCTGCCCGCGAGGTGATTCGTGCCTTGCTGGCTAACAACCCGCAGCTGCAAGTGGTCGACGAGGCCACCAACGGGATTGAGGCCGTCCAGAAAATCCTGCTTCACCGGCCGCAGCTTATTTTTCTCGATATTCAGATGCCCCGGCTCGACGGTTTTAGCGTGTTACGACAGGTCTGGCCCGACCATCAGCCGACCGTCGTGTTCACGACGGCCTACGACCAGTACGCCCTGCAAGCTTTCGAGGTAAATGCCATTGACTACCTGCTTAAACCGTTCGATGATATCCGGTTCGGGCAGGCACTGGTGCGGGCCATCGAGCGACTCAACGGACAGAATCAACCTAAAATGGAAGCACTGCTTACGCACCTGCTCAATAGCCAGCCCCCGCCCCCAACGCGCGATTTCCTGTCGCGGATTCTGATCAAGGAGCAGGGACGCATGTATTTTGTGGATTTAAAGGACGTGGAGTATCTGGACGCGGACGGCAATTACGTAACACTGCACACGGCTACCGGCCGGCACATCTTATACGATAGCCTGACCAAGCTCGAATCCCGGCTGGATCCGAACCAGTTTGTGCGGATTCACCGCTCCCACATAGTTAATCTGGCTTACATTCAGGAGGTAGAAACGCACTTCAACGGCGACTACATCGTGCGCCTGAAAATGGGTCATGTTCTCAAATGGACCCGCAGCTACCGCGACCGCATTCAGGCGTTCCTGAACCAGGCGGGGTGAAGAGACGGGGCTATTTGTGAATGATGTTCCTAAGATTTATATTTAGAAATCATCTTGACCCTGTCTTTCCTCGTTATGTCTAATCTGGTGAAAGCTCTTGTTTCAGGAGTCGGTTATTGCCTGACCCACGAAAAAGCCGTCCCCATTCTACAGACCGCACTGAACGTACCAACGGTTGGTGTGGCTACTGAAATCGGCCTGGGATTGATCAATGCCATCGCACCCAATTTTGCCCACCAGTTTACCTGTGATCTCAGCTATCAGAAACTTCGGGAACGGTTTGCACACCCGTCCGAACTGAACCATAACCTCGAAAAGCTTCTGAAAGAGGCCACCGTTCGCTCCGTCGGATTTATCAAACGGCTGTATCTGGATCAGTTGGGGCAGGAAACCGATCTGCCGCTGCTGGAGAAATACTTCCGACAAAACCCGGTTCGCCGGACGGAGGAGGTACTGGAGATGATGGAGAAGGATCTGACGTTCTGGGTCAAACACGAAACCATCCAGAGCGGGTTGCTCGAAAACCCGCAGAACTGCCTGGCCGAAATAACTGACTACCTGTTCATGGTGTCGGGCGTGGACGAATCGCTGGACGAATGGCAGCAATTGCGGACTTTTTTTGCCACCAAACTCCCGACCTGTTTCGACCTGGCTTTTAAGGAAGCGCTGCAGGACGATGACAAGGGTTTCCGCTCTTTTCAGATCTGGATGCTGGAAGAAATTCAGGAACAGAACTGGGAACTTCAGAAGGGGCAGGCCAAGATTCTGGCGGAACTCAAAAAGATTAAAGCAGGAAAAATCGGCTTATCAACGACGGTTTTGCAGGCGTTTGCCGAAGAAACGGCGGAACTGAAACGGATATTGCGCGAAAATCACACGGAAGTGGTTGGCTATCTGGAGTGTATCATCAAAATGCTGGAAAAGCCGACATCGACTTACCCCCGTGAACTCAACAACTTTTCGGCGTTTTCGGGCGAATTTGTGGGGCGAGATGCCGAACTGAACGACCTGGTGCAAAAGCTGCAAACCAGCCAGCGGGTGGTGCTGATGAACGGTCTGGGCGGCATTGGCAAAACCACCCTGGCCCGGAAATACATGCAGCAACACAAGTTGAATTACCAGCACGTGTTGTGGGTTGAACTGGTGGTGTCGGATGCCAAAGCCCAAACCCAAACCGCCGACGATCTGCTGAATGCGTTTGTGATCGATGCTGTTTTACTGAAAAACCTACGGCTGGAATTGCCTCAACCAGTGGACGTTAAGGCTTTTTTTGGACTGATCATGAATACACTGCGGAACATGAACGGCCCGAATCTGCTCATTATCGACAATGCCAGCACCGAACTGGCCGACCGCGCCATCCGTGACCTCTTGCCCGGCCCACCCAACTGGCAGGTTCTGGTGACCTCCCGTCAGAAACTGAAGGGTTTTGAACTACTGCGGCTGGATAAACTCGAAACCAAAGCCGCCCGGCTGCTTTTCCGCAAACTGTACACGTTTGCAGTAACGGATGAAGAACTCGATGAACTTTTAAGTACCATCGACTACCACACCCTGACGCTCGAACTGGCCGCCAAGACCCTGGAAAACCACTACGGTTTGGTGAGCCTGGCGGAGCTGACGGAAAAGTATAAAAGCAAACAGTTGAACGACCCGGATTTGCAGGCCCGGATTGAAACCGAACACAGCCGTGAAGAAACCGAGCTATTTATCCACCTCATGCAAACCTTCAATCTGTCTGGTTTGAGTGAGGCCGAACAGTGGGTCATGAAGCAATTTGCGGTTTTACCACCCGAAGCCTATCCGCAACAACAGTTGCTGGAATGGCTGCAACTAACGGACAAAAAGGACCAGCGGAAGTTTGCTGAAAATTTACAGAGTCTGGAAAAGAAAGGCTGGCTACAACAAACTGACCATGCCTTCAGCATCCACCGGCTGATCCAGCAAGTGGTTCATTATCAGTTGCGACCTGGATTTGAGGATGTGAAAGAGTTAATAGAAAGCTTT
This sequence comes from Larkinella harenae, assembly GCF_054780515.1. NCBI lineage: Bacteria > Pseudomonadati > Bacteroidota > Cytophagia > Cytophagales > Spirosomataceae > Larkinella > Larkinella harenae. The sequence continues at coordinate 379,647 of NZ_BAAGWE010000002.1, read as the reverse complement.
ACGGATTTTTTACGTTCGGATACAAATACCGACTATGTTAAGTTATTTTTCTTTCTACCTTTTGCTGATTTTCTGCTAGATAACTTGCCTGAAAAAGATGTATGCAGACCGGAAGTTTCATCATTACAGAATAATGCTGGAGTCATTTTCGAGCTTGGTGGGAATTTTCATAAATCTAAAAAATTATTAGAGACAGCCTTAGCATCTGATCTTATTAACTTTAGTGAAGATGAACCTATTATTGCAGTTCGCAGATCAAATTTGGCATCTACATTTTATTCAATCGGTGATTATGGACAGGCAAGAGACTTATGGGAGACGGCCTTGAAATCAGATATAGCTAGTTTTGGTGAAAATGATGCAATTGTAGCGCTTAGAAGATCTAATCTTTCAAATGTTTATATTGAATTAGGTGAATATGAAATAGCAAAAGAATTACTAGAAAGTGCGCTTGATTCAGATATAAATAATTTTGGTGAAGAAGATACAAGAGTTGCGGTTCGTAGATCTAATCTGGGGAATGTTTACCGTAAGCTGAGAAAATATGAAACAGCAAAAAAACTTCTTGAATTATCTCTTGAGTCTGGTCTTAAAAACCTGAGTAAAGGACATCCTGCCTTAGCAACTCGATTGTCAGGCCTAGCTCTTGTCTATAGTGATTTAAAAGATTATGATTATGCAATCAAGCTTTTAGAAGAAGCGTTGGCATTTGATATAAATAATTTTGGTGAAAGTCATCCTTACGTAGCAACTAGGTATAATAATTTGGGGTCTGTTTGGAGTAGGATAGAGAAGTGGACGGAAGCTAAAAAAAACTTCGAAAAAGCGGTTGAAATTGGAAAGAAGATATGGGGGATTGAACATTCCAATGTTAGGAAGACGATGGAAAGTTTGGAGTACGTTAATCGCCAGCTCAACCAATAAAAAACGCGGAGACACCAACCAGCTAAAAAACCGTATCGACACCTCCGCGTAAGCTAATAAATGTACAGTTTTTACAACTCCCGAATCCGGATGTTGCGGTACCAGACCACTTCCTTCGGGCTGTGGTTTTGCAGAGCAATTTTGCCTTTGGCGTGGGGCTTCACGTAAGGCCAGTTTTTGAATTTGCTTTCTGCCACCATCTTTTTCCATTCGTCACCGCCGTAGTGGTAATCCACCACTTTTTTACCGTTCAGGTAATGCTCAACGTGGTTGTCGTTTACCACAATCCGGCCTTTGTTCCATTCCCCGGCCGGTTTGTTTACGGTCAGGTCATTGGGTGCAATCAGGTCGTAATTGGCACCGGTCAGCTGGCTACCTTTTAGTTTGGTGCCATCGCCCAGCTGATACCCCTTATCGTCGATCACCTGGTATTCGGGACCCGACCAGTAGGTCGATTTGTTGGCTGGATCTTCGATGACTTTGTACACCACGCCACTATTGCTTTTAGCCGGAATTTTAAACTCAAACTCCAGATCGAAGTTCTCGTATTCCTTGTCCGTGACGAGATCACCGCCGGTGCCGTCGGGCGAGAGCGTTCCGTTTTCGACGTTCCAGCCAATGGCTTTGTCTTTCAGATAACTATGCCAGCCGTTGGTGGTTTTGCCGTCGAACAGCGCCACCCACTTCCCGGGTTTCGAGCCGCCAATGTTTGACAGGCTCATCAACGTAATCAAACCGGCCAATAGGCCGATGGCAAAGGTTGTTTTTTTCATGGTTTAGTCGTTTTACTTTCGTTTAAAGTCTACAGTTTAAGGTTTAACGGTTTGGATCAATGCGTCATCCAACCTTAAACTGTAGACTTTAAACCAGGTACTATACTGCATTCAGAATTTTCATCGCGTTCGGATCCCAGTTCACAATCTGTTTTTTAAACAGGCTCATGTTACCGCACTGGGTGGGTCCGCAGGCACGTAGCCCGAACGTTGCATCTTCAGCCACCGGTTTCTGGTTCCGGATCGAATCGAAGAAGTTGACAAAGTGTTCGTAGCGGTCGCCTTTGTAATTTTTGGGCGTTTTGTACACCATCTCGCGCGGCCCTTCCATTTCGGGGCGTTCCGGATACAGTTTGTTGTATTCCTTCAGGTAGGCTTCCTGCTGGTCTTTCGGGAAGTTGTCGATCGACAAACCGGGCGCTTTGGGCAGTTTATGGCGCCGAACCGTCAGGCTATCCCAGCCAATCGACAAATCGCCTTCTGTACCCACCAGCCGGACAAGGTAGCCACCTCCTCCGCCGTCGACGAAATTGCTCCGGGTCGTCAGGTTGAACTCGGGATGCTCGGCGGTTTTCGGATAATCAAAAATCGCCAGGTGAATATCAGGCACATCGCGTCCGTCTTTCCAGAACCGCAGACCACCGCTGGCATACACCCGGTTGGGGCCTTTCGAACCCGTAATCGTGTGCAGCGTCGTCAGCAGGTGCACGTAGAGATCGCCCGCAACGCCGGTTCCGTAGTCCTGGTAGTTCCGCCAGCGGAAAAACCGTTTGGGGTCCCACTCGCGTTTCTTGGCGGTTCCGAGGTAGGTGTCCCAGTCAACGGTTTGGGGCGACGCATCCGGCGGAATCGAATATTGCCAGGCACCCATCGCACTGTGCCGGTCGTACTGCGCTTCGGCAAATACGAGGTCGCCGATGTCACCGGCTTTCAGCAATTCCTTGGCTTTGGCAATAATGATCGAGCTGGCAAACTGGCTGCCGACCTGAAACACCTTGCCGGTTTCTTTCTGAACCTTGATCAGGGTGTGACCGTCTTCGACCTTCTGCACCATCGGTTTTTCGCAATAGACGTGTTTGCCCTTGCGCATAGCGTCCGACGATATTTTTTCGTGCCAGTGGTCGGTGGTGCCGTTGATGATGGCATCTACGTCCGACCGTTCCAGAATCTGGCGGTAGTCACGGGTGGTAAACAGGGCGTCGCCCCAGAGTTCTTTGGCCCGGCGTAACCGGCCGTCGTACAAGTCGCAGGCGGCCACCATCTCCACATTTTCAACCATCAGGGCCGTTTGCGTATCACCAATTCCCATGCCCCCCGTACCGATGAGGGCGATGCGGACTTTATCGTTGGCGGCTGTGCTGCTGTGGCTTTTGACCAGATTCAGGTAGGTGGGGGCGGTTCCGGCGTTGGCCAACGTTGAGGGAACGGCTGCGGCTGCAGTTCCGGCCAATCCCAGGGTTTTCAGGAATGACCGGCGTGAAGGAGCCTGTTCAGGGTTTTCCATACTTAATCAAAAAGAGTTTACGGGAGCACGTAATTTACGATTTTTTAGAATAGGTTCGGAAAAGCCCGGCGAAATAGACCTGTAATCGATGGCCCGGAGGAATGCCGAGGGTTTTACATTTCTTTTTAGTATGTTAAAATTGTAATTTGGGGTTTCCTACGATCCTTCACCATGCTCCGATCCCTGATTGCCTTCCTATTGACCATTACCACTGTGTATGGCCAGATCAATCCTGATGCCGGAAATCTGGGGCCAGTCGTTAGCCAGCGTTCGTCAACTGATCCGGTTTTTCGACCTATGCGAACAGTTCTGAAAGCCGGGGCGAGTATACCCCTTCTCCGACAAAGTAGCTTTACTGGTTATTACGCTGCGATTGCGCTGGAAGCCACGGTCGAACAAAAAATCTACAAAGGTTTAGCGGTTTTGGGCGGGTTGGATAACACCTTTGGGCTGGCGATGGACGGGCGGGGTACTAAATTCTATAGCCTGGAAATGCCCGTCGCACTGCGGTATTATTTTTCACTGACCCGTCGGCAAAAACAGCGGACCGACCGCCATAGCTTTTTTAGTCCTTACGTCGCCATTCAAACGCATAACGTCCTGTTTTCTCAGGTTGCCTATGCCGGATCGGATCTCTCCGATCTGGAGCGGTATCACCGAGGAAATGTGCAGCCATACAGAACTCCAGCCCCCGTTTGGCCGAATGGCAAACGGGGGCTGGCTGGCGACCGTTTCGACCTGATGCAATATGCCTTTTTTCAACTTGGCAGTCAGCATCAACTATTTAAAAAAAGAGGGCATCTGGATGTCAATGTAATTGTACCCATTCCGGGCCTGGTGTATAACAAACATGACTATACCTTATCTACACCGGCAATTGTCAACGTAAAAATGGGCTGGCATCTGGCCCGCTAATTGGTTGGAAATAGTCCAAACCGGTGAATGGACAGTAGTATTATTCAGAGCTATCTGAAAATTGACGAGATGCAAGAAAAACTAACCCCTTCAAGACGGACATTTCTGAAACAGTCGCTGGGAACGCTGGCGGCTTTTACCATTGTTCCCCGGCACGTGCTGGGAAAAGGCTATCTGGCCCCCAGCGATCAGCTGGCCAAAGGCATCATTGGCCTGGGTGGGATGGGACGCGGTCATATTCCGTACGCGGGTACGCGGGTGGCCGCCATCTGTGATGTCGATAGCCAGCGACTGGAATTTGCCAAAGGAATGATCAAAGATGCTGGGCTGAAGACGTTTGCCGATTACCGCGAACTGATTCAACTGCCCGAAGTCGATATTGTCCACATTGCTACGCCACCCCACTGGCATGGGATCATGGCTGCCGAAGCCGCCCGCGCCGGGAAAGACATCTGGTGTGAAAAGCCGATGACGACGACCATCGGCGAAGGCAAGCGCGTAGTGGAAGCCGTGCAGCAACACGGACGGATTTTCCGGCTCAACACCTGGTTCCGGTTTGAAGATAATTTCTACGGCATGAAAACGCCCGTCAAACCGATCAAAAAGCTGGTGGAGAGCGGCTTGCTAGGTTGGCCACTAACAGTAACCGTGAGCCGCCACACGGGTTTCGACTGGAAATTCTACTGGATCGGAAAAACCGATCTGGAGCCGATGCCCGTACCGCCCGAACTCGATTACGAAATGTGGCTGGGCCCGGCGCCCTACAAACCGTACAATCCGCACCGGGTTCATAACACCTTCCGGGGCTACTGGGATTACGACGGCGGTGGTCTGGGCGATATGGGACAGCACTATTTAGACCCGATTCAATACTTTTTGGGGAAAGATGATACCAGCCCGATTTCGGTGGAAATCGATGCACCCCAGCAGCATCCGGATGCGGTCGGCACCTGGCGCCGGATCGAATACACCTACGCCGATGGTTGCAAAATTATTCTGGATGGCGAAGGCAAAGACGTGAATAGCCCGTACATCGAAGGCCCCAAAGGAAAGCTGTACCCCGGTTTTAAGTCCGACATTCCGGACTTGCAAAAAAAACTGGCGGCCTTTCCGGACCCACTGCCGCAGGTCACTGACTTTGCCGAAGCCGTGCGCGGGCGCAAACGGTTTGCCCTCAATGAGGCCAATGGCTACCGTTCCTGTACCCTGGTCAACATGGGGAAAGTGGCATTGCAACTGGGCCGTTCGCTGAAGTTCGATCCGGCCACGCAAACTTTTGTGGGCGATGAAGGAGCCAACCGGCTGATTGATCAGCCCATGCGGGCACCCTGGATTATTTGACACTGTTTTGCTGGCTTTCTACAACCCTTTATTGCTGTTATGAAATTACCCCTTCTTGCCGCTGCCGCTACCTTCTTTATACATACCGCATCCTGGTCACAAACCGTTCCGTTGGAAAACCGGGCCACCCGCGAAGTGGCTCAAATGCCCGCTTTAAATAACAAACAGCTCAACGCCAGCATGGATGCTATTGCCGCGCTGGGCGAGAAAGGTTTGCAGGACATGGTGCTGATGCTGGCGGCACCGGGCAAAAAAGACCCTACGACTACTCAGTACGCCCTGGGCGGTTTTTCCTACTACGTGACCAAGCCGGGCAAAGAGCTGCAGCGGGCAATGGCATCCCGTGTTTATGGACAGTCATTGGAAAAGCTGACTGATCCCGAAAGCAAGGCTTTTGTCATTAGTCAATTGCAGATCGTCGGGAAAGAGGAAGCCGTGACTTACCTGAAACCGTACCTGAATGATGAACGTCTTTGTGCTCCGGCGGTTCGGACGCTAGTCAAGATCAATACGCCATCGGCCCAGAAAGCGCTGTTGCAGGCCCTGGCCGAGTCGCAGGGAACCAGTCGGCTATCGCTGGTGAAGGCGCTGGGCGATAGCCGTTACCAACCCGCAGCTACGGCCCTGATTCCGTTGGTGCAGCAGGATGATAAAAAGTTGAAAAAAGTAGCGATGTACGCCCTGGCGCGCCTGGGTACCCCCGCTGCCGGTACGGTTTTGGCGAAAGCCGCCGAAGAAAGCGGTTTTACGTATGACGTGACGGAAGCAACGGCCAGCTACCTGGACTACATCAGTCGCCAGGCGGCTCTTGGCCGCAAACCACAAGCCGACGCGCTGGCCCGGAAGCTGCTCGTTCAGGCCAGCGGTCCGAAACAGGTACACACCCGTACGGCTGCGTTGAAAATTTTGGTTGATTTAAACCGGGAAAAGAGCCTGCCCCTGCTGACGAAAGCCGTTCTGGATTCGTCGGCAGAATACCGGATTGCCGCCCTGAAAATGGCCACGGCATTAAAAAATAAACCACTCAACGCGCAACTAGCCCGGCAGATCAGCAAGGCTACCGGGGGCGCTCAGGCGGATTTGATTCGTCAGCTGGGCGAAACCGGCGACGCTGCTTTGGCTCCGTCGCTATTGCCCGCGCTGAAAAGTACGGATCAGCAGGTGCGGTTAGCGGCCATTCCGGCGGTGGCCCGGGTTGCCCAGCAAAAAGCAGTAACGCCCTTGCTGGAACTGATGAAACGCGGAACCGAGCAGGATATCGACGCGATCAAAAGTGCATTGCTGACCTTGAAAGGATCGCAGATGTATCCGCAAATGACGCACAGCCTGACGAGTATGCCCACCGAAGCCCGCGCGGCTCTATTGTCGGTTCTGGGAGAGCGGGCTACGGAAACCAGTGTTCAGCAGGTGTTAGCGCAAGTGGAGGAAAACGATACTACCATTAGCCAGGCGGCTGCGGCAGCCTTGCCGTTGCTGGTGGGACAGGAGGAATTGCCGAAACTTGTGGAACTACTGACCAGCGTTCGGGATGCCAAAACCGTTCGGTTCTTGCAACAGGCTCTGGTGGCGGCAACGGTTTCGGCGGGTGATTCCGTTCAGCGAACGGATTTGGTGTTGAATTACATGCAGCAGGCACCTGCGAAAGCACAGCCTCGTTTTTTTGGCGCGCTAGCGGGTGTCGGGAGTCCGAAAGCCCTCGAAATGGTTCGCCAGGCATACGAGAAAGGTGATGGCCTGGGACAACCGGCCGCCGTCGTTGCCTTGTCGGACTGGCCCACGGCTGATGCGGTACCGGCTCTTCTGGCCATTGCGCGGCAAAACGGTGTATCGGCTGAGGCAGCCCTGAACGGATACCTGGCCTTGATTGACCGGAGTACTTATTCGGCTGATCAGCGGTTGTTGCTGCTACGGGATGCGATGGCGGTGGCCCGGACTTCGCGGCAAAAAAATGACATCCTGAAAGCCGCGAGCCGTAGCCGGACGCTGTTGTCTCTCTTGTTCGCAGGGCGTTACCTGGACGATCCGGCGGTGAACAAACAGGCGGCAAATACGATACTGACGGTGGCCAATGCCAGCCGCGACTTTTCGGGGCAAGCCGTTCGTTCGCTGCTGGAAAAAGCCAGTACGGTTTTGTCGGGCCCCGAAAACGAAGCGCAGCGGCAGGCCATTCAGCGACGGTTGCAGACGCTGGCACCCGGCGACGGTTTTGTGGCGTTGTTCAATGGCAAGGACCTGACAGGCTGGAAAGGGCTGGTCGATAATCCGATCAAACGGAGCAAAATAAGCGCGGATTCGCTGGCGCTGAAACAACAAAAAGCCGACGAAGTGATGCGCAAGGGCTGGTCGGCGAAAGACGGTTTGTTGGTGTTCAATGGACACGGCAACAACATCTGTACGGACAAACAATACCGTGATTTCGAGATGCTGGTCGACTGGAAGATCACCGAAAAAGGGGATGCTGGAGTTTACCTGCGCGGTACGCCACAGGTGCAGATCTGGGACCCCGCCCGCGTGGATGTGGGGGCGCAGGTTGGTTCGGGTGGCCTGTACAACAACAAGAAGTTTGAAAGCAAACCGCTGAAGCGGGTCGATAACCCCGTCGGGGAGTGGAACACGTTTCGGATCGTCATGAAAGGAGAACGCGTGACGGTTTACCTGAACGGCGAACTGGTAACCGATAATACCGTACTGGAGAATTACTGGGACCGAAATTTGCCCATTTTTCCGCAGGAGCAAATCGAGTTGCAGGCACACGGTACGTATGTGGCCTACCGGGATATTTACATCCGTGAACTTCCTCCGGCGAAACCGTATGAGTTGACCGCTGAGGAAAAACGGGAGGGCTACGAGTTGCTTTTCAACGGAAAAGACCTGACCAACTGGGTCGGCAACACGAAAGATTACGTGGCCGAAGATGGCGATATCGTCTGGTACAACAACGGGGGTAAAGGCAATCTGTACACCCAGAAAGAATACAGCGATTTTGTGTTCCGGTTTGAATTCCAACTGACGCCCGGGGCCAACAACGGGTTGGGGATTCGTGCGCCGTTAACGGGGGATGCGGCTTACGTTGGGATGGAGCTGCAAATCCTGGACGACGATGCCGATATTTACAAAAAGCTGGAGCCATATCAGTACCACGGTTCGGTTTATGGCGTGATTGCTGCCCGGCGCGGGGCCCTCAAACCCTTGGGTGAGTGGAATTACGAAGAAGTTACGGTGAAGGGAAATCGGATAACCGTCGTGTTAAACGGTGTGCAGATTCTGGATGGTGACATTGACGAAGCCAGCAAAAATGGGACGCTGGATCACAAGAATCACCCTGGCCTGAAACGCACCTCGGGGCATATCGGTTTTCTGGGCCACGGTTCCGTGCTGCGCTTCCGAAATATTCGGGTGAAAGAACTCCGGTAAAAACCGCAGGCACCCATCAAAAAGCCCCGCCCAATTTCTTGGGCGGGGCTTTTTGGTAAAACCGTATGGTACCGGCTGGATCAAATCACATCCTGACGGGCGGCTTCCGGATCGTTGTAGGGACGGTCGAGTTGGTCCGTCGATTTCATATCCGAAGGAGCTTGCGTGGTCGACTGATCCTGCATTGGCTGTTTCTTGACCGCACTTTCGTCCAGCGACTCTTTCGGTTGGTCGAGCATTTGGGCGGTTTCCTGCGGACGCTCTCCCGGTTGATACGACTCCTGATCGTTGGCATCAATATCGTAAGGATATTCCGACGATCCCGTGTCCGGAGCTTCGTGCATGCCCTCGTCAGTCTTGGGCTTGGCGTAATTGTTTGGACCGGGTCCGTCGTTTTTTGAGTCGGTTCCCAGAAACTCAGGAAGCTCCTCATTCTTAGCCGGGTCCTGGCTTTGGATGGGCACGTCAGCGCCCGGCATGGTGTCGGCAATCGCGCTGGTCGGAGTGTCCTGCGATTCGTTCCGGTTGGTAACCTGATTATCAAATTCGGACGAATTGTTAACCTCGTGCGAACGACCCGGTTCGGTAGGCTCGGTAATCTCGGGCTGATCCGGTTTCGGAGTCGAAGGCAAATCCGGAATTTCGGGGCCGGGCGGCACATACTCCGGCGGAGTTGGGGTGTCGGGTCCCGCCGGAACAGGATTACTCGGATCGGGCGTTGCCGGGATTTCCGGAATCATATCGGCCTGCGGATGAGCCGACTGAATATCGACAACATCGTACGTCCGTTGATTGGGTGAGTTCAGCCCCCGTTCTTCGTCGTTGGCATACTGGCTGGCCAGATCGTCGGAAATTTCCGTTTCGAGATTAGCGGTAGGAACCAATTTTCCGTCTACCAGTTTAACCATATTTGTTTCGGCCTGATCCAGACCATATTTTGTATCAGCGTTCTCGTTGTTGATCAAGTCCGCTGGTTGTGAGTCGTGAAACACATTCGATTCCATCTCGTTGTTACGATTTAGTGAATAGATACCACCTATAACTGGCGGTAGGAGAAAAGGTTTTTCCGGAAAAATCGCTGAACCCTAAACCGCCAACGGTTTTCTTCAGGAAACCCGGCTGGAGGGTGTCGATGCAATGTGCAGCCAGAAATTACACAAATCCTCCACAACTGATTTATATTCAGCGAATGAAGACGGTTTTCTGACGTATGAGTTGGCCCCCATTTCGTAAGCCCGGTCGATGTCCGATTGCGAATTGGACGTACTGAAAATCAGGACCGGCATTAAATTGTAGCGGGCATCGGACCGCAATTGTTGCAGAACATCAAAACCGTTCATTGAAGGCATGTTGAGGTCCAGCAGCAAAAACGACGGCAAGATCCGCATGCTCTCAAGCTGTTTTAGTAAATCCACTCCACTCGACGCTAACAACACTTTCTCCTCTTTCAAACACACCTTAAACGCTTCCTGGATCAAATATAAGTCATCCTCGTCGTCGTCGACGACGGCTATAACCTGATGTCGATTTGTCATACGTTGGTTAACAGCAACCGGCCAAGCTCATTGAGCTCTGCGACGGGGCTGATTCTGAAAAGAGTTGGACAATACAATGTCTTCCGGTCTGATGGCTGGCAGGGCGACACGCTTTTTCCAATAGGAACAGAAGTGCGTCATGGCCTCTTCCCAATTGTCGGGGCGGGGCATGTAGCAGGTGGCACCCCACTGATACGCCAGTTTGACCGCTTCGGGATCGTTGCCGTGTCCAAACAAGATCACCGGAATGCGCCGGAGCACCGGATGGTGTTTCAATAGACTCAGAATGGTATCCGGAGTGCTGGTTTCCCGATCCAGCATAATCAGTGTAGGTACAAAGCGGGCATCGGCCAGACCCTGCTGGAAATAAGCCCGTACCGCGGATTCGTCATTCACAGCCAGAAGCCGGTGAGGAATCCCGTATTTTTGGAAGGCTTCTTGCAACGTCTGTTGCTCAGGATTGGCGGTGCCAACGAGTAATATCGACAAAGGACCAGTCATCTTTTTGCTAAAAAGGCTTATAAATACGATTGCCAATTTTCAAAGCTAAAACTACTTAGCGAATAAAAAGTTAGTTAAAATCGGTAAAGCCTCTAGCCATGCAGTAACTGGATGTTAACCCAACCTTCTGATAATTAAACTATTGACGAGTTCAAAGAAAGCACGCGGTTTTAAGGTTCGCCAATTGTCGATTTCGTCCAGCGTACCCCCAAAATTCATGTAGTAGTCAAGCCGGTAGCGTTTCCATTCGGACTCGACAAAATCCCGAAAATTGACGGCGGCAATCCAGCCGTCTTCTACATCCTCAAACCACTCTTCATAATAACTGTCGTCGGAGCCGTGAAAATTCAGCACGTTTTCGCCAATGAGAATGAACTGATTAATGCCCTCTTCCACCAGTGGATCTATCACCTGTCGTTTGAGGTACATAATATCGTTGTGCAACGTGTCATTCCATTCGCCCATCAACTCGATGACAACAAACCGGCGGTCGTAATCCGCAAACAAGAGTTTACAGTATAAGGTCTCCGAACCAATTTCATCCCAGAGCGGATGGATATAATAACCGTAAATGGTATTGGTGTATTGGTTCATGTTGTAAACGCGGCCGTAAAACGGCGATTGCGGGTCGTCCGTCGCGCTATACCATTTTTCCCAGTTATAAAATGGCTCAATGTCCTGCATAAAATTCGGCTGTTTGTTTCCTGTTCGGCCTGCCATAAAGATAACACAAGTAGCCTGCCAAAAGGTTTGTTAGCCAAAAGGTCTGCAAACGAAAAAGTCCAGTAGCTTAGCCTCTGGACTTTCTGTCGGAAACGTGTATGGCTGATGAAATGCGCTACCTCCATAGCACAGTTCACCGCGTGTGCCAATACCTACGAACAATCTATATTTTCAGATTGCGGGATTTTGAAAAAAGTTAAAAAAAATTATTTGTTGTCTGAGGGTTATTGGCTAATAAATTGGTAGTCAGGTTTTGGGTTCCGAAAATATATTTATTTATACTGTAAAAAAGCGGTGGCTTCGCAATCCTTATTGCTTCTGAAGCGAATCCAGCGTGCCTGAAAACTCTTCGGAAACGTGAAAGTGAGGGTCTGGCCGGGTGCTACCGTAACTTCTTTATACGTCATCCAGGGGCCGTTGCCGACGGGGTCTGCTTCGATGGTAAACGTAACGGGCGCGGTGGCCTTGTGAGACAGTTGCAAACTGCGCTGGTCGTAAAAACCGATCAGGTACGGATCGGACGGTTCGCCCGCTTTGACCGCCGAGTTTTTCCAGGGGCCGCCGTGACCGGTAGGTTTGCCCAGCTTCCAGAGATCGTCGATGGCACCGGCCCAGACCGCAGCCTTCTGGTCGTCGGATACGATGATGTGTTCCCCCGTTTTGATCTGTTGCGGATCCAGGCCGGTCATGATGAGCAGGCCACGGTACGAACCGTAATCGTTGATGCGAAGGTTGTGCGACGACACGGGCCGGATTTTGGCGTAACCGTCGGCGTTTTCGGCCGGTAGCTCGTAAAACGTGCCGTGGCAGTTGAACAGGTCGCGCTCGGTGGCCACTTCCCGGCAAATCCGTAGGGCACCCTGATTGGTCAGGCCGGTATAGGCATCGTGGCCGAGCGGGAGCCGCCAGCGCCGACCGTTGTCATCGACCACCAGCACCGAGGATTCCTCTACCGCAACGGCCCGCTGCGGAATGGCAAATTTGCTTTTAATAAATGAAGCGGTTTTGGCGTCCTCTTTCCGAACAAGTTTCATGGCTCCATCCAGTTCGTAATAGCCTACTTCCGTCGGCTGGCTACCCGAATAATTGTGTGCCAGTAAGCCCAGGGCGCGCCGGTTATCTCCTAAACCGTAGAGTAAGCCACCGGATGTGTGGGGCGACGAAACCGTACTTAAGCTGGCAAACAGGGCACTCGGGGTGGTTGGGCGCGGATCGTTGGCCGTATACGAAAAATGCGCTGTTGCGTTGGTGGCCTGGCTCGGTTTGATCCGAATCCACTCGCCGGGTGCGTTGGTAGAAAACTCCACATTGGCGGCTTTTTTCGCCCCTACGGTTACGGTTTTCAAAACCGTCCAGGAACCGCTACCGGTTTTATCCATTTCAAACGTAAAGGTCACCTCGGCATTGCCGTTGTTCTGCACCCAGGCCGAGCGGTTGGGCCAGCCCGCAAACAGGAACGGTTCCGACGGTTCGTCGGCTTTGACGGCTTCATTCAGCCAAACGGCGCCTTCGGCGGTGTTAGGCCCCAACTGATCCGGTAAAGTCACGGAGGTAAACCAGAGGTTGGAGTTCGACTGTCCGGGACCTTCGATGTTGCCCTTGGCTTTTCGTTTGTTCAGGAATTCCTTCTGGGCCGAATCGTCGCAGCCAAACACCAGCTGATCATTCCAGCGGGTATAGTCCCCAATCACTTTCAGGTAGGCCGAACGGGGCCGGATGCCTGCTGTGTTTTTGGCCGTAAACTGGCCCGGAAATCGCCAGAACAGGCCGTGCATGGTCATCAGATAGTCGGGCTTCTGGGCGGTGCCGATGTCGCGGATACGCGGCCATTCGGTGTTCCAGCCGTGGGCGCCGTCGTAGCTATGGCTTGCTTTGGGGAGCCGGAAAAAAGTCCATTTGCCAGCATCGCGGACACCCAGCAGAACCGATTTATGATCCCAGCCGGTGGCCCAGATCGGATCGGTCGCCGGGTTTTTATTGCCGTAAATACCGCCAGGACCGGTTACTTCCACGAATTGATTCCGACGCACTACGGTCCAGTCGGTACCATTCCACTCCGACAACGAACCCGATTCAATGTCAAATTGCTTCAGTGCCTGCGGGCCGGGCTCGCCGTTGTTGGAGTAAACCATAACCCCCTGGCCAGAATACAGCCCTTTGCCGTGGGCCCCGGGCAGCAGTTCACCGCGGTGGTTGTTCGATTCGTCCGTGCCTTTTTTCTGCTTGATGTTGCCGTCTTCGTACAACTGCTTAGGAGCAAGTGACTTAACCTCCACTTCGTAAAACCCTTCTTCCATGGTTCCGTAGTAGATTTTATTCTTCGGATCGGTCAGGTGTCGGGCATTACCAGTATGGCGGCCCGGCATGTCTTGGGGCGAAATCACCCGCACCTTGCCCTGGGCATCGATGGCGTATGGGCCAATAAACAGCTGGTTGCTTTCCGGGTGAATCATGCGGTTGGCGGGTGTGCCTCCCACACTTTCAGACCGAACGGTCTGGCTCAGGTCTGGCCCGATTTCGTATAGTTTATCCGACGAACCAAATGGCAGGTGCGGACCATAAGTGACGGCCCACAGTTTGCCCGCCCAGGGCACGACCGCGCCCGTACCGCACTCGCCCTCGTTGTTGTACATGGCCAAGTGCGGGTAAATGCCGCTGTAGGAAGGATATTTTGGAGATTGCGCTATGGCCTGAGCAGTCAGTAAACTACCAATCAGGCAAGCGGAAAGGACGGTTTTTCTCATTCTTTCAGAAATGGGTTGTAAAAGGAAAGCGTATGGACTTCGCACGGGTCTAAATCAATAGCCGGGATTTTGGACCAAACCACTGGTCAATACTTCCATCGACGGAATGGGCCACAGGTATTGCCGGGATGCATCAAACTTACGGATGGTCAGCTGCTTAACCAGGCCCGCATTGTACATGGGCGCAAAGTCGGCAACTCCATCGTCGTCAATCGGTGGGACCTGCGGGAAGAACCATAGTCCCGGTTGTACAACTTTGGTGCGCAGATCAGCCGGATCAAGTAAACCGAAGTTACGGATATTCAGGACTTTTTCCGCGAGTTTCCAGCGGATGATATCCATGTAGCGAATGCCCTCCAGGGCAAGTTCCATCCGTCGTTCGATCCGAACGGTTTTACGTAAGGCCGCCTGACTCCCCATTTTTACCGCCGGGTAGGTCGTCGCCGTTGCGGCTACGCCATACGCCCGCGCCCGAACTTCGTTGATTGCATTCAGCACCGACTGGTCGATTTCGTTCAGCTCAATTTTCGCTTCGGCATACATCAGCAGCACGTCGGCGTAGCGAATGATAATTTTATCCGGGTCAACGGTCCAGGAGTTTTGCAGCCAGGTTTCATCGATCCCTTTTTTCCAGACCAGCCCGTTGAACGAAGCGTACTGGGCCACCGAGCGGGTGTCGTTGTTGTTGACCAGCGTGTTGTTGGTGGTTCGCAGCACCCGGACCGAATCGGGGTGGGGCTGGAAGATGAACCCCAAATGCGAGGTCTGGAACTCAACGATGGTGGCGGAGCAACGCGGGTCGCGGTTTTCGAACGGTTTGCGGGGGTTGAACAGCGGGGATTCGTCAATCGGGAGGCCATCTTTGCACAGAAAGGCGCAGAACAAATCCCAGGAAGGATCTTTCGCGGCCCAGCCACCGGCGTTTCGTGGTACGTAATCCTGGATACCGCCCAGTGTCACTTTCAGCGCTACGGAACGGGGAAGCCCGAAAATGGTTTCGACGGAATTCTTCGTTTTCGACAAAAACAGAGTACTAAAGCTATCGTGCAGTTTGTAGACTTTCAGGTCCATGCAGGCTTTGGCGGCATCGCGGGCGACGGCCCAGTCACCCATTTGCAGCGCAATCCGCGCTTTCATGGCGTAAGCGGCTCCGGCTGATGCGCGCTTCAGCTCTGTAGTGGCAAACGTCGATTTGAGTTTGGACGCGGCAAAGTCGAAATCGGCGTAAATTTTCTTCAGAACTTCTTCTTTGGGCGTTTGCTTCAGCGCCAGGGCTTCTTCGATGGTGAGGGTTGATTCCGTATAAACAACGTTGCCGTAGTGCGAAACCAGCCGCGAATACTGGCAGGCCCGAATAAAGCGGGCTTCGGCGGCATACCGTTCGATCTGAGCCGCCGACAACACCGCCGACGCCCGGTCGACGCTCTGAATAACCGTATTGGCCCGGGCAATAGCTTTGTACGTGTTCGTCCACCAGGTTTTGACGAAATCCGTTTCGCCGTTGATGGTGGCCCCGGTAACGGCGGTGGTGGCGTCGCGGTAGGTCCAATCGTCTGTCCACTCGTCCAGGTCCTGCATCCAGAAGGCATCTTTGTACAAACCGTTCAGCGACATTTCGATTTCCTCGGCGTTGGAGTTCCAGGTTTCGCTGGAGCCGTCCGACAAGGGATTCAGGTCCAGGCTGTCGCAGGCCGTCAGAAAAAACAGGCCGAAAAGAAAGAGGAATAGATTCAGTTTCATGGCGGATCGGGTTAGAATTTAACGGAAGCTCCAAAGACAAAAGCCGTGGTGATGGGGTAACCCAGCGAGGTGCGCTCGGGGTCCCAGCCTTTCGGAAACTTACTGATAGACAGGAGATCGGTTACAGAACTGTAGATACGGATGTTCTGCATCTTTAACTTTTGCGTAACCTGCTGCGGGATGTTGTAGCCCAGACTGATATTTTTCAACCGGAAGTAGGCGCCATTGACCAGCCAGAAGTCGGACATCGCGTAGTTGTTCCCGGCGGAGGTGTTGGTATACCGGGGGTACTGAACCTGCAAATTTTGGTCAGGTGTATTGTAAGCACTCCAGGTATTACCGTCGAGAATAGTAGGGAAGGTGCCGTAATTTTCCCGCAACGGTTGCACAATGTCAGCGCCCAGACGGGAGTTTTGCTTGCCCACGCCCTGGAGGACCAGTCCGAAATCCCAGTTTTTATACCCAAGGTTGATGTTAGCTCCGTACGAATACCGGGGCAGTGAGCCGCCCAGCAGTACCCGGTCGTATTCGGGTGATATTTTGCCATCCGGTACGCCGTTCGGACCGCTGATGTCCCGGTAGCGAACGTCGCCCGGTTTTACGTTGGCATTCAGCGTGGCCGAATTGGCTACTTCATCGGCGGTTTGGTAAATACCGTCGGAAACGTAACCGTACCATTCGTTAAATTCGCTGCCCTGAACCTTGATCTGGTCGCCCAGAAAAGCCGTTCCGCCCAGATCCCCCATTCGGGATCGGAAGTCGGACAGGTTGAAGGAGGCACTGTAACGCAGATCGCCCCGGCGGTCGTTCCAGCCCACCTGCATTTCCCAACCTTTGGTGAACATCTTGCCGGTGTTCTGGAATGGATTATCGAAGCCGACGTAATCGGGAATTTCGAGTTCGAGCAGAATGTCGCGGGTGGTTTTCTGGTAATAATCGCCGGTCACCTGCAAGCGGTCGTTGAAGAAATTCACATCAAGGCCCACATCAAACGAGTTAGTGGTTTCCCAGGAAATATCGCGGATGGCATATTGAAACTGCGCAGCTGCCTGAGCTGCCACCGCCGTATTGCCCTGGTAGAAAAGAGAATTGTTCTCGAAGGAAAGGATGGCTTGATAGGGATAAAGATTATTACCAATTCGTTCGTTGCCCAGCGAACCCCACGACGCCCGCAGTTTGAGGAAAGAGAGCCAGGAAGCCTTTGATTTCATGAAATTTTCTTCCGACAGAACCCAGCCTGCCGAAACCGAGGGAAAGGCCCCCCAGCGGTAGGCACTGGCGAAGCGGGAGGAGGCATCGTACCGGATATTGGCCTGAAGCAGGTACTTGTTTTGGTAGTCGTACATCACACGTCCGAACCACGAGCGGTAGGCGTTCTCGTTCGCACTGCCGCTGTTGTCGCGGAAATCGAGCGGACCCAGGTTCAGGTACGGATATGTGCCCAGGATGTACTGACCCCGGGACGCGCCCAGTCCTTCGTTGAATGCGTAAAAGTATTCATAACCGGCCAGCAGGTTCAGGTTGTGGCTGCCAAGTTGTTTGGTGTAATTGGCGAGGGCTTGGGTGGTGTAGCGGTAGTTGTCGTTCCGGGTTTCTTCCAGCTTCGTTTCGGTCTGGCCGCTGATAAAACCGGCGCGCGTATCGGGGCTGTTCCAGAGCGTGTACGGAACGCGTTGAGTGAAGACTTTAATCTTGTCGAAGTTGAAAAAAGGCGACAGGACTCCGGTGATTTTCAGTCCTTTGATCGGGGTAAAGTCCAGGCTGATTTTACCGCCAACCTGATTGTACCAGGCGTTGTTGAAACCGCCGTATTTCATCCGGGCGTAGATGTTGTCACCGTCTTTGCCCGAACCGATACGACCGTCAGAAAAGGTAGCCGCATAAATCGCGGGCATGATGCCCATTTTATAAAAGGGGAATGAACCGCTCCGGTCGTCGGTAATGGGTTGGGGCGAGAACGCGCGCCGGAAATTGAAATCGATGCTGGCCGACAGAAAGTTTGTGATGGTCAGATCGTTGTTGACCCGGGCCGTGATCCGTTCGTAGCTGCGTCCGTCGTAGAGGGCGTCGGCTTTGTCATACCCAAAAGAAACCCGCGACCGCAGCGATTTCCCGGAGCCCGATACGCTCAGGATGTGGCTTCGGCGGGGTGCTGAATTTTTCAGCAGGATGCTGCGCCAGTTGGTGTTGGGATATTGATCAGGGTCCTGGGCGTGTAATTGATCGTAATTGTCAATCAAGTCTTTTGGATAGGTTGGATATTCGTTGGTGTTGTTACCGTTGTCGTTCCACCGGAGTTCATTGGTCAGTTGCATATACCGTTTGGCCCCGACATAATCCGGCAATTGGGTCGCGCGTTCAAAACCGTATTCGGCCGTGTAATCCAGGCTGAGCTGACCGGTTTTGGCCCGCTTGGTCGTGACAACAATCACCCCCGCAGCCGCCCGAGAACCGTAGATGGATGCTGATGCGGCATCTTTCAGCACCGAGATATTTTCAACATCGTTGGGGTTGATGGAGTTGATGTCGTCAATGGGCACTCCGTCGAGAATGATCAGTGGATTGGCACCGGCTTCGCTGATGGTGGTGATTCCCCGAACCCGGATGGTAGCGGTGGCCCCCGGGGCGTTGCTGCTGCGTGTTACGGTTACACCCGGCACGGCACCCTGCAACGCCTGCGAAATTTGGGTGGTTTTTCGGGTCGTAATGGCGTCGCCCTGCACGGTGGCCACGGCCCCGGTCAGGTCTTTTTTCTGAACCGTTCCGTAACCCATTACCACCACTTCTTCCAGCGTTTTCTGATCGGGGGCCAGCTGAATACTCAGGTTGGTCTGGTTGCCAACGGCAATCTCCTGATTTTCGTACCCCACAAACGAGAAGACCAGCGTGGTGGCCGAACCATCGGGAATGGAAAGCCGAAACTTGCCATCCATGTCCGTCGTAGTACCGCGTGCGGTATTTTTGATGACAACACTGACGCCGGGCAAACCTTCGTTGTTCTCAGCGGTTACGGTACCCGTGATCGTCCGATCGACCGCTTCGGGTGCAACAAGATGAATAAAGGCATTGGGGTCAGATGCGTTCGATGGACCGGAAGCTGGAAGCTGAATGACAATCTGGCCCCCCACTACCTGGTAGGTCAGTCCCAAGGGTTTCAGCAAGGATTCCAGCACCGCAGCCAGTTTCTGATTGTGAGCGTTCAGCGAAACCTTGCGGTTGGTTGGAATGGCGTTCGAACTATAAACAAAACTCACCCTGGCAGCCCGTTCCAGGCGCGTCAGGACGCTTTTGAGAGCCATTTCGTCGGCTTTGATAGAGATGGGGCGCTGGAGTAAATCCTGAGCTTTTCCGTCGTACGCCAACGACGCTCCGGCCAGCAGCAGGCTTAGAAAAATGGGTAAAAACGAGATTTTCATGACGGTCAGAAGGGTCAAACCGAGCATTCGACAAAATTTCATACTTTTGTATGTTTTGTTGGGAAAATTGGAAGAATTCGACAAAACAAAGCCCTGCTCATCCTGGCAGATGAGTGATGATGCACATCATGGGGTATTTTCGGGCCGACTGTGTTGCCGCACGGTCGGCTTTTTTAGTGAGTAAGGGGTTATGTCATAGGCGTTGGGTTCATGAAATGATTAAGGGTTTAAGGAATCACAGCCGGAACCGCTGATCAGAATACGGTTTCCCTGCACTTCGTACTGCAAGTTGAGTGTGCGGCAAATCAATTCCAGCTTAATGTAAAGCGACTGCTGGTCAATTTTACCGGTGAAGCGGCAGTTTTTCAGGGCATCGTTGCCCAGTTCCATCTCAATACCGTAGGTGCGTTCGAGTTGCTTCAGGACTTCTGGCAAAGCACTGTCGTCAAACGTGAAGGCGGTAGGCACGGGATGAGCCGGGGTCCGAATCGGTTCTGGCTGGTCAATCAAGCCACGGGTCAGGCGGTTTTCGTTGGTATAAATGGTTACTTTCTGATTGGGCGTGAGGACTACGCTGGCCGTTTCGTCAGTTGCTGCGTTTGATTTGGGTCGATTCTTGAACACGGAGACCTGACCCGTGTGAACCGCCACTTCAACGGTGGGGGCATGTGCGGGGGCCGTTACCCAGAAACTGGTACCCAACACCCGCGTTACAACCGTACCACTATACACCAGAAAGGGGCGGCTGGGGTCTTTATGAACCTGAAAAAAAGCTTTTCCTTTCAACCAGGTTTCCCGCTTGTCCGGATGAGCCTGGGCCGCATACCGGATTGTACTTTGTGGTTGCAGTTGGATGCGGGTGCTATCTTCCAGCGTAATAGTCCGGGGTTGTTGGCTGGTGTTCGTATATTCCACAAACCCGTCTCCCCGAATGGTTTGCCGGGTTGGTGTATTGAAGTCCCCGGATTGGTACCGGTAGAACAGCCAGGAGCCCAGGCCGATCAACGCAACAGCAGCCGCAGCGGCCATCCACCGCCCAAGCAGAGGCCGCCGGACGGTTTTTGCTTCCGGTTGAAAAGCCGCTTCCTGTTCATCACGGGTTTGTAAGTCAATATGTTGCCACAGTTTTTTCTTCAGTTTCTGTCGATCTTCTTCGCTGAATGCCAGGCTGCTCTCCGTACCTAATCGATCATACCACTGATCGATCAGCCGAATTTCTGCTTCGGAGCATTGCCCTTTTTTATACCGGGCCAGCAGTTGGACAAATTCTTCTTTTTGCATTGGCAGTTGACCTGTTCCAGTACTGTAGAAGTCGATTAAGTCCCTGAATTGCCCTAAATGTTTTTATAAAATAGCGGAATGTTTATGTACAAAGGTTGTATTTCGATGAAAAATATTCATTTTGTTCAATTAACTGGCTGCAGTGCCTGAGCTGTCTTTGGGGGCTGCTGTAATCTTCTGGCACTATTTTGTAAAAAAATTGTAATTTGGTATTCATTTAGTTGAGTTCCAGTGACAAATGGCGGAAGAAGTACGACTTTCATCGCTGAAAGATTTGGATGACGAGCTGATCCTGAAGGCGTTGTCAGCAGGAAATCGGCTGGCGCTGGCGGAGCTGTACGAACGGTATTGGTACGCCTTATACCGGGTGGCCTTCCAAAAAACTAAGTCGCAGGAAATCGCCGAGGAGCTGGTACAGGACTTATTCGTACAACTCTGGCAAAAGCGGGAATCGCTGGCGGTACGCCGGGCCGATTTTTATTTATATAGTGCCCTGAAATACTCGGTAATTGATTACATCAAGGGGCAGATCGTTCACGAAAAATTTCAGGAATACCAGCAGATCTTTGGCTCGCAGGTGGATTCTTCGACCGAAGAACAGCTGGCTTACCATGATCTGGTCGGAACCATCGAAACGGAATTATTAAAACTTCCCGCCAAAACGCAGGAAGTCTTTCGGTTGAGCCGGTTCGAAGGGCAGACCATCCCGGAAATTTCGCAGCGGCTGGCGCTGACCGACAAAGCCGTTGAATACCACCTTTCCAAAGCGCTCAAACTTCTTCGGACTCAATTGCGGGATTACAGCTTCGTGCTGCTGCTGATTCTGGTTGCGCAGGGGTAATTACGATCAATACGTCTTCGTCATGTCTGCCGGAATGTGCAGAATGAAATTGGCTAGGTTCTGATTGGCCTTGTCCGGTTTTGCCACATCCGGAACCTCCACAGAAGCAATGGTCACAATTTTTAGATCAGGCTGTTTTTGACGCAGGTACCAGCTAATTCCTTCAAAATTGTTGGAGTGGTACGATCCGTTGTAATGCAGAAATGTGGTGCCGGGCTTGCGGTTCTGGAGAATAAAATAAGCCATCGTGGCATCCTTGATGGCCTGGGCGCGGGCAAAGTTGGCGGCCTGTTCCGGATCGGGTTTTGAGTTGCCGCCGTGCATCATATCAAGCATAGCTTTGTAGCCGGGCAGTGTCAGATCGACGGTCAAGGGGAGGGGAGCGATCCAGGCTTTTTGTGCCGTCGGAACTGTATCCAGCGACGCCAGACCCTGGCGGGCTACTGCACTGGCGTACCGTCGTGGCACATTGGTGGCAATAAACGTCAATTTATGTTCGCGGGCAAAGTCGACCAGCGGGCGGTAATCGGTTTTGTAATTGTTCCAGAGCCGGGCTTGTTTGGAAAACTCTTTGTCGGTTGTTTTGCCGGCTACATAATCGGACAGCGCGGCCTGGTTGTCGGCTTCAAACATTTCGGCGCCCACTATCAAATTATCTTTTCGCTCAGCATACAAATCTTTCGTTAGTTGAAGCTCCAACCAGTGACAGATTGGATTGTTGTGCAATTCTCCGAAAAAGACAACATCGGCCTGTTTGGCTTCCTTCAACACCTTCTCGTAGTCGACGGTTTTTAACTTTTGGGAGTAGAATTGATACGCCGGTTTATCACTGGTAAAGGCAAAGCATCCGAGAACGAGAAGAATCAGGTATTTCATAAATTGCTCTTATTTAGACGCAATATAAACAAGGGTTGGCAGTCCATTGCAATAAAAAAGGTTATTTCGCCTAACTCCGCGAAATAACCTTTCAAAATCTTCTCTCGATCAGCTTACAGCTCCCGAATCCAGATGTTCCGGAATCCAACCGGATTGCCGTGATCCTGCAACAGCAGGGGGCCTTTGCCATGGGCCTGCACCTTCGGATAACCGATGTACTCCGTTGTTCCTTTGATGTGGAAATCGTACAGGATCAGGACGCCGTTCAGTAAAACCGTTACCTTACCCATTTCCGACATCATACCGTCCTTGTTGAATTTCGGAGCATAATAAATGATGTCGTAGGTCTGCCATTCGCCCGGTTTGCGGCTGGGGTTAACCAGCGGAATCGCCTGCTTGTAGATAGAGCCCACCATCCCGTTTGAGTAGGTTGGGTTGTTGTAACCGTCCAGAACCTGCAACTCGTAGCGTCCTTGCAAAAAGATACCGCTGTTACCCCGTCCCTGGCCATTTCCTTCGACTTTATCAGGGGCACGGAATTCAATATGGAGCTGGAAATCCTGAAATTCCTGCTTGGTCCGGATCGATGCGCCTTTGGCCGAGAACATCGCGCCATCCCGAACGGGCCAAGGATTGGAGCCTTCGGTAACACCGCCCCAAGCGTCGGGGCTGTAGCCTTTCACAGACACCCATTTGCTGCCATCCTTACCGTCGAACAGGACGATGGCGTCAGAAGGAGCGGTGGTGCCGGAAGCCGTATTGGGCGATAAAACACCCGGCGTTACCACCCGCGGAACCGGTTCCCAGATTTCGGACGATTCGGGGTTTTGTTGTCGTTTTTCCTGAGCAACAGCGAATTGGGCCGCGCTTGCCAGTGCGATTAGGGCTAAGAAACTTTTCTTCATTCCTGGAAATTTGAATTGAGTAAACAATGAGTTGGATAAAAACCGCCTTCAAAGATAAATTAAATGTGAACGCTTTGTTCGTTTCGATTCCTTCAAGCCAACCTTTTTTGCAATTCCGTCAGTTGGTCGTCGGTAAAATCGAGGTGGGTGACGAAACGAACGAGGTGTTTGCCAAAGACACTGGCGCGGATTCCCTTTTGCGCCAGCTGGTGGACGTAATCCGTCGCCAGAACGGTTTCGGCCAGTCGGAAGATGACAATATTCGTGTCAATTGGATACATATCCGCCACTTCTGGCAGCGCTTTCAGCATCGGTTCGATGGCTTTGGCGCGTCGGTGATCCTCTTTCAGCCGCTCGATGTGGTGATCGAGCGCATACAGGCCCGCAGCGGCCAGGTAACCCGCCTGCCGCCAGCCGCCACCCATGATTTTGCGGTAACGGCGGGCCTGTTTAATAACTTCTTTGGTACCAATCAGCAGCGAACCCACCGGACAGCCCAGTCCTTTCGACAGGCAAATGCTGATGGAATCGAACGGCTGGCCGTGCTCAAAGGGGCTTTCACCGGTTTCAACCAGTGCGTTAAAAAGTCGGGCACCGTCCAGGTGCAGAACCAGGCCGTGCTCGGCGCAAACTTCCCGGATCGCTTCGATTTCCGGCAGTGTGTAGTAACAGCCTCCGCCTTTATTGACCGTATTTTCCAGGCAGACCAGCCGGGTACGGGGTTTGTGTACGTCGTCGGGCTGAATGTGATCCCGCACCAGTTCGGGAGTTAATTTGCCGAGTTTGCCCTGGGTCAGCGTTACGGATGCCAGCGCGTTGACGGCAATACCGCCCCCTTCGTACAGGTAGACGTGCGACACCTGGTCGCAGATCACATCATCGCCGGGGCGCGTATGCGTACGGATCGCCAGCTGGTTGGTCATTGTACCGGATGCACAGAAAAGAGCAGCCTCTTTTTCGAAAAGCCGGGCCGCTTTTTCTTCCAGCGCATTGACCGTCGGGTCGTCGCCAGAAACGTCATCGCCGACCTCGGCACGAAACATGGCCTCCAGCATGGCCGGAGTGGGTTTGGTAACGGTATCGCTACGCAGATCAATAATCATGTTGATGTAGGTTAATTCAATAGCCAGCGGCCTGTCCGTCTTTCCGCATTTCGGAAGCACCCTGGTAGATTCGTGTTGTTGGGCTGACTTGAATGGCCTGATAGCCGCCGAAGAAATCGGTGTCGGTCAGTCGGTGACCCCGGCGTTGCAGCGCCTGCCGAACGGTTTCGGCAATACCGCTTTCCAGGGCAAGTTTGCCACCGTCGAGCATATACGTTCCGGTGGGTTCGCTGCTGCCGCCGTGGCTAAAACGGGCGGCATCGCCTGCTTCCTGAACGTTCATGCCAAAATCGATGATGTTGCAAAGTATCTGCAGGTGGCCCTGCGGTTGCATGGCACCGCCCATCACGCCAAAGCTCAGAAATGGCTGACCGTCTTTCAGGACAAAACCGGGAATGATGGTGGTAAACGGGCGTTTGTTCGGTGCGTACACATTGGCGTGGCCTGCTTCCAGACTAAAACTGGCACCGCGGTTTTGAAACGCAAAACCCAATCCGTCGGGAACCAGGCCGCTGCCAAACTCCAGCATGTTGCTCTGGATCAACGACACCATATTGCCGTCGTCATCGGCGGCTGTCAGGTAAACCGTATCGCCCGATTTCAGAACCGGATCTCCGGCGTCGATGCGCTCGGCCGCCCGGGTAAGATCAATTTGATTGCGACGCTGGGCGGCATATTCTTTTGAAAGCAATCGGTTCAGCGGAATGTTGGCAAAATCCGGATCGGCGTAATGACGGGCCCGGTCTTCAAACGCCAGTTTTTTGGCTTCAATCAGCAAATGCAGGTAGTCTGCGGTGTTATGACCCAGACGTTTCAGGTCGTATCCTTCCAGAATGTTCAGCATCTGGAGCACTGAAATACCCTGACCGTTGGGCGGCAATTCAAACACATCGTAGCCCCGGTAATTCACCGAAACCGGTTCAATCCAGGTACTTTGGTGAGCAGCTAAATCTTCTTTACGCAGGTACATACCCGTTCGGCGGGCATAACGGTCCATCATGTCGGCCAGGTACCCCTGGTAAAAAGCGTTACGACCACCCTTGGCAAGGACGGTGTACGTGGCAGCCAGATCCGGGTTGCGAAACAATTGTCCCTCGGCAGGAACCTGCCCATCGACCAGAAACGTCTTGCGGAAATTATCAACATCGCCAACGGTTTTCTGATTAGCCTCCAGCCGACTGACGGCGGTCTTCCAGGAAAAAGCAATGACCTGCGGCACCGGAACTCCTTCCTTCGCATACCGAATGCTGGGAGCCAGCAGCGTTTGCATCGGCAGCTTTCCAAACC
Source organism: Larkinella harenae (assembly GCF_054780515.1). NCBI lineage: Bacteria > Pseudomonadati > Bacteroidota > Cytophagia > Cytophagales > Spirosomataceae > Larkinella > Larkinella harenae. The sequence goes on along the minus strand of NZ_BAAGWE010000002.1, from coordinate 353,824 downwards.
GTTTATTAAGCTGAAACCAGCCGTCGACCGCGCCGGGCACCGATACCGACAGCGGGCCGTATAGCGGAAGTTGTTTCTGATTTCCGAGCAGTTTCTTAACCTGATCATACGTCAACCCTTTCGGCGACCGGCCACTGGCGTTCAAACCGTAAAGTTTACGGTCTTTGGCCGACCAGACGATGGCAAACAAATCGCCCCCGATGCCGCAGTTGTTGGGTTCGACCAGCCCAAGCAGGGCGTTGGCGGCAATGGCGGCATCGATGGCCGTACCACCCTGTTTCAATACATCCAGACCAATTTGCGTGGCGAGTGGGTGGCTCGTAGCAACCATGCCATGTTTGCCCAGCACCGGGCTGCGGGTCGCAAACGAAGCACCGGTCAGGCGATCTCCCTTACCCGATTGCCCAACAACAACTTGGGTGGCGATAATCAGTACCAGGCATAAACGAAAAATACAACTCATGGAGCAAAACGGCATTATGGCACTAAATTACGTTCAGCAGATGATTTGTCCTACTCACTTTTCTAATTGCTTGAAGGCTGGGCTTTTCCTTTTTTTGCTGGCTATGAGCGTGCTATCCTCCTGGCGGTTAGCCTAATTAATCAGGTTTTATAGATCTTTGTATCCTTGAATCAGATATTGGAATAATTCTGTTTGTTCGGGTGAGTTGCGACGATATTTTAAAAAAAATTAAAAAGTAGTCGTAACTTTCCATTCCAAATTTCAAAACCGTATGATTTTAACATCTATGACTACAACGATCACCCGTCTGCTGCTGGGTGTCGGCTGGGTCTGTAACGTCGGGTTGGCGGTGGCGCAATCCAAACCCGATCAACCCAGCGCCTTGCCGCTCAATGATCTGAGTGCTTTTCAGAAACCCGGAAAAAACTGGCAGATCGTTGGGGATGTTTCGGCGAATCTGGCCCAAAATAATGTGCTGACGAGTACGAAAGGAACGGGTGTGCTCGCCAACCTGCCCGGCAAAGACGGAAATATCGATTTGGTATCGAATTTTCAGCACGGAGATGTGGACCTGGACCTGGATTTTATGATCGCAAAAGGCTCCAATTCCGGCATCTACCTGCAAGGCCGTTACGAAATTCAACTGCTCGATAGCTGGGGGACTAAAACTCCGAAAGCGGGCGACAACGGCGGTATTTACGAACGGTGGGACGATAGCAAACCCGACGGCCAGAAAGGATACGAAGGCCATGCTCCCCGTCAGAACGCGAGCCGGGCACCGGGGTTGTGGCAACACCTGAAAATCTCGTTTCAGGCACCACGGTTTGACGCCAGCGGCAAGAAAATTGAAAACGCCCGGATGCTGCTGGTTGAGCTGAACGGCGTGGCAATTCACGAAAACGTTGAACTTTCGGGACCTACCCGCGGAGCGATGGGCAACAACGAAGTGGCGATGGGGCCGCTCCGGATTCAGGGCGACCACGGCCCGGTGGCAATTCGGAATATCATCATCAAGAATTACGACAAGCCCCGTCCGGAGTTGATGAACCTGAAATATGCGGTTTATAAAGGACGGTTTGATAAAGAGCCGGATTTCAGCAAGTTGCCACCGGAAGCCGAGGGGTCGTCGGTGCTACTGACGGCCAACGTAACCCGGATTCCGAACGAGTTTTTGATCCGGTATACCGGCACGTTGCGGGTGAAAGAAGCCGGTGAATATGCCTTCAACCTGGGTGCTGCTGGCGGGGGCGGTTTGATGAAAATTAACAATAAAGCCGTGATTGTACCGGGCGATCGTCGGCAGACGGGCAGTATTACCTTGCCCGCGGGCGATGTGCCTTTTGAGTTGCTGTATGCCAAACTGGAAGACTGGGCCAAACCGTCGATTGGACTGGCCATCACCGGACCTGGCATTCGGGAGTACATCATCAGCGACCCCAGTGGCGTCAACAACGGCGATCCGGTCGATCCGATCCTGGTTGATGCACCCGCCAATACGATTCTACGAAGCTTTATGGACCTGCCTGGTTATAAAAATGCGCAGGGCCGGACGTTGCGGGTAGTCCATGCGGTTTCGGTGGGCAGCCCCGAGCAGGTGCATTATACCTACGACATGGACAATGGTGCGTTGATTCAGGTTTGGCGGGGCAAGTTTCTCGATGCTACGCCCATGTGGCATGATCGGGGCGATGGCTCGTCGCGGCCAATGGGCATGGTGCAACGGTTGGGAACGCCGTTACTGGGTCTCACCAAATTGGCTTCTGCGCAGGCAGCCTGGACCACCGATACAACCGGTAGCGGTTTCCGTCCGAGAGGTTATGTGCTTGACGAAAATGACCGGCCTACGTTCCGTTATCAGTCTTACGGGGCTACGGTTACGGATGCTATTCGGGTGCTCGAAAACGGGCAGGGCGTTCGGCGTGAAGTGACTGTGCAAAACCCAGCCAGCAATTTATACGCCCGGCTGGCGGAAGGCAACAGCATTGCGCCACTGGAAAATGGCCTGTATATCGTCGATGGTAAAGCGTATTACGTGCGCATCGACGATGCGGGGGGCGCAACGCCAGCAGTCCGGAAAGTAGGCGAACGGCAGGAGCTAATCGTTCCGGTGAAGGGAAAACTGAGTTACTCGATCTTGTTTTAATGGCTATGAAACATACATCTATTCTTCGCCGGACGGCCCTCGGGGCTTTGCTGTCGGCAGCCGTTTGTTCGGTGGGTTGGGCGCAGGAATCGCCCAAGGAGGAAGATTTCTATAAAATTTTGAAGGTGTCGGCACCGGAAGGAACGCTGCTGGAAGTGGGCGGCCTGACCGTTCTGCCAAACGGCGATCTGGGGGTAGCAACCCGTCGGGGCGATGTCTGGATCGTTGAAAATCCGACGAGCCGCCGGCCATTCTTCCGCAAATTTGCTTCCGGTCTGCACGAGGTGCTCGGGTTGGCTTACAAAGATGGGGCGCTGTACTGCGCGCAACGCGGTGAGCTGACCAAGCTGGTGGATACCAATAAGGATGGTAAAGCTGATGTCATCGAAACCGTTACGAATATTCCGGTTTCGGGGCACTACCACGAATACACGTTCGGCCCTAAACTGGTTGCCGACGGTTCGTATTTCATTTCGGGTAACGTGGCCTTTGGCGACGAAAAATGGTGGGCGGGCGAAAGCCGGGTCCCCTGGCGCGGCTGGATTATGCACATCACCAAAGACGGACAAATCGAGCCCTGGGCAACGGGGGTACGGTCTCCGGCGGGGCTGGGCATGATCGACGGCGAACTGTTTTACACCGACAACCAGGGCGACTGGATCGGTTCCGGGGGCGTTTGGCACGTTAAAAAAGGAGCTTTCATCGGGCACCCGGCGGGTTTACGCTGGAGCAGCGATCCGAAATCACCGGTTAAACTAACGCAGGACCAAATCTACGCGAAGGTGAATCCGCGCGACAACCGCGACGAGCGGGGCCGGGCCATCAAACCGGAGAACGTCATTGACGAGAAGTTTGTGACCCTGTTCGACATGAAGAAGGAATTTCCGGAAGTTCAATTGCCGGTGGTGTGGCTGCCCCACGGTATTCAGGGCATTTCCAACTCCGAAATTGTGCAGATTCCAGAAGGGTCGTTCGGACCGTTCAAAGGTCAACTGCTCGTGGGCGATCAGGGGCAGAGCAAGATTACGCGCGTGTTCATGGAGAAAGTAAACGGCGAATACCAGGGCGCTTCCATCGATTTCCGGAGTGGTTTCCGCTCGGGTGTTTTACGGATGGCCTGGGCCAAAGACGGGTCGCTGTTTGTGGGCGAAACCAATCGTGGCTGGGGATCGGCGGGCGAAGCCGATGAAGGGCTGCAACGCCTGACCTGGAACAACCAGATGCCGTTCGAAATGCGGGCCGTTCGCGCGATGCCCGACGGTTTTGAAGTTGAATTTACGATTCCCGTAGACCGGAAATCGGCCGAGGATCTGGCTTCTTATTCGGTTGAGAGCTTCATTTACAAGTACCATCCGGTGTACGGTAGCCCCACGGTGAACAAAGAAACCTGCGCCGTGAAAGGAGTGAAAGTGTCGCCCGATGGGTTGAAGGCCCGCGTGATTGTGGACAACCTGCGTCAGTATTACATCCATAACATTACGCTCGATGGGGTGCGGGCGGTACAGGGTTCGTATTCGCTGGTGCATCCCACGGCGTATTACACGCTCAACAACATTCCGGAAGGACAAAAACTGGCGATGACTGAGGTGAGCACTACCAATTCGGCGGCCAAAGCCGCTCCGGCTACTCCGGCCAAAAAAGGGGCACCGGCAAAGGCTGGCGCCAAAACCGGGGCTAAAACGGCTGCTGCTGGCACAAAAACCGGTGCGTTGATTGCCAAAGCGCCAACGTATGAAGAAGTAAAACCGTTGCTGAACCGGCACACCTGCTCGGCCTGCCACAATGCCGAAAAGCGGCAGGTGGGTCCGGCGTTTGCGGATGTGGCCAAGCGGGGGTACTCAAACGAGAAGATTGTGGAGCTGATTTACAATCCAAAACCGCAAAACTGGCCGGATTACGCGACCGAAATGCCGCCGATGCCGCAGGTTCCCAAAGCGGACGCGCTGAAAATTGCCGCCTGGATTAACTCCCTGGGAGCCACCGGCAAAACCGCTCCAGCCAAAAACGCCGACCAACCTTAAGAGGAGTTTAGAATTAAGAGATAGGAGTTGACTGATGCATTTCAACTGACAACTCTAAACTAAAGCGGCCCGATCAAATTGATCGGGCCGCTTTAGTTTAATAAGGGCCGCGTTGGCGGGTTGCGCCAACGGCTTTCCTTCAGTTGGCCGCTCCCGTTGCTTTCACCGGGATGGAAACCGACGTTTTGTCCCAGGCAATGGTAACATCCGAATCGGTTGGCGTAATGGTCAGTTTTTCGGTAACAGATGGCGTTGTTTTGGCCGGTACTTTAATCTGGGCCACGTCCATTTTCTTCAATTCAGCGCCTTTTACCGGGTCGATGTAGTCGTAAGCCCCCCACTGTCCCAGTTTGCTGTTCAGAATAACCGTCCACTCTTTTTCATCCGGAATGGTATAAAGTGTGTAGGTTCCGGCTTTCACCGGTTTATTGCCAAACTGAACATCCTTTGTGAACGTAATTTCGGTGGCTTCATCTGCCCCGGTGCGCCATACTTTGCCGTATTTTTCCAGCCCATCCGGGCCAAAAATAACGCGCCCCCGTTTGGACGGCTGCCCGTACACGACCTTCACCGTTTTGCTGGGACTCTCAACTTTCAAGTGAGGACTTTTGTTCTGCGCGGAAACAAGCGTAGAGGTTACCGTAATCAATAAGGCGATAATGACTAACAATCCCTTTTTCATAGGTAATAGAAGGTTTTTTGGTGAATGATTCATCGCAAATAAAACAAAACTTAGATCAAAAAAACAGTCTGAAGGTTTAATCGGTCAATAAACAAGTTGAATGTAAGGTCGAAATAGTACAAACGTTTGCTAAAATACTCCTGAAAACAGGGGCGCTACAGCTTTCATTCGTCTTTCCGGGCGTTATACTTTTCCATTGCCGCTGAACCACTTACCTTTGTGTCTTCTTGACGATTTTCTATGCCGTTGCTGTTCCCGTCGGATTATCGCCCGCCCACGTACTTGTGGAACGGACATTTGCAGACTATTATTCCCTCGCTGTTCCGGAAAGTCGAGGTGCCTTATCTTCGGGAGCGGGTCGAAACACCGGACAACGATTTTCTGGATCTGGACTGGAGCTTTTCTACCGGTAAACGTGAAGAAGAAAGAAAGAAGAGGGATTCATCGGAACAAAAACCGCCGGGCGGCCCCGCCTTCACTCCGCAGTCTGCCGTCTTAACCATTCTCTCCCACGGGTTGGAGGGCGATTCCCGTCGGCAGTATCTGGCCGGCATGGTTCGCCACTTAACGGCCAACGGTTTCGATTGCCTGGCCTGGCATTATCGCAGTTGCAGCGGAGAAATGAACCGGCAGGCACGGTTTTATCACCTGGGCGAAACCGGCGATTTGCAGTTCGTAATTGAGTATGCGTTGCAGAAAGGGTATCAGCATATCAATCTGATGGGCTTCAGCGCGGGCGGAAACGTTACCCTGAAATACCTGGGCGAGCAAGGTACGTCCATCCATCCGTCCATTGAAAAAGCCGTGGTATTCTCGGTACCTTTGCACCTGACGACAGCTTCCCGTCGTCTGGAAGCGTGGGACAGTCAGATTTACAATAAACGATTCAATCGGACGCTAAAACGAAAAGTTTTTCAGAAAGCGGCTCTAATGCCAGGAGTGATCCGTACGGACGGATTGCAAAAAGTACGAACTTTGCGGGAGTTTGATAACCTGTTCACATCCAGGCTGCACGGTTTTCGTGACGCGGAAGATTATTACGAGCAGAGCAGTTCATTGCAGTATCTGGACAAAATTGCCATACCGACTTTGATTGTGAATGCCAAAAACGATCCTTTTTTGTCGCGCGAGTGTTTTCCGGAAGAACTGGCTCGTCAACTGCCCCACGTTTGGATGGAGTTTCCGGCGCAGGGCGGTCATTGTGGTTTTGCGCCTGCGAAGCGCGGTGAGGTGTATTGGTCGGAGGAGCGGGCGTTACGGTTTTTGAAAGAAGAGTAATATCAGTTGTACAGCTTCCACTACTAAGGCAGGCATTGGAAGAATAATATAATGCCGAAAATTATCAGGAGTAAAGCGATGTTAACCAAAACGCTCGAACAGACGTATTTCGTCATTGATTTTGACAGCACCTTTACCAAAGTTGAGGCTTTGGATGTGTTGGGTGAAATCTCACTGGCTGCCCACCGCGACCGGGAGGCCATTCTTGAAAAAATCAGAATCATCACCGACCGAGGCATGTCGGGGGAACTTTCACTGGCGCAATCCATTGAAATGAGGCTGCAACTGCTGAATGCCCACCGCGATCACTTGCCCGCGCTGATTGAAACGCTGAAAAATGAAATTTCGGACTCGTTTCAGCGCAACCGTGATTTTCTGGCCGAGCGTGCCGACCAGATTTTTATTGTATCGAGCGGTTTTAAGGAATTCATCGTTCCCATTGTCACATCACTGGGAATTAAGGAAGAAAATGTATTTGCCAATACGTTCGTCTTCGACGAAGCGGGCAATATTGTTGGTTGTGACTGCGAAAACCCGCTGGCTACTGACAAAGGAAAAGTAAAACTGATCCGGGATATGAACCTGGACGGCGATATTTACGTCATTGGCGATGGCTACACCGACTACGAAATTCGGGAGTCGGGGCTGGCCAATCGCTTTTACGCTTTTACCGAAAACGTTATGCGCCCGAAAGTCATTGAGAAAGCCGATCACGTGGCTCCGTCGCTCGACGAGTTTTTATACCATAACAAGCTGAGTCGCAGCCAGTCGTATCCGAAAAGCCGGATTAAAGTGCTCTTGCTGGAAAATGTACACCCCGTTGCGGTTCATCTGTTTGAAAGCGAAGGATTTAATGTAGAAATTCTGAAAGGTGCGCTGGATGAAGAAGAACTGATTGAAAAAATCCGCGATGTGTCCATTCTGGGTATTCGCTCCAAAACGCAGGTGACCAGCCGCGTGCTCGAACACGCCAACAAGTTGATGTGTATTGGCGCCTTCTGTATTGGTACCAACCAGATTGACCTGAAAACCTGCACCGAAAAAGGCATTGCGGTATTCAACGCGCCGTACAGCAACACGCGTTCGGTGGTGGAGCTGGCCATCGGCGAAATCATCATGCTGGTGCGCAACATCGTCCCGAAAAGCAACAAAATGCATAACGGGGTCTGGGACAAATCGGCCAACAACAGCTTTGAAGTGCGCGGTAAAAAGCTTGGCCTGGTTGGTTACGGCAACATCGGCACGCAGCTGTCGGTGGTCGCCGAAGCGCTGGGCATGGAAGTGTATTTCTACGATATTGTTGATAAACTGGCGCTGGGCAATGCCCGGAAGTGCAAAACGCTGGACGAATTGCTGGCCATTTCGGATTTCATTAGCCTGCATACCGACGGCCGGGCGAGCAACAAAAATCTGTTTGGCGCCCGCGAATTTTCTCTGATGAAAGAAGGCGTCATTTTTCTGAATCTGTCGCGGGGGCATATCGTGGATGTTCCGGCGTTGGTCGAAGCCGTGAAAAGTGGAAAAGTTGCCGGAGCGGGCGTTGACGTCTTTCCGTACGAGCCCAAAACCAACAACGAAGAGTTTATCAACGAGTTACGCGGTTTGCCAAACGTGATTCTGACGCCCCACATTGGCGGTAGTACGGAAGAAGCCCAGGAAAACATCGGTAATTTTGTTCCCAGTAAACTGCTCGAATACATCAATAATGGCAGTACGTACGGGAGTGTCAACTTTCCGGAATTGCAATTGCCGTTGCTGAAAGATTCGCACCGGCTGCTGCACGTTCACGCCAACGTGCCGGGGATTCTGGCGAAAATCAACGCGATTTTTGCCAAATACCACATCAATATTCACGGCCAGTATCTGAAAACGACCGAACAGATTGGCTACGTGATCACGGATATTTCCAAGGATTATTCGGAGGAAGTGGTCAGCGAACTGCGGCATATCGACAACACCATCAAATTCAGATTATTGTACTGATGAATTGATCGCATATGGGAGAGGAGGTAAAGGCAAAACCGATGGAGTGGCCCCCTTCAAAAGCGCTTCTGGTTGCTTTTACTCCTCTCATGCTTTTTCTGGCGGCTCTCCCCAAAATGATTGCAATTTATGAACGGAGACAGATTCGGAAAGAGCCCGTCGTTACCGCAGGAACCGTAACACATTTTGAGAAAGTCAGTGTTCGATACGGGCACTATTATCGGGCGTACATCCGGTTTAGAGTGGACGGAAAATCATTCGTGGGTAAAAGCCGGGTTTTTCGCACCCTGACGGAATGGCAACGCCATACATTGCTGGAAGAAAAGTTGCCGGTCATCTACAAAAAGAGCGATCCATCCAATAACGTTGTCCTCTCGACCGAAGAACAGTTTGGGCATTTTGAGTTTATGTTTCCGGATAGCCTACGTTGGACAAGGCAGTATTTTTATTGATCAACTATGAAACAAACCTACTTCACCGCCGGACCCGCGGAATTGTACCCGACGATTTATCAGCACCTGCAAACGGCGATGGATGAGCAGATTGGATCGATTTCGCACCGAAGCGCCAAATTTCGGAGCCTTTACCAATTTTGTGTTGAGCAATTGCGCGAGCTGCTCAGTATTCCGGAGTCGCACGGAATTTATTTCACCGGTTCGGCTTCCGAAGTTTGGGAACGAATTCTGCTCAATTGTGTCGAGTACGAAAGTTTTCACCTGGTAAACGGATCCTTTTCGAAGAAATTCTGTGAATACGCAACCGCATTGCAGAAATACACCCACAAACAGGAAAAGCCGTTTGGTGAAGGGTTTGATTACGGTGAAGTGGAAGTGCCCGAATATGCCGAACTGATCGCGGTGACGCATAACGAAACGAGTTCGGGCGTACAGATGCGGACGGTTGATATTCACAAACTGAAGCGCAGCAACTCCAAAAAGCTGATCGCGGTGGATATGGTATCGTCGGCTCCGTACGCGGATCTGGACTTTTCGCTGATCGACACGGCTTTCTTCTCCGTGCAAAAAGCATTCGGCATGCCCGCCGGGCTGGGCGTCTGGATTGCCGGGGATAAATGCCTCGAAAAAGCGGAGTTGCTGAAGCACGGTGATCAGACGATTGGGGCACACCATAACTTACCGACGCTCTGGAAGAACTTCAAAACGTACGAAACACCGGCGACGCCCAATGTCCTTTTCATCTATCTGCTGGGGAAAATTGCGGAAGATTTTAACCGAATCGGTGTTGAAACCATTCGCAAAGAAACGGAGGAAAAAGCCAAGATGCTTTACAAGTTCATTGAAAGCCATCCGCAGTTTACGCCGTTTGTAAAAGAAGACCGGCATCGTTCGCGCACGGTGGTGGTGGCCAACACGCAAAAACCGTCGGCCGAGGTGATTGCCAAAGCCAAAGAAGCCGGATTGATTGTGGGAAGCGGATACGGGCAGTTCAAAGAAACCCAAATTCGAATTGCCAACTTCCCGGCTACCAACGCCGATCAGCTAAGTCAATTGATCGAGGTTTTGAGTAAGTCGTAACCTACGCTGTTCCAAAAAGAGCGGGTTGGCCGGTTTTTGTCCGGTTGGCCCGCTCTTTTTTTGGCTGGGAAGCCCGCAGAATAACAATTTTTGGTTAGCCGGGTTTGTATGTAAGCAACAATAATGAAGGCAAGAAGATGAACACATTTATAAACAGGCGACTGATTTGGTTGCCTTTTTGTCTGATAACAACCGTAGCCGTACATGCACAGGAAACCGATACGCTTCGTCGGGACGCGCCAGTCACCATTTCGCCCGATACTAGCATCGGCATTCAACGATCACGCGAGGTATTCCCGGAAGTTCGCCCGTCGGTTTTTGATCGGGCTCGCTCTCCCTGGTTTCGTCCGGGTGCATTTCTGTTTGGTGCTTCGCTGGGCTTCGGAACCGGAAGGGGACAGGGCCTCTATACGGTTTTTAACCCCCGGGCGGCTTATTTTATCCAGCGCGGGCTGGCCATCGGGTTACGGGGCGCGTTTGAAAGCCGGGCTAGAACAAGCTACCGGGCTAATTCGGCGGGCGGATTCGTGCGGTTTTATCCGGTTCGGAACAACTTTTACGCGTTCGGCGAAGGAGGGTTCAACATCGGTAAATTCCGTTCCAGCGATGTTGGTCCGAACGATCGGCGCGGTTTCAGCAGCCTGAATATTGGATTGGGACTGGGAATACGAGCCGCCGAAAATTTCAGTGTGGAACTGATGGTTGAAAACAATTACTACGATAAAGCCCCGGTTTACGCAGGGAACAACCGCGGTCCTCAGATTAAACTGGGCGCGAATTTTCACCTGGGAAGTCGGCAGCGATAACCATCCATTGTCTGGGTAAGAAAAAGGCCGTGATGTATCCAATCACGGCCTTTCGTTTATAAAAAACAAGTTGATTTACCAAACGCGGGTCTGATCAACTTCCGGCTTATACAGTTTTTCGCCGGGCTTGACGTTGAATGCGCGGTAGAATGGTGCAAAGTTCGTCAGCGGGCCATTGACCCGGAATTTAGCGGGCGAGTGGGGATCAACCTGCACGCGAACCCGCAGCGCTTCGTCCCGGATAACCGTCCGCCAGATTTGGGCAAAACCCAGGAAAAACCGTTGGTCGGGGGTAAAACCGTCAATTTTCTCGTCGCTCTTACCCTGATCGGTGAGCTTGAAGGCGTCGTAGGCAATGGCCAGCCCGCCGAGGTCGGCCAGGTTTTCACCCAGCGTCAGGCGTCCGTTCAGGTTCAGGTTATTCAAAACCGTATAGCTATTGTATTGATTCACAACCTGATTGGTTTTGGCTGTGAACTTATCGGCGTCGGATTTTTGCCACCAGTCGCGAAGGTTCCCCTTCACATCGTACTGCCGCCCTTGATCGTCAAACAAATGCGTTAGTTCGTGCCCGATTACCATGCCAATGCCACCGTAATTGATGGCATCGTCAGCATCCTTGTCGAAGAACGGGAATTGCAGAATACCGGCCGGGAACACGATTTCGTTGAACGTCGGATTGGCGTAAGCGTTCACCGTGGGCGGGGTCATGCCCCATTCGGTTCGATCCACCGGTTTTTCGATTTTTTCCATATTCTCCTTGTTCTCGTGTTTACGAGCGCTCTGGATGTTACCGAAATAATCTTCCCGGTTGATGTCAACATCCGAATAATCCTTCCATTTATCGGGATAACCGATTTTGTTGGTGATCCCGTCAAGCTTTTCCAGCGCGATTTTCTTGGTTTCGGGGGTCATCCAATCCAGTTTCTCAATGCGGTTCCGATAGGCTTTCTGGAGGTTGTTAACGAGGGTTAGCATTCGTTCCTTGGCTTCGGGCGTGAAGTGTTTTTTCACCCACAACTGACCCAGCAACTCGCCCAGGTAGGTGTCGGTATTATCGGAGACCCGTTTCCAGCGCTCCGACAGCGCCCGCTGGCCGGAGAGCGTTTTGCCGTAAAATTCAAATTTGGCCAGTACAAACGGTTTGCTTAGCAGCGTTGCATTGTTGTTAATGAAATGGAACGTCTGCTGATCTTTGATCACTTCAATGGGGGTAGAGGTCAGCAAGGCGCTAAGTGCTTGATAATATTCTGGTTGTCCCACCAAAATCGTATCGGTTTTGGCGGTCATAGTCTTCACTAAAGCCGTCCAGTCGATGTTGGGCGTTAGTTTGTTGAGGTCGGCTACCGCGTATTTGTGGTAATTTTTGATCGGATCGCGCAGGTCAGCTGCGGCTTTATGCGATTTGGCCAGTGCTGTTTCAAACGCTAGTACACCGTCGGCTTTTTTGCGGGCCGTGGTTGAATCAACACCGGTTAGGGTAAATAATTTGGTGACGTAATTGACAAAAGCTGCCCGGACTTTCTTGGTTTCGTCGTCGGTTTTGAAGTAATAATCTTTCTCCGGCAAACTCAACCCCGCCTGGCTGAAATTGATGCGATTAATGTCGCTCCGCCGGTCGTCGGCACCTACATAAAAACCAAATAGCGCTCCGCCCCGGTCGGCTTCATCGGCGGCAATGTAATTCAACAGTTGTTTGTAATCCTGGAGTGCCGCGATTTTGGCGAGTTCCGGTTTGAGCGGTTCGTAGCCTTTTTTCTCAATGGTAACGGTATCCATTCCGCTGGCGTAGAAATCACCCACCTTCTGCTCCGTACTGCCTTTCGCGGCCCCGGCGGCTGCGGCTTCTTCCAGAATGGTCCGGGTTTTCTTCTGGTTCTCCTGATACAGGGTATAGAAAGAGCCCCAGCCCGTCTGGTCGTCCGGAATTTTGGTAGTTTTAAGCCAGTTGCCGTTGGCGTAGGAAAAGAAATCATTGCCGGGCACAACCGTTGTGTCCATGCCCGTTTTGTCGAAAAAGACGGTTCGGGCGGTTTCTTCTTTTTCCGTTTTGCAGGCGGTGAAAACGAGCGTTCCCCCAATGGCCAACAGGAGCGATGTTGAAAGTCTCATAAATGGTTTAGTAGTTGATTACTAGAATGGCGTAAAAGTAATTTTTTTATTGATTCATGCACTACCGCCGTTGGGGGATTAAGGCCGCCGGTCAAAAACCGTTGGCTCAAAACGGTAATCGACTCATCGGTTTTGTCAGTACTTTTGCTGCGGTTTAAAACAGCTGCCTCTGAATACATCACTTCTTTTGGGCTTCCTGCCTGGACTGGTTTAACGGATTGATTAGCCGGGTCAATTACCACTTTGCAGTGGTTGGCTTTCTATTGCTTTATTTTCAATCACAACTCGTTACACCAATGATCACGCTGGTTTCAAATCGTTTACAATTTATTCCCCTTTCACTGACCCATCTCCAACAATTGCTCGTGAGTCGTTCCGTCCTGGAAACGTCGATGGGGTTGACGGTCTCCACATTTGAGCTCAATGCCGATAGTAGCTTTATCCGGGAGTTTGAAGAAGCTATCGAACCGTTTATCATTCCCAACATTGCCGCCTATCCCGAGCACTGGCTTTGGTATACCCACTGGCTTATCGTCCATCGCGAGTACAACCTGACCATTGGTGGTATGGGGGCCGCCGGGCCACCAAATGCGGACGGACAGGTGATGATCGGCTATTTTATCGACCGTAAATTCGAAGGGCAGCAGTATACAACTGAAGCCGTTACGTGTTTTCTAAACTGGATTTTTCAGCATCCGGACGTAACAACCGTTGTTGCCGATACGCCAGCGGAGCACTTTGCGTCGCAACGGGTTTTGCAGAAGAACGGTTTTGAGTTGGTTGGTGAAGTAGAGGAAGGGCTTCGGTGGCAACGAGAGCGGTTTAGGTAAATCGCCAAGCCCACCAGATCAGAACCGCCTGGAGCGGCAGCCGCCCCCAGCGAATCCAGGTGGGGATATTAATAAACTTCTCCGAAGTAGCCATGTATACGTTGGCCGGAAAAACGGCCAACAACAGGAGAATTAGCCCCCAGGCGGCCAGGGGTCGGGTGGCCGGAAACAGCAGTCCGATCCCTAAGATCACCTCGGCGATGCCGCTGAGCAGCACCATCTGCGAATGATAAGGAATATAGGGCGGCATGATGCGGAGGTACGGTTGGGGACGAAAAAAATGCAGCAGTCCCGATACAATATAAACCGCAGCAATGCCGTAAAGACTCAGATTATTCATAGTGAATAAAGATGCTAGATAACGGGGTAGCGCTATCCTGAACTGCACGTAAGGCAGAAAGTTTGGGAAGAAAGCATAAATTTTCTAACAAAATGGAGCCTGTCCGGGTAAATTAAGAAACATCACAAGTTGTTCGGAAACATGATGAGTCAAGATAAGGAATTTACCGGGAAAGTAGCGTTGATCACCGGCGCGGGTTCAGGAATCGGAAAGGCTGCGGCTCTTTTGCTGGCCAAACGGGGGGCTCGGGTGGTGGCCATGGGGCGCACCGAAAGTGAGTTGGAAGAAACCGTTCAGCAAATCGAAAAGGCAGGGGGAGAAGCCGTTGCGCTGCTGGCGGATATTTCGAAGCCCGAGGAGATGGAAAAAGCGTACGCCGAGATCCAGCAACAATTTGGTGGCCTGCACATCGTTTTTGCCAATGCGGGGGTGAACGGGGTCTGGGCTCCCATCGAAGAACTGGAGCCGGATGAGTGGGATAAAACTATGAACATCAACCTGCGCGGGACGTTTCTGACGGTAAAATACGCGATTCCGATGCTGAAAGAAAACGGGGGGGCAATCATCATTACGGCTTCGGTCAACGGCACCCGGATTTTTAGTAACGCGGGGGCAACGGCTTACTCAACTACGAAAGCGGGGCAGGTGGCCTTTACCAAAATGGCAGCTCTGGAACTGGCTAAGCACCGAATCCGGGTCAATGTAGTATGTCCCGGCGCTATCTCCACCGAGATTGACGACAGCACCGAAAAACGCAGTATTGAAGCCGCCCAGGAACCGGTTGAGTTTCCGGAAGGCGTGATTCCATTGACCGACGGCGAACCCGGCACCAGCGAGCAGGTGGCCGAACTAGTGGCGTTTCTGGCGTCGGATCGGGCCAGCCACATCACCGGAACGCCAATCTGGATCGACGGGGCGGAGTCTTTGCTGATGGGCTGATTCCAACGGTTGCGCGCGGTTTTAGGGTCTTTGAGCTAACGTTACTTTCCTGAGCTTAAGCTTTCGATCTTTATGTTTGTCAACGGTTTTATCCGCAGCCTGGCGATTATGGTGGGCCTGGCGGCCTGTAACCAGGACGATGGGGCCACGCCCTGCCAAGTGGTGGAACAGGTTACGGCGCAAAGCCAGTGCTATGAACCGGCGCAGGGGCTGACCTTAACGGCCTCGGGGCACAACAGTCCGCAAAGCCAGATTAGCTGGTTTATCTTTCCGCAGGATGACACGACTTCCAGTGCCAACATGGCCAATTCAAGAGCAAAACTGTAGGTGGGTCTGGAGCAGGTGATCGTAGCTGATTCGCTGTTGAAGAATTCGCCCCGGTTTGTTGTTCAGGCCGTTATTACTTGCGACGGTCGGGAGCTTCACTCGAAATAGTATACGTTTGTCAGACGGCAGACGGGCGGGGCCGCCTGTTCGGTGTGGCAACCGAAAAATCTATAGCGCCAATTGATGCTAAGCTTTTCCTGCCGGACAACCAGTGCTGTCCGGCAGGAATTTATTATTCGACCAAGTGCCCGATAAACTGCGCCCCATTGTCCAGAATGACGCCCCCACGCCGGAATCCCAGCCCGCAGCCTTCCCCCGCAAAGAAAACGCCAGCCTGATACCGGTTTCCGGTGCTATCGGTTGGTAAATCGACGTATTCCTGGTAGATCTTTGGATAATCGCCGTAGTCTCCTTCCGCTTCGGCAGTCACCTGACCCTGTTCGTCGAGAATACGAACATTCGCGCCTTCGCGCCCGAACAGCACCTTTTCCACGGACGGGCGATCCGTCAGGGGCTGGGATTCGGTCTGGAGCAGCAGCGGATGGTATGGGTATAGTTCCCACAAAATCTTCAGAATATATTTTGACTGAAACAGCAGCGAATAAGCGGGGTTGAGAACCACCACTTGCCGGTTACGTACGGCTTCGGTCAGAATATGGGCGAGGTCAGGTTCTTCGTACCCAATGTATTCCCAAGGCAATAGTTTGAACCAGAAATTGAATTTGTCGAAATGGCCGTTTTCGGGGTTCTGTTTGAAAATTCCCTCGTTCTCTGAAAATTCGACTTTGTCAATGTATTCAAAATCAACGGAAAATCCGGCTTCTCGGGCGGCTTCGCCCAGCACGGCCACGTTGCTGTCGTCTTCTGGAAAACCGCGCATGGCCGAGAGCAGCAGTGTCGGTTCTAAGTCACTGTTTTGCTGCCGGACTTCCCGGAACTGTGATACCAGTGCTTCGTACACGGCATTGAACTGGTGTTTTTCATCAAGTCCATTGGCTCGTAAATGGGCGTATTGCACCACGGCGGTTTCTGGGATGCAGGTGGCCGTGTCGGCGTTGAATTCGATGAGTTTAATGGGTTCACTACCAACGCCCCCGGCCAGGTCAAATCGGCCGTACAGCAGAATATTTCGGTCGTCCTCCCAGGATAACTTGATCAGGTCGACCAGATTAACCGGAATGCCCAGTTCGCGAAACCGGTTTTGGTCGATTACGTGCTGACCCGCTTCGACCAGCATTTCGAACAGTTGATTGGAGGCTTCGTAATAAGCGTCGGCTTCTTCCGGGCTGATGACCACGGCTTCGTTGGTCAGGTAGGGGACAGTATCGGTGCCGAGCATCCAGTTCCAGCCGACGTTGCGGAGTTGCTGATCCGGCGAGGTCGTCAAATGACGGGTAGTAACCATGGTGCGTTCCAGTTTAAAATAGTCTATGGTTTGTCGGTTTCTGTTTTCGGTAGCGGGCGTATGCGTGGCAACCCACCGAAAACAGAAAACCGTAAACTATAATCTTTAAACCATAAATCGGTTGAAAAATGACGAGCGGTTGGTGATGAGGTAAATACTGAGTCCGGTTAAGAGCGCTGACAAGCCTTCGCGGATGGGCCATTCGGGCGAGAAAAAAATCTGACCGTATTGGACAACCGCCTGGGCTTCTCCGCCGTTGCCCCGCCAGAGCCAGCGGCTGCGGAACAATCCGGAGGACACAAACTGCAATTCCCGTCCGTCGTGAAAGAGCAGAAACCGTCGTCCCCACCAACCCGTGCGCACGGTTGCAATCGGCGAACCGCCCGGGTCAGAGATTGTGATGGCACCCGAAAGTCCGCTTTTTCGCTCGATCAGGTACATGCCCAGCCGGGATTCCAGCACGGCCAGCACCGGGCTATGGATGGTAAGCACGGCCCGGGGCAATCCCAGTTCCGAATAAATTTCGTACCGTTCGGCCGTGGTGGGTCGAATCCAGTTTAAAACCGTTCGGCGCTGGGAAGCTGGGGGCATCAGAAAAATGGAGTAAGGGCTAACCCATGAACAACGAACGCTTCCCCGTTGGTAGTCTATGGTTTATCGGTCAAGTATCAGAACCAGCCTGCACCGGGAATACGGAAAGGCCACGGAATGGAAGCCAGAATAACAATGAGGCCCAGACCGAAGAAGATAAAAACCGTCCGGTGTTTCTGGATGGGCCCGCTGAGCCGACGCGATTTGGAGCGGCCAATGGTGATGAGCACCACCGCGATCAGCATGCCCGCCAGGTGCTCCACGGTATAAAACCGGGAGAAGCTATCGCGCATGATTGCGCCGAAATCCATGCCGGAACCCAGGGGTACTTTCGGGCTGATGAAATACAGAATAAGCCCGATCAGAAACTGGGTGTGGGTAGCAATCAGGGTAAAGAGGTATAACTTGTTGTCGCCCGCCGTGTATTCATCGCGGCCCTGCCATTTGCGAAAAGAGGTGGCGATGGCAGCGAGCAAAAGAATCAAAACGACCCAGCGAAGGCCTGAGTGAGCATGAAGCAATAGATTGTACAACATGGAGTGAGTAGATTTGTCGTACGGCAAAGAAACAACATTTGTGGGTACGACCGACGAGAATTGGTGCAAGAATACGGACAAAAAAAAGGATTTCGCTGTTAACCTTCCGTAGAGGTTCCTTTCTTTTGTTTCTAATCTAACCTCTCTGGTCGTATAATATGATTCTTTACAATCTGACTGTTAACATTGATAAAACCGTTGAGCGGGAGTGGTTGAACTGGATGCGTGCCGAGCATGTGCCCGCAGTGATGGCAACGGGGTTGCCCCAAGCCCACAAAATTCTGCACCTACTCACCGAAGTAGACAACGGAGGGGCTACCTATACCTTTCAATTCTCGTTTTTGAGTAAGCTGGATTTTTTTCGATTCCAGAAGTATCACTCGGATGATCTGCTGGAGCAGATTCAGCAGCGGTTTGCCAATCAATACGTTACGTTTCAGAGTTTGCTGGAAGAGGTGTAACCGGCAGACTTAACTTCCCGAACCGCCAACTGATCGGCCACGGTTTTCGCCGTGGCCAATGGTCGTTTCCATAGTCAGGTAACGGTTGCTGCAAGCTGTTCAAAAACCGTCGGTGCGCTAAAGGGCGCTTTCGTTGGTCAGTTGCTTCCGGTTGGTACGTTTATCGAGCGACAGTAAAAACGCCGGTAGCAAAATCAGGTTGGCCGCCATCCCCATCAGCAGGGTGATGGAAACCAGAATCCCGAGCGCAACGGTACCCTGAAAGGTCGAAAATGCGAAAATGGCAAAACCGGCAAAAAGGATAAATGCCGTGTAAATCATGCTGATACCCGCCTGTTGGATGGTATTGGTAATGGCTTTGGAAATGCTCAGCCCGCGCCGGAGCTCTTCCCGGTAGCGGGCAATGAAGTAGATGGTGCCATCGGACGCAATCCCGAACGCGACGCTGAAAATCAGAATGGTCGACGGTTTGAGCCGAATATCAAAGTAGCCCATAATGCCCGCTGTAATGATGAGCGGAACGATTCGGGGCAGGGAGCAGATGATCACCGTGCGCACATTACGGAGCAAAAGGGCCAGCAAAGCCGTAATCAGAATGACCGCCAGGTAGACACTTTCTTTCAGGTTATCAACCAGGTACTCATTTCCTTTGGTAAAAATGGTGCTGCTGCCCGTGATCCGGACATCGTACATGTCGCCGTTGGAAACGCGCTGGCCGGTTTCGCGGTCGATGTTGAAGATGGAATCCACTTTGGGTTGCAGCGTCGTGAGCAATTCCCGAATACGAACCGTTCCGACGTCGGCCATTTGAAAACTGACCCGCGTATATCGCCGGGTGCTATCCAGAAATCCTTTGAAGAGGTTGGATTGTCCTTTCATTTGCGGAGCGTAAGCGGCCAGTTTGCTCATTTCCAGCGCACCGGGCAAAACGTAGTATTTTGGGTCGCCCCCGCGGTAGGCCTGATACAGAAATTTGGCCGCTTCGACCACCGAGAGTGGGCGGGTAAATTCGGGGTATTTCTCAAACTCGCGCTGCAAAAGCCGCATTTTGGTCAGTGTGGGGGGCGTCAGCACCCGGCCCGGCTGGCGGGAATCAATGGATACCTCGAACGGCAAAACACCCCGGAAGTTTTTCTCGAAAAATTTCAGGTCCGTATAAATGGGGTCATTCTTGGGTAAGTCATCCACTACGTAACCGACGGCCTGAATGCGCATAGCACCAATGATACTGATTACGACCAGAATGCCAATCAGGGTATAAACCACTCGACGACGCTGGTGTACTGTGTGATTGACCCAGTTCAGAAACGCAACCACCCAACGGCTGTCCATGTGTCCGCGCTGCTTCGACGATGGTTCGGGCAGGTAACCAAACACAATCGGAATCAGGATCAGGCAAATGGCGTAGGTAACCACAACGCCCAACGCAGCGACCAGACCAAACTGGGCGAGCATGGGGCTGCTGGCGAAGTAAAAAACAAAAAAACCGATGGCGGTAGTGACGTTGGCAAAAAACGTCATCTCACCAATGCTTTCCGTAGCCATATTCAGCGCCCGCACTTTGTCTCTATGCTGACTGAATTCTTCATAATATTTATTGATCAGGAAAATGGTATTCGGAATCCCGATCACGATAATTAACGGCGGCAGCAGGCCCGTCAGCAGCGTAATTTTGTACCCGAATAGCACCAGAAAACCAAGCGACCAGACAACGCCAACTCCAACAATGCTGATGGCAGCCAGTACAGCCACCACGGAGCGAAAGAAAAACAGCAGGATGATAGCCGTAACCCCAAACGCAAGGCCCATGAACAGCACCATTTCGTTGCTGACTTTCCCCGTAAATTTGGTCCGGATGTAGGGCATACCAGACATGTGAACGGGGATTTTGTACTTTTCGCTAAAGGCTTTTACTTTCTTCTCAATTTCCAGCACAAAGCCGATCCGCTCTTTGGTATTCAGGGCTTTCTGGGCAAATGTAACCGCCATCAGGTGCGACCGACCAGCGCTGTCAGAAACGAAGCCCCGGTAAAAAGGGAGCGAAGCCACGAGCGAACGAATGCTGTCGGCTGCGGCCTGTGTAGTCAGTGGGTTGGGCGTAATCGGTACGGCCTGAAATTGCTTGATACTATCGTTGCGGACAATTTGGAATAAGCTGGCCGCCGATAGAACGGTTTGGACGCCGGGTGATTTTTTAATGTCCTGATTCAGTGCGTGCCAGCCGTTAAAAACCGGGAGCTTGTAAAGGTCCGGCGTCTCAATGCCAATCACCATCACGCTGCCATCTTCGCCAAACCGTTTTTTAAACGATTCGTACAATTCAAAATCGGGGTCGTTGGAAGGAAGAATACGGGCTACTTCGTAAGACAGTTGGATTCGGGTAACCTGATAAGCCATGAATACCGTTCCAACAAAAATGATAATCAGCAGAAGAATGCGATTTTTTAAGATGAAATCTGATAGGCGGTGCCAGAACATCAACAAAGAGAAGAAGGTAAGGCCGCAAGGTACTAAAATTGAGTGATTTTTTGAATACAAAGCGCCCGGCAACCAAGAAAACCGGACGGCTTAGAAGGCAGGCTTACCATCCAGTTTTCCCGATAAAAAGAAGGAACACGCGGTTTTAGACCAGTATTAGGTTGATTTAATTGCAACTGTATTCTGAGCAAGTAATGGAAGACAAACCTGCAAGGTCTTGGAGACGGGGTCGCCTAGACCTTGCAGGTATAGATTGGTCGAATCCTAGTTGAGCGACAGCATCTGTGGGCCAAACTCTTCGTAATGAATAGCTTCTTTTTCTACGCCCAGCGCAATCAGATCGGCATACTGTTTGGCCAGGAAAACCCGGGGACCGCATAAATAGTACTCGGCATCGGATGGCAGCGTATCGGCGGGCAGGCGGTTGAGGTCAACGATGCCCTCATAAACCGACTCAACGTCAGCCGGTGTTGCCAGTTCGTTGTAGAAAATATGTTGCTTTAACGAAGGATGGTGCAAACTCCAGTGATCGACAAATTCCTTGAAAGCGTGAACCGTTGGATTGCGACACCCGTGTATCCAGTGAATGGGCCGATTGCTGCTGGTATTGATCAAACTTTCCAGCATACTCAGTAGCGGGGTTTGTCCTACGCCACCACTGATCAACAACACGGGTTTGTTGGTATCGGTTTTTAGACTGAAGTCACCGGCCGGTGCGCTGACCTCCAGTTGGTCACCTACCTGAACGGCTTGATGCAACTGGTTGCTGATCATTCCGTCGGGGGTGAGATTTTGTCCGGTTTCCCGTTTGACCGAAATGCGGTAATACAGCTGGTTGGGGGCATTGGAAATACTGTACTGCCGGGGCTGAAACAGGTTGAGTTGGGGCAGAAACAGACGAATACTCAGGTACTGGCCGGGCCGGTGATCAGCTACCGGGCCGCCGTCGGTGGGGTAGAGGTGGAATGACGTTATTTCCGCCGACTCTACAATTTTAGCCTTGACCGTAAAAGACCGCCAGCCTGTCCAGCCACCGGTTTTGTTGGCCTGTGTGTGGTACAGTCGCGTTTCGGTGCCAATCATCAAACTAGCCAGGGCTTCATAGGCCAGGCGCCACGCTTCCAGTAGTGCTGGCGTTGCCGCCTGACCCAGTACCTCGCTGATGGAAGCCAGCAGATGATGGCCAACAATGGCATACTGCTCCGGCTGAATATTCAGACTGGTGTGTTTATGCCCAATGCGTTCGACTACTGGCAACAAAACCGATGGGTCATCAATATTCTCGGCGTACGCCAGCACGGCCATTGCCAGGGCAGTCTGTTGGTGTCCGTTCTGCTGGTTGCCCAGATTAAACGTATTCTTCAGTTCGGGATTGAAGGAAAACATCCGCTGGTAGAAGTGCGTGGTGAGCTGAACACCCGCTTCTTTTAAAACAGGCACGGTTGCCTTAATCAGGTCTTTTTGTTCCGAAGTCATCGTATTATTGGTTCGTTGGTTGTAAATAATAGTAAAAGGTATTTTTGTCTTTTATTTGGTCAGAAAATAGTTAACTGCGTCCCAGGTAGACAAGATGCTGGTCGAGTAGCTGATTGAACTGCCCAATGGTGGCGTTTTGGAGCATTTGCTGCATTTGGTTCCGGATGGTTTTAAACTCGTTGTGGATTGGGCAAGGATTCTGTTCCGAGCAGTAGGTGAGCCCGAGCCCACAGCCGGAAAAAATTTTATCCCCATCAACAATTTTCACGATATCCGCCAGGTTGCGTTGCATTCCTTCCGCCGTGACGTAAAAACCGCCGTGGGGACCTTTCGCCGATTGAATTAGGTCTTTGCGCGCCAGGTCCTGCAATATTTTCGCAATGAAGGATTCTGGTGCATCAACGGCTTGCGCAATCTGCTTGAAGCCAACTTTAGAACCGGCTGCTGATTGCTGTGCGATGTACAGAACGGCCCGAATAGCGTATTCGCAGGTTTTGGAAAACATCGTAGATAAATAATTCGTAACACAAACTTACTCTATAAATACATAAAAGACAAAAAAGTCTTTTAATGACTGTATTTTTTGCCGATTTAGTGAATAGTAACCGGGCATTTGCCAGAGCAACGGTTTTTAAGCCATTAGAGACCAAATCATCGCTACAATAATTAACCAAGGTATTAGCTAAACACTTGCTGATAATTCCTGGTTAGACTTTTAATTAAAGACCTGTCCGATCCATTATCAACCTGATTATATATCTGGATAATTTATCTACTATTAATTCTCTGAATAGTCATGAATTATAACCCATTGCAGAATGTTGCGCGCAGTGTACACATGCCCACGAGTGTCGCATTCATTGGTGATTACCTGCCTCGTCAGTGTGGTATCGCTACTTTTACGTCGGACTTGTATAAATCATTTACCAATTTTTATCCGGGCTCGTCGGCGATGGTGGTTTCTGTCAACGATGTACCGGAGGGATACGATTACCCGGAGGAAGTTCGCTACGAATTTTACCAGCACGATCTGAATTCGTACAAGAAGGCTGCCGAATTTCTGAATTCCATGAATACGGAAGTCGTTTGCCTGCAACACGAATACGGTATTTACGGCGGTACGGCGGGAAACTACATACTGACCTTACTGCGGAACCTGACCATGCCGGTGGTAACCACGTTTCATACGGTATTGCGGAATCCTGATCAGGATCAGTTGATGGTATTGAAAACCATTGCTGATCTGTCGGCGCGTGTGATTGTGATGTCGGAAAAAGGCCGTCAGTTTCTGAAAGATATTTACGAGGTACCGGAAGATAAGATTGATGTGATTGCGCACGGTATTCCCGATATGCCGTTTGTTGACCCTCATTTCCACAAAGACCGGTTTGGTATCGAAGGCAAGCAGGTATTGCTGACCTTCGGTTTGTTGTCGCCCAACAAAGGAATTGAGAATGTGATCAAGGCGCTACCCCGCATTGTCGAACGGTTTCCGGACACGGTTTACATTGTGCTGGGTGCCACTCACCCCAATTTGGTTCGTGATCATGGAGAAGTATACCGCGAAAGCCTGAAGAAACTGGCCGAAGACTGCGGTGTCAAAAACAACATCCTGTTCTTTAACCAGTTCGTTGAGCTGGAAAATCTGACCGAGTTTTTAGGAGCTACCGATATTTACATTACGCCGTACCTGAATCCGGCTCAGATCACTTCCGGAACATTGTCGTATGCCTTTGGCTGCGGTAAAGCCGTGGTGTCAACACCCTACTGGCATGCGGAAGAACTGCTGGCCGATGGACGGGGCGTTCTGGTGCCCTTCAACGATTCAGAAGCCATTGCTGATGAGATCATCAAGCTGATGAGCGACGAATCAATGCGGCACGGAATGCGGAAAAAAGCTTATATGCTGGGGCGTGGCATGATCTGGGAACGGGTGATGGAACGCTATGTCGATACCTTTATTCAGGCTCGTCATCAGCCCATTGCGTTGCCGGGCAGCCCGCTGGCCATGCTGACCGGTAACGGCGGTGGAGCGTATAAATTGCCCCCGATTCGGTTGGATCACGTTTACCGCCTGTCGGATTCAACGGGAATTATTCAACACGCCCGTTACCATTTACCGCATTATGAAGAAGGATATTGCACCGATGATAACGCCCGGGCGCTGATTTTGGCCGTGATGGTGGAAGAAGCCGGGCTGGGCGACCGGAAACTGTCGCAACTGGCGGATAATTACGCAGCTTTCCTGAATTATGCCTACATTCAGGGACGCGGTCAGTTCCGGAACTTCATGAGTTACGACCGGCGCTGGCTTGAGGATATTGGCTCCGACGATAGCACCGGGCGGGCGCTCTGGGCACTCGGAACCTGCGTGGGGCGTACCTCCGATAAAAATCTGGTGACCTGGGCCATGCCCATGTTGCATCAGGCCTTACCGTCACTCATTGAATTACCGTCGCCACGCGCCTGGTCTTTTGGGATACTTGGGGCTTGCGAGTACTTGAAGCGGTTTGGTAACGACCGGCTGATCAAAACGGTTTTGCAGCAGTTGGTTGATAAAATGATGGTGCGCTACAACGACAGTCAATCGAGTGAGTGGCCCTGGTTTGAGGGCTATTTGACTTACGATAATGCCAAGCTGTCGCACGCGCTGATTTGCGCTGGCGAAACGCTACAGGACCCGACTGTCCGGGAGTTAGGAGTGAAAAGTCTGAATTGGTTGATCTCGCTACAAATGACCGGCAGCAGCGCATCCAGCACCGGTTACTTTCAACCCATCGGCTCCAACGGCTTTTATGTAAAAGGCGCTGAACGGGCTTACTTCGATCAGCAGCCGCTGGAAGCCCAGGGCTCTGTATCGGCTTGTCTGGCCGCCTACCGGGTAACGAAAGATGCGGTCTGGCTGAAGCGAGCCACGAAGATATTCAAGTGGTTTACAGGGCATAACGACCTGGGATTATCCGTTTATGACCCCAATACGGGGGGCTGCCGCGACGGTTTGCACGTTGATCGCGTCAACCAGAATCAGGGTGCCGAATCAACGCTGGCGTACCTGATGGCTCTGACGGAACTCCATTTAATACAAAAACAAATTTCCGATACTGAAATTGCAAGTACGGCACTAACATTGTTAGTTTAAACGTTGAAGGCAGAGAGCATGAGGGGGTGAACCGGGAGTTTTCGGCCTGTTCAGTCCCTCATTCTATTAACCCATCTGTCTGTCATTATTTTGTTAACTATGATCAAGGCAACCCGCACGGGCATTGTATTGCGTCCCGATCCGACCCGCGTTCTTTTTCGTCCGTTTGAACTCAGCAGTTCAACCCGAATCCTGAAAATTATCGCCCGAGTCAATGCAATGACTGAAGAAGAAGCTGAACGCAAGTTAGGAGAAGTGATTCGCGAGTTTGGCAGTCGGCATTATAAGCTGGAACGGTTTTTTTTAAAACGGTTTAACCATATTAAATCGCAGTTATTGACGGATGAACCGTTAACTCTGGAACGGAAATTGCTGCTGGGCGCATACTTTACAATGGAGTATTCGCTGGAGTCGGCCGCCCTGTTTAACCCATCCATGGTGTGGCATCCGGATCAGACGAACGTGCCCCCCGGTTTCAAACGGTTTATTCTGAGCATGCGGGCCACCGGCGAAGGCCACATTTCGTCGATTACGTTCCGGATGGGGTACATTGATCAGGATAGTAAGATCATTCTGCGAAAACCGTCGCGGTACGTCACATCGCCGGAGATTGTGCCCAACCACCGGTTCAATCGCGCGCAGTTTGAGCGGAAATTGTACGAGCTTCGGTTGTCAAATCCCATTTCAGAAATGATGATGATTGGGTTGGGCGAAGAGTTTGGCCTCGAAGAAATGGAGGACCGTTTGAAGCGAATTCTGAGTCAGTACCGTCACCACGCAGAGTATGAGGCCATCGCCAGCAGCTTGCGAACGCTGGCGCGATCCAATTACGAGCTGGATTTTGATGACGATCAGAGTCTGGACGAGCGCTGTATTTTCCCGACTTCACCCAATGAAACCAACGGAATTGAGGACGCCCGGTTTGTTCAGTTTGTTGATGACGATGGCGAAGTAACCTACTACGCTACGTATACGGCATACAATGGTCAGGTAACTTTTCCGCAGTTGCTCATGACAAAGGATTTTACCCATTTTAGCATCAATACCTTGAATGGGGCCGAAGTGCAGAACAAAGGAATGGCTTTGTTTCCCCGAAAAATCAATGGCAAATATGTCATGCTATCCCGGCAGGATGGTGAAAATATTTACCTGATGTATTCGGACGATCTGTATTTCTGGCAAACGAAGGAAATTTTGCTAAAACCGACCTATCACTGGGAATATGTGCAGTTGGGCAATTGCGGCTCACCCATCGAAACCGAAGCTGGTTGGCTGGTGTTGAGCCACGGCGTTGGCCCCATGCGGAAATACGCGATTGGGGCTTTCCTGCTCGATTTAAACGATCCTTCGATTGTGATCGGGCGAACCACCGAACCTATTCTTAGCCCGGACGAAAATGAACGGGAAGGATATGTTCCCAACGTAGTTTACAGTTGTGGTGGCCTGATTAACGGCAACGATCTGATTATTCCTTATGCGATGTCAGATTATGCCAGCAGTTTCGCTACGGTTAACCTCAAGGAATTACTGGAGGAATTAACCAGCAACCAGAAACCCGTTGAAGTTGGCGTGGACGAAAAAAATCTGTAGCCCCAACGGCAACCACTCGAACGCTTCTCATCGCCAGGTGAGGAGCGTTTTTATTTTAGCCGATACAGGGAGCCGTGGCCGTCAAAGAGGAGGCTGTTCCCGGTAGTTGCCTTAGCGTTCTTCGAAATACAGGGGAGGAGCGGGCCATCTAAGGCGGTGAAATTTTTTTTATGCTTGTAATCAAAGCCTGCCCAAGATCATATGACACTTCTGTTTGTAGAATCGACACTTTAAGAGAGATTAATGATTTGTAAAATGCTGACTATCAATCATTTGATTCTATGTATTATATTCTGCAAAATAGGAAAATATATAGATTTTCGTGCGATAATAAAAGAAAATAGGGTGAAAAATTCAAATATTCAGCCCATTATTAATATTTTTTAAGAATTATGCTTCTTATGTGTAATTTCTAACGGAACCTTCATTAGATTTACAAAATAATCGCGCTTTTTTCCAATTAATCTACCAATCTATTAAGCGCCGTAGCAATGCGGCATTACAAACCTATGGTAAAACACCTACTACCACCAGCCCAGCTTGGCAGGATGATGGGCGTGCGCCTTCCTCAACTTTTGCTGGCTGTTCTGTGCACTAATTTTGCCCTGGCTGCAAAAGCTCCTGATCGCGCAGTTTCCTCCAAAAACCTAGTATCCGTTCGTTTGGTTGACCGCACGTTGACGGGTAAAGTAACCGACGAAACAAATTCACCCCTGCCGGGAGTGAGTATTGTTTTGAAAGGAACTCAGCGGGGGACGGTAACCGACGCTAATGGAGCCTACCGACTCGATGTTCCGGACAATGGCGGAACACTGGTATTCTCTTTTGTAGGCTATCTTTCGCAGGAAGTTGCTGTTGGTACACAGACGGCGGTGAACGTCAGCCTGAAAACGGATGACAAAGTATTGGAAGAAATCGTCGTTATCGGTTACGGTACGGCGAAAAAGAGTGATTTAACGGGTGCTGTTGGTTCAGTTCGGGAAGCCGAATTGAAAGAACGGCCAGCGGCTTCGCTGACGCAGGCTCTATCGGGTCGGATGCCGGGTGTTCAGGTAAACACCAACTCCGGACGTCCAGGTGGTCGTACCACCATCCGGGTTCGTGGTTTTAGCTCCATCAACTCCTCCAACAACCCCTTGTATGTGGTTGATGGCGTGATGTTGCCACAAGGAAACCAAAGCCAGTTTAGCTCGGCCATCGATTACATCAACCCCAATGACATTGTGTCGGTTGAAGTGTTGAAAGATGCCTCATCAACGGCTATTTACGGAGCGCGGGGTGCCAACGGGGTTATTCTGGTAACGACGAAGAAAGGGAAAGCAGGCGAAGGACAAGTAACGTATAACGCTGATTTCAGCGTTAACACGATTGGTCCAAACCGGCCCCGTGTGCTGAATGCGAAGGAATACCTGGAAGTGGAAGAGCTGGCGTACAAGAACATTGAAAAATACGATCCGGCTGGTTGGGCTTCAGGAAAATACACGAGTCTGGACCCGATTGCCCGCCGGAGAAGATTCAGCGAGTCGCGGCCAGGTGTATTTGATGCAAACCTGAACCCGTTGCACGATACTGACTGGTTCAAAGAAACTACGCAGAACAAACTCTCGCAAAACCACCAGTTGGGCTTTAGCGGAGGTAACGAACGGACGCAATATTCGTTGTCATTGGGCTACCGGAGTGACGAAGGTCTCATCAAGACATCGTATATGAGACGGTATTCTGGCCGGTTTACCATCGACGATCAAGTGAAAAAGTGGTTGAAAGTGGGTGGTACGTTGAGCTACAATAACCAGACCGAAAACCTGGTCGATATTAACGATGCCGTTGCCCGCCAGATCGTGGAAGACTTTCCGTTCCTGCCGGTGAAATACGCCGATGGTACGTATGCCAGCAACCGTGATTACCCAAGTGCCGAAGGTTCGTTTAGCTCCATGCACCGTCTGATGGACCGGCGGTACATCCTGAACACGCAAACGACGTTGGGAAGCTTGTACAGCAACATCACGTTTGCGAAAGGACTGGAAATGCGGACGGTATTGGGTGTAAACGTGATGACTCAGGAAAACAACGAGTTCCAGTCGCGGACGCTGAACCCCGGTCAGTTTGGGAACGCAGCTGGTCGAAATCAGAAAGAGACGTTCTGGTCGTTGGAGAACTACCTGACGTATAACAAGCAGATCAGCGACAACCAGAACCTGACGGCTCTGTTGGGTCTTTCGTGGCAGGAAACTAATTTCTTCAGAATTAGTTCTACTGTTCAAAACTTTGCTACCGAC
Organism: Larkinella harenae; assembly: GCF_054780515.1. Lineage (NCBI taxonomy): Bacteria > Pseudomonadati > Bacteroidota > Cytophagia > Cytophagales > Spirosomataceae > Larkinella > Larkinella harenae. Next base: position 324,413 of record NZ_BAAGWE010000002.1, on the reverse strand, counting down.
TACTTCGGATTCAATAACTTAGGAGCTGGTGCCACCAACCCGCAGGTTCAATCCGACGCCCGCCGATTTGCGTTTAACTCGTATTTTGGTCGGGTTAACTACAGCCTGATGGACAAATACCTGTTTACGGTAACGGGCCGGGCCGATGGATCATCCAAATTTGGTACGAACCACAAATTTGCGTTTTTCCCCTCGGCGGCTTTCGCCTGGCGGGTATCGGAAGAAAGCTTCCTGAAAGGCAACCCGATCATCTCTAACCTGAAACTGCGGACCAGCTACGGTTTAACGGGTAACTCCGAAATTCCACCGTATACGTCACTGGCGCTGTTGAGCTCCAACTACGCAACCATCTACAACGACACACGTTTCAACGGAACGGGTATCGACCGGTTGGCTAACCCGGATTTGCGCTGGGAAAAAACCGCCCAAACGGACATCGGTGTGGAAATTGGTATCCTGAAAGGACGCATCAACCTGGAAGCGGATTACTACTACCGCAAAACGACGGACATGCTTCTTGATGCACCTGTACCACGTACCAGCGGTTACGCAACCATTCGTCAGAACGTTGGTTCGATGCAAAACCAAGGCTTTGAATTTGCTTTGAATACCGTAAACATCGACCGGGCCGGATTCTCCTGGAACTCGACTTTCAACCTATCGATGAACCGCAACAAAGTGCTGTCGCTGGCAACGCCATCGGATATCTTCAACGTAGGTGGTCCTAACTTCACCAACCCGACGAACATCATTCGGATCGGCGAACCCGTTGGATCGTTCTGGGGACTGACTCGTCTGGGTACCTGGAGCGAAGCTGAGCGGGAAGAAGCGGCTAAATTCACCAGCTACCGGAACAACCTGACTATCCTGCCGGGTGATATCAAGTACCTGGATCGGAACGGTGACAAAATCATCAACGACGCTGACCGGAGCATCATCGGAAACGGTAGCCCGAGAGGCTGGGGTGCTTTCACCAACACCTTCCGTCTGAAAAACTTCGATGCCACGCTGGAACTTCAGTTTATGTACGGCAACGACGTTATGCTGATGAACCTGCACGCCAGCGAAGACCGTCAGGCACTTGCCAACAGCTACGCTTCCGTACTGAACGCCTGGAGACCGGACAACCAGAACACGCCGATTGCCGAAATCCGGGAAACGCGCGCGGGGTATGTAACAAATGTAGACAGCCACTGGATCAAGGATGGTTCGTTCCTGCGGGGCCGTAACCTGCTGTTTGGTTACACATTCCCAAGCCAGGTAACAGAACGGATCAAAATGAACCGGCTCCGGTTATACGCTTCAGTGCAGAACTTCTTCCTGCTGGTTGATGATCCAATCGTTGGCGATCCGGAAGTAACTCCGACTAACCAAGGTGATGGCAACAGCGCTTTCTCGCAGGGGATGATCTGGCATAACTACCCGAAACCAACAACGTTCATGCTAGGACTGCAGATTGGTCTCTAATTATTGGTTATTCAAAAAGAAACTCGCAATGAAGTATACAATCGTTAAAAATTTCAGTAAGGTGGCTCTGGTCGGCGCGATTTTGCTCGGCCCTACCAGCTGCTCCGATTTTCTGGAAGAACAGGCGCCGTCGAACCTGACTCCAACTAACTTTTATACCATTCCGGACCACGCTGAAGCGGCCCTGGCATCGGTTTATGCCAACCTGCGGTTTATTGGTGACGGTGCTAACATCTTCTCCAATAACTGGCAGCTGCTGGAAGCCATGACGGGAACGTCAACGACGGAAACCGCTCAGAACTCTGACCTTAACAACTTGTACAGCCTTTCACACGATGGCAATACCATTCACGTTGTGAACTATTGGAACGGGCTGTACCGGGTTATTGCGCAGGCCAACCAATTGCTTGATAAGGTGCCGGGCATCACCATGCCGGATGCTCAGAAAGCCAAAATCCTGGGAGAAGCGCGGTTTTTACGGGGATCGGCTTACTTTACCCTTGTTCGGCTGTGGGGCGATGTTCCTCTGGTTACCAAGCCTCAGACCATTGAATCGCCGGATTTCAGACCAACCCGGACTTCCCAGGAAGAAATCTACAAGCTGATCGTTGAAGATCTTCAGGCGGCTGAAGCAGCTGGTTTAGCCTGGATGGATTTGAGTGGACGCGTTAACCTGGCCGCTGTCAAGACCCAATTGTCAAAGGTGTATCTGACGATGGCTGGTTTTCCGTTGAGCAAAGGCGCAACGCATTACAAACTTGCGGCTGATAAGGCGCTGGAAGTCATTACGTATGCCAACGCAAATCCGAACAGCATCAACCTGTTCCAGACGTACGAAGAGGTTCATAGCGAACTGACCGAAAACCGGCTTGAGCATCTGTTCATGCTGCAGTACAACGCGATTGTGGCGAGCAACCCGATGGATAACTTCTACGGAAACTTCAAGCCCATCAACTACAACGGTCCAACCGGAACGGGAAGCTCTGTTCCTACGAAATCCTTCTACGATTCGTTTGAAAAAGGAGACTTGCGGACGAAAGACCAGGAAGGGTATTTCTACACGACGTACTTTACCAACGGTACGGGCGCGCGCTTTGAATTGGGAGCTCCGTACGTGTTCAAACACTTCAACCGCATCGCCAACGGAACGTCAGGTGTGCCGGGAACGCGTCTGAACAACCTCAATGTGCCGCAGATTCGCTATGCGGAGACGTTGTTGCTGTTTGCTGAAGCGCAAAACGAAGTGGGTGGACCCAACCAGGCCGCTTACGACGCTATGAAGCGTATTCGTGACCGGGCCAAGCTGACTACTCCGGCACTGGGTACGTTCAACCAGACTACCTTCCGGGAAGCGGTTTGGCGGGAGCGTTGGCACGAGCTGTGCTACGAACAGATTACCTGGTTTGACATGGTTCGTCTGCGGAAAGTGTACAATGAAAAAACCAACGGTTTTGACAATTTCGTAGGGCACGTCAACCTGAGCACAAACAAAACATTGGAACAGAAGCACTTGCTGCTGCCGCTTCCAAGACAGGAGATGTTGAACAACCCGAGCCTGCGGCCACAAAATCCTGGCCACCCTGAATAGCAGGAAATAACGTTAAAACAAAACCGCCCTAATTGAGCAATCAGTTGGGGCGGTTTTGTTTTAGCGGGCAATGACAACAATTGCAGTTTGGAAGCGTTCTGGAAGGAAAATACGGCGGTTTTACTCCCACTGAAAAGTTATAATGAAAGCGATTCTGGTTATCAGTTTGTTTGTTGCGGTAAGCGTCAATACGGTTTCGGCGCAGTTGTTAGGCCCCAAAACTACCTTTGCGAAACTTCCGGTTCCTCAACCGGGCGAAGCGGTTGCCACCTTCGCGGGCGGGAGCTTCTGGACATTGGAAGAAGGGTTTGATCAACTGAATGGCGTTCGGGAAGTGATTTCTGGCTATTCGGGCGGAAGCCTGCGCAACCCAACGTACGAACAGGTTGGAACCGAAGAAAGCGAGCATGCCGAATCCGTGCAGGTGTATTATGATCCTGCCATCATTCGCTATGAGGACTTACTTGTTGCGTTCTTTGCTGGACACGATCCTACCACCCCTAACCGGCAGGGCCCGGATGTAGGACGCGATTATCGTTCCATCGCTTTTTACCGGAATCCGGCGGAGAAAAAAGCCATTGAAGACGCCATCCAACGCGTTAATGGTACAAAACACTATGCGAACCCGGTGGTCACGGAGGTAAAACTTTTTTCTGTGTTCTATCCGGCGGAAACGTACCACCAGAACTACGCCAGACAACACCCCAACCTTGCCTATGTTAAGAACGTCTCTTTGCCCAAAATCGAAAAGCTGCGAAAAGCAATGGCCGGGAAATTAAAAAAAGAAGGAAAATACAGGCTGGAATAAACCGTAACGGCATGGCAATCTGCTGCGTAACCGGGAACGGAGCTGGTGCTCGATTTCATAACTTTTTCCTGCGTTGGTGGTTATACTGGTATGGTCTTTACAACCAACGAACAACGGTATGGAAAAGGATAAAGAAATAAACGAACGGGATATTGCTGCGATTGACAACCGCCACCGTTTAGAGCAGGAAGACTCAGCCAATGCCATGGATAGCCGGGAAATCAACGATGGCGAAGATGGCCGAAACGACCGGTTCATGGGCAGTATCGATATGGATAGCGCAAACGGTTTGCTGCGTTTCAACGATAGCGACGATCAGAACAACAGCCCGGCTGAAGATATAACGGAAGAAGGCCAGAAGAGTATTGTAAGCTCTGGTCCTACCACCAATTCATCGACGGTTGATGTAACAACGCATGGCCCGGATGATTACGCTTCGGCCAAAGACGTAGCGGTTCCGAATGCGCAGCAGGAAGCCAAAGAGCAGGCGCAGGACGATCAGGAATCGGAAGAAGAGCAGGCGAAGACGCAGGAAAATACCGAGGAGGATGTGGCGCATACTGGCACCTCAACCGAACATAAACCAGTTTATTAACCTTTGCTACCGGTTGTAATTGGTAGCACTTAACTCAACCATGTTATGAGCGTTTCAAGCAATTCAAGAAAAGAAAATACGGAATCATACGCGGCCAAGCAGATGCGAAGCACGATGGGCGTCGCACCCGCATTGGACCACCTGGCGAAGCCAGAACAGGTAGGACGGGATTTGCCATCTGATATCAATCAATCGAATGACATTGACCCGCAAGATGTCTTGCCAATTGACACGGAGCCGAATCCGGCTCAAAACGATGCAAGGGATCATGATACAGAGCTCGTGGAAGTCACGGACGAGTCATTGGCCCGCGACGAGGATACCGGTCTTTCAGATGATCAGTGGGAAAGAGACCGTACGGTCAGAAACGAGCGGGACCGCGATACGGGAGAGTACATCCAGCCGTCGTAAGGTGAAATTTGCACTTTTTTAAGCCCACCTCGTGTGGGCTTTTTTGTTGACCGGCTATTATTCCCGACCGTTGGCGCGGACGGATAACAAATCCGTTCTACCTTTGCGGCATGCAAATTCCGATTTTCCAGCGGCCGGCTTTCTGGCAACTGCTTAGTGTGGTCCTGCTGCTTCCGGCGCTCTTTTCGTATTTGGGTTACCTGCCTTTGGATACTGGTTCTGATGAACCACGCCGGGCGCTGGTAGCGCTGGAGATGATTTTGTCCGGTGATTACCTGACGCCGACGCTCAACGGTGAACTGTATTTTAATAAACCGCCCCTTTATAACTGGCTGATTGCAAGTTCATTTCATCTCTTTGGTGATTATTCCTCATTTGCTTTGCGCTTTCCGATGGCGGTTTCGCTGCTGCTGTACGGAGCGACGATTTACGGGCTTGTAAAACCCCATCTTGGCCAACGCGTTGCGTTTGCAGCCGCCCTGATGCTGGTGACCAACACCCGGATTTTATTGTACGATTCAATGCTCGGGCTGATTGACATCACCTTCTCCTGGCTGACCTACGCGGCTTTTATTCTCGTCTATAATTTTGACAAAAAGCGGAATTACTGGGCTTTGTTTTTGACAACATACCTGCTAACGGCGCTCGGCTTTATGATGAAAGGGTTGCCATCACTGGTGTTTCAAGGGTTGACGTTGCTGGCTTATTTTCTGTACACCAAACAGTTCTGGCGGCTCTTTCATCCGGCGCATTTTGTGAGTGTTGGGCTGTTTCTGCTGATCGTCGGCAGTTATTATTGGGCTTACTTTGACCGAAACCACATTCCTCCGGAGAAAATCGCAACGGTTTTGTTCGACGAAAGTGCGAAACGGACGGTAGTACAGTTTGGTATTGGCGAAACGTTGCTGCACATGCTCACGTTTCCGTTCGAGATGATCTATCATTACGCCCCCTGGATGTTCATGGTGGTGCTGCTGTTTCGGAAAGGAGTGTTCAGGGAGAAGAAAACGGCTACAACCACGGAATCGGCGCTGGTTACCGGACAGCCGTTCATTCTTTTCAATGCGGTTATTTTTCTGGTAAACTTCGTTATTTACTGGTCATCTCCGCAGGTGTATGCCCGATACCTGCTGATGCTGCTGCCGTTGTTGTTTACGGTTTTTGCGTACATCTATTACGAACGAACCGACCCTGCCGACTGGCGACGCCGGGGGTGGGAACTGCTCCTGGGAACGGTGCTGGTGGTGGTCACCCTGGGGGCCTGGGTACCCGTTTTTCATCCTGAAACACAGAGCATACCGGGCCTGTGGTGGAAATGCAGCCTGATGTTTATCGGGCTGGCCTTTATAACGTATCATTATATCCGGCAGTCCCAGCATCGTCTGATTATTCTGATCGCTTTTCTGGCTGTGTTCCGGAACGGTTTCAACTGGCTGGTGATTCCGCCCCGGCTGGCTCACCGACAGGAATACAAAGACTCTTCCGAAAGAGTCGCCCGGCAATCGCTCGGGAAACCGCTTTATAGCTACAAACAGACCATTGGCGACGACGGACAGACCGACGTCAATAGTTTTCATATTGAAGCGGTTCGGGGCGAAATTCTGCGAAAAACCGACCAAAAGATCCCTAACGCCCTTTACATTGCCGACTCGGCCAGCCTGGTTGGCGAACGGTACCAAACTCTTTCCGAATTTGACTTGTTTGACAGACAGCCGGTCAAGTTAATTCAATTCTACTCTACCGATCCGATTGATTCCCAGCCATAACGTGTATGCAGCCGTATTTATCCATTGTTGTTTGTGTTTATAACGAAGAAGGTAATATTTTCCCGATGATTGAGCAGCTGGAACGTTCGCTGATCGGGTATGATTTTGAAATTGTTTACGTCAACGACGGTTCGTCGGACCGGACGCTGGCGGAGTTGAAATCTGTGCATAACGAACGACTGGTTGTGGTCGATTTGCAAACGAATTATGGACAGAGTCTGGCCCTGGCCGCCGGAATCGACGTGGCCCGGGGGCAGTACATTGTCACGATGGATGGAGACTTGCAGAACGATCCGGCGGATATTCCGATGATGCTCCAAATGGCAGAAGAAGGGGACTTCGACCTGGTTGCGGGCATTCGTGCAAACCGCCAGGACGGAGCTTTGTTGCGCAAATTACCAAGCCGGATTGCCAACTGGATCATTCGGCATACGTCGGGGGTACACCTGAAGGATTATGGGTGTGCTTTGAAGGTATTTCAGGCCGATTTGGCTAAAAATCTCGGGTTGTACGGTGAGTTACACCGGTTTATACCGGTATTGGCCCGGCTGGAAGGTGCCCGGATGACGCAGGTTGATGTGCAACACCACCCACGCCGGATCGGGCAGTCGAAATACGGTTTGGGCCGAACTCTGAAAGTGGTCAGCGATCTGATTCTGATGTTGTTCATGAAAAAATACCTCCGCAAACCGATGCACCTTTTCGGAAACTGGGGGCTGGTTTCGCTGGCCGTGGGCTTACTGGTGAATGGCTATTTGCTTGTTCAGAAACTGATGGGGCACGACATCTGGGGGCGCCCGCTACTGATTTTGGGGACGATTCTGGTGCTGGCGGGTATTCAGTTGATTACGTTCGGGTTGATGACCGAGTTGCAGATGCGAACGTACTACGAATCGCAGGGCAAAAAACCGTACAAAATCCGGCGAATTTACAAAACCGAGCTGGTCTGATCGTATGCCCAAGTACCTGAAAACGGCTCTAAAGATAGCGTTGTCGGTTTTATCACTCTGGCTCGTATTTCGGAAAATAGACCCTGCGCAGGTTTGGGCGGTTTTGTCGCGCGCTCAGGTGGGCTGGCTGATGGTGGCAACGGTTTTATTCATTCTGTCGAAAATTGCTTCTGCCGAGCGTTTACTGGTGTTATTTACCCGGATTGGGCTTCCTCTGCACCGCCTTCCGAACCTGAAACTGTACTGGCTGGGAATGTATTACAACCTGTTTCTGCCGGGCGGAATTGGCGGAGACGGGTATAAAGTGTATTTATTGAACCGATTAACGGGAACACCCGTTAAGGCATTAGTGGCCGCTACCGTACTCGACCGGCTGATCGGTTTGTTGCCGCTGGTCTACGCACTGGTGGTGTTCGTTGTGTTGGTACCTGCGGTTTCCGATTGGGCTGGTTTTGAAATAGGGTGGTGGTGCCTGGTGGTCGTTCCGGTTGCTCATGGGGTTGGCAAATTGCTGGTCCGTCGGTTCATGCCCCGGTTTTATTCCGCTTTTGAACGCTCTGTCGGATGGTCCGTACTGGTTCAGGGTTTTCAACTGCTGCAAATTTTAACCTTGTTGCGAGCGATTGCAACACCGGGCCAACCTGAAGCGTATTTGTTATTATTCCTGGTTTCGTCGGTGGTGGCTACCATTCCGTTTACGATTGGTGGTGCTGGGGCGCGGGAATTGACATTTTTACTGGGTGCCCAGGCGCTGGAGTTGCCTGCTGATGGGGCCGTTGCGGTTAGCTTGTTGTTTTACAGCATCACGGCTGTGGTTTCATTAACCGGCCTGGTGTACAGTTTTCAATCCTCATCATTAACCAAAGAACTTAGTTCATGACGATACTACTGACGGGTGGAGCCGGTTTTATCGGTTCCAATCTGGCCGAACAACTTTTGAACGAGGGGCATCGGGTGGTCTGTCTCGACAGTTTGGATGCTTATTACGATCCGAATAGTAAGTGGGAAAATGTACGGCAAAGCCTGAATCATCCCGAATACCAATTCCACCAGGGCGACATCCGGGACGCTGCTTTGGTGGGAACTTTATTTGAAACAAACGCATTCGATGCGGTGATTCATTTGGCTGCGCGGGCGGGCGTCCGTCCTTCAGTGCAAGATCCGGCTCTATATTATGATGTGAACGTAAACGGAACGCTCACGTTGTTGCAGGCTATGCAGCAGTTTGGTGTATCAAAAATGGTATTTGCTTCTTCGTCATCGGTTTACGGGGATTCTCCACGTGTACCATTTGATGAAACCGACACCGCCGACCGGCCTCTGTCGCCGTATGCGGCTTCCAAACGCGCTGCAGAATTGTTGTGTCATACATTCCATCACCTATACGGTTTTGATATTTTCTGCTTGCGGTTTTTCACCGTATACGGTCCGCAACAGCGTCCGGAAATGGCCATCAGCCAGTTCACGGATCATATCATCAATGGCAAACCCATTAACGTTTTTGGTGATGGTTCAACCGCTCGAGATTATACGTACGTCAGTGACATTGTCAACGGGATCATTCAATCCCTGGTGAATCTGAACGGGTACGAAGTGCTGAATATTGGTGGTTCTGATCCGATTTCGCTGGCTGGCTTGATCCAGGTAATTGAACAAGCAGTGGGGGTGCCTGCCCAGATCAACCGCCTGCCCATGCAGCCTGGCGATGTTCAGCAAACGTACGCCCGCATCGAAAAAGCGTCACAACTGATTGGGTATCGGCCTTCCATCCAAATTGAAGCCGGAATTCGACAGTTTGTGGAGTGGTACCGGACCAGGCAGGCGGCAGGGTTGGTTGCCCAGTAAAGATTTAGCGGCCAAAATCTATCAGTTGCCGGGCGGCCTTTACCGGCAATATTTCCCCTTTTCGCACGGCTGCTTCCGCTTCCTGCAATCGTTCCTGCATGCCGGGCTGGCTGAAAAACCGTGCTTCCACTTGTTGCCGCAGTGTGCTGTGTAACCAGTCTAGGTTCTGTTGCCGACGCTTTTGATTCCGAAAACCGTTTTGAATAAGTTGATTCTGGTGATCGATGATCACCTGCCAAAGTTCCGCAATACCGTGTTTCTGCAAAGCCGAACAGACAAGGACCGGCGGATTCCAGTTGGTCGGGCCGGGCGGGAAGAGGTGCAGGGCGTTCTGGTACTCGATACGGGCCCGGTCGGCAGCGGCCCGATTATCGCCGTCGGCTTTCGTGATGGCAATGGCGTCGGCTAGTTCCATAATGCCGCGCTTCATGCCCTGCAATTCATCGCCCGCACCGGCCAGCATCAGCAATAGGAAAAAATCGACCATTCCGTGCACAAGCGTCTCGGATTGGCCAACGCCCACCGTTTCAATCAAAATAATTTCAAAACCAGCGGCTTCGCAGAGCAACATCGTTTCCCGCGTCCGGTTGGCAACTCCACCCAGCGATCGACCCGCCGGTGAAGGACGAATGTAAGCCAGCGGGTCTACGGAAAGTGTCTCCATGCGGGTTTTATCACCCAGAATGCTGCCTTGTGAGCGCTGGCTTGTTGGATCAATCGCCAGCACCGCAATTTTTTTTCCCTGTGCGGTTAAATGCTTTCCGAAGGTTTCAATGAATGTGCTCTTTCCGACTCCCGGAGCACCCGTAATACCGACTCGGATTGACTGACCGGTTTGTGGTAATACCTGTTCCAGTACATGCAAAGCCAGCTCCTGGTCGCTCTCCAACTGGCTTTCAACCAGTGTGATAGCGCGGCTGAGTACCAGCCGATCACCGGAACAAATGCCGGAAATGTAGTAATCGGGTGCAAGTCGGCGCATCAAACGAAGAAGGGCTTACGAGTTTGTCTGCTTCAGTTGTAACAGAATTCTGTCGATTGAAAAACGGCGGCCCACCGAAATGGGTTTACGGTTTTTTTAATGCCTGTTCTGCCCAGCTTAAATCCTCCGGAGTTGTGATTTTAATGTTTTCGTACGACCCCTCGATGAGCGTGATCGAATGCCCGGCGTATTCGACAACACTGGCACAGTCGGTGAAAAATGGCTGTTCTGCCGCCTGAAAAGCGTTCCGGAAAACCGCCAGACGGAAAGTTTGGGGCGTTTGCACCAGCCGGTACTGCGTACGATCCACCGCCTGGTTGCTACCGTCCGGGCGAACAAGGCGGGCGGAGTCTTTCAGGGCAACGCAGGTAACAGCGCTACCAGTCCGGTCGGCGGTGTCAAAGCTGTTGCGGATGATCTCCGGGCTCACGAAGGGCCGAACACCATCATGAACGGCTACCAGGCCATCCTCTGCCTGAATTTGCGCCAGTCCGTTCCGAACCGATTGAAATCGCGACGCACCACCCGGCGTAACCAAAACGACTTCGTCAAACGAATACTGGCGGCACAGGTCCTGCCAAACCGGAATCTGTTGCGTTGGTAAAGTCAGGATGATTTGTAAATCAGGAGAATACAGTTGGAATTGTCGGACGGTGTGCATTAAAATCGGTAGTCCGCCAATGGGCAAAAACTGCTTTGGCTGGTTGGCTCCCATCCGGCTGCCACTTCCTCCGGCGACAATAATGGCAAAACGATTGTGCATAAAATGGGAAGAAAGAAAAAAGACAAGAGAGAAAGCGGCATAACCGGCTTTCCACCCTTGTCTTTCGTTTCTTGTCTATCAAAGAATCAGCATGGCGTCGCCGTAGCTGAAGAATCTGTATTTTTCCTGAATAGCAACTTCGTAAGCTTGCTTAATCAGGTCGTAGCCCCCAAATGCGCTGGTCATCATGATCAGAATCGATTCTGGCAAGTGAAAATTGGTCAGCAGGGCGTTGGCGATTTTAAAATCGTAGGGTGGGAAAATAAACCGGTCCGTCCAGCCGTCAACGGGTTTCAGCCGACCATTGGCCGATACCGACGATTCGATGGCTTTCAGAGAGGTAGTACCTACGGCACAAACGCGCTTTCCTTTTTCCAGCGCTTCATTGACAATCGTAGCCGCCGGGTCGGTGATGGAGTAATTTTCCGAATCCGTTTTGTGTTTGGTCAGGTCTTCCACATCCACCGTACGGAACGTTCCCAGGCCTACGTGCAACGTAATCGGTGCAAAGTGAATGCCCTTGATTTCCATGCGCTTCATGATGGTTTTCGTGAAGTGCATACCCGCCGTTGGAGCTGCTACAGCGCCAATATGCTGCGCAAAGATGGTCTGATAACGATCGCGGTCGGCATCCTCCGTTTTCCGCTTGATCTCGCGCGGCAGCGGAGTTTCCCCCAACTCATCAATGGCTTTCATGAATTCTTCATGCGATCCTTCGAATAAAAACCGGATGGTCCGGCCGCGGGAAGTTGTATTGTCAATGACTTCCGCCACCAGGTCGCTGTCACCAAAATACAGCTTGTTGCCTACCCGAATTTTCCGGGCTGGATCAACCAGAACATCCCACAACCGCATTTCACGGTTTAATTCGCGGAGCAGAAAAACTTCAATTTTGGCACCGGTTTTTTCTTTATTACCGTATAGCCGAGCGGGAAATACCTTGGTGTTGTTGATCACCATCACATCGCCGTCATCAAAATAGGACAGGATGTCGGAGAACTGTTTGTGTTCGATGGTTTTGGTTTTCCGATCAACAACCATCAGCCGCGCTTCCCCACGATCGGGCGGATACAAGGCAACTAGACTTTGGGGCAAGTCGAACCTAAATTCGGACAGCTTCATACGGTCAAAAAAAGAGCTTTCTCTAAAAAGAGCGCAAAATTAGCAAAAAACAGTTAGTAGATGAAGTCGAACGTACCTTCGTATTTTCCAGGAGAATACGAAAATTTTGTTCGGGCCACCGGCAAATATACATTGCAAGGGGGGGCGATTGCAAGTATATCCGTGTAAACGGTGTCTCGACTACTGTTGATCGGCATCCATTCCGACGGAGTGAATGGGCTGTACGGCCCCGTCCGTGTTGGTTTCCGGCCGTTCGGCAATCGAAAATTTTTGCATCAGTTCCGCCGTTACCTCGTTGGCATACGTTCCCTGTGCGGATACAAAAACGCCTTTCATTCCATTGGCGGTTGAAATGGCATACAGTGTCATTTCATCACCAGGGTCCGATGTTCCTTCGAAGCGGTGGAACTCGTCGACGTTGAATTCTTCACTTTTGAGTTTAAGACCGGTGCCGCTTTCTTCCAGATAATCCCGCTTCGGTTTAAAATCGTGGGTGTAGCCGCGTTCGCGCAGGCTTTCCATGGCTTCTGTCAGGGTTTCAAAATGGTGCATGGCGTTTCGAGTTTGTGAATACCATTAGAAACCAGCAATTGGGGAAGATGTTTTTTTAATGATGAATTATGGACGACGAAGGCGGCACGTGTACGCGCATGGATTTTAGGTACTCATCGTCCATAATTCACCTGTCCGCGGTTAGTCTGGCAATACTTTTACCATGATGTCTTTGTAGTAAACTTTGCTTTTGGGATCGTGGGCCTGCAGGGCAAAGGTACCGCTGCTGATCTTGCGCTCGGCCATGTCTTTGGGGCGTTCCACACCGTCGGGCTCGGTATATTCGTTTACCACCTTGTCGTTGATTTTGATGGTTACTTTTTTGCCCTGAACCATGATTTCTTCCGTATACCATTCATTGTCTTTGACATACGTTTCTTTTACATCCTGAATGGCATACAGGCTGGCGGTCCGGCGCCAGTCGGTGTGAGAGTTGTTTACCTGCACTTCAAACCCCTTTTTAGGCCAGCTCTCCTCCTGATACTGCGTGTGGAAGTACATGCCGGAGTTGGCACCGGGCAGGGTCATAACCTTGGCTTTAAACTGAAAGTTTTTGAAGTTATGATTCTGGACCGGCCCCACGTAGAAAAGATGCGCTACCGGACCGTTGACTGCAATGGCTCCGTCTTCAATTTTGAACGAATCGGCATTTTTGCCAACTTTCCAACCGTCGAGTGATTTGCCGTCAAAGAGACTGATCCAGCCTTTGCCCTCTTTCGATGTCGAGGATTTGGGGGCCGACGATTTGGAGCAGGCTCCCAGCACGACCGATAGACAGCAAACTAATAAGAAGTTTTTCATAGGAATCACTTGGAAGAGAAGTTTAGTTTCCGGCACTAAATTAAAAAACCGTTGCAATAATCTAGTCTTATCTGCCAATTGTTCTATTCAGTTGACGGGAGTTTTCCGTACAAGGTTACTCAAAACGGCCAACGACTTGTAACAGCCCAATCAGTAACCCCATGATACCCAAGGCAACGGCCAGGGCAATACCCCGTTCTTTGAGAGCCATGCTTTCAGACACTTGCTGTTGGAAAATAAGTTCGAAAACCGCCCGTAGTACCGACTGATTCAACCACAAAATCAGGACCAGCAGCACCAGACAGGTACTGGCAACCGTCAGGGCACCGACGGAAATCTGGTAAGCCAGATCGACCACGATAATATTCAGCAGAATCGGGAGGAGGAGGACGGTTCCAATCAATTTTGTTTTTTCCCAGAGCAAAAGCCAGGCACCGACCACCTGCGAAAGTCCAATGAAGACGATATAACCGGTTGAATACCCAAAAAAAGTCCACGCCAACTGAAAACCGTTGGCCTCGGCCAAGGGTATAGAGGCTACGTCGGCCGGAAAATGGCCGGGCCTGAAAAACTGATGGCCGATCGTTTTTGCCCATCCATACAGGTTGAGAATCAGAAAAACGTAGTACCGGGCTGCGAGTTCCAGATAAACCGTCCAGTTTCTAGTAAGCATAGGTTTCTGGGGAAAGCTGTTAACGAAATCGTCGTTCTTTCCACTGGCTTTTTTTTCCTTCGTTCACCATGGCATTGGAATTGACTGCTGGCTGGCTGTCTTTGAAGAGCCAGGCTGCCAAAACACCCGCCAACTGGAATTCTTCCGGATTGCTCTCCGGTTTTAGCTGATCGGGCGTAAAGTAGTGATTGACAAAGTGTGTGTCGAACTGACCCGAGCGGAAGGCGTCGTGCTGCATGACAAACCGGCAGAACGGCAGCGTCGTTTGGACGCCCGTTATCCGGTATTCATCAATCGCCCGAATCATTTTTTCGATCGCTTCCTGGCGAGTAGCGCCTGTGGCTACCAGCTTGGCGATCATCGGGTCATAATAAATCGGAATGGCCATGCCCTGCTCAAAACCGTCGTCGACCCGGATACCATTGCCTTGCGGACGCACGTACGTTTCGAGCGTCCCTACGTCGGGTAAAAAGTTGTTGGCCGGGTCTTCGGCATAAACCCGGATTTCAATGGCATGACCGTTGATGCTTACATCTTCCTGTCTGATGGGCAGCGGTTTTCCTTCGGCAATATGAATCATCTGTTTCACCAGATCGATTCCTGTGATCTGTTCCGTCACCGGGTGTTCAACCTGGAGCCGGGTGTTCATTTCCAGAAAGTAAAAATTTAGCTGATCATCCACGATGAATTCGACGGTTCCGGCTCCGTAGTAGCCGCAGGCCCGCGCTACCTCAACGGCACAACGTCCCATTTCGGCCCGGATTTCCGGCGTCAGGACCGATGAAGGCGCTTCTTCCACCACTTTCTGGTGCCGACGCTGGATAGAACATTCGCGTTCGAAAAGATGAATGATGTTACCGTGCTGGTCGCCCAGCACCTGAATTTCGACGTGCCGGGGCGAGGTGACGTACTTCTCAATAAAAACTGATCCGTCGCCGAACGCCGAGGTGGCCTCGCTCACGGCGCGCTCCATGCCTTCGTCAAAATCCGCTTCCTGCTCCACAATCCGCATGCCTTTGCCTCCGCCCCCCGCGCTGGCTTTGATCAGAATGGGGTAGCCGATCTGGGCGGCCGTTTGCTTGGCCGCTTCCCGATCGGTAATGGCTTCGGGGGTGCCCGGCACCATCGGAATGTTGTAGGCCGCAACCGCGGCTTTAGCAGCCAGTTTGCTCCCCATGATTTCGATCGACTCCGGCGAGGGACCGACGAAAATCAGCCCGGCATTGCGGACGGCCTGGGCGAAAGCGGCATTTTCCGATAAAAAACCGTAGCCGGGGTGAATGGCGTCAGCGCCGGTTTGGTGGCAGACCTCAATAATGGTGTCGGTTCGTAAATACGATTCGGAGGAAGGGGCGGGGCCTACACAAACCGCTTCGTCGGCATAGCGAACATGGGGCGACTGTCGATCAGCTTCGCTGTAAATGGCAACGGTGCGGATGCCCATTTCGCGCGCCGACCGCATGATTCGCAGCGCAATTTCACCCCGGTTGGCAACTAAGAGTTTTCGGATGGAAGTCATGATCAAAAGTCGAAAGACAAGAATCGAAAGTCAATAGGCAAGTAAGAAACATGGGGAAATTTAACTCGGTGGTACGCAACCCTTTTTTACGGTTTGCCAATGAACCAATTTCATTTACTTTTGTATTTATATAGTTAATAAACTCATTATAAACCGATATAAAGCAAAGTAAAGTGGATTTATTTGAGAAATTACGCACCAACCTCGGACCCATCGGTTCGTCATCCAGAGAGCTGAACGCACACCATTATTTTGCATTTCCGAAGCTGGAAGGCGAATTAGGGCCCCATATGATGTTCCGCGGCAAGAAGATGCTGAACTGGAGCCTGAATAATTACCTGGGGTTGGCCAATCATCCGGAGGTTCGAAAAGTGGACGCCGAAGGTGCTGCTGAGTGGGGGCTTGCGTACCCGATGGGTGCCCGCATGATGTCAGGAAATTCGGATTTGCACGAGGAGTTGGAAAAACAACTGGCGACGTTTGTCGGGAAAGAAGATGCGTTTTTGCTCAACTACGGTTATCAGGGCGTTATGTCGGCTATCGAAGCCCTGGTTGATCACCGGGATGTAATTGTGTACGATGCCGAATGCCACGCGTGTTTGATTGACGGTATTCGTTTGCACAAAGCCAAACTGGGCGAATACTACAAATTCAACCATAACGATATCAACAGTCTGGAGAAGAATTTACAACGCGCTACCAAAAAAGCCGCCGAAAAAGGGGGCGGAATCCTGGTCGTCACAGAAGGCGTTTTTGGGATGTCGGGCAAAGTGGGTTGTCTGAAGGAAATTGTCGAGTTGAAGGATAAGTATGAATTTAAAATACTGGTCGACGATGCACACGGTTTTGGTACTATGGGACCAACGGGGGCCGGTGTCGGCGAAATGCAGGGTTGCCAGGATGGAATCGACCTGTACTTCTCGACGTTTGCCAAATCGATGGCGGCCATCGGTGCCTTTATCGCCGGTGACCACGATATTATCATGTACCTGAAGTATAACATGCGGTCGCAGACGTACGCCAAAGCGTTGCCAATGCCGTATGTGGTGGGGGCGATGAAACGTCTTGACCTGATCAAGCAGCATCCGGAGCTGCGCGAAAAGCTGTGGCAGAACGTACGGGCCATGCAGGACGGTCTGCGCGCACGCGGCCTGAACATTGGCGAAACAACTTCGCCCGTAACGCCAGTTTTGTTGCAGAGTGAAGGCGGTATTCCGGAAGCAACGGCGCTGGTGCGCGACATGCGGGAGAACATGGGAATTTTTTGCTCAATTGTTGTTTACCCGGTTGTGCCGAAAGGGGTCATTATGCTGCGAATCATTCCGACGGCGGCTCACTCGCTCGATGATGTAGAATATACCTTGAATGCCTTCAGTGAAGTATCCGATAAATTGGGTCGTGGCTTTTACCGAGAAAGTGCCCTGAATGGGCTAGGAGAAGCGGTTCTGGTGCCCTCAGAAGTGGCAAAAACGATAGCTGAATGACCGTTTAGTAAGGAATTGGGGTTTATTTGGACTTTTCCAACGTTTTTTTTGGGGAATCTCTTGCGCTGAATCAGAGAATGCGTATATTTCGTCAAAAACGCGGTTTTTGAGCGTTTTAAGGCATTTTTCACAACTTAAAACCCATTACGAATAGTTATGGCACGCTTTGATGAAATAAAAAATCTGGTCCTGTCTTTGGAAGGCGATTTTGAAAAATTTTATGACAAAGGCAACCAGGCTGCCGGTACACGCGTACGCAAAGGCATGCAGGATCTGAAAACGTTGGCGCAGAATATCCGTTCTGAAGTTCAGGATCAAAAAAATGCGAAAGAATAAGCATCCAATCGACACCAACCAAAAAAGCCCGGCAATCGCCGGGCTTTTTTGATGTACGGGAAGGGCCGTTTTTCAATAAATCTACCCTGTTTTGTACATCAGGGTGGCAACTCCACGCGTGGTTATTTTGCCGGTTTTGCCATCTTTGATTTCGGTTGACACTTCTGCCGTGTTTTTGTCGGCATTCATCGAGATCACGGTGAAAACCGCTTCGTAGTCGAGCTCAACAAACATCGGACGTAAAAACTCAAGCGTCTGCTTCAGATACACCGAACCAAACCCCGGAAACTCAGTTCCCAATACTTTCGTAAAAACGCTGGCACCGAGCATCCCGTGGATGATGGGGCGTTTGAACGGCGTTTGACTGGCAAACGCCGGATCCAGGTGTAACGGGTTGTTGTCGCCGGTCACCCGCGCAAAAGCTTCTACGTCAGACTGCGAAAATTGGAAAGTGTGCCGGTGAACGGCATTTAGTTCAAACGGTGTCATAGTGGAAAAAAAACAAAAATTAGCTGGAATGATCGCTCACAATGACCCACTGGCCCTTGATTTTACGCCAAAGTAACGTAAAATGCCCTTCGGCATCGCCCACTTTGGGGCGGGTCAGGTGAAATTTGCCAATTACATACGCAGCATCATTGGCTATAAACTCCAGTTTCAGGATGGTAAATTTAAGCGTTCCCATCGACGCCCGGTCGGGATACCGGCGTTTGTAGTTACTCAGGGTGGCCTCATAACCGTAGGTAACGCCTACTTTGCCAACAAACGTCAGGGAGTCGGATCGCCAGTAGCCGTTCATGAAAGCCGTTGTATTCCCCGCATTCCAATCCCGCGTTTGGCGGTCCAGAATACCCAGAATCGCTTTCCGATCGGTGGATGTCTGGGCGTGAGCCAGCGAAATCGTCAACAAAAAAAGAAGGATGCTGTACAGAGTTTTCATTTATATGCCGAACTTTGATGAAGCAACTCGGAAGGAAGGATAGACGGGCGAGTCGAAAAATTTCCCAATAGTAATGAATAAAATCCGCAAATTTTACGAAGAATATAAGCCGTACATCTTTTCTGATGGCTGGTATTATGTTTTTATCCTCATATTCATTCTATTTCTGTTTATCTTCTTTTCCTGACCGTGGCACAGACGACGTTGCTCGCGATTGTCAATCCCTTATCAGGTACGGCTACTGTTCGACACAAAGAGGAGTGGGTTAATTTCCTGCTGAAAAAAGCCGCTGAAGCGGGGTTTACGCCCGAAGCCGTATTTACGCAACGTCCGGGACACGCAACCGAATTAGCCGTGGAGGCCGTTCGCAAGGGAATCCGCCGGGTAATTGTTATCGGGGGCGACGGAACCATGAACGAAACGGCCCGGGCATTGCTTCATACGGCAACGGCTTTGGGCATCGTGCCGGTGGGATCAGGCAACGGACTGGCCCGGCATCTGGGGCTGCCGCTTGATCCACGAACAGCCATTGGACGGGCCATCAATGGGCGCCCCGTTGTTATCGACAGCGGCCGGATCAACGATTATCCGTTTTTTTGTACAACCGGAATGGGATTTGACGCTTACGTTGCGCAGGCGTTTGCCCGGCAGCCGGTTCGGGGGTTATCAACGTACATCCGAACGACCTACCGGGCGCTTATGACGTACCAGCCTGATGTCTACCAGGTTGATAATCAGGATGCCCGTCTTTTTTCGTTGACGGTTGCCAACGCCGGGCAGTTTGGCAACAATGCGTGGATTGCTCCGGGCGCCAATGTGGCCGACGGGCTGCTGGATGTGTGTCTGCTGAAGCCGTTCCCGCGCAGTGCCGCTGGCCTGCTGGTGTGGCGGTTGTTTACGAAAACGCTTGATCAGTCGGATTATCTGACGGTGAAACCCTTGCGTTCGCTGGTGGTGAAGGGCGAAAAACCGTTGCTGATTCATATCGATGGCGAGCCACTGCAACTGGCGACGGATACGGCGACGGTACAGGTGGTGCCGTCGAGTTTGCTGGTAATTCGGTAATTTTGTGAATGACCAGTCCAGTATCGAAGAAAGATGAGCAAGAAGACGAACAGCAATAAATCGCGCTCCGGGATTGTTTACTCAACAGACCCGGACTTTACGTACCAAGCTGGGGACGAAGAAGGCCCCGACACCTTGAAACCCGCGCAGCAAAATCTAAAAATCTGGCTTGATCGAAAGGGTGGAGGTAAAATTGTAACGGCTGTCCGGGATTTTATTGGCACGGAAGCCGACTTATCCGACTTGGCAAAACAACTGAAAACCGTTTGTGGCTCCGGCGGCTCTGCCAAGGATGGCGAAATCCTGATTCAGGGCGATCACCGCGATAAAGTATTAGCCTGGCTAATCAGCAAAGGCTATAAGGGCAAGAAAGCAGGAGGATAAGGCGGTAAGAATGAAGCGTTAAAAGGTACAAGTCAGCTCCGCAGGAAAAGGCGTCGGTCTACTCTTTTAACGCTTCATTTCTACCTAGTTAATGCCACCCAGCCATTTTTTCAGAGTTTTTGAAAAGAGCAGGATAAGCAGGGCAAAACCGAAGCTGAAATAAACGACACTCATAAAGAGTTCGGGCATTTGCTGAACGTTTTCTTCATCAAAACCGCCCGCGAACAACCCGGCGATCAGGTTACCGAGCGAGGTGCCGACGAACCAGATACCCATCAGCTGACTGACGTAACGCTTAGGTGCCAGCTTAGTGAATGAACTCAAGCCAACCGGGCTTAAGCAAAGCTCGCCCAGGGTATGGAATAAATACGTGAATGTCAGGAAGATGGGGGAGGTGAGCTGGCCAGTCAGCGCGATTTTCGAAGCAACCACCATAACCAGATACCCCAATCCTAACAAAACGAGGGCCACGACGAATTTCAGGTGGGGCGCCGGATTTTGATTACGGTTTCCCAGGAAAATCCAGAGGCTGGCCAGAATGGGGGAGAAGATCAGAATAAAAGCCGGGTTGAAGTTCTGAAACCAGCTCGACGGCATTTGCCAGCCGAAAAAATTCAGGTCGGTGTAACGGTCGGAGAAAATCTGGAGCGATGATCCCTGCTGTTCGAAACCGGCCCAGAAAATGGCCGATGCAAGGAAGAAAACAAACAGAACACCCACCCGCTTTTTCTCGACGGTGGTCAGGCCGCCCGCCAGCAGAATGAACAGAAAGTACCCCACTGCCGTCAGGGCAATGATAATACCGGCACCCTTGGCGAGGCCCTGTGCCGTTGTCAAGTCCAGAAAACCCGTCAATTGCAGCACCGCCAGGATGGCGATCAGGCCAATCAGAAAAAACAGACTCCGGTTTTGGCCCCCTTCAGCGGTTTTTGCGCCGGTTTTGACGGGAACGTTGCCGTAATCGCTCAGGTATTTTTGGCCGAAAATCCGGAAGACAATCAGACCCAGAAACATGCCTACCGCAGCCGCTCCAAACCCGTAATGCCAGCCTACCTTCTGCCCCAGGTAACCAACAATGGTGATACCCAGAAAAGAGCCCATATTGATACCCATGTAAAAAATGGAGAATGCTGCGTCGCGTCGCGCCCCGCCTTCAGGATAAAGTTCGCCGACGATGGAACTGATGTTGGGTTTGAGCAATCCTGTTCCGAGCGCTACCGTGCCCAGACCGAAGAAAAATAGCGTGCTCCCGCCCGGAATCGCCAGTAGAATGTGCCCCAGCATGATGATAATACCGCCGTACCAGATGGATTTTCGCTGGCCGAAAATATTGTCGGCAATCCAGCCGCCGGGTAAAGACAGGAGGTAAGCCGATGCCGTGTATAAACCATAAATGGCCGCTCCTTCGGATTCGCTGAGCGCCATGCCCCCCCGAACGTTGTCGATCAGAAAGAGCAGCAGAATGGCCCGCATACCGTAATAGCTGAACCGTTCCCACATTTCGGTAAAAAACAGAACGTAAAGGCCGGTTGGGTGTTTTGTTGAGATTGGGGCGCTTGGAGCGGCTACTGTATCTTGCATTCGAAAGGTTCGGTTGATGAGTATTTCGTTAATTAAAACGGATGTTGATCCGTAAAAAGCACATTAAATATAACGGATGCACCGGAATCTCCCAAAAGTTGATAGGTTATCTACGAAACTGACCAAATGCGTATTTTATGATTTTGCCCTTTGATTTTCGAACCGATCCCTACCTGACGCTGGACTTTACGGTTGACAACCCGGATCTTACCGGGTTGGACCTGGCTGATACGGCGGCATTTACAGCCTACGTTTTTGGGAAGCTTCGAGGGGGCGGAGCTGCCGTAGGCGTTGGAGTGTACAACGAACACCGGGTCATTTACCGACGCAGTTCGCATTTCAATCAGACGGAAGAGCCGCGCTGCATTCACTTGGGAATTGACCTCTGGGCCGAAGCTGGAACGCCGGTATTTGCGGCCTTGGACGGGGTGGTGCACAGTTTTCGGGACAACAACCAGTTTGGCGATTACGGCCCCACCATCATTCTTGAACATCGGTGGGAGTCAGGTCCGCTCTATAGTCTGTACGGGCATCTCAGCCGCTCATCGCTGACCGGATTGAGCGAAGGAAAACCGGTGGCAGCGGGGCAAAAAATCGGTGAAATTGGCCCCTATCCCGAAAATGGTGACTGGCCGCCCCATCTTCATTTCCAATTAATGACCGACATGCTGGGTCATCAGGGAGATTTTCCGGGCGTTTGTTCACTGAAGGATCGGGAACGGTTTTTAGCCATTTGCCCGAATCCAAACCTATTGCTGGAAATTCCGGGGCTTTAGTTGTTTTCGGTGATGGAGATGGTAATGGTATGCGGGGCTGCTTCGTCACCACCAAAATACGGATAAAGGCGGTAGCGCGTGCTGCTTTGCACCGCCGTGCAGCCCCGGGCAATTATAGTTTCTTTGCCTTTGAAGGTGAAAACGTAATTGCTGCCGACGATGCTTAGCTGGAGATTCTCGGGCCGGTTCAATTCAAGGGTGCCCAGCTCTTCGGCGATGCGGATGCCGTTTCGGTAGCAGTAGGCATGAATACGCAGGGAATCATCGCGCCAATTCCAGCCGAAGCGGGCGCTGGACGTGTTGTGTTGTGAATCGCAGTCCGAAAAACCGTAGAGCTTGTTAATGTCGTATTGATTTTCGGCGAGTTTACTTTTATAAATAGCCGAATTGTCGAAAAGAACACTGAACGATAGCGTAGTTTTGCTGATGTAGGCAAAGGAACTGTTATCCGAATAATGCGACCCGGCTTTGATTCGGTAAACGGTGGTGACGGGGCCTGTAGGCTCTTGGGGTTGTTTTCTACAGCTCATCACGCCCGTCAACCCCGCCAGTATTAAAAGAACAAGAAAACGCATCTAATTCGTGAAACGATTCGTTAAATAGTAGCTTGTATAATCAAAAATAGAGGATTTTGCCAGAATTAAATACTCATTATCAGAAAACGTTGAAAACAAGTAACCATTTTATATCCATGCGTAAATTTTCAATTTTGATTTTGACCTTGCTGAGTATGTCAGCCGCTTTTGCCCAGGGAACCCAAACGCCTGATCTGCCAACCAATCGGATTGTCGTGCTGGGTGATGCGGAACTCGAATTGCCGGCCGATCGCGTCCGGGTGATCGTAACGCTTCAATACACCGATCCAACGGATGCCCAGAAGGCGTATGCGTCCCACCAGGCCGCTGAAAAACGGCTGGTAAAACTATTGAAGGATTACCAGATCGAAGAAAAAGATATTCGTTATACGTTGCTGCAGGTCCAGAAGAACCAGAATGATGTTTACCCCACCGGTGAACGGCGGCAGGAGGTCGTAACGATGCAGCAGGTTATTTTCGAGTTGAATAAACCGGAGCGCTACCCGGCGCTGCAACTAGCCTTGATCAACGCGAATTTCAACCGCTTTCAGGCCAGCTATCGTTCAACCAAAGAAGAAGAAAACAAAAACCTGGCCCTGGAGAAAGCCGTTGGCGTAGCCCGCGAAAAAGCGGTTGTTTTAGCCAAAGCAGCCGGGCGAACTCTAGGGTCGGTTCTGAGCGTGCGGGATACGGAAGAAACCGACCCGGTTTTCCAGAAGCGGTTTGGAACGGAAGCTGATTATTTGTCGGCACCCTATGCTGCCAGAGCTGATGGCAGTCTACTTGATATTCCGCAAACCATCCGGATTCCGGCGCAGGTGAAGGTAACGTTTGAGTTGCGGTAAGTCGGAGTTATAACAATTCGGATTGTTGACAGGTTGTCTCTTGCTATGATTCGACTGCTGGTGATCTTTTTGATGGTTTTTTGGTCGGTCCCCACATTTGGCCAACTGGCAGGCTACAAGGTTTTTTTCGGAATCACCACTGGTGCGCCCCGGCGAATTCTCCTGCGGCAATGGGAGGAGCAGGGAAAAATACGGTATTGGACCGTGAATCCGCTGACGCTGGAAACAGCTATTATCAGTCCGTCTGCCTCAACGATTCGGGCCGTCCCGTGGGTTAGCATTGAGCCGGAATTTGCCAATACGCCCTATGTAAGGGCGTTGCAGTTTGAGAAAAAACGCGACGGTTTCCTGCAAGATGCAGGAATCGAACGCGCTGATACCACTGAACGGGGATTCAGTCTGACCATTGACCTTTGCCCGTCGACCAAGCCGTTGACCCGATCGGTTTTTGAGCAACTGATAAGCGCTTTTGAACCGGAGGAAAAACCGATTCCGGTGACCATAACCATCACCGGTTTGTGGATACAGGCGCATCCGCAGGATCTGGCTTACCTGAAAACCCTGGCGAGCCGGGGCGACCTGAACATTACCTGGGTGAATCATTCATATCATCACCGCTACGATCCGCGCTTGCCGTTGCCGGTAAATTTCTTGCTGGAACCCGCTACCAACCTGAACGATGAGGTCCTGCTGAACGAGCAGGCCATGCTGCGCAACGGTTTGTTGCCGTCAGTTTTTTTTCGATTTCCGGGTTTGGTATCCGACAAGAGGGTTTTTGACCGGGTGCTGGCTTTCGGACTGCTACCCATCGGAAGTGATGCCTGGCTGGCCAAAAACCAGTCGCCCAAACAGGGGAGTCTGGTGTTGATCCATGCCAATGGAAACGAACCCCTGGGAATTACGGATTTTGTTCGGTTGATCCGGGAGAAAGCACCCGCCATTAAAAACAAGACGTGGTTGCTGTATGAGCTGCCGACCAGCTTGGCAGATGCTGAAAAGCGGTAGTTAGCGCATACGGTTTTCCAGTTCTTCGATTTTCTGACGCAACTCCCGAACCTCGTGGAGCAGGGTTTTTAGATCATTATCTTCTTTTTCCTGTTCCTGGTTCACGAAAAATTTGGCCAGGTAACCGGTAAACGTACCAAACAGGCCGACGCCAACCACCATCAACAAAGCCGCGATCAGGCGACCGGCGGTGGTGACGGGAAATTTGTCGCCGTAACCAACCGTTGTGATGGTCACGAAAGCCCACCACAAGGCATCTGATGGCGTTTTGATGTTGGATTCGGGCACGGTTTCTACGTTCAGGATCGCGATGGAAGCCGAAAGCATCAGCAAAACCGCAGTCAGCAAAACAACGGTCAGTGTTCCTTCGGCGCGGTTGCGAAACAGATAGGTTAGAAAAGAACGCGTGGAACGAAATGCCCGGATCATGGGCAAAATTCGGAGTATTCGCACCATGCGACCCCAGCGGAACCAGTCGAAAGCCGGGATACTCGACAATAAATCAATCCAGCCCCAGCGCATGAAGGCCCATTTGTCCTCGGCCAGGTAAAAACGCCGGGCAAAGTCATACAGAAAGAACAGGCATATGTAAAAATCAATCTGGTCCAGCAACTGATCGTTATCGGGCGAAAGTCGGACAACGGTCCTGACCAGCAGGGCAACCAGGACATAAATGGACAAAACCAGCACAATGATTTCGTGCCGACTCATCCGGTCTTGATTTTTCGAGTTCATGGAAATCAGATGATGTTTAGAGCCGTTAAAAAACCGTACCAGGTACTGGTACGGTTTTTATTGGTTAACGAAGAGGGCGTACTACGCAATTTTGACGGGGTATTCCCGCATGATTTTGTGAATTCCTTTGGCTACTTCTTTTTCAATACGAGAAGGGCTATCAACCGCTCCGGCAATGACTCCGCGCCAGATAAGTTGTTTGGTATGCGCATCAACAATATCCAGGATCAGCGTTCCTTCGGTGTATTGCGTGTTGTGGAAGCCCGTATTCCACTGGTAGGGCCAGTTGCCAAAACCGTACGGGAAATACCGCCAGCCACCCCGGAAACCGAACGGATAATACATGGGCGTCAGCGTGGGGCTGTTGGGCACCGACTGCGTTTTTTTCTCCGTGTAGGTATGAAATCCGACCAGCAAATCCGGGTTTTCGGGCAGCATGGTGATGTTTCGTTTGGCAAGTTCATCGGTTACCGTATGCTCAATGTTCTGGGTAATCAGCGGGCTGTTGTAAATCGGGTTTCTGCCGACCTGAATGTCCGGCGTACACCAGGCAAACGTTTTGTATTTACTGAAGTCGACGGAATGGTCAGAATCGGTAGTCACTCCCTGAGCATGTGAAGTGCTGTTGGCTGCTCCCAGGAGGAGCACAAAAACGGCAAAAGCAAGGATGCGTTTCATGGTCTTATCGTTTTAGCGGGAACATTAATGTTCTATGACCGAAAGGTGGGGCGTCAATATTAAGAAGGCTTGAAAATCATATTAAAGGTTCGTTAAACCGTCTCCAAACGGTATCGTAACTTTTTAGTATGTTTAAGGAACAAACCACAAAAGGAATGAAATTCCGCCTGCTCCTTTTTTACTTTCTGTTTTTTATTCGATTCGTACCAGCCCAGACGCCGGGATCTCCTGTGCCAACCATCGTAGCTTTTACCAACGGGATGGAAAAGCAGCCTGGTTTTTTGCCCTTTTATTGGGATGCCAAAAAAGGGAAGATCTGGCTCGAGATCGATAAGTTCGATAAAGAACTATTGTATTATCCATCCTTGGCATCGGGTATTGGATCAAACGACATCGGCCTGGACCGGGGGCGGCTTGGTCAGGAGCATATCATCAAATTTCAGCGCACTGGCCCGAAGGTATTGATGGTTGAACCCAACTACCAGTACCGGGCTATCAGCAACGATCCGCTTGAGCGTCGGGCGGTTGAAGAATCATTTGCGCAGTCGGTTCATTGGGGATTTGAAGTTGTGGCGGAAGAAGGAAACCGGGTCTTGGTTGATCTGACGCCTTTTTTGGGGCAGGATGCGGTCGGCGCTATTCAGGATATCAGCCGGACCCGGCAAGGAGTTTTTCGGTTGGATGCGAGCCGCTGCGCTCCCTATTTACCGCATTGCAAATCGTTTCCGCAGAATACCGAATTTGAAGTAACCATTACGCTGACGGGTGATTCGCCCGGCGGTTTTTTGCAATCAGTTGTGCCAACGCCAACGGCGGTTTCGATGCGGCAACATCATTCGTTTGTTCAATTGCCAGAGCCGGGGTATAAAGCCCGGGAATTTGATCCGAGGATTGGCTACGGTGGCATTGAGTTTTTTGATTATTCCACTCCGGTTAGTCAGCCGATCGTGAAAAAATACATTTCGAGACACCGCTTGGAAAAGAAAGACCCCAAAGCCGCTGTCAGCGAAGCCGTCAAGCCGATTGTGTATTACCTGGATCCTGGTACGCCCGAACCCATTCGGACCGCGCTGATGGAGGGGACCGCCTGGTGGAATCAGGCATTTGAAGCCGCTGGCTACAAAGACGCTTTTCAGGTTAAACTGCTGCCCGCCGATGCTGACCCGATGGATATTCGTTACAACCTGATCCAGTGGGTACACCGCTCCACGCGCGGCTGGTCGTACGGCGCCAGTGTTGTCGATCCACGAACGGGCGAAATCATCAAGGGGAAAGTCACGCTGGGTTCGCTGCGGGTTCGGCAGGATTATCTGATTGCGCAGGGGCTGGTCGGTCATTTTGACACGGATACCTCGCACGTGTCCGAAATGATGCATATGTCGCTCGACCGGTTACGGCAATTGGCCGCGCACGAAGTAGGCCATACGCTCGGTTTGCCCCATAACTACATTTCCAGTATTCAGAACCGGGCTTCGGTGATGGATTATCCGACCATGGTGGCCAAACTAAAGGGCGCTGCTATCGATCTGTCGGATGCGTACGCACTCGGTATCGGAGCGTATGACAAATGGAGTATTATCTGGGGATACCAGGATTTTCCGGCGGGAACCAACGAAAAACAGGAGTTGAATAAAATCGTTCAGCAAATGCACGCGAAAGGGTTGACGTTTCTTACCGACCAGGATGCCCGGCCCGAAGGGAGTGCGCACCCCGGTACGCATTTGTGGGACAACGGTTCGAATGCCGTGGATGAGCTGAAACGGACGCTGGATGTTCGAAAAAGGGCGTTGGCTAATTTCTCCGAGAAAAAGATTCCGGCCGGAACACCCTTGGCAACGCTGGAAGAAGTATTTGTGCCGATGTATCTCTTTCACCGGTATCAGGTAGAAGCGGCTGCCAAAGTGCTGGGGGGGCAAACTTACACGTATGCCCTGCGCGGGGACGGCCAGCCTATTTTATCAGTTGTGCCCGCCGACGAACAACGCCGGGCGTTGGATGCCCTTTTGGTCACAATTCAACCTGCGACGCTGGACGTACCGGCGTTTGTGCTGAAATCCATTCCTCCGCGTCCTTTTCGTTACCGGCCTAACCCGCGTGAGGTGTTCAAACGCCGAACGGGTCTTACCTTTGATCCGCTGGGGCCGCCGGAAGCCGCCGTGGGAATGACGCTGCGGTTGCTGCTAAATCCGGAACGTTGCGCGCGGCTGGTCCATCAGAAATTATTTGATTCCAAACAACTGGGCTTGGAGGAGGTACTGAATCGACTCGTTCAAACGGCTTATAGTCAGACCGCTAAAAAAACGTATGCGGGCGAAATTAGTCGGATGACGGGCCTGAAACTGACCGAACAACTAATTAGCCTGGCACAAAATAAAGACGCCGACGGCACAACCCGGGACCTGGCTCACCGTACCTTACAACGTATCAAGCAGATGACCAATCCTTCAGCCCTTGAGACAACTTACGGCTTGGTCAATCATTTGATTCGGCAGTACGAACAAAATCCGGGGCAGGTGACGACGGTTCCCGCGTTAACGCCCCCCGATGGAATGCCCATCGATCCCGGACAGGAATGGCTGGAAGGCTTGTTGGGCGAACCCGCTTGTGAATGGGTTAATTAACTTGGTTTAGGAAAGAGAATGCGAGTTTGGGTAGTTGTTGACGATCTATGAGTTCTGACTTTATGCGAATTATCTTTTTCTTGGTTGCACTGGGCGTTTTTTTGGTTTTTTATTTGAGCTGGATACCAAGCCCCTTCATGCGGTTTGTGTGGTTCCTGCCTGATTGGCTAGCGCGATGGGCCGATGATGGACAAAATAGTGATTTAAGAACAGCGGTTCCTTTCGTTTTTTTGGGATTTTTGATCGGTATCTGGCTATATCGGTCGCAGCATTCGTGGGTCTGGTGGCTGCTGGCTCTGCTGGGGCTGACACTTGTGGTAATTACGGCGGAAGTGGGCCAATTGACGATGCCGCATCGGTATTTTAAATGGGAAGATATAGGCTGGGGAAGCTTAGGGTCGGTTTTGGGGCTAGTAGGGCCTTTTTTACTGATGCACGTTAACCGGCACGTAAAAAGCCGCTAAACGCAAAACGTTTTTATGGTCAGCAGTAGAGGTTGAGCCCATCTGGCTGACGCTGATAAAACCGATCAGTCTATTCGTAGATCGATCGGTTTTTACTATTTCGGGGAAAGAGACACGAAGTGCCCAAAGAACTGGGTAAATAGTTGACCTTTTTTCCTCTTAATGATAAGCTATCTTGCCAGTTTAATGATCCACCATGAGAAAAATACTAGCTATTGTTTGTTTAATAAGCAGTCATATCGTTTTTGCTCAGCAATCGGCTGACTCGCTGGCGTTTATTCCACCTTCGCCCCAACCCGCTCCGGAAAAAAATGAGTTGAAATACAACCTCAATGCATCGGGGTCCCATTTTTTCAAGGTGACTTTCCTGAATCAAACGTGGTTACGGTTGAATCAGAGCAATCCCGGAACCACCGTGGTGGGTAATCCGAAAGATCAGACTTTTGACATCGGTTTACGCCGAACCCGGATACAGCTATTTGGACAGATTACGGATCATGTACTGGTGTATTTCCAGTTTGGAATGAACAACTTTAACTTCCAAAACGGTTTCCCCGCTTTTAATACCACCGGAACGCCCTCAAATCGTAAAATACAGGCGTTTTTTCACGATGCCGTGGCCGAATACCGGGTATGGAAGAAGAATGATTACCTGAAAATCGGTGGTGGCCTGACCATCGTGAACGGTTTGTCGCGGTTTAGTCAGCCTGGGATTAGTTCGATTGTGTCGATGGATGTACCGGTTTTTGCCCAGGCCACAGTCGATCAGACGGATGAATTTTCGCGCAAACTGAGTCTGTACGCCCGCGGTCAGATTGGGCCAGTCGACTACCGGTTTGCCATCAGCGACCCATTTCCGGTTCAGACGAGCGGAGCGGTTCCTCCGGCGTTGGGACCAAACGCTAACTTTGCGCTGAAAGGTCACCACAAGCAGTTTCAGGGGATGCTGTTGTACCAGTTTTTCGATAAGGAGTCGCACCAGACACCCGGTTACATGACCGGCACCTACCTGGGGAAAAAGAAAATCGTTAATCTCGAAGCCGGGTTTATTTCGCAGAAAAATGCCGTTTGGCATACGGGCGACACGGCGGTCGATACGGTGTATCAAAACCTGAATTTGTGGTCCGTTGCGGCCTTCCTGGATATGCCGATAAATCAAACCAGCGGCTCGGCAATCAATGCCTACCTGGGCTATTTTAACCTCGATTACGGCAAAAATTACCTGCGCTACAACGGGATCATGAATCCGGCCACCGGAACGACGCGGCCAGTTGGGGGCTTGGGCGGCACGCAGGGGAACGCCTTTCCGATGTTCGGAACCGGCAGCGTAATTTATTCGCAGGTGGGGTACTTGTTTCGACAGGATTTGCTGGGTAGCCAGGGCACGCTGATGCCCTATGCACAGGCACAGATTAACAACTTTGACCGGGTAAACGGCAGTATGGGCATTTACAATGTGGGCCTGAACTGGTTAATCAAAGGCCACATGTCCAAACTGACGCTTGATTACCAAAACCGCCCCTATTTCCAGGCCGCCCCGTCCGGTCAGCTGGATGCGCAAGGCCGTCGGGGACAACTGGTTTTGCAATATCAGGTGTTTATTTAAGCCGAAAGAGGAGAGACAAGAGAAAGAAGATGGGCAATGGCGCGTCTGCTTCTCTTGTCTCTCCTCTTTCGGCTCATTCTTACAATTCCAGCGTTTTCAGAACGTCGTTCATGTTCCGAACGGCATCGGCTGATTTGTTGAAAGCGGCTTTTTCGTCGTCGTTCAGTTCAAAATCAACGATGCCTTCCCAGCCATTCCGACCGATGACGACCGGTACGCCGAGACAAATATCCGACTGACCGTACTCGCCTTCCAGGTAAACGCAACAGGGAAATACGCGTTTCTGATCGCGTACAATGCTTTCCACCAGAATGGCTCCAGCGGCTCCCGGTGCGTACCAGGCCGAAGTGCCAATCAGTTTGGTCAGCGTGGCACCACCCACCATCGTGTCGGCGGCAACTTTTTGCAGGGTTTCGGCATCCAGAAACTGACTGACCGGCACGCCCGAATACGTGGCCAGACGTGTCAACGGAATCATGGTTGTATCGCCGTGGCCGCCGATAACGGTTCCCTGCAAGTCGTTGGGGGAGCAATTGAGCGCCAGCGACAGGTAGGTTTTGAAACGGGCCGAGTCCAGAATGCCGCCCATACCGATAATGCGGTTTTTAGGCAGTCCCGATGATTTCAGGGCCAGGTAAGTCATCGTATCCATCGGATTGGAAATGATAACGAAAATGGCGTTTGGTGAATACTTGAGGATGTTTTGGGTCACGCCTTTTACAATGTTGGCGTTGGTTCCGATCAGTTCCTCGCGGGTCATGCCAGGCTTACGGGGCAGACCCGATGTGATCACGACAACATCCGAATGAGCCGTTAATTCGTAGTTATTGGAAGAACCGGTAATTTTTACGTCGCAGTCCAATAAAGTAGACGCCTGAAGCATGTCCAGACCTTTGCCTTCACTCAGTCCCTCTTTGATATCCAGGAGAACAACCTCCTCGGCTAGCTCACGTCGGGCGATGTTATCGGCACAGGTCGCGCCAACGGCTCCAGCACCTACTACGGTAATTTTCATAGAGTTAATGGTTTTAAGTTTTCGTTTTCCAGGGACTCCCTGATGGGATTACCGGTGGTTCAATCGAACACAATCAGAACGCTGTCACTAAAATCGTTGCAGCGGTTTTGACGGGTACAAAAATAGAAGAGGCAATGAAGACTCATACTTAAAATAGGCTTTTTTTTAAGAGTGCAGACTTTTCGGCGAAAAAAAGTGTTATAGGTGTGTCTCCGTATCCAGGGATGTTATAACTATTCAACTATGGCAAACCGTCGATTAGTAACGGCAGTTTTAAGTTCAATTTTTTTTCGTCGCTCGACTCAGAAAGCATCGCGTTACGCCCGGAGTGGTAAAAGCCTGCTGGAGTTGCTGCATCGGGTGGCCAATAAAAGCAGTGCGCTGGGCATTGGGGCCAGTTATGCGGTCGCCAAAGACCATATCAATGTGCTGGTACGAATGATTCGGGCGTATGCCAAGGGCGAGTACCGTTCGATTTCCGGTAAAACCTTACTGCGGACGGTGGCCGTACTGGTTTACTTTGTTTCACCGCTCGACTTTATTCCGGATGTGTTGCCTATCCTGGGGTTGACGGATGATATTGCGTTACTCCTGTGGCTGATCAGCTCGATTTCGGACGACATTGACCGGTTTAAAGAGTGGGAGCGTACGCACTCGTCGGCGATTAAAATTGGGTAAAATCGTTTTTGCAGTGCGCAATAAATTCGTAATATTCGTTACATTTGTATAGAGTTTCTGCATACACTCATAATTTATACTATCATGGCATTACTCACAATTTATGCATTCCTGGGCTCACTTGGTGGAACCGAACTTCTTCTGATTGGTCTGGTTATCCTGTTGTTCTTCGGTGCAAAACGGATTCCTGACTTGATGAAAGGACTTGGTAAAGGCATTAAAGAATTCAAAGACGCAACCAAAGACGTGCGCGAAAACATCGAAGAAGGACTTCGCGATACGAACGTCAAATAAGTAATAATAGAGTTTCAAAGGGGTGAACAATAGATCGTTGTCACAACCTTCTCATCTATTATTCGCTCATTGGCTCATTCGACATTGATGGACAACAGCTCGGCCTGCACGGTCGTTCTGTTGTCTCTTTTTTTCTACCAGCCGTACCTGATATGCCCCTAAAATCGTACGATTCCCTTTCCGAAATTCAGCATGATCTAGCCAATGGATCAGTCACTTGCCGCCAACTGGTCGAACACTATCTGCAACGAATTGACGAACAACAGCATCTCAATGCCTTTGTAGCGGTCTATGCGGACGAAGCTCGCCAGCGAGCCGACGAGGTAGATGCCAAACTGAAAGCCGGAACTGCTGGCCGGCTGGCCGGAATGGTGATCGGAATTAAAGACGTACTTTGTTACAACGGGCATGGTGTTCAGGCTGGCAGCCAGATTCTGGACGGTTTTGTGGCCCAGTTCACGGCAACGGCCGTACAACGGGTGATCGACGAGGATGTCATCATCATCGGTCGGCAAAACTGCGACGAATTTGCGATGGGTTCGTCCAACGAAAACTCGGCATTTGGTCCGGTCCGGAACGCGACGGACACCAGCCGGGTGCCGGGTGGTTCGTCGGGTGGCTCAGCCGTGGCAGTTCAGGCGGGTTTATGCCTGGCTTCGCTCGGGTCCGATACGGGCGGTTCGGTTCGGCAACCCTCGGCCTTTTGCGGCACCGTCGGGCTGAAGCCCACCTATGCGCGGGTGTCGCGTTGGGGATTGATCGCGTATGCTTCCTCGTTTGACTGCATTGGCCCCATTACCCATACCGTTGACGATGCGGCTTTGTTGCTGGAAATTATGGCCGGTCCCGACGACTTTGATAGTACCGTCAGTCAGCAACCAATTCCATCATACAGCCGGGAACTGACCTTAAATCGTTCGCTCCGCATTGGCTATCTGCGCGAAGGCGTGGAAAGCGAAGGCGTTGATCCGGTGATCCGGCAGAAAACCCGGGAAGCGCTGGAGCGTTTACGCGAGCAGGGACATACGGTCGAACCGGTGGATTTTCCCCTGCTAAAACACATCCTGCCAACCTATTACATTCTCACCACGGCCGAAGCCAGTTCCAACCTTTCGCGGTTTGATGGCGTTCGGTACGGTTTTCGCAGTCCTGAATCAAAGGACTTGGAGTCACTCTACAAAAAATCCCGGACGAACGGTTTTGGCAACGAGGTTCGTCGCCGGATCATCCTGGGTACGTTTGCGCTCAGCTCCAGTTATTACGATGCCTATTATACCAAAGCACAGCAGGTTCGTCGTTTAATAAAAGACGAAACCGATGCGCTTTTTGCCCGGTATGATCTGGTGGTTTCGCCCGTGACTCCAACAACGGCTTTCCGAATCGGTGAAAAGACCAGCGATCCGCTGCAAATGTACCTAGCCGATATTTTTACGGTTCAGGCCAATGTGGTGGGTTGTCCGGCAATTTCAATTCCGAATGGAACGGACGAAAATGGGTTGCCCATCGGATTTCAGTTGATGGCAGCTCCGTTCCGGGAAGTAGATTTGTTGGCTGCGGCTCAATCACTGATGCAGCGACAAGACGTAGAAATCGGCTGAGGGGGTCAGACTTCGGTTTTATCCAACCCTTCCCGAAAAGAAGGCACGATAATTGAAAGTCGTCCAGTGAATTACTTTTATTGAGAGCCCGGAGTAACTGGGCTATTGAATAGATTTGTCGGCTTATTTTACGTAAAAGTTTGACGTCAACTTATTTTCGTCCTACTTTAGCCACCACACCGCTCGTTTCCTCTGAATTTTTTTGACTAAAATGTAACCAAAAACCTGCTCATGTCGAACCTGAAGAAGTCCCTTCACGGCCTCCGATTGGCTTGTACAATCCTCTTTTTTGTAAACATTGGTTCCCGCAGCTGGGCCGCCTATTTTCAGACTGATACCATTGGCGTCGGGACGGAGGCTGTTCAGGAAGTGGCCGTTGAGGTGCTTGATGTACCGGAAATTTCATCACTTCCCGAAGTCGTTTTGCGCGACCGGCTGGCGAAACTGGAACAAACCATTCCGCTGAATTACAACAAAACCGTTCACGGTTTTATCGATTACTTCACCTTTCGCAAGCCGAGCTATACCAAAAAGGTGCTGGAGCGGGTCCCGATGTTTTTTCCGCTGTATGAACGATTGCTGGCCCAGCATGAAATTCCAGATGAGCTAAAATACCTGTCGATTGTTGAGTCGTCACTGGATCCGAAAGCCGTATCGCGCGTTGGAGCGGGGGGGTTGTGGCAATTCATGCCCTATACGGGTGAAGAATACAAACTGTATCAGGATGAATATATTGACGAACGGATGGATCCGGTCAAATCAACGGAAGCAGCCTGCCGCTATCTGAAACGGCTGTACAACGTTTTTGGTGATTGGCACCTGGCGCTTGCCGCATACAACAGTGGCCCAGGAACCGTGAAACGCGCTATGCGCCGGTCTGGAGGAGATTCGTTCTGGACAATTTATAATTACCTGCCGAAAGAAACCCGGGCGTACGTGCCGCAGTTCATCGCGCTGACTTACATGATGAATTACGCCAATGACCACGGTATTTATGCCGAAAGCCCCGAATATCCGATTCCCTGCGATACGATCCACGTGAACGGCTATCTGTCGATTGAACGGTTTTGTCAATACAGTGGGGTCCCGCTGGCTGACCTTCAGAAAATGAATCCGTCGATCATGACCGGTGCTTTATCCGACCAGACGCGCGGTTTTGTGCTGCGGGTTCCGAAAGCCCATATCGATTATTTTGCTGCCAATCGTCGTTCCATCCTGGATTCTGCCGGTCGGACACCCTCACTGTCGACCAATATGCTTTTGGCATCCACGGAAAGCGTCGATTATTTGGCTGATACCGGCAAGAAACGCGATCATTTTCCGATCTCCAACGCCAACGAAGAGCAAGCCGAATCGCGGCCTGTGGTGGCCGCTGCTTCCTTGGATTCGGGCGACGAAGATGCCGAAGAAGTGGTTCGCCGAAAGCCCAAGAAAATTGTATACGTTGTCAAGCGCGGGGAGGCACTGTCGAGCATCGCCGACAAACACAAAGTCGATGTTTACGACCTGAAAAAATGGAACCACCTGCGTTCGACCCGGATTCAGAAAGGGCAGAAACTAATTATTCTGCGGGAACCCGCTTTGCCAACCACCTCGGCTCGCCTGGCCCATACCGGTAAGACACAACCCACTAAATCGGAGAAGCATCAACCCATCAAGACCTATAAACCCAAATACCATCGGGTGCAGGCTGGTGATACGCTCTGGAATATTTCGCAACGCTACGGCGATATAACCGTCGAGCAGTTGAAGAAAATGAACAACATCAAGGGGAACTCACTCAAGCTCGGCCAACGTCTGATTGTGGGCTAGCCTGACTCCTGTTCAAAATCGACCCGCATTCTGACTACGGAATGCGGGTCGATTGTTTGTTTCCTGGATTATTTATAAAAAATAGGTTGTTTTTTGGGGGAAATTGGCCGCTGCTACAGCGGGATAAATTAACCTAAATTCGTATATTTGTCTGTTTAAGACCGGCTTATCACGGGCTGCAAAGCGCTATATGATTGCTTATATTACCGGAAAGGTTACGCATAAAGACCCGACGCTCGTTATTCTGGAAGCCAACGGGGTAGGCTACGAAATTCATATCTCCCTATACACGTCAACTGGTTTGCCGAAGCTTGGTGAACCGTTCAAACTATTTACTTATCAACACATCCGGGAAGATGCCCAGACGCTTTACGGTTTTGCGGATCTGGACGAAAAAAACCTTTTTCTGGATCTGATCGGTGTTTCGGGTATCGGCCCCAACACGGCATTAACCATGCTGTCAACCTTGACGCCCGTGGAACTCCGTCAGGCTATTTTGATGGAAAACATTCGGGCTATTCAGGGGATCAAAGGCATTGGCAGTAAAACCGCTCAACGCGTTATTCTGGAGTTGCGTGATAAAATGAAAAAAGCTGGGATTCTGGCTCAGGCAGATACCCCCAATTACCGGATGTCTGCTAATCCCATCCGCGATGAAGCCCTGGCGGCTCTGGTTACGCTGGGAATTCCCAAACCGGTTGCCGAAAAAAGCCTCGATACTATTCTGAAACGAGAAGGCGAAGATCTCAGTGTTGAGCAGCTTATTCGTCTGGCTCTGAAGTAGTTGTGGTTTGATGGCTAAGAGTTGAGAAGCCACTCAATCTATTATTTTTAACTCATAACCCACAACTCTTAATTCACAACTAAAATATTGGCAAGGTTTTCGCCGTTTGCTTGCTAGAGATAACTCTTTTTTACGAAAACTACCTATTCCACCGAATCAAATATACGTGCCTCTCTTGGAATGTGTTGAGTACCACCGCCCGGCCCGGATGGGGTTGGGAAATGGCCGACTTGAGCCCTGGTGGATTGTGTTGTGTGCGTTGCTTGTAGGATCGGTCTGGCCGACTTCGGCGGTGGCTCAAACACCCGCGCGTCGGAGGGTTGTGTCACAGGCGGATTCCATCGCGCGTGCACGGCAGGATAGCATTCGGGCTACTCGCGCAGCCGAACGTCGGCCCATCATCCGCTGGCGGGATCGGTATGTGAGCCCGTTTTCGGGTACGCTTCCCAAATCTCCCTTTTTGTTGCGTGATCCACGGGCCGTTTCAACGGACGTGCAACTCGATAGTGTAGGACAGATTTCCATTCAGGAGCGCATTGGTGCCCAGCGGGAAGCTCCCCGCCCAGCCGCCGGCACAAGCAACGTACCTGCGGCAACAACCAGTCCGGTTGCCCCCCCGGTTAGTACGCCATCGCCAGCCCGGCCGACCACCGGTTTGCCGTATCGGCCCGCCGAAACCATGTCATTTCAGGACTTTAATCGGGTTCAGAACCAACGAGTTCAACGGGGGTTATGGCGAGAATACAGCGCTCAAAGCGATGGAAAAAGTGCCATGAGTGGACGGGGACTGTTGCCAAAGCTCGAACTTCCTCCGGTATTCGATCGATTGTTCGGCGGTAATCTGGTGGATTTCAAGCCGAACGGTTTTGTGATGCTGGATTTTGGGTACTTGTACCAGTTCATCGACAAT
Organism: Larkinella harenae; assembly: GCF_054780515.1. Classification (NCBI taxonomy): domain Bacteria; kingdom Pseudomonadati; phylum Bacteroidota; class Cytophagia; order Cytophagales; family Spirosomataceae; genus Larkinella; species Larkinella harenae. The sequence goes on along the minus strand of NZ_BAAGWE010000002.1, from coordinate 286,385 downwards.
CCTGTCATTCCGGTTTTGCAGCGTAAAAACGGCAATTTTATTTTTAATGAGCAGATTAATATCAACTTTAACGGGAAGATTGGGGAACGGCTGGGCGTAACGGCCAACTACGATACCAAATCCAGTTTCAATTTCGAGAATGTCCTGAAACTGAACTACCGTCCACCGATTCCAACACTGCCCAATGCCAATAACCTGACGAATGGATTACCTGGCCTGCCCACCACCGGCGGTTTGCCCAACGGCTTGCCGAATATGGGAACGATGGTTCCTTCTACGGTTCCGCAGTTTCAGGCGCAGGACCCCAGCATTATTCAGGGACTGGAAGCTGGAAATATAAGCTGGCCGCTGAGCAGCCAGCTTATTCCGGGTGTACAAAATTTATTTGGAGTTAAAACCCAGCTTCGCTTCGGCAAATTATACGCTACGCTGGTGGCCTCGCAGCAACGCTCGAAGCAGGATGAAATTACAATTAAAGGTGGCTCGTTGCAGCGTCCGTACGAAATCCGGGTCGATACCTACGATGAAAACCGCCACTTCTTTTTGTCGAGCTTTTTCCGGGATAACTACGAACGTTCTTTGAATCGGTTGCCCCAGATTATGTCGGGGGTAACCATTACGCGTTTAGAGGTATACGTAACCAACCGCACCAACACCACGACCACTCTTCGGAACATTGCCGGTTTTGCGGATTTGGCTGAACCGCAACCGTATAACCGCACGAATCCGAATTTACAACCCATTAATCCGAATCCGGCCAACCCGGCGGACAATGCGACTGGTAACGGTTTGTACGAGAAATTAAGGAGCACGCCGGGCATCCGGCAGGTTGATCAGACGAGTTCGGTGCTGGACGGAACCTTCAATTTCGCGAAAGGAGTTGATTACGAACTGTTGCGGGGGGCCAAGCGCCTGACAGAAACAGAGTTCAAATTTCAGCCCGAACTGGGTTACATCTCGCTGGTGACGCCCCTGCGCAACGACGAAGTCCTGGCGGTTTCCTATGAGTATACGTACCAGGGGCGGAAGTTCCAGGTTGGGGAGCTCACCGAAAATTACCAGAACCGGCAGGATAATGAAGTGATCATCCTGAAACTGTTGAAGTCATCAACGATCCGCAACAACACCCAGTTGCCGATGTGGAACTTGATGATGAAAAACATCTACTCGCTGAATACCACCCAGATCAACAAGCAAAACTTTCAGCTACGGGTTATCTACAAAGATGACCTCACTGGGATCGACAACCCGAACCTTCAGGAAGGCGCTATCAAGGATGTACCCCTCGTCCAGGTGTTCAACATGGACCAGGTGAACGCTCAGCTGGACCCGCAGCGCGATGGTAACTTCGACTTTGTGGAGGGAATTACGGTCGACAGCCGGTACGGACGCGTCATATTTCCGGTGCTGGAACCGTTTGGGTCGTACCTGGCTAAAAAATTGGGAACCGGTCCGGACGCGGATGCGTTGCGGGCCAAATACGTTTACAATGAACTGTACCGCAACACGCTGGTTGATGCGCAGCAGGTAGCGGGTAAAAATAAGTTTTTCCTGAAAGGAAGTTATCAGTCGTCCACCGCCGGGGAAGTGGCCCTGCCGTACGGTGTCGACGAAAAATCGGTGCAGGTGACGGCGGGGGGCGTGCCACTAACGCCGGGTGTTGATTTCGTGGTTGAATCGCAGATTGGCCGCGTACGCTTCCTGAACGAAAGCCTGATGAATTCCGGACAGGAGATAAAGGTGCGGTTTGAGCGTCCTGACCTGTTTCAGAATCAGATCCGGCGGCTGATCGGTACACGGCTCGATTACAAACTGAGCCCGGATATCAACATCGGGATGACCGCCATGAACATGAAGGAAACGCCTGCCGGTTTCCTGACGCGCGTCGCCATCGGTAATGAACCGGTCAACAATACCATTGTCGGTTTTGACGCTAACATCCGGAAAGATTCACGTTTATTGACCCGACTGCTGGACGGTTTGCCGCTGATTCAAACCAAGGAGTTGTCGAATATTTCGTTTCAGGGTGAGGTAGCCCAATTGTTTCCGGACGTGGCACCTCGTGTAAACGACAATGCGTTCATTGATGACTTCGAAGCCGCCCGGACCCTGTATGACTTGACCCGCCAACCGACCCGTTGGCGGCTGGGTTCAACGCCAACTACGCCAGAACGGGCTTTTCCGCAAGGCACACTTTCCGAACCGTTGGCGTATGCCTACAACCGCGCCCGTATCTCGGTGTATACGGTCGATAACACCTTTGATGCCGCAACGTCGGTAGGCGGGAGCCAGATTCCGGCCAGCAACCTGACAACGGCTGATCTGGATAACCATTACGCGCAGTTTTTCAAAGCATTCGAATTGTTTCCGGGGCGCTCGCAACGACTGGTCAATTTGCCGGAGAACATTCTGGATATTGCTTATTTTCCGAAAGAACGCGGCATGTACAATTTCAACACCAACCTGGATGCCGACGGACGCCTGGCGGGTGATCCAAAAAAGAATTTCGGTTCGGTCATGCGGGCGATTTCGTCGGATGCCGATTTCGACAACGCAAACATCGAGAATATTGAATTCTGGATGATGGACCCGTTTCTGGGGATTACCGACACCACCAACGCCGTCATCCACGACGGTTTTGAAAACAAGGCCAACCGGACCGGTGGAAAGTTGTATTTCAATCTGGGCGATGTTTCGGAGGATGTGATCAAAGATGGTCGGTACGGTTTTGAAAATGGGCTGGCGATTCCAAACAGCCCAATACCTGATTCAACAGCCTGGGGACGAGTGACGCGTTCGCAGTTTGTTACACAGGCGTTCGACAATGTGACGCGGGCACAGCAGGATGTGGGTCTGGACGGGTTGAGCAATCGCGACGAAAACACGTATTTCAAAAGCTACATCGATCAGGTGTCCCCCCGCCTGAATGCCACCGCCCGGGAAAGGCTGCTGAGCGACCCCGCCAACGACGACTTCCTATTCTATTATGGCCAGCGTGCTGATTCGGTGAAGCACATTATCAGTCGGTATAAGCAATACATGGGGATGGAAAATAACTCGCCCGAATTGCAGGACCGCAATCAGTTGGTAACACCCGCGTCGACCACCCTGCCTGACATCGAAGACCTGAATACTGACAACACGATCAACGATAACGAAGCGTATTACGAATACGAGGTCGATTTGAAACCCGGACAATTGGCCGTGGGTCGAGGGTATGTCGTCGATAAAGTCGATGTCCGGAAAGGGAACCGGACCGTAACCTGGTATTTGTTCCGGATTCCGGTGCGGGAAAATGCAAAACGGGTGGGCGGCATCAACGGCTTCAAGTCGATGCGGTTCATTCGGATGTACCTGACCGAGTTTGAAGAACCGGTGGTGTTGCGGATGGCGCAGTTGCAGATGACCTCCAACCAATACCGTAAATACACCGGCGATCTGTCGGCACGGGGCTTGCAGGAAGTGCCTGAACCGTACGATGCCCAGTTTAAAGTGGCAACGGTGAACGTGGAAGAAAACAGCGCATCGGGTGCGAACAAATACGTTTACCGGGTTCCGCCGGGCTTTCAGCGCGACCGCGATTTTACACAGATCAACACGGTTGAATTGAATGAACAGTCGATGAGCTTGAGCGTAACGAACCTGCGTGATGGTGACTCACGGGCGGCTTTCAAAAATACGAACCTCGATCTGTTGTTCCGGAAGCGGCTGAAAATGTTCATCCACATGCACAACGAGCAGTACGAGAGTGGGCAGGTGTCAGCTTTTGTGCGTTTGGGAACGGATTTTACGGACAACTACTACGAAATCGAGATTCCCAAACTCGTAGCCACGAAAGAAGGCCCGGTGTTGGCTGATGAAGTTTGGCCGGTTGCTAACGAACTGGATATAGAACTGGATGAGCTGATTGGGCTGAAGGCGGAGAAAAACCGTCAGTATACGCGGCTCTCGGCCCAGCCATTTACGATGGACAGTCGTGACGGACGGTATAAACTCACCGTGGTGGGAAATCCGGATTTAAGCGCGGTGCAGGTTCTGATGATCGGGATGCGAAATCCCAAATCCCCGGATGAACAGCCCAAGAGCTTCACAGTTTGGGTAAACGAACTGCGTTCCAACGGTTTCGACCAAACCGCCGGGCGCGCGGCTGTGGGTGTGCTCAATGCCAAGCTGGCGGACGTGGCGACCGTGACGGCGTCGGGCAAAATCACCACCTTCGGTTTTGGGGGGGTGCAACAACGAATTGCGGAGCGATCCCGCGAAACGTCAACAGAATACGGTATTCAATCGCAGATTGCCGTGGACAAACTGTTGCCCGAAAAATGGGGTTTGCGCATTCCCCTTTACGTCAATTATGATCAGCGCCTGATACAGCCGCATTTTAATCCGCTCGATCCGGATACGCCACTCGAAACCACGCTGACGACCCTGAGTGAAAATGAGCGGGAGCGGTACCGGCGGTTGGTGGAAGACCGGTCTATCCGGCGTGGTTTCAACCTGTCGAATTTCCGAAAGGTGAAAACCAATCCGAACGCTAAAAATCATTTTTACGATTTTGAGAATTTCTCGTTTACGTACGCTTTCAACGAAGCAACCCGCACCAACATCCTGACCGAACAGTTTGTGCAGCGGCAAACCCGGGGGGGCGCTGCGTACGTCTATAGCGCACAACCCAAACCGTTTGAGCCGTTTAAGCAATTCCAGTCGTTGGAGCGGCCCTACCTGCGCTGGCTGCGCGATTTTAACCTGACGCTTCTGCCCACGCAGGTAGCTGTTCGGGGCGAAGTTGACCGGAGTTTTATCAAAACCCAGCTCCGAAATTCGGAATTCACAAGCGATGGCATGATTCCGCAGTTTGAAAAATATTTCTGGTTCAACCGGTATTACGACATTCAATGGAACCTGACACGGAACCTGATTCTGACGTACAGCGCCCGCTCTAATGCCATCATCGACGAACCGGCGGGCGACCTGAACACGCAGGCCAAAGTTGACTCGGTCTGGGCCAACGCCCGACGGTTTGGCCGGACGAAAAACTACGATCAGAACATTCGGACAACGTACCGGTTGCCGCTCGATAAGTTGCCACTGCTCGACTGGATTGCCGCCGATCTGAATTACAACATCGGTTATCAGTTCCAGGCCAATTCGTTTGGTATTACTGATACACTGGGCACGCCGTTCGGAAACAACCTCCGTAATAACCGCGAATGGGGGCTTCAGGGCCGGGTCGATTTCATTCGGCTGTATAATAAAATCAAATCGTTACGGTTTGCCAATACCCCGTCTGTGCCCCGGAAGAACTTTACCCGTAACCCCGGCGATATCGAAGAAATTCAGCGGTCAGAGAGCCGGGTTTTGAAAAGTTTTGTCCGCACTCTGTTGACGGTTCGGGGCATCAACTTTAACTATACTGTTCAGGAAACGACCTTTCTACCCGGTTTTCTGCCAACTCCGCGTTTCTTTGGGATCTCGCGCGAGAACGCGCCGGGGCTGCCGTTTGTGCTGGGAAGTCAGGACCGGAGCATTCACGTTAAAGCGGCAGAGCGCGGTTGGCTATCGCGAAGTATCATTCAAACCCAGCCGTTTACGCAAACGCTGGCCAAGAAGTTTGACGCCCGTACCACCCTGGAACCGTTTAAGGATTTCCGGATTACGGTCGAGGCCCGTCTGACGCGGCAGGATAGTTACCAGGAGTTTTACCGGCCTGACTCAACCGGGCTCTTCAAGAGCTTCAGTCCGTTGCGAAACGGGCAGTTTAGCATGTCGTTTCTGTCGTTCAAAACGGCTTTTTCGAAAACAACACGCAATAACTCATCGCCCATATTTGACAAATTTGCGGAATACCGCAAGATCATTCTAAGCCGGCTGATGAGGCTCAACTCGGGGGTTGGTACTGGAGGAGAATACAACCTGACTTCCCAGGATGTACTGATTCCCGCCTTCTTTGCAGCGTATAGTGGAAAAGACCCCAATACGGTTAAGATCAACCCATTCCTGCGGTTTCCGTTGCCCAACTGGCGGGTTGATTACAATGGGTTGTCGCAGCTCAAACTGTTCCGTAAACTCTTCAGCGCTTTTACCCTGACGCACAGTTACAACTCAACCTACAGCGTAGGAAACTTTACGTCATCGCTGGATTATGAAGCCGCTTATGTTAACCTGGCCGTGATGGGCTATAACCTGGGGCCGCGCTACAATACAGATAATCAGTTCGTGCCAATTTTTGTCATGAGTACCATCACCATGACAGAACGGTTTGCGCCGTTGCTGGGCGTTACTTTCCGGACCCAGAGCAAAATCAGCGGAGGGCTGGAATATAACCAGGATCGTAGTGTGGCGCTGAATTTATCCAATGCGCAGGTGGCTGAGTTGAGCAACAAAGACATCACGTTCCGGTTTGGTTTTACCAAAAGCAATTTCCGGGTTCCGTTCAAAATCAACGGAGCTTACAAACGGTTGAAAAATGATCTAACCTTTAGCTGCAACCTGACCTTTCGGGATACCCGCACCGTTCAGCGGAAATTTGACGACTCGAACACGGTACAGACCAACGAGAACGGCGTGGGCGAGCAAATCATTACGGCGGGTAATGTCAATTTTCAGCTGCGGCCACAAGTCAATTACGTGGTTAGCCGCCGGTTAAACGTGCAGGTCTATTTCGACCGTACGTTCAACGATCCGCTGGTGTCGAACTCTTTCCGCCGGGCCACTACCGCTGGTGGGGTGCAGGTACGCTTTAATCTGGCGGAGTAGACAGCAGAACAGCACAATCAATATTTTCTGATCTGTAATCATTCTGGCCGCTTTTCCGGTTATAGATCAAATACCGTTCAGCTTCTTCGGGACGCTGCGGTAAACAATAGCGAACATGAGGATTTGCCAGAAGGGTATTGCTTTTTTAGTTATTTGCGGTCTGTTTAGTTCCCCTGTTTGGGCGCAGAAAAAAGTAATTCGCTACGTACAAAGGGTTTTGAATGATACCTCTTCGGCGGCAACGTCCAAATTGCTGGTTTTTCCAACGGCTGGTTTTGCGCCGGAAACCAGCGTGGAGGTAGGTTTGCGGGTATTTTCCCTTTTTTACGCCAAAAAAGACACGGTTGTCAACCGGCTTAGCGAGATTGTTTTGTACACCTTCGTGACGTTTCGGGGCCAATTCGGAGCCCTGCTCGAAAACGCAGCTTATACGAACAAAAACCGTTATTTTTTTCTGGGACGAGCCCGTTATCAGCAATTCCCACTCCTGTATTACGGCATTGGTCCGACTACGCCCTCCACAAACCCGGCGTTGGTCAACTCTAGCTACGTCCAGATCCGCCAGCGTATCCTCCGGCAAGTCAAAAACAACTGGTACGCAGGTGTCGAAGCCGATTTTCAAAGTATTCAGCGGGTGCGATTCGAAACCGAGAATTCGCCCCACCTGGAATTGCCGGTTGGCGCAAAAGGCTCGACAACCGTAGGGCTGGGTGCTGCCCTGGTTTACGATGACCGCAAAAACGTGCTGAACGTCCGGAAAGGGCATTTCCTGGAAACCGGCGTTTTGTGGTACCAACCCGGTTTTGGCAGCGATTTTACGTACCGCAGCCTGGTACTGGACGGGCGACTGTACCGCCCACTGGGCCAGCCAAACAGGGTGCTGGCGATGCAGGTGGCCGGTACCTTCATGACCGGTGAGGTTCCTTTCAACAACCTTGGATTGATCGGGGGCGAATCGCTCATGCGGGGCTATTACCTGGGCCGTTACCGCGACAAAAATGTACTGGCCGGACAGGCGGAATTACGCTGGTTGCCGTTTGGATTTAGCCGACGCTGGGGCGGAACGCTGTTTGCCGGGCTGGGTACGGTAGCGCCAACCGTCGGGTCTCTTCAACTGAACCAGGTACGTTGGGCGGCTGGTGGCGGCATCCGGTTTCTGTTTTTTCAGAAGAAAGATATTTTCCTGCGGGCCGATCTGGGCGTTACGCGCGAAGGAACCGGTTTTTACGTTTCGCTGGGTGAAGCGTTTTAATGGATGTTGCGTCCAATCCAGTACAGAATAACAATTCCGAACACGATCAGACTGGCAGTTTTGCCGTAAAACCAGTGCTTTACTGGCTGATGCTTTCTTCCAAACGGGTTGTATTCTAGCCACAAACCCAGCAAAACATACGGGATCGACAAGACCAGCAATGGGTTGTAAGCATACGCTTTCCGAATGTGGCCATGGAGCAATTGATGCAAACACCGTTGCGAACCGCAGCCCGGGCATTCCAGGCCGGTCAGGAGCCGAAAGGGACAGGGCGGGAAGAACGAAACCCGGGCCGGATCGAACCAACTGTAAACGGCAACCATCCCAATGAACGCCATCGGGATAGCTGCGCGCGTAAATCGGCTTTTAGTAATACGATGATCGACTGATTCCACTGACGACGCCGGCGAAAATGAGCAACATGTACAGCACCCAGAAACCAAGGGCGACAAAAAGACCAATCTTAGTCCACTTGCCCGCTTCATTGGAGGCCCGTTGGGCCCCCGCAAAGTCGCCGTTGGCATAACGGGAATCAACATTGGCTGCGTTGATAATACCGGCAATACCAAAAGGCAGACAGCAAAAAAGCGTTACCAGAATTGATTCAACCAGCCAGTTTTTGGGTCGGAGCGGGGCGTTTCCGTACGGCTGTTGATGGCCGTACTGCGACTGATACGGTTGTTGCGCTGACGGGTAGCCGGGCTGTTGTTGAGGGATGTTTGGCGGATAGGGATCGCTAAACTGAGCGGGTTGGGGGCCGGAAAGCCAGTCGTTGATTTCAGGGACGGTACTTGCGGAGACCCAGTCGGGCAGTCCTTGCGTCCAGACTTTGGTGTCGGGTTTAATGGGTTTGGATCGTAATTCTTCCAGGCTAAATGGACCGAGCTGCTGGTTGCCTTCCAGGTAGTAATACTGCTTCATGCAAAAAGCGATAAGGGTTGGTTTGGAATAATAAGACGGTTGATGGACCGGATTAAAAGGCAATCTTTCTGATCGAAAGATAGAAAAAGAAGGGCATTCATTTAGCAATGCCCTTCTTTTTTATTGGAGACGACAGACAGTAACTACAACGATAATAAGCCTTTAGCAAGCGTAGACAGAATTGCTATATGAGGCTCAAACTCCGAAACAACGTGGCTGGAATGGCCGCCGGTCTGATTGCCGTGGTATGGACGGCGGCTTTTGTGGCGGCTCCGGGTCCCGAGTTGCCCGATACGGGTTGGACGGAATACAATGGAAACGGAGAACGAAGCCATTTTTCGCCCTTAAATCAAATTACGGCCCAAAATGTTGGTCAGTTGACCAAGGTTTGGGAGTATGCTTCGGGGGGAGCCGATTCGGTGGCCAATCGGACGCAGATTCAATGCAATCCCATCATTGTCGACGGCACATTGTACGGCGTATCGGCGGGTTCTCAGGTGTTTGCGCTCGATGCCGCTACGGGTCGGGAGCGCTGGACAACCGCGTTAACTGACGAAACCTTTAAAATGACCAGCCGAGGAGTGACGTACTGGGCTGACGGAACCCATAAACGAATTTTCTTTGCGTACGGGCATTGGCTATACGCATTGGACGCTACGACGGGAAAACCCGTCAAAACGTTTGGGCAGTCGGGAAAAATTAGTCTGCGCGATGGGCTGGAACGGGACGGAGCCGATGATTACGTGGTGGCCAACACCCCGGGCGTGATTTTTGAAAACCGGATTATTGTGGGCGTCCGGGTGTCGGAAGGTCCAACGGCCCTGAAAGGCAATATCCGCGCCTACGACGTTCGGACGGGGCAGTTGCTTTGGGCTTTCCGGACCATTCCGGAACCGGGCGAGTTCGGGTACGATACCTGGCCGAAAGACGGGTATCGAAACGTGGGCGGGGCCAACAACTGGATGGGCATGGCCATCGACCGCAACCGCGGAATTGTGTATGCGCCCACCGGCTCGGCGGCTTTTGACTTTTACGGCGGAAACCGGCCGGGATCCAATCTGTTTGCCAATTGCCTGCTGGCGCTCAACGCCCGGACGGGTAAACGAATCTGGCATTACCAGTGTGTGCATCACGATATCTGGGACCGGGATTTGCCCGCTCCACCAAATCTGCTGACGGTAGTGCATCAGGGCCGCAAAATCGATGCGGTGGCGCAGGTAACCAAGCAGGGCCACGTTTTTGTGTTCGACCGGGTGACGGGAAAACCGTTGTTCCCAATTGAGGAAAAACCGTTTCCGGCGTCGGACATTCCGGGTGAGCAGGCGCACCCGACTCAGCCAATACCGCTGAAGCCCGCTCCGTTTACTCGCCAGACTTTTACCGAAAAGGATCTGAACGAAACTGTGGCCGATCGGGAAGAGGTGCTGCGGGAACTGCGGAACAGCCGGACGGGAACGCCCTATTATCCGGTTGGGCGGCAGCGGACCATTTTCTTCCCCGGTACCGACGGCGGAGCGCAGTGGGGTGGGGCCGCTACTGATCCGGACGGGGTACTGTACGTTCCGGCCAAGGAAATTCCCGTGTATTCTTCGTTAACCGATGCGCCCAAACCGACGGCGGTAAGCAGTGCGGAAAAATTGTATGAAACCCACTGCGGAGCCTGTCACGGGGCCGACCGTCGGGGCGATCACAGTGGTGCATATCCGTCGTTGTTGTCGATTACCGGCCGCATGAAACCCGACGCTATTCACGAACTATTGAAAAAAGGGCGGGGTATGATGCCGGCCTTTTCGCATTTGTCAGTCGCCGAGCGAACGGCCATCGTGGATTTTATTTCCGGAAAAAATACCGCTCAGCAAACGGTTTCGACCACAGTTTTCCCGAACTGGTTGCCCTATACCCATACGGGATACAACCGGTGGTATGATCGCAACGGCTACCCGGTGAGTCGGCCGCCCTGGGGAACGCTGACGGCCATCGACCTGAACACGGGCGAACACCGCTGGCAGGTTCCGCTGGGGGAATTTCCGGCCCTGACCAGGCAAGGCGTTCCGCCGACGGGAACGGACAATTACGGCGGCCCCGTCGTTACGGCCAGCGGCTTGATTTTTATTGCCGCCACACCCGACCAGAAATTTCGGGTACTGGATCGCCGGACGGGCAAACAACTCTGGGAAACAACGTTGCCTGCGGCTGGCTACGCAACGCCCGCCATGTATTCGGTGGGGGGGAAGCAGTATGTGGTGATTGCCTGCGGGGGCGGAAAACTGAAAACCCGTTCGGGAGATCGGTACGTAGCCTTTGCCCTGCCCCAACGCTAAACAAAGGCCGGGAGGAAGGTTTGTAAAACCATTTAACCTGTGTAAATTGCAGCGTTAAACGAACCGTTACGTATGAATTTTCCCGCAGAACTGAACTATACGCAGGATCACGAGTGGATTCGCATCGAGGGAGATACTGCCGTTGTTGGCATTACCGATTTTGCCCAGAGTGAATTAGGAGACATCGTATTTGTGGATATCACCAGCGTTGGCCAGACGTTGGCGAAAGGCGAAATTTTTGGATCAATCGAAGCTGTAAAAACGGTTTCAGACCTGTTTTTACCCGTTGAAGGCGAAGTACTTGAAATCAATCCGGAAGTTGAAAAATCGCCCGAACTGGTCAATGACGATCCCTACGGTCGGGGCTGGATTATCCGATTGAAATTAACGGGCGATAGCAACGCCGACTTATTATCGGCCGACGCCTATAAAGAGTTGGTCGGGGCCTAATTGCCGATTTAATCAGGAAGCTCCATCCGGGGCTTTTTTTTTGCATTTCCGACCGCCGACCACGGCTTGCTGCTGGCTGGCGGAGATATTATACCCATGAAACTACTCATTCGTGCCGCCCGAATTGTAGACGCGCAGTCGCCCTTCAACGGATTGATTCGCGACGTATTCATTGAAAATGGTTTGATTCGTCAGATTGGCGAGTCGCTGACTGTCGAGAAAGACGAATCGGAAGCTTCGTTGCAAGTCATCGAAGAGGAGGGCTTATGTATTTCGCCGGGTTGGGTCGATATGCGCGTATCGGCCAAAGATCCCGGTTATGAACACAAAGAAGATCTGACCACGGTTTGCCGGGCCGCCAGCCTGGGCGGTTTTACGGACATTGCCGTATTGCCAAATACCAAACCGACGCTTGATTCGAAAGATACGCTCGGTTATGTGCGGCAGGCCACGCAGGGCCAGCCAGTCAATGTCTATCCGATTGCGGCTATCACCAAAGGCACGGAAGGGAAGGATTTTACGGACATGATCGACCTGCATCATGCCGGAGCCGTGGCTTTTTCCGATGGCGAAAAACCGCTGACCAACCCTGATTTGCTGCTAAAAACGTTGCAGTACCTGCAACCCTTCAACGGGTTGCTGATGAATAGGCCCGAAGAGGAGAATTTGACGCATTTTGGTCAGATGAATGAAGGGCTTTCCAGCACCCTGTTGGGGTTGAAAGGAATGCCGGCCATGGCCGAGGAGATGATCATCGAGCGCGATCTGCGGTTGCTGGAATACGCTTCGCCCAGCTCAGCAAGCCCGGTTTTGCATTTTTCTACAATCTCGACGGCACGGAGTGTTGACTTGATTCGGCAGGCAAAGCAACGGGGTTTGCCGGTGAGTTGTGATGTGGCCGCCCACCAGCTGGCTTTCGATGATACGGCGCTGATGGGTTTTGATACCAATCTGAAAGTAAATCCACCGTTTCGGCTGTTGGCCGACCTGAAAGCACTGAAAGACGGCCTGGCTGATGGAACCATTGACGCTATCGTGTCAGATCATAATCCGCAGGACGACGAAAGCAAAAACATTGAGTTTGATCACGCCGACTTCGGCATCATTGGGTTGGAGACCGCTTTTGCCGTGGCCCGGACGCACCATGCCGATTTACCGCTGGAACAGCTGATGGACAAATTTACGCACAACCCGCGCCAGATTCTACGCTTACCGGCCTTGTGCATTGACGAAAATCAACCCGCTACGCTGACGGTTTTTGACCCCGATGTGGAGTGGACGTACGAAAAAACGGTTTCCCGCTCAAAGAATTCGCCGTTTTTTGGAAAAACCCTTCGCGGGAAAGCGGTATGTACTGTTAACAAAGGCTTTTTTAGCCGTTCATAAAACCTGGTGAAGAAAGTTATTTCATTTTTTAATCACCCGCTGTTGAAGCTCCCGGTTTTTTTCGGAATGCTGGCGGGTCTGCTGTGTTTTGCGTATTTTCTGAGCTTGTATGCCCTCGGTATTATGCCGTTGGGCAACCATAAAGTGTTGGATTTCGGGTTCCAGATTATTATGATGGTGGCGGCTGTCTGGTATTACCGAAAGAATATCGGCCACGGTTTTTTGCATTTGTGGGAGGCATTGACCATCTGTTACGTGGTTAATACCGTAGGGGCGCTGCTGACGGCCTGGCTGATTTATCTGTTTCTGAATTACGTCGATCCGTCGGTTTTTACGCAGTATCTCGACGAGATGCGGCAGTTGATTGTCTCCACTAAAGGTCGTCTCATTGAATCGCTGGGGCAGGCTGAATACGTAAGGGTGTTGAAAAATGTAGACCAGATTACGCCCGAAACGCTGGTTGGCGACGAAATTAGTAAGAAAACCGTACTGGCGGTGTTGCCGGTTCTGGTAATTTCGCTGCTTTTCAGAAAGCAGGATTACAGCCTGTACAATTCAGCCCCGGAAAAGCCAACCCGTTCAAAACCTTCATAATCATAAACGTGTAATCGCTCATGGAAGAAAAACCCTCTACTGCTCGCCTGGCTCTGAAATGGGGCTTGATATCCGGTGTGATTTTTATGATCTATACCACCGCGATCAACGTTACCGGCCAATTTACCAATACGGTTTTACCCTGGTTGAGTCTGGGTATTTCCATTGTCATTATTGTAATGGCGATGCGCGAATACCGGACGCTGAATGGCGGGTTTATGAGTTACGGCGAAGGCGTCGGGCTTGGATCTTTGTTATCGGTTGTGGGCGCCCTGGTGTCGGTTACGTATAATTTTATCTACATGACGTTTATCGATCCAACCATCCGGCAGCAGACCCTGGACAAGGTGCGGGAACAACTGGAAGATCGCGGCATGTCGGATGAGCAGATTGAGCAGGCCCTCGAAATGAGTGAAAAGTTTCAAAGCCCTGGCTTGCAGTTTGTATTTGGTATTCTGGCTGCGGGTTTTTTTGGGTTGATTATTTCGCTGATTGTGGCTGCATTTATTCGCCGGAATAAGCCTTTCTCTGATTTTCAGAATTGATATTTAGAGCGGGCAGCGGAGAGAATTGAGCCAAAAGATATGATGGAATGAAAAATGTCGTTTCATGAAGGTAGTCTTTTCTCTGCTGTCAAATTGTTTACGTCCAACTACCTATGTTTCCAGTCTTTCGGAAAGAAATCAACGGTTTTTTCAGCTCTCCGGTCGCTTACGTCATTATGGCGGTTTTTCTGACGGCGGTGGGGTTGATGGTTTGGGTGTTTCCGGATACAAGCCTGTTGGACTACGGGTATGCCGACCTGGGCGTTTTTTTTACTATGACTCCCTACGTCATGCTCTTTCTTATTCCGGCCATTACGATGCGTTCCATCGCCGAGGAAGTGCGGGGCGGTACGATTGAGTGGTTGCTCACCAAACCGTTGACCCGCTGGCAGCTGGTGTTGGCAAAATTTGTTGCCAACTGGCTTTTGGTGATCTTGTTATTGTTACCAACTTTAGTGTATTATTACGCTGTATATCAACTAGGAAACCCGCCGGGCAATGTAGATTCCGGTTCGGTTTTTGGTTCATACGTCGGACTGATTCTCTTGGGAGGAGTGTTTGTGGCCATTGGGCTATTTGCCTCCTCTATCAATGAGAATCAGGTAGTTGCTTTTGTGATTGGGGTTTTTCTTTGTTTTTTGCTTTACGTCGGAATTAGTTCCATTGCTGGTCTGGAGTTTTGGGGAACCGCTGCGTATTCGCTGACCTGGATTGCCCTCGACGAGCAATACCAGGCATTGGGCCGGGGTTTGATCGACTCCCGAAACGTACTTTACCTGTTAAGCGTTATCACCGTATTCTTGTTTTTGACCGAGTGGCGAATGACCGCCCTCACCCGCTGATATGCGACTGGATGTTTTGATCAAATGGGCCGCCATCGGCTGGACCATTGCCATTTTCATCGGCTGTGCCTGGCCCAGCGACTACCCCGCTCCGGATTTTACGGTGAACGATAAACTGATCCACGTCAGCATTTTCGGTCTGTGGGGCTTTCTGTGGGGTACGGTATCCCGCTCGCCAGTCCGCGTTTTTTTCCTTGGTGTGCTCTACGGTTTTTTGATCGAAATCTACCAACTCGTCATGCCCATCAACCGCAGCTTTGAATGGCTCGACCTGGCCGCAGATGCGGTCGGGATTGCTTTAGGGCTTGTGGCCAGTGTGGTGCTGACGCGCCTAATTTCCCGAGGCTAAACGGCTTTACTTCGAACGTCTTGTTACGGTTTCAAAACCGTCAGAACCGGTTTGCCAACGGGGTGTTCACATTGAAAATCCTGTCCCAGCAGCCGGGCGAGCGTTGATGCCAGTTGATTCTGGAATAAAACCGGGCCGCCGGTTTGTTCACCCGTCGGGGGCGTATCAGGGCCAATCACGGCAAACCACAGCTGGTACGAATCCGGGGTCTTGGTGCCGTGCCCTTTCCAGGTTGCTTTGGGGGTGTGTCCGCGCCCGTGATCGGTGGTAATGATCAGCGAAGTTTTTCCGGCATACTGCGGAATTTGCTGAATAGTTTTCCAGAGATCTGCCAGAAACCCATCGGCGGCATTGACCATGCGCAGGTCATCGGCGTAGCGCCCCGCGTGGGCCAGCCCGTCGGTTTCGTCAAACTGCATGAACAACACCCGGGGGCGGTTTTGCAACAGGTAATTCTTCGCTACAAAATACGTCAGAAAGTCGCTGCGAACGGTTTTGTCCCACACCTGCGGAGGAATGGTAGCCATCATACTATTGAGCAATGAATCCGTCGCGGTTTTGGGCTGCAAAATCGGCTCGTTGCCCGCATTGGCGTAAATACCGGTTTTCTTCTCGTTAACGGCTGCTTCAATCACATCCCAGGAAGAAAAAGCCGCAATTCGGCCTTTAAAATCGGGTTTGTTGTTCAGGAATTCGAGTACGGTTGTGTTCGGATTATCAATTTTGTCATTGGATTTGATGCGGTCGTCGGCGTATCCCGACAGAATTTCGTTGTAACCCGGATAACTGAACCAGAATGGGTTGGCGTTGTTGACTTTGCTGCCTTTCTGCCGATTGCCATACAACTGGCCGTGTTTGGCAACGGTATTCCAGAGAAAAGGAAACAGCCGTTGCCGTCGTTCCTGCACCGTTGCCGCCCAGAAAAACTGGCGGGCCGAAGCCGTGTCGGGCGAATAAAGCGGATCGAACAGCAACGTAGAATCAGCCCCGGAAAACACTTCCTGCCAACGGACACCGTCGAGCGTAACCAGAACAACGTTTTGCGTTTGTTGGGCCTGCGTGGGGAGCAGAGCACCAACCAAAAGGGCGAGAAGCAGCGAAAAGATTCGTAGCAATCGATTCATATGGTTTGGAAGGAAATTCGTAAGGGTGATGGAATTGTAAAATAACAAAAAGCCGGTAGGAGCTACGGTGTCGGTTCTGTTAATTTTTCGTGAAAAGTACAAAAGGATGCGTGCGAATATTTTGTACCTTGAAAATTAAATTCCTGACCTTTTAACTCTTATGAATCAATTGCTTAACCGACGGACTTTTCTGCGCCAAAGCGGGGTCGGAGCGCTCGGCCTGGCCCTGTATCCAACGGTTCGAAAAGTAGCACCGAGCGACCGGCTGCGCATCGCCCACATTGGCCTGGGTGGAATGGGCAACAACCACATGGGCTGGTTTGCCAAGCTCCCCGAAGTGGAAATTGCCGCCTTGTGTGATCTGGACCAGAATCATTTGAATAGTAGCCTGAAGCGATTGTCGGAGCTGAATCCCAACGCTAAAGCGCAGGGCTACGACGATTTTCGGCGGGTGCTGGACCGGAAAGACATTGACGCGATTACAGTGGCCACGCCCGACCATTGGCACGCTCAGATCGCCATGCTGGCTTTTCAGGCGGGGAAGGATGTTTACGGCGAAAAACCGCTGTCCTTCGACGTGCGGGAGGGACAGAAAATGCTGAAAAGTCTGAATCGTCACAAGCGGGTTTTTCAGCTCGGCACCCAGATTCATGCCGGTGATAATTACCACCGTGTGGTGGAGCTGATTCGGGGTGGTGCTATCGGTCAGGTACACACCGTTCGATTGTGGAAAACCGGTTTGCCGCCCGACCTGGGGCCAGCCAACTACCAGAGCCCACCGGATACCCTCAACTGGGATATGTGGCTGGGCCCTGCTCCCAAGTCGCTTTATACCCCTCAACGCTGCCATTTCACGTATCGGTACTTTCTGGATTACTCGGGTGGTGTATTTCAGGATTTCTGGAGCCACATCGCCGATATTGTCTGGTGGTCGGTTCAACCCAAAAACCTGAAGAGCATCAGTGCAACCGGGGAAGCGCCGGACGGCATTGCCGACACGCCCAAGTCGATTAGTATTGACTACGAATTTGAAAACTTAAAGCTGCACTGGACTTCCGTACCACCCAATGTTTCGGGAGCAGCCAAACGCGGCATCGGTGCTTATTTTGAAGGCGATAAAGGCACCTTGCTCTGCGACTATGGCTCCCGCGAAATAACCGTCAACGGCGTGGTGATGACGGATATTCCGGAGATTGCCCAAACCGTACCGCGTTCGCCCGGTCACCAGCAGAATTTTGTCGATGCCGTCAAATCCCGCTCGCAGCCCGAATCCAACCTGGAATACGCCCGACAGATGACCATGCCTATGCATTTGGGATTGATTTCGTACCGACTGGGCCGGAAACTGGCGTGGAATCCGAAAAAAGAAAAGTTTATTCACGACCGCGAAGCCAACTCGTATTTATCGAGGGAATACCGCAGCCAGTGGGATTTGATCTGACGGTTTTCTGAAAATCGTCAGGCATCCGAGGTAATGTACAATTTCAATTTGATGCGGTCAGTGGGGTTTTGCCGGTTACCGAGCACAGCCCGTTGCAACATGGTTTTCAGGGTTGCCTGATTGCTTGGCACCTTGAGCAGCATAGGTCGGTTGAGCGATTCGCCCCGCAGGACCTGGTTGATGTACTTTGTGATGTTGAATAGGTAAGCATCCTGCAATTCAATTTCATTAGGCAAATACGCGTAACTGGCTACCGCTGGCGACTCACCGGAAACAAAACCGGGCACCACTTCAACGGCTTCGTTCTGGCTATTGGTGAAATAAAGGCCCAGTTGAGCTGGTGGCGGAGCGTTATCGCGCAAATCACGGCGGATGGGTTCGATCTGCAATTCGGCCCGGTTCAGCCCCAGAAAACCCGGCGGTTTGATAAACTCGCTTAATGACGGTATTTCGAGTCGGGTATACAGCGACGCGCCGGGAACGACAAACGACGCATTTTCGGTTGTGCGGCTGGATACATTGTCGGTGGCCCGTTGCAACGGCTGTAACACGGTTCCGGTGCGGTTGTTAATTAACTGCGTAAACTGCCCGGCCAGAAAAGGAAAAAGCAGGTTAGCCGCTGTCTGGTTGATGTCATTCCCCCGGTAATACAATCGGATTCCTGAGTTGGACGAAGTCAGGTTGAACGCCAGAAAAACGTTTTGATTGGGCGAACTCAGGAACGCGAAGCCCTTCCAGTAATCGGCCAGTGTTTCAAGGCTGTTAATTTCCTTGCTGACCAGTTTGTCGTAAAAAGTCCGGGCCAGTACATCGGGAATCCGAATCCGGAGTTGGCGCTTTTCGCCCCTGAACTGCGGGAGAAAAGATTTCTGAGTCAGTGGCTGGTTCTGGTAGGCTACCGACTGCGTGTTGTAATGAACGGCTCCGGCATTGAGGGATTTCTGAAGCTGGTGAATCTGAAGCGTAAACGGGCTGAGCGTGTCGCCCACAGAATAGGCATAATCCAGCTCCAGCACCAGCGAGTCAAAGCGAATGCCCTTCTGGTCGGCCAGATCGTGGGTTATGTACGACAGCGACGCGAAACTGTGGGCCTGCATTACGCCGGTCTGCGCATCGGTCCAGCGCCCAACCAGCACGCTGCTATCGGATGACGTAATGAACGAGTCTGGCACCATCACAGTCGACAGGTTGACGGTGACCGTATCGATGTACTGAATTTGCATTTCATCGGGCTTGATGAGGTTTTGCCCGGCATCTAAATCGCCAGTCATACAGGCCGACAGCAGTATAAGGCCGGCCAGTAGGGGGAGCGCAAAGCGCAAAAAGGTTTGCATAAGACAATAGGAGAACGGTCCTGAATCCCCGTGAGGATTCAGGATGAGTAAGCGAAAGCACGAAAAATCAGTTAGCGAATGGGAACGCCGAGCTGCGACAATTCTGATGAACTGAGGGTAGGAGGAAACTGCCCGAGCCGTAGCTTGGCAACGACCCGTTCGCCCACCCGCCGGGCCAAATCCTCCCTGGGAAAGCCCCGTTGACCCGCCTGGCCCGGTACGGCTGGCTGGTGAATAACGGTTTTCCCGTCCAGTACAACCTGATAGCCCCAGCCGGTTGGCGTAGCGATGGTTTGCAGTTCGTACGACGGTTTTGAACGAAATAAGCTATAGGCCGTCACGGCAGCTAATCCCAGCAACAGGATGGAAAACGACTGAATCTGTCTCCGTTTCATGATGGTCATTTAGTTACTGTCGAGGTCCTGGCTAACGTTGGGGTCATATTCCCACAAATCGTCGAACCGTCCAGAACCGCTGCTGCCTGTGGTGACATACCCTTTTCCGTTGATGGAAAATCCGAAAGCGTATTGTCGGGATGAACCTTCGAAGGTTCCCTGCTCGTACCAGTCGTCAGTAGCGGGGTCATACACCCAGACCGCCGTGGTGCCGTCGCCCAGCGTTACATAACCGCGCGATCCGATCGAAAAGCCAACGCCGTAACTGCGTTGTACGAGTTCATCGCTGTCGAATTTTTTCTTCTCGATCCACAGATCCTGCTCTGCGTCGTACGCCCAGAAGTCTTTTTCGGCCGACCCGTTGTTGTTGCCAGTGCCGACGTAAGCGAGCCCGTCGATGACAAACGAGATGGCACCCAACCGTTTAGCGCCACCGTAACTGGCTATTTTCTGCCATTCATCCTTCGTCGGATCATAGGACCAAAAGTCTTTCAGGTAATTTCCATCGAAGCCGGTGCCCACGTACCCCTTGTTGCCGAGGGCAAAAGACACGGCGTTGCGCCGGGCAGTTCCGCCAAAGTCGGCGATGCGCTTCCAGGTGTTGGCTGCCGGATCGTATTCCCAGAAATCCTTTAACCGTTCACTGTTGGCGTTGAGTCCCGTGCCCAGGTATCCTTTTGCGCCGACGGCAAAACCGACGGCGGTGTTCCGGGCTTCTCCGCCGAAATCGGCCAGTTGGGTCCAGGTATTACGGGCCGGATCGTACGCCCAGAAATCTTTTAACCGATCGTTGTCGGCATTGCTGCCCGTACCCATGTAGGCCATGTTGTTGAGCACAAAACCCGCGACGGCGTTGCGGGCAACACCCTCAAAATCGGAACGCCGACGCCAGTCGCCCAGCACGGAAACTGCATCTTCGCTTTTGCAACTGACCAGCACGCTGCTCCACAAGCCCCAGATCAAGGCGTAACCCAATGCCGTGAGAAGGACAGAACGACGGGTTCGGGCAAAGAACCGTGGTGAAGATTCAGGATGTAGCAGGCGTTGAAATAAACGTTTCATAAAAAAGGGGAAAGTTAGTAAACAGGAAAACCCATTACCGACCCGGCAACGGTGGGAAATTGTCTTTATTGGCTTAATTGAAACTGCATGGAATGCTTCATAAACTCCTTTGACGGAGGGGTTTGGCCGGGGCCGGCCGGTTGCCGCGCAAATTGAAAATGCCCGGCATTTTTCGAAGGTCATAGCGGAGGGCGTAGACATACCGCAACGATACGCCTACGCTCCAGCCCCGGCCATCCCCTTGCAAGACTGCCGTTTGTGGTTCTCCACTATTCACTCGGTACTCCAGGTTGGTTGTTAAGGAACTGCCTATTCCCCAGAACTTTCGGGCAAACAGGCTTAAATCGGCGCGCCCACCGATTTTGATCGTGTATTCTGCCGCAAATTCGGCCATGCCGCTGAAGGTCGGACTTTGCCGGGTTTCGCCCATAATCTCCACGGTGTCGATCTGGATGCGGCCCGGCTGCCGGTAGCCTCCGCCGTAACCGTTGTAGCTATAACCTTCTACCAGGAAGCGGCTCATTGACTTGCCATTGTTCGGGATCAGCCAGGCCCCGGCACTGAGCCATAGACCCGATTTGCCGGGTTTTTTACCAAATTTCATTAGTCGTTTGCCCCGCAACAGGAAGCCGTGTTTATTGTTTTCAAACCGCAAATCGAGCGCGTTGGCCTCCTCGCCGACAAGCAGCGTGTTGTGAATCGGGGAGTGGGCATATCCGCTTTCCACCGCCCAGCGTTCATGACCAATCCAGCCAATGAGCGCACTCCATCCCGTTTTGGTGGTGGCCTGTGTGCTGATCAAACCGTTGAACGTTTGACTAAGCTGACTCGCGTCGGTGCGGAAAAAACCGTCGACGGCCACGTACCAACGCTCCTCTATATACGCTTCGCCGTAGCGAGCTACCAACTGCGTCAATTCGGTTCGGCGGCTGCGCGCCGAGTGGTCATGTAAACTCACCCCGGATATATCGTTTAGTGGACGGTAGTAGTCGGTGATTCCCTGCGCGATGGCCGGATAAACCGCCACGCAAAGCCAGAGAGTGGTCAGAACGGTTTTCATGGCGGAAGAGCCAGCTTAGAGGTGTTGCGTATCGGAAACCAGGTGAATAAGTGATTCCTGATGGTGATAATGAGTTGCGGTGCTAAGCGGTTTTCATTGCCCCACCTTGATAGTTTTAACGTTTGACAGGCTTTTGATCATGCGACCTCCTCCGGCCTTCCGCTGAATGGACGAGCCCAGCGCGGGAAGCGGATTGGTGACAACAGCCCGCCGGGCGACACGATTGCCGGTGATCTGGAACAGGGCTTCGTTCATCAGCGCTTCGTTTACGTCGCCGAGCGGTTGCAGAGTTAGCGGTTCTTCCACTTCAATGGTCGGTTTGAACCCTGCCGAGTAATCGGATTGGCCCTGGCTGTTGAACGATTTGAACACAATGGGCTGCATTCCCCACTTGATCTTACCCGAATCGTCCACAATCGTGATGGACCCCACATTTTTTCCGTAGGTAGTTGTGCCGATGGTCGTAACGGTCATGTAAGGGCGCAACCCATTGATGATCAGCTCGCTGGAGGAAGCGGTTCCGTCGGTTGTCAGGACAAAAACTCGTTGCAGGTTACTGCCAATATTCTGCGATTTGTTCAGGAAGCGTTGCACGAAGAAATCATCACCGTAGGCTTGCTTGAGATAAGGCGTCAGTGTTGAGTTCCATTCTTCCCGAAAATAGACTTTACTGTTGTCGATGTTTTTGCCAACCAGGCTGGCCAGGTTGGCGGAGGAGGATGTGTAACCGCCTGGATTATACCGCAAATCCAGAATCAACTCGTTAACACCTTTAGCTTTGAAATCGCTGAAAATGGCATCGACCTGGTTATCGTATTCCGTGCCGTTGCTGTTGTTCGGAGCTGGAACAAATTGATTATAAACCAGGTAGCCTACGGTTTTTCCGCCCACGCTGTACACCGAGTCCATAAATACCGGATTGGCCTGGAAAACCGTTGCCGTAACGGACCGGGTCGTTTCCGTGTCAACGAGGGCATTGTTCTGCACCTGGGCCAGTCCGAACGAAAACGTCGTAGCGCCCGAATACAGCAGCGAAGCGTAATTGCTGGTGGTAATTGACTGGCCGTTGACCTTGCTAATGATATCGCCCCGTTTGAAACCTGCCAGAGCCGCTGGGGAGTTGGGCAAAACATAGAGCACTTGCGCAATGACGTTGGTGGACCCCTGTGACCGCAAATAAAGCATAAATTCCAGGCCGGTGGTGGTTGATTCGCCACTCAGCGAAGCCGACAGGGTGTTGGCGTTTTCTTCAATCCACGAAAACCGGTCGCCGTCAGGGCGGGCGGTGGCATCGTACGAATACAGGAGGGATTCAAAAAAGTCGGAGGGGGCCAGTGTCATGTCCGGGTTGGCCGGGATTTTATCGTTCCAGTAATAATACTCCCGCATGTTTTCCAGAATCCAGTTATTGACGGTCTGGTTCTCCGACGATGTCGTGGTTGTGGTCGTTGGTTCAACGATGTCGGTTTCCTTTTTGCAGGCCGACAGCAGCCAAACCGACAGCAGTGCCAGGCTCAACCAGGCGCTTTTAGAGCCAAATGTGTGTGTCATAGGTTTTTCAGGTTGTACTCACAAATCTCTTCATCCAAACACGCATGATAGCTTCCCCGACCAAACGGATCTAGACGGGGAAGAAAGAAGAACGTATCAGTGCCGTTGTTTCAGCACTTGCTTAAAGGTGCCATCGGTCGCAAAAAGTAGCGTTACGGGTTTGCCATCGCTTGTTTTTAGCCAGACGATCCACTCGCCAACCTCGTTTTTGGCGGCCTCTTTGATGGTTGATCCGGTGTGCTGCTGGGAAATGTACGTTGTTACCGATGCCGGAAGGTCAGCTACAGGCACATTAGTAAATTTGCCGTGCAGCGGTTTAGAAATTTCCCGGTTAAATGTTCCATCCGTATTGAACAGCAAGGTTTTCGCCTTTTCGCTCACCACCACCATCACGAGGTACCCCCGGGCACTGTCTTTGGCTGCAGCTTTCAGTTCGGCTCCGGCATAATTGGCGTTGATATACTCGGTGATGGCGGTTGGCAGGTCAGCCACGGAAATGGTTTCCAGCTGACTTTTCTTACCCGGTCCTTTGCCACGCGGACCGCCGGGGCGACCTTTCCCATCTTTCAGCGCAACCTCCTCGTTGAAACTTCCGTCGGCGTTGAACACCAAGGCTTTCACCTCGACATTCTGCGTGATGGCTACCCAGAAATTACCAGTATCGTCTTTGGCGGCATACTCAACGGTGGCACCCGAGTAGGTTCCAGTTATGTAACTAGTAACGGCTGCGGGGAGTTCGTTAACATCGATTTTGGTGAACTTCTTCCGGAAAAAAAAGCCGGAACTATCGGAAGCTAATCGGGCGGTACTGTTCACCGCAGCATCCGCATCGGGCGAAACCGTTTGCTGGGTTTGGTTACAACCATAGAAGCCCGCGGCCAGGGCAATCAGCGCAGTTAGAAAGGCATTTTTCATGAGTTTTAGTTGGGTGTTACTAATAGGTTGGTAGTGTAAAATCCTGAGTTAAAAGTCCTGTTTTAGAGGACCGGGAGTGGTGCTGGGTTCGGTACGGTAAAAATCGTAGAGTTGTCGGCCAATGAGTTCGTGGCTGATGGCGTTCAGCCGTTCGCGGTCACCCGTGATGAAAAATTCTTCGCGGGAATCGATCAGCGCCTGGACGTCAAACACCCGAAAGCCTCGAATACGTCCTTCATGCTTGAGAAGGTCGCTCCCTCTTCGACGCAGCCAGTTGCTGACCGGTTCCCGGTGCGGAAAAGGGGTCAGCAGAATAACCCGTTCTCGGTGTAGCCGCAGTGTTTTCAAAATCAGGGCGACATTTTCCTGCATTTCACGCAGCGGGCGGATGCCCCCCAGCCACGACTGAATGCGTAACTTCCACGCGGCTGCGTGTTCCAGGGTTCGTTCGCCGGGCGTAGGCCGGAGCACCAGCCGGGCATCGCGCAGATGACGGTTGGCCACCTGCAACATGATCAGATCATACCGCCGGAGCGGTACCCGGTGTAATACGTCCGCGATAGTGTACAACGCCATTGGCGCGTGATACGTCACTACTACTTCCTGCCCTCCACGTTCCAGTTGTTGCACGAACTGATCGATATAGCTTTGTCGGGAATTCAAACCCGCGTCGTAATGAAGACTATCCGCAATGACTAACAAATGCATTTTCATTGCTTTAGAATTTCAGATTCGGTGCCGGAACACCACGGCTCCGGGTAAAGCCGTGGTGTTTCCGACGGTATAATTGCCATTACGCCCGGAGCATGGGTTCCGTTGCAGTGTTGTCGAAAAAAAATCCGAAATTCAGGAAGTGAAAAAAAGTAGTTAGCTTCTGCAACACTTGCTTCACTTTCAACGTATGGGTTCAATATGAGGGAATTGTTTACTTAAATCGTTACGGCCTTGTTCTTTCGAAAGCGCCCTTCCTTCGCGGAAAACGATATAGATAGTGTGATTGAAGCCTGCCGCAACCATGACGCGCAGGCTCAACGGGTGTTATTTAAAAAGTTTTACAGTTACTCCAAAAGTATTTGCTTGCGGTATTCGGCGACTTCGGAGGAGGCAGAGGAAGTGTTGAACGAGAGTTTTCTGAAGGTGTTCCAGCGGTTGCATCAATACGATGCTACGCACCCATTTAAGGCCTGGTTGCGGTCAATTCTGATCAATACGGCCATCAGTTATTACCGCAAATATCACAAACTGGACATGAATTCGTTGGAGTCCGGGCAGGATGTGCCGTTCGAAGACGATGTGGTTGACCGCATTTCGGCCGACGAAATACTGGCGTTGGTTCAGCAACTACCACCGGCGTACCGTACGGTTTTTTCGATGCATGTAGTTGACGGCTACAGCCTTCGGGAAATTGCCGAAGTGCTGCAAAGCAATGAAGCCACGATCCGTTCGCATTTTTTACGGTCGCGGCAACGTTTGCAGCTGGCTATTCGCTCTGCGTATCCTCATCTCTTTCCATCCGACCCCGCGATTCCTATTCGTTACTATGAAAACTGATAAATTTGAGGAATCTATACGAAAAAAGCTGGAGGATCTAGATCCTCCATTCCAGGAGAACAATTGGTTGCAACTCCGGTCTTTTCTGCGTCGTAACGGTGTGCCGTCTATTGGCATGACAACCACGCAATGGCTGGTACCGATGCTAAGTGCTGCGTCGGTAGCCGGGCTGCTCATCCTGGCGGTGTGGCAATACCGGACTAATCAGACGCTGACACAAACCGTGCAGACGCTGACGGATTCGGTGACCCTACTGCAGCAGGTTCCGTTGGAGGCTCCTGTGGCGGTAGCACCCAAAACCGATACGGTTTACATCACGCGGGAGGTGATGGTGCCGAAGCTGATCCCTGCTTCGCCCCCATACCAGCCGGATGAGCGCACCACGGTGGAGCAGTCGGCGACCGAAACGCCCGAAACCATCCGGCGCGAGCAGGAATTCGTGGGTGAGCCAGCGCGATTGCCAAAAACAAATGGTAACCGCTACACCGAACGGGGCGTTCTGGAAAACCGTAACAACTCGACTGAATCTGGCCGGAGAACAACGGAACGCGAATCGTTGGAACAACCGTCTGCGTCAGCAGGCGATCCGTCAACACCGGCGGGTGATCGCGGCAACCGTACCGACGAACGGCGGTATTCGGGTCGTCAGAAACCCAACGGTTTTGAGCCAAACCAGTCGCTTGGTATAAGAGGCTCATCAACAGATTCCGACAACTCAAGTGGAACTGCTGCGGATCCAGGATCGACAAACGCCATTTCGTGGGAACCGGTGTTGCTTCGGAAACCGACGTTCGATTCCAGTTATTATGCCGAAAATTACCAGCGTCGCATACGCCGAATTCGATTGTTGCCCACGTCTTCGGGAGCAAATGCCAGTGCAATTGCGAAAGCCGCAGCCCCTGCTCAGCAACCTGCTATTGAGAATCCGGCACCAGTGGTTCGTTTCCGGATCGGGGCCGGTGGCGAACTGGCGGGTGGACAGTCCGGTTTTGGACTGTCCGGCGAAGTGCTGTTGGGGGAGCACCTGATTGTTGGTCTGGGCGTAACGCGTCTGAGTCATTCCGGTGATGTGTTTTTGAGTGATTTGCAATATTTTCAGAAACGGAAATCTGATTTTCGACGGGATTACCTGGGCAAAGTGCCGGTTGATCCGCGAATTGAGATTCGCAACATTACGCAGCGAGCCAAATCCTGGCAATTGCCGTTGACAGTGGCTTACCGGTTACCACTCGGGAATTCATTCTCAATTCTGCCCACGGCGGGAGTGAGTTTGGGGCTGGGCGTTCTGGAGGAAATTACCTATGCACACCGCAAAGCCGTTGGGTATCCAGATTTTTTTCAGCGAACACTCAACGAAAAATGCCCCCCCAATTTGTACAATAGCTGGACGGCCAGCCTTGGGCTTGAGAAGCAGGTCGAACACTGGGGCGTTCAGATTACCCCGTATTTATCGAGTCCGTTGCTGAGTACACGCCATTCGCTGAATCAAACCACGGCCGGGGTTCGGATGCGGATTCTGTATCAGTTTTAACGAGTTAGCTTCCCGATCGTAAAACAAGAGTTGTAGAAAGGTCGTTTAGTCTTAAACTATCCGACCTTTCTATGAAACCACTCTTCGGTGCAAAAGCCAGCCCATCGGCGGTGCATGGCGCTCTACTTGTTTTACGAATTGGTGTTTCAGCGTTAATGCTGACGCACGGCTGGATGAAAGTCAATAAATTACTGACGGGCGACATGGCCTTCGGTGATCCGATCGGTATTGGAAGCACACCATCGCTGATTTTGTCGACGCTGGCCGAATTTCTCGGCTCTCTCTTTTTAATCGTTGGTTTTCAGACCCGCGCTTCAGCGGTCGTTCTGATGATCAATATGCTGGTGATCACTTTTTTTGCGCATGGAAGTGACCCGTTCGGAAAGAAAGAAATGCCGCTTTTGTATTTTCTGATTTATTTAACCCTCTTTTTTGTTGGTCCCGGAAAGCATTCGATTGATGGCCGGACGGACAAAACGTGGCCCGGATGAGCCGGTATGACCAGATAGGAAAACGGCAAGATAATACTATGATTTTATACCGAAGCCGGATTCAATCCGGCTTCGGTGTTTCTGAGAGGGAAGAACGGTTTAGAAATCTCTTCAGCTCGTTCAAAACCGTCATTGAATCTATTATTTCTGTTGCCACAGGTTGGGTAATAGCCTGTAATACAGCAAGTGACGCCAGGTGGCCCAGTCGTGTGCACCGTCGCCCCCCACGTAGTAATCGTGTTTGATGTTGTGCTTTTGCAGGGCCTCATGCAGTGCAACGGTTCGCCGACCAATGGTGCTCACCTCGCCAGTGCCCTGGCCAACGAGCAGGTAGTCTACCTTTTTGTTGATGGCCGGATCATTCAGGAATTTTGCGCTGGATTGTTCGGTATTCAAATCGCCGGAACTCAGACAACCGAAGGAACTGAACAAATCCAGGCAGTTGAACCCAACCAGTTGCGTATGCCGTCCGCCCATCGACAAACCCGCTAGTGCCCGGCCTTTGGGTTGAGTCAGGGCACTGTAATTTTTATCGATAAAAGGGACAATGTGTTGACGAAGTTCTTCTTCAAAAAGCTTGAAAGTCAGTTCGGTATGCCTGGGGTCGCTGCGGTGAAGCACCTGGTTGTTGGGCATGGCAATAATCATCGGTACAGCTTTTTTTTCCGCAATGAGATTGTCGGCAATGAAATTCGCCCGCCCGTCCAGCGCCCAGGTGGAAGCCAGTTCGCCACTACCGCCAAGCAGGTATAATACCGGGTATTTTTTCTTTGGATTATAACCCGGAGGGGTATAAACATACAGTTCGCGTTCGCCATTCAGAACCTCGGAATGGTAAATATGCCGGGTTACGGTTCCGTGTGGGACGGGTTGAGCGTCGTAGTAGGCCGGTTCATGGCCGTGTACAACAAGCTGACTGTAACCCGGTTGGTCAGAAAAACCGGTGAACGTGTTATTGGGGTCAACTACCGTGACCCCGTCGACAATGAATTTGTAGACATAGATGTCCGGTTTTACGGGGCCAACCGTTAACGTCCAAAGCGAATCATTGTCTTTTTGAAATGGAATTGGTTTATTGGCCTTGAGAGCCAGCAGGATGGGGCCACCCGTTAGCAGAACTTCCCGGGCCTGAGGAGCCTTTAGACGAAATGTAACCATCTGGTTATCTGTCACCTCGGGCGAGATGACATTGGCTCCGAACGGATTCAGGTTCTGGGTATTCTTGTGCGGATTCCAGTCCAGATTAACGTGGGCCTGCTGGGCACGGGAGGAAAGTGCCGGGGTTAGGAAAAATAAAATCAGCACGAATCGAATAAATGTTGCTTTCATAACAAGAAGAGGCTCAAAGGGAGTGGATTAAAGTTAAAGACTGAATATGTAAGAAATACATACAGGTTCTATTTTATTTTTTACCAATGAATTACAAAAAACAACTGGAAGAATTCTTTGCTGAAGCCGATGAAAAATGCCTTCCGGGCCTTTCCATTGACTGTGTTATTTTTGGTTTTTCCAACAATCAATTGAAGGTGTTGCTGTTACGCTGGAAACAAACGGAGGAGTGGGGCTTGCCGGGTGGGTTTGTTTATAAAGACGAATCGGTTGACGTGGCGGCCCAGCGTATCCTGAAGGAGCGAACCGGCATCAACGAACTATTTTTGCAGCAGTTTCACACTTTCGGAGGAAACTTACGGTACAATCGGGATGAGATAAGCAAGAAATTACACTGGCCCGACAATTCGACGCGCCGGTGGCCCAATCGAACGGTTTCGATCGGTTATTTTGCCCTGGTTGATTTTTCCAAAGTGACGCCTACCGCCGACTTTCTGACGGATGAATGCCGCTGGTGGGAAGTGGATAGTCTTCCCGCCCTGCTTTTTGATCACAATAAAATAATTGAAGTGGCGCTTAAAACGCTGCGGGTCCAGCTAAGCTGGCAGCCAGTCGGGTATAATTTGCTGCCCGAAAAGTTTACCATGCCCGAGTTGCAGCGGCTGTACGAGACCATTCTGAACCGCCCGCTGGACCCCCGAAATTTCTCTAAAAAAATGCGGGCGCTCGGCATCATTGAGAAGCTGGAAGAACAGCGCCGGGGTGGAGCCTTCAAATCGCCGTATTTATTCCGGTTTAATCAGGAGAAATACAAAAAAGCGCTGGAGGAAGGGGATCTGGCATTTAGTTAAAGAGCCACCGAAAGCAACGATCTGCTTTCGGTGGCTCCCGGTCAGGCCAGTATGTTGGCCAGATGCCGGTAACTGGTCGTGACGTTGTCGATACCGACCGCACCATCCTGTTCAATAAAGTAATACTTCAGCCCGGCAGTTTGGGCGGCCGTAAATATTTTCTTGAAATCAACGACGCCGTTTCCGACTTCCGTAATGGTTTTCAGGTCCTGCTTAATGTCCTTGATGTGCCAGAGCGGAAACCGCCCCGGTTGTTCCCTGAACAACGCAATGGGATCTTTCCCGGCTTTGGTGGCCCAGGCCAGATCCAGTTCCATCTTCACCAGTTCCTTATCGGTCTGGGAAAGAATGAGTTCGTACGGTGTTTTGGACCCCTCAACCGGATCGAATTCCGTGGCGTGGTTGTGGTAGGCAAAACCAATTCCGGCTTTTTTACAGGCTTCTCCGGTTTTTTGAAATACCTCAATGGATTTGTTGATCTCGTCCAGTGTACCGACGGGCGTGCTGGCGCAGACGAGGTAGCTCAAACCACCTTCGGCTGCTTCGTCTACCAACTGCTGGTAGTTGTCGCGCAGGTTAGGACGTTTGGCCATGGCGGCCATCAGCGCCCGGCGGTCTTCGTTTATTGGGGCCGCTCCACCCGTTGGCGGGGTTGCCCCTACCGGTGCACCACCCACATTGGGAGGAATGCGCATCCGGAACGGTGCACCTCCGGCGTGGTGTGCCCGCCATTTCATCCCTAAATCCTCAACGACGGTTTTGAATTCCCGGGCTTTAAACCCGTAATAGCCTTCTTTCAGCCCGCCGGCGGTTTCGATTTCCTTGTAACCAATGGCGGCTACTTTCTGCAAGGTGCCTTTCGGGTCTTCGGCCATTAGTTTGGTGAGTGTATACAACTGCAAACCGATAGGCGCCGGAGCCAACAAACCGGTTGGCGATTCGGAACGGGCAAAACTGGATAGCCAGAGGCTGCTCAGAGCCAGCGCACCAGAATGTTTGAGAAAGTCGCGTCGGGAAGTCATAGGAGATGAAGGTGTAACGGTTATTTCTTTGCCTGATTAAATCTAACAGCCGACAGCGATAGCAAAGGTTCGATGGGCTTGGCCTGATCGTTTTTGAATACCAGGTAGACATCATGGACGCCATTGGTTTCTTTTAGATCGATTTTCGGATAAACCGGTCCGCGGGGCGCTGTGGTTGCGTTTGTTCCACCCGCATTCTGAATCGACGTTGCGGTGGGAGCAGCCCGGGGCTGGGCTACTTCGACGTTGGTTTGCCCGATCAATGCGCCCGTCGGCGAATCCAGCCGAATTTCGATGTTACCTCCAACGGAGCCTTCGCGCTTCTGAGCTGCGGCTACCAGTTCAAGTTGTTTGATGTCGGTCAGGTCCAGTTTTTGGTAGCCGATATAGCCGTTGGAGAACGCCATCAGACTCACCCCGCTGGCCATGCCCCGCGCTTTGATATCAACTCCTTTGGCTATCTCAGCATCGGCCGGACTCAACTCCGGATTTCGCAGAATAATCTGACTTTCCGAGGTCTGGGCCGGAATAGCTTTGACGGGGCGATCGGTGTAAGCCGCCCGCACCAGCACCGAGCCTTTGCCATTGTCGCCTTCCGGAACTTTAACGGTATAGCTGCCCTGAACCGGCAGAGTGCTCAGCGTTTTTTCGGTACTGTTCAGAATGTATTTCACGATAGCGGCAGCGTCGGCTACTGGCATGGCTGGGTGAGCAGGCATGGCCACTTCGCCCCAGACACCCCCTCCGCCGTTGATGATTTTCTTCACCAACTGAGTGGCGGCTTCGTTCTTCCCTTTATACCGGTTTGCGATATCGTGGAATGACGGCCCGACGGATTTGGAGGCAACCTGGTGGCAGACTTTGCAATCGCTTTGCCCGATGAGCGTCTGGGCCACGGCAAACTGCGTCGAGGCATCCACACTGCGTTGACTTTGAATGACTTCGGCGTAGTCAAAGCCTTGGGCCGTGTAATCGATGCTCACGGCTACTCGCGCGGGATTGATTTGTCCCGGAGCCGCGTTCGATTCGCCAAGGCTGCCATCTTCCTTGTCCTTTACCCGAACGGCATACTGAATCGGTTTATCGGGGAAGAAGAAACTCTTGTTGCCTGCAATGTTGACAGAAACAACGGGTGGCTCGTTTCCAGCGATGATTTTAACGGCCTGGCTGTTGCTGGCACCTTTTGGATCGCTGACCGTCAAAGTGGCTGTGTAAACACCTGCTTTGTCGAACGAAACCGTTGGATTAGCGGTCGTAAACGTCCGGGTGGCTCCACCGGGCATACTGACTTTCCAGACGTACTTCAACGCATCGCCATCGAAATCTTTCGTGCCTTCCGACGACAAGGTCGTTTTAAAAGGCACCGTTCCGCCTTTCTGGCTGGCCGACGCCTGAACAATTGGTTTCCGATTTCCACCGTTGTATTCCAGCCGTACCAGTCGGGAATTATCGCTTTTGCGGAACCAGTTGCTGCCGTATTCCAAAACGTACATATCGCCATCCGGCCCAAACTTCATATCAATCGGTTCTACCGGTCGGTAGCTGGGCAGCACGCGCTCCATTGATTTATAGTCGCCGTTTTCGTCCATCGTAATGGCCATGATCCATCCCCGCGAAAAGTCGGTAGTAATCCATTTGCCTTCGTAATACGCGGGCCACGGGCGTTTCGGATTTTTGAAATCGGCGCGGTGATAAACCGGCCCGCCGGTTGCCGAACGCGAGCCGCTACCCACCAACGGGAATTTCTCGGAAACGCCGTAGGGGTAGTAAATGAAATTAGGCGCTACCGGCGGCAGTTCTGTCAGACCCGTATTGTTGGGCGAGTTGTTGACCGGCTTTTTGGGGTCTTTTTTGTCCAGCGGTTTGTTATTGGCATAGTCATAAACCGGAAAGGCCTGATTGTCACCCACAAACCAGGGCCAACCGAAATTGCCGGGCTTACGGGCCTGGTTCATTTCGTCGTAACCGCGCGGACCAATTTCGGTATCTTCGTTGGCGTCCGGGCCGACTTCCCCCCAATAAATAAAACCGGTTTTGCTGTCGATGGAAATCCGCCAGGGGTTGCGGTGGCCCATCGAGTAAATTTCCGGGCGGGTTTTGGCGGTTCCTTTGGGGTACAAGTTTCCCTCAGGAATGGTATACGAACCATCGGGTTCAGGATGAATGCGCAGGATTTTGCCACGTAGGTCGTTGGTGTTGCCGGCGTGTCCCTGATCATCCCAGCTGGCGCGGCCGGGACGTTCGTCGGTCTGGGCCGCCTGTTGGTTACCCGTATTGTTACCAACGGTCAGGTAAAGGTTGCCGGCTTTGTCCCAGGTCATCCCCCCGCCGGTATGGCAGCAGACTTCGCGTTGGGTGGTCACCTCAAGCATGACTTTTTTGGAGCTTTCGACGAGCTTGTCATCAACCAGATCCCAGCGAGCCAGCAGGTGTTTTTTCTCGGTGGGGTGTGCGTAATAAAGATAAACCCAGTGATTTTTATCAAAATTAGGGTCCAGCGAAAGCCCCATCAATCCTTCCTCGGCTTCGCGCGACACGCCCTCGGCGTTGGTGTATTTGGTGTTGACCGGAATGGTCGAAATCAGGCTGACGGTTTTGGTCGCCGGATCGTACTTTTTGAAGTCACCTTTGCGCTCGACGATGTAAACCGAGCCGTTGTTGGCCACCTCGAATACCATCGGTTCGTCCAGCCCTTCGGCAACGACGACCGGCGTAAACCGGCTTTCGTCCGGTTTTTGGTCTTTAGGATTGTCCTGTCGGGTAAACGATGCCAGCCCCAGCAGCAGCGTTGCGTTGAGCAACATCGAAAAGGATTTGGGTAGAAATTGTCCAGGCATTATAAAAGTGTGAAAGAGCAGTTTAAGTACCGATTTACGTAAAAAAGTCATTCCTTGTTACAAAAGCATCTCATTTTCATCAGCTACTAGTAAATGAAAACCGCAAATGCAATGAAACAGGGAATGACTTTGGGAAGTAGGCAAAAAGACCAAAACCACACCTATCCGATTTTAAAAACCAGACTGATGTGAGCAAGGCATGCTTACATCGGTTTCGATTTCTTACCGACCAGTTTCAAATCAAGGCTAAAGGTATCTTCGATGATTTTATCAGCCGCCGTACCAATCACCGCTGCCCGGTATTTAATGTCGTAATCCAGCCGATTCACCGTCAGTTTGGCCGCTGCTTCTACATTGTCGCCGTCCAGTTTGACCGTAGCCGGGAACGTAATTGGCTTCGTCGTTCCTTTGATCATCAGGTCGCCCGTAACAGTGTAGTTGGGTTGGCCAGCAGAGGCCCCAGAAATAGGCGCTATTTTGGTGATTTTAAAGCTCGCCGTCGGGTTTTTGTCGACCGCAAAAAAATCGTCATTTTTCAGGTGGGTTACCACGCGTTCGCTTCCTTTGTTCTCGCTGATGGTCGTCATATCGGCGGTAAAGTTGCCTGATGTCAATTTTTTGCCATCAAAAACAAATTCACCTTTTGATAATTTGATAGTACCGGTATGTTCACCGCCTACTTTCTTGGCATTCCAGACGAGCGTACTCTGTTCGGTATCAACAGCATACGTAACCGGTTTTGCAACCACAGTAGCGGAACGTTTGCCGGGGCCATTGGCGCCCGCAACTAAAGCCAGCGGAGTTGATGCCAGCAAAACGACGGCTAAAAATCCGGCAACAAAAGGATTGGTTTTCATAAATAGAGAGGTTGGTTTACGTGAACGGTTTTAGAAGGTCAGGAAACAGGCTTACCGAACTCAG
The DNA here is from genome assembly GCF_054780515.1 of Larkinella harenae. Lineage (NCBI taxonomy): Bacteria > Pseudomonadati > Bacteroidota > Cytophagia > Cytophagales > Spirosomataceae > Larkinella > Larkinella harenae. The sequence goes on along the minus strand of NZ_BAAGWE010000002.1, from coordinate 251,554 downwards.
CCGGTAAGCCTGAAGGAATAGTCAGGGTTATTTTTGCCGCGGACGACCACCGCCCTGGTTACCGCCAGCGGGCGCAGTTTGTTGTTGTCCGCCACCGCTGTTGTCATCACCACCGCTCTTCTGGTCGTCGTTGCTGATGGATTTTCTCCGGCGGCCGATGCTGAAACCAGAGCCGTCCATGCTCATTTTACCCAATCGGTACGAGAAGTTCACACGAACCCCAGCATTGTACATGCTGTTGATGCTGCGTTGTGAGACCAGCGGGGAGGTGGTTTCGGAACGAATCCGGAATGGATGGTTGAAAAAGTTCTCCGCGCCGATGCCGATGCTGCCGCGTTTGTTGTTGAAATCTTTTTTGACGCCCAGGTTGTAAAAGGCAAAACTGCCCTGGTAGCCCTGCAAATTGATCTGGCGTCCGCGGCCACCGCCGAAGCCCTGAATACCCCAGCCGTTTTTCAGCGTGACGCTCGTAAACAACCGGCCACCCAGCACCCAGCCCGAATTAGAAGCTCCGTAGAGCGCGCTGTTGTTGTTATTGGTCAGGAAAGTGTGGTAAAGGTCGAAACCTCCCCCTAACTGCCAGATCGAGAACAGCGTTACATTGGTGAAGAAATTCATCCCGTAGGCTCGCTCGGTTCCAATGTTCTGCGTAGTGGTACTGACTACAGTTTGGAAGTTGGGATTGAGTTCGGTGCCGATGTTGCGGGTCATGGTATCCCGTATGCTCGTGATCGAATTGTCTGTAAACCGTGCGAACAAGGTAGCATTCATGTAAAACTTCTTTACCTGACCACTGAGCCCCAATTCAACATTGTCGGTGAATTCCGGGGCCAGGTTCGGGTTTCCCTGGCTGATGTTGAGCGGGTTGGCGGCATTGATGTTGGGGTTCAGCGATTGAATCCCCGGGCGTTGAATCCGGCGGTTGTAGGCCAGCTTAATGATTTTGCCGCCTTTGATGCCTTTCGAAATGTTGACGCTCGGGACAAATACCCCGTAGTCCGGGATGTCTCTTACGTTGCCGGTTGGCTGTTCGCTATTGTTCTCAAAACGTGCGTTGATGAAGGTATATTCGTAACGGCCCCCGGCTTTCAGCGTCCATTTGGTTTTGGTCGACAGGGTGTAGGCGGCATAAAGTGCCGTGATATTCTGGTCGTAGTTCAAACCGTTGGAGGGTTGAATGGGACTCAGTTCGTAGTTTTCGTTGTCGCCAACAGTGGTGTAAAACTGGTAGTCGCTGTTCATTTTCCGGAAAATTCCTTTCCCCCCGAACTCCAGCAATTGGTTGCGTTTGATCGGCGTCTGGTAGTCAATTTGCAGCGTTGACTCCTGGTTGTAGCTCAGGTTGTCGTTGCGCTGACGGCCCGTAATGGTGTGCATGTCGGTGCCGTTGAGCAGTTCCGTTACAAAGTTGTTGGTGTTGTTGTTACGGCTATATAATCCCAGAACGCTCAATTCCTGGTTGGTTTTGTAGGTTTTTGTGTAGCTGACGTTGGCATCCACCGTACCCGACAGGTTTTTGGTTTCAACGTTACGTCCCGAGCGGGTCGACAGCAGGTTAATGTAGGACAGGGTTTGCAGATTGTCCTGGAAATTGATCATGTTCCGCAATCCGTAACGCACGCTGGCCGACAAAGACGTGTTCTTATCGATGTCGTAATCCCAGCCAAACTGATAGTTTCCGAACATGCCGCGTTGCCGGGTATCGGCCGACTGAAGGGTCGTGGTAGTACCGGTGGGGCTAATTGTCGTCTGTGTATTGTTGAAAGCTCCCCGAACATTATACATAGCCCGGCCAAAACCACCGAGGTTGAAACCCATTTTTCCCTGCCGGTAGCTGGCGTTGAGGTTCAGGTTTGAGCTTCGGTTACCGGTGCCCACGTCCATATTCAGGGTGGCGCCCTGGAGGGTGTTCTTTTTGGTAACGATATTGATGATCCCGGCAGAACCTTCGGCGTCGTATTTAGCCGAGGGGCTGGTGATGACTTCCACTGACTTGATCATGTCGGCCGGAATTTGCTTCAGGGCGTCGGCTACGCTGCTGGCAATGATGGTCGACGGTTTGTTGTTGATCAAGACCCGGACGTTGCTGCTTCCACGCAGGGTAACGTTTCCATCCAGGTCGACGCTCAGCATGGGCACTTTCCGCATGATGTCGGCCGCATCACCGCCTTTGGAGGTAATGTCTTTTTCAGCGTTGTACACCAGCCGGTCAACTTTCTCCTCGATCAGAGCGGCCTGTCCGGTCACAACAACCTCGTTCAGGGTGCGGACATCCTGTGATAATTTTATAACACCGACGTTGATATCCGATCCTTTTTCGATTTTGATAACGTTGGAGGTTTTGTTCTGATAGCCCAGGAACGAATACTGGAGTTTGTATTCACCCGGTGCAAGGCGCGTCAGGTTGAATTTTCCTTTTCCGTCGGCGGTGGTGCCGTCGATGGGTTTACCGGTTTTTACATCAATCAGAGCAACGGTCGCAAATTCAACGGGTGCGTTGGTGGTAGAATCCATCAAAAAACCGTTGATCTTACCATTTCCGCGCGGTTTATCATCGTCGGCGGTGCCGGGAATAAATGTTTTTTCCTGCTGGTCTCCACGCTGGCCGGGTTGACCCATACGACCAGGGCCCCCAAAACCGCCACCGGGTCTGCCTCCGCCTGGAAACTGGGCTAATGCCTGGACTCCTGCCAGGCTGATTATCAATAAGATTAGTGAGAAGGAAAACTTGTGCATGAGTGAGAATACAGAATGCAATGAAGCTACAAAACAATCATGACGCAGGCACTTCAGAAAACGGAATAGACTAAAGGGTCGGGAACATCGCCGGATGGCGTCTTTTTACCGATGAATCTAATCCGTTTCCGGCTCGGCCACCGACCCTCAGCTCCGTGGCCGAGCGAGAATTAGCTAACAGAAATCGTACGGTACACAGCGGGGGTGGGCACGTTGGTCGAAATGTTGACCTCCTGCGTCTGGGTGCTGGCACCGTCGGTAACAACAACGTGGTAAACCCCGTCGGACAGCGCGCTGATGTCAAAGCGGGTACGCAATGCTTTTTCGTTTTTCGTTACTTTTTGCGTAGCCTGTACAATGCCAGCTTGATCGACGAGCCGGATGATCACATTGGAGCCTTGCGGGTTTTCGATGATCACATCCAGTTTCATGGTGGAAGGAAACGCGATCACGGACGAATGAAACGGCGTTTTTTCGGCGGCAAAACTGGCGGACGATACGCTGATACAGACAGCGAACAGGAGCGAAGCGAGTGTGGTTTTCATGGCAATCTCTGCTTTAATTAAAGTGGTTTGTTGATGAAGGCTGCTCTTGGCAGATTGAACGATACAAAGGAATTAAAGCAAAATCAGTCCGCAAAATCCAATATACCAGTGCGTTAGGAAAGTCGATCAACCCCCGGATTTGATCGATTAAGGTCGAAATAGAACGGTTTTTGGGACCGTGGTGCGTGTAAAAGGCGATGATAGGCAAAAATGGGCTGTTTGTCGGGATAAGCGGCCAATTTGTCGATTCTACAGAATGATTACAGAATTGACTCGTATGATTGTAAATCAATTGATACAGACACCGCTTCAAATAGCTACCCAGTTGATTCCGACAACGGGCACGGCTTACAAGATATATTATTAATAGAGATGGTAGTTGGACAACCTGATTTCGCTTGGAATCAGGTTGTTTTGTCTTTTTCGCGGAAAATCTTCAACTTGGGAGTAAAGCCCATAATCATCGCACTCCATGAATTTACTCACGTTACGTCGTAGTGTTCCGGTTTTGATTCACGTGTTGGCCTGGGGACTGCTGGGGTTTGCCCTGCTGGTTTACCAGCCCCTGAATTGGGATATTACGGCTCCTCCGCAATTCTGGGTCAAGCAGGGTATCTATTTTTGCCTGCTGGTGGGCGCTTTTTACCTGAATACACAATATTTAGTGCCTCGGCTACTCTTTCGGGACCAAACGAGTCTTTACATAACCTCATTAATTATTACGGCTGTGTGCGTGGTGGTTCTGCTGCTGCATGTCGACACCTGGCTAAATCTGCCGGAACTGATGCACCGGGCGTGGCACCCCGAGGGTGGCCCTCGCAAACCCCGGAACATCTGGAACTGGAGCCAACCTATTCTGGTCACAACGTTTTTGATGCTGGGCATCGGAACCAGCATTGCATCCGTTCAGAAATGGCAGGAAGATGCCCGCTTGCGGCTTAGTTTGGAACAGGCCCGGGTAAGTTCAGAATTGTCGTTTCTGAAAGCTCAGATCAACCCGCATTTCTTTTTTAACACCCTTAATAATATTTATGCCCTGACGCTGCTCGATGTGGAAGCCTCGCGCGAAGCGCTTCACCGGTTATCACGCATGATGCGCTATGTCTTGTACGAAACCGGAAACGATACTACCATGCTGAGCAAAGAAATCGACTTTGTGCAGGATTATATTCAGCTCATGCAGCTCCGGCTAACGGACAAGGTGACCGTGACCCTCGAACAACCGCAGCCGTTGAATGACGTGCCGGTGGCGCCCATGCTACTGCTGCCTTTTGTCGAAAATGCTTTCAAACACGGGGTCAGTGCCCTGATGCCGAGCCGAATCATCATCAGCATTCACCAGGACGGGACGCAGTTGGAAATGAAGGTTAGAAACACGATCTTTCCCGAAAAAAACCAGTCACTCGAGGTTGGAAGCGGTATTGGGCTGACCAACACGCGCCGGCGGCTCGACCTGCTTTATCCGGAGCGGTATCAGCTTTCGGTCATGGAGGATACTCCCTCCAATGAATACCTGGTGCACCTGAATCTGAATCTGGCATGACTTTAAATTGCATTGCGGTCGATGACGAACCGCTGGCCCTCGGGTTGGTGTGTGCATTTATCGAAAAAACGCCTTTTCTAAATCTCGTAGGCCGATACAGCAGTGCGGTTGAAGCCTTGCAGGGCCTTCACGAACACCCGGTTGATCTCTTATTTCTGGATATTCAGATGCCCGATCTGACTGGTATGGAGCTGGCCCGGGTGATGGAGAAGAATCAGACGGGTTTGGTTCCCCGCATTATTTTCACGACGGCCTATAACCATTTTGCACTGGAAGGTTATAAGGTCGATGCGCTGGACTACTTGCTGAAACCGTTCAATTACGAGGAATTCCTGCGGGGTGCTAACAAAGCCCGGGCGTATTTTGAACTGGTCAAACGCCCGGCCGTTGTGCAAACGCCTGTGGCTCCCGAGCCGGAAGAAGAGTATTTGTTTCTGAAGGTTGAATACCAGTTGGTTCGTATAGCCTTCAACGACATTCTTTATATCGAAGGACTGAAAGACTACGTGAAAGTTCATCTGCGGAAAGAACGAGCTGACGCAGTGGCCAAACCCATTCTGTCGCTAACCAGTCTGAAAGCCCTGGAAGACAAGCTTCCAGCCCGGCGGTTTATGCGGGTGCACCGCTCGTTCATTGTGGCACTGGACAAAATCGAAGCCGTAACCCGGAATACCATCCAGATCGGTCCGGCTACGATTCCGGTCAGTGATCAGCACAAAGATGCGTTCAACCAATTTCTGAGTCGCTGGTCGTAGAATCGGCCGTAGCAACAAGCCGCTCAACGGTTGCTTCCGTTCCTAAGGTCAACAGGTTATTGAGGTGATCGGTGACGGCATCGGCAAAACCATTGAGGGCACTCAAATCCGTCTCCCAGAGCATGGTATCGGCGCAAAGCGTTTGGACAAAATTTCGTACGGAAGCTGCATCGTGAACGTCCACCTGCTGCCACAATTTGTAGAAATACTCGGCGTGGTCGTCGCGAATCGGGTAAGTGATGATGCCACCGGTTGGGGTAGTGGTTTCGCCCAAGTAAACGCCTTCTTCAACGCGAACGGCTTTCATAAACCGCAGATAAGCCGCAAAACCCAGGGTCATACGGGAGGGGACTTGCCCGGTTTTTTCCACAAACCGCTGGATGGTTGGCAGGTTGCGGGCCCGCATTTTTGACGTTTCCTGTAGCGTGATGCTCAGCAGCAAATGTTCGATGTAAGGATTGCGGAATCGGTCGAGTACATCGGCGGCAAACTCGCGAACAGCCTCCGGATTTTCTTCCGGAATCATCCATTCGGGAATCGTCGGCACGATTTCCTGCGCAACCACTTCTTCCACAAACCGACCCATCAGCGGGTGTTGCATCATTTCATTGACGGTTTCCAGCCCGAGCAGGTACGCCAGCGGAACGCTGATCGTATGGCCACCGTTCAGAACGCGCAATTTGCGCTCCCGGTAAAAATTGATGTCTTCATCGATGATAACACCCGGGTCGGTTTTGGCAAAGGTCAGCACATTTTTGACGCGGTCATCTCCTTCAATGGCCCACAACCGGTACGGTTCGGCCATGATCAAAAGTTTGTCCGCAAATCCTACTTCCTGTTGCAGTTGCTGCTGAGTTTCCGGATCAGGTTTGCCCGGTACGATGCGGTCCACCAGCGAGTTACAGAAACGGACGTGGTATTTCAGCCACTTCATAAACAGTTTGCCCAACTCGTTATGCTGCGCAATTTTTTCGACGATGTCGCGTAGTTTCAGGCCGTTATCCGTGATTAGCTCGGTCGGAATGACCACCAATCCCTTGTTGCGTCCTCCGCCGAAGTTTTTGAATCGTTCGTACAGGAAAGCCGTTAGCTTCGCCGGATAAGATTGGGGCGGATGCTGAAAAATGCTTTCTTCGACATACTGAATGCCTACTTCGGTTGTGTTGGAGATGATGACCTGCAACGACGGTTTTTTGGCCACGTCCAGCACCGCCTTCCAATCGTCCTGCGCTGAAAGAACCCGGCTGATGGCCGACACCACCGTGTGTTTGTCCACTGGTTGGCCTTTCTGGATGCCCCGGCTGAAAACGGTATACAAGCCATCTTGTTCCGCAAATTCGTCCGTGGCCCCGCCAGTGGATTTGACGACAACAATACTACCGTTGAAAACGCCCTGCTGGTTGGCTTTGTGGATCAGGTAATCGGGTAATCCACGCAGCAGAACGCCGGTGCCAAATTGGAGCACACGCTCAGGGTGAATAGGAGCTGGGTGATTCGAACGATTCAGTGGTGTCATGATGGATGGATACGGGTTTCGCGGTTATCTCGACGGTAACTTGCAGGTTAATATGTAAAAGTAAAGGTTAAACGCATTGAGCGCAAACCGAACGCTTTTAGAATTATTAAATCAGAAAATGGGAATGAAGCGTGATGAACGCCAGCTGTTTGATCAATTTGCCGAACGAAGCGAATCGATAATGGTCAGTACGTCTTTGACTTTGGTTTCGATCAGATCGAACTGTCGGCTGCTTAAAACCTCTTTGGGGAACAACTGCGAGCCAATGCCGACGGCCGAAACGCCCGCTTTAAACCATTTGTTCAGGCTGTCGTGCGTTGGTTCGACCCCGCCCGTCACCATCATACTGGTCCAGGGCATCGGTCCTTTGACTGCTTTGACAAAACCGGGTCCGAGGGTGTCGCCCGGAAATACCTTCACCACTTCCACACCAAGTTCTTCGGCCGCTGAGATCTCGGTTAACGTCGCGCAGCCGGGCATGTAGGCAACTTTTCGCCGGTTGCAGGTGCGGGCAATGGATTCGTGAAACGACGGTCCCACAATGAAATTAGCCCCCGACTGAATGTAGAGCGCTGCGGTTGAAGCCTCAACGAGTGTTCCAGCTCCTAAAATCAGCTCCGGATAGTCACGGGCCGACCTTTTGACCAACTCCGCAAATAACTCATGGGCAAAATCACCCCGGTTGGTAAACTCAAAAGCCCGGATACCGCCCCGATAACAGGCACCCAGTACTTCATAACAAACCTCCCCATCCGGATGGTAAAAAACCGGTACCACCGGTACGCGCCGGATGGTTTCGTAAACTTCTAATCTTGAAAAACGAGACACAACAGTTTTAGTTATGAGCCAAGAAGTAGGCGTTAACGCGTCAGTCAACTCTTATCTTAACTCGTCATTTATATTTATCTTCTCAATCGGCCGGATTTGTCGCCCTCGACCAGCGCTTCCACTTCTGCCACCGTCACCAGGTTGGCGTCACCTTCTACGGTGTGTTTCAAGGCCGAAGCCGCTGCACCGAACTCAACCGCATACTGCGGATCTTCGGTAGTGAGCAACCCATAAATCAACCCCGCCAGGTAGGCGTCGCCACCGCCAATCCGGTCGATGATGTGCGTAATATCGTATACCTCAGACGAATACATGGTAGTGCCGTCGTAAATCTTGGCCGTTAGTCGGTTATGCGACGCGCTGACCGATTGCCGCTCGGTATCCGTAAAGTATTGAATCCGGGGAAACTTTTCCTGCATACCGCGGCAGGCATCGTCAAAGGTTTCAGCTTTAACGTCGTAGAGATCTTCAAAGTTTTGCTGATTGCCCAGAACCAGGTCGCATCCAGCGGTCAGGGCGGGAAGGATTTCCTGGGGTCTTTTGCCGTATTTCCATAAATTACTCCGGAAGTAGATATCACCCGATACCTTGACGTTGAGTCGATTGGCGGTTTGGATGGCTTCCAGCAGGCAATCAGCAGCCTGTTGCGAGAGGGCAGGAGTGATGCCCGACCAGTGAAACCAGTCGGCTCCGGCTAATATGGTTTCCCAGTCAAAATCACCCGGTTGGATGAGGGAAAACGCCGAATCGTAGCGGTCGTAAATAATCTGACTGGCCCGGCTAACCGCGCCGGTTTCCAGAAAATACAAGCCAAGCCGCCCGTTTCCGAAGGTAATGCGCGACGTATCAACCCCGTGGTAGCGCAGCGTAGAGGCTGCGGCCTGGCCGAGCGCGTGGTCCGGGAAGCGGGTTACGTGGATTGCCTGGCAACCGAAATAGGCGAGTGAAACGGCCACATTGGCCTCCGTTCCGCCATAAACCACATTCAGGGAATGGGCCTGTGTGAACTTTGCAAAACCCGGCGGGGCCAGTCGCATCATGACTTCGCCGAAAGTGACTATTTTTTTCAAGTACTAAATCGTTTAAAACGCTAAAAATGGTTGGTTAAAGGACATCAATGTATAAGATGACATTATACGGAATTCATACCCTTTGCCAAAGTACCAACTGATCGTTAACAAGCCATTGTATCAGATGATCTTCCTAGACTCCAATACTTTCCAGTTCCTTTTTCGTAACCGGCTCCAGGTCCGGCGACAGGAAATGAATAATAACCAGCGCGATCAGGTACGTCGAGCTGGCAATAATAAACAACGGCAAATACCCGAAGCTGACCCGGATATTGCCCGCAACGGCTGCCAGCAGAATACCGCCCATCGCGCCGAACATGCCGCCAATACCCGTTACCGACGCAACCGCACTTTTGGGAAACAGGTCGGAGGCAAAGGTGTAAATATTGGCCGACCAGCCCTGGTGAGCCGCCGTGGCTAAAGAGATCAAGGCAATGGCGACGTAAATACTACTGGTTTGAGCCGCAAAAAATATTGGAATGACGCAGAGCGCGCAAATGAGCATCGTGGTTTTCCGGGCGCGGTTGGGCGACCACCCCGTCTGGATGAATTTGGAAGACAACCAGCCGAACAACACACTGCCCCCGTCGGAAACGATGTAAATGACCAGAAACGGCAGGCCGACATTTTTCAGGTCCAGACGCTGGTCGAGCGATTCGCTGCTGTTGAAGAAATCCGGCAGCCAACTGAGGTAAAACCACCAGATGGGATCGCACATGAATTTCCCGACGATAAATGCCCAGGTTTGCCGAAAGCCCAGCAGTCGCCACCACGAAAGTTTCTCTTTGGGTAAGTTTTCTTCGTAATCCTGTTGAATATAAGCGAGTTCCTTTTTGCTGACGCGGGGGTGCTCTTCCGGTTTTCGGTAGATTTTGAGCCAGGCAATCAGCACCAGAAAGCCCAGCAAACCAGTCGCAATGAATGAAAACCGCCAGCCAAACTGTAGCGTGAGCCAAGGAATGAGAGCTGCCGTGGCAATGATCCCGACGTTGGTTCCGGCGTTGAACAGCCCGGCCGCAAACGAGCGCTCTTTTTTGGGAAACCATTCGGCAACGGTTTTGATGGCCGACGGAAAGTTGCCGGCTTCGCCAATACCCAGCATAAACCGCACCATGCTAAGTCCCCGCAGGGTGCCGATGAAAGCATTCAGGACCCCGGCGATACTCCAGACGATGATGGAAAGAGAAAAGCCCCGTTTGGTACCGATGCGGTCAATGAGCCAACCCGTGAGCAAAAAGCCCAGCGCGTAGGCCACTTTGAAAACCGTATCGATGTAGCTGTAAAGAACCTTGAATTGATCCAGATCACTTTCGGTGAGACTTTCTCCGGCAGCTTTGCCCATCATTTCCCGCCGAAACGTTTCGTCAATCATCGTGAACGAAAGAACTTGCCGGTCAATGTAATTGATGGTGGTTGCAAAAAACAGAAGCAGCACAATCCGCCAGCGAAAGTTTCCGGAAAGGTTGGGCATTCGAAAAAAGGTTTAGCAATTCTGTAAAGACAAAATTTCGTCAAACTTACCGAAATACCGTGAAAAAATAGTACTTCGCAAGGTGGCCGGGCGAAATGAGTAGAAGCCGTTCGATGGCTTGCTTTTCTACTAAATTTATACCTTAAAAAATGGCATTAGAACAAACCTGGCGCTGGTTCGGTCCAAATGACCCCGTTAGTCTAAGCGACATCAAACAGGCCGGTGCAACGGGCATCGTAACGGCATTGCATCATATTCCCAACGGACAAGTTTGGCCGGAAGAGGAAATCAAGGCGCGCAAAGCGTTGATTGAAACCGCCGAACCGGGCGAAGATCGGCTGACGTGGTCGGTGGTGGAAAGTATTCCGGTTCACGAAGCAATCAAAACCCGCTCAGCGGGTTTTCAGCAGTACATCGATAATTACAAAGAATCGATTGTGAACCTGGGGCGGTGCGGGATCGATACGGTTTGCTACAATTTCATGCCGGTGCTTGACTGGACCCGCACTGATCTTGATTATAAAATGCCGGATGGCTCAACGGGCCTGCGGTTTGATGCCACCGAATTTGCGGCTTTTGAATTGTTTATCCTGAAGCGCCCCGGTGCCGAAGCGCACTACTCGGCCGAACAGATTCAGAAAGCCCGCAGTCGCTTTGAGTTGCTGGACGAAGCCGCGGCCCGGCGTTTGCAACGGAACATCATTGCAGGATTGCCGGGTTCGGAGGAAAGCTATTCCGTCGAGCAGTTTCAGGAAACCCTGAATGCTTACAAACACATTGGAGATAAGGAACTGCGCGAAAATCTGTACGCCTTTTTGCGGGAGATCGTACCCGTTGCGGAGGATGCGGGCATTCGGCTGGCCATCCACCCGGATGATCCGCCGTACCCGATTCTGGGGCTGCCCCGCGTGGTCAGCACGGAGGCCGATGCCCAGCGGGTGCTGGAAGCCGTCGATCTGACGGCCAACGGTCTGTGTTTCTGCACGGGTTCGTACGGCGTCCGGCCGGATAACGATCTGGTGGGTATGGTTGATCGGTTGGGGGCGCGGATTCATTTCATTCACCTGCGGGCCACCAAGCGCGACGAAGAAGGAAACTTTTACGAAGCCAACCACCTGGACGGCGATGTGGATATGTTTGGGGTGATGAGCGCCCTGCTCGGTGAGCAGCGCCGTCGGGAAGAAGAAGGCCTTGAAAGTTTCCGGATGCCGTTCCGGCCCGACCACGGCCACAAAATGCTGGACGATCTGAATTCCGGCAAACGCACCAATCCGGGTTACACCGCCATCGGTCGCCTTCGTGGGCTGGCCGAACTGCGCGGTTTGATGCTCGGAATCGAGCGTTCGAGTCTCTGATTGGGGTGTACGGTTTATGGTTTCTGATTTACGGTGGCCGACGCGTGTTGTTGTGGCGTCAGCCACTGTAAGCCAAAAACTGTAAACCGAACTGATGGGTAAAAAGGCCAGGCAATGGTCTTTCTTTTTGAAACGAATCCCTTACGATCATGCTGGTTGATCAACCGATTAAATCTTTTCTCGACGAAGACTTTCTGCTTCAGACCGATACGGCCCGGCGTCTTTACCACGATTACGCCAAGGCGATGCCGATTATTGATTACCACTGCCACCTGCCGCCCGATCAGATTGCGGAAGATAAACGGTTTGAGAACCTGACCCAGATTTGGCTCTACGGCGATCATTACAAATGGCGGGCCATGCGCACCAACGGTATTCCGGAACAATATTGCACCGGCGATGCGTCGGATTACGAGAAGTTTGAAAAATGGGCGGAAACCGTGCCGTATACGATGCGGAACCCACTCTACCACTGGACGCACATGGAGTTGAAAAACCCGTTCGGTGTTGAAACCATTTTGAACGCTTCCACGGCCCGTGAAGTTTACGACACCTGTACGGAACAACTCAGCGGTTTGTCGACCCGCGCACTGCTCCGGCATTTTAATGTCCGAACGGTTTGCACAACCGACGACCCGACGGATTCGCTGGAACATCACAAGAAGATTGCCGACGACGGTTTCGAGGTCAAGGTGTTGCCGACATTCCGGCCCGATAAGGCGATGGCAATCGACGATGTGGCGGCTTTTCGAAAGTATGTGCAGCGGGTTGGCGAGGTATGTAACCAGGAAATTGGTACGTTGGGTGCCTACATGGATTGCCTCAAACAACGGCATGATTATTTTGCGGAAGCTGGCTGTCGTCTGTCTGATCACGGTTTGGAAACCGTTTACGCGGAGCCCTATACTGAATTGGCGGTCGGGGTGCTTTTTAGCAAACTGTTTAGTAACGAGGCCCTGAGCGAAAAAGAGAAATTGCAGTTTAAGTCATACATGCTCGACCGGTTTGCGGAATGGGACTGCGAGAAAGGCTGGACGCAGCAGTTTCACCTAGGTGCCTTGCGCAACAACAACCAGCGGGCTTTGCGGACGCTCGGTCCGGACACGGGCTGGGATAGCATCGGTGATTTCCAGCAGGCTCGTCCGCTGGCCCGGTTTCTGGGCGGACTCGATAACCGGGAACAACTAGCGAAAACCATCCTGTACAACCTGAATCCGAGCGATAATGAAATCATGGCGACCATGATCGGAAACTTCAATGATGGGTCCGTGGCCGGAAAAATTCAGTTTGGCTCGGGCTGGTGGTTTCTGGATCAGAAAGATGGGATGCAAAAGCAGATCAACGCCCTTTCGAACATGGGGTTGTTGAGTCGCTTTGTGGGTATGCTGACCGATTCGCGCAGTTTCTTATCGTATCCGCGTCACGAGTATTTCCGCCGGATTCTCTGCAATATTTTTGGTAATGATGTCGAGAACGGCGAGTTGCCCAACGATATTGAATGGATTGGCAAGCTGGTGCAGGACATTTGCTACCGGAATGCCGAGAAGTATTTTGGATTTTAGAAGAAAGGTATAAGAGGAAAAAGAGGTGAATACGCCAGTAGCGAAACTTCTTTTTCCTCTCCTCGTTTATCGAATTTTTGTCGTTATTTCTTCACAATCACGCCGTCGGCCATAAACGTAATCGCTTTTTCGGGCTGGGTGATCTTGGCAATTTCTTCTTTACTTTTGCCCGCGTCTTCGGCATAGTGCCGTAGTTCGGCAACGGACGTCGTTTTGGTTTCGGCAGTTCCTTCAAAAACTACGTTTTTACCGGCAATATCTTTCGGCACGAAAAAACCGTAGTCGCGAAATCGCACCAGCATGGTCTGATTATCGGCGGTTTTGACCCGCATCCAGCAGCCTTTTACCTGACAAACTGATTCGACGGTGCCTTCCACCTTTGTGTTCAGTTCTTTTTTGTCGCCCATTTTCGTGGACAGTTCGGCTGAGGGGGTGGCGTTGTCGGTCGTGATTTTCTTCCCGTGATAGCTGACGTTGTCCTGCGCCAGAGCACCAAAGGAAAGACCGAGTGCAAGCGCCCAAATGGCTAAGTGCTTCATAATCTGATGCGGTTTTAGAGGTGATCGTAGACAAAAATAAGGAAAAAGTAGTTAGATCGTATGCCTGTTTGGGCTGGTATTGAGAGAACAGGTTTACTCCATCACCTCCACCCAGCCCTTGCATTTTGTGCCCTTTTGGGTAGTGATGAGGTAATAATACAAACCGTTTGGAACAGCAGTGCCCCAGTTGTTTCCGTAATTTTCGCTTCGGTAGACCAATTTTCCCCAGCGGTTCATAATTTCTAGTTTTGCGCCCGCAAATCCAATGTTAAAAACGTCGTTTTTGCCGTCGCCATTAGCGGTCACTACGTTGGGAACCATGCTCATATTTTCAATATCGACGGGCATATTTAGGGTCAGGCTACACGCTCCTTTGTGAGCGGTTAGCGCAATCTGGTATTGGCCAGATTCGGCATACTGGTATGTGCCGGGAGTTTGGGTGCGCAAGGTATCGCCGTTGCCCATCGACCACTGGTAACGCTCAGCCCCGGATGTTGTATTGACCAGCTCTACTTTCATGGGTTGCCCGCATTCCGAACTCAGTCGCACCTCGGCCACGGGACGGTACGAATCGTCGGTTGTGATCGTTACGTTTTTTTGCGCCGAACAACCGTTCTCAGTCGTCATCCTGACGGTATAGGTCGTTGTTTTAGTCGGGTTGACGACCGGATTGTTGACGGTTGTGCTGGCCATTCCCTGCGTGGGTGACCATTCGTACGTTTTGGCTCCTTCAGCCAGTAATTGTACCGGTTTTCCGGCGCAGATGGTCGTATCGCTACTGATCTTGAAATTGACCGGATAAACTTTAATCAACTTTTTGGCCACGTCGACGCGCTGGCAGGTCAGTTGGTTATAAGCTGTTAGTGTGACGGCATATTCACCGGGTTTGTCGAACGTATGACTCACTTGCGTCGGGCTGGTGGAGGTGCCAGTGCCGCCAAAATCCCAGGCGTAGGTAATGCCGCCCTCGCTGGTGTTGACAAAGTTGAGCGTCAGTGGTGAACAGCCTTCTACTACATCCTTTTTCGTGCCCTGAAACGCGTCGAAGGCGGCTTTTAAATGGTCAATATCGAATTTAAAGGCGGCATTGTTGCAATTGGGGCTTTTGTTGGTCGACGACCAGACCTGGGCCGTAGCGGGAAAATAGGAACCGCCACAGGCACAGGCAGCGTGGTAAATCACCCCACTTTTATCGAACCGACAGGTTCCGCCATCGACGTGGTCACCGCGCCCCGTTGGGTTTTCGCTGCCGAAAAACGTCGCGTACAGGAGTGATTTGCCGCCCTGTTCCAGCATTGCCAGCCAGTAATTGCTCCCATCGGTGGTTCGGCGATAGGCATTGGCGGTGACGGGCAGTCCGCGGGTGCTGCTGCTGGTAATCCCATTACGGGCGTTGACGTTGCCACCCCAGCCGGATAAATAAATATTACCGCATTCGTTCACCAGAAAAGCCGTGGGCGAAATGTCGGGTGAGGAACGGCCGGAGCCGACGACGGTGGAAAAAAGAGTTTGGGTCAGTGTTGGGTCGAGAGCATGAATAAATTGACCGCTGCGGGCGTTCTGGTAAACACTGGTTGTAACCGGATATTGGCCCCTTGTTAACCCAAAAACGTGCGGGTTTTCCTGCGGATCAAGATCAATCAGGTAAGCGGCATCGTCGGCCGTTGTACCCAGGTACGTACTTCGTTCTACCCGGTTGTTTACAAATTTAACCAGAAAACCGTCCTCCTTACCGCTCAATTGCGGCTTGTGAGCGCCAGCAGTTCCCGGCAGATCGGGGCTCTGCGTGGTGCCAACGGCATAAATAGCACCGGAAGAACCGATGCGCAGCGCGTAGGCAACATCGTAACCACTTCCGCCAAAATAAGTACTCCAGCGCAACTGACTGAGATCCGAACTTAGATTGATTAAAACCGCATCGGCTGGCCCCTGAAGTTTTGACTGGTGTGCATTGGCCGTAACCGGAAAGTCGTTGGAAGTGGTGACAGTGGCCACGTACACATTGTCGGACTGGTCAACCATGATTTCGCCCCGCAAATCATCCCCGTAGTTGTAGATACCCAGGAACACATCCGCGTAATTGATCCCATCGTTCGACGAGCCGCCGACGTAGGTGCTGCCCTGCAACGTCCGTCCGTCGGTGCTTAGCTTGGCAACAAACAAATCCGTTCCCGTTCGAAAATAAATGGCCGTAGCTGGGGCGTTGGGTTCCGGGGCTTGATTACCGATGGGAATATACTGCGTTCCGCCCGCAAACTTTCGGCTGTAGGCCGACGTGGTCGTGGGGAAGTTACTGGACGATGTAACTCCGTAAAGCAATAGCTCGTTCTTGCTGTTGACAATCAGGCTGTGGGGCGTTTCGCCGGTTGAGCCACCCAAATAAGTTGCGTACAGAAGTTGCCGCCCATCCGGGCTGAACTTCATGATGGCAACGTCGACTTCGGTGCCGTAGCGGGTTTGGAAAGCGCCGGTTGTGGGTACAAAGCTGGCCCCAAAAACCGTTCCGGCGGTGTAGAGATTCCCTTCGTTGTCGTACGTTGCGGTATGACCCCAGTTGTCGCTGACGGAGCCTGAATAGGTCGAAAAAATCAGCGTAGGGTCGATGGTAAGCGGTTGCTGCCTGTCATAACCGTCCGGGAATTGGAACGATGCGGTTTGATCGTTTAACACCCAGTGCGAAGCTACTTCTTTCGTTTGGCCGTTTTTCTCGGTAAACGAATACGGTTTTTCCTCCCGGAACGGCAAAAGACTTGTTCCAACGGTTAATTGTCCATCCTGCAACTGAAGCGCCGACGCGCCATCATACCGCAGTTGAATGACCGATGGATCAGCTCCGGGACTGACGATGAATTCGTATTTCAAGGTCTGGTAATAGGCGAACAGGCGCAGGTCAATTCCCGGATAAATGCCGTGGTAAATGACTTCTCCAAAAGCGGGTACGGCGCTGGCCCAGCGGCTGGGGTCATGCCCCAGAAAATAACTCTGATTTTCGGAAACGCGGTTTTTGCTTTCAAGCTGGCTGGTTGCCGAACTGTTGGACAACTGCACCTCTACACCGTGTGTCTGCACCATCGGCCCCGTTGTTTGGGGTGGGGCCGCAGTACGGGCGGCTGCCTGATTATTCCGGCCCGAATGGATGCGGTCCAGAGCTTCCGAATCGTAAAACACGTAGTGAAGCGATTGCTTTTTCAGAAATAGAAAACCGCCCGGCAGTTCGGCCCGAAACAAAACCTCCGATGCCCATTGTCCTTTGTTTTGAACAAAACGTACGCTATTGCTGGCCGGACCGTTGGCGAACCCAGCGGTGAGCAACCCAAAAAACAGCAGAAAGAGAGAGAATGTAAAGGTTCGACGCATAGACCGGCAGCACAAATGATGGTCAAGATACTTATTCCCGGTGAAAGAAAGGAGACCAGCGTAGAAAGATCAACGTTGTAAAGGCCATCCGTTATATCTTTTTCCTCGACTCGCTTTAACCTCACTTACCATGACTCAATAATAATGCAAAGAGTTGCAACTTGGGCGGGCGAAGGCAGGGTTAAATTTTGTTTTCTTTTGGGGTGCTGGTAGCCGTTTTTTAGAAACCGTATCGGAGCCAATGGCAACGGTTTTTCGATAGAAATAAAGTCAAGTGGCAAAACCGTATGGGGCGCAGCATGGTAAATCAAGGGTAAAACCGCCCGCAACGATGATGTTACTTCCAGCGGCTGATGTCAATCACATTGGGGCAGAAATTGTACTCATCAGGCTGGTTGGAGCCGATCAGAAGCAGCTGGCCGGTGAGTTGCCGAACGTGCTCGTGGTACCAGGCTACGCCCTGTTTATCGAGGTTAGACGTTGGCTCGTCCAGAAGCACTATGGAAGCTTCGGAATAAAAAGCCAGCCCCAGCTTCACCCGTTGCTTCATCCCCGACGAAAACGCTTTGATTTCCTTGTGCCGGGCGTGGCTGAGGTACATTAGTTCGCAGAGTTGCTCGGGTGTTCGCTGGTCTTTAAACGGTTTGAAAGATTGGTGAAACGTGAGCAGTTCAAGCAGTGTCAGCTCCTCGATCAGTTCCAGGTAAGGGCTGGCCATCACGATATGCTGAAACCACTGATCGACCTCAACGGTTTTTTCCTGGATTGCGTACCGAATCTTCCCTTCCGAAAGGGGCAGTACACCGATCAGGGTTTGCAATAACGTCGATTTTCCGCTGCCGTTTGGTCCCACGAACGTATAGCTGTTACCGGCTTGCAGCACCAGATTAACGTCCCGGAAAATCCATTCGCGCCGGAAACGTTTGCCAAGATGTTCGGTGGTAATGTTCATTGGAATTATGAGGGGCCGCCCGCGCGGTTATGAATGATGAACGATGAATTAGCTAACAAAGGGCTTTTGGTTCATCGTTGATCATTCATAATTCTATCGTTTGTTATTCGCCTACTTCCCGGCCGGAAGGGCCTTTCATGATGCCGCGTTCGGAATTGCGGATGAAGTTGACGATCTCGTCGCGTTCGTCGGAAGGTGGCAGTTCGAGATCAATGCGGGTGAGTGCTTCGGCATTGTTGATGCCGCGGAGGTAGATATAACGGTAAATTTCCTGAATCTGGTTGATTTGCTCGTTGGTATAACCCCGACGGCGCAGGCCAACCGAGTTGATTCCCGCGTAGGTAATCGGTTCGCGGGCGGCTTTGGAAAACGGTGGAACGTCTTTCCGAACCAGCGAACCGCCCGAAATAAAGGCGTGAATCCCGATTTTAGCAAACTGATGAACCGCACTGAAGGCGCTGATGATGGCCCAGTCGCCGAGGTGAACGTGCCCGGCCATTTGCACGGTATTGCCAATGATGCAGTGGTTGCCAATCCGACAGTCGTGGGCTACGTGTGCGTAGGCCATAATCAAACAGTCGCTACCAATTTCGGTGCGCCGGTGTTCTTCCGTTCCCCGACTGACCGTAGCGTATTCGCGAATGGTTGTATTATCACCGACAAACGTCAGCGTGTACTCACCTTTGAATTTCAAATCCTGCGGGACGGCAGAAATAACAGCTCCGGAATAAATCCGGCAATTTTTGCCGATCCGGGCTCCCTCATTGATGACGGCGTGGGAGCCAATCCAGGTTCCTTCGCCAATTTCTACATCTTTATGGACGATCGCAAATGGCTCGATTACAACATTATGTGCAATTTTAGCATCAGGATGAATGTAGGCAAGTGGTTGAATCATCAAACTGTGTGGTTTAACGTTTCAGGTTTTTATGTGTCAAGATTTACGTATGCCGTCGAATGTCAACGATGACGTAACCTTTATATTTCAAACCTTAAACCTATTTTTTCTTAACAAGACTGGCGATCATTTCGGCTTCGCAGACAAGTTGCCCGGCCACATAACCCCGTCCGGACATTTTGACGATTCCCCGCTTCATGGGTGAGATAAATTCGCACCGGAAAATAACCGTATCACCCGGGACGACATTCCGGCGGAAACGGCAGTTTTCGATGCCAATCAGGTACGGCCAGTAGTTTTCCGGATCCGGCACGGTGCTCAGGACCAGAATACCACCGGTTTGAGCCATCGCTTCCAGTTGCAGAACGCCCGGCATCACGGGGTTACCCGGAAAATGCCCCATGAAGTACTGTTCATTCATGGTTACATTTTTGATGCCAACTACGCTGTTTTCATCCAGTGCGATGATTTTATCAATCATCTGAAATGGATAGCGGTGGGGGAGCAGACTGGCTATTTTCTGAAAATCGTAAACCGGCGGCTGGGTGGGCTCATACGTCGGGATGTTGTTGGCGGCATTCTTCTGCATGAGCTTCTTTATTTTTTTGGCAAAGGCAACATTGGCCGCGTGACCGGGCCGGGCCGCCAGAATCTGGGCTTTGATGGGCCGTCCGACAAGCGCCAGATCTCCAACGAGATCGAGCAGTTTATGGCGGGCCATTTCGTTTGGATAGTGCAGATCGAGGTTGTTCAAAATACCTTCTTTCTTGTTGACACTAACTTTGGGTTTGTTCAGCAATTCGGCCAGGTAATCGAGTTCGCCTTCGCGCACATCCCGATCAACGATGACGATGGCATTGGTGAGGTCTCCACCCTTGATAAGGTCCTGTTTATAAAGCATTTCCAGCTCGTGCAGAAACACGAACGTTCGGCACATCGCGATTTGCGACGGAAACTGACTGATATCGTTCAGAAAAGCGTGCTGACTTGTAATGACCCGCGAGTTGTAATCCACCATGACGGTGAGCCGGTAATCGCTGAGGGGCAAAGCCGCAATTTCAATATCCTTTTCGCTGTTTTTGTAATGAACGTACTCGTTGATTTCGAAGTAATTACGGTAGGCGTTCTGTTCTTCAATTCCGGCGTCCTGTAAGGCTTCGATGAATTTGATGGAACTGCCGTCCATGATGGGCGGCTCCGGGCCATCGAGCTGAATCAGAATATTGTCGAGTTGCAGCCCGACCAACGACGCCAGGGTGTGTTCGACGGTATGAATTCGGGCGCCGTTTTGTTCGAGCGTCGTACCGCGGGAAAGGTCGACTACATTATCGACATCGGCATCAACGATGGGTTGACCCGGTAAGTCGATGCGCTGAAATTTGTAACCGTGATTGGGCGGTGCGGGCAGAAATGTCATGGTTGCCACCACGCCGGTGTGCAAGCCAACGCCCGAAACCGAGACTGCTTTTTGAATCGTTTGCTGTTTGGTATTCATTCCGTAAGCTTCTGACCTGAAGACTATTATCGTTATCAGATAACGGTTTTTTACTGAAAAACCGTTCGTGATTTATTGGTTGTTTAGTTTATTTTCTACCACCTCAATGCGCTTTTCGAGCGTGGGTAATCGCTGGTAAATTACCTGCGAGCGCAAGCTCTCCTGAAGGTCGAATGCCGGAGCGCCGTAGAGGGTTGCATTCTCTTTTTTCTGGGACTTCATCACGCCGGATTTGGCCGCTATTTTGGTCTTGTTCGCAACGTGAATATGCCCGACGATACCAACCTGCCCGCCGATGACACAGCTTTCCCCAATTTTGGATGAACCGGCAATGCCGCATTGGGCCGCAATAACCGTGTTTCTGCCGACCTCTACATTATGGGCCACCTGAATCAGGTTGTCTAATTTGACACCCTGCCGGATGATGGTAGAGCCCACCGTTGCGCAGTCGATGGTGGTATTAGCACCCACGCTGACGTTATCTTCAAGAATAACATTCCCCAATTGCGGAATCGCGCGGTAACTTCCATCTGGTTCGGGTGCAAACCCAAAACCGTCGCTCCCAATCACCGCGTTGGCTTTGATGACGCAATTGGTACCAATAACGGTATTGTCCATGATCCGAACCCCAGGGTGAATGATGGTGTTGTCGCCGATGGTTACATGGCTACCGATATAGGTTTGGGGGTATATTTTGACGTTTTTGCCAATCTGGCAATTTTCACCAATGTATGAAAACGCACCCCGATAGGCATTCTCGCCCATCTGGGTACTTTCGGCCATAAAAGAGGGTTGTTCTACCCCCACTTTGGCCGCCAGCCGGAGCTGATTGACCTGTTCCAGTAATTTGGTAAACGCAGAATAGGAGTTATCTACGAATATGAGGGTGGCTTTTACCGGTTGCCGAGGCTGAAAACCTTTGCTGACAATAACCGCTGATGCGGCAGTTGTATACAGATACTGTTCGTATTTGAGATTGGATAAAAAAGAGATGCTACCTTCCTGACCCTCTTCAATTTTGGACAATCGATGGATTTTCAAAGATTCGTTACCATCAATCGTACCTCCAAGGAGGGCAGCAATCTGCTTCACTGTAAATTCCATAGAGTGGACGTAATCGTCGTTGGAGCTATGTATGAGTCGGATATTCGTGGCGCTAAGGTAGACAACAAATAGAACTATACCAACCAAACCGGCCGTTGGGTCAGGTTTTTCGCCCAGCACAGGTAATAGCGTTTCACCATGTTTGTGAGCGCTTTAATGCCGGGTAGATCGGAAGCATCGGCGATGTCAATGATTCGGCCGTCTTTCATTTTAATATTTATATTGTCGATAGACGGCAAATAGGCTGAATTAGTGGCCACGCCCTCGACCAAAAAATAGGATAATTCGTCTTGCTGCACCCCGGCGTTCAGCAGTTGCTGTTCTATCTCCAGCACCAGTTCGCCAGAAAAAGGATGGTCCGACATGATGATTTTAAAAAGCCGTCGGTCGAGCATCATTTGGCAGAGGGTTGATAAAATCCGGTCGGGGTGCTGGCTCCATAGTTTGATGCAAGTCCAGATATCATAATCATCCAGCCGCGAAAAAGCGCTGAGGTACTCAGGGTGATGCTGAATATCGTCCATGGTAACATTCCGGGACAAAAATGTGTGCAAAGCCGGTGTGGTAAAAACCGTTGCATCACTGGGGAGCTCTGTTTCGGATTGGGTCAGCAAAAACCGGGCCCGACGCAGGATCTGCATGAGCATGGATTCGGCGCAGCGCGATGTTTTGTGCAGGTAAACCTGCCAGTACATGAGCCGTCGGGAACTCAGGAAATTTTCGATGCTCAGAATACCTTTTGCTTCCACCACCAGTTGATCGTCAACCAGATCCAGCATTTTGATGATCCGGTCCGCTCCGATGGTTCCTTCAGCAACGCCCGTGTAGAAGCTGTCGCGGTTGAGGTAATCCATGCGATCCATATCCAGCTGGCTCGAAACCAATTGGTGGAAAAACGGCCTGGAATACGTCCCTTCAAACATTTGAATCGCCAGCGTTAGTCCTCCCCGGAATTGCTGGTTTAACTCGCGCATCAGCAAAAGCGACAACTGCTCGTGCGGGATACCGTCCAGAATGCTGTATTCAAGCACATGCGAGAACGGGCCGTGGCCAATATCGTGCAATAAGATGGCGATTTGGGCGGCATCGCATTCTGCCTCTGAAATTCGGTGTCCCTTCCCGCGCAGGGTCTGAATGGCCTGCCCCATCAAGTGCATGGCGCCCAGGGCGTGATGGAATCGGGTATGGAGGGCACCGGGATAAACCAGTTCCGAAAGGCCGAGTTGCTTGATCCGCCGGAGCCGCTGAAAATACGGGTGTTCGACCAAATCGAATACCAATTCGTTCGGAAGGGTAATAAACCCGTAAACCGGGTCATTCAGGATCTTTTTTTTGTTCTGGGAAGCCAACGGGGAATGGTGCAGGTTCACAAGCAAATATACGGCAAAATGAACGAGACTGTTGCAGGGAGAGCTCGAGTACTTTTGCAAGAGCCTTTGAAGCGAATCGTGATTTTTGTATATTTGCAGACACTTTATCCGGTCTGGAAAAGTTACCGGTTTGCCGGTTCGGGCCTATAGCTCATTCGGTTAGAGCAACTGACTCATAATCAGTAGGTGCTTGGTTCGATTCCAAGTGGGCCCACGAAAACATACAGTGTTGTAACAAACCGAAAACGGGCCGTTTTCGGTTTGTTCGTTTAGGGGAGGACTAGTAATGCGTCAAAACCTGTCGTGATGGCTAGGAAGGCTGCGAGCTCTCTTTTTCCCAAACATCTTCGTAGCGCTCCGGATGCCGCTTGAACTGGGCATGTACG
The DNA here is from genome assembly GCF_054780515.1 of Larkinella harenae. Classification (NCBI taxonomy): domain Bacteria; kingdom Pseudomonadati; phylum Bacteroidota; class Cytophagia; order Cytophagales; family Spirosomataceae; genus Larkinella; species Larkinella harenae. The sequence continues at coordinate 228,072 of NZ_BAAGWE010000002.1, read as the reverse complement.
TACGGACACAGCGGAATCACCTTCAACTGGTGTTCGCGCGCGTAATCGACCATAGAGGCTAGCAATTGGCCCGCCAGTCCTTTACCTTCGGCTTGCGGGATCACTTCGGTGTGGTAAACCGTCAGATGCTGATCGGATAAGCCGACAATCATCTCGGCGATGTTTTCTTCTCCTTCCTGAATAAAGAAGCCACCGGTTCCTTTTTTCAGGAGTTTAAACTGGACATTTTCCATGAGTGCTTGCTGGGAGATGCTGAACAGGATTCGTTGATTGCAAAATCTAAAGGTAAGTAAATGTCAGCATTTGTATTGGAATACAGGAACAAAACCGATTGCCCCCTGTGAACACAGAGTAAGAAGCATACAGCAAGATACCAAGGGAGTTTTGCGCAGCCTGCTTACGATTGCCGGATTGTATAGAAATATTTGTATTTTCGTTACAATTATACAAAGAAGAGGAAAGGTTTTCCGGCGGTTTTTGTACTACCCACTATGAAATGGTCATTTGTTATTCAGCAAAAGTTAAAAGCAGCCGTACTATTAACCGGCATCATGTTGCTTATTGTCGTATTTACGTTTCTTTCCAGAGGACATATAAAAGATATTGACAAATCATTTTCGGCGATCTACCAGGATCGGCTGATTCCTGCCGTCGATATGGTCTATTTAAGTGAGAACCTGTATACCAAGAGGCTCCTGGTCGAAAAATACCTGTATTCTACTACGGATCTGACGCCCGACCAGGTCGTGTTGCAGCTGAAAGCGCAGAACCTGGCGATTGATTCACTGATCCGAAATTTCGAAAAAACCAAGTTAACCGTTGACGAAGCGAAAAGCCTCCAGGCTTTTAAAAGCCGGGTTGAAGAATATGCTGCCCTCGAACGGAATATTTTACGGTTGAGCAGTGCGGGTAACCGGGAAGCGGGAGCCGTCCTTTTTAACGGAGATGGATTAACGGTTTTTTCAAAGTCCATCAAACGCCTTAACGAACTAATTGATATCCAATACACGGAAGGGCAGAGTCTGGTTCGGGCGTCTAAAAATGATTCTTCCCAGTTCAACATGCTATCTTCCCTGCAGATTGCCGTCGCCGTCATTATTGGGCTGTTGGTGCTGGGTCTGATTCACAATTCAAAAATTATTAATCAGGACCGGCAACCCTTCCACTTAAACTAACGTTGCCGGTAGCTTCGACAACATGTTACCGCAGCAGATGCCCAAAATGGCAGGCATCTTTAAAAACATAGCCTGTGGTAAACTTTTTCTTCTTTATTTTGGTGCGCCGGATTGTTGTCTCCGGCTTACTGATGAATCTTGGTATTGAAATAGGAGGGACCAAGCTGCAAGTTGTAGCGGGTGAAGCCCCCACCATCAAGCGGCATTTCCGCTATACCGTCGATAAAGCCAAAGGGGCCGACGGAATTCTGGAACACATCGAAGAGGCTATTCGCCAGCTTACCGAAACGGTCAAAACCGTTGGCGTAGGATTTGGAGGCCCCGTCGATACGCAGACGGGCAAAATTGCCACATCCCATCAAATTGAAGGCTGGTCTGGATTTGGCTTAGCAGACTGGCTTCGTCAGCGAACAGACGCCGAACGAATTCGGGTAGAAAACGACGCCAACGTGGCAGCTCTGGGCGAAGCGCTGTACGGCGCCGGTCGTGATTTTCGGCGGGTTTTCTACGTCACCCTGGGCAGCGGAGTGGGCGGAGGAATGATTACCGATGGACAGATTTACCACGGTAGACCGCCCGGAGAAACCGAAATTGGGCACATTCGTCTGGATAAATCCGGCACCACCCTTGAAGCCGTTTGCTCGGGCTGGGCCGTTGATCGGGAAATTCGTCAGGCGATTTCCACACTGCCCGCAGAATCCGTTTTGAAACAATTGGTAGGAAACACAACCGCAGGCGAAGCCCGGTTCTTACGGGAGGCATTTGACCGGAACGATGCGACGGCCCGACAGATTTTTGAGCGGATTGCCGACGATCTCGCGTTTGGCCTGTCGCACGTCGTCCATTTGCTTCATCCGGATGTTATCGTGCTGGGAGGAGGCTTATCATTGACCGGCGAACCGTTGCGGGCGGCTGTCGAACAAAAGTTACCAGCGTATATAATGGGGGCCTTTCAACCCGGACCGGCCGTCCGACTGGCTGAATTGGGTGAAAATACCGTCCCCATTGGTGCATTGAGTTTGTAAAACATTAATCAGAAGCGTGCTGGATAGCCATTCTGTGATCCTAACCCTTTTTTATTTCGTTAACGTATATGCAAACGTATTTTGAAGAGTATCTTGCTCACCATCAGGCCGCTATTAGTTCCATTCCGGTTGAGCAGGTTGAGCGAATTGTCCAGTTGATGAAAACCTGTTGGCAAGAAGACCGGCAGTTGTTTGTTTTCGGGAACGGTGGTAGTGCGGCCAATGCGTCTCACTTTATTACGGATTTAGGCAAAGGTGCCTCCGATAAGCTGGGTAAACGATTTCGCTGTCTTTCGCTGAACGACAATACCGCCTGGCTAACGGCTCTGGGCAACGATTACTCCTACGATGATGTGTTCGTTGGGCAGTTGCAGAATTATGCCCAGCCGGGCGATCTGGTCCTGACCATGAGTGTGAGCGGGAGTTCGCCCAACTTGGTCAAAGCGGTTCAGTGGGCAAATGATCATCAGTTGACCACAGTTGCCCTGGTTGGTGGCAAGCGGGGCAAACTCGCCGAACTGGCCAACGAAGTGGTGGTCATCGATTCGGAACACTACGGTCGGGTGGAAGATGCGCACATGACCATCTGCCACATGTTGTGCTACGCATTCATGGAAAACCCCGTTTGAATAGACTGATGAATCGGGATGATACGGCAAAAAGTGTCATCCCGAATTCTTTTCGTAGTTGATAGAGCGGTAATTATCAGTCGTCAAAACGGCAACATCAGTTGCTGGCCGGGAGGACAATCCGACGCTTCCAGATTGGATAAAGAGATACCCAGCAACCGGACACCTTTCGGAAACGGGAGCTGCGCGGTCAGCAAATCGGTGCTAATTCGGCCTAAAATCTCCTTCTGGGAAACCGCACCCAAAACTGTTCGACTGCGCGTTATTTGTTCAAAATCAGCGAATTTTACTTTCAGCGTAACCGTTCGTCCAACCACCTCCGCACGCTCACACGCCCGCCAGACTGAATCCAGCAGGGGCTGCAAACCAGCAAGCAATTCCGATTCCGTACTCAAATCATGATCAAACGTATTTTCGGAACCGATCGATTTTCGGAGTCGGTCGGGCGTAACGGGCCGGTTGTCAATGGCACGGGCGATCGTATAAAAGTAACTGCCTGCTTTGCCAAAATGCTTTTTCAGAAAGGCTTCCGATTGTTGCCGCAAATCCCAGCCGGTAAAAATACCGAGTTGATTCAATTTGGCCGCCGTAACCCGGCCAATTCCGTGAAACCGATCGACGGTCAGGGTTTCCACAAAGGCCAGGCCCTGCGATGGTTTGATGACGTATAAACCGTCTGGTTTGTGAATATCGGAAGCCAGTTTTGCCAGAAATTTGTTGTAGGATACACCCGCCGAAGCGGTCAGGTGAGTCTCCTCCTTAATTTTGGCCCGGATTTGTTCCGCAATCTGCGTTGCGGAAGCGATGTCTTTTAAATTCGTGGTTACGTCCAGGTAGGCCTCATCCAGCGATAAGGGCTCGATCAGGGGGGTGTACTCGGCAAAAATGGCTCGTATTTCTCGGGAAATGGCCCGGTAAACATCAAAGCGGGGCTTAACAAAAATGAGGTCGGGGCATTTGCGGATGGCGGTTGAGGAAGCCATCGCTGAACGAACACCGTACTGCCGGGCTTCGTAGCTGGCTGCGGCCACCACCCCGCGCTGACGCGAGCCACCCACCGCTACGGGTTTGTTGCGCAGGTCGGCATGGTCCCGTTGCTCGACCGACGCGTAAAAGGCATCCATGTCGATGTGAATGATTTTTCGGGTAGCAGACTGATCCACGGAACGCAACAACGGTTTTTCAAAAGGTCAAGTTAACGGTTTCTTTCGGGATGAAGGGTGGATCGCCAGTATAAAAATGCCGGCTGCGTCTGGTGCACCGGGGATGTTCTGTGGTTTTCTTCCGCCTAAAATTTGAGTTGCCAACTCTCTCCCGTAGATTTGCGTGATCATTTGTGAAATCCATCAATCCGCTACTTCGACATCTGCCCAATGCCATGACCTGCGGCAACCTGCTTTGTGGTTGCATCGGGCTGGTTATGACTCTGCGCGGTCATTCCGATCAGGCTGCCTGGCTTATTCTGCTGGCGGGCGTTCTTGACTTCGGGGATGGTTTTGTGGCCCGGTTGGTCAATGTGTCGGGTCCGTTTGGCAAAGAACTGGACTCGCTGGCCGATGTGGTTACGTTTGGGGTTTTACCCGCTACGATGGTTTATCAGGCGCTGTGGTCGCAGGGAATGGGCAACTGGTCGTATCTGGCGTACTTGATCGCTGTTTTGTCGGCCTTACGGCTGGCCAATTTTAACATTGACACCCGCCAGTCGGATCAATTTATCGGTGTTCCGGTTCCGGCAAACTCGGTGCTGATTGCGGCATTTCCCCTCATGAGCGTGTTTCAGCCGCAGTTTGCGTTTCTGTGGGAAAGCCCGATTACGCTCTTTGCCCTGATCGGTTTTTCTTTTATGCTGGTGGCGGAGCTGCCTTTGCTGGCCTTTAAATTTAAGTCATTTGGCTGGCGTGAGAACCAGACTAAATACAGCTTTCTGATTCTGTCGGCGCTGCTATTGCTTTTTTTGCAATTCGCAGCGGTACCGCTCGTTATACTTTTATACATTTTAGTTTCATTTTTCGCCAACAAAAAGGCGTGAAGACGCCGAAAAGGGGAGAATCGATTTACAACGCCTAAACCTAGGAAAATTAGGAGCGATAGCCAGGATTCATCGGTTCTTTTTTTCTGTTACATCATACTTCTTTGTCCATGTCTTATTCCACCATCACCGGATTGGGTTTTTACGTTCCCGACAATGTCGTTACAAACCAGGATTTGACGCAATTTATGAGTACGTCAGATGAATGGATTCGGGAACGAACCGGCATCGAGCAGCGACGGTATTTTACCTACGGGAAAGATACGAACGCCAGCATGGCCGCTGCGGCTTCGCGGATAGCAATTGATCGGGCTGGTTTGCAAACAAGTGATATTGATCTGATTGTCTTTGCCACCATCACGCCAGATTATTTTTTCCCAGGCTCGGGGTTTCTCATGCAGCGTGAGTTGGGGCTGGAAGGTATCGGCGTTATCGACGTGCGCAACCAGTGTTCGGGATTTGTCTACGGATTGTCTATTGCCGACCAGTTTATCAAAACCGGAATGTATAAAACCGTTCTGGTGGTTGGTTCGGAGATTCAATCAACCTGGATCAATAAAAGTACGGAAGGACGTGGTGTGGCTGTCATTTTTGGGGATGGTGCCGGTGCTGCGGTCTTGCAGGCTACCAACGACCCCGACCACCGTATTCTGTCGACTCATTTACACGCGGATGGCCGTTATGCGGAGGATTTATATGTTCGCGATCCGGGCAGCAGCCGCCCTTCCCGTTCGGCCACCAAAGAGATGGTTGACGAAGGCGGCTTTGATGTTGTCATGAACGGTAATGCCGTTTTTAAGCACGCTACGCAGCGGTTCGGAGAGGTAATCCATGAAGCCTTACAGGCCAATGGATATGGGCCGGACGATATCGATTTACTCGTGCCCCATCAGGCCAATATCCGGATTTCAGATTATGTGCGACAGCAGCTCAAATTACCCACGGATAAGGTTTTCAACAATATCCAGCGGTATGGAAATACCACGGCCGCGTCCATACCCATTGCGCTCACGGAAGCCTGGGAGCTGGGCCGGGTTCAGGCTGGTGATCTGATTTGCCTGGCCGCTTTTGGTAGCGGTTTTACCTGGGCGTCGGCTTTGATCAAATGGTAATCTTTGCCTAAGAAGCCATCGCACACCGTACTAATACTGACCGGTTGCCAGCATCACCAGTGTACAGGCTTGAATGGGCTCAATACCGCTCTGCTGTAACTCCTGCTCAAAGGCCGGATTTTCCGTTCCCGGATTAAAAATGACACGCCGGGGGGCCAATTGTTTGATGTAATCGTATAAGTTTGTTTGATTCCTGGCTGAGACATACAGCGTCACGGTATCAATTTCATCCAGGTCGGGTTGCCCGGTATGGATCGGAATATCTTGGATCGCTCCGGCGCGGGAGCCCACTAATTCAACGTTGTGCCCTTGCTGAAGCAGACGCTTGGTAGCCCGATTGGAATACCGTTCCGGATTCTCGGATGCGCCAATTACTAATGTTTTTTTTACCATTTTTTAAAATACTTTTTCTTGCTAAAAACTATCTTGTAACTTTTTAGTTCCTCAATAAATCCCATTTCATTTCATTTGCGTATATATAGGTCCTCTGCCTATTCATCTCTGTCTGCTTCTTATTCTGGTTGGTTTGAATTTGTGCTTTGCTCCACTTTTGTTTAACAAAAGGAGACAGTCTTTTGAACAGACACGCGTATTTATGATGATATTAAGCTGTGTCTATGCAAAAAAAGGATGATTATTCAAAACCGTAAAATGCTTTTCCTGGTATTTTGCCAAACAGTTTTTTAATTTTTTTGTTAATGTTTTGTTAAACAAACCTACCATCGTACTTAACTGATTTTTTGCCTAAACATGACAGATAAACGTACCAGTAATTATTGGAATGAAAAATGGGTTCCAATTCAATTCGACGGCGTTGAAAATCCGCCACGCTACGAAGTTTCAAATTTTGGTCGACTGAAAAGCTTCCAGAACGATTCAAAAGAAGGTACGCTGATTAACGGCTCAACCATTCAGGGGTATCGCTCACTAAACATTCGGACGAGTGGAAAAACGATTAATCGCTACTTTCACAAACTGATTGCTGAGGCATTTCTGACGCGTGAGAAGCCGGATCAGATTTATGTAATCCACCTCGATCACGATAAGAAAAACAATCATTTTCAGAACCTGAAGTGGGTAACCAAAGAGGAAATGATTGAACACAACCGGTCTAGTCCGAACATCCTGAATCGGGAGATTCCCCGCCGGACGCGCAATTATAAGTTGACGGAATCGAAGGTGAAAATGATCAAGAAGCTATTGCGCAACGAGAAAAACCGGCTGAAAATGATTGCCAAGCAATTTGGTATCACTCATACCCAGCTCAACCGGATTCGTTCGGGCGAAAATTGGAAGCATGTTACAATTGATGACGAAAGCCCCAACGAGAAAGGCTGATCGATTCACGACAATGTCCACTTATCATCTCTACTAATTTTGAATGATGCTTTCGCCTTTTAAACCGCTTGTCATACCGATGGGCGGAATGTGAGGGAGCGAAATATAAAACGTAGTTCCTTCGCCAGTTGCGGTTTCAAACCAGATGCTGCCACCAGCGTGTTCGATACCCCGTTTGGCAATGGCTAGGCCCAGGCCCGACCCACCTTCTTTTGTACTGAAGTTGGGGAGAAATATTTTGCTGCGAATGGCCTCCGGAACGCCCGCTCCATTATCATTGATGGCAATATTGATGTGTTCGTCGCTGACATTCAACCGAAGCTGAATAACCGGTTTGCGGTCGGCTGAGACGGATTGAACGCTGTTAATAATCAGATTGGTTAAGATTCGTCCGATCAGCTGCCGATCTCCCATAACCATAACCGGGTACGGTGAAATATCGCGAACCAGCGTAATTTTTCCGTCGTCGGCGTAGAGATCGGCGGCTTTATTAATCACCGAAGTAATTTCAAACAGCTCGTTTTTGGGCAGTGGCATTTTTGCAAAATCAGAAAATGACGTGGCAATGTCACTTAGGTTGTCGATCTGATCAAGCAAAGTGTCCAGGGTTCGCTGCAACACCCGCCGGGCCGCCGGATTGTCGGACTGAAGGGTGCGTTGCAGGTGCTGCAACGTTAGCTTCATGGGAGTGAGCGGGTTCTTAATTTCGTGCGCGACCTGTTTAGCCATCTCCCGCCAGGCCGATTGCTTTTCACTTTGCGACAAGGCTTGCTTTTTTTCTTCCAGCTTCACCAGCATACGGTTGTATTCCCCAATGAGTACCCCAATTTCATCGTCGGATTTCCAATCCAGCGGTTCGTTAAACCGGTCCAGGTTGGTTTTGCGAATTTTCTGGGTAACGATTTTCAGCGGTTTGGTCAGGGAGTTGGATGCCCAATAGGAAACAAACAGGAAAATGATAAATAGGCCGGTAAACACACACAATGCCGTTGAAACGACGTCGATCATCTGGTGTTCCAGTTCGGTCTCCGAACTGAAGTGGGAGATTCCCAGCATGCCGAGCAACCTGCCATCGTAGGTTTTGATACTGGCATAAGCCGTTCGATAGTGCCGCGCACCCAGCGACTCGGCCAATAGTACCAGGTTTTCCCGGTCTTCAACCAGGTGAATATAAGCTTCTGGATTAATCCGTTTGGAGAGATGACCACTTTCGTAGACCAGCGGCTGAGTCGAAGAACGCAGATAGCCCGAAATGTCGAAAACGCTGATCTCAATCTCGTCGTCATGGGTGATTTTCTTCAGCTCTTCCTCGATATACGATTCACTGGCACCGTTCTGTAAGTAGTTGCTCCAGTTATTCAGGAAATTGGCACTGATGTTTTTGGCATTGTTCAGGTACGTATCTTTTTGATAGGCATCATAATTGGCGCTAATCACGCCGAATGTAATAGCAACCACCAGGACCAGAGGCAGAAAAAAGGCCGCATTTAAATACAGCTGGGTTTTGGTCGAGTAATTAATATAGAACCGGGAAAACCCAAAACGGATGGAGTAGATTAGAAGCAGTACCAGTACATAAAGGATCAGAACCAAGTACAGGAAGGAGAAATTGGCAAAAATGCTGCGCATGGAATATTCCTTTGAAGAAATAATAACCGTCCGGTTGCTATCATCCTGTATTCCAATGTGCTTGTAATGATGAAGACTGATGCCGTCTTCGTACAGGGCCGGTTCGTCCAGCCATTCAGTCGGCAGTTTATTGTAATAGTTATAATCTCCGCCGTTGCTGTATTTTAGTTTTTTGTCGGGGCCAAAAACCGCATAACTGTAAGCCTGTGTTTCGGGGGCCTGAATGATTTTTTTATTGGTCAACAATTCAGGGTAGAGACTAGTCGGATTGCTGCTGGTTAGTTTCAGGTCGAGTACAACATGGCCTATTGGTTTCTCACCCTCCTGAATGTCGATAAACTGAACATATTTGAAGAGATTTCCGGTGGCTTCTTTGATAAAATAAATGCCAGGGTACTGGGTACGATACCGTTCCTGCCGGAAACGGTTGGCATACTTCTGGTAATTTAGTTCGGTCTGCTGGCGATTGGCGGCCCGGGGCGCAGTATTGAACACAATTACATCGACGGCGTACCGTTCGAAATAGTTGTCCAGGTGAAGGCTCTTCACCCGTTGCTGGACACGTTCGCGTACCAACAAGGTATCGGTGGCCAAAGCCCGTCGAATATCCGTATCCTGAATGATGGTGTTCTGCGATTTGTTAAGCAGAAATTCACCATAGGCATCATTCTCAACCAGCAACTGTTTTCCAAATTCCCGTTTGTTGATAAGCTCTTTTTTTAATCCCTGATTATAAACGACGTAAGTAGCTGTAGAAGCAAAAATAAGTGCCGTAAAAAACAGGTACAAAGTCGTTTTGTAACGAAAAGAGTACAGCGAGCGCGGAAATCGACTCAGGTAAAGGACGAGAAAAAAGACCGCTTGAATAATCAGTAGCCAGGGCAGGGGAGATGGGCTTTGCCAAAAGAGAAGGAGTGAGGCTACTGAGCCCAGTGTAAACCAGATCAGACCGCGCCAGGAAATTAGGTTTAACCGGATAAAGAAACTGACAATAACGTGTTGCAGCAAAAAGAAGATCGTTGCAATGCAGACAAAAACCAGCAGGCAGGCCAGTTTCAGGCTGGAAATGGAGAGACTAAGAGTTATATCAAGTGTAATCCCTGATTTTTCATAAATCGTATTCAGTTCCTGATAACAGGCGTAAAAAACGCCGTAACTGACTATCACTGCCAAAAAAGAAGCAATGGCTTTTACCAAATCGGTCTGGCCTCTCAGCCAGTGGTAAGAACGGGTTCGGTAGAAGGTGCTGGTGAGGTAAAGGGCCAGTATGACCACTACCAGGCAATTCAGCAATTGATCGCCCAGCGAAGGTGCCACCGCCGAAGGAGAGAAAAACTTAGGGTTGAATAGATCGGTTTCCAGGAATAAAAAAGGAACACCAAAGTAGAGCATTACTGCCCGCAAGACAATCAGGTACAGAGCCAGAATGATAAATCCGGCGATATAATGCCGGTTTCGCCTTAGGGATAAAGTGCTTCGAATCAGGTAAATACCCATGAAGAAAACCGCCAGCAGAGCCAGAATAACCGTATTGACCGGCGAGGTTTGGTTCTGGTAACCTTCCATTTGGGGCGGGGTAACCGAAAACAGAAATACGGGCGTCGGGTCATACATGTTATGGTAAATACTGCCCTTATCCGTAGTCAGATGGGCGGGATCAACCGAAAATAACTCTGGATTGTAACCCGAGCGCAGGTAGCTATTTTCGTTTTGATACTGCCGGTATACGTTGACCAGAGAAAAAACATCCAGCGAATCGCGCCCCCTTTTTACCAATTGATGATTAACAACATACTTGCCCTGAGGCAGGCTAACAAATTTGGGATAAATGAGGCTGCTTAATTGTTTAAAATCGGGAATGAAGCGGAAATCCGACCAGAAGAGTAGCTTTTTGTTGCGGAAAATGTAAAAGGGATACTTAGTTTTCTGGTATAGCTTGGTAAACGTGTAAGGCGGTTTTTCTTCCGTTAGGCGCTCCGTAACCGCCTGCAACTCTTCGGAACTGGTGGAAAGCGCCCGTTTGATGTGTTGCTGGGTCGTCTGCAGGTACTGCTCATCGGTAGCACTAATGGCGCCTTTTTCCAGAACGGAATTGAAAAATACCGCTAATCCCAACGAGAGCAGGGACAGGATGAGAAAAATATGTTTGTTGAGTATACTCACAACAAAATCGGATGAAACGAAACTTTCACTGAATGAAATGGCCCCAAAATCATGCCAAATTTTTGGCCAGAAGACATGATTTATTTTACGTCGTGTGAGTCCGTCTGACCCGGTTTCTGAACTGTGAAACCGCGTTCATTATCCGTATTCTCGTAGCCAACCTCAACGCCCAATACGTAAAGAAGGTGTTTTTTGTCAATAATCACCCGGATGGAATCCACGTCGAAGATTTCATCCGCCTGACTAGGCAGGTCAAAGCCCAGTAGCCATGATGACCCGCATCCGCCCCCGCGAATGCCGACCCGTAATCCATAAGTGTTTGGAATTTTGTTGGCCCGGAATGTGTCCTGAATCTGCGCCCGGGCTTCTGGGGTTAATCGAACAGGGTTTTCAATCGTATCAAGAAACATACTAGGTAAAAATTCCGTTAGCTGACTGAAATTTACAAACTTTGCCTCACAATATAGCCAACCGCTGGCAGTTTTCAGGATATGATGATTCGTTTGCCGGTGATGAACGGCAGCAAGGGCAGTAAACCAACAACGAATACCTGGAATATGAGCAGCGGTTTTGAAAATCACATATGGACCTTTTTGCGGATTTACTGAAATTATTGATTCCGGCGGGGCTGGTTTTGTACGGAATGTACCTGACTGTCAAGCTGATGCTGGAGCGCGAAGCCGAAAAAAATCGCGTTGAGCTTAAAAACCGGTATGCCAGTGACGTTACGCCCCTGCGGTTGCAGGCGTATGAACGCATGGCGTTGTTTCTGGAACGAATTTCCCCCAGCAATCTGCTGCTGCGGTTAAGCGGGGAGACCACGCTGGCGCTGGAGTTTCAGCAACTGTTGCTGCGCGAAATTCGGGAAGAATACAATCATAACGTGTCCCAGCAGATTTACATGAGCCAGGCCGTCTGGGAAGAAGTTCAGAATTCGATGAACGAGATGGTCACACTCATCAATGAAGCTGCCGGTGAAATTGCTCCCGATGCGCCCGCGCTGGACTTGTCGAAAAAGATTTTTGACAAAATGATCCAGAAAAATACCCAGCCAACGGCAGCGGGTCTGAAAGCTGTCAAGGACGAAGTGCAAACGGTTTTTCTCTGACCGCTAAAGCCCCGAAGCCCGCGGACCGAGAATATCGGACGATAGCGCCAGGGCGCTGGCTAGCTGAACAGAATCCAGGTGGAGCGAGAAGCCTTCTTGATGGAGAACGTCAACGATCTGCTCCGTGGGCAGATTGCCCGTCAGAGCGTCGGACGCCATAGGACAGCCGCCAAAACCGCGCAAAGCGCCATCCATTCGTCGGACGCCCGCGCGCGCAGCCGCCCGGACTTTTTCAGCCACCTGCTCAGGTCGGGAGTGCAGGTGAGCCCCAAACTCAATGGTTGGAAAAGTGTCGAGCAAATACCGAAACAGGTGCTCAATCGCTGCGGGGGTAGATGAACCGACGGTATCGGAGGGGGCAATGATTTGAACGCCGAGCCCCTGCAATCGCTCCGTAAACTGCCCCACCACTTCGGGGCTGTAAGGATCGCCGTAGGGGTTTCCAAAGCCCATTGACAGGTAAACGACCAGTTGTTTTTGCCGGTTGATGCATAAAGTTTGAATGGTCTCTACTTCTGCAAACGCCTGTTCGATGGTCTTGTTGGTGTTGCGCCGTTGAAACGTTTCCGAAACCGATAGCGGAAACCCCAGGTACTGGATTTCGGGGTACGAAACCGCCTGTTCGGCTCCGCGCTGGTTGGCAATGATGGCCAGCAATTGGGTGGTCGTATGGGTCAAATCCAGCGCGGCCAGTACCTCCGCCGTATCGCGCATCTGCGGGATGGCTTTGGGAGAAACGAAGCTCCCGAAATCGAGCGTATCGAACCCAACCCGCAACAGGGCATTCAGGTACCGGATTTTGTCCGGAGTTGGGATAAAGTCGTGCAATCCCTGCATGGCATCGCGCGGGCATTCAACCAGTTTAAACGGGCTCATGTGACAGGAGAAAGGAATCAGTTAACGGTATAACAACGTTTTTGGGGATTCGTCTCGGCTGATTGAACCGAAATTGACTTTCGTACGTAATTTTGCGGTTTTTCTGAAAAACAGATTTCAAGCGCATAGAACTGCCGACGCGCCGTTGGTGTTATTTTAGGTACGGGCTAAAGGTCCGTCGTAACAACAAGAACATTTAGTAAATGCTTTACCCTGATTCATTCGAACAAAAATTAGGTTTCGATAAAATCCGCGACTTGCTCCGGGAGGCTTGTTTAAGTCCGCTGGGGCAATCGTATGTCGATAAAATACGGTTTTCCAATCATTTTCAGCTGATTGATAAAATGCTGCGGCAGGTTGCCGAGTTTAAAACCATCGTGCAGTATGAATCGGAATTTCCGGCGGCCAATTACCTGGATATCCGTCCGCAACTGGCTAAAATCCGGATTGAGGGCATCATGCTGACCGAGCCGGAGTTTTTTGATTTGAAACTTACGCTCCGCACCATTCAGCAATGCCTTCGGTTTCTGGCATCGAAAGAAAAAGAAAGTTTTCCGTACCTGGCCGAACTGGCTGATGCCGTGACGGTTGACAAAAAGCTGACCGATGCCATTGAGCGCGTCATCGACGACCGGGGGCACGTGCGTGATTCGGCTTCACCGGATTTGGCCAACATTCGCCGACGGATCATCAGTGAGCAGGCTGGTTTGCGCAAAAAGATGGATACTATCATGCGGAGCGCCCGGCAACAGGGCTGGATGCCCGATGATATTTCGCTCACCATTCGGAATGGCCGGGTGGTAATTCCGATTGCTGCGGAGCATAAACGGCGGCTGAAAGGCTTCATCCACGATGAATCGGCGACGGGGCAGACGGTTTTTATCGAACCGGCGGAGGTCTTCGATACCAACAACGAAATCCGCGAGCTGGAATATGAAGAACGGCGCGAAGTGGCGCGTATCCTGCGTGAGCTGACCGACACAGTTCGGCCTTTTCTGCCGGATCTTCAGCGTGCAACCACGTTTCTGGGCCTGATTGATTTCATCCGGGCCAAAGCTAAACTGGCCCTGGAAATCAATGCTGAAATGCCGAAGCTCGTGAATCAGCCCTTGGTTGACTGGCTCCAGGCCCGGCATCCGCTGTTGCAGTTATCGTTTCAGAAACAAGGCAAAAAAGTGGTGCCATTGAACCTGTTGCTGGATCAGAAGCAGCGCATTCTGATTATATCGGGACCGAACGCCGGGGGGAAATCCGTGGCGCTGAAAACCATTGGTTTGTTGCAATATATGGTACAGTGCGGGTTACTGATTCCGGTGGTAGAAGGCTCGACGGCGGGCGTATTTCAGAATCTCTTTATTGATATTGGTGATGAGCAATCGTTGGAAAATGACCTGAGTACCTACAGCTCGCACCTGACCAGCATGAAAGCGTTTGTGACGTTTGCCAACCGAAAAACGCTGTTTCTGATCGATGAATTCGGAACCGGAACCGAACCTGGTTTGGGCGGGGCCATTGCTGAAGCTATTCTGGAAGAACTAACCCAATCCGGGGCGTATGGAGTGATCAATACGCACTATACCAACCTGAAACTATTCGCGGACAAAACCACGGGGCTAGTCAATGGCGCGATGCGTTTTGATGGCGAACATTTGGAGCCCTTGTATGAGCTCGAAATTGGCCGTCCGGGTAGTTCGTTTGCGTTCGAGATCGCTTCAAAAATTGGATTACCCAAAGCGGTGATTGAGCGGGCGAAGGAGAAACTGGGATCGCAGCAGGTGAACCTCGAAAAACTGCTGAAAGAACTGGACATCGAGAAGCGGGTTTTTGCCGAAAAAAATATGGAAGTCGGTATCAATCAGCGCAAACTGGCTCAGCAACTGGCCGAAACCAACGCGCTCAAAACCCGGCTCGATAACGACCAGAAACGGCTTTTGAACGAAGCCAAGCAAAAAGCAAAAGCCCTGGTGGCCGAGGCAAACCAACGGATCGAGAATACCATTCGGGAGATTAAGGAAAACAAAGCCGAACGTGATATGACGCGGCTGGTGCGGCAGGATTTGGAGCAATTCGAGAAAAAAGAACTTCGGCAGGAAGTGTTGGTGGAAGATGTAAATCAGCCCAAAACCGATAGCGAGGAGTATTTGCCCGATAATACTGCCATAGCCGTGGGCAGTTTTGTGCGGATAAAAGGCCAGGCCACGATTGGGGAAGTACTGACGTTGCGGGGCAAAGACGCCGAAATCCGCATTGGCGATTTGAAATCCACCATTAAACTGAACCGTCTGGAGAAGGTGAGCCGCAAGGTTTATCGCGAAGCCGTGGGCGAATCGAGCCGCCCCAAAATACACGGTATCGATTTGAACGAGAAGATGATGAATTTCAGCTTCAACCTGGACATCCGGGGGAAACGGGGCGAGGAAGCGATGGTGGATCTGGATAATTTCATCAACAACGGATTAATGCTTGGCTACGCCGAACTTCGGATTGTACACGGTAAAGGCGACGGTATTTTGCGAACGCTTGTGCGGAATCACCTGCGCACGTTCCCTCAGGTCGTTTCCATGCAGGATGAACACGCCGACCGGGGCGGGGCGGGGGTAACGGTGGTGAAACTGTCGTAAACCGCCGGGCGGCTCAGAACGCCAGTAACTGAAAAAGTGGCGGGTGGAGTTTTCGCCGTGTTGGAAAAAACCGTTTCTTTACCCGTTATTTTAAAAGCTGCTCTGCGCTTCGCATTCAAACCGAAAGTATGAATTTCAAACGCGTCCTTCCCCATTTAGTTGCCGTCATCGGGTTTGCGGTATTAGCTATTGTGTATTGTTCGCCCGTACTGAAAGGCAAACGATTGAACCAGCATGACATTATTCAGTCTATTGCCGCCGGGCGCGAAGTGGTGGATTACCACAAAGAAACCGGTGAATGGGCCTGGTGGACCAACAGCATGTTTGGCGGAATGCCCGCTTACATGATTTCCGGCGATTACCCCACCAGCCTGACGCATAAACTCGGTCAATACATCAACCTGCTGTTGCCCGATCCGGCCAATTACATCTGGCTCATGATGGTGGGCGGTTTTGTGCTGATGCTGGCACTGGGGGCCAACGTCTGGCTTTCGGCGGTAGGAGCGGTTGCCTACGCGTTTATGTCCTACGACCTGTTGAGCCTGGAAGCCGGTCACGTCTCCAAAATTCTGGCGCTGGCCTATGCCCCTGGTATCCTGGCTGGTGTGATCATCGCTTTACGGGGCCGCTACCTCGCTGGGGCAGCGCTGACGGCCTTGTTTCTCGGGCTGGAACTCTACGCCAATCACGTTCAGATTACCTACTATCTGGCGTTTGGTATCATGATTTATGTCTTGATCGAAAGCATTGCTGCGATTAGGGAAGGCCGTGTGCGGCAGTTGGTGCTGGCACTGTCGTCGCTGGCGGTGGCGGCTATTCTGGCCGTTGGTACACACACAACGCGGCTCTGGAATGCTGCCGACTACGTAACGGTATCGACCCGCGGCAAATCAGAGCTGACCATTACGCCGAAAGCGGGACCCGGCGCGCAGCAGGCCCCCGCAACCACTACCCCCGAAGACGGCCTGGGCAAAGACTACGCCTTTCAGTACAGCTACGGGATTGGCGAAACGTTTACGCTGCTGATTCCAAACTATGCGGGTGGTCCTTCGGTGGGATCATTGACTACCAATTCCGAGACTTACAAAAAAATGGTTGGTATTGGCGTCGATCCATCGATGGCGCAGCAGTTTGTACAGGCCCTTTACCTGTATCACGGAAACTTGTATAGTCAATCCGGCCCGGCCTATGCGGGGGCCATTGTTGTGTTTCTGTTTGTGCTCGGTTTGCTCATTGTTCCCGGTCGTCTGAAATGGTGGGCATTAGGCATTACCTTCCTGTATATTGCCTGGGCGTGGGGCAAAAACTTTCCGGCACTCAACTACACATTCTTCGACTATTTTCCAGGCTTCAATAAGTTTCGGGCTGTCACGATGACGCTCAACCTGGCTCAGATGACCCTGGTGATGCTGGGGATTCTGGCCCTCGTCCGTATCAGCAACAAAAATCTGACGTCCGAGCAGTTGAACCGTCCCTTGCTGATTAGTCTGGGCGCTACGGCTGGTTTGGCGCTGCTCATGGCGTTGGCTCCCACGGTTTTCCAAAGCTTTCAAGGTGGCAGGGACGAGATGTTGGCTAGTGATTTAGAACGAGGGCTGCAAAATAAAAACCTTGCTGAGCAAGTCATGGCGGCTATTGTTGACGACCGCATCAGCATGCTTCGTTCGGATGCGTTCCGGTCGGCTATTCTGATTTTGCTGGTGGGTGGATTGATCTGGCTGTTCGTGCGGAACCGCATCAAGCCGGTCGTCTTCTACCCGGTTCTACTGGCGCTGGTTATCTTTGATCTGTTCGGCGTGGACAAACGGTACTTCAACAACGACGATTTTGTAAACAAACAGGCCATTCAGGAAACGGTTTCGCCGACATCCGCCGATGAGCAGATTCTGGCCGACAAAGCGCTCAACTACCGGGTGCTGGATCTGACGACGAGCTTCATGAGCGATGCCAAAGCGTCCTACTTTCATAAGTCGTTGGGCGGTTATCATGCTGCCAAAATGCGCCGGTACCAGGAATTGGCCGATTTCCAGATTTACCGCAACTTGCAGGAACCTCAGACGTCGCCGAACAGTTTCAACGTCATTAATATGTTGAATACGAGGTATTTCATCACGCAGGCACAGGGCGCAAGTCCTGAGCAACAACAGGCACCGGGGCCACCAATGGCTGTACCCAATCCGGGCGCGCTTGGTAATGCCTGGTTTGTGGTGGATTATAAACTGGTTCCGGACGCCAATGCCGAAATGCGGGCGCTGGATAGCCTGGATACGCGCCGGTCGGCGGTGGTCGATCAGCGGTTTGCCGAGCAACTCAGTGGTCTGAAAATTCAGTCGGATTCGGCGGCCAATTCCATCCGCCTGACCAGCTATAAACCCAACGAACTGACGTACGAAAGCAACGCCACCAGTGAGCAGCTGGCGGTTTTCTCGGAGATTTACTACAACGTCCGCGACGAGTGGAAAGCGACCATCGACGGCAAGGAAGTGCCGCACCTGCGGGCGAATTACGTACTGCGGGCTATGCGTGTTCCGGCCGGAAAGCACACCATTGTGTTCAAATTTGATCCGGTATCGATTCGGGTTGGAAAAGTGGTTGATCTGATTTGCTCGTTGTTAATTATTGCCTTTATCGGTACCGCGATTTTTATCGAAAACCGGAAGAAAACCGTATAAATCAAGGCCATCAAGTTAAGCCAGAACCGGGGAGCTTCACTCTTCCCGGTTTTTCTTTTTTGGCAGAGCGAATCCGTTATTCTATCCGCTCCGTATGCTTTTCAATTGCTTATTTGGTCCATAAAACCAGAATGATTTACTTGTTGTTACACTCCAAACTAGAAACCATGGAACCAGAAGAAACCGCACCAGAGTCCGACAAACTCGACCGCATCGTGGAAGCCCGCATGAAGCTGAAACGACGATTTGAAGAAGCCATGCAGAACACGCCCTCAATGGCCGACCGGCTCGATGGGCCCAACAAACCGTTGGGTTCCGGGCCGCCCAACCGCCACGGTATGCCAAAGATTCCCAAAAGTCAGACGGTTACGAAAAAATGGCCGGTGCTGGATTTAGGGCATCACCCGAACATCCCATTAAGTAAATGGCAGCTGGCTATCGACGGGGAGGTTGAGCACCCGATCCGGCTGAAATGGGCCGATTTTATGGCGCTTCCCCAGACGGAGGATGTCAGTGACTTCCACTGCGTTACCACCTGGTCGAAGCTGGATGTGCCCTGGGTGGGCGTGCGGCTGGCCGATCTGGCAGCTCTGGTGATGCCCAAGGAAACGGCTACGCACATCATGTGCTACGGTTTTGACGGGTATTCTACCAACCTGTCACTGGAAGAAGCACTCAAGCCGGACGTTTTACTCGTGCATACGGCGGAGGGGAAACCGCTTCCGCTGGAACACGGCGGGCCGTTGCGGATGATTACGCCCCAGCTCTATGCCTGGAAAGGCTCCAAGTGGATTAAACGAATCGAGTTTCTGGCCGGTAATCGACTGGGTTTCTGGGAGGAGCGGGGGTACTCCAACACTGCCTATCCCTGGCGCAATGACCGGTACAGCTAAAACCGTAGACTGGCCCCGTCGCTGTGAACCGTTAGCTCGGCTTCCTGCCCAATGGGCATCGCAAGGTTGCGCGGAACGTGACCAACCGGAAAATCGAAGCAGACGGGAAAGTCAAAACCGGCAACATGCTCGGCAATGATTTCGTTGACGGTTTTGCCAAACGGTGCCGATTCGTTGATGCGCATTTCGGTAAACTGCCCCACGATCAGGCCCGCTAAATGAGCCAGTCGTCCGGACCGACGAAGCTGAATCATCATACGGTCAACGGAATACAGCGTTTCATCAATATCTTCAATAAACAGAATTTTGCCTGTCAGGTCCACGTCAGATGGGGTGCAGAGCGTATGAATCAGCAGCGCCAGATTGCCCCCCACCAACTGGCCATGAGCCCTACCAGCGCGGTTTAACGGCTGGGCTGGGCTGGTATAAGGCTCAACCGTTTCGCCAAAAAGAAACCGTCGCAACGTTTCGACGGACTCCTGCACGCCCTCCTGCCCGAAGAGCTTGGGCATAATGGCGTGTAGGCTTTGAACCCCCATGCGGTGCAGATGGCAATGAACGACTGTAATGTCACTAAAACCGATAATCCACTTCGGTTTTTGCCGAAAGTGCGTAAAGTCCAGTTTGTCGAGAAGGCGGTAACTGCCGTATCCCCCGCGGGCGGAAAAAATGGCGTGGATATCCGGGTCGTTCAGCATCTGTTGCAGGTCATTGCCGCGCACGAAATCATCTCCTGCAAATTGAAAGTAGCTACTTGTCAGCGATTTTCCTTCAACAACCTCCAGCTGCCAGTCATCGCGCAGAATCCGGAAAGCGGGTTCGAGGGTTTCGTAATCCAGTCGGCTGGCCATTGCCAGCACGGCTACCCGCTGGCCCGGTTGTAAAGAAGAAGGACGTATCAAGTTTGTATACAGTTTTAGCAGTTCTGAATCCCTTCTATTTTTGAAGAAATGCTGCTATTGAAATCAATGATCAAAATTTTGTCACCTCCGGTATACATAAGAGAATCAATTAGTTAAGCCCTAATTTTTTTCTAATCATTTTTTAATCTGTGCTAACTGATTGATACTGTCGGATTTGCGCTGCATTCCGGTTGGTGGCGGAATTTACCTACTTGAGCTGGCTGCGAAAATACTTATTATTGTTTCCGTTAGTTTTTTGAGTGCGCTACCATCTCTAGGAACACAAAGATAAGATGCCGACTGTATTAATGAACCCCCATACTGGCAAAATCAGTATTGTCGTTCCGGCTTACAATAAAGAAGAGAATTTACCGGTTTTAGTGAATCGTCTGGAAAGCGCATTGAGTCCGTATGAGGACTGCGAAATCCTGATTGTTGACGACGGCAGCAGCGAGAATACGTGCTACGTTTTGCCGCAGTTGAGCACGTTCTATTCCACCCTTCGTGACCTGTCGCTTTCCCGGAATTTTGACCATCAGGCAGCTTTGTGGGCGGGGCTTGATCATGCAACCGGCAGCTGCGTAATTTGCCTCGATGCTGATTCGCAACATCCGCCCGAACTGATTCCGGCGCTGGTTGAGCAATGGCAGGAAGGCTGCGATGGGGGGGGCGCTATTCGAGAAACCGACCCAGCATTGCCCCTGTTAAACCGGACAATATCCCGCTGGTTTAATCAGTTTATCCGCCGGGTGGCCGCCGTGAAGCTGGAAGACGGGGCCACCGATTTTCGATTGCTTGATCGGAAAGTCGTAGAAAGCCTGGAACAATACACGGAAACCGGTTTGTTCTGGCGCGGTATGATCCGCTGGATGGGGTTACGACAGGGGCGAGTCGACTACCAGCCAGCTCAGCGTTATGCCGGAAAAAGCAAGTATTCGTTCCGGAAAATAATCAACCTGGCCATGATGGGCATTACGTCGTTTACGACCAAACCGTTGTACCTGTCGGTGCTGCTTGAATTTAGCGTGTTTTTGTTTGCCGTACTGTTTGGGTTCGAGGTGCTCTGCGAAAAATATTTCACCATCAATACGGTTTCGGGCTGGACCACCAGTGTGCTCATGATTGCCCCGGTTGGCGGTATTCGATTTATTATGGTGGGAATCAATGGCATGTACCTCGGGAAGGCGTTTCAGGAAGTAAAACACCGGCCAACGTATTTGATTCAGGAGTCAAATTTGGCCGATAAAATTAATAGCGTTAAGACATGGAGCTGATCAATCGTCAGATTCTGTTTACAGTCGATGTTGAAGAGTTCGATACGGCCCTCGACTAT
Organism: Larkinella harenae; assembly: GCF_054780515.1. NCBI lineage: Bacteria > Pseudomonadati > Bacteroidota > Cytophagia > Cytophagales > Spirosomataceae > Larkinella > Larkinella harenae. Next base: position 206,567 of record NZ_BAAGWE010000002.1, on the reverse strand, counting down.
GGCCATAACCTGTCGCTGAACGAACAACTTATCGTTTCGACGCGGGGTACGCAGCTATTGGCAGAATTGCTGGCGGTTCATAACATCCGGGCTACCTTGTTTACCACCGCCAATTATGCCTTTCACGAAGCCGCTTTGGTCCGCAAACTGGCGCAGACCCACGAAATCGCTTCGCACGGTTATTACCATGCGACTTTTGAGCCCGCCGATTTGCTAAAATCGCGCCGAACGCTGGAGTCGATCACCGGCCAACCCATCGTCGGTTTTCGCCGGGCCCGGATGGGTGAGGTGGACGAAAATGATCTTTTTCAGGCTGGCTATCGGTATAATTCATCGTTGCACCCCACGTTTCTGCCCGGGCGGTACAACCACTTGCGAAAACCGCGAAAACCGTTTGTCAGCGGAGGTATTCTGCACATTCCTGCCTCGGTAACACCCCGGCTACGGCTGCCCCTGTTCTGGCTGAGCATGAAAAATTTTCCATTGGACATTTACCAGCGGTTGTGCCTGCGCACCCTGCGCACCGATGGCTTTCTGAATCTCTACGTTCATCCCTGGGAGTTTACCGATTTGTCGGCTTACCACCGGATTCCGGTTTACATCCGGCGTTATTCTCACCAGCGTCTGCTCGACCGTCTCGATAAATTGCTGCATTTTCTGGCGGAACACGGCGAGTACGGGACCATGAATCAATTCGCCGACGCCTATTTAACGGTTTCTTCATGAGATTTTACAGAGGCTTACGATACCGCGTTTGGTGACGTTGTCTATCGTTACTGTAACGGGGCCGTACTGGCTGGGCTCCATCAATAACTACCTGATGTTCTCAAAGTCGATCCATAACCTGCTGTTAAACAAGAGTATCTACGGTTTACAGCCCGATGTTTGCCTGGCTGATGGGGCATTTTTAGTCGCTGCCGATTGGAGTTGGTGTATTTTTCTGGAATTTGATCAATGCCGTTATGCTGGCGGTGGGCGTCTGGTATTATCTGGAAGGTGAAGAAAACGCCAACCGCAAACGCTGGATTGCGCTATGATTGTGTTTGCGTCGCTGTCGCCCTCCAATTTATTTCCGCCCGCGATCCGAGAGTGATTTTGTTGTTCCGTACCGCGTTAAGGCCGTTGGCTGTGTCTTGATCTGGCTACGTTTGCAATGGCAACTGTGGTGGCAACCGGTAGAAAATCAGATGAAAATAACGTCTTCAACTACATCGGTGCCCATTTCGCGGTTGATAAGCTGAATCATCTTCTGTTTGGCAATGACCAGCTCGCTACGGAGCGGAGCCGAATTGATTTCGATGTGCAGGACGCGGTCCCGGACGTAAAGCCGGTTGGTACGGGAGGCAATTGCTTTGCCCATCATTTTTTCCCAGAACGCTTCGAGGTAGGTTTCGTTAAACCGGGTCTGGAGTTGATACGACTTCAGCATATGGCCGATGGCATCCTTCAGCGCAACGGCTCCGGCACGACGGGAAGCGTTTTCTTTGTCAAAGCGATAATACTGGGCCATATACGAAGGTGTCTTGACACAAAGGTAACGAACGACCTGACGGAAAGACAAACCGTTCCCGGAAAAAATTTCGATCCAATCTTGCGCGATTCAGAATGCGAAAACCGTTTAGTAAACGGTATATATAGGATGCTTTCTAAGTAAATCGACTGAAGCTCAGGTTGATTTTTGCGTCACAGAGGCATCCTGGGCCGGCAAAAAAACGCTGCCAGCCCGGATGGAAATTAAAAAACGTGAAATGCTGGGCCAAGCATTCGTTTTTTCCGGTAGAACTTCCCTATTTTGAACTTTATTTGTATTGATTTACCCATAGTCCTTATCTGATTTATGCAATCTCCAGAAAAACCGTCGCAGACATCGCGTCGCAAATTTATTCAGGCCGGAGCCCTGGCCGCTGGTAGCTTCTTTATCGTGCCGCGCCACGTTCTGGGCGGGAAAGGTTTCATTGCACCGAGCGATAAACTGAACCTGGCCGCAGTAGGCTTTGGTGGTAAAGGATCCAGCGATATTAATAATTCCTTCAACAACGGAGCTAACAACGTTGTTGCGCTGTGTGACGTAGACTGGGGGCTTCCTCGCGTAAAAGAGAATTTTGCAAAGCACGAAAAAGCCAAACGATACAAGGATTTTCGTGAGATGCTCGAAAAAGAAGGCAACACCATCGATGCCGTGACGGTTTCAACCGCCGATCACACGCACGCCGTGGTGGCGCTGGCCGCCATGCAACGGGGCAAGCACGTTTATGTACAAAAACCGTTGACCCACAACATCCACGAAGCACGGCTGCTGACCGAAGCCGCCCGGAAATACAAAGTGGTGACCCAGATGGGAAACCAGGGCTCATCGAACCCGCAGCAGAAAACGATGGTGGAGTGGTTTGATAAAGGATTGATCGGAAAAGTGCACGAAATCCAGATTTGGACCAACCGCCCCGTATGGCCGCAGGGGATTCCGGTGCCACAACCCGCCGGCGAACCATCTGCCGACCTGGATTGGGACCTGTGGTTAGGACCCGCCCAAAAAGTAGGCTATACGCCCGCCTATCACCCGTTCAAATGGCGCGGCTGGTGGAACTTTGGCGCAGGAGCGCTCGGTGACATTGGCTGTCACATCATGGATATTCCGTTCCGGGTTCTGGGGCTGGGCTACCCCACCGAAGTGGAAACCAGCATCAGCGCGGTGTTCCTGAAAGACTGGACGCCGGAATACAACCCCGAAGGTTGTCCGCCAGCTTCCCACGTCGAATTGAAATTCCCGGCTTCAGCGAAGAATAAATCAGACGTGAAAATGGTTTGGTCCGACGGTGGTATTCGTCCGTTCCGGCCGGATTTTCTGCCCGCCGGTGAGGCCTACCCCGAAGGCGGTGAAAACGGTATGTTCATGATCGGTGATAAGGGGCTGATTGCCTGCGGTATGTACGGGGATGATCCGAAGCTGTATACCAAAGACGGCAAGAAAGTAGAAGCGCCCGCAAAGCCGAAACCTGCCGACGGAAAACCCTGGCCGGAAAATGGTCACCAGATCCTGTGGACTGAAGCCTGCAAAGCCGGCTTCAATAGCAAAGAACACAAAGCATTGACGTCGTCGTTCGACTTTGCCGGACCGCTGACCGAGTCGGTTCTGATGGGCAACCTGGCTATTCGCAGTTATATGCTCCGTACACCGAAAGCCGACGGGAAAGGCTTTACTTATCCCGGTCGTCAGCGCCTGATGTGGGATGGTAAGAACATGAAGATTACCAACTTTGACGAGGCTAACCAGTTTGTGTCGCGGCAGTACCGGGATGGCTGGAAGCTCTCGATCTAAGGCTAAGTAGCCACCGTTGCGTATTTTTTGAGGTGGCTTATTGACCGAAAACCTTCTATTTCAGTGCCTTTTAGCGCTGAAATAGAAGGTTTTCGGCATTTAAAGGCAATGCTATTGTTTGCAGTATCGGCTAAAAAATTTGCAGCAACGGCCTTCGTTCGCTATACTTGCGGCTCAAATCAAGTTTCCACTCAGATTCGGAACACGCGAATCTTTGCTGCAACATTCCCGTTGCGCTTGATTTATAAAGAAGAGGCAAGAGACCGGGCTCGGTGAACCTCTGGCAACCTGCCGCGCGGCAAGGTGCTACATCCCGCCTACGAAATCGCTCCGGCGGCTTCGATAGGAAATATAAATCGAACAGACACATGATTAACTTTCGTTGTTGTATGCCCCGGGGCGGGCAACTTATTTTACACACTCTACGCAAACCGACAACCGGGAGAGGATGCCGGCTACGGGCTGAATGATCAATTCTTTCCGAGCGCACCGTTTAGGTCACTCATGCGCAGCAACCAGGTTGCCGGTGAGTCAGCGTGTCGGCGCGATTTTTTCCTTTTAGCCTTCCTTTCGTTCCAAAAATCCATAACTAAATTAATTCATCATGTCAGCATCATTGCATTTTGAGACGCTGCAATTGCACGCAGGACAAGAGCCTGATCCCACCACCAAATCGAGAGCTGTTCCCATTTATCAAACGTCTTCCTACGTGTTTGATAACGCCGATCATGGGGCCAAACTGTTTGCTCTACAGCAGTTTGGTAATATTTACACCCGGATCATGAACCCCACCACCGATGTGTTGGAAAAGCGGGTGGCGGCACTGGAAGGCGGGGTAGCGGCTTTGGCGGTAGCTTCCGGACAGGCAGCCCAGTTTGTGGCTTTGAACAATATCCTGAGCGCTGGAGACAATTTTGTAACCACCTCTTACCTCTACGGGGGAACTTATAACCAGTTTAAAGTTTCCTTTAAGCGGCTGGGGATCGAAGCTCGTTTTGCCGATGGGGATAAAATAGAAAGCTTTGAAAAACGGATCGACGATAAAACGAAGGCCATTTATCTGGAGACCATCGGGAATCCGGAGTTTAACGTGCCGGACTTCGAAGCGTTTGCGGCTCTGGCGCAGAAGTACGACCTACCGTTGATCGTTGACAATACGTTTGGGGCCGGTGGCTACCTGTTTCGGCCCATCGAACACGGCGCAGCCGTGGTAGTGGAGTCGGCTACAAAATGGATTGGCGGCCACGGCACCAGCATTGGGGGAGTCATTGTCGACAGCGGTAATTACAACTGGGGAAATGGAAAATTCCCGCAGTTTACTGAACCGGCGGAAGGGTATCACGGTCTGGTTTTTAACGATGTATTTGGCATCGGCGGACCGTTTGGCAACATTCAGTTTATCATCCGGGCCCGGGTTGAAGGGCTGCGCGACTGGGGTCCGGCCTTGAGTCCCTTTAACTCGTTCCTGTTTTTGCAGGGAATCGAAACCTTGTCGCTGCGGGTCGACCGCACGGTTCAGAATGCCCTGGCTCTTGCGCAGTGGCTGGAGCAGCATGAGCAGGTCGAAAAGGTTTACTATCCGGGTCTGGAGAGCAGTCCGTACCATGAGTTGGCCAAGAAATACCTCAAACGAGGCTTCGGTGGCGTGTTGACGTTTAAGTTGAAAGCGGGCAAGGAAGCCGCCGATCGGTTTATCGATAGCCTGAAGATGATCAGCCACCTGGCCAATGTGGGCGATTCGAAGACGCTGATTATTCACCCAGCAGCCACTACGCACCAGCAGTTGAGTGATGTGGAACAGGCCAGTGCCGGGGTCGTGCCGGGTCAATTGCGTTTGTCAGTGGGTACCGAACACCTCGACGACATCAAAGCGGATCTGGAGCAGGCTTTTGCCGCCATTAACGCATAATATGTAGCTTACGGTTTCCGGTTTATGGTTTTCGGCGGGTCAGCTTGCTTTGGGAGTGATGCCAAAAACGATAAACCGGAAACCGACAATTCTTTTTTCGATTGGAAACCAAGGTTTTTGACTATAAATATACCTTCCCCGTTGAGTCGGGCGCGGCTTTGCCGGGCTTGCGGTTGGTGTATACGACCCGTGGAACGCTGAATCGTAATCGTTCCAATGTTGTATGGATTTGCCACGCATTAACGGGTAATGCCGACCCGGGTGACTGGTGGGCGGGTATGGTCGGACCGGGGAAATTTTATGATCCGGCAAACTATTTTATTATCTGTGCCAATGTGCTGGGTTCCTGTTACGGTTCAACCGGGCCTTTGTCTATCAGCCCGGTTACGGGGAAGCCTTTTTACCACGACTTTCCGCAGGTAACCATTCACGATATTGTCAAGGCACTGGATTTACTGCGGCAGGAGCTGGGTATTGAACAAATCCAGACCTGCATTGGCGGATCATTGGGCGGGCAGCAGGCGCTGGAATGGGCCATTCAGCAACCCGGTCTTATCCAGAACCTGATTCTGATTGCGAGCAATGCCGTGATGTCGCCTTGGGGAATTGCCTTCAACGAATCCCAACGGATGGCCATCTGTGCTGACCCGACCTGGCTGGAAAACCGCGACGATGCGGGCCGGAACGGAATGAAGGCTGCTCGGGCCGTAGCGTTATTGTCGTACCGCAATTACGATACGTACGGGTTTACTCAGGCTCTGGATAACAACGAACAACTGGACCATTACAAGGCTTCCAGCTATCAACAGTACCAGGGCGAAAAACTCACCAACCGTTTCAACGCGTATACGTACTGGATCTTATCGAAAGTGATGGATTCGCACAACGTAGGGCGCAACCGTGGTAGCATCAGTCGGGCACTCGAGCAGGTTACCTCGCGGACGCTGTCGGTTGGTATCAAGTCGGATATTTTGTTTCCGCCGGTTGAGCAGAAAACCCTGGCGCGGCATATTCCGGACGCTCGCTACGAAGAGATCGACTCCTTGTATGGGCACGACGGTTTCCTGATTGAAACCAAACCGCTTACCCAGATCATCCGAAACTGGATGGATGAGCGAAAAACAGTACTAAATACAGATTCGCTATAACACAAAATCGATTCCAATAAGGCATAAGTAAATACCGCGCTTTCTACCTCTTTTACCTACATTCACTTCCTATCCGAAACGGTTTTTGTGAAGGTCGCAGGACAAAATTTGCTGTTTTGTAAATAATTTAATAAAATCGCACTATTAATAAATTATTTTAATAATATCCTGCCAGAATTCACTCCTTTTCATCACATAGGTTTAATGAATGCTATACTTTTATGGAGGTAAACGATACGGTTTCTATCGTTGATAGAAAGAAAAGCCGTCTTAAACGCGGTATATTGAAAGAAATGTATCGACTTGGCTCCCAGACGCTGTCTCAGCTAGCGAAGGCGTTACACGCCAGTGTTCCTTCTATTACAATGCTTATCGATGAGCTTGTGACGGAAAACTGGGTCCAGGAAATCGGAATCGGAACTGCTCAATACGGTCGAAAGCCCGCTTTGTTCGGTCTGCGGGCTGGCAATCAGGCCATTGTTGTCATCGATATCAGCGTTCACGATATCAAATTGGTTGTTTTCGATCTCACAAACCGGGTCCTGGATCGGCTGGATGTCAACCTGCGTTTAGAAGACTCCGTTGCTTTTCTGGACGCCTTGCGCGAACCACTGGCGGAAATTGCCGAACGCATCCGGGAAAAAGACCTGCAAATCATCGGTGTCGGCTGTGCGTTGCCGGGGCTAGTTGATCCTAAAACTGGAATCAACTACACGTATAAAAACCTGAATCACCGGGATGAATCCCTGCAGCAACTCCTAACCTTTAGTTTCAATGCGCCCGTTTACCTGGTCAACGATACGAAGGCAACCATTCTGGGCGAGCACCGATTTGGACTGGCAAAAGGCAAAAACCACGTTTTGTCCATCAACATTGATTGGGGCGTTGGGTTGGGTGTTATCGTCAATGGGGAGATTTTGCAGGGACTGGCCGGATTTGCGGGCGAGCTGGGGCACATTCAGTTGCAGGCCGACGGCGAGTTGTGTTCGTGCGGAAAAGTGGGTTGTCTGGATACCCTGACTTCGGCGTCCTCCCTGGTTCGTCGGGTGAAAGCGGGTTTGAAAGAAGGACGGGTTTCTAAACTGGCTGAAGAAAATTTTGAGGAAATCGACGTCCAGATGGTAATTGATAAAGCCAAAGCCGGTGATGAGCTGGCCATCGATTTGCTCAATGAAGTGGGGAGCGAACTGGGAAAGGGCTTGTCCATCGCCGTGCATCTGTTCAATCCCGAACTGATCATTGTCAATGGAGTGGTGGCCAAAGCAGACCGACTCATTACCCGGCCCATTGAGCAGGCCATCGACAAATATTGCCTGGCTGATTTTCGGAATAAGCTGGTGATTGCGGTTTCACAACTGGGCGAAATGGCCAAATTGTGCGGTACGCAGGCGTATGTGGTGCAGTGTTTACTCGAATACGAAGAAATTCCGTAAGCCAATCGGTACGTCAAGCCAGCACAACGAAAGTGCTGCATACTTTTTCAAAACACCCCATTCCGGTATTGTAGCTGGAATGGGGTGTTTTTATGGGTACGAACGAAAATGAAAGTTAATGCCGTCAGACAGGTAGAGAAAGGCATTTTTCGACTTACCAGAAAAAAAATGAATAACCTTTCAAGCCTATTTCCTGATGAAAAGAAATCTCCTGCTGGTCTATTTGTATCTGCTTATTGTGGTAGGTGCCGTAGCCCAACCCGCCGAACGACCCATTAAAATTGTTGTTGCCCCCGATCATACCGACTGGTTATACCGACCCGGTGAGTCGGTGAAATTTACCATATCGGTGCTGCAAAACGGCAACCCCATCAAAGGAACTAAAATCCGGTACGAAATTGGCCCGGAAAAGATGGAGCCCACCAAACAGCAAACCGTTACGCTGGCCAATGGCAGTACTACCATCGATGGCGGCTCTCTGAAAACGCCGGGTTTTTTGCGTTGTGTAGCAACGGCAGAAATCAACGGCAAAACCTACCGAGGGCTGGCTACAGCCGGCTTTAATCCGTTGCAGGTAGCGCCAACGGTTGATAATCCAGCTGACTTTCAGGTGTTTTGGGACAGCGCGAAAGCGGAGTTGAGTCGTATACCGCTCGATGCCCGCCTGACATTGCTGCCCGAACGTTGCACCGAGAAAGTTAACGTCTACCACGTCAATATTCAGAATTACGCCAACTCTCGCTTGTACGGTATCCTGTGTGTACCGAAGCAGGAAGGCAAATATCCGGCGTTGCTACGGGTGCCGGGAGCGGGTATTCGGCCGTATGGTGGTAATATCGCTGATGCCGAGAAAGGAATGATTACGCTGGAAATAGGCATTCATGGCATTCCGGTCAATTTGGATCCTGCCGTTTATCTGAACCTGGGGGCCGGGTCGCTGAGTGGTTACATGATGTTTAACCTGGACGACCGGGATCGGTATTACTACAAACGGGTGTATCTCGGTTGCGTGCGAGCCAACGATTTTCTGGTAAGTTTGCCGCAGTACGATGGCAGTAGCCTGGCGGTTACGGGTGGTAGTCAGGGCGGAGCGCTGTCGATTATTACGGCGGGGCTAGACAACCGGGTGAAATGGCTGGGCGCTTACTACCCGGCGCTGTCTGACATGACGGGCTATCTGAAAGGACGGGCGGGTGGCTGGCCGCATTTGTTTACGAGCAAGGCACTGGCGTTTACCAATACACCCGCCAAAATCAAAACAGTGGCGTATTATGACGTGGTCAATTTTGCCCGACTCGTCAAAGTACCCGGCTATTATTCGTGGGGATTCAATGATGAAACCTGTCCACCCACATCGATGTACGCTTCATACAATGTCATTACGGCTCCCAAACAACTAAAATTGTACGAAGATACGGGCCACTGGACCTACCCTGAACAAACCGAACTGATGACGACCTGGCTGGTGCAGCAGTTGAAAGGAACGAGTAAATAACAGGTTACGGCATTCAGTTTACGGTGCTGACGCATTTCTATTAGCAGGTGTAGCACCGCAAAATGAATGCCGTAAACGGATTGCTATAGTATCATGAAACATAAAACCGCTCTGCTGATGCTCTATGGCTGGTTGCTGGCCGGTGGGCTGTGGGCGCAAAATGGCGTATTGGTTTTTCAGTCTGATTTTGGGCTCAAGGATGGGGCGGTTTCGGCCATGAAAGGCGTTGCTCTCGGTGTGTCGACTAACCTGAAAATTGTTGATCTGACGCACGAAATACCGCCGTATAATATTTGGGAAGCGGCCTATCGGCTGTTGCAAACGGCACCGTATTATCCGCAGGGAACGGTTTTCGTTTCAGTCTGTGATCCGGGCGTGGGTACGGAGCGAAAATCGGTGGTGTTGCTCACCCAGTCCGGTCATTATGTTGTCACGCCCGACAACGGAACCCTGACGCTCATCGCCGAAAAGCTGGGAATTCGGGAAGTACGCGAAATTGATGAAGCTGTAAACCGATTGCAGAACTCCAACGAATCGTACACGTTTCACGGTCGCGACGTGTATGCGTACACGGGAGCCCGGCTGGCGGCCAGGGAGATTACGTTCGCTCAGGTCGGAAAACGATTACCCGCCGAGGTGCAAAAAATTCCGTACCAGCCTGCGGTTTTCGACGGAAACGTCCTGAAAGGAACCATTCCGGTACTGGATGTACAGTACGGTAATGTTTGGACTAATATTGGCAAAAACCTTTTTACGCAGCTGGGTGCCAAAACCGGGGAAACAGTACAGGTGCGGATCTTCTACAAAAATCGCCGAAAATATAATCGGAGGGTGTTGATAGTCAATACCTTCGGAGAGTCAAAAGAAGGAGAGGAGGTGGCTTATTTTAACAGCCTGCTGAATTTCTCCGTGGCAGTCAATATGGGTGATTTCGCCAAAAAATACGAGATCTCCAGCGGTCCCGACTGGCGGATCGAAATCAGTAAATAGTGGTAACGGTTTCTTTCGTTACTTCAAAAAGGTTGCTGCAATCTAATCCGAAAATTGCCGTTATGGACATATGCCAACCCGGTTTTTGTTCCTTTTGGTGCTGATTGGTGTTCAAGTGCAGGCTCAATTTGTTAAACCGTATGAATCACCGCGTCGGTGGTCCACCACGGTCGAGCTGGGTGGCCTGAGTCCTATCGTTTCCCTTAATCTGGAGTACGTACCACTGCGGCCTCAAGCCCACTTCTGGGTAATTCGGGGCGGAGTGGGTACGATGTTTACCCAGTACAGTATGCTGACTATTCCGCATTCGGTTTCGTTCAATTTCTTACTCAATCCGAACCCCCGAAGCTGCCCACCGCCCGTTGGGTTCCGTAAACGCTGGTTTCTGGAAGTGGGCTGGGGAGGAACCGCATTCGTACGCCCTTTGGTCAAAGAAGACGGTTACCGCTCATCGCCGATGGTGGGTGTGCGGCACTATTTTACGATCAATCAGGAGCGAACAATCGCTTTTCTGAAAGCACAGTTGACGCCTTTTATTCTGAATAAGTTTGGCCTCTGGGGCGGGGTTGGATTTGGTGTGGTTATCTGAAAATTGCATCATGTGGGACCTGACGTAAGAACTTTTCGTTACTTTTTAGTTTAGTATACGACTAAACTAAAAACCATTTACACCTGATACTATGCGCTCCCGAGCAACTCGAATCATCATTGGGTTGGTAATGGCCCTAGTGGCCGTTTTTACCTATTTCACGAACACCCAGGAAAACCCCGTGACGGGTGAGAAACAGCACGTCAGCATGACGCCCGAGCAGGAAGTGCAGCTAGGGCTCGAAAGTGCTCCACAGATGGCCCGCGAATTTGGTGGATTATACCCGGACGAAAAAGTGCAGCAGTCGGTCAAGCGTGTCGGTCAGAAGCTGGTCAACGCAACCGATATCAAAAACAGTCCGTACCAATTTGACTTTCACGTGCTGGCCGACAACCGGACGGTGAACGCCTTTGCGGTGCCGGGTGGACAGATTTTTATAACGGCTGCATTGCTCGACAAACTGAAAAATGAAGACCAGCTGGCGGGAGTGCTGGGCCACGAAATTACGCATGTCATCGGCCGACATTCCGCCGAACAAATGGCCAAGCAGCAACTCACGCAGGGGCTGGCGGGAGCAGCCGCCATCGCCACGGAAGACCCTAACTCGCCGGGCCGGAATGCGGCCATCGCGGCTTATGTAGCCAATTTGATTGGCCTAAAGTACGGGCGCGACGATGAGATCGAATCCGACCAGTTAGGGGTTCGCTGGATGGCCGAAAGCGGTTACAAACCCGAAGCGATGATTGATGTGATGGAAATACTGAAAGCCGCCGGTGGCCCAAATCGTCCCTCCGAATTCATGAGCAGCCACCCCGATCCGGATAATCGGATTGAGCGGATTAAGGAGGCCATTGCCAAATACAAGGGACAGTAACAGACAGCCCTTATTTTTGATAGAGCTTTTCGCCACCGATCCAGGTCTGCAAAACCGTTGTGCCGCGCAGGCTGGGGGCCGGAACCTTCATAATATCCTGTTGCAGAACAACGAAGTCCGCTTGTTTGCCGGGGGCAATACTACCGCGCAGATGATCTTCAAAATTGGCGTGAGCGGCCCAGCTTGTCATGGCTTTCAGCGCCGAAGCACGATCAACGGCATTTTCGATTTGAAAGCCACCCGCCGGAAACCCTTTGGCATCGACCCGGGCCACAGCAGCATGAAAACCGTACAGCGGATTGGGGGCTTCGACCGGAAAATCGCTTCCGAATGCGAGATAACCGTTTTGCTGCATCAGATCCTTAAAGGCATAGGCACCTTTTACCCGCGTGGCCCCCAGCCGGTCGGTGGCCCAGTACATATCTGAAGTTGCATGCGTAGGTTGTACCGACGGAACGACCGAGTAGCGCTTAAATTTCCCCAAATCATCCGGTGAAACGACCTGCACGTGCTCAATTCGCCAGCGCCGGTTGTTTTGCTTTTTCAGCAGCTTACCGTACAAATCCAGAATCAGGTGATTGGCCGAATCTCCGATGCAGTGGGTATTGGCCTGAAAGTTACTGTTTGCCAGCAATGTTAACGCTCGTTCCAGTTCGTTCGGGCTGAGAAGCAGAAAACCAGCAGTTTGAGGTTGGTCGGTGTACGGTTTTCGCAGGCAGGCCCCGCGTGACCCCAGCGCTCCATCGGCGAACAGCTTAAACGAGCGAACCGTGAGCCGATCCGTCTGGGAAGGACCTCGTTTAAGGTAATACTCCAGGTTGGGTTCGCCCAGACTAACCATCACATAATCCCGAATTTTTAATTTGTTTTCCTGCTGTAGACGTTCAATCAGCTCAATATCTTTCCGATTCAGTCCGGCATCCGAAACCGTGGTCAGGCCCAATGACAAACAGACTTTCTGAGCCGCTAATAACATGCGCTCTTTGTCTTTTTCATCGGGTTGTGGAATCAGCCGCCGGATCAAGCTCATCGCATTGTCGATCAGTACGCCCGTTGGTTCATTGTTGGCTAAAACTACCTCACCTCCCGGAATTTTGGTTCCCTTAGTAATTTTAGCCAAACGGAGCGCTTTGGAATTGATCAGTACGGCATGACCGTCGATGCGGGTCAGGCAAACCGGAATAGTGGGAAAAGCCGCGTCGAGTTTTTCCCTGGTCGGAAACTGTTTGTCAGGCCAGTCGTTTTGGTCCCAGCCCCGACCAATGAGCCAAAGCGTTGTGGGATGCTTCTTGTAAAAAGCCTGAAGCCGCTGAATAACTTCGTCAAACGATTCCGTACCCACCAGATCGGCCTGATCCAGCATTTGGCCCAGCCCCAGGAAGTGGGCATGTGCATCGTAGAAGCCGGGATAAACCGGTTTGCCCTGTAAATCAACGGTAGTATCAGCCGTATAGTCGTTTAAAAGTTGACCCGAAGAGCCGACGGCCAGAAATTTTCCATCTTTGACCGCGAAAGCCTGGGCAGTGGTAAAAGCCGAATCGGCCGTATAAACAGTTGCGTTATGCACAATCAAATCAGCTTGCTTTTTGGAGGAACAAGCCATACACGTCAAAAAGAAAAACAGGAAAATCAGTAAATATCGTTGCATAAATCCACTTTGATCATTTATTGAGACAATAATAGCCAAATTCATTCGGTCTGGAAGAATTCCCGCCAAATCTAATTCCGGGATACCCACAATGACAGAATATCTTTTAATTTTGAAGGTCAGTTACCTAAAAATAATACCAGAATGCGCTTCATCCTAAGCCTAATCCTTTGTGTTTCATTTTTAACTGCCTGGGCCCAAACCACCCAACCGCTTGCCCCTCGTATTCGCCGAACGTCAACGATTACGCAGGAAGGGCCTACCTTGACCCTACAGGAGGCTATTTCTGCAACTCTTGAAAAAAGCTACCAGATTCGCATCTTCAAGTCGCAGGAAGAGATTGCCCGTACGGATTTCCGAATTGCTAAATACAGCTTTTTCCCCAACTTGGTTGGTAACCTGACCAACAATAACAACCTGCAAAATTTGCGTCAGGAGTTTCTGGATAACCTCCGTCCTGAGCAAAATCTCTACGGTGTGACCAACCGGAACACGCAGGTTGGGGTAGCCTTAAACTGGACGGTTTTCAACGGTTTTGGAAACTTTATAGCGTACGATCGGTTGGGCGAGGTGGTTAAGATCAGCGAAGCCAATAGCCGGGCTACTATTGAATCGACGGTGGCTACCGTAGCCACGGCTTATTACGATGTGATTCGACAGCTGCAACAGCTGACCTCCCTGCGGCAGGCCCTCGATATTTCCCGGGACCGACTGGAATTGGCCCGGGCTAACTTTGAAGTAGGAACCCGTTCCCGGGTCGATTTTCTGAGCGCACAAGTTGATTATAACGCCGACAGTTCGGCACTGGTTGCGCAGCAGCAGAATGTTCGCAATGCCAAAATTTTCCTGAATACACTTATCGTCCGGGACCCCGCTACGGAGTTTGCTGTGCGGGATACGATTATTGTGCGAACGGATATTTCGCTCGACCAGCTCCGGCAATCGCTGGCCAGTAACAACCCGCAATTGATTGCGGCTGCGTTGAATCGCCGGGTTGCCAACTTGAACGTCAGACTGGCCCGCTCGCAGCAATTGCCAACGGTCAATCTGGTGGGTGGTTATAACTTTACCGCCATCGATAACCAGGGCGGTTTTGGGGTTCGGAGTGCCCGCAACGATGCATTGGTGTACGGTATTCAGGCGAGTGTGCCCATTTTTACCGGATTCAACCAGCGTCGGTTGATTGCCAACGCCCAGGCAGGTGCCCTTATTTCAGAATACCAGGAGTCCGATCAGCGTTTGCTGTTGCAACAAGCGCTGGAACAAACTTACTCGCAATACCGTAACAGCCTGATTCTGGTCAATCTCGAAGTCGAAAGTTATAAAATCGCCAATCAGAACGTTGATATTGCGTTTGAGCGCTACCGAGTCGGAAATTCTACCGCCGTTGAATTTCGGGATGTCCAGCGCAATTCAGTGGCTGCCGAAACGCGTCTGATCAACGCGGAATACAACACGAAAGTTGCTGAAATTGAACTGCTTCGACTGAGCAGCCAAATTCTGCAACAAACGAAATAAGTTAAGAGTTAAGAAGGGGCCGTTGGTGGTAGAATGTCTCCTCAGGCACAGTGCGTCCGTCAACTCATCACTCTTAACATTTGATTCGATATGCCCTGGACAAAGCAGAATTATCCGGTGTCGCTGAAAAATTTTATGGCACCAGTGCGAAATAAAGCGATTGATATTGCCAATGCGTTGTTGAACGAGGGAATGGCGGAAGATCGGGCAATTCCGATTGCCACCTCCCGGGCGGAGGAGTGGGCGAAAAATCGTAACCTGAAAATCCGTAAGAACAAACCAACCTAAGCAACCGCAACGCCTGCATGGAAAAAGAGGAGCCGGTTCAACCCTTTGACTGGCAACGCATGTTTATGCACGATTTCCCAGTGGGTTACCTCGGAGAGGTAGCCTTGCGGACCTTCGTGATGTTTTTGATTCTGCTACTGGCTTTGAAAGTGTCGGGGAAGCGCGAAGTCAAACAACTTTCGGTTTTTGAACTCGTGCTGGTGATCGGCCTGGGGTCGGCGGCTGGTGATCCCATGTTTTACCACGATGTCCCGCTGCTGGCGGCAGCGGTGGTGTTCGTGGTCATGATGAGCAGCTACAAATTTTTCACCCGGCTGGCCGACAAAAACAAGCCAGTTCGGGAATTTCTGGAAGGAAAACCGGTCTATGTAATAGAAAACGGCTGCATCCTGGTTCAGAATTTTGACGATGAGGATTTAGGGCTGGACGAGTTGTTTGCCGAACTCCGGCTGGCGGGCGTTGAGCATCTTGGACAAGTACGAACGGCGATTCTGGAACATAACGGCGAGGTTAGTATTTTTCAATACAAAGGAGACGCCATCAGGCCCGGTTTACCCATTTTTCCTCATTTGCTTAAAGATCCTGTTGATTTTATTTCCGAACCCGGACGCTATGCCTGTTGCAAGTGTGGGCAGGTGGTCGAATACGGAAAAGACCCGATTGAAACCTGCCAGCGTTGTGAGCACCACAGATGGGTCAAAGCGCAGGATTGATGCTCCGCCGACTCAAAAACCGTAGGGCTTTATTTGGGTTTCTTTACTTTGTCCTTCAAAAACCGCAACAGTAGCTTCTCGATCGGGTCCAATCCGTACTTGGAAGTCTGGCGAAACTGGTTCTTGCGTTGCAGATAGGGGTTCAAATCTTGGCATTCGTAGGCTTCCAGAATTTGCGGATGGACATAGTACTTGCGGCTAACCGTGCGGGTGTTGCCCAGGCGGTGCGCCACTTGCTCCAGAATGGTATTAACGTTCTTCTTCGCTTCTTTTTCCGTTGTGCAAGGTTCTAGTTCGGCCAGGAGCCGAAGGGCGTTGACGGTACCGGCCCAGGTCCGGAAGTCTTTAGCCGAAAATTCTTCGCCCGTGTATTCACGCAGGTAATCGTTTACCATCCCGGAGTCGATGCTGCGGTGTACGCCATCGTCATCGTAATATTGAAATAACTCTTTGCCCGGAATGTCGCGGCAGGCCTTTACCAGACGCGCAAGCCGCCGGTCGCGAACGGTAATATCGTGGTAAATGCCTTTCTTGCCCTTAAACCGAAACTGAATTTCGGAGCTGGCAATGTTGACATGGCGGTCTTTCAACGTTGTCAGACCGTAATGGCCGTATTCTTTTTCGTAGGATGCGTTACCAATCCGAATCAGAGTCTGCTCCATAACGCTGAGCGCAATGGCGATCACTTTTTCTTTTGTGAGTTCCCGGCGTTTCAGATCCTTTCCAATGTTCATACGCAGGGCTGGCAACTGCTCGCCAAAAGCGATCATGCGCGAAAACTTGGTTTCACTACGGATAGCATTCCAGTTGGCATGATACCGATATTGTTTGCGCCCACGGGTATCGATGCCGGTTGCCTGCAGGTGCCCATTCGGTCGAGCACAAATCCAGACGTTTTCCCAGGCTGGTGGCAAGGCCAGCTTTTTGATCCGATCAAGCGTATCGTCGTCATCAACCAGCTTTCCTTTCGAATCGCGGTACGTAAAATGGTCGCCCGAACGCTGGCGGCTGATGCCGGGGGCTGAGTCATTAATGTATGTCAATTGAACAGCCCGGGCGGTTTTCGCGCGGTCCTGGGCCAGCGTTGCTAGATTCATGGAATAGGGGTAAAATCACAGCATAAACCGGTTGTGATCGTAAATAGTTAAGCTGGTGACCGGAAAATTAGAAAACCCACAAAGAAACGAAACGGATTTACGGTTTGATAGGCGTACAATTCAGCGATTAATGAAGAAATGTTTTTTGGCAGCTTTCTTTATGGTATCGTTTTGTTCCTGGTGATGGCTAAAAAGCAGCGAGGGTGACGGAAATTTGGCAACGGTTGAGCCGCAAGTAACGATTGGAGTCTGGAGAGAGTAGCGAAATGCCGCCGGGCGGGGCAGGCCTTGTGGAAATAGTCGTTAAAGACAATTGTCTTTTGCGTACGGTGTCTTTCTGGGCAAAATTACCGTTTCAGCGGGTTGCTGGTAGGAAACAAATGAGCCGGACCGCAGATTCCAGTCCGGCTCTATCGACATTTATCACACAAAGAATGCTATTTCCGTTGTTCGATTTCCCGTAAATGGCGGTTGCGCATGGCAATTACCGATTCGGGCATCGACTTATAATCAGCCGGTTCACGCAAAAACACGAATTGAATGTTGCGCTGGTGGGCTGTTTCTTTAAAATTCTGAATAGTGTTCATCACATCACTGTCGATGTAGGACGAATGGCTGCAATCGATTTCCACGATGGCATTATCCGGCACATTTGTTAGTGACTTAACGATGCTGGCCTTACTCAGAAATGACACATAATCGCCGAGACTAATGCGGATTCGCTTTTGTCCGTCGACATGAAATGTTTCCGTTTTATGGGCATTGAGGTAATTTTCCCGCAGCACGAAAAACAGGGCCACAATCATACCAACGGCGATCCCGGTCAACAAATCCGTCAGCAGGATGGCAACCACCGTAGCTACAAAAGGGAGAAACTTGGAAATGCCTTCGCCCAGTAGCTCCTTGAAAATCTGAATCCGCGACAATTTATACCCCGTAATCAATAAAATTGAAGCGAGGGCTGCCCAGGGAATCCGATTAAGAACCGCTGGCAGGGCAATGACACAGACCAGCAGCAGCGTACCGTGAACCAACGCAGCCAGTTTTGTCCGGGCACCCGCATTGATACTGACCGAACTACGAACAATGACAGATGTGACAGGAATTCCACCAACCAGCCCGCTTACCATGTTACCAATTCCCTGCGCTTTTAGCTCTCTATTGGATGGGGTTTTGCGTTTGAGTGGGTCCAGCTGGTCCGAGGCTTCGATGGCTAGCAAGGCTTCCAGACTGGCCACCAAGGCGATGGAAATGGCGGCTGCATACACCTGAGGATTGGTCCATTGACCGAAGTCCGGCATTGTAAACAAGCCAAAGAACTCAGCTGCGCTGCCAGCAATGGGCAACTGAACCAAATGATTTCCTTTTAAAGCCCAGGCGGGGTGAATCAACGCCATTACCTCGTTGATAGTGATACCCGTAAGAACGACAATCAAAGCTGCCGGAATATTCTTCAGCACCTTGTGCTGCTTGAAATAAGGACGTTCCCAGAGAAGTAGAAGCGTTAGCGAAACAGCCGCAATCAGAAACGCCACGGCATTCAGCTGCCCAATGGCAGCCTGGAATTGGTTAATAATGTCAAAACCATCAGGCTGAAAAAGCGATATTTCTTCCGCCGAATCGGTATCGTAGCCAACGAGATGGGGCAATTGTTTGATAATGAGGATGACACCAATCCCGGCCAGCATGCCTTTGATGACGGACGAAGGGAAAAAGTTACTGATGATACCCGCTCGTAAAAAGCCTAAACCGATCTGGAGAATTCCGGCCATGAAGGTGGCCAACAAAAAAGCCGGAAAAGTGCCAAGCGATTCAATCGCGGCTAAGGTTACAACGATCAGGCCTGCTTCGGGACCCGAAATACTGACGGCCGAACGGCTGAACAGACCAATAACCAAGCCGCCAACAATACCAGCAATAATCCCTGAAAAGAGAGGTGCTCCGGAAGCCAGCGCAATGCCCAGACATAACGGGACGGCTACCAGAAATGAAACAACACCTCCTTTGATGTCTCCCTCCGCGTTGCTGAAATCAACGAACCGAAAGTTTTGCTGTGTTGTATTCATTTTAATTTTTGAATGGATTGGATAGGATGCGTGATTTCAACTAGACCTGAATAAACCGGTAGAAGTCCTATTGATTGGCATTATCAGCCGCGGCAACCGCTGGTGATCCGGCCGGGAGCTTTTCTATGGAGCTCGTTGATGGAGATTGAGTTACCTTCAGTAGCTGCCGTTCCAATTCATTTTTTACAGCCCGCAACGAGTCCGCTTCCGATGCTTTGGCCTCATATTGGGTGCGGTATTTTTCCTTATCTTGTGTATGCTCTCGGTAATTGATGTAGATATCAAGCGCGATGGCGGCAAAAATGAGCCCCCAAACTGTCCCCCAATTGACAAAGTCACTGGTTTTTCGGCCTAACTTGCTGTGATTGAACATCTTGATGTAACGTTTAATGTGTGATAGTATGGATACTACAAAGTTACATCAAGATGGACGCCTATTAATTAAGTGTCAATTAGAAGTCAATGAGAGTCTGGTTATAAAATGATGAGAATGTGGTTATAAAGTGATTAGAAAACGATTAGAGCGTTTTGGGGAATTTCAAAGTGAAGGTGGTGCCTTTGTTAATTTCCGATGAAACCGATATCTGGGCCCGGTGAAGCTGGATGATGCGGTATGTCAGCGGAAGGCCAATGCCGTATCCGTGAATGCGTTTGGCGTTTTCGGCCCGGAAAAAAGGCTCGTAAATGTGTTTGATATCGTTGGGGTCAATGCCGATTCCTTCATCTTTAAACTGGATGGTAGCCCAGCGCTCGTTAGCACCCAGGATGACATCGACCTGGTTTTTAGGGGAGAATTTACAGCCGTTCTCCATTAGATTCTGAAAGGCCGAAATCAGCAGCGCCATACTGCCCTGAACTGTCAATGACGACTGCATGGACGCTGTTTCGCTTTCAAACGAAAAAACGACATGGTAATCGGGTCGGCGGGTTGTCAGAATTTTCGTTGCCTGATAAATGGCTTCGTCCAGGGCAACTTCCTGAAATTTGATGGGAGCATCGTCGAGGCTCACCTGAGCCAGTTCCAGAAGGTTGTTGGCCAGCAGGTTCAGGCGTTTGATTACATCCAGAACCGCTTTCCATTTCGCTTCGTGCTCTTCAACCGTACGTTTTTTGATCAGCGTAACTTCGATCTGTCCGGTAATGATGGTAAGGGGTGTACGAAGTTCGTGGGAGGCATTGGCTACAAAGTTGCGCTGCACCTCAAAAGCTTCCTGAACCCGGTCAAGCATGGAGTTAAAGGTATGGGCCAGTTGCGCGATTTCATCGCTGTTTTCGCTGGCGTCGACCCGCAGATTCAGATTTGACGCGGTAATCTGGTCGACCTGCCGTACCACGTTGGAAATGGGCTGAAGGAAACGACCCGCAAACATCCAGCCCGAAATACCGACCAGCGATAGGCTAAAAACGAGCCCAAAACCGAGAATATTCCGCAAATGGTGCAATTCTGTTAAGCCGGATTCATCATAAGCAGAGGCAATGATCACGTATTCCTGGTTTCTGCGTTTGTACGTAAATCCGACTATTTCTTTGGCATTGCGACGCAGGTACAGTTGTTTTTGCTTCCGAACCCGCTCCAGCAAATCCTGGCGTCCCACAATTTCGAGAGTCGTGTCAGCACTGGCATAAATCTGTTTGCCGGCTGGGTCGTAAATCACGATGTGTTCTTCCGGCAAGGAGGTAAGGTTATTGCGTTCGATTAGCCGAAGAATAGCGGGGTCAATTTCTTCTTCTTCAATGAGCAAACGAGCCGTTGTCCGGGCTTTGTCCGACAGCCGGTAATAAAAATCCCGTTGCCTGAAATATTCCGAAATAAAATAAATAGCCAGCGAGAAAAGGATCAAATTCGCGGCAACAATGATCAGAAACGTGATGGAAATACGGGCTCTTATTTTCATTCATCAATCCTCAGATTCCTGCATGATGTACCCAATGCCGGTTATGGTATGAATTAATTTCGGTGAAAAATCTTTGTCAATCTTTTTACGCAAATAATTGACATACACATCGACTACATTGGTGCCTGTATCGAAGTTAACATCCCATACTTTTTCGGTAATTTCGTTGCGAGACAGTGCCTTATTCTGATTTTTCATAAAAAATTCCAGCAATGCCAATTCACGGGCGGTCAACGTAATTCGCTGTGATCCCCGTTTAACGGTTTTACTTTGCAGATTTAATTCCAGATCCGCAATTTTTAATATCATCGAATCCGACGGATTGGCCGACCGCCTACGGTTTAGCGCCCGTAAACGAGCCACTAATTCGCGAAATTCGAACGGTTTTATCAGATAGTCGTCAGCACCCGCTTCAAAACCACTTAGTTTACTTTCCGTGCTTCCCAAAGCCGTCAGCATCAAAATGGAGATGTCTTCATATCGGCTACGGATCAGTTTGCTAAGTTCAAAACCGTTAATAACGGGCAGATTAACATCGAGAATGACGGTAGTATATTCATGTGAGGCCAGCAACATTTGAGCCTGTAACGCATCATTTGCGACATCGGCTTCAAAGCCGTAATCTTCCAATCCACTTTTTATAAATGAAGCAACTTCGTGCTCATCTTCAACAATTAATATTTGCATAACAAACGGTTAAGATAATTATAAATCTCGCAGCAATTCTGCCATAGCGCGGTATAAGATCGGCGCTGTTTCGGGACCAGTCGAATTAATTTCTCCGTAAGGACGATCCTTTGAATTGTAGTTGTACGGAGCTTCGGTATCCCATTCACTTTTCGGAATAATATATCCTAATTCATCGTTGGCTAAACCAATCACAAATTTATAGTTTCCCGGCATCAAACTACGCAACGGGGGTGTTTCAACTGGTTTAATTCTGAAGTCAGCACCCGGTGGATTTTCGACCCCGCCGTTGGCAATTTCGGGATAAAGCTCGCCCGGTACGCACAGAAAGGAAGCATCGCCCAACCGAAAAGCTGCAATTTCGCTCCGGAAATTTCCCCAAGTACTATAACCGGCATCTAAAATTCCCAGCCCAATGGCCAACTGAAACAATTTGTTTGACAATGGAATTTCGACAGTTTGCGCCTTGATCCGGAGGTTGGCGGTCCGAACCGTGCTTGTGTCCTGCTGCAGTGACTGATGAATCAGCATGGCCAGATGTTTGCCCTGTGCATCGGCTTTTTCAAAAGTCGGTTCCTGAAACCGTTCCCCCGTCAATGGGTCCTGAATCGTCACTTTGGGGGAAGTTGTCATCAGGCCGCCCACGCAACCGGAGGCATAAACCACCGTACCACCTAACCCTTTTTGGATTACTGAATCACCATTCATAATTCCCTTTTCGAGGTATTGCCGGACATAATGCGGAAAGTCGGAAGTCAGAAGCGTATTTTTGCTCCATAGCGTTTCGGGATGATTACCCCATACAACCAGGGTGCCAAGCGTGCTATCTTTCTCGCTGTCAAGCACCTGCATGGTGTATAAACCGGTATCTTTCACAATAGGTTTGCGCGTATCCATTAACAGCGAATCGGCGCCGGTCAGGTCCTGAGCAAAACGGAGCCGGGCGGGACGTAAATTCTTTATAGCCTCCAGCATAGCTCGTGTCACCTGTTGCTCGACAAAATGCTCGTACGTTTTATTGACCCCGCTTTTCAGGACGCTGTTTCCCCACATACCCAGAAAATCAGGTGCTTCATGCGTGTGCGTGCTGCACACAATGGAATAGGTAATGCCGGCGCTGACGGGCAATGCTTTACGCACATTGATGACATTTTTATGCGTAAAACCGAGCAGGTCGACGGCCACAAAAGCCAAACGCGTTTGCCCATCGTCGATCACCATTGCGCGCGCCCATAAATCATCATGAACCCCGCTGGCTGCCCGCTTCTGGCTAAAGCCAGCCATCCAGTAGGCGTCAAACTTCCCGTTATGATTGTCATCGGAATACGTATCTCCATCGCCCGGATTGTACGCGGCATCTCCGTTTTGATCGGTCCATCGATCGGGGAGGTAAGGTGTAATTTTCAAAGCCGCAAAGCCAACCGTGAGCGGTTGCGGATCTGACGGTGGAACGTTCAGGCGAAGGGAATAACCGGGATGGCGGTCGCGGCTATTGTAGTAACCGTAGCCGGCCCCGAGCAAAAGTACGGCACCAATAAGCAACAGAAAGCCAATAAAGAATTTACGCACGGACGAAGGGGTTAAAGCGGAATGGTTGCTTCGATGGGAAAGCTTTTAAAGTTACCAAATTAGTTATGCGGTTTTACTATCAAAAAAAAGTCCCTTAGAAAACCCTTAAATCGCATTTTATTAGCCTGGAAACAGAGCGATCGCACCTTCGATTACAAAGGGAGAACGGCACTGAACCCGTTTTAATGACCCGAAAAAAGGGCCAGAACGCAGAACAAATCGACCAAAAGTAAGCCTGCAGGAACTTCGTTTGCTTTGCCGACGGCCAGTTTCACAACGGTCCACATCAAAAATCCCCAGATGATTCCTTGCGTAATGGAATAGCTGAACGGAATAAGTACCAGGGCCAGAAAAGCTGGTACGGCATCGTCCAGTTGTCCCCAGTTGATTTTGGTAATGGGTTGCATCATAAAAGCCCCCACCAGCACCAGCGCAGGGGCAGTTGCAATGGCGGGAATCACCGAAAGCAAGGGTGATAAAAACAAAAAGGGCAGAAACAACGACCCGGCAACAATCGCCGTCAGGCCGGTGCGTCCGCCCTGGGCAATGCCAACCGCCGATTCAACGTAGGCGGTTCCGGGGCTGGTACCCAGGAGTCCGGCCAGGGTAGTGGCAACGGCATCGACGGTGAGCGACTGCTTCAGATGGCGAGGGTTGCCGTCTTCGTCGTACAGGTTGGCAGCTTCGGCTACGCCCACAAACGTGGATAGGCTATCGAAGAGGTCGGTAAAAACAAAAGCGAAAATGATGGGCCAAAGCGACCATTGCAGCGAATTGATCAGATCCAGTTTGCCGATTAAGCTGAAGTCCGGCGGGGCAAAAATACCCTGGAAGTTGACCAGGGTTTTGTGCCCGAGCTGAATTACCGAAGCATCGCCCCACCAGCGGCCGATGGGGACAGCGGCCAGGGTCGTCAGCACAATGCCAATGATAATGGCTCCCGGTACATTTCGGATGACGAGCACGGCGGTTAAAAACAACCCCAGAACAAAAGTCAGGATGATCGGATCTTTCAGGCTGGCAACACTAACTAATGTTGCCGGATCGGCTACGATAAAACGGGCGTTTTCAAAACCGATCAGCGTAATAAACAAACCAATACCCGCCGAAACCGCGTACCGCAGCGGTTTTGGTATAATCTTGACGATGGCCGAGCGAATGTTGAAAACTGACAGCAATAGGAACAGAACTCCCGCCCAAAAAACAGCACCCAAGGCTACTTCAGGCCGGATGCCTAGCCCCTTGACGGCTGTAAACGTAAAGAAAGCGTTGAGGCCCATCCCTGGTGCCACCACCATCGGATTGCGGGCGTAAAGTCCCATCAGCAGGCTGCACCCAAACGACAGCAGAACCGTTGCGGTCAATACACCACTGAACGGTAGCCCGGCCTGGCTCAGAATCGCCGGATTAACCACGATGATGTACATCGTTGCCAGAAAGGTAGAAACGCCTGCCAGAATTTCTGTGCGGATGGCGGCAGAAGGCGCAGTTGTCATGCGGAGCCGGATGAATGGATGAAGACCGAAAATACTGATTACCGCACCAATTCAACCAGCCGAAGACTAATAATTAGACAAAAGCCCCAGGTCCGGTGCAAAACAGCCCAGTCCTGGGGACTCAAACCAATTTAACCAAATTAATGCTCAGACCAGAGAATCAGGATAAAGGAACATGTCAAACTGGGCGAAGTTTCAACGGTGTTGCTTCATCTTTAATCGATTCTCACTTGTTTATTCTCATTTTTTGAACTCGGCTGCCAGCCACTGCTGGTTAGCTGGCAGTGGCGTGTCGGACTGCGGGTTCTGGGCCCATTGTCGCAGTGCCTGGTCCAGTACGGTATTTAGACTTTTTCGGATAGCAACTCGTTTGATATTGAGCCGTTTTCTAGCCATCTCTTCCCGGTAAATGAGTTGATTGTTGTCATTGTAAAAGTGGACAACGCATTTTTGCTTCGGCTGCGATTCGACCACCCAGAAACCGGTACGTGGCGCTGATTGGTGGTCATAGGCCTGCCCGAAAGTCATTGCAGGCAACGTGAGAAAAAGGCTGGTGGCAACAATTGCCAGTCGGATGTGTGAATAGAGCTTCATCGTAATATACCGCCGGAGCGGTTCATGAGTAGTTGTTGTTCGTGTCGTTATTGACGGGCTAAAAGTAAACATTGGTCAAAAAAACGTACGCATCTTTTCGCCTAACGCGACGAGTTTTGGCCGATACAGCGTTGAATAAACGACAAACGGAGCCGGTAAACCAAAATGAGCCATTTGGCGACGATTCCTGACCGTTCGTCTACAAATCGACGGTTTCGTGGCTGTAGCGGTGTCATTTATCTATATTAGACCGGCAAACCGGTATTTGTATGCAACTGGCTGACAGTAACTTCATCTTTTCCAACAAGCCCCGGCATCGGCTGGCGCGTCATGGTCTCTTCTGGGGCGTGGTGTGGCTGTACTTTACGGTTTTGTACGGGGTTTTTCCGATTCAGGATTTTCTGCACCGTGGTTACGGAAAAGTGCTGGCGGTTTTGCTGGGTTTTCTGACATCGGGCACTAGTTCGATCCTTTTTATGCCCGCACACATGGTGCTGGCTTACGGAATTATTTACATCCTGTTTCCGCGTTACCTGGACAAAGGCGCGTACTGGAAAATGGTGATCGGGGTGATTTTGCTTTCCTTCCTGAGCGCCTGTACTTCAGCGGCTATTTCGGTGGGTATTGTTACGCCCATTCATTCCTGGCTGGGCACTGGACGGGTGCGGGGAGGGGGCCTTAATTACCTGCTGATGGCGGGTTTGCGCGGTGGCATCACCGTAGCCGGTTTTGTGGCTGCCATCAAGCTGGTGAAAATCTGGTACCTGAAAGAGCAGGCTTTTCGGCAGATCGAAAAAGAGAAATTTCAGGCGGAGTTACAGCTGTTGAAATCGCAGATTCACCCGCACTTTCTGTTCAATACATTGAATAACCTCTACGCCCTGACCTTGCGCAGGTCGGAACAATCACCGGCGGTTGTTTTGAAGCTCTCGCAGTTGCTCAGTTACATGCTGTACGATTGCAATGCGTCGGAAGTGCCGCTCGAGAAAGAGATTGCATTCATGAAAAATTATATGGGTCTGGAACAGTTGCGCTACGGCTCACGGCTGGACATTTCCATAAATTTTCACGGCGATCTACAGCAAAAACAGATTGCACCGCTGCTGCTGATTCCGTTTCTGGAAAACGCATTCAAACACGGAACGAGCCAGCAACTCGAACAGGCCTGGATTTTTCTGGATTTGTCGGTGGACAAGAACGTGCTGACGTTCAAACTTGTCAACAGCCGCGATGCTGAGACAGAAACCGTAACGCAAAAAAACGTGGGTGGAATCGGTTTGCAGAATGTCCGGAAACGGCTGGAATTACTCTATCCCAATCGGTACGAATTGCAGATTCAGCCGGAAGAGGAAACGTACCTGGTGAATTTATCCTTGTGGCTTCCCAATGAGGCTACGATCCAGCAGTTGCGCCAGGCGCCGGTGGCTGAGGTGACTGCTTAAGTTTACATACCAACAACAAATACGAACTATGAAATTACGTTGTCTGCTGGTCGATGATGAACCCCACGCGGTGGAAATCGTCGAATCATACATCGAAATGGTTGACGGCCTGGAGATCGTCGGTAAATGCCATAATGCTGTTCAAGCCTTTAGCATGCTTCAGGCAACGCCGGTCGATTTGCTGTTTCTGGATATTAAAATGCCGAAGCTGACCGGGACCGATTTTCTGCGCAGTTTGCGAAATCCACCGAAAGTGATTTTTACAACCGCTTACCGCGAATACGCGCTGGACGGTTTTGAGCTTGACGTAGTGGATTATTTACTGAAACCCATTCCCTTCGAACGGTTTTTGCGGGCGGTTTCCAAAGTCATGCGACTCGAAACATCAATTGCCCCGGTGTTGCCTGAACCGGAGCCACAGCTGGTTGAAAAAGAGCTGGTTCCGTCTGAACGCGATGCTTTTCTTTATTTCCGGGCCGACCGGAAGATGGTGAAAGTATACACGAAAGATATTCTGTACATCGAAAGCCTGAAAGATTACGTTAAAATCATCACCCAAACGGCAAAACCGCTGGTGGTCAAGCAGGCCATCAGCTCGGTGGGGGCCATGTTGCCGGGCCGGGATTTCCTCCGCATTCACCGCTCGTTCATCGTTGCCATCAACAAAATCTCAGCCTGGTCGCCCAGCCATGTTGAAATTGCCGGGCAGGATCTGCCGATCGGCCGACTTCATCAGAAGGATGTGGGCCGCGTGCTGAAAACCGACGGAGCATCAGTTTGATCCGAAACAAACACTTTTGAAAATAATTGGGGGCCGCGTAGGGGAAAGGGGGAAGTTATGTGTTATTACATCAAATACACGCAGAAATTAACTCCCTATCCGCATGAAAAAACGAGTCGTCGCGATGGCCTGCCTCTTGATTTGGGGTACCTCGGCCTGTGATCAGGAAAAAGTGGTCGCTGAAGAAGCACTGCCGCAAAACGCTCAAACCTTTATCCAAACGCATTTCCCGCAGGAAACCATTGTACGGGTGGTGCGGGATCGCGACGGACTGAACACCAGCTTCGATGTGATTCTGAGCAATGGTTTTGACCTGGATTTTACCAAATCGGGCGAATGCACACAAGTTGACGGCAACAGCACAGCCATCCCGGACGAGGTGATCAATCCGGAAAAAATCCGGACGTATGTTCGGGATAATTTCTCCCAACAAACCGTAGTCAGTTGGGAGAAAGATCAGCACAGCCGCGAGCGTTACAGCATTGAATTGTCAAACGGGCTGGATCTGGATTTTGATCAGAATGGCAACTTCCTGCGAATTGATGACTAATCAGTTCACGGCCGTATTCTTCAGGTACTTTTCCAGGTAGTCGGTATACTGTTGATGCAGCAGGAGCGAGGTTGTACTGTTGTAGGCCACACCGTGGGCACCTGGCGGATAAATGCGCAGGTCGGCGTCTTTACCGGCGTCGGCCAGCGCATTGATCAGTTGCATGGTATTTCGAACGTGGACGTTTTCGTCCATCGTCGAGTGGGCAATGAACATTTTTCCCTGCAAATTTTTGGCGTTGGGCGAAACCGCACTTTTCTGATACTTAGCTTCATTTTCGGGTAACAAGCCCATGTAACGCTCCGTGTAAATGCTATCATACAACCGCCAGTCGGTGACGGGGGCGCCCACCAGCGAAACCTTGAAAACACCGGGATGGGCCAGCATGGTGTAACTGCTCATGTAACCGCCGTAGCTGTGCCCTTTGATGGCAATACGGCCCGCGTCAACCCAGGGCAAGGTAGCCAGGTACTTGGCCGTCTCAACAAAATCACGGCTTTCGTACAGCCCTAATTTTTCGTAAACTATTTTTTCGAAACCCGACCCATAGCCACCGCTGCCCCGGTTGTTGGCGCTGACTACCACGTAACCTTGCTGGGCCAGGTACTGATGCCAGCCGGAGAAACTGAATTCGTTGTAAACCGATTGGGCACCCGGACCGCCGTAAATGTCGAGTACAACCGGATATTTTTTATTGGCGTCGAATGGGAAGGGCTTGATGATTGAAATGTCAATCTTCTGTCCGTCGGACGTCGTAAAGCGGCTCAGCTCTTTCGGGACATACGCGTAATTGGCCAGAAACTGGGTCGTGTTGGTGTTGGCTTCGAGTGTTTTGAGCGTTTTGCCTTTTGTATCACACAGATCCACGCGCAGCGGAGTGGTGACGTTCGAAAACCGATCGATGTAAAACTGGCTGTTGGGCGAAAAGTCAATTTTGTGGCGACCGGCTGCCTGCGTTAGTTTTTGTTTGTTTTTCCCGTCAAAGCCAATGGCGTACAATTGCCGATCCAGGGGCGATTGCTCCGTGGAGGTGTAGTAGATTTTCTTGTTTTTCGCGTCAATGTTGTGCACAAAAACCACTTCCCAGGGTCCGGTTGTCACCTGATTCAGCAATTTGCCGGTGTAGTCGTAGCGGTAGAGATGCGCCCAGCCGTCGCGTTCGGAGACCCAGAAAAACTCCTGCGAATTCTCGGGGAAATAAAAGTAGTGCATGATTCCGGCGAAGAAGTCGAACACATCGATCCACGACTTCGACTTTTCCTCCATGATCTGTTTTGCGGCTCCGGTGCGGACATTGGCCAGAAACAACTTCATTTCGTTTTGCTTGCGGTTCAGGTGGACCAGTGCCAGCTGCCCTTCCTGCGACGTCCAGTAAATTCGGGGAATATAGCCGTCGCCCAGTTCGACGTTCATCCATTGCTGGTTGTTGTTCGCAATTTCAACGACCCCGATGCGGGCGGTCGGGTTTTTGTCACCAACGCGCGGGTAGGGCAGTTTCGTGAAATCTTCATCAAACCCCTTGTAGTCGGTCATGGCATACAGCGGAACCTGGCGTTCGTCGATTTGCCAGTAAGCCAGAAATTTACTGTCGGGTGACCATTCCCAAGCCTGGGCCAGGCCAAACTCTTCTTCGTAAGCCCAGCCAAACCGTCCGTTGTAAAAATAAGGGGCTGCATCCTTAGTCAGCTGGGTTTCTTTCTGGGTAGCAAAATCAAACACGAACAGATTTCCGTCGCGCTCATACCCAATTTTCGAACCGTCGGGCGACAATTCGGCGGTTTGGGCATCTTTTGCCACCAGCTTCAGATTTTTCGCAGCCACCGAGTACACGTAATAATCCGAAATGCCCGACCGACGCCAGACGGGCCGGAAATTGGTTTGAAACAACAGGTTTTTCGAATCCTTCGACCATTGGAATGACTCGTAGGCAAACGGTTTATCGGTTCCCGGAAACGTCAACGCACTGCCGTTAAAAACCACATCTTCCCGTCCATCTTTGGGAGAATAGGATTTGATAACGCCCCGCTCGGTGAACGAAAACCGGGAGCCGCCGTCGATCCAGTTAACGCTGGCGGGCCCCTGCGAACCCGCTAATTGGCCGGTAGCCGTCAGGGCCTGCTGTAAACTTTGAAACCGCTGTTTTTGCTGCGGAAAAGCTGAAAATGATGTAAAAAAGAGGAGAAGTAAGCCGAAATAAAAGCGTTTGCAAGACATACAATCAACGTACTAATTTGGTGAAGTGCTTTTAAAGGTAACGAAAAAAGAAACGTAGCCGTGCCATACTGGGTTTGTGATAAACCGCTACCGGTTAAAGCGTTGGGCGTTTGTGATGAAAATCCGTAGCATCCTGATAGGCTTTGGCAACGGCCAGCAAGCGACCCTCGTCAAACAGGTGTCCCATAAGCGTGATGCTGGTGGGCAGTCCTTTCGGAGAAAAACCGTTCGGAAGAGCAACACACGGGTGGCCGGTGAGGTTGGTGAGCATTAGGTTGGCGTTACCAAAAGTTGGTGTAATGTATACGTCGAAACTGGTCATGGTTTTTGCCATTTCGTTGATCAGTTTCGTTCGGATGCGGTTGGCCTGAATGTATTCGACCGCCGGAATGAACCGTGCCGAACGGAACGCATTGGGCCAGGCTGCTTTTACCTGCCGCACTAATTGGTCATCTTTTCCCGAGCGCGTCAGTTCGTCAAAAGCGGCAGCCGCTTCGGCGCTCAGGATCATGTTCATTTTACCCACCGGAATATCCGGCAAATCGAACGGAATCAGCGTCGCTCCCAGTTTCCGGAGCGTTGCGAGCGTAGCCTCGTCGTTGGCTTTAGTCGGTCGGTCTTCGTCGAATGCTTTTTTCAAATACCCGATTCTTACCCCTTTCAGAGAAGCTAACGGCGCATAGCGGAATGGCGCGGCAAAAACCGTGGGGTCGTGACCATCCGGGCCGTAAATGGCGTTGAAAACGAGCGCGCAATCTTCTGCCGAGCGGCACATCGGACCAATTTTGTCCATCGACCAGCTCAGGGCCATCGCGCCGTAGCGACTAACACGACCGTAGGTAGGGCGCAACCCCGTTACGCCGTTGATGGTGGCGGGTGAGACAATGGACCCCAGCGTTTCGGTACCGATGGCAAAAGGGAGTAGACCCGCCGAAACACTCGCTCCCGAGCCGGCCGAAGAGCCGCTGGAGCCGGTGGATGGTTCCCAGGGATTACGGGTTTTGCCGCCAAACCAGACGTCGCCCATCGCCAGCTCGCCCAGGGTAAGTTTGGCGCACAAAACCGCACCGGCTTTTTCCAGTCGCTGGATGATGGTGGCATCGTAATCCAGTACCTGATCTTTGTAAGGAACAGATCCCCAGGTGGTTTTGTAGCCTTTGCGGGCAAACAAATCTTTGGCACCGTACGGAATACCGTGCAGCGCCCCCCGGTATTTGCCCGCCTTGATTTCTACGTCGGCCTGGCGAGCCTGTTTCATGGCCAATTCATCCGTCAGGGTGACGACGCACAGAAGTTTTTCGTTGTAGGTTTTCAGTCGCTCCAGAAAAAAACGGGTTAGCTCGACGGAGGTGGTTTGTTTGGTCCGCAAAAGCTCGCCCAACTGGGCTACCGAATAATAAGCCAGATCTTGGCGATTGGCGGGTAACGACACCTTACCCACTGGGCTGGCTTTGAACGAGGCAGGTCCCTGTGGCAGCCTAAAACCCTGGGGCAGTGGGTTAAAATACAACGCGGGGGCCACATCGTTGGTCAGTTCAATTTTTCGCAGGGCTTCGTAATTCGCGCGGTAATTGGTTAGGTTTCCCAGCATAGAATCCCGTTCACTGACTGCAAACTCGAGACCAAAAACTTTGGAAGCAGCCTCCACGATATCGGTGGTTAACGGTTGGGCCGGATCGTCACTGGAAACAAAAGCGCCGGTCAGAAAGCTAAGGGCACAACACCCCAGCACTAAACGTTTTTTCATACGGTTTGATGAAGAAAAGAGTAGCCCTAACAGGTTTTTGAAAGCCTGTCAGGTTTGAAAATACATCATAAATACGCAAAAAGTGGGGAATTACAATGCCATTCGCAGGAAGTGCTCGTGCAGTGAGACGACCTGCGGAATAAGCAGCTGGGTATCGTTATTGTAGATGACGTAATCGGCAAACTGCAGCCGCTCTTCGTCGCTCATCTGGCGGCTGATGATGTTTTTGATTTCCTGCTCCGTACGGTGCGGATCCCGTTTGTGAATGCGCTGAATGCGGAGTTCCAGTGGAGACTGCACTACGATGAGCTTATCGAGATTGTTGCCGTCTTCGCCAGCCGCCCGCAGCAAAGCGGCTTCTTTGATAACGTAGGGCCGTCCCGCGTGTTCGTGGGTCCAACGCTGCGTATCCGCGAAAACCCGGGGGTGAATGAGAGCGTTGAGTTCCTGCAACAGATCGGGCTTGCCAAATACCTGGGCCGCTACCCACGGTCGGTTATAGTGTCCGGCTTCGTTGTAAGCCTCGGAGCCTAACAAACGGGTTACATCCGCCTTCAGAATCGCGTCGTGGTCGACGAGCCATTTGGCCCGATCGTCTGCCGAGTAAATGGGAATGCCAAAGGCTTCAAAAATGCGACAAACCGTGCTTTTTCCGGCTCCGATTCCACCCGTAACACCAATCAGCAACGGTTTTTTTGCGTTGAGGCTCATTTTTTACGACTTGATCGGTTTTTGGGCTTGGCGGTTTTAATCGGTTTGGCTGGCTCGGGAGCGGGCGGAGGGGGCAACGGTTGCAAGAGTTCGGCTACTTCAAAACTAACCGCAACCTGATCAGCACTGGCCCGAATGAGCGGATGCCGGGGAATGGGCAATTTCAGTTCCTCATCGTAGCTAAGCGCCAGTCGACGGGCGGGAATTTTTACTTTGATGGTATCAGGAACGGCCCGCAGCAGACGCGCTGGTCCCTCGAAACGGATCGTTCGGGGCGAAACATTGATCAGACTGGAAACTACCATGCGATCGGCCAGATCAATATTGGCACTATCAACTACTACCGGAACCTCCTGAGCAGCCAACCGGTCAAAATTCAGAGCCAGTGTATCGCCTGCTACAAAGTTTATCCGCACGTCTTTGGCATGATCGGTTAGCGATTCGGCCAGGGAAGCCGTATTGATAAATTTGGTTTGTAAAGGCTTGTTGACCGGATAACGGATGGGGGATGACCGGAACGGCAGCCACGATTGTCGGAATAGTTTCCAGCCATTGCCGGTAATATTAACCGAAATGGTTTTGGGCAGGGGTGAGGTAGGAACGAACAAGTCCTGGTTATACACAAACTCAATTGGGTATTGAACGCTGACCGTATAACTATTTTTGTTGAGGGCGTTCAGCAACCAGATAACGGCAGCCGCGAGCAGACACAGCAGCAGTGTCGGTAGTTTGACAGGACGGGATGGGGGAGTCGTTAACGACACGGGCAAAAAAGTATGACTATATGAATGTGTCCGAAATAAAGAGCAATGCATTGGTTGCTCGTAGGAAGAACCGTTGCCGCCGGGCATTGTTCTTTATTTCGGACATATTCTTGAATTACGCAGCGGTTTTAGTCGAAGCCTCGCGGGAAATGGCGGTTTTTTCAAACGTCAGTTTCAGTCCTTTGTCCACTTCCAGCGTAACGGTGGTACCCTCTACCGAATAAACTTTTCCGTGCAATCCACCAATGGTTACGACGCTATCTCCTTTCTTCAGATTTTCGATGAAGCCCTTCTGATCCTTTTGCTTTTTCTGCTGTGGACGGATCATGAAAAAGTAGAATACAACAAAAATACCGACCCACAGAACAATGTTCCAGACCATGGAATTAGACGACCCGGCTGGGGCCTGCAATAGAATAGAAAGGAGATTCATTTTGGCGAATAGTGATTAAAATGGAAAGTTTTATTGGTCAGGATCTTGGGCTGTGCCTACCGGACAGCCGCCGTACGACTTGAGTCGGCACCCGTTCGGGGATTGACCATTACCCGAAACGTCAGCTCCGTAAAGCTGGGGTCAGTATTGGCATAAACCGTAACGGTTTTGTTCTGAACGCCCCGTTTCCCCTGGCTATTGAACATCACTTTGATGGATGATTCCTGGCCCGGTTCGATTGGTTTTTTAGGCCATTCGGGCGTTGTACAGCCGCAGGATGTATTAATGTTGTTGATAATCAGCGGAAATTCGCCTTCGTTTTTGAATTTGAAGTTCCGTGATACAGTATCACCCTCGGTAATGTCGCCGAAGTCGTAAACACCCTGATCGGCAAAAACGATTTTGGGCATCTTACCCGACATTTCACCGGAAGAATCTTTTTTAGTCTGGTTGCAGGCGGCAACGCCAACCAACAACAACAGACCAATGGCAATCTTTTTCATTGTTTTAGATAACGCTGGTTAGTAAAAATCGACAGACTAATTGGCTTTTTAAGCACCCTGCTGTTTGATCTGGGCCATCAGCCGGTCGACATCTTCCAGCAGTTTTTCGGCTTTTTCACGGGCGTCGTTCACCACGCGTTGGCCTTCCACTTTAGCAAAGCTTTCGGGCAGTGAATCCGAGTTAAGAACATTATCCAGCAGGTCGCGCAGTTGATCGCGGTATCTCGACAAACGGTAGGTTAGCCGGTCACGGGTCACGGCGCCTTTTTCAGGGGCGTACAGTAATCCCAAAGTGGCTCCCGTCAGGCAGCCCGTTACAAAAGCTAGTAAGGTTTGGCTTGTTCTGCTCATGGTTTTGTTATGTTGACAGTTGTTCGAATGATAAAACAACTGGAGAACTTATTTATTGTCTAACAATCCCCGGCCACTTTTGCGGAGTTGGCCCGTCGTTTTTAATTTTTCGGATAAACTGTCGAGAATACCGTTGACAAATTTGCCACTTTTGGGCGTGCTATATACTTTGGCCAGCTCAATGTATTCATTGATAGACACTTTTACCGGAATATTCGGGAAGTTTAGCAATTCAGCCAGCGCCAGTTTCAGAATGATTTTGTCCAGCTGCGCTACCCGCTCCACATCCCAGTTGGTCAGTTGTTCGGCCAGCAGGGCTTCGTAGTCGGCGTCGTTTTCCAGGGACTTTTTATACAATGTCTCCATGAAAAGCCGATCCTCCTCCCAGTCGTCGGTCAATGCCAGCAGTTGCAATCCTTCCGGACTTTGGGCTGACTTGAGCGTTTTGATCGCCATGCTCCGGACCAGTTCGCCGTTTTCGGCCCAGCTCAGTACGGTTTCTTCAAAATAGTTTTTTGCCGGATCCTGTTTCAGCAGTACGTTCCGCAGCACGTGCTGCACCAGTTGCTGATCTTCGTCTGCGGTATGTTGCTGGGTTTCGCAATATGACCGGTAGAGTTCGTCTTCTTTCAGGATATCGTTGTAAATCGAACGCAGCATCTGAATATCGTCGCCCCAGTCGATTTTCCGACGAATCTTTTCTACTTCCAGCGCTTTGTTGTCGCGCAACGCCTGAATAATCCGGTTACGATCCAGACTTGATTCTTTCGCAATGGTCCGGGCATCGACGTCTTCGTAACGCCGTATCCGTTCCCGGTCAATCTGGGTGATGTGCGCCAATTCGAGCAGCAACGTCAACAACCGGATGTAGGAATCGTCCAGCGTTCGAACATCATCAATCAGTGATTGCAACACCCGATGGCGTTCGCGGGTCAGGCTGTTGCGGTAATCAACCAATGCCTGATTGGCGGCTACCAGTACTTTTCGTGGAATGTTCTCTTCTTCCAGCGGTTTTCCCGGCTTGAGGCCTTCCTCAAATAAAACCGTTGCCAGCCGACGAAAACCTTCCAATTGCTGGAGGTTCTGTTCCTCCATTGAATTGAGGTCCGGCTGAAAGGTTTCGGTGATGGTATCGACGGCCAATTGTCGATTGGATAATTCGGATTGTCGTAGCGCATAAAGAGCCTGCATGACTTTTATCCGCAATAAACGTCTGTTTAGCATTCTGGTCCGGCAAGAAACAAAGAACTGGGTTCGATATTTCGAAGATTGGTAATTGGCTACAAAAGTACGGAAAATGTCTGGAACTCGGATTACACGAATTAAAGGATTAACCAAGAAAGCTGACGCAGTCCTGTTAAATCGTCTGGATTCTGTAAATCCTTTACTGGGGCAAAGCCCAGTTCCAGCCAATTCTGCAACCTTTCCATTTGGATTTCTGTTACCCGGTCAGAACCGCTAAATTTGTTTCATTGCAAGACGTCTCCTGATTTGTGAAAGCACTTTCCCACCTCAACAAATACTTACTGAAATACAAATGGTACCTCATTTGGGGCACCGCTTTCACCGTCATTTCAAACCTGTTTGGTATTATTCCGGCCCAGTTGGTGCGGTATTCGCTCGACCTGGTGAAGGAGACGCTCGACGTTTATTTCCTCTATAACGGAAGTCGCCTGCAACGGAATCTCTATGATGTGTTTGCCTTCAGCATTTTGTTCTACGGTTTGCTGATTCTGGCGATGGCTTTGCTAAAAGGTTTTTTTCTTTTTCTGGTGCGGCAAACGCTCATCGTAATGTCGCGGCACATCGAATACGACCTGAAAAACGAAATCTACCTGCATTACCAAACGTTGCCGCTGAGCTTTTTCCGGCAGCACAATACCGGAGATTTGATGGCCCGGATTTCGGAAGATGTCAGTAAGGTACGGATGTACGTCGGGCCGTCGATTATGTACGGGTTGAACCTGATCACGCTGTTTATTCTGGTCATTTCGTACATGGTGTCGATCAATGCCCGCCTGAGCCTGTACGTCTTGTTGCCGCTGCCGGTGCTTTCCATTGCGATTTACGTCGTCAATAACATCATTATCAAGCGTTCGGAAGAAATTCAGCGCAGTCTTTCCCGGCTTTCTACCTTTGTGCAAGAAGCCTTTTCGGGGATTCGCGTTCTGAAGGCATTTGTACGGGAAGAAAATTCAGCTGCCAACTTTACGGTCGAAAGCGACGTATACCGTCATAAATCATTGCAATTGACCCGCGTTGATTCGCTGTTTTTTCCCCTGATCATGTTGCTCGTCGGCTTGAGCAACGTGCTGGTGGTTTACGTCGGTGGACAGGAAATTCTGACCGGGCGACTGACGCCGGGCAACATCATGGAATTCATTCTGTACGTCAACATGCTGACCTGGCCAGTGATGGCTTTGGGCTGGACGACGAGCCAGACCCAGCGGGCCGCGGCTTCCCAACAGCGGATCAACGAGTTCCTGTCGGTCAAAACCGATCTCGTTTCCGCGCAGTCGCTGGAGCGCGATATCGTGGGCGAACTGGAGTTCCGGAACATTCGGTTTGCGTATCCGGATTCGGGTATTGTGGCTATCAAAGACTTTAA
Source organism: Larkinella harenae (assembly GCF_054780515.1). NCBI lineage: Bacteria > Pseudomonadati > Bacteroidota > Cytophagia > Cytophagales > Spirosomataceae > Larkinella > Larkinella harenae. The sequence continues at coordinate 169,138 of NZ_BAAGWE010000002.1, read as the reverse complement.
TTTGCACATCAATGCCGGCGAAACCGTAGCCATTCTGGGCACCACGGGATCGGGCAAAAGTACGCTTGCCAACCTGATTACGCGGATGTACGACCCCACCGAAGGCGAAATTCTGGTTGACGGTATTCCGCTGAAAGACTATAGCCTGACCAGCATTCGTCGGCAAATGGGCTACGTGCCACAGGAAGTATTTCTGTTTTCCGAAACCATCAGCAACAACGTGAAATTTGGGATGCCCGAAATGCCGCAGGAAAAGGTTGAGCAAGCCGTTAAAGACGCTGATCTTTACCAAAACATCATTGGTTTTCCGGAGCAATTCGATACCCGCATTGGTGAGCGTGGGGTGACGTTATCGGGCGGTCAAAAGCAACGGCTTTCCATTGCGCGCGCCATTGCCCGCGATCCCAAGATTCTGATTCTGGATGACTGCCTGTCGGCGGTGGATACCAATACGGAAAACATCATCCTGAACAACCTGCACCGCATCATGGAAAACCGTACCTCCGTGGTGATTTCGCACCGGGTTTCATCGGCCAAGCTGGCGGATAAAATCATTGTTCTCGACGAAGGCGAAGTGGTGGAGCAGGGAACCCACGAGGAACTCCTGGCGGCCAATGGCGTATACCGGGAGCTGTATGAGAAGCAATTGCAGACGGAAGAAGTTTAGCCTGTTCCGGAAGAAATAGAGCCAGCCCGCCGGAAAACCGTGGGCTGGTTTTTTAGTGAACTTCGATTTTTTCCAAACCATTCAGAAAAGCCGTGTCAACAACGGCCCCAACGCCGGGCGTAGCTGGTAATTCGAGCGCATACCCTTTGTAAGTCACTCCACCAACCACCGGATCGATGGCGTGTTCAAACGGAGCGTCCAGGTCATAAAAAGTGACATTGCGCCGGGCGGAGGCAAAATGGGCTTTGGCGGTGATAGCCAATCGCGACTCCGACATACAACCAATCATGCACGGTATGCCGGCGGCCTCGGCAATGGCGTTGATTTTCTGAGCGTTGAAGATGCCCCCACTTTTGGAGAGTTTGATATTAAAATAATCAACGGCTTCTTCCTGCGCCAGCCGCAGGGCGTCGCGGTGGTTGAAGAGCGATTCGTCGGCCATGATCGGAACGGTGGTATGTTGCCGCAGGCGTTTCAGATCCGCCATACTCCAGTGCTTGACGGGTTGTTCGCAGTATTCAACATTCCAATCCTGAATGGTTCGCAGCACGGTGAGTGCGGTTACGTAATTCCAGCCCTGATTAGCGTCCGTCCGAATCGGAATTTGATCGCCAACGGCTTTCCGGATGGCTTCTACACGCCGAATGTCGTCACGCTGGTTGGTGCCCAACTTTACTTTGATGGCTATTCCGCCCTGCTCCTTGATCCGGATCGCATCGGCGGCCATGCGTTCGGGTGAGTTGATATAAATTGTCTCATCGGTCACCAGCGGAAACCGCTCCCCGCCCAGGAAAGCATACAACGGCAATCCGGCAGTCTGGGCCGCCAGGTCGTAAAGCGCCATGTCGAAGGCACTTTTAACCGTTGGGTTATTGGGTAAGTAGGCATCCAGCCGGTTCAGATTGCCTTCGATATCCAGCGCATTTTGTCCAATCAGCAGCCGGGCAAAATCCTGAGCGGCCGCCCAGCCGGTTTCCTGGGTTTCGCCCACAATCATCCAGAACGGAGAGCCTTCGCCCCAGCCCATCAACCCGTCGGCGTGAATCCGAATGAGTAAATTCCGGGCGTTTTCGATGGTGCCCAGCGAAATGGCAATGGGTGCTTTGAGCGGAATATTGTACTTGTAAATATCGATCCGGTTAATCTTCATAACTCGTAAGTACGTTATTTCGGGAACTGTGATTTGTCCAGACCCGGAATAATCCGCAGGGCGTTTTTGTAATAGACTTTTTTCAGCACCTCATCGGGCAGCGCCATGCCGTACATTCGCCAGAAAGCGTGGTACTTTTTGTGATACGGGAAATATTCGTCGTCCGTCTCCAGAACGCGGAAATACGTCGCGTATTCCGACGGAATCCAGCTGTCTTTTCCAAATAGAATCCGGTCCTGGTGTTTTTCGAAAAACTTCCGGGAAGCCCGGGGCTGCCGGCCGAGTTCGGCAATGACCGCTCCGATTTCCACCAGCATATTCGGGAATACTTTCATCAGGCTGTCCAGCTTAACCAGATCATTCGGGTACCAGCCCATGTGTGCATTGATGAAGGTGGTTTTCGGGTGTTTCCGGAACACATTGTGCTGTTCGGCAATCAGTTGCTCAAACGAAACCGGGTTATTATCGGAGCGCTTGCGACCAGGGTGGGTTTTCAATTCCAGCCAGCGTTCATTGAACCGATCCATGGGGTCCCAAAACGGTTTGGGATCGGCGGTATGAATCAAAACCGGTACGCCCAGTTGGCCGCATTTGGCCCATATGGGGTCCAGACGCGGGTCGTCCACCTGAACGCGATTGCCTTTGGTGTCTTTGACGTTGAAACCCAGACTCTTGTAAATCTTGAGCCCTTTGGCTCCTTTTTTCACATCTTCCTCCAGCAATTTTACAGCCTGCTCGGTCCAGCCGGGTTCGCCCACGTTCGCAAAATTGATGTTGGTGAAAATGGCAATGCGACTGGGGCTGGTCTTCTGCACATTCGACAATGCATTGGTGATAAACGCCGTACTTTCGCCTACGTTCGATGTAAAACCGCGCCCGCTCAGGTTGACCATAATTCCCATGTTCAGATCGTCCATCTGGGCGACCAGTTTCCGGAGATCGGCCTTGTCCATATCGTACTGGTGATTATGAACATCGATAAACGGATACTTGGCGCGGGTGATCTTATGCTCAGCGGTTTTGAGCGTCGAAACCGGTTCGTACTCTTCAAAATCAATGGGGCCGCTGGGCGTGGCCACTTTGGGCTGTGCACAAACCGTAGACAACATCAGGGCAGCGGTGGCCAAGGGAACTAAAAAGCGCAGATTTTGTAGCGATGCGATCATAATAATGGAGCTAAAACCGTCTAAATAAACCGTTCACCCAGTTGTTCAGGAGTGGATCAGGGCGACACAAAAAGCCGCAATTCCTTCTTTTCGGCCCACAAACCCCATGTGTTCGGAGGTGGTGGCTTTGATTGAAATATCATCTTCCGGGATGTTCATAACACCCGACAAACAGGTCTTCATGGCCGGAATGTGCGGATTGAGTTTCGGTTCCTGCAAAACAACCGTTACGTCAATGTTGGAAACTTCGTAGTTTTTTTCGCGAATCATCCGCATCACTTCGGCCAGCAGCAGTTTGCTGTCGACGCCTTTCCAGCGCGGATCTTTGTCCGAGAAATGATACCCGATGTTGCGCATGTTGGCGGCACCCAGCAGGGCGTCACAGATCACGTGGCAAACCACATCGGCGTCGGAATGGCCCTGAGCGCCGTGGGTGTGCGGAATCAGAATGCCACCGAGCCAGAACGCCCGGCCTTCGACCAACTGATGAACGTCATAGCCTTGTCCTACACGGATTTTCATGACAATTGATGTGAATGATTTATGTAGCCCGACCTGCGCGGTCCGACCTACGCGGCCCGATAATACAACGTGGAACGGTTTTCTTTGCGGAGCAGATTCTGCGCAGACGCCTGAATGTCGGCGGCTGTAACAGCCTGAATGCGTTCGGCTTCCAGGTTGACCCAGTCCGCATTGCCCGCATTGGCCGCATAAGCCAGATTCATGGCCCGGTTCAGAAGTTCTACTTCAGAAAAGAACAGGGTTGATTCGGCCTGATTCTTTACTTTCGTGAGTTCTTCCTCCGGCATGGGCTGGCCGATCAATTCGTCCAGAATGGTTTCGATGGCGGCATCGGCGTCTTCCAGCGTAACGCCCTGATTGAGCGAACCGCTGATGACCAGCAGGCCAGGGTCCAGCGAGCTGGTTGTGTGGGCCGAAATCCCGGTGAAAAGCGCCTGTTCTTTTAACAACTGCCGGTACAGACGGGACGATTTGCCCCGGCCCAGCACGTCGCTTAACAAGTCTGCATGGTAATACCCATCGGTGAAGCGGCCCGGCATGTGATACACTTTGTACAGGGCGTTGAGCGGCACATCCGCAACGGTTTCCAGAAAACGAGCCTCGGTTTGCACGGGTTCCTGCGGCAGGTTCCGAACGGGTGTTTTCCCCATTGGAATAGGGGCAAACCACTTTTTACAGAGCTGCTTGACCTGTTCCGTCGTCACATTCCCTGCTACCACGAGTGTAGCGTTGTTAGGAATGTAATGCGTGTAGAAAAAGTCCCTGACATCGTCGAGCGTGGCGTTCTCGATATGACTGATGTCTTTGCCGATGGTGGCCCATCGGTACGGGTGAACCTGGTAGGCCAGCGGGCGAAGTTTTAGCCAGACGTCACCATAAGGTTGATTAAGGTAGCGCTGTTTAAATTCCTCGATCACCACTTTCTGTTGCACGTCCAAAACCGTTGGATCGAACGACAGGCCCAGCATACGGTCGGATTCGAGCCAGAAAGCCGTTTCCAGGTTAGCCGACGGCAGCGTGATGTAATAATTGGTGATATCGGGTGACGTAAAGGCATTGTTCTCGCCCCCCACTTTCTGCAAGGGTTCGTCGTACACCGGAATGTTCTGTGAACCGCCAAACATCAGGTGCTCAAACAAGTGAGCAAAACCGGTTTTTTTCGAATCTTCATCACGCGACCCGACATTGTACAAAATATTGACCGCAGCCATCGGACTGGTCGGATCTTCGTGAACGTAGACCTTCAGGCCATTGTCCAGCACAAAATGCTCAAATTGAATCATAGCAAACTTTTTCGGCGGGGGTGTCGTTAGCCGTTTTGAGAACAAACAAAAGTAAGCGTCAAATCCTATTCTTCAAAAAGGAACATTCCCGTAACGTACCAACACACCATCTCATGAAAAAATTCTTCCTGCTTTTGCTCCTTTTGACGCCCTTACTGTCCCGTTCTCAGCTGCTCGATGATGCTGGTATCCAGCAGGTTATTTTAAAAGCGACCGACAAGATTTACAATTACGAATTCGACGAAGCCGAAGATTACATCCGGCAGGTAAAAGCAAAATACCCCCAGCATCCGGTGGTGCCAGTGATGAAAGCCATTCAGATTTACTGGCAATACTTGCCGCTGAAAGGCAACAAAACCGCCACGACGCAGTATGTGAACTACCTGAATCAGGGCGTTGCGTTATCGAAAAAACTACTGGATCGCAACGAGAACGATCCGGAAGGTGTCTTTTTTTCGCTGGCATCGCACGGTTATCTGGCGATGAAGAATCACTTCGACGACGAAACGCTAAAAGCCGTTGGCGAAGCGCAGAAAGCATACGGGTATTTGCGAAAAGGGTTCAAGCTCATGGAAAAGAACCCGGAGTTTTATTTTTCAACCGGCCTGTACAATTACTACCGGGAACGGTATCCGCTCGATCATCCGGCGTCAAAACCGTTGCTGCTCTTTTTTCAGAACGGCGATATGGCGTTGGGGATAAAACAGATGGAAACGGCCATCCGCCGGGGCCTTTTTACCCGGACAGAAACCGCTATTTACCTGGGACACCTGTACCTGGAGCACGAAAGCCAACCCGCGCGGGCAGCAGCGGTGATGAAACCGCTGGCGGATAAATATCCTCAGAATCCGATTTTCAATCTGCTGGGTGCTGAAGCGCTGGTGCAATCGGGCCGGTATCGGGAAGCGCAGGCGTATATCGAGCGGCTGCATAAAATGCCGCAGAAATTTCTGGCCATGCCTATTCAGGTGTTGGAAGGAACTGTGGAAGAAAAAATGAACGGTAATCTCAATCAGGCTGCCGAAAAATACCAGGCCGCGCTTAAATTGCCGTTGGATGAGGTGCATACCAAGGAGTTTATGGCTCACGCTTACACTGGACTCGCCCGCATTGCCGCCCGGGCGGGAGATCGGAACCGGGCGAAGGCAATGTACAAGAAGGCGCTGAGCGTTGCCGAATACAAGTCGACCATCCAGGAAGCGAAAAATTATCTAAAATCGTAACCCTTCAAACTAGGCATCATGAAACGCCGGACCTTCCTGAAAGCTTCACTGGCTCTTGGCGTATACGGTGCTTCCGGCAAAAAAACGTTGGTCAATACCGTTACGGGGCCGGTTCTAGCGTCTGATCTGGGGCTAACACTGATTCATGAGCACATTCTGGTTGATTTTATTGGTGCGAACCAAATCACCGCTGATCGCTGGAAACGACCCGAAGTGGTTATTAAAATGTTGCCTTATTTGCAGAATCTACAGAAGCTGGGGGTGCAAACGTTGGTTGAATGCACACCTGCCTATCTGGGGCGGGATCCCATGCTGCTGAAAGAACTGTCTGAAAAGTCTGGCCTTCGGATACTAACCAATACAGGCTATTACGGGGCCTCCAATGACAAATACCTGCCTGATCATGCGCTCACCGAAACCGCTGATCAACTGGCGGACCGCTGGGTGGCCGAGTTTGAAAACGGGATTGAAGCAACCGGTATTCGACCCGCTTTCATAAAAATCGGCGTCAATCCCGGATCATTGTCGGAGTTGCATCGTAAGTTAATTCGGGCGGCTGCCCGAACGCACCGTCGAACGGGACTGCCGATTTATTCACATACCGGGCCTTATCTTCCGGCTTTCGAACAGATTGAGGTAGTGAAGCAGGAGGGCGTTGACCCGTCGGCTTTGGTCTGGGTGCATGCGCAGGGTCAGAACATGGTGCATTACGCCCGCGCTATTCGGGAAGGAGCCTGGGTAAGCCTGGACGGTTTGGACAGTAGCAACGTTGGCCAGTATATCGAGACTTTGCTGCTGATGAAAGAAAACCGCCTTTTGCACCGGACCCTGCTTTCCCACGACGCGGGCTGGTATGACCCAGGGCAACCCGAGGGCGGACCCGTTGGGCGGGATTATACGGTTTTGTTTAATCGGTTAATGCCCGAATTAACCCGAAAAGGTTTTTCCCGCACCGATTGGAAGCAGCTGCTGGTGGAAAATCCAATGAAGGCTTTTTCCATCAGGTTGTAAGCTTGCTACGCGGCTTTTGTTTTCTCCAACGCTCTAGCGGATCTGATAAAAAATAGGATAAAATATATATCCGAGTTTCTGGTTTTTTCCGGTCGTATCTTCTTTTTCTGCCTTTCTAGATTGTCCTTTCTTTTCATTCACGCCTAAAAGGAGCGACTAAACCGAGTATTTTGGGAACCCAGCTGATGGGTTTAGTGGTAACCGTTTTGGCTATCTCTACAGGGGAAATACCGATTTTTGACGATTTCGCTCGCTACGCGCTGCTCAAAATACTGGTTTTCGTGGATTGTGTGTATACCGAATCTCCCAGACCTTTGCTACTGTCTTACCTCCGCTGTGGGCCGCAAGGCGTAACGGGTGAATTCATTTAGGGGTGATGGTCAATGGTATTTTGTTAAGTCGTCATTGGTCACGGTACTAAATTGATAAACCACGATGAAACCCACCGATGAGCAGGACAATTCTGGGAGTCAATTATCAATTTAAACCTGTTAACGTCATGAAAGCACGAATTTTGCTCGTTTTAGTGGCAAGCGCCCTGTTTCAATTTTCCTGCAAGGATAATAAGAACGATCCACAACCCGGTCAGGATCCCATCATCGGGTCCTGGTATTTAAAGACGCTTCAGTCTGGTGGACAGGTTGCCGATGTTTCTGAGCAGGCTTGCTACAAAGACACCCGATTTGTGGTGGATGAAAAGAATCTTACTTTAACGGTTTCTTCGCCCCGGCAACAAGGATCGACGACCTGCCAAACGGAATCACAAACGGCGCAATGGGAACAGAGTCAGGGGAAATATTATATGGTCGCCAACGGACAACGGCAAGACGCTGGTATTCAGTTGACGGACAATAATCAGAAACTTCAAATGGTTGTGACGGCCAACGGGTCTCCGGTTACGCTGGTCTTCGGTAGATAGGTTGACAGTCCCAACTTAGTAATCTACATCCAGCCCCAGGGTCCGTTTCAGGTCCAGCAGGGCTGGATTTTTTTCGGCCAGGTAATTGAATTTATCCTGAGGGGTATAAATCATCCGGCGGCTTTCCTGGATCGCGACGGAGTGCATCAGCTGAATCTGGCTGTTTTGTAACTCTATCCGCAAATAGGTGAGCAGAGCCTGGCGCAGATCGTTGAGCATATCGACCTGCAGGGAGTTGTCGAGCGAAATATGAATTGTGGTTCCGTCGAGGGTAATCTCCCGGTTGAGCATCACTTGCTCCGTTTGAGAACCTCCCTGCTGATCGCGCAGCCGCGTGAACGTATTCCAGGCCGCTTTCAGTTGCTCAAAGACGAATGGCTGATCTACCTTAGGCATTACCGGTGCGTCCACAACCGCGGTTTCCACGGTGGCGACTGCTACCGGGCGGCTCATGGAAGCCAGATTGGCTGTTGTCCGCAATTTACTGCTGACCGGTTTTGGAATTTCGGCAATGGTGGCCGGTCGTTCAGGGACGGGTTTTACCGTTCCGTTGGATTTAACCGTATGCCCGTTGGTAGGTATGGGGTCAGTTACAGCGTTTTCGTCGGCGACTACGGGTGGGCTATCGGCTGAGCTGTCCTTTTTTTTTTCAACCCGGTCGGCGGGCGCAGTCAAAACGGTTTTGGGTGTAGTGTCGCCAGCAGGAGCGGACAGAGCCGACACATCAAGTACATTCGGTAGATGCGCCAGTTTCATTAGACTGACCTCGATGTGCAACCGCTGGTTTTTAGCGGATTTGTAAGTCATATCGCACTGCGCACCGATGCTCAATGCCGATAGCAAGAAGCTCATGGGGGCTTCGGCAGCTTGCTGCAAGTATTTCTGCTGAATGCTTTCGGTAACCTGGAGTAACGCAATGGTGGCGGCATCCTTACAAACCAGCAGGTTCCGAAAATGCTCGCTTAGGCCAACAATAAACTGGTGTCCATCAAAGCCTTTTCGCAGAATTTCGTCAAACAGGAGCAGGCTTTGCGGCAGGTTGGCCGCCAGCAACAGATCGGTCAGCCGGAAATAATAGTCGTAATCAAGAATATGCAGATTTTCCAGCACCTCCTTGTAGCGCAGGACCCGATCTTCCGAGAAGGTAACATTCAGGTCAAACATTGAGAGGGCATCCCGCAAACCGCCGTCGGCTTTCTGAGCAATCAACTCCAGAGCCTCGTATTCCGTCTGGATATTTTCCTTTTGGGCAATGCTGGCCAGATGATCGGAGATATCGCGTGGCAGAATCCGGTTGAAATCGAATAATTGACAGCGCGACAGAATCGTCGGCAGAATTTTGTGTTTTTCGGTGGTTGCCAGAATAAAAATGGCGTACGATGGCGGCTCTTCCAGTGTCTTCAGGAACGCGTTAAAAGCGGCCTGCGACAGCATGTGAACCTCGTCAATGATGTAGATTTTATACTTGCCCGATTGGGGTGGGTACCGCACCTGGTCGATGAGGTTCCGGATGTCTTCTACGGAGTTATTGGAGGCAGCATCCAGTTCGTGGATGTTGAACGACGCATTCTGATTGAAGCTGACGCAGGAATCGCAATGATCGCACGGTTCGACAGCGTCGGCGGATTTGACCTGACCGATATTCTGGCAGTTGATGGTTTTTGCCAAAATCCGGGCACATGTTGTTTTTCCAACCCCGCGTGGCCCGCAGAAAAGGAAAGCCTGCGCCAGGTGATTGGTTAGAATGGCATTCTTAAGCGTAGTCGTAATATGTGTCTGTCCAACGACGGTATCGAAGGTTGCCGGACGGTATTTCCGGGCCGAGACAACGAAATTATCCATGTCGGCAAGTTAGCCAAAAAAACGGTCCGCCGTTGCGCTTGGCGCCTGCTCGATTAAAATTAAAATCCGGCCTGGTCAGGTCTGCTGGCGGAGTCCCTGCGCCGATTTTCCGAAGCAAAGTAATGATAATGAGAGCGTATAGTGATAAAAGTCAACGGGATGCATGGGTAAATTCTGCAACTGCGCGACACGGGTAGCGAGGGCCAGAATCATAACGGCCAACACAATCCAGGAGGCCCGGGTATCCCGGCGGATGACACCCAGAAAAGCAATCAGCAGGACGACGATCATGCCCATCGGCGGCACAACAGCCTGAAAGGCGCCAATGACCGGATTGAGCAATAAAACAAGAAATAGCCCCAGTCCGAGGGCGATGGTAATGATAAAACTATTTCTCGGAATACGCTGCTTTAAAACAATGCCCCACACCCCAACAATCACACAAACAACCCCCAGACTACCGGCCAGCGTCACCAGCGAACGATGGAAAGGAACCATGCCTGAAACCCCCGCAAACACCACGATTCCGACCAGGGCCGTTATCGAAATCGTTATTAAAAAAAGCCCCCACAACAACCGATTATACCAACTTAGACCTTGAAAATACCGCCAGAAAACCCATATGCCTGTAAATGCCAATACGGCCTCCGATACCATATTTGATACGTTCATGCTGGAAGTAACAATTTTTCGGGGAAAAAGCCAAAGAGTGTGAAAAGCGATGCGTAAAGAAGGAAGCGCTGGAAGTGCGTTAGCCAACGCTTAATTCTTAACTCTTCATTCTTCACTTTGTTCTTTAGCCATTTCCCTCTACTTTTGCGCCGGTTCCAAGGGCTTAAACCTTCACACTAATAGCATAGCTTTCCATTCATCATGAGCGTATTAGTTAACAAGAATTCCAAAGTTATCGTACAGGGCTTTACGGGCTCTGAAGGGTCATTTCATGCTCAGCAGATGATCGAGTATGGCACAAACGTCGTTGGTGGTGTTACACCGGGCAAAGGCGGCCAAACCCATCTTGATCGGCCAGTATTCAACACCGTGAAGGAGGCTGTTGAAAAGGCCGGAGCCGATGTCTCGATTATCTTTGTCCCACCGGCTTTTGCCGCTGATGCCATCATGGAAGCTGCCGACGCCGGTATCAAAGTGATCATCTGTATTACGGAAGGAATTCCGACCAAAGATATGATGGTGGCAAAAGCGTATCTGCACGACAAAGATGTTCGACTGATCGGACCCAACTGCCCGGGCGTTATGACGTCGGAAGAATGTAAAGTAGGAATTATGCCGGGCTTTATCTTCAAAAAAGGCACGATTGGTATTGTTTCCAAATCCGGTACGCTGACGTACGAAGCCGTTGATCAGCTTTCAAAAGTGGGCCTGGGTCAAACCACCGCTATTGGTATTGGTGGAGATCCCATCATCGGTACAACGACGAAAGAAGCGGTTGAGTTGCTGATGAACGATCCGGAAACCGAAGGTATCGTGATGATCGGTGAAATTGGTGGTGGCATGGAAGCCGAAGCCGCTCGCTGGATCAAAGCCGATGGCAATAAAAAACCCGTTGTGGGTTTCATCGCCGGACAAACAGCGCCGAAAGGCCGTCGGATGGGGCATGCCGGAGCCATCATTGGTGGGGCTGACGATACGGCTGCCGCCAAAATGCGGATTATGTCCGAATGCGGGATTCACGTCGTTGAATCACCAGCCCTGATTGGTGAGACAATGCTGAAAGCACTGGGGAAAAATTAAGTAGTTGAGCGTTAAGAATTAAGAGTCAAAGGGCATTCCCTAAAGCATCGTCCTGACTCTTAATTCTTAACTCATAATTTTAGGGTTTGTGCGGATTTGTTTGATTGTGTTCACGCTTTTGCTGTGGGCCCAGAGCAGTAGGGCGCAGGGAGTCGGACCGAATCAACAGTTTTTTCCTGTTCACGACTTCCGGAATGATTGGTTGGTCTACGACCAGACCTATAAGTCCTATGTGCCTTTTATCGACGAACAGCACGCCTTGGTTAATGCTGTCAGTTTTTTCCTCGATATTGAAAGCAACCGCCGGTACAGCCTGCTGATTTCGACCCAGCAGGATGGCTATTTGTTCATTGATGCCGCGCTCAAACGCAACCTGCATGCCCGTGAGTGGCTGGTGCTGAATCTGGATAGTTTATACCGAGCCTACCGCAAGCCCGAACTGTTCCTGACTTTTCACGGGAGCCCGGGGGTCGATGACAAGCAGGTGTTTATTGGCCATCTGAAAACCGCAGCGCAGAAAAATAGTGTTGTTGCTGATACCCGACTAAGTATTCTACCCCGGCGCCTGTCGGTTTATCCGGATTTCTTTACGCTTTGTTTGTTGTTCATTGTCGCGGTCAATGCGTATTTGTTTAATTTCCACCACCGCGCTTTTCTCCGGTTTTTCAATTTAGCCGATTTGCTCTCGATGACAGTGCGGGACGAATTGTTTCTGGTTAATCGGCCATTGGGCCGTACCAACCTTCTTTTTTTGCTGAACCTGAGTTTTATTACTGCTTATTTATACCTGATTATTCAGCATAAAAATATCGATATCTTTTTGTCGAGAGCATTGTTGTTACGGGGGCAGAGCTTGCTGGATTTAACGCTTACTTTCTTTGAACTGAGTGGTCTTTCGTTTCTGCTTCTGTTAGCGAAGTATGTTTTTATTTTAATGATCGGCGGTTTATATCGTTTGGAAGAGGTAGTTAATTTGCACTTCTTCAAGGCGATGCAATCCTCTCTGTTTTTCTTCACCGCAGGTGCAATCTGCGTAGCGACCGTTGCCGCCAATACGCCATCAACCGCAACTTGGCCCAGTATGTGGCTGATAGTCCCGTTTGTAGGGTTCTATGTCATCCGCCTGGCGCTGCTATATGTTGTAATTGCAAACAAAGCCGTTGTCAAAAATCTCTATTTATTTTCGTACCTTTGCATCGTTGAACTGATACCACTAACTATTGGAGTGCGGTTTGCACTGTAATCATTGGGAAAGCCTTAAAACAAAAACGAGAGGTATTCGATGAGTGAGATTTCTGCTAAGTACGATCAGGAAAGGCTGACGAAAGTTGCTAGCATCCTTGTAACGCAAGCCCGACCTGTCGATAACAATTCTCCTTATTTTGAGATTGCAGGTAAATACAATCTGCAGATTGATTTTCGGCCCTTTATTCAGATAGAGGGCGTCTCCTACAAAGACTTTAGAAAGCAGAAAATCAACATTCTGGACCATACGGCTATTATTTTTACCAGCCGTAATGCGGTCGATCACTTCTTCCGGATTTGCCAGGAAGCGCGGCTGGAAATGCCGGCAGACATGAAGTATTTCTGCGTGACAGAACAGACGGCCAACTACCTGCAGAAGTACATTGTGATCCGGAAACGGAAAATTTTCACGGGAAATAAAACCGCGGCTGACCTGTTCGATCTGATTCGGAAGCACAAGAACGAGAAATTTTTGTTTCCGTGCTCCAACATCCGGGGCAACGACATTCCGGACTTTATGGATACCAGCGGGTTGCACCTGACTGAAGCCATCATGTACGAAACCGTACCGGCCGATTTATCCGATTTGGATATCAACTCTTTTGATATCATCGCTTTTTTCAGCCCGTCGGGGGTCAATGCCCTGTTGCATAACTTTCCGGACTTCAAACAGAACGGAATTCGGATGGCGGCTTTCGGCCCCACAACCGCCCGGGCCGTTACCGAAGCTGGGTTTATTCTGGATATTGAAGCCCCCTTGCCGAATGCACCGTCTATGGCGGGGGCGCTGGAACTATATATGAAAAAGGCGAATAACAACTAATTACGCGGAATTAGCCTGAACCTGCGGATGCGCAGATTGAATGAAGAAAGACGCTGATTGAGCTTAATCAGGGTTATCATTCGATCCGCGCATTCGTACTTCTAAACTGTAGTTTTTTATACCAATATTTTTGTAAATTCTCCGTTTAATAGGTAACATGCCGCCTGATGCGTAATGCAATACTGAACAGATGCTGTAACTTTTAGTTTATCTTTCGGTAGGTTCTCTGATATTATTTTGGTGATCGTTCTGAGATTATATGAATCGTAAGTTCTACGTTATCCTGCTGATAGTGGCCTGTATGCTGACGACTCCGTTTGCAAAAGCACAAAATCAGGATCCACAGTTCAGCTCGTACATGTTTAATCCGGTCTACTACAACCCGGCAGCAGTCGGTTCAGAAGGAGTAGCCCGGTTTCAGTTGGTTCACCGTACGCAGTATACGGGTTATCAGAGCAATTTTGATGAGGGAGGAGCGTTTAATACGCAGCTGTTTTCATTTAATATGCCCTTAAGCAAATTCCGGAGCGGGATTGGACTATATGCGTTAAATGAGTCTGTTGGGCCGCAGGGTTTTCAGAAAATTCAGTTGGCTTACGCATTCCGGTTGGCGTTAAAAAACGGTACGCTTTCGATTGGGGCCGAAGGCGGTTTACATAACTATTCTGTTAATTACGATTGGTTTCGTCCCAATGATCCTGGAGATCCGCTGATTCAGAATGGGCGGGTTAATCAGATGCAACCGGATTTTGGTGCCGGACTCTATTACAACACGGATACCTATTATGTTGGGGCCAGCATGAAACATTTGACGCAACCCGATTTCAGATTAGGTTCCGATGTCAATGTGAACGCACTGTATCGGACGGCTTATCTGACGGCGGGCTACCGGTATGCATGGAACGAGTTGATTGATTTCATGCCATCAGCGATCTATAAATTCAACACGAGTGGAGCCTATTCGTCGTTGGAACTCAATTTGATGGCCATGTATGACAAACGGCACTGGGTAGGGCTCGGTTATCGGCAAGGCGACGCCATTTCTGCCAATGCGGGCGTTAGTTTGTTGCGGAACAATGCATTGCGGTTTGGCTACTTTTTTGATTTCATTGTGGGCAATCGGGGTGCCAAAAGTCCCACTTCCCACGAAATACTGTTATCCTATTCACTTCCCGAACCTCGTTCGGGCCGTAAACCCATCATTCGAACTCCCCGCTTCCGCTATTGATAAAACCGCTACGAATAACAACTATCATCTCATTATCTCTTCTTACTGCTGATATTGGCGTAATTATTGTTAGGCTGTTTGAAGCCAAAAGAATAATTTTGAAAATTTAGTAGGGTGGATGATATAATTGATCGTATGTTCGTTTGCACTATTTCAGAATAATAAATGCATTTAATCAATTCAAATGTACGTATACAATAAATTGCTTTATTTTCGTTCTAAGACTGGTTTGCACGCGAAACAGGTTTTAACGTATCATACAACTATGAGTAATAAGTGGTTTACCGGCAACGCAGCCCGAGGGGTGATGGTGGTAGCAACGGTTCTGCTGATGCAGGGTTGCGGGTTTATCAAATCCAAATTTGGCGGGGGCAAAGGAAAAGGCGAAGATGTAGGAGTCGTTAACGGAGAGGTTACCGCTGGCGGTCGGAAAGGTTGGAAACAAACCACACCGTATGGGATGGTTTTGGTTCCGTCCGGGTCCTTCATGATGGGACAAGCCGACGAGGATTTGGCTGCTAGTCAGTCCAATATGAACCGGCGGGTAACGATCAGTTCATTCTACATGGATGATACTGAAATTACGAACAATGAATACCGGCAGTTTGTCAATGCTTTGCTGACTGACTCCGTTTCGGTATTGGGTGAAGAAGAAATCATGACCAAGTATTACCCGGATACAACGGTTTGGAAAAACGACTTTACGTACCACAATGGAGACCCAATGCTGGAATATTATTTCTCGCATCCGGCCTTTGATACGTATCCGGTAGTAGGGGTGAGCTGGAACGCTGCGCAGTACTTCTGCAACTGGCGGACCAATTTATACAACGATTACCGTACGAAAGAAGGACAATTTGTTTCGCCCCGTTTCCGGTTACCTTCCGAAGCAGAATGGGAGTGGGCGGCTCGCGGTGGACACAACTCGGCCAAATATCCGTGGGGAGGTCCTTATGTGGCTAACGGTAAAGGGTGTTATTTAGCCAACTTCAAACCCCAGCGGGGTAATTTTGATGCGGATGGTTATCCGTATACGGCACCGGCTAACGCTTACAATCCCAACGATTACGGTCTATACAACATGGCCGGTAACGTGGCCGAATGGACGCGGGATGCGTATGCCGAAAACTCGTCGGCAATCGTTTGGGATATGAACCCCGATAATCAGAATGCTGATGAGCCACGGAAAGTAGTTCGGGGTGGTTCCTGGAAGGATATTGCTTATTACCTGGAGACGGGAACCCGGTATTACGAAGATGAGAATAACAAACGTTCTTACATTGGATTCCGGTGTGTGATGGACAATCTTCAGGGAAGAACCTCGTCTCGCGGAGGCCGCCGTTAAACTGATTGGATTTATCCAACCTGCTCAAGTTGTAAACTCTTAAGTATACTATAAAGACTAATTATCCCTTTTCTAATATCATGGCTAAAAGTAACGGTTCCAGTGTTTTTTTCGACAAGATTCTTCCGACGATATATAGTGCCGGAGCGGCTGTTGTAGTCCTCGGAGCTCTGGGTAAAATCCAACATTATGATTGGGGTGGCCCGATGCTGACAATTGGTTTATCGGTTGAGGCTGCCATCTTTGCTCTTTTTGCATTACAAACATTCTTCCAGCCAACCCAAACCGAACCGGATTGGTCGCGGGTATATCCGGAGCTGGCAGATGACTACAAAGGTGAGCTGCCGAAGCGTGGCCCCGTTTTACAAAGCAATGGCTTGACGGCTAACATGGATAAAATGCTGGCCGACGCGAAAGTAACGCCGGATGTTTTTGAAAAACTCGGCACGGGTCTGCGGAGCTTCACTGACACCGTTGGTAAAATGCGGGATGTATCCGACGCTACCATTGCCACGAGCGAATATGCGCAGAACGTCCGTCAGGCATCCAGTTCTATTAATGAAATGAACAAATCGTACGGTGTGGCCGTCACATCCATGAATGCGATGGCCGATGCTACGCAGGATGCAAAAGAATACCGCACACAATTCCAGAAAATTACGCAGAGCATGGGTGCTTTGAATGCCGTTTACGAACTGGAGTTGCAGGATACCAACAAGCACCTGAAAGCCATGAATGCTTTCTATAGCAACTTAACGAGTGCTATGGAAAATATGTCAGAAGCCAGCCGCGATACACAGCAATTCAAAAATGAGTTGTCGAAATTGACCAACAACCTGTCGTCGTTGAACAACGTTTATGGCAGTATGTTGACGGCAATGCGGGGTAATGGCGCAAAATAAACTCTAACTCTACTTTATAGCTACACTACCATACACAAATGGCAGGAGGAAAAGAAACACCCCGGCAGAAGATGATCGGGATGATGTATCTGGTATTGACCGCTATGCTGGCCTTACAGGTTAGCTCGGCGTTACTGGAAAAATTTATTCTGCTGAACCGAAGCCTTGAAACATCAACAGGTTCAGCCGATCGAATTAATCAGTCTACTTTAGATAATATCAAAGCCACCGTTGAAAAGTCGGGTAACCGGGCTACTGATTTAGCAATTGTAAAACAGGCGCAGGAAGTTCGCGAGCTTACCTCAAAAATCAACAATGAGCTGAGTGCGTTGAAGGAGCAAATCATTAATGAAGCGGGCGGTGGCCTTGATGAAGAAGGAAACATCAAAACGCCAAATGAAGAGACGAAGGTTGGCGCTATTATGGTGGGGAACAATAAGAATGGTAAAGCATATGAGTTGCAAACCAAACTGAACCAATATACCCAACAGCTTCAAAAGTACAACCCCAATGCGCGGTTCATTCCGCTGGCAGTTGATGCCAAGGATGATCCGATTGCCAGCCGCTCCAAAGAGCAGCGCAATAAGGATTTTGCCGAACTGAACTTTGAACAGACGCCGGTTCCGGCCGCGTTGGCAGTGCTAAGCCAGCGTCAGTCTGATATCCGCCGGATGGAAGGAGAGGTACTGGATTTTCTGGCTACCAAAGTAGGAGCGCAGGACATCAAATTCGATAAAATTCTGGCCATGGTCAGCATGGAATCGAAAGTTGTCGTAGCCGGTACCAAATTCAAAGGACAAATGTTCCTGGCAGCTTCGTCTTCGGGGATCACCCCCCGGATGAGCCTGAATGGTGGCGCTGTTCGGGTTGAGAATGGGGTTGGTCAAATTGAGTTTACGGCTCAGGGCGGTACGTACGACCAGAATGGTTTGGCGAAACGTGCTTTGACGGGATCAATTAGCTACCAGGCTCCCGATGGGATGAAAACGGTTAACTTCAATCAGGAGTACTTTGTAGCCAAACCATCTTATGAGATTGAAACCGCTACCCTGCCTCCGCTCTACTTGGGCTGTGCCAACAAGCTGAGTATCCAGAGTCCGCAATTAGGCGCTCTGTGGAACCCAACGTTTACAGCCAACGGAGCCGCGGTTTTGACTAGTAATGAGCGTGGAAAAATTACAATCATCCCTAATTCGAGACAGGTTAGCCTGAACGTTAACAATGGCGGTAACTTGCTGGGAACGAACCAGTTCAAGGTAAATACGGTGCCGCGCCCCACACTCAAAGTATTTGCGGGTGGTGCAGAGGTGGATGACCGACGCGGTATGGCGGTATCGGCAGTACGCTCCATTCAGGTACGGGCTATCCCCGACGAGAGCTTTAAAAACTTCATGCCGGATGATGCCAACTTCCGGGTAAAAGGATTTACGGTTCGTCTGGCACAGGGAAGCCGCCCGGTTGGTCCGCCAGTGACGCTGGGACCAAACGGAGGATCGGTTGGTTCTCTGGCCTCTGAAGCTCAACCTGGAATGCGGTACAGCATTGAAGTGGAAGGCGTAGAACGGCGTAACTTCCGGGGTGAAGTAAGTGATGTGCCAGTGACGCAAAAGTATTATACAATTAATTTGTACTAAAAGGTACGATACTCACAATCAATTCGTTATTGTGAAGAATACAAGCAAAAAGCACAAGGTCATGAAACAGGCGGGAAGTGTAGCAGTAGCTGCGGTATTGGCAGTAATGGCAGGAGGGGTGGCACAAGCGCAGGAAAGGGATAACACCAAAACCAATCCCTTATCAGTGCGGGAAATCAACGAAAACGACATCATGATGAAAAAGACATTATGGCGTCGCGTTGATTTGAACGAAAAGCAAAATCAAGCCATGTTTTCCAAAAACAATCAGATTACAAAGTATCTGATTGATGCCGTGAAAGCGGGCGTCCTGGTGGCCTATCCCAACGACTCGGTAAATACACCGATGCAGGTTGAAAAATTTGCTGAAAAATTGGTTGTACCGAATCAAACCGTGGCATTGACGGCCGAAGAAAAAGCGGCTGGCTTCGGTGAAGAAACAAAAACCGACGACGGCTGGGGCTCTGCTGCACCGAAGGATAAAAAAACGGCTGCCAAGCCGGCGGATGATGGCTGGGGAACTCCCTCGAAAGCGGCTAAAGCGCAACCTGCTGATGACGGCTGGGGAACACCCGCTCCAAAGAAAAAAACGACCGCGAAGAACACGAAAGGAAAAAAAGGAGCAAAACCCGCTCCAGTTGTGCCAGAACCGCCTAAAGTAGATACAACTGCGATGGCGAAAGCTGCGCCTTCTCCTTTCTCAGATAATGAGCGGCTGGCTGATGAGTACAGCGTTTTGGACATCAAAGAAGATTGGGTGTTTGACCGGAAGCGTTCACGTTTGTATTATGACATCCAAACCATTGGAATTGTGATTCCGGCGGATAAAACCCCGGATGGATTGGAGCAACCCGTGGCGTATTTTAAATACAAAGACCTGGATAAACTGTTCCGGAGCGACCCGAAGAAATTCATCTGGTATAACTCACAAAACCAGGCCCAGCATAAAAACCTGGCCGATGCGTTCGATCTGCGTTTGTTTTGGGGACGGATTTACAAGGTATCAAACCCGAAAGATCGCGATCTGATCGGTCAATACGGCAGTGAGCGTGAGGGATTGATGAAATCTTACCAAATCGAACAGCAGTTGATGGAGCAGGAACACGGTTTGTGGGAGTACTAATCCGGTGATCCTGAGCAAATCATAACTAAAAAAGGGAAGCAGACTGCTTCCCTTTTTTAGTTTACTACTGGCTAATTGCAGCAAAATATTCCTTGATTTTTTGGGCCTTGTCATTGCCCACAACAACGGCAATATCATCCGTAGGAGCTTCCCGGATTTTTTTCACTCCTTTGAAGACTTTCAATAGCTTAGCCGCCGTTTTTTTGCCGATTCCCTCAATGTTTTCCAGTTCGCTTATCAAACTGTTTCGGCTGCGCTTGTCGCGGTGATAGGTGATCGCAAACCGGTGAGCTTCATCGCGAATGCGTTGAATCAGTTTCAGCGATTCCGACTTTTTATCAATGTACAAGGGCAGGCTGTCTTCCGGAAAATAGATTTCCTCTAATCGTTTGGCAATGCCAATAATAGGAACCTGACCGTATAAATTTAATTCTTTCAAGGCTTCGCAGGCTGCACTTAACTGTCCTTTACCACCATCAATGACAATAAGGTCAGGCAAACCGGTTTGTTCATCCAATACGCGGGTATAACGTCGGGTTACCACTTCATGCATGGATGCAAAATCATTGGGACCAACAACGGTTTTGATCGAAAAATGGCGGTAATTTTTGGGCGACGGTTTTCCATCGATAAAACAAACCATTGCCGATACAGGATTGGTCCCCTGAATATTTGAGTTATCGAAACATTCGATCCGGTTTGGTACCGTTTTAAGCTGCAAATCCTGCTTAAGTCGAATCAGTACGCGGTCTTTCTTACTGGCATTACCGGTTGCTTCGGCAGCTGCGCGTTCGGCTCGTTCCCGTCTAAAATAGAGCACGTTCTTCAGCGACATGTCGAGCAGCTTCTTCTTATCACCAATTTGCGGAACGGTGATCTCCGCTTTCAGATCCGTGTCCAATGGAATATTTGTAATAATTTCCTTGGCCTCGCTGCCGTACATGGTCCTGAATTCAACGATCAGCATGGTCAACAGGTCATTGTCCGTTTCGTCCAGTTTTTTCTTAATCTCGACGGTATTTGTTTGCGTAATGGTCCCGTTGACTACCTTCATGAAGTTGATATAAGCCGCCGACTCATCAGAAGCAATCGTAAACACATCGGCGTCCAGAATTTTAGGATTTACAACCGTCGACTTACTCTGGAAGTTCTGTAAGACACCCAGCTTCTCCTTATATTGCTGCGCTTGTTCAAAGGCCAGGTCGTGGGCCGATTCCAACATCCGTTCTTTAAAATAGTGTTGAGCAGGAGCAACGTTTCCTTTCAAAATGGAGTGAACCTGATCAATATCTTTCAGGTACTCTTCTTCCTTCACCAATCCTTCGCAAGGGCCTTTGCAATTACCAATGTGGTATTCCAGGCAGACCTTAAACTTCTTCGCTTCAATGTTCTCCGGCGACAGGTTAAGGTTACAGGTACGAATAGTAAACAACTGGCTAAACATTTCCAGCAGCGTATACATCGGCCTGAGTTGCGCGTAGGGGCCGTAAAATGTACCCATTTTCCGGTCGATACGGCGGGTTGTCAGAACGCGCGGAAAATGCTCATTGGTCACACAGATAAAAGGGTAGGTTTTGTCGTCGCGGAGAAGGATGTTGTAGCGGGGCTGAAACCGTTTGATTAACTGGTTTTCCAGTAGTAACGCATCAAATTCCGTGTGAACAATGGTGAATTCAATCTTACGAATTTGGCTCACCAGCCGCTGGGTTTTGCGGTCGTGCTGATTGGATTTGACGAAATAACTACTGACCCGATTTTTCAAATCCTTCGCCTTGCCCACGTAAATTACTTCTCCTGTAGCGTCGAAGTAGCGGTAAACGCCCGGTTCGTGCGGAACCTTCGCTAATTCTTTTTTATAGTCAAACTCAGCCATTCGTATTTGTCGATCTGTTTACTGCGTGTAAGCAATGACCTTCTTTGGCCTGCAACTTTTAACCGCCAAAAATGACCACAGGGTAAAAGAGTTATATACTCAATTAGCGTTCTATTAACACTCGAAGAACATTAAAAGTTGTCTGGCTGACCGCTTTATAAGCCAATGCGAGCGCATCGTTAAGCGATAGGGGACGGGTCAAGACTGAAAAGGCGGCCGTCAGGCCCAGCGTGTCGATGTCAGCAGGTTCGGCCTCCAGCGTACCACAGAGTGCAATAACGGGAATTTGCGCTATACGTGCCTGCTGGGCTATTCCGTGAATTAGTTTGCCCTGGAGTGTCTGATTATCGATTTTCCCTTCGCCGGTCAAAACCAGGTCGGCATCAGTAAGCTGTTCGACAAAACGGGTTTGCTCCATAACTACTTTGACGCCTTCTTTCAGAGTCGCCTTCAGAAAAAACAGAGCACCTGCTCCCATACCTCCTGCGGCCCCCGCTCCCGGAATCGTTGCCAGATCAACCCCAAACTGGTCCAAAATCAACTTGGCCAGGTGTTGTAAGCCGTGATCGAGTAGTTTAATGTCTTCAGCCGAAGCCCCTTTCTGGGGGCCATAAATGACAGCGGCTCCGTTGGGTCCAAACAGCGGATTTGTTACGTCGCAAGCCACGTCAACCGTTGGCATAGGCGATGAGGCAGGAGGAATGATCCGGCTAATTTGGGAAAGGTTGCCACCGCAAGCTTGCAGATAGTTTCCCTGCTCGTCCAGAAATTGCCAGCCCAGTGCAGCCGCCATACCCGTTCCGGCGTCGTTAGTCGCGCTGCCACCAATTCCGAGTACAATGTGGGAGACACCACGCCGGACAGCGTCAAGGAGCAGCTGGCCCGTCCCGAATGTGTTTGCTGTCAGTGGGTTGTATTCGTGGCTGCGTAATAACCGTAAGCCAGAAGCTTGTGACATTTCAATGAAGGCTGTTTTGGAATCAGCCGAAATCCCGTAAGATGCTTCAACGGAGCGCCCGAGCGGATCAAGAACCGGAACCGTGAGCCATTGCCCGCCAGTAGCCAGCGTCAGAACTTCGGCAGTGCCTTCACCACCATCGGCCATGGGCAGCGCGACGATTTCGGCCGCTGGGAGAACCAGCTGAATGCCTTCCGTCATGGCTTCACAAACCTGACGGGCGGTTAGTGAACCTTTAAACTTATCGGGTGCCAGCAGAATTTTCATTCAACAGACGTGCGGGATAGGAATGAGGTAAAAGACTAAAGTAACAAATACCAGGCGTAATAGGACTTACTGCTTTTTTCTCAAATCTTTTCCCGACCTTCTTAATTCAGAATTTCCTCCTCTTCCGACTCGACCACCTTGGGCGGAATATAACGCTGGCTGGAATCAATGGCGTAGCCACCACAATCCAGCGACAGATTGAAACCGTCAGGTTTCCGGAATGGTACTCTAGGGTAAGAGCGTTTGAGCGTTGGTTCGGCGTACACTTTCTGCATGTACATGCCCCAGGCTGGCATGGCCACCCGGGCACCTTGCCCCAACGCCATATCGCGGAAGTGAATACTCCGGTCGTCGCCCCCAACCCATAAGCCCGAAACCAGATTTTGGGTCATACCCATGAACCAGCCATCCGAATAGCTGGACGTTGTTCCGGTTTTAGCCGCAATCTCGTTGCCACCTTCCAGCAGTTTGTACTGCGTCCGGAGCCGTTGCGACGTTCCATCGGGGTCTTCTACTGCTCCGCGCATCAGGTACAGCATCTGGTAAGCAGTATTGGCATTAATGACCAGTTTGTTCTCCGCAAAGAAGCTGGTCAGCAGATTACCATTTTTGTCTTCGATGCGCAAAACCGTCAGTGGTTTTACGCGGTAACCCGCATTGGCAAACGTACAGTAAGCCGCCACCATTTCGTAAACAGAAACGTCGCTGGTACCCAGACAGAGGGTCGGATTTTCGGCCAGCTTGCTTTCAATGCCCAGTTTGTGCGCGTATTCGGCTACGGATGCGGATTTGGCCTGTTTAATCAGGTAAGCGCTGACAGAATTGACGGAACGGCCCAACGCTTGCCGGAGGGATAATTGCTGGTAGCTCCATTTTCCATTGGAATTATGAGGTACCCAGGGAGTAGGGCCATTATTATCTTCTTTGGGTTCAAACCGAATTGGCTGATCGGTAACCCGGTCGCAGGGCGTCAGGAAATTTTTGTCGATCGCCGTCAGATAAACGAACGGTTTGAAGGTAGAACCGGGCTGGCGTTTGGCCTGCTTGACGTGATCGAATTTGAAATACTTAAAATTGATTCCACCCACCCAGGCTTTCACATGGCCGTTTCGAGGGTCCATCGACATGAAACCGAC
This sequence comes from Larkinella harenae, assembly GCF_054780515.1. Taxonomy (NCBI): domain Bacteria; kingdom Pseudomonadati; phylum Bacteroidota; class Cytophagia; order Cytophagales; family Spirosomataceae; genus Larkinella; species Larkinella harenae. Next base: position 145,069 of record NZ_BAAGWE010000002.1, on the reverse strand, counting down.
GTTCAAAAACCGTTTGTAATACTTGATCGAATCGAGTGGGCTCATTACGGTATCCTTCTCATTCCGGCGGCCTCCATACACAAAAACCTTCATTTTAACGGGTTTGCGCATTTCCGTCCAAATGGCTTTTTCGTCGTCACCGTACTCTTTTTTCAGCGCAATATACCGCGGGGTACGCCGGGCAACCTGCTCAATGTAACCCGCTAGTTCGCGCCATTTGCCAGCTTTATCCTTGTAAGTCCAGGGATTGCGTCCTCGCCAGTGTTCATAAAACTTACGCTGCTGCTCGCGCATGTGCTCATAAACCGCTTCTTCAGCGGCTTTCTGGAGCCGGGAATCAATGGTCGTATAAATGCGCAATCCGCTGGTGTAGAGGTCCAGCTCATTGTCCGGATTAGCCTCATTGTATTCGTCCAGCCACTTCTGAATGTCATCTTTGATGACCGATCGGAAGTAGGCCGCCCGACCGGTATTCTGGTTTTCGATGTTGAAATCCAGTTTGATAGGTTTCTGCTTATACTGTGCATACTGATCGGGGGTCAGAAAACCGTATTTCCGCATTTGCGACAGCACCACGTTCCGGCGTACCATCGAGCGATCTTCATACAGCCGCGGATTGAACCGGGAGGGATTTTGCAGCATTCCCACCAGCAAAGCCGCTTCTTCTACATTCAGTTGCCAGGGTTCTTTATTAAAATAGGTTTTGGCAGCAGTTTTTATCCCAAACGTGTTATTCCCGAACGAAACCGTGTTCAGGTACATCATCAGAATTTCCTGTTTGGTATAATTGCGCTCAAGCCGTACGGACAGAATCCACTCTTTGGTTTTGTCAATGAGCACGCGCACGTACGGAATACTGCCCAACACGCCCCGAAACTTTTCGGTCCGGGTTTCAAAGAGGTTTTTGGCCACCTGCTGCGTCAGCGTACTGCCCCCGCCCGAGCTGCTCCGCCCGGTCAACACCCCACTGATAGCTCGGAAAATACTGCGGGCGTCGATTCCGGAGTGCTTCACAAATCGGGCATCTTCGGTGGCCAGCAAGGCTGAAATGACGTTAGGCGAAACCTGAGAAATTTCAATCGGGGTACGGTTTTCGAGATAGTATTTGCTAAGCAGCACCCCGTCTTCCGTATAAATTTCGGAGGCCAGGTAGCTTTGTGGATTTTCGAGGGCTTTCAGACTAGGCATGCCACCGAATAGCCATAAGAAGTTGAAGCTAACGGCAACGATATACAGAATCAGCAGGAAAATACCAGCCAGAGAAAATTTCCAGAGTCTTGCAATCAGGCGTCGATACAAACCCGGTTGGAACTCAAACATACGCGAGTCGGGGATTAAACTTGATACTAATTACGCTTCTGCGTTTTGTCAAAAGTACACAATTTCGCCTAAAACGCTACTTCCGTTTGGCGGTGGGTTGTTCGGCTGCAACCTGCATCTCCCGGACCTTCGGAAGTAAGGAACTGGAAGGATAATCGCGAATAAATTCGATCAATGCCTGGCGGTAGGGATCAATGCCCCGGACTTTGCCAATCAGCATGACCCGTAATACGGCCAGCTTGTCTTCAATTAGGCTACCGCTTAGTGCACTCATCGCGGCCTCGGCCCGGCTCAGGGCTTCGCTCAGGTTGTTGGCTTTATACAGTTCGTAAATTTGGGTGTAAATGCGCTGCGCTTCGGTCTCTCCGGTGGCTGTGTGGGCGGTGTTCGTACCGGTTTTCCCGACCTGGCGAGCGTAAGACGAGGTTGGAAATTCAGCCAGCAATTTTTCTTTCCAGCTGGACGTTTGATTCAACTGATCGTTTGAAAACATCAGCAGGTAGTAAACTTCTGGCTTGTACGCAGTGTTGGGATAACGGTTGAGCAACGTTTCGAAAGTCGGAATGGCCTTAGCCGGTTGATCAAATTGAAATTTATAGAGCTTCCCCACGCGGTAATAGGCCGTTTCCAGTCGTTGGTTGGATTGCGCCAACGCTTCCGGCGTAAGCGGAATGGTGGCATAAAGCGCATCTTTCCGGGTCTTTCGTTCCGAAGCCGTCAGCGTAGTCGGTGAAGCGGGCGCGTTGTCGGGTCCGCTGCCAATCGTAGACGGACCGGTTCCGGGAGCAGGTTCAACCAGGCTGGTTTGTGCGGTCGATTCCTTCTGACTTCGGCGCCAGTTGTCCTCCAACTGACGGTTTCCCCACTTCTGCGTAAACTCGGCCCGGCCCTGAGTGATGGAAATCGGGTTGTACAATACCCAGCGCTGATCGGCCGGAATATCCGAAGAAGTGGCCGGTCGCTTGGCGGCTTCGGCGGCAATGGCCTGTGCCTTCACCAGTAATTCCTGCTCCTCCCTGAGTTTGCGATTAATCGCGTCGTCGAGTTGTTGGTCGAGGGCAGCCGGATTGAGTTTTGCCAGTTTTTGCAGGCTGTCTTCCTTGACGATCGTTTGTTGGTTTTCCACAAACTCATCCAGAACGGCTTTCCGATCGGTCAGCGCCTTATAATCGGCCGACTGTTGTGGTAACAAAGCCAGCGCGCTATCGTAATAGGCTTTGGCCGTCGGAAAATCATGAATCTTGTCGAAATACAATTTTCCCATTTCCATATAGGTATACGGAATTTGGGAGGTATTCGTCGTGGTTTCTTTGATGGATTTTTTCCAGTACTCGATGGCTTTTGGATACCGGTTATTGCGGGCTTCCAGCAATCCCATCGTGTAGTAAATTTTATCCCTCAGGTCGTTGTTTTTCCGGTCGTTCAGCATCCGGCCAAACCGATCGTTGCTGGTTCGCCCACCCTGAATGGAATAAATCGTTGCGTAGAAAGACTGCTCATAGTTCGGTCGGTTTCGCTGCACCTGGCTGAAGTGGGCCAGAGCCTGCTCCGGTTTCCCGATCAGATCATACAGCTGACCGGCAATTAAATGCAACCGGGCAGTTGTTTCACCTTTTTTGAGGAAAGGAAAGGTGGCATCCAGCAGGGCAGCCGCTACAGCGTACTCCTGTCTTTTCTGGTGCAGATAGGCTTTGGTTAAGTAATAATCCCGGGTATTGGTTTTATTCAGCGGCTGGGCGCGCAGGAATTCAGCCACGCTCAGACCGTTTGCGTAATCGCCTACTTCAATGTACGTGCGCATGAGACCGATGAGGGCTTCATGCCGTTCGTTTTCGCCTTCGCCTTTCGTATTAACGTACTTAAATACCTCCATAGCGTTGCCGTAATCCTGGCGGTATAAGCGGGCCGTACCAAGCAGAATATAGCTATTATCCAGCCATTTGCTATTCTGATGGCGTTCTGCTACCAGCGAGGCTTTCTTGATAGCATCGTCCAGTTGAGCTTTGACAGGTTCTAGTTTGGTGGAGTCAAGCGGCAACAGAATGGGCAGCGGATGGTTATAATTTTCCTGAAACGTTTTCAGCCGATACCGCTCAACTTCCCGAAGGCGGTCGCGGGCGATGACGTAGGCATTGTAGCGAGCGTTGAGGTTATGATAGGCGACGGGTAGTTTTTTCGTACTGTATTGCGAACAACCACTCACACCAATGACCAGAATGGCCCATAACAGGCAAAACTGCACACCGTTCGCAACAGGAAGAGGGAAAAAATATCGGTTATGAAACCCGCCTTGCATGGAAAATTGTAAGATTCTTGGTAACCGGTGGAAGGCTTTCTACCTTCGTGGCATTAACCGTAATAGTAACGTTGTCTGCGTAAAAACCGTATCGAAAAACGTGCCACTTAAACAAAAATACGAAATTACTGACATTAACCCAGAAGACTGATCGCATGGAAACCGATAAAACCAACCCTGACGACCCGGAAAAACCGTTGCAAAAGGTGACACGCCGGACAAATTCGTTCGTTCAGTACTCTTCCATCGGGTTCCAGATGCTGGCAACTATCGGGCTGGGCGTGTGGGGTGGAATCAAACTGGATGAGTGGCAGGGCAACCAAAAACCCATCTGGACGCTGGTGCTGTCGCTGTTCGCCATCGGGTCATCGTTGTACCTATTTATTCGTAGTTTACCCAAACAACCCTGATATGCTTCCTAGTCTTGGGTTCACCGCCCTGCTTGCAATTGTATTATTTATAGCCGAATTCTACGGAGCCGTCAGCTGGTTGCATCCGTACTGGAAGTTCATGCTGATTTTTTTTCTGAGCATCTCCTTTTTGATTCACCGGTTAATGGATCTTGGTTTTCAGAATAATCGCGAGAAATTCGTGCCATTTTACATGGCGACCATCGTGGCCCGGCTGATTCTGGCGCTGGTATTTGTTGGCGTCTTTTTGTGGCGCGGAGTCGACAACGTAAAACTATTCATTCTGGACTTTCTTGCATTATATATATTTTATACAACCTTTGAAATCTACATTTTGAGTCGTAACTTGCGACGCGGTTTGTGATACATACCATTTACTTCATATGTTTCGTCTCCTGATTCGTAAAGCTTTTTTTAGTATTGCCCTGTTAATGAGCACGTTGGTTGCGGTCAACGCTCAACACGAAGATCATCACGACCACGGTGCCGCCGAAGGTGAGAAAAAGTTCAATGTGGGTGATATGATCATGCACCACATTAAAGATGATCACGGCTGGGAATTTGCCCACGGCCTGACCATCCCTCTGCCGGTCATTCTGTATACGCAGGATAAAGGTCTGGATGTATTCTCATCCTCGCATTTTGCCCACGAATCACACTACAACGGGTACGTTAAAGAACATAATAAAATCTACCGGGCCGGAGCAAACGGTGAGGCTGATAAATCAATTAAAGTTTACGACTTTTCGATTACGAAAAACGTGGCCTCGCTGCTGCTGAGTGCAGTGCTGCTACTTTGGGTTTTTTCATCCGTGAGCGGTGGTTACCAGAAAAACAAAGGGAAAGCGCCGAAAGGGCTGCAGTCGTTCCTGGAACCGGTTATCCTGTTTGTGCGTGATGAGATCGCCAAACCGAACATTGGCCCGAAATACGAACGGTATCTGCCTTTCCTGCTGACGCTGTTTTTCTTTATTCTGTTCAATAACCTGCTTGGTCTGTTGCCAGGTGGAGCCAACCTGACGGGGAACATTGCCATCACAATGACGTTGGCGGTGATTACCTTCCTGATTGTTAACCTGAGTGGTAACAAGCATTACTGGGCGCACCTTTTCAAACCAACGGGGGTTCCGGTAGCGCTGCTGCCTATCATGATTCCGGTCGAGATTGTCGGTGTATTCATGAAACCGTTCTCGTTGATGGTCCGGTTATTTGCCAATATCACCGCTGGTCACATCATTATCCTGAGCTTGTTGGGATTGATTTTTATCGCCAATGATCTGGGCGGGAAGGGAATGGGTTGGGGAGTGAGTCCACTGATCGTGCTGTTCTCGCTGTTCATGAACCTGATCGAATTGTTGGTTGCGTTTCTTCAGGCCTTCATCTTTACGCTGCTTTCGTCCATGTACATTGGCAGTGCGATCGAAGATCACCACGAGGCCGATCACGGACATTGAGTTGTCGGTTTATGATATTCGGTTTATAGTAGTAATTCTAGCGAACCAATCCGGTCCAGATACTGAAAACCGTAAACCGAATACCTTTTTTTAGTTTGCATTTTTTGTTTAACCATAAATTTCTATTTCGAGCATGTTAGCAATGTTGCTCTCTATTCTTTTGGAAGCTACGGGTAGCTTCGCAGTTATGGGTGCCGCTATCGGCGCTGGTCTGGCGGCTATCGGTGCAGGTCTGGGTATCGGCCGTATCGGTGGTTCAGCGATGGAAGGTATCGCTCGTCAGCCGGAAGCTGCCGGTCGGATTCAAACTGCGATGTTGATTATCGCGGCTCTGATCGAGGCTGTGGCTCTGTTCGCAGCCGTTATCTGTCTGCTGATCTCCCTGGGCTAATCCCTGGCATCAGAATCCGAGTCGCTGGTTGCATTAGGCACCGGCTTACGGCTCACCAAAACTGGAAAAAGCCCGTTGGTATGAATTAGTCAGCCGACGGGCTAATTCTCACAAACCTGAAGTTATTCATACTTTACTATATCCTAATTTCATACTTCCATGGATCTGCTGATTCCTGATGTTGGGTTATTATTCTGGATGGTGGTCGTTTTCGGGCTGCTGTATTTCATCCTGTCCAAATTTGCCTGGAAACCGATTACGGAAAGCCTGAAAGAGCGGGAAGACGATATCCAGAAAGCGTTGGATATGGCCGAAAAAACCCGGATCGAAATGGCGAAGCTGCAAGCTGACAACCAGAAGCTGCTGGCCGAAGCCCGGGCTGAACGGGATGCTATCCTGCGCAATGCCAAGGATACCGCCGACCGCGTTGTTGCCGAAGCGCGCGATAAAGCAACCGAAGAAGGCAAGCGAATCATCGAAAAAGCCCGTGAAGAATTGCAGTCAGAGCGGCAGGCAATGGTGGCAGAAGTGAAACGCGAAGTGATTGATCTGTCGCTGAACATTGCTGAAAAAGTGCTCCGGAAAGAGCTCAGCGATAAAACATCGCAGGAAGAACTGGTAAAAAGTCTGGTGTCAGAAGCCCGGTTGAATTGAGTTAAAAAGTAAGAATTAAAAGTTAAGAATAACGTGCGTTAGCCAACTTTTAACTTTTAACTCTTAGCTCTTAATTGTTAAGATGGCAGAATCTACAGTTGCATTCCGATACGCAAAATCACTGATTGACCTGGCTCAAGAGAAGAATAAGGTCGAGGAAGTGTACAATGATATGAGCTTCTTCCGGCAGGTGGTCACCCAAAACCGTGACCTCATGCTGGCGCTGAAAAGCCCGATTTTACGGCACGAAAAGAAACTGGCCGTTTTACGGGCGGTTTTCGAAAAACGGGTTGATCCTCTGTCTTTCTCGATTTTCAACATCATCACGAAGAAAAACCGGGAAGGGATCATGGACGTTATCGCCGACGAATTTATTCGGCAGTATAACGAACTGAAAGGAATCCTGAAGGTACAGGTCACCACAACGGTACCGTTGACAGCTGAGCTACAGCAGGAGTTTACCCAACTCGTTGCGAAAGCAACCGGCAAGCAGATCGAGCTGGAAGAGAAAATTGATCCGAAGCTGATTGGGGGCTACATCCTCCGGATTGGTGATCAGCAAATCGATGCTTCCATTCGCAGCCAACTGGCCGACTTGCGGTTGAACTTCCAGAACTAAGCATCACATAGCAGAAGTCAGCCAAGAGAAAACGACTTAAAGTAATCTCATCTACGCTGGGCTATCATCTTTACTCAAAAAACCGGGTATCTGCGTACAGATACCCGGTTTTTTGTTAACATGCCGTAAAACCGTCACTCCATGGATTTACTTGCTCAAACCCGGGCAATTGACATTATCCGGGTTGTAACGGACCTTGGGTATGAACTGCGTGAAAACCGCAAACTTGTTTGTCCGTTTCATTTCGAGAAAACACCTTCGCTGGTGGTGTATCCGCAAAACAACTCCTACCACTGTTTTGGGTGTGGCAAACACGGGGATGTCATTCATTTCTACGCTGGTGTTGCTGGCTTGGATTACACGGCAGCCATGCATGAACTCGCCTTTAATTATTTGCCCGATTATAAACCAGAGTTGTACAAGCGGGGCCATCTCAATAAGATACAGGCAGCAAGCGGTGTTCCGGTGGAAAAAACGGCCCTGCCGACCGATACCAAAACATACGAGTATAAACCAGTTCACAGCGATATCTACGAAGATTTCCAGCGGATTTGCTCCTTACAGTCTGTTGGTGCTATCAAAAAGGAGGCTGAGCAGTATCTGGCCGGACGCGGTTTTTCGGATTCGACCCTGAGGAAATTTCGCATTTTCACCGTTGTCGATTACCAGGCCGTACAATCGCATTTGAGAAACACCTACGGTTTGCTGGACTTGCAGGAGAGCGGTTTGTTCAACGAAAAAGGAAACCTGATTTTCTACCGCCATCCTATTATTATTCCTTACTACCGAAAAAACCGCATTCTATTTCTTCAGGGGCGGGTGATTGGAAGCCCAACGGATACCGTTTCCCGGTACCAATTTCTGAGCGGAGTACCCGTTGAGTTGTTCAATGCCGACGTGCTGGATGTGCTTAAAACGGGGCAGACCCTATACGTAACCGAAGGTGCTTTCGATTGCATGACGCTTATGCAACAGGGAATGCCCGCTGTAAGCCTGGGCAGTGCGACAATGCTAAAAAAGGAGTGGATGAAGCTATTTCGACGGTTTGAAGTATGCTTTTACTTCGACAATGACGCAGCCGGACAAAAAGCCGCCCGCGAATTCGGCGAAATCTTCAGTCAATACGGCGTCTCGACTCGGATAAAAACCGTGAAAGAAGGCTACAAAGATGTGAATGATTACTTCTCAAAGCGCGACTAACGATTTACTGAAGCTCCTTGACAAACTTGAAATGGGAGGGGTGAAACGTCAGCTTTTGGTAAAACTGGTGTGTATGGGTGCGCTTCTGATTGGCCGCAACCTCCAGGTTGACAAAACCGTGGAGTTCGGCTAATTGCTCCAGGGCGGTGACCAGTTGCCGACCAATCTGTTGATTTCGGTATTCTGGTACTACATAGAGCTCCTGAATTTCCCCAACTTTGCCGGTATGATGGAGTAAATATTGAACGTGGCAGCTAATAAAGCCAACGACTTTATCATCTATCTCCGCCACCAGGTAGTGTACCCGACGATCAGTAAGATTACGCTGAAAGACAGCTCGGAAGGCTACGGCGTTGAGTTGACACTCTTCGAGTTCGCAAATAAACCGATAAAGAGTGGCAACATCCTGGAAATCGGCCGGGCGAATGTGAGCGGTGGCATTCATGATCAGAGAAAGATTACGTACGGTTTTCGGGAAGTGGCTAATATGTGGTTAAATTTCGGGAAATTCTGACGAATCCTAAACCCAATGATGAAAAAAATAACGAACTGGGCAATCTTGCCCCTGTTAGCGGGCGCGGTTGCCTGCCAGTCCAATTCTTCAACCAACCATAAAACTACCCCAACCGATTCCATTCAGCTCAACATGTTTACCTCCGACGCCGATTTTCTCCGGAAATACCACCCCGATCTAGTAACGTTAAAAGATGGAAATGCCCAGGTTTTAATTTGCCCGGCCTACCAGGGCCGCATCATGACCAGTACCGCCGATGGCCAGACCAGCTACGGCTGGATCAACCGCGAACTAATCGAATCCGGAAAGCTGCAACCGCATATGAATGCCTTTGGCGGAGAAGATCGCTTCTGGCTGGGGCCGGAGGGAGGCCAGTTTGCCATATATTTCAAACCAGGAGCGGAGTTCAACGGCGATAACTGGCAGACGCCTGCGGCTATCGATTCAGAACCGTTCACGTTGGCTTCGAAGGATGAGCGTTCGGCCCGGTTTACGAAAGATTTTCAGTTAGTTAATTATTCCGGAACGAGATTCAGCGTTGGCGTTGAACGGGATATTCACCTACTACGTCCGGAACAGATCCAGCAGGCGCTGGGCAAAATTGGTATTCCGGCGAAGGATTCGCTGAAAATTGTGGGTGTTGAATCTGTTAATACGCTGGTTAACAAAGGCAAAGAGCCATGGATGAAACAAAAAGGGCTACTCTCAATCTGGATACTAGGAATGTTCAATGCTTCGCCGGAAGCCACCATCATTATCCCGTTTCAAGCCGGGACTGGCCCCGCGATCAACGATAGTTATTTTGGAAAAGTACCCGCTTCGCGTTTGGTACAAAAAGAGACCGTGGCGTTTTTCCGGGCGGATGCCAACGAACGGGGCAAGATTGGCGTGCCGCCCACGCGCACTAAAAACCGGCTGGGAAGCTACGATCCTAGCGCCCAAACGTTGACTTTGGTGACATTTACCTTCAATCCGGCCGACCGGGATTATGTCAATTCAGCCTGGGAAATTCAGAAAGAGCCTTATGCAGGAGATGTTGCCAACGCGTATAACGATGGCCCGATGAAACCCGGACAACCACAAATGGGGAAATTTTACGAACTGGAAAGCTCGTCGCCCGCAGCAGCGCTGCAACCCGGTGGGCGCCTGACCCATACGCATACAACCTTGCATATTCAGGGCGATGAAACGCAGCTCAATAAAATTGCCCGGCAGTGGCTGGGCGTTTCACTGGAGGAAATTGTCAACGCGTTTTAAAATCTTCAAACAAGCGTAGAGAAAGACAAACCTGATGGGTTCAGAAACCTATCAGGTTTAGGGAGCCTAGAACGGTTTGCTACTCAACATTTTCTTGCCATTCTGCGAAAACAGTAGCAAAAGGCATTAATTCCAACTGCAGGCTGCCAACGTCGTTAGGCGTTAAAGGTTGCGCAGCAGATTCCCAAAAAGCATCGGGCGAAAAGCAGGCCTGACTAAACGTGGTTTCGTCTAAAACACGGGCCGTAACCGGGTGGTCAACCGGAATCGAAAGGGGTTGTACGTTATTGGTCAGATTTACCAGAATCAGCATTTTTACGTTTCCTTTGCTCAGTAGCAGTCCGTCCGTTTTGAAAGGCTGGCTACTGCTGGTTGGGACCACATGTCCGCCCTGAAAGCGGTTTACTGCCTCAAAAATCCAGTAGAGCGGAAAAACCGTGCCTGCTTCTGCCCGAAACTGGTCGGGATATGCCGACGGTATATCACCCTGCAAAATACCTTGCTCGCCAACGGTTTCATAATAAGTTACCGACCGGGCTTGGGCCTGAATTAGATTTTTTAAGCTGGCCAGTGTCCAGGCCGCTCCAGATAAGGACATTTGCCGGGGGTCGGTAGAAAACGGCATCTGGTCAGGATCATCGCCTTTGGCGTCGGGGTTGAAGCGGGGACGCAGGGTGACCGGCGATACGTGGACTTCCGGAATCCAACGGCGGGCATCCCGAACGGTGTCCCGTTGCGCCGTCGTATTCTCCATGAGCGTCAGGTTATCCACCGCGTGGGCTTGTGGACTGATGGCATAAGCCATAAAATCGACGCCGTCAATGGGGGGCGTTTCACGATTCAGGTTTACGAAAAAAGCATTTGTTCCCACACCAATCGTGGCCGCCGGGAAGGCCTGCCGGATTGGTGAAACCACCTGGTCGACCAACGAGACCGGCGTTGTTTTAGCGAAATTACTGACTAGCAAAACCGACGAGATAAGAGCGGAGTCGACGGGTTCTTTCAGAAACGTATACAATTCATAATTAGGAAGCTGGTTGAAAACAAGAACCAGTTCCAGCTTGACACCAAGCAGGTTAGCATCTTCAACCGCCTTTTGAAAGGTTTCAGGCCAGGACGGTTTTTGAAAATTTACTTCGGCCCGCAGGTGCTGGAAGTTGACTTTCTTCAGACGCTCAACCAGCAGGGCAGTTAGCGGTTTGTGGTTGGAGCTGGTGCCAATTGCGGGTAACGGCAGAGCGGTTGTATCCACCGAAAGTATAGTTTCGGTGGAGTGCAATGGCGAACTGGGCAGGCTGACATCTGGTGAAACCAGCCGCAATTCGACGGATTGCTGAATGGTATCGCCGGGTCTGAGCATCACCGGAAACGGTTTTGATAAGGGTGTGGAGTATGTTTTATACGATGCGTCCGTCCAGTTGCGTTGATCTTCCGTTTCAAAAATATCCCCCACAAACCACAGAACCGCAGCCCCACCGTTCACCGTCGGCCATTGCATTTCCCGGATATTCAAAAAAGGCTGGTGAGGGCTGATGGTTTCCGGAAAAAGAGCCGCCGACTGGCTCCCATCGGGGTGGGTTAGGGTACAAACTTGCCCGGCGCATTCCGGAATGGGGTGGAGCACACAGAATCCGGCCCGGTTTCGCTGGAACTCGCTCAGGGCTTCTCCATCAATCGTAAACTGAATGGTTCCGTCCGGGTCGCCGGTAATTTCGCACTGCCAGCGCAGAGCAGCCGTCTCATACTGGCAAAAACAGGTATAGTTAATCCGAAACGAGTTGTCGCCTAGTTCAACAACCTCATTTTCGATACGGTGTGTTGCCGTAGCCCAGTTGTGATCGCGGACCGCGTGATAAATGAGCCGTAAAACTTCGTGGTCACCCAAACGGATATAGCGGAGAAAACCGTTGTCATACAGCATAGTCAACGGCCCGGCACGGAGAATACGGGGTTCGGGCAACGGCTCATTATGGCCGTAGCGAAGCAAGGAAGGTGAGTACGTCATGGGTTAGAATTGCTGCAATTGATCCGACTCAAAAATGTGCTTTCCGCTTAGCTCTGCCTGCGCTTTCTTACACATGGCGTTGGCCACGCTTTCGGCCCGAATACCTTTGTATTTGGCGGGAATCAGAGGATTGAAGACTTTGATCAGGCCCTCACCAATGCGTTCTCCCCAGCGAAATTCTTTTCGGTCGCCGAGCAACAGAGAGGGGCGAAAAACTAAAAAAGCCGGATATTGTAAAGCCGTAATGTCGCGTTCAAGCTCGCCCTTGACACGATTATAAAAAAAAGATGAGTCGGGGTTGGCCCCCATCGATGAAACCAATAAAAATTGCCGGGCTCCGTTGACCAAAGCCCGCTTGGCTACGTCTAAGGGATACTGGTAGTCGACTTTCTGGAATGCTTCCCGGGAACCGGCTTTTTTCATCGTGGTGCCGAGGCAGCAGAATACATCGTCGGCCTGAACCAGTAAGCTATTGGGATGATCAAAGTCGTATTGAATCTCTTGTAAGCGAGGGTGTTGCCAGCCCAAGGACTGCCGAACCAGTACTTTTACTTTTTCGTAGGCGGTTGATTCTACCAGGCGGTGAGTTAGTGCAGAACCAACGAGTCCGGTTGCGCCAACGATAAGTGCAGTTTTGGGAATGGGTCTGGTCATTTCGGGTTTTGTTACCAAATAAGTTTGCTAATTTATAGGGGAGTGTTTGTTTTTTGCCATGTTTTTTTTGAAAAACTACTCAATGAATCGACTAAATACTTTATTTCAGCGAGTTGGCTTGTTCCTGGCTGTTTCCATAGTCTTGGCCTTCGGATTTATTGATAACGATTTTCCGGGCCGTTTAGCAGAACGGCTGAACGCATTTAGTACCGCTTTCCCAAAAGAAAAAGTGTATGTCCAGACCGACCGTCCGTATTATACCGTGGGCGAAACGATCTGGCTGAAGGGCTATCTATTCGATGGCCCAGCGCATCTGGCCGATTCCGTGAGCAAAGTGCTGTATGTAGATCTGATAAGCCTGGAGAGCCAGAAAGTAATGGTACACCGGATGCTACGGGCCGAAAACGGCTATGCTGTAGGGGATATTACCCTGGGTGATTCACTGGCAGCTGGTCCTTATCTGCTGCGGGCTTACACCAATTGGATGCGAAATTTTCCGGAAGACTATTTTTTTACCAAACCGCTGACCTTGTTGCGGACGGATACTCAACCAGCTGAACTCGTTTCGAATCCAACGACGGCGGCCCAGCCCGATGGCCAGTTTTTTCCGGAAGGAGGACAACTGATCACTGGATTGGAAGGACGCGTTGCGTTCAAAATAGTTAGTCCGGCGGGGAAAGGGTTGAACGCAGAAGGGTTTGTGCTAAGTTCGTCGGGTGATACCGTGACGGCTTTTTCGGACAAGCACCTAGGCATGGGGTATTTTTCGCTCAAACCGGAATCAGGGCAACGCTACACGGCTTTTGTCAAACTGGCGGATGGAAGGACCCATTCCTATAAGCTGCCAGACGCTCGGCCAGAGGGCTATGTGCTTTTGGTAGACAATACGACCAACCGCGATAACGTGCGCGTATTTGTCAAGAACAATAAACCGGCCAGCGCGCAGGGTAAATTTACCCTAATTGCGCAGTCGCGGGGGAAAGTTATCCAAGTAGCCCAGGGCGAGGTTGGTAAAAAGGCGGTGATGCTGCAAATTCCCCGAACGTTGTTCTTGGATGGTATTTCGCAGATTACGCTGTTTGATGAATCCAATCGGCCCGTTTGTGAACGACTGGTTTTTGTGGAAAAAGATGATCGACTCACGGTTACGATAAAACCGTCTAAACCTGCGTTTACTCCCCGCGAAAAAATTCAGTTGGAGGTGTTGGTGCGGGATGCCACCGGAAAGCCGGTGCGGGCCAACCTCTCGCTGGCTGCCACCGATGCGACGCAGGTACTGGAGAAAGAACCGTATGCTGCCGATTTAATATCCTATCTCTTGCTTCGGTCTGATTTGACTGGAATGATTGAACAGCCCGGTTATTATTTCGAACCGTCGAACAAAGAGCGACTCACGGATTTGGATGTGCTGATGATGACGCAGGGATGGCGACGGTTTGTCTGGCCGGATGTGTTGCAGGATGCGTACGCTGCGGCCCAATACCCCGTTGAGCAGGGAATCACCATTGAAGGGCAGGTCATGCGGCCGAATCAGAAAACACCCGGGGTGGTTAACCTGACGTTTATGGTGATGCGTCCGGATAGTTCACGGGACGTATTTGCCGGTGAATCGGATGAAACCGGACGGTTTTACGTGAATGGGCTGGACTTCGCGGATTCAACCAAAGTGTTGATTCAGGCCGTTGCGGGCAAAAGCAATCGGAACGTCACCATTAAACTGACCGACCTGATCGGGCCAACCGTTACGCTGACAAAAATTCCATATAACCCCCTGGTCTTTCAGCGCGACGAACTGGCCGACTACCTGAAAAGAACAAAGGAGTACCTGGATATTGAACGGCAAATTCGCCGGAATCGTGAGATTTTGCTGAAGGAAGTAACAGTTCGGAAGAAACGGGAAGCTCCGTCAGACTCGCGGAAAATATACGGACAGGCCAGTAATACGCTGAAAATAGATCAAAACATGGCTTCAGGCGCTATGTCCGTGCTGGAATTGCTGCGCGGTCGGATTCCGGGTGTCAACGTGTCTGGTAACCCCATGAATCCAACCGTCCAAATTCGGGGTGCTGTCAATTTCTCAGGTGCGGTTGAACCGCTGTTTATCCTAGACGGTATGCCGGTTGCAAAAGAAAGCATTGTATCCATTCCGGTATTCGACGTCGATTATGTTGACGTACTGAAAGGGGCATCGGCGGCTATTTTTGGCAGCCGGGCCAGCGGAGGAGTTATAGCTGTTTACACCAAGCGCGGCTCACCCAACTACGATTTCAGCCAGGAGAGATCGCCCGGTACCCTGGTTACCATACTGCCCGGCTTCCGAACGGTACGTGAATTTTATGCCCCGCGCTACGACGAAGCTAAACCCGAACATACTCGTCCGGATTTCCGTCCGACGCTTCACTGGGCACCGATGATTCAAACGGGCGACGATGGCAAGGCACAGGTTACATTCTTTGCTTCCGACGCCCGGACACCCGTTCGCGTGCTGGCAGAGGGTGCTTCAACCGACGGGCGGCCCGGGGTGGGAAAAGCGGTTTTTGAAATAAAATAACGGTTTACGAACGTTCAGTTTGCGGAACAAATGAGCGGACTGAATACCATAAAATGGATACCGTAAACCGGTTTTAATTTGTAATTTCCCGCCAGAACCCTAACGCTTGACCGAATCCGTATGAGAAAAAGTCTTTTTTCGGTGCTGCTGACATCAATCAGTTGCTTTGCCATTGCACAGACACCCTATCCCATTATTGGGTCCATTGAACGGCTAGATGCCCGGCTGGACGCGTTGCTGCCAAAGGAGGCTAAGCTGGAAGTAGTGGCCAGCGGTTTTGACTGGTCAGAAGGGCCGGTCTGGATCAAAGGTTCGGGGCGCGAAGAAGGGTACCTGCTTTTTTCCGATGTTCCCCAGAACACGGTTTACAAATGGTCGGAAAAAGAAGGGAGCAAACCGTTTATGAAACCGTCGGGGTATACAGGGGTAGCGCCGTACAGTGGAGAACCCGGTAGCAATGGCCTGGCTGTGGACGCAAAAGGTCGGCTGATTTCGGCAGAGCATGGTGATCGGCGTATTTCGGTGCTTTCGCTGGAACCGGGAGCGGGCGGTAAACAGACATTGGCCGATAGCTATACAGGAAAGCGGTTTAACAGTCCCAATGACGTTGCCCCTCATTCGAGTGGCAGCGTATATTTTACCGATCCACCGTATGGGCTGCCCGAGCGCGAAAAAGATACTAAAACCCGGGAGCTGGCGGTCCATGGTGTTTATCGGGTTACGCCCAATGGAAACGTTACGCAGTTGATCAGTGACCTGACCCGTCCGAACGGAATTGCCTTTTCACCCGACGAAAAAACGTTGTACATCGCCCAGTCCGATCCCGAGAAACCGTACATTATGGCTTATCCTGTTCAGGCCGATGGCACAGTTGGGAAAGGCCGCATCTTCTACGATGCAACGGAAGGCGTAAAGCAAAAGCTGCCGGGCCTGCCCGATGGGCTGAAAGTTGATAAAAACGGCACAGTCTGGTCGAGCGGACCGGGCGGTATTCTTGTTATTGCTCCCGACCGCCCCGACGGCCCGGGAAAACTCCTGGGACGTATCCGGACCGGGGTTGCTACGGCCAATTGTGCTTTCGGGAATGATGGTTCTACGCTCTACATCACGGCCGATATGTATTTGATTCGGGTAAAAACATTGGCCAAAGGTTTGTAAGCCGATCTGTAAAAAGTAGATAAGTAGGGCTGTTCTGAATCATACCGGGCCAAGGCTCTCGGGTGACTCGTTTTTTGAAGGAAGGGTATAGAACGTCTGGTACTTTTTTCTTGGATAAATCCTGTTTATTTCTTGCGAAAGAACTCATTATTTCTAGAGCTTCTCTCGTTATATTTGTATTATAATTCGGTACAAAAAGGGCTGGAGTATTTTAGGAGTTATGATTGAGAACAGAAAATATATTGTCATCGGCGTTTTCTGTCTGGTTGGGCTGGTCTACTTGTCGCGTTTGTTTTACCTGCAAATTCTGGACGATAGCTACTCGCTGGAATCGTCGAGTAATTCCATCAAGCGAATTATTGAGGTTCCTTACCGGGGACAGATTTACGACCGGAACGGGAAAATCCTGGTATTTAATACCCCAGTTTACGACATATACGTTACTCCTAAAAAAGTTTATATTCCGGATACATTGGCTTTCTGTCGGCTGATGGGGCTGGAACTAGCGGAATTTGACAGTATTATGTCGACGGCAAAAGCGTATTCACCCGTCAAACCGTCGCTATTTCTACGCCAGTTGTCAAAAGAAGATTTTGCCCAGATTCAGGATGCGTTAGTCGATTACCGGGGCTTTGAGCACGTTACCAGTTCGGTACGAACCTATCCGGCACGAACTCTGGCCAACGCCTTGGGCTACGTAAGTGAAATCACCAAGAAGCAGTTCGACGAGCAGGAAACGCCTTATTACCGACAGGGTGATTACCTGGGGCACAGCGGTTTGGAAAAACAGTATGAGGAAGAACTACGAGGACGTCGGGGAACCAAGTTTGTAATGCAGAATGTGCGGGGGGTTATTAAAGGTTCCTGGAAAAACGGGGAGTTTGATTCATTGGCTGTTGCGGGTAAAAACCTGTATACGGGCATCGATGCAGAAGTTCAGCAGTACGCTGATACCCTAATGCAAAACAAAGTAGGCAGTGTGGTAGCGATTGAGCCATCAACGGGTCAGATTCTGGTGATGGCATCGGCGCCAACGTATGATCCCAATATTTTGTCGAACCGGTTTTTCTCCAAGAACTACATCAAACTGATCCGCAATCAGTACAAACCGCTGGTGAATCGACCGGTTATGGCTAGCTATCGACCTGGTTCTACGTTTAAGCTGATTCAGGCGTTGGTGGGTTTGCAATCAGGCGTGATTACGCCCTATTCGACGTTTTCGCACGCGGGTGTTCCCATGAAATGCCACGCACATCCGGGCGGCATTCACTTGGATGGAGCTGTTCAGCATTCCTGTAACCCTTATTTCTACCGGGTTTTTCAAAAACTGCTGTATAACAATACCGAACGCAATACGTTTAAGGCCTCGGCTCTAGGACTGGAGCAATGGCACGAAATGGTTTCCAGATTCGGAATCGGCCAGAAACTGGGCGTCGACCAGCCAAGTGAGTTGAAAGGGAATTTGCCCGGACCGGAATATTACAATAAGATATACGGCGAAAAACGCTGGAAATTTTCCATGATTTATTCGCTGAGTATCGGGGAAGGTGAGTTGCTGATCAGCCCGATGAAAATGGCTAATGTCGCAGCTATTCTCGCTAATCGGGGGTATTATTATACACCTCATCTGGTTGCCGGCATTGGTAGTCCCGGGCAGAATTTGCCGGAACAGTACCGCATCAAACACGATGTGGGTATCAATCCGCGTTATTTTGACATCGTTATTGATGGAATGCAGCAGGTAGTGGAGAGCGGAACGGCCCGTTCCGCCCAGATTCCTGGTATTGTGGTGTGCGGCAAAACCGGAACTTCGCAGAACAAACGGGGCGAGGACCACTCCATTTTTATTGCTTTTGCCCCGCGTGAAAACCCGAAAATCGCGGTGGCCGTTTTTGTTGAAAATGCGGGTGCGGGTGGAAAAGCCGCTGCGCCGATTGCCGCCCTGGTTATAGAAAAATACCTGAAACGACAGATCAGTAACGTAGCCCTGGAAAAACGGGTAAAAGAAATGAATTTTCTGCCGGGGGTAGTGCTGCCCAAAAAAATAGAGCCGAAACGCCCTGAAATGCCTAAAGACAGCGCCATTCGCCCTATGGCCGGGCCGCCCAAAAAACCGGTGATGCGGCCTGCCATGCAGAACGAGCCCCGCCCGCTGTCGCCTGAGCCAGCTACTACCAGCGGAAATTAATCCCATTGTTCACCCTCTAATTGTACACCATTGGTTTCTCGCGAACCACAAATTACGCAAAACATCGACTGGACAACGCTCATGCTGTACATAGCCTGTGTGTTGATGGGATGGCTGAACGTGTATGCGGCCGTTAACAGTCCCGAGTCTCAAACGAGTTTGTTTGATTTATCGACTAATGCCGGTAAACAACTAATGTGGATTGGGACCACGATCCTGCTGATCATTGCCATTCTGGTGATCAATTACCGGTTCTGGGATACATTTGCGTTTGTCATCTACGGCATCACGATCCTTTCTTTGTTGCTGGTGCTGGTAGCAGGCAGCAATATTAACGGCTCCCGGTCGTGGTTTAAGTTTGGGAGCTTTTCCATTCAACCCGCGGAATTTGCGAAACTGGGGACCGCCCTGGCGTTGGCGCGCTATATCGACTATCCGAACGTAAACCTGACGAAGCTGAAAGATCAGCTCTGGTGTGCGGGCATCATTGCATTACCGGCCGTGCTGATTATTGCTTCCAACGAAACTGGGTCTATGCTGGTCTTTGCCTCTTTTATCATCATGCTGTATCGGGAAGGACTACCGGGAGTTTACCCCCTGATCGCGGTAGTGACCATTACGTTGTTTATCCTGACCCTGATTGTTCCGAAGCTCTATCTGTTCGCAGCAATCGTGTTACTGGCACTGCTGATCTTTCTGCTGACTCCCCGGTATCAGCGCTCCGTTCAGAATGTAATGGTCATTTGCATCACGGCTGTGACGATGATACTCGTTGTGGTGGGGGTAGATTTTTTTGTTAACCGTGTCTTACAGAAGCATCAGCAAAACCGGATTAAAGTATTGATCAATCCAGCAGCTGACCCGCTTGGTGCGGGCTGGAATGTAACGCAGGCCAAAATAGCCATTGGCTCAGGGCGGTTACAGGGAAAGGGCTTTTTGGAAGGCACGCAAACCAAATTTGACTTTGTACCCGAACAAAGTACCGACTTTATTTTCTGTACCATTGGTGAAGAGCACGGTTTCGTGGGCAGCGCCATCGTCGTTTGCTTATTTATAGGGTTGTTGTGCCGGATTGTCTTACTGGCAGAAAAGCAACGAACGCGGTTTGCCCGTGTTTACGGATATTCGCTAGCCGGTATTATTTTCTTTCACATCATGATCAACATCGGCATGACGATTGGTTTGATGCCCGTAATTGGCATACCGTTGCCGTTTTTTAGTTACGGAGGGTCATCACTCTGGTCGTTTTCGATCCTACTTTTTGTCTTTCTGAAACTGGATTCGCGCCGGGTCGGGCTGTTTACGCGGTAGGTGATCAGTTTACGGTTCTGATACATGTCTGTAGGGGTCCTCAAACCGTACACTGAAACTATAAATTTTAAACCACCTTGACGGCGATTCGGTGACAGGCATTGTTGCAATAGCCTTCCGGATTCCATTGGGGCATTACCATGGGTTGCGATATACCGGCCTCATCAACCGCTTTGGCCCAGATTTCATAGTATCCCTTCTGCGGTAGCTTGAGGTCAATGGTCCACTGCTGCCAGGCCAAGCGGTTTTTAGGCGCTTTGAGTTTGCATTCCTGCCAGGTAGCACCAAAGTCGTACGAAACCTGCATGGTTTTAACGGAACGATCGCCCGCCCATGCATGACCGCGCACCGGTATTGCTTCTCCTGATTTTAGTTCAGCTCCCGTTTTCGGAAAAGTGATCAGTGACTTCACCGGCATGGATTCAATGATCCGAAACTGATCTTCCGGCGGATCGACTCCAGGCTGTACCGGGTTGATAGGTACCCGGTAGCTTTTGCCGGTCATCTTGGCTCCATCGTGTATTTTGTTTCGAACCGCAATGGTATGCAGCCATTTGCCAGAAGTGGATGCGGGCCAGCCGCCTATAACAAGCCGCAGCGGGTGGCCATGCGTCAATGGAATATCCTGTCCGTTCATGGCCCAGGCCACCAGTGTTTCGTCTTCAAGTGCTTTTTTTAAGGGGACGCCCCGCGAAATAACCGGTTTAGTGGGATCTTTGCTGACGTGTAAATCCTGACCGTAGTAACCGATATAAACCGCATCGTTTTTCAGCCCTACATCCGCCAGAATATCTTTCAACCGAACCCCCGTCCATTCTGCGCAACTCACGGCTCCATCAGTCCACTGATTACCAGAAGTTTGTGGGAAGTATCCCGCCCGGCCATTACCAGCGCATTCGAGCACCAGCTGGTACGTATAGGTTTTAAACCGTTTCTTTAAATCACTCAGCGAATAGGTTTTTGGAGCCTTCACCGACTCGCCGTTGATGGTCAGTTTCCAGGTTGCTACGTCGATCTTCTCCGGAATCAAACCATTGTTTCGGATAAACATCTTATCGGCGGGCGTGATAGGATCGTCCAGCAGGTGAGCGGGTGTTTCAACATTCCACGGTTTGTCATTCAGCACCGTCAGGTCTTTGTGCTTACCCGGCATCGGATTGGGGTCGAAAGCCACCGGGACGTAATGGGCGGGTAAATTATTGGCAAAGACAATTTCGGTCCCTAAGGCACCAACCAGGGAAGCTAGCGCACCTTTTTTTAGAAATCCCCGGCGATTAAAGAGCGGTGATTGATCCATGCTGTACTTAAAATAGTGGGTTTAACAACTCAAAAATAACAAAAAAAGACCTGCCGAGAGTGAATCTGGGCAGGTCCTTGCATTTTATTCTGGAACCGAAGCTACCATAGTCAGGCGACGGCTTCGCGGTGAATGATAGCTTCGCGGTCGGGACCGGTTGAAATGAAGCTGATGGGAAGGCCCAGTTCAGCTTCCAGAAAGTCAATGTAAGCGGCCAGTTCGGCGGGCACTTCTTCAAACGTATGGTAGTCGGTCAGCGCCGTTTCCCAGCCTTTGAATTCTTTGTAAATCGGTGTTACAGTCGTATCGCACAGATCATAAGGTAGTTGCTCTGAAACGGTTCCGTCGGGCAGCTGGTAATGCGTGCAGACTTTAATGGTATCGAAAATATTCAATACATCCACTTTCATCATAATCAATTGCGATACTCCGTTGATCATGATGGCGTATTTCAGGGCGGGCAAATCGAGCCAGCCACACCGGCGCGGACGGCCCGTAGTAGCGCCGAACTCCCGGCCTTCTGCCCGCATACGCTCACCGGTTTCGTCCAGCAATTCGGTGGGGAAAGGGCCGCTGCCAACGCGGGTGCAGTAGGCTTTGAAAATACCATAGACCTCGCCAATCTGCCGGGGAGCAACGCCCAGGCCTGTGCAGGCACCCGCCGTCATTGTGTTTGAGCTGGTGACGAACGGATACGAACCGAAGTCAATGTCGAGCAGGGAGCCTTGAGCACCTTCGGCCAGCACTTTCTGGTTGTTTTGCAGTGCCTGGTTGACTTCGTACTCGCTTTCAACCAGTCGGAACTGTTTCATGAATTCCACTGCTTCAAAAAACTCCGTTTCAGCCTGTGGCAAAACGGATTGATAATCGAACGTATGGTGGTCTAATGTAATTTTGTGAATGGCGACCAGTTTGTTGTATTTGGTGCGGAAGTTTGGGGACAATATATCCCCAACGCGCAAGCCCTGCCGGGCTACTTTGTCCTGATAGGTTGGGCCAATACCGCGCAGTGTGGAACCAATTTTGGAATCACCTTTGGCCTGCTCGTAAGCCGCATCCAGCAACCGGTGGGTCGGCAAAATGATCGAAGCTTTCTTGGAGATAAAGAGATTCCGCGTCAGATCGAGATTATATTTGGCTAAACCGTCGATTTCTTTCCGAAATACAATCGGATCAAGTACAACACCGTTACCGATGATGTTTTTGATATCACCCCGGAAAATACCCGACGGAATCTGGTGTAATACGTGTTTGAACCCGTCAAATTCCAGTGTGTGACCGGCATTTGGTCCGCCCTGAAACCGGGCGACCACTTCGTACTGCGGGGCCAGTACATCCACAATTTTCCCCTTGCCCTCGTCGCCCCATTGAAGGCCGAGTAATACATCTACCATGATAAATAATTAAAGATAAAGACTACGTTCATCAAGTCGGTCTTTGTCGTTGAAGCGTAATAGTTGGCCAGCGGGTTACGATACCAACGGCTGGCCGCCATGTTCCTGAAGATCTTTTTCTTCTTCGTTTTTCTGACGGTTTTCGCAGTTGTCCCGCTGACAGCTTCCATAGAAAATCAGCGAATGGTGCATGACGTTGAATTTCAGCATATCACCAACGAGCGACTGGATGTTTTGCACGCGCGGATCACAAAATTCCATCACGTGATGACAATCCGTACAGATGATGTGGTCGTGTTGTTTGTAACCGTACGATTTTTCGTATTGGGCCAGGTTTTTGCCGAACTGGTGTTTTGTTACCAGATCACAGTCAACGAGTACATCAAGTGTATTGTAAACCGTGGCCCGGCTAACCTGATACTTTTTATTTTTCATCGAGATGTAGAGTTCATCTACATCGAAATGGTCTTCGCGGTTATAAATCTCTTCCAGAATTGCGAAGCGTTCCGGGGTTTTCCGGAGGGCTTTGCTTTCTAAATAAGCCGTAAAGATTTTTCTTGCGGCTTCGAGGTTGGCTTGTTTCGCTACTGGCATAACTTCACAGATATGGGCTAAGGGGCTGAAAGGAAAGGTGTTACCAGAAACGTGGACGCAGAATCAACGAATCGGTACAAAGTCTTTAAGCCCCAAGCGCGCTAAAAAGAATACAAAATTAATCAAACCGGGCTACTTTCACGACTCCATCTACTTTTTCGAGTTTTTTCATCAATTCTTCGAGGTGATGGGTATTGTGAACGTATAACTTCAGGCTGCCTTCAAAAATACCATCCTTCGAATCAATTGTGATGGAACGGATGTTGATGTGCAACTCGTTGCTGATGATTTTGGTAACATCGTTGACTAGCCCCACCCGGTCAGTTCCCGTAATGCGTAACCCCGCCAGGAAAGCCAGGTCGCGTTGCGAGGTCCATTTGGCCTTGATGATCCGGTTGCCGTGGTTCGACATCAGCTCGACCGCGTTAGGGCAGGTGGTCCGGTGAATTTTGATGCCCTCGTTAACCGTCACAAAACCAAACACGTCGTCGCCCGAAATGGGGTTGCAGCATTTTGCCAGTGTATAGTCGATGCGGTCCATGTCTTCGCCGATCAGGAGCATGTCGGCGTCGGCCCGTTCCCCGTGGATTTTTTTCAGCTCTTTTTCAAACTGCTTGCCATCCTGAAGGGTATCGGTATTAAGCTTGTTCTGACGGTTTTCCTTTGCTTCTTTATCCGACTTGAACTTTTTCAGTTCCTGAACATCAACGTGGCCTTTGCCGACGCGGTAGAAAAAGTCGTTGGAGGTTTTGGAGCCAAAATACGCCCGAATCTGGTTGAGCAATTCGTTGGTCATATCCATCCGCAACGTTTTCAGCTTGCGGGCCACGGCTTCACGACCATCCGTAATGTGCTGTTTGTTTTCCTCTTTGATGAGGTCCTTGATCTTGGTTTTGGCTTTCGACGTCACCACGAACCGCAACCAGTCTTCGTTGGGTTTCTGTTTATTCGACGTGATAATTTCGACCTGATCGCCATTATTTAACACGTAGCTGAGGGGTACCAGCGTGCTGTTAACCTTAGCCGCCATACACCGTGCCCCAATCTGGGTGTGAATATCAAAGGCAAAGTCCAGGGCTGTAGCGCCCCGCTGAAGCACTTTCAAGTCACCTTTCGGGGTGAACACGAAGACTTCCTCGCTGTATAGATTGCTCCGAAAATCATCCAGAAACTCAATGGCTCCGGTTTTTTCGTTGTTGGCCGATTCGAGCATTTCGCGCACCTGACTGATCCAGGTTTCGATGCCCCGCCCGGTCTGAGTTTCGTTGCCTTTGTATTTCCAGTGGGCCGCATAGCCTTTCTCCGCAATTTCATCCATACGGGCCGTCCGGATCTGTACTTCAACCCACTGCCCGGCTTTGCTCATAACCGTGGTGTGCAGCGACTCGTATCCGTTGGCGCGGGGGGTGCTGATCCAGTCTTTCAGCCGGTCAGGATTGGGTTTGTAATGATCCGTAACCACCGAATAAGCCTGCCAGCAGGCGGCTTTTTCGGTTTCCTGCGGAACGTTCAGAATAACCCGGATCGCAAACAAATCGAAGATTTCTTCGAACGGTTTTTTCTGTTTGCTTAGTTTATTATAGATCGAGTAAATGGACTTCGGGCGTCCTTTCACTACAAAATTATACCCAACTTCCCGTAAATCAGCTTCAATAGGCTCCAGAAAGCGGGCGATGAATCGATCCCGGGAGGTTTTGGTTTCCCGGAGCTTACGGGCAATATCTTTGTACGCTTCCGGCTCGGTGTATTTTAGATAGAGATCTTCTAATTCCGACTTGATGGCGTATAAACCCAGCCGATGGGCCAGGGGGGCATAAATATAAATTGTCTCGGAGGCAATTTTCAGTTGCTTATCGCGGGGCATCGAATCGAGTGTCCGCATGTTATGCAACCGATCGGCCAGTTTGATCAGAATTACCCGCACATCGTCCGACAACGTCAGCAGCATTTTGCGGAAATTTTCCGCCTGCTGCGAAGTGCCGTATTCAAATTTGCCCGAGATCTTGGTCAACCCATCGATGATTCGGGCCACCTTCGGGCCAAAAAGCCGGTCGATATCGGCAATGGTCATTTCCGTATCTTCCACCACGTCGTGCAAGAGCGCGGCCACAATCGAGGTGGTGCCCAGTCCAATTTCTTCAACGGCAATCTGGGCAACGGCCAGTGGATGATAAATATACGGCTCGCCCGATCGGCGACGCATGCTTTGGTGGGCTTCGAGTGAAGTATTGAACGCCTTTTTGATCAATTTGGCGTCGTTGTCCTTCAGCATTGGTTTGGCTTCCCGCAGCAATCGCCGGTAGCGCTTCAGTATTTCTTTCCGTTCCAGATCAAGATCATTGATCGGATCCGCAGTTACGTCCATAAGGGTGTGTTCTCCTTCTCTTATACTCGGCATCGTTTCCAGTAAAGGATATACATTAAATTTAAAAAAATGGACTCAGCAAATCAAAGGATCGTGTAAAAAATAATACTCTTGCGAAAAGAGGTTGTACGATACAGAAATCATTTGTACTTTTGCAGGCCAAAAACAGTTTAAGACACGGAAGTTCGGGGTAGGGGTTCGCCCAGGCAGAACCACCAAAACCGTAACGACGAAGGCTCAAACTAAGTTGTGTTTCGCGGGCGTGGCGAAATTGGTAGACGTGCCAGACTTAGGATCTGGTGCCGCAAGGCATGGGGGTTCGAGTCCCTCCGCCCGTACAAAGTTTAATTGTGAATGAGTGAGTTAGCGATTGAGCGAATAGGTTTTACCTCTATTTACGCTTCCGTTAATTCACTCATTCTTTCGTTCACTCATTCACTCACTATTTTTCTGTGGAAATTGCATTAGATAAATCAACGGAAACCAACGCTTCGCTGAAAATCAAGCTGACGAAAAGTGATTACCAGCCGGAAGTTGATAAAAAATTGAAGGACTACGGACGGCGGGCCAGCATCAAAGGGTTCCGGCCGGGGAAAGTACCCCCCTCGTTGATTCAGAAAATGTACGGTAAAAGCGTTCTGGTTGAAGAAATCAACGAATTGTTGAAAAATACTGTCAACAATTACATCCGTGACAACAAGTTGCAGGTAGTTGGTGATCCCTTGCCCGACCGGGCGCAGGCTGATGCCATCGATTGGGATACGCAGAGTGAGTTTGAGTTCAACTATAATCTAGGACTGGCGTCTGACTTTGACGTTGATTTCAGCGCCCTGCCAGCGGTGCCGGTTTACGAAATCGAAGCGGGAGAAACCGAACTGAACAATACCATCGAAGAACTGAAAACCCGCTTTAGCGGCCATGCGCACGCTGAAGAGTCGGCAGAAGGCGACATGATCTACGGTGAACTGAAGCAGGAGGGGGCAGAAAGTGCAGAACCGTTTGCGACAAAAACCGCTTTGCCAACCAAGCAGATTGCGGCTGACGAATTGTCGAAATTCATTGGGCTGAAAAAAGGCGATACGGTTACGTTTGATATTCAGAAAACCTTCCCGGACGAGAAAGCCCGCGGCCTGGCAACGGGTCTGAAAGCGGAAGAAGCAGCTTCGCTGGCGGGAGAATTCACATTTACGGTTGATGATATTACCCGGAATGAACCGGCCGAAATTGGTCAGGAGTTTTTCGACAAAGTGCTGGGCAAAGATGCCGTCGAAAACGAGGAGCAATTTCGGGAAAAAGTGCTGGAAGTCATTAAGAGCAACTACGGTCGCGAATCGTCAACCTTGCAACGGATTGATATTGAGCAAGCCCTTCTCGACAATATTGCCATTTCACTGCCGGATGAATTCCTGAAGCAATGGTTGCTGGAAACCAATGAAGGCAAGGTAACGGAAACCGAAGTAGAAGAACAGTACGATGCGTTTGCCCGTTCGGTGAAACTGCAACTGATCAAAAATAAAATTGCCAGCGAGAACGAAATCAACGTTTCGTACGAAGATGTGATGGAGGTGACGCGCTCGATGGTGCGGGAGCAATTTGGTTTCTACGGCGATGATGAGCAAATGGCGCAAAGCATCGATCAGATAGCCCGGCAATACCTGATGGACGAAAAAGGCAACAATTACATGCAAATGTATAACCGCCTTTCAGACGACAAGGTGATCGACGTGATCAAAAGCAAATTGACACTGGAACCGAAAACGATTTCGGTTGATGAGTTTAAAGAATTGGTAAGTGCCCGCCAGCCTCAGGCGTAATCGGGCTCCCAATAAAGAGTAGAAAATCGGGTTTTGATTTACTTCGCTACCAACGGCGCTGTGAATTAAAACCCGATTCTGTTTCGCTCTGTCGGAACGGAAAACTGCCGAACAACTTCCACGAGGGCCAGTTCTTCGGCTTTTTGTTTCCAATAGGTAACTTCCAGACGGAGTTTTTCGATTTCCAGGTCTTTGCGTTCCTGATTCGATTTGAGCGTTTCGACCTGATGAACCACTTCTGCGGGGTATAATTCCGGCTGTAGGTCGGGTTCTTCGGCCAATAGTTGCGGGGCGGTGGTTCCCAATGCTGTAGCAATTTGTTGCAGACGGGAAATCGTCAGATCGGTTTTTCCGCGCTCGATGTCGCCGTAAGCGGTCGTCGAAAGGCCCAGCATGTCGGCCATATTTTCCTGCGAATACCCTTTTTGCTGGCGAAGGGAACGGATGCGGGTGCTAATCTTCATAGGGTCTCAAGTAATACTGATAATAAATTAAGTCTGACCGACTACTAAAAATGGGTGCAATCACTCATTTTTGTAACACAACAACGACGAATGGCGAGTTGGTTTCCAGAAAGCGCTGTTGTATACAACGACCGTTTGTTCGTAAAAAAACAGGAACGGTTTTGGAGAGTACGTTAAGTTTGTATTTTAGCCCCGCTAAACAGAAAGAATAACGAGTATGAATCAAGGAAATGAATTCCGCAAATTTGCCGTTCACCACATGGGTCTGAACGGCCTGACGGTTGATGGCTATATGAACCACACCGTTGAAAACATGACCCGTTCCGTCATTGAAGAACGTCCCATGAATTTCCGTGAGGTTGACGTATTCTCGCGGTTGATGGCCGACCGGATCATCTTCATGGGAATGGGCGTTGATGATAATATTGCCAACATCATCGTGGCTCAACTACTTTTCCTGGAGTCGGCGGACCCGAAAAAAGACATCCTGATGTATATCAACAGCCCGGGCGGTTCGGTTTACGCTGGTCTGGGAATTTACGATACCATGCAGTACGTTCGGCCTGATGTGGCTACAGTGTGTACGAGCCTGGCGGCATCAATGGGAGCTGTACTGCTTTGTGGAGGGGCTGCTGGCAAACGCTCCGCACTGCCCCACGCCCGCGTGATGATTCACCAGCCGTCGGGGGGTGCGCAGGGTCAATCGGTTGATATTGAGATCACAGCCCGTGAAATTGTAAAACTGCGGGACGAACTGTACGAAATCATTGCCTACCATACCGGTAAAACGAAAGAGCAGGTTGAGAAAGACTCGGATCGTGATAAATGGTTCCGGGCAGACGAAGCCAAAGAGTACGGCTTGATCGACGAAGTCCTCCGTCGGGAAAAATAATTCATCCAATAAACCGATGCTAAAAACGGGAACTGGTCTGGCCGGTTCCCGTTTTTATTTGCCCTGAATGAGATCATCCTGATCAACCTGGTTCTGATTGGACTTTTTGGCCGATCTATGTAAAAACATACAATAAAATTTCTAGTATATTTGTCTTGGTTCGAGACGAATTCCCCTGGGGCATCCGGTTTTTATCGGCTAAGCCGGAACCTAGCTACAGATAGCCAACGTTAAGGCAAAACGCCACCAATACCGTTTATAAATATTGATATGCCACAAGTGAGCTGTTCGTTCTGCGGACGACGGAAAAACGAGGTAACTCTCCTGTTATCGGGCATCGACGCCCATATTTGTAATTTTTGCATCGAGCAGGGCCATCAGGTTGTGCTGGAGGAAACCCGCCCTAAACGCTCTAATCCGGACGATCGGCCCGATTTCAATCTCATCAAACCGATGGAGATGAAGAAATACCTCGATCAGTACATTATTGGGCAGGATGAAGCCAAGAAGGTCATGACGGTGGCGGTTTATAACCACTACAAACGGCTGATGCAACCGCCCTCGGATGACGAAGTACAGATTGAAAAGTCGAATATTGTAATGGTTGGTGACACCGGGACGGGTAAAACGTACCTGGCACGCTCCATCGCGAAAATTCTGCAAGTACCCTTTTGCATCGCCGACGCTACGGTTATTACCGAAGCAGGCTACGTGGGCGAAGACGTAGAGACCATCCTGACGCGTTTGTTGCAGGCCGCTGATTATAACGTGGAAAATGCCGAGCGGGGAATCGTTTACATTGATGAAATTGACAAAATCGCCCGGAAGTCGGACAATCCATCCATCACGCGCGATGTGAGTGGGGAAGGCGTACAGCAGGCCATGCTGAAGCTGCTGGAAGGCTCCATTGTGAACGTGCCGCCCCAGGGTGGCCGGAAACATCCCGATCAGCGCATGATTGCTCTGAACACCGAAAATATTTTGTTTATCTGCGGGGGAGCGTTTGATGGAATCGATCGGCACATTGGAAAACGGGTAAATGCCCGTCCTATCGGTTTTTCGGGCGATCGCCGTTTGAACCTTTCCCTGGAACGTGCGAATCTGATGCGCCACGTTTCGGCCCAAGATCTCAAATCGTTTGGGTTGATTCCGGAGTTGATCGGTCGCTTGCCGGTATTGACGTATCTCGAACCGTTGAGTGCCGAAGCGTTGCGCCGGATTCTGACCGAGCCGAAAAATGCCATTACAAAGCAGTACGCCAAGCTGTTCCAGATGGAAGATATAACTCTTCAATGGGATGATCTGGCCCTCGACTATGTAGTGGATCAGGCGATGGTCTATAACTTAGGAGCCCGTGGCCTACGCTCAATTTGTGAATCCATCATTACCGATGCCATGTACGAAT
Organism: Larkinella harenae; assembly: GCF_054780515.1. Classification (NCBI taxonomy): domain Bacteria; kingdom Pseudomonadati; phylum Bacteroidota; class Cytophagia; order Cytophagales; family Spirosomataceae; genus Larkinella; species Larkinella harenae. The sequence continues at coordinate 114,862 of NZ_BAAGWE010000002.1, read as the reverse complement.
TGCCTTCGTTGGAAGGCGTCAAAGAATTGACCATTACCCTCGATTACGCCCGGGAAAAATTCGGGAAATCCTCGCTGCATGTACTGCGGTCGGCGGCCTGATGAACTCCTCAGAACCCGGCAAATCGGGTTCTGAGGAATCAGATTTTTTCTGGAAAACGAACAAATACGGTTTTGTGCAGTTTTGGATACGAAGCAACCTTCATGTTTTCTCAAAACTCAATTACATCCGTATGAAAACTTCTTCCCGAAACGTGTTTTACGCGTTAATTGCCACGGTTCTGTTTAGTGCTTGTAGCCGCCCGTACGCTACTTACCAGAAAATGCCGGTTGAGCATTTTGGCAGTAAAGCTCCCAAAGCCACCCAGACGTTGCCCGCCGAAACGATAACGGCGGAAGTGCAACAGAATGATGCTCTCACTTCTTCTTCCGAGGCTATTACCGTTACTCAACAAGCTGCCGATTTAGCTGTAGCGCAGAAAGCCATCGATCAGGTGGTTGCCAGCACCGCGAATAAGGCAACTGCCAACAAGGTTCAAAAACGGATGGCCCGGATTCAGTCGATGCTGGCTGCCGAAACCAGCCAGGCCGACCAGACAACCAAAAAGGCCAGCGTGGCCAAGAAGCCAAACCTGGTGGAGCGGCTGATGTTGAAGAACGTCGACAAAAAAATCAAAAAAACACTGGCACCCAGCCACCCCAACGCGCCAAAGGCTGTGAACATTATCGTAACCATTGGGGCCATCGTCGCCCTGCTCGGTTTGATTTTGTGGTTGGCCACTACTTCGACCGGAATAGGAGTAACCTTGCTCCTTGTCGGTTTAGTCTTGCTGCTGGTAGGGCTGATTGTCTAAGGAATTTTAGAAGAGCACGATTGTGCAATCGTGCTCTTCTTTACCTGTCCGATAGGGATAAAACCGGGGATTTTGGGCGCACTGGATAAAAAATACCCCATTTCGGAGGCCCGCTTAAGTAAAAAATAAGCCAAATTTTGCAGGGATGACAATCATTCTGCTTTATTTGCCCCCAGTTACAACGAATACAATTCAGTTAATCAAATCTCCATTTTTAACATTCATGAGAACTCTTTCCAAATTGGCAGTGTATTCACTGCTCTCCACAGCCCTGTTAAGCGCTTGTAGCCGTCCTTACGCCACCTACCAGAAAATGCCGGTTGAACGCTTTGGTAGCCGTCAGGAGGTTTCGGCACCGCAAGCCCCTTCAACTGCTTCGGAAAATGTAGCTGCGCTCACGGTAGAAGCTCCTGCTGTAACCCCCGCCGAGACTGCAACCCCGCTGACAACAGCAGCTGCGTTGAAGAATGTTGAGCAGCAACTTCAGGAAGCTGTGGCCCGGAATGACAATAAACTGGCCGGTTCTAAGAAAGTAGAAAAGCGGATGGCCCGCGTTCAGAATTTACTTGCTGAAGCAAGTGCCAAAGCAGCTAACACAACGGATAACACCAAGGCTGCAGCAATGACTTCGACCAAGAAAATGAATCTGGCGGAGCGGATGATGATGAAAAAAGTCGACAAACAACTTAAAAAATCACTGGCGCCGGAAGAAGCTAAGGCCATGAGCCGGACCCTGAAAGCCGGTATCATTGTTGGTGTTGTCGGTTTGCTGTTCGCGCTGTTGTTTGGTGGCGTATTAGGATTGCTGGGTATACTGATGCTGATCGGTGGTCTTGTGCTGATCCTGGTTGATGTACTCTCGCAGGCATAAAATTTAAATTTTAGTTGTTATCATTTGGCGTAGTTGCTGGTCTGTGACTGGTGGCTACGCCAAACTGTTTTCGGACTTCGTGGTTTATAAACACAGATACACCTTCAAAGCAATTGAACTATGAGCAATAAACCCGTTATTGTGCTGATTCACGGACATGGCGTTGATTCTTCCATTTGGAAGGAAGTCCATGACAGCCTGGCTACTGAATATGCCGTTGTTAAACCCGATTTTTCGACGAATACAAACCACGAGACGATTGAAGCTTACGCCGAAGATTTGTTTAGCCAGTTGCAATCGTCGCAAATTGAGTCGTGCATACTGGTGGGTCATTCGATGGGGGGCTATATTGCGCTGGCTTTTGCCGAACAGCACCCGAATCTTGTCGATGGGCTGATCCTGGTTAACTCAACGGCTTTTGCCGATACGGAAGAGAAAAAACAGGCCCGGCAAAAAGCCATCGAAACGATGGAGGAAAATGGTTCCGGAGCATTCATCGAGCAAACCGTACCAAAGATGTTTGGCGAGGAGTTCAGCCAGCGTCGTTCCGAAGACGTCAAAACCTATGTAGCCCAATTTTCCGAATTACCCGCGGAGGCACTCATTGCGGGCGTTAAAGCCATTGCTGCCCGACCAGAACGTGTTCAGGTACTGCAAAATGCGTCTTTCCCGGTTTTGATCATCGCGGGCAGACAGGATCAGATCATACCGTTTGATAAAAGTCAGGAATTGTTTGATAAAGTACCCGGTGCACAAACCGTAGTTCTCAACAATGCTGGTCACCTGGGAATGATCGAAAGTTCGGATGAACTGATCAATGCTATTCGGAACTTTGTGAACAAAAGATAAGGTTTAACCGAAACCCGGATTCAACCTGAAAAGCGGTATTGGGGCAACTCAATACCGCTTTTTTGTGCCCTATTCCAGAGAGCAAACGCCGATAACTAAATCGGCGGCAAAGACCGGGAGGGTTTGCCGTACCTTGGACGCCGATTAGAACAGCAAATCCATGACGGAATTAGTAATGAACCACACCTTCACCTATAAGCGACGACTTCCCACCGTTGGTGATATTGAACGGATTGGCGCGATCAGCGATCCGGTTATCCGAAACTTAGCGATTACGCAGTGTTACTACGAGTTGTCGGCGGTGTTTGACGAACGGACAGGGGCTGGTGCCAACTGGTGTACATTTGCCACCTGGGCTTCCAAACAGGCTGGACAGACGATTCGGCAGGAAGACGCTGTTCGGGAGCTAGAAGCCCGTTTGCGCATCCAGTCGGAAACGGGGGAGGCTCTGCGGCAACTGGTCGAAATCGTTCGTCAGCTCGGCCTTAGCCAGCAGCCGGACCGAATCCGGAAGATGATCTGGGGTAAAGTGGTTGGAGCTGCCATGAACCGGGCCAGTGAAGCCGTCAGTCGCGGAAACCGGAAAGTCTTTGTCGAAATTGGGCGTGAATTTGCCCGGTTTCTGGCGATCTGCGGTTCTGATTCTTCGTATGAATCGGAACACCTTCAGGAATTTTTGGAGGGACTCCAGCCGGGGGCACCCCCGGACGGACAGGACTATCTCCGGCAGGCTTTTACCGCTTATTACCAGTCCTGGTTTGAAGAGGACCCCAAGCAACGGGCAGAATTACAGCTGCTGGCGAATCTGGAAATCGGATTTCACGAGCAAACCCGTCTGCAACCTGAAATTGCCGAATCGCTTACCCTGGCACCAATCGATCCGGCGGTTTTGAAAAACGATTTGCTTGACCTGGTGTTTCCACCAAACAGCCAATTAGCAAGAGGGCGATTGTTTTTCCTGAATTTATTCGGCCAGCTTTCAAGCCTGGATCGGGCCATCGAAGCGCTCGTTCGCCGAATTCACCAGCAAATTCGGCTGGTGGTAACGGAACAACTCATGACGATGAGTTTTCCGCCGGATGTTCGTTTGCGGCTGGGTCATGATTTAATGAATATATTTCCGACTTCGCTGAAGGTCATTACCAACGCCGAGCTACACGAACTCCTGTTACAAATTGATCCAACCGCCAATAGCCTGCTGGACACTGGTGCGGTCGATTGGGCCGATCTGGCTGAACGCATTCATTTCATCGCGGATTTGTTTCGGTGTTACCACGAAACAAGAAATTTGTTTGGAGCGCCTTTTTTGCCCGAGCAAGTCGCGGTGTTCGTGGCCGGAAGACGGCCGGAAGGTCATCTCTGAAGAACCGTTGTCAGCCTAAGGTAGGAAAAGCAGGTGGTCAGACCTGCTTTTTACATTTTTAGCGCATATTTCCCGTTAGAATGCGTAAAATTGCAGGCTGATTGTCAGTACCCTGAAATTACTTATTCGCTTAATCCAGTTTCAAAATGCTTTTTAACGTCTATCCGCTCTACGACATCGAACCCGTTCGGGCGCAGGGCAGCTATTTATGGGACACCAAAGGTGACCGTTATCTTGATCTGTACGGTGGGCATGCGGTTATTTCCGTAGGCCATACACACCCGAAATACGTCAGGGCGTTGACAGAGCAATTAAATAGGATTGGTTTTTATTCCAATTCGGTACGGATTCGGCAGCAGGAAGAACTTTCGGAAAAACTAGGTGCCATGTCAGGCTATCCAGACTATGCCCTGTTTTTGTGTAATTCGGGCGCGGAAGCCAATGAAAACGCCCTGAAACTGGCCTCGTTTCATACCGGCCGGAAAAAGGTTGTGGCTTTCAAAAAAGCATTTCACGGACGCACTGCCGGTGCTGTAGCGGCTACTGACAACCCGTCGATCGTTGCGCCGGTCAATTACAACGAACACGTCACCTTTCTGCCATTCAATGATATTGAAGCCGCTCAGGCCGGAATTACCGACGAAGTTTGTGCTGTAATTATTGAAGGTATTCAGGGCGTGGGTGGTATTCAGGTGGCTACCGACGAGTTTTTGCAGGCATTGCGTCAGAAATGCGACGAAACCGGTACGGTCCTGATTCTCGACGGTGTGCAGTGCGGGTATGGTCGTACGGGCAAATTCTTCTCGCACCAGTTCAGCGGTATTACGCCGGATCTGATCTCAATGGCGAAAGGAATGGGCAACGGTTTCCCGATTGGTGGCGTGTTGATTTCTCCAAAGTTCAAGGCAACCTACGGTTTGCTTGGAACTACGTTCGGCGGCAATCACCTGGCTTGTGTGGCCGGAATTGCGGTGCTGGATATCATGAAAGAAGAAAATCTGCTTGAAAATGCCACCGAAATCGGCGCGTACATCATGGACGGTGTGCGCCAGATTGGTGGCTATAAAGAATTACGCGGGCGTGGGCTGATCATCGGGATTGAATACGATTTCCCGGTTGAAACACTGCGGAATAACCTGCTGTTTGAGCATCATATGTTTACGGGCGTTGCGGGTAAAAATACCATTCGGTTGTTGCCTTCCCTGGCGCTGGGCCGCGAGGAAGTCGATGTATTTCTGGAGGCTTTGAGCAAAGAAGTGCGTGTAATTTCGTAACCGCTATAACCTGATTCTGGCTACCGGAAATGACAAATTTTCTTACGTACAACGACGTACCCGATTTGAATGCCCTTATTCAGGAGGGATTGAATGCCAAACAAAGCCCATTTGCCGATCAGGCATTGGGCCACAATAAAACCATTGGTCTGATTTTCTTCAATTCGAGCCTGCGTACGCGCATGAGCACGCAAAAAGCCGCTCAGAACCTGGGTATGAACGTCATTACGATGAACGTCGGCCAGGATAGTTGGGGGCTGGAAATGGAAGAAGGAGTGGTGATGAATGGTGATAAGGCCGAGCACGTGAAAGAGGCTGCGGCTGTGGTTGGCAAATACTGCGATATCATTGCGGTACGGGCTTTTGCGGGCCTGAAAGACCGTGAGCTGGACTACCGTGAAGTGGTAATAAACCAGTTTGAAAAATACGCTGGTGTACCCATTGTCAATCTGGAATCGGCCACCCGCCATCCGCTGCAATCATTGGCCGACTGCATCACCATCGAAGAATTCAAGGTGCGGAAACGTCCGAAGGTGGTGCTGACCTGGTTGCCGCATTTCAAGCCGCTGCCGCAGGCGGTTGCCAACTCCTTCTGTGAATGGATGAACCACATGGATGTGGAGTTTGTGGTGACCCATCCCGAAGGCTATGATTTGGCTCCGGAATTTGTGGGCAGTGCCCGCGTTACCCACAATCAGGATGAAGCGTTCGAAGGCGCCGATTTCATTTACGGCAAAAATTGGTCATCTTACCAGCGATACGGGCAAGTACTGACCCAGGATTTGTCGTGGATGGTGACTATGGAGAAAATGGGGTTGACCGATAATGGGAAGTTCATGCATTGTCTGCCCGTTCGACGCAACATGAAAGTGACCGACGAAGTGCTGGATAGTCCTCAATCAATTGTTATCGAACAGGCGGGCAACCGCGAATGGTCGGCGCAAGCCGTGCTCAAAGGTATTTTGCAAGGTTTATGAACAGTTTGGTAATTATAAAAATCGGGGGCAATGTCATCGACAACCCCGAAGCCTTGAAGCAATTCCTGACCTCGTTTCGCAGCATTAACGGCCACAAAATTTTGATTCACGGGGGCGGCAAAATTGCGACCCAGGTTGCCGAAAAATTAGGGATCGCCACGACCATGGTGGAAGGCCGCCGAATTACGGACCAGCCTATGCTGGATGTGGTAACAATGGTATATGGCGGGTTGGTGAACAAACAGATTGTTGCTCAGTTACAGTCCCTTGGCGTTGACGCCATCGGTCTGACCGGCGCGGACGCCAATACCGTCCGGTCGAAAAAACGGGCCGTGGGAGCTATCGATTACGGTTTTGTCGGGGATATTGAGGAAGTAAACTCCGGTCAGATTCAATACATGATCCGGCAGAATCTGGTGCCGGTTTTTGCGCCGTTGACGTACGATCGCTTCGGTAGCCTGCTGAATACGAATGCGGATACGATGGCGTCGGCCATTGCCGTAGATACCGCTGTTCGCAACGAAGTAACACTCGTTTACTGCTTCGAGAAAAAAGGCGTCTTGTCAGATCCGGATAACGACGATAGTGTCATTGCCGAACTAACCCCCGAAAGTTACGTCGATTACAAGAACCGGGGAATCATCAATAAAGGCATGATCCCGAAGTTGGATAACGCGTTTCGGGCGTTGGAACAGGGTGTCAAAAAGGTCATTATCTGCCACGCCAATCAGGTAGCCGAAGCCGTGAGTGGGAGCGGAGGAGGAACGGTTTTGGGTTTAGGTGCTTAAGCTTTACGCGGTATTATCGAATCAACCAATAACGCGCCGAATGCCCACATAACGCTGTTGGTAATAGTTGGCGTGTAACCAGTCGTAACGAACTCCGCCATTCCAGGCCGAGTGAATAAATTTGATGCGGTCGCCAACGATTTCGACAATCATGCCAACGTGGCCAATGTTGCGGCTACGGGAGCTGTGTCCCTTGAAGAAAATCAAATCACCGGGCCGGGCCACATCCTGATCTACTTCGACACCGACGTTGCTCTGAGCCGTACTGGAATGGGGCAGGGTAATTCCAAATTTACTAAAGCAAAAACGGGTAAAGCCCGAACAGTCAAAACCGCGGGGGGACGAACCGCCCGAACGGTAGCGGGAGGAAAGATGTTTTTTTGCGTAACTCAGTAAGTCCTGCACCAACGGTAAGCGCTCGTAGAAAGCGGCTTCGTGCTTGGTTGAATCGGCCACTGCCGGTCGATTGGCAGAAGGATTTTTAAGAACTCTTTTGAATGGACGATGGGCTTGAGCAATGCCAAACGAGACAACGCAGAGCGCCGTCAGGAGCACTTTTCTAATCATAAATTAGTAGGTCAAGTCAAGTTGCGATTCTTAAAATTAGAACCGTTTGCTAAAAAGTCCAAACAATTTACTGTTTTTTACACCTTAGTGACAAACAATAATTGGTGATCCTTATGATGAAAGAGAATAGTAACGGTAGCTACAAGTGGCTGAAAGGGAAGGTCTTATCGGAGCCGTTAGCCTACAAATGATGTAGGGTTGATTTAGCCGCTGGCTAAAAAGCTATTTTACCTGCATTTCCAGTACAATAACCTGCGTCCATTGATTTTTCCCGGTATTGTCGTCCGACATAATGACCAGGTTTTTTTTGCCGTCGGTGTCTTCTCCCCAAGTCATGGCTTCGAGATTGTCGGGGTGAAAGCTATTGCGGTTGTTAAAATCAAAAGCGGGTTTTTCGTTTAGTTTAATCAGCTTACGGTTCGTTTCATCGATTCGGGCTTCGTAGAGTTTTGCCGTGACGGTTTTGGTCGAGTTCTCGTAGCAACGTTCCAGCACCAGTAACCGGGTTTCATCCCCGGGAATGGCAATAATTTCGGATATGCCACCGAGGGCTTCGCTTGGACAGACGTTCCGGTCGATTTCGTAACCAAACTCTGCATCGAAAACCAGCGAATCGTTGTCTTTACGGTAACGGTAAAAATGAATCAGGGAGTTGGTTACATGGGCTTCATCGGTTGACCCAGCTTCGGGGGCAATCCAAAGGTACCTATCCGTCAGAGCCAGTGCTTCAATGCCTTTGTTACGTTTAACCGGCATGGGATAGGGCAACGGTATTCTCTGAAACGACTCATTCGTTTTTGGTATGGCCTGTTTCCGGTAACCAACAAACGATTCGGTGTCGTTTTCAACCGAAAAATAATACGTGTCTGATGCTGCATCGTAACGCAAAGCTTCGAGATACAGACCCGTCTGGAAGCTGGAATCCGACTGGCAAGCCCAGTCTGTGAGCTGCCGGATATGATGGATGATATGGTATTGCCCCCGGTCTCCTGCCAAATGCCACTCCTGCCGATTTGGAATGTATTCGAGGCCGGAAATATTGTGAAGATTACGGCTTTTGGGAAGGGAGAGGTAGTCTTTGAGCGTAAAGGAAACCGGTTGGCTCCGGGCGGAAAAGAAAAAGAGGCAGCAAAAAACAACGAGAAAAAAAGGCTTCATACAGCAATGTTACGCTTTTTTTTGCTTCGAAGAATCCACCACCTGAGGGATACGATTCCCAGACCACCCAGACCGATGGCCCATACCCACACTTTCGAAGATTTGGGGAGGGGATCGGCGTTGCCAACCAGCAGGAGGCCCGCCCAGCGGCTGGGCAGTTGTTCGGTCAGGTCAGCCTGGGCCAGGTAATCAAGTTTGGCCTGCCGCAATGCCAGGTCTTTGGGGAGGCCTTCGGCCAGGTGGTCATAAAACCGTTCCGTTAGCGTATAGGTTGCGATACTTTCTACATTCCAAAGCGTGGTAAGCACGCTCGGAACACCCAGTAAGGCAAAACCCCGTGCCAAGCTAAAAACCCCTTCGCCCCGTTGATTCGCACCTACGCCAGTTTTGCAGGCCGATAGTCCGATGAGTTCGGCAGGAAGCTGACCTGAAGCCGTTAGCTCTGATAGACGTAAGGTGGAATCGGCAAAAAAAAGCGCTGGTTCCGAACCGCCACTGCTGTCAGCCTCGGCGTGGGTGAAAAGTTGAATAACCTGATATTGATCTGCTTGCCGACGAAAAGCGTTTCGGGTAGCGGCCGTTCCCATCAACAAAATCGGCGACGAAAACCGGTTGCTGATTCGTTGCAGAGAAGCATCGGAACCCGTGAGGGCAACCTGATTCAGTCGGGCCGAAAACTGAACGGGGGCCATACCCAAAAATGCCTTTGATGGGGCAGGAAACAGACCAGTAGCTGACGACGGCTCCCTAAAAAGCCGATTGAGTGAATACGCATAACTGAAAGCATACTGATTGATCAGAAAGTCTGGATGGCTCGCTGAGGCACTCAAGGCATCGAACGGCAGTAGGACGCCATCGGGCGAAACAATTACCCGGCCCGGCGGGAGCGCTAGCGGTGCCAGAAGCTGTTGGTAGAGTTGATTCGAAAGGCGCAGGTAATGATCGTACTGCCGATTCTGCTCGTCGGGTGTAGCGTTCAGGGCAAGCAATTCGCTCGCCAGTTGGGCGTATAACGCGGCAGGCAGCCGGTGGAGTTTGGTAGCGGTTGCAGTGATGCTCAGGGCGTATAAAGTAGTTTCACCTACGAAATAGGTCATTAGCGAGGCATTTCGCTGGGCCAGTTGTTGCTGCACCTGAGCCAGCGAAACTACTTCATTATCATATTTGTACCGGTAATAGTCCGGATTACTGCGTTCGAGTTGGTGTATAAACCGGGTCTGTTCTTCCTGAGCCCGGTATAGGCTATCCAGTGTTTTGGCGTAGCCAGCGGTGTTGATGGGTTTGCCGGCGAGCTTGTTCTGCCAGTCAGCTACCCGTTGCCGAAGTAGCCTTTCTTCCACCGTCTGAGCAGCTGACAGCTGGCGATTGGCACCCAATTCGTTCAACTTGTCGTTGAGCAGCACGGCGCGACTCTTCTCAAAAAAACGGAAAGCGCTGGCCGCATCATTCAGCCGGAAGCTGGTTTCAATTGCCTGTTCGTACAGACGGTGGGTTTTGTACCGCCAGAATAGCTTTGATTGCTGCCCCACGTGCTCCCAACGCATAAAGGCGATCATGGAATCGGCCAGTGCGTAGGTATTCAAGGCGTTTTGTAAACGAGCGGTAGGGTTGCCGGTCTCTTTTGCCCAATCGAGCCAGGTGTCGGCTTTATCCTGAATGAGCGTCAGCAGGTATTCTTTGTAGGCGGATGTCTGGATGGATCGGGCCGATGGGTTCAGCGTGGGCTTGCTGGTGTTTTTTAAATCCGTCCGGAGGGTTTTCAATCCTTTTTGGTAATAAGTGATCGCGGTTGCGAAATCCTTTTTCATCCAGTACACGGCGCCGATATTATCGTACAACCGGGCCTGTCGATTGAAATCTTTGGCTTTCATTAACGCCAGTTCGTAATAGTGCAGCGCTTGGTCATAGCGGCCAAGATCGTAGTAGTAAAAACCCAGATCCAGCTCAACGGAAGCAATTTTTTCTTCATTGTGCAACTGGCGGGTGCGGGCCAGCGACTGCAAAAAATACGGTTCAGCTTCAGCAAATCGCCGGGTCATCGTCAGCAGGTTGCCAACCATGCGGTGATAAATCGGCTGATCAAGATACAGCGAAGGAATGGAGCCACTTCGCGCAACAATTGATTTCGCCAGCGCTAATGCATCGGCGGTTTGCCCCATCGTTAATAACACCCGGACCCGTTCGTACTGGTTGTTGATCAATCCTTCCGAATCATCCGCTTTTGTGGCCCAGGCCATTCCCCGGTTTGTCCAGTTGAGGCTGGATTCGTGGTCGCCTTTATTAAATTGGATGAATGCCAATTCCGAAGCGGCCATCGCGGCCCAATGCCAGCGATGATGTTGCAGGCTGAGGTCCACGGTTTGTGTCAGATAGGACGTTGCCGTAGAAAAATCACTGAGTAGGAGGTGGACTTTGCCCAACCGGAAAAGCGCTTTGGGGACATCTTCATGGCGAGCTGCCGAACGGTTTTTTTGCGCCAGCGCCACGGCCTGCCGGGCGGTTTTTAACGCCAGTGAGTCTTTTCGATAGTAACCGGCGTCCTTGGCAAGCTGGTAAAGCAACTCAATAAAACGGGAATCCTGCACAGAGTGGCAGGATTCCCATTGGGCTACTAACTGACTCAAGACCGGATATTTTGGAAATTGAGGCTGGTTGACAATCGTTTGGTACTTTCTGGTTAGGGAAGCCGCTGGCAGGCACTGGGCCCGGGCCAAGCCAGCGTAGAATAAAAGCAGAAAAACAACAGGTACGTTACGGGATCTGAACATAATAATTGCTCGCAACGACACCATCGGCTCCCTCTGGAAAAGCCAGATCGTTCCATCGCGATTCTTGAATAGCCTTTAATAGTACGTGTCGGAAATCATTGCTCCTGTGGCTGAGCTGATCAAGACCGTGGTGCTGACCCAGCACGCCTGCAACCAGACCGGAGAAAAACGCTGTTGCAAAGGAACTGCCACCGACCCGATCAATGCCGCCCCGGTTGCGATCGGCACTCAACGCCGGATCGGTCGTATTCGGAAGGGAGTTTTTGTACCAAAGGTAAGGAGCCCGAAAATACCCCTGCCTTTGGCGGGCATCCGGATTTTGTTGGGTTGCCACTACGCCAACGTTAACGTACTGATCCGAATAGTTCTCGCGGCCCTGGCCGTTTTCCCAGACAGAAGTAACCGTGATGACATTTTTATGCGTCGCACTCAGGCAAGCCGGAAAGAGATTATTGGTTAACTGAACGCCCGATTGCTCCTCTGCATTGCCCCGGTTCCCGGCCGCACAGACTACCATGATTCTGCTTTCCAGCAGCCCGTCGAAGCAGGTTTTGAGCAACGGAATTGCTTTGGACGCCGGAATCACAAAACTGGCATTGATGACATCGGCTTCGTGTGCCTGGGCGTAGCATAAAGCACAAACAACGGTAAACAGGCTGCCAACCCCTTCGGAATCGAATGCCTTCAGGACCATAATTTCGGGCAAATAGGCACGATGGTAGCGATCAGCAGTTTGTGAAATGATGGCCGACAGCAGCGTGCCGTGTTCACACGGGCAGTCGTCGTCCGGGTTGTTGTTTTCAAAATTATTTACAATTCGGCCCGTTGTGGGATCGTACTGAATTCCGGCACGAATCATGTCAATCTTAGGCTGGCCAACAAAGTTCCAGCCAACAAAATCATTGGTAAGCTGGCAGGGGCTTCCTATACCGCCCTGCCAGAGCGGTACGCTCATCCCGCCCGTATTGTTCAGCCGGAAACCCGTATCGATAACCGCCACTTTCGGTGATTTTGAATCTTGAGAAAGGCCCGCAGGTAAGCCAAAATTACGTCTGGCCTCCTCTTGGGACAGAAACGTCTGGCTGGTTGAGACCTGAAGCGATTCGGTCGTTGACGGATACGAAAAAGCATAGCGATTCTGGCCCAACACTTCGAGGGATGCGCCCCGGGGTTCGGTATCACGTCCGGGACTAATCAGGGCATTTTCGGTCAGCAAGCGAACGATGCTTTTGTCTCCTCGTACCGTGATCAGGAAATAATCGCAGCACTGGCACAGTTGAATCAAACGAATGTGGAGCAGAGGAGACAGGACCGGTCTGGGCGCGGGTCGTAGCGGTTTTCTAGCGGGTTTATACAGGCGCGCACTAACTTCTTTTCCCGACAGGAGGTCTTTTAGCCAGGCCGCATCCGCATTTTTGAGCGGTCTGACAATGAACTCACCCGGAATCAACAGGTTATTACTGCTCCGGGAAAGAGGGTAGTGATTGGTAGTGAGAAAGTTGGCCAGTGCATCGGTGGAGCCAGGGCTGAATAAAGGGGTACGGGTCATAGCGGGCAACAAGAGATGAATTTATTCCAATGGAGGTATCAACCGCTCAGCCGCTTTCCTGCCTTCCAAATTCCTGCTTATCACGGTTTGAAGCAATAACCGGGCGCGATTTTTATCGCTCGGTTGTCCGCGCTTCAATAAGGCTAATGCTTCGTAGAAAATACCGGGATTAGCCCGTAACTCGGTGTGCTGGCTCAGGCGCTGAAACAGGTCGATGGCTTTGTCGTTGTTTCCCTGTCGGAGGGAAACAAGGCCGCTCAATTTTATCAGCTCTGTGTTGGCCGAATCTCGTTCCAGCAAAACCGTCAGCATCTTGCCGGCTTCCGTCAGTTTTCCTTCGTTGTAGGCCTGTTTGGCCCGTTGCAGGCTGTCTGGCTGACCGCTCATGGTTACTGGCAACAGGGTAAGATTCTCCCGAATGTAGCGATCGGTTAGTTCCTCTGCCGGGGGTTTGGGCCAGAACAGGAACAACCCCAGTACCACCAATGTGCAGGCTGCAACCGCATAAGCCAGTGGTCGCCAGGAAACCGTACGGCTTTGGTTCTCCTGTTGGCGAATCATTTCCCATTCTGCTTTTTGTTGCCGAACAGCTTCCTGCTGAACGGTTTTTCGGGCTTGCAGGTAAAAGGCAACGGCTTCGGCCAGCTCCGGGTCAGCTTCGATGCGTTGCTCAAAGGCGGCTTTTTCCGTGCCTGATAAATGACCCGCGAAATAATTATCAATGGTTTCCAGGTCGTTCATTGCTTCGTAAGTTTATAGGCTTCGCGTAGCCGTTCCAGACACCGTAACCGACTCACTTTGGCAACCGAAGAGGTATTGTACCCCAGTTGTTCCGCAATCTCCTCGTCCGAATACCCTTCTCCCCAGGCCAGCAGCATAGCCCGGCATTTGTCACCTAGTTTCTGCAGTTGCTGGTGGAGGTGGTCTGTATCGGCTTGTTCCAGCAGCTTCTGCACCACTGTACGGGCCGAATCGGGCAGTTGCAGCAGGGTATCATCCAGCGAAACCCCGTGGTTAACCCGCTGACGGTTAGTCGTCTTTTTTCGGATCAGGTCAACACATTTGTTGTTGAAAATCTGATAGATATAGGTTTCAAGTTCCGAACGCCCCTCAAAACGCCCGTTGCCGATCTGATCAATGACGGCCAAAACCGTATCGGCATACGCTGTGGCACAATCATCTTCTGATAATTGGTGTTTGCGAACGCCTTTACGAATAAAGAAAAGATACTTTTTGTAGAGCTGGTTTTCGGCCTGCCGGCGCGCCGGGCCGCCTGCCTGCAAACCGCTGACAATGTCGGAATCCGGCAAGTGTCTGGTAAAAAGGCCCATAGGATGAAATTGAAGGGGGAATGTACGAGAAAAACCGGGCTTTCAAAAAAAAATCAGGATTCGTGTTTCCGTTCAGAGCTGTCAATGCGACTCAGTAAGTGATTTCAGGCTGCAAGGCTTTGCCGGCTGTATCCACCTTTTCAAAAAACGATCATTCCATTTGTGAACCATGAAACGTTTATTTTACTGCACTTTGGCAATCCTGTTTTCAATAACCGCACTCCGGTGTAAAAAAGAAACAGACCCGAACCCGTCCGGTGGGCCGACTGGTCCCGGTAATTCTGCCGCAACGGCCCCGGTTGTCAACTCGGCTGCTCCAACAATCTCGGGTGTAGACGCAACCTCAGCAACGGTTTCTGCCGTTATCGCCGGCAACGGGGGCACCCCAATCAAGCAGCACGGTTTTGTATACAGCAAAACCAGCCAGACACCGACCATCGCCGACAATAAAACCGAGGCTGGAGCCACGACCGGACCATTTCCACTCACAATCACCAGTTCACTTTCCAGTCTGGAAGCGGGCACAACCTACCACATTCGGGCTTACGCAACCAATGAGAAGGGGACAAACTACGGTACCGTTGCGCAGGTAACGACAAATTCATCACCAACTCCCACGGCGGATAAAATGGTCTGGAAAGCTGCTCAGTCGCTATCCGACGGCTTTGATTACACCCAATTAGAAGCTTTGAAGGCCGGGGCCGACGGCAGTGTTCTGGTGGCTGGTACTTACGATAAACCCGGAAAAATGGGCCAGTTTACCTTGACTCCTTTGAATCTACAGGACGGTTTTTTGGCCAAACTCGACCCAAAAGGAGAACCGCTCTGGGTCCTCGAGTTGAAATCCACGTCGAGCGATGCGGTTTATTCAATCGATCTGGATGCAAGAGGGAATTATTACGTTGGGTTGCGGGCGGGCACCAGAGGAGGCAGTTTTGGGGGAGTGAGTTTGCCGGGAAGTAGCAGCAACGTGGCCAAAGTGAGCCCAAACGGAACCGTAGAATGGGTACGATCACTGGTCGCTAAAGGTTCTCAGATTGAGGTGGATGCGCAGGGCAATCTGTATACCATTGGACGGCTGGTGGGGCCGGAATCCATCACCGTTGGAACTTCAACCCTAACCGGCACCGACGGCAGCGAAGGATGGGATACTTTTCTGGCCAAATTCGACCCCAACGGAGTGTTTCAGTGGGTTCGTCAGTTTACAGGCCCCGGAACCCAGGATCTCTATTATGATGTGGATCCGAATGGTTCGGTCTATGCCTCTCTTCAATCACCGAAAGGGGCACCTTCCATTGGAGCGACGAAACTGGCGTCGGCTGGTGAATATCTTCTCAAAATGAGCCCCGCCGGAACCATTGAGTGGACCAAAACTTTGCAAAGCAACGCAAATGCATCCATTTCCGATTTACAGTGCAAAATTTCCGGAGAATTTATTGTTAGCATTTCCAGCCAGATTGGGGCCACAATTGAGGGAATTACCTCGACGGCTGCTGAACCCCGCATACTGGCTGTTTTTCGGGAAAATGGTACCGTCAAGTGGGGCACTGCATTGAAGGAAATTTATTACAAAGGGTATGAGATGGACAAGGAAGGCAATCTGTATACCGTTGGATTCGGTAACAGTTATTCACCACAGAAACTAGGCGATATCGACTTGCCGGCCCTTTTTTCCACACAAACTTACGACAACACGAAAACTTCTTATTTGCTGCTCGGTAAATACAGTCCGGTTCAGAAGAAATGGCAATGGGCCCTTCGAAACCAGCCTATTGCCGGGAACCCTTCTTCTGCCCGAATTGCCGTAACCACCCGAGGGAGCGTGTTGCTGGCAAGTTCGTTTCCAACCGGAAAAACACAATTTGGTACGACTGTAGTCGAGATGACCAGCCGTTTTGGTATCATCGTAGCTGCGGCTGACCAGCCCTAATTCGCTGCTGATCTTCACAATAGTCCTTTTTTCAACCGATTCCGGTTGAGACGGCATTCATCGGATATCATCCAAACTTATCAAGACAATGAAAAACAATTTTATTCATTTCCGGTCGGCTATGCTGACCGTACTGGGGAGTGCTTTGTTCCTGATAGCCTGTAAAAAAGATGCAGAGCCCACCAGCGGACTTTCAGCCAAGATTCAGAACATTGTATCGAAAGCAGCCCTTGATGATATGAGGGCCAAGGGGCTGATCATTCATGAAGGTACACAGCCGCCCAACATCGAGGGAATATTTGAGTCGAGTCCGCAACGGTTACTCAGTCCGTATGGACCGGCGGATCCTTTCCAAAAAGGGCGAATTAACAGCAATTATAAATTCCGGTTTTATCAGCAGCAGGGCGATGTCGTTCAGGTGGATTACCGGAATGCTTCTGGTTCAGAAACCGGTACTGGTCATGGGGCTTTTCTGGCGGGGGCCGGGAATGCGTTCAGTCTGTTTCTGGAATCGTCGGGAACGAGTGGCGGAGCTCCTTACAAAGCCGTACAGGTACTGACCGGCGAAATGACCGCCAGCGGCATCCGGAATTTTCAGTTCGCCGTGACGCTCACTCAGAAAACCGGTGATGAATCCAATGTCAAACTAATTCCCATCCATCAAGCCCGAGTCTGGGAAGACGGCGATCAACTGGCGCAAAAAGTCAGTACGTTTTGAAGACATACAACCAGTGGTTCACATTCCTAATCATTATTGACCATGCCACAAACCATTCCTCCCCACATCGAAACGATGTTGAAAAATTACCGCCCCCGGGTGATTGTGAAATTCGGATCGGCCGTTAGGTTACCCTATGAAGACGGGGCTGAAAAAGCGCTGCTGGCTCAGAAAAAGGGGCTGTGGAGCGACTTGCAGAAAAAGTTTCCCGGAGTTACGCTGCGGAAGATTTTTGATTCGGAAACCGAAAAATGCTATCGTGATTTGATCGAATCAGCCCGGCTTGAGAAGCCTGCCCAACCCGTTCCGGATTTTTTCAATTATTTCTACATTGATGTCCCCGAAAAGGCTGACCGGCAAGCGCTGATGAAATCGGTTCGGGCCTGGCAGGAAGTGGTTACGGTGTATGAAGAAGGAATTTGGGTACCAGCAGACCCCAATCCACGTGATTCGAACCCTTATTCGGTTGAACAGCGGTATCTGGACGCGGCCCCGCTTGGCATAGACGCTCGATTCACGCAACGATTGGCTAACGGCGATGGGAGCGGGATACAAATCGCGCATGTCGATTCAGGTTGGTTGCTGGCGCATGAAGATTTGAACGGGACGGGATCACGGATCTTTCGGATACCGCGAACTGGGACGTCCGATCAGCAACAATGGCATGGGACCGCGACAATGGGCGTTTTGGCCGCTGCTGATAACTCGAAAGGAGGAATAGGTATCGTGCCAAATGCAACCTTTGGAATAGCCGGAATTTATCATTCCGAAGGCCCGGCTTATTATGCCGCGCTGGCGTATGCTACACAGTGGTGCCGGGGGAGTTCAGGAAGCATTATGCTGATAACGTCTAATCTCTTTCGGTATTCGGATTGGGACCGCTATCATCATTTCGTGCCTGTGGAGTCAGAGCTGATGGTGTACGAAGCAATTCGATTTGCCACAACCAATCACGGTACTTGCGTAATTGCGTCGGCAGGGGAGAGTGTGATCGAGAACCAGCCCGGGCTGGATCTTGACACTTATACCGACGAAGCTGGTACCCGGATTTACAATCGAAGCACGCGTGATTCGGGTGCCATTCTGGTTGCCGCAGCTACATCAGATAGCCCACACCGTCGCTTGGGAAGCTCAAATTACGGTTATCGAATTGATGCCTACGCCTGGGGCGAAAATATAAGGACGACAGGCAGTGCTACGGATGCATCAAACCGGCGTGCCTACACCAGCAATTTTGGGGGTACTTCTGGAGCCGCAGCAATCGTGGCGGGGGCTGCAGCCGCTGTGCAGGGAATGGCGAAGTCAATTCGGCCGGGGGGCGTATTGGCACCGTCAGCATTACGCAATATATTGTCGGATCAAAACTTGAATACGCCATCGGCAAATCCTGGTATGGATCGAATTGGGGTAATGCCTGATCTGAAGAGAATCGCTGAACAGAACAATCTGGCCAAGTATCTGTTGGAAATTAGCCAGGAACAACTGAATGCTTTTGAGACCATGGAGCGGTTGAAGCATATATTGGCTTTCTACTGGCTAATCTTTGGCTCTATTCGTACTGATGGCCCCGGATGGGTTATTCCGGGCGGTTCTGGTGGTGGACCGGTTAAATTGGATCCCTGGTCTGGTCCTGTTACTGAGTTTCAGAAAGGTGTTCTCTTGCTTCAGTTTGCCGATGCATTTGGAGAATCGGATGCGGCCACGCTCCGAAAAATAGGATTAGAAACCATCCAGAAAGCATCCGCGAAAATCGGAAAGGCTTGATACATACCTGAAAAAGCAACGGCGGGGCTATGGACCGGTCTTTGCTTTTTCTTGCAATTGCTGGTAAACCATCGCAAAATCGTCACCCCGCTCAACGGCTTCGACTAGCTTTCGTAAACCGCTTCGCCCCACTACCGACAGCCAGCGGGAAACTTCCCGCCCGGCGGTCATGTACGCCAGCATAACCCGGTCAGGTTCACCGGAAAAAAAGCCTTTGAGCGATTTCAGCTCGTTCAGTTCCAACACCATTTGCTGGCCGTGGGATTGCTGTTGCCAGTGATCCTGAAATTCTTCGTAACGACGCAAGCTATCTTTGGCCGTGGTAAACCGCTGGTCGATCATCATTGCCAGGCCTTCGTTGAACCACTGGGGGATTTGCCGCTGGGTTTTTAGCCAGCCTAACCGGGTAAACAATTCATCGTGGCACATTTCGTGCGCCAGTACATCGGGGTTGCGTCCGTACGGATTGATGACAATCCAGGAATCTCCCCAGGGCGTCCCGAGGCTGCACCCGGCCCCCTCGCTGTCGTGGCAATACTGCTCATATTGCTCCGGCGTTTGGCAGTAGATGATGGTCGCGTGGCTTTGGGGCGGGCTGGTCCACAGCGCTTCCAGGCGTTTTCGGGCTTCGTGGATTTCAAATAAGAGATACACCCGTTGGTGTTCCGGTGTGGTTTTATCCACCCAAACCGCCGGAGCCAACCGCTGAAAGTCCGAAGCATAGTGGATGAACTGACAACGGACAATCTGGGGAAAGGTCAGGAAGTAGGCCAGCGGTAGAATCAGCAGAAATAAAAGAAAACGAATAAACCAGCGCATTAAAGCAAATTACGTTTATGGTTTCGAGTTTACGGTTTGAGAAGGAGCACTATTTTTTTAGCCGTTCAAACCGTAAGCTCGAAACCACATACTTTTTTGTTCCTACGAGGTTGTTATACAGCGCTTTTTGCGTTGCTGATCATTTCGGCAACGCGCCGGCCGGTTTGCATGGCCGCATTCAGAGAAGGGTACGCTGTTTGGTCACCGCACTGATACAGATGGTCGTCGTGTTTTAGGGCGGCATGGTGGGCATCTGCCCAATAAGCGGGCAGCGACTCCGGGATGTGGTAGGTTCTGAGCCAGCGCCACTGTTCGACCTCAGGGCCAAACCAGCCCACCAGTTCCTTGCGAATCCGTTCGGTCAGGGCCTTTTCATTGACAACTTCGAGCCCCTGGGTGCTCACCGAAATCAAGGCTTGCCCGGTAGGGGCGTAAGAAGGAGCTACGTCAGTCAGAATAGCCAGATTGTGCACCGCCGATTGCCGGTTTGTGTTGAGCAGCAACAGTTTTCCGGCCCGCGGCTGTGTCAGTTTTGGAGACTGACTGGCCGCAAAATACGTATTGGTCGTGTGGGTGAAGTCTCGTTCGGAATTGGTAGTACCCAGCAGGCGGTGTGCGGATGAAGCATCGACCGCCAGGACGACTGTACCTGCGTGCACGGTTTCGCCATTATCCAGGTAAAGGGTGGTGCCCTGGATGTGCCGAACCGGCGTGTTTAACCGGATCTGGTCGGGGGCCAGTCGGCTGGCCAACTGCCGGGGGATCGCTTCCATACCGGTTGCCGGAACCGCAGCGTCACCTTCATAGAACATGTTAAAGCAGAACTGAAAAAAGTTGCTGGACGTGGCCAGGGCATCTTCCAGAAAAATGCCGCCGAAGAAAGGGCGGAAAAACAGGTTGATAATCTGTTCAGAAAATCCAAATTCTTCCAGAAACGTCTCGGTATCGGTTGCCTTCTGATGAAAAAAATCATTCGTTGACAGCCCACTAACCTGCCGCATCAATTCAACAACCCGTAATTTATCGCTGAAGGTACCCGCGTCGGACGACAGTGTTTGAAACACGCTCGATGGCTCACGAAGTGGGTTGATGAATGGAATCCAGCGCTCTGAAGAACCACTCTGGTGATGAATCAGTGCACCGGGCCGAAAGCGTTGCAGGTTCAAGGCGTCGTAATCCAACAACCGCCGGGCTTCGGGATAAGCCGTCAGCAGGATCTGAAATCCCCGGTCGAGCCGAAAGCCGTCGATTGTATCGGTACGAACGCGACCACCGACGCCGTCGGAAGCTTCCAGGATGGTGGCTTCGATGCCAGCCTGGCGGAGGTAAACGGCGCAGGTCAGACCAGCCATGCCTGCCCCGACAATCACTACTGAGGAATTGGATTGCATCAGGATTTCAGTTCTAGTTTGCACAAAAATACGGCTTACCGGATAGGATGATTATTTTTGCCGTTTTAGTTTATCATTCCATGAATTTACTCGTTCTGGACAACATTGATTCGTTCACTTACATGCTTGTTGATTACCTGAAACAGGCGGGAGCAACGTGCCGGGTAGTCCGGAATACGGCTTCGATGAGTGACATTATGAACGAACCGTACGACGGAGTCGTTTTGTCGCCCGGTCCCGGAACGCCCCGGCAGGCGGGGTGTTTGCATGCCGTGATCGACCACTACCACCAGCAACTTCCGATGCTGGGTGTTTGTTTAGGGCATCAGGCCCTGGGTGAGTATTTTGGCGCGTGTCTGACAAAAGCCCAACAGCCCATGCACGGTAAATTATCGATTGTGCACAAACTGGCCAATGACCGATTGCTGGTCAATTTACCCGATCGGTTTACGGTAACCCGCTATCATTCGCTGGTACTGAACGACCTGCCAGCGGACCTGGTTCCGCTGGCTGCAACGGACAAAGGAGAAAATATGATTTTGCGGCACTGTGCCCTTCCACTGTGGGGAATTCAGTTTCATCCCGAAGCGGCATTAACCCAATATGGACTAGAGATATTAAAAAATTGGATTACCTTTGTGAAAACGATAAAATAACGTCTCTTTAGTTGTATTTTTCTAATTTTTCTACGACAAAACTAAGACCGCTATGAACTATCATGTTCGGAAAGAGGGTAACTTCCGCTACATTGACGAAGGACAAGGCGAGGTGTTGCTTTTACTTCATGGACTATTCGGTGCACTGAGCAACTGGGACGGCGTCATCAACGCCTTTGCCAATCGGTATCGGGTTGTCATTCCGGTGATGCCTATTTATGAAATGCCGATTCGGGAAGCTGGATTAGAAGGATTAGTAAAATTTATTGAAGATTTTCTGGATTTTAAAAAGCTGGATAAGCTGACGTTGTTGGGGAATTCGCTGGGGGGCCACGTTGGGTTACTTTACACGCTGAAACACCCGAATATGGTCAAACGGCTGGTGTTGACGGGCAGCTCGGGCCTGTTTGAAAACTCGATGGGCGGTTCGTATCCCAAGCGGGGCAGCTACGATTATATTGCTGAACGCGTCGCGTACACCTTCTATGATCCGAAAGTAGCCACGAAGGAGCTGATTGACGAAGTGTTCGAGATTACGAACAGCATTCCGAAATGCCTGCGGATTGTTGCCATTGCCAAGTCGGCCCAGCGGAACAATGTGGCGAAGGATATTCAGCAGATTACCATTCCAACGTTGTTGATTTGGGGGTTGAACGATACGATTACCCCGCCCGAAGTCGCCCACGAGTTTAACCGGCTGATTCCCAATTCAGAATTGTATTTTATTGATAAATGCTGCCATGCTCCGATGATGGAGCATCCCGACCGCTTTAATGCGTTGCTGACGGAATGGCTGGAAAAACAACCCCTTTCAGAGATCAATCGACAAAGTAATCTGACCGTTGCCTGATTATATGAAAGAAATTTCCGGAAAGATTTTGAAACTCTAACGGAAATTTCTTAGTTTTCAGCTATACTGTTTTGCCAATTTGCACTGGCGTTTCTTCGGAAGAGCCGGGTGCGATTGGCTGAAAACAACGAACAGTTTAGTAAACAACCGACACCGATGCTGGCTTCCGAACTGATTGACCCGATGATACCAGCCCTGAAGCCAACGGATACCGTTGGGCAGGCTATTGACTGGATGCAGGAACACCGTGTCGGACAACTGGCAATTGTAGATCAGGGCCAGTATAAGGGACTGGTGAATGAGGACCTGCTGATGGATATTCCCGACGACCGAAGCCAATTGAGCGATGTCATGCGGCTTTTCGAACATTTGTCGGTGCATGAAAATCAACATTTGTACGAACTTCTGAGTTTGGTTGCCGAACACCGGCTTCAAGTCATTGCGGTAGTCAACGAAGATCAGGAGTTTATGGGAACGGTTTCGACCAGCGAGCTGCTGAAGCAGTTTGCGCAGTTGCTGGGCATCCAGGAAGCCGGGGCCATTCTGATTCTCTCGATCAACGAACGTGATTACTCCATGGCCGAAATTAGTCGCCTGGTCGAATCAAATAACGTTCGGGTTATCAGCAGTTACTTCGCCGGTGCAGCCTATGGGATGCCGGATAAGTCGCGGCTGACGCTCAAACTCAACCGCAAAGACATTAGTCCCGTGGTGGCCACGCTAGAGCGGTTTGGCTACACCATTGAAGCAGCTTTTGCCAATACCCCCATCGAGACCATTGACCAGGGACGACTCGATATGTTGCTTCGATACCTGGATTCTTAAAATACAGCCAACAATCGGTCGGCAGTTCTTATCAGAATATTGGACTTTTCTTTCATCTTTGCAGTCTGACAGAAGAACTGACCGACGAGTTTTATGAAAATTGCTATTCACGGACGCAATGTTGTCGAACTGGCCACCCCGTTTATCCAATCGATGTTCGATGAACTGGCCCGGCGGCAGATTGAAGTGCAGCTATCCGAAGTCTACCGTTCCTTCCTCGACTCTGCCGGCATTATCCATCATACGACGTTAACTTATTCTTCACACCGCGACATCTTTGACGCCGATTTTGCTTTTAGCCTCGGTGGTGATGGCACGCTGCTGGAAGTGTTGACGCACGTTGGGCCCCGGGGGATTCCGATTGCGGGCATCAATATCGGCCGACTCGGATTTCTGACCACGATCTCTCCTGAAAAACCGGATTCCTTGCCGGCGCTGCTTCAGGCATTGTCCATTGGCGACTACCGGCTTGATGAACGAACATTAGTTAACCTGCAATCGGAAGAAGACCTGTTTGATGGGGTTCCTTTTGGTTTGAATGACGTAACCATTACCAAAACGGAAACGTCGTCGATGATTACGGTTCATACCTACCTGAATGGCGATTTCCTGAATTCGTACTGGGCCGACGGTTTGATCATTTCAACGGCAACCGGATCAACAGGGTATTCGCTGAGCTGTGGCGGCCCTTTGTTACTGCCCCACAACAGCAACTTTATTGTCACACCGATCAGCCCACATAATTTGAACGTCCGACCGATGGTAGTGCCGGATTCGGCCCAGTTGTCGTTCGATGTAGAAAGCCGGAGCAATACGTTTCTGGTTTCGGTTGATTCCCGATTTCGGACCGTTAATACCGGGACTCGCCTGAGTGTTCGCAAAGAAAACTTTGTAGCCCGGCTTGTCAAAATGAGCGACGACACCTTCCTGAACACCTTGCGCAGCAAGCTCAGTTGGGGGTGGGATATCCGAAATTAGAAAACAGTTCGGCACGATATTGGGTCTGCATGAAGTAAAAACCACGCATTTTGTGGACCATCGCCGAACACTTTTACTAAACGACCCAATAAAACACCAAACGTACACGTTTCAGAGGAGGAGCAGGGATTACCCAATAAAGTTCCGGTCAATGAATCAGTAGCTCCGGTTCGCCGGTGCGGTAGTAAGCAAAGAAACATGAAGAATAACCTACTGATTGCCAGTGTCATTTCTGCAGCTTGCCTTGCGCTGCAGCCGGTTGATGGAAAGGCGCAGAGCGGTCGAAACCCGTTTGTGCCTTATTCGGAAGTGGGCTTAGGACTGGGAACGTCCAGTTATTATGGCGAGATAGCCGGGTACCGCAAAGTTGTTAAATCAACGTTTTTAATGATGCGTTGGAACGCGGGGGCGATGTACACCCGGCATTTCACACCCAGGCTGGCGGCTCGGGCTTCGTTTACCTGGGCGCGCATTGCGGGTGACGATTATTTATACAATCGCAAAGATTTGAATTCGGGCATCATGCAATATGCCCGGAACCTGCATTTTCGAAATGACCTGAAGGAGTTTGCGCTCGCCGGGATATACCAATTTGTACCGGATGGCCGAAATTCGAATTTTCGGGCCAAATTAACGCCGTATATTACGCTGGGGCTTGCCGCCGTAGCCCACAGCCCCGAAGCCCGTACGCCGATTGGGTTCGGAACAACTCCGGATGATACCCAGCAGCGTTGGGTCAAACTTCAGCCCTTGGGCACCGAAGGACAGGGGCAGAATGGCATGAAACCGTATTCTCTGGTCACGTTGGCCATTCCGGTCGGTTTTGGGGTACGCTACAAACTGAACGAACGGTTTAACGTAGCGGGTGAAATCAATTACCGCTATACCTTCACGGATTACTTGGATGATGCTGGTGGGCCTTATCCCGATCCGGCCATTCTCAAAGATGACCTGTCGCGCGTGATGGCTGACCGTCGGTTTGAGCAAACCGCGGCCCGAAAAGGGGGAGACCGTCTGACGCAGTTGCGGGAGCACCTCGGTACGGATGACCCGTTTACTCTTATCGCAAATGATGCTAATTATTCTGCACGCGGGGCCGATGGTATTCTGAATGATGGCTACATGACCATCAGTTTACAGCTTAATTACGTTTTGACTCCCAAAATTAAATGCCCACCCATTCGATAACGTACCCGTTGCCATTTTGCCGTGTCTTTTTTTTCGTTTTGCCGATGCGTGATCATCGGCTGGCCTTGGCGTGGCTGATGGTGTTGGGTATGCTGCTTTTGAACTATTCTAAAGCCAGGGCGCAATCGACCTGGGAAGTAGGCGGAGGGCTGGGTGGCATGATTTATAAGGGCGATCTGGCACCGAGTATTATTCCGGGGAACATCCGCCCGGCGGGCAATCTGCTGGTGCGGTATAATGTTAGTAAGCCGTTTACCGTGCGGTTTAACGCCGGGTTGGGGCAGATTGCGGGGAAAGACCGGCGGTTCAATGATCCATTTCAACAAGCTCGTGACCTTTCCTTCAAAACCAACCTCCGGGAGCTGAACGTGCTAATGGAATATAACTTCTTGAATTATAGCCCCCTGCGTAAAGTAAAAAACTGGACCCCCTATGTATTTGGCGGACTAGGTTTATTCACCTTCAAAACCGAACCGCGTAGCCCGGGCTATCAGCGAAAATCTTTATTTAACTTCCCGCTGGGTGCCGGAATCAAGTACGAGTTCAAGCGCCCGTGGAGCCTGGGGCTGGAGTACGGGACACGGTTTTCGGGTTCAGATTACCTGGATAATTTCGGGCCTAATACCTTTGGTGGCACCGACAAACTGTTAAACGGGAACCCCAATTCGAAAGATAGCTACACCTATGTCGGCCTGACGCTGACGTACACATTCTATCGAATTGTATGTCCCGAATAAGGGGTGTGTACGGTTTTTTTGTATTTTCCCCGTTTATTAATTGAATACAACTAGTCAAGGTGAAATCAGGATTCTGGGAAATTATGCGGTGGGTCGGCGTCCTAAGTGCTTTGTGGATTGGCTTGTCAAACTCAGCTTCGTCGCAAACCATCGCGTGGGCGGGGAAGGACATTCCCCGGGTCGATTCCATGTGCCATCAGTTTCAACAATTGTATACCCAGATTCGGGAAGAAAGCGTTCTGCCGGATACGGCCCGGAAAATCTTCAGTGATATCATGCTGGGCTTGCGGACAAAATTCCGCACCGCCGAACCGTTCCGACTGGATAGTGCTCGCCGGGATAGCCTGCTAGAAACGGGGTATTTCTCGTTTCCGTTGCGTCATTATACCCCGGATGCAATTGGAGGCAGGCACGGCGAAGGATACCGGGGGAAAGGGTTTGATCTCTTCGATTACAACGTTCGGGGCAGCCATCCGGCCCAGGATATCTTTATTTCGGACCGGAATCAGGACTGCATTGATGATAATACCGATCAGCCAGCGGATGTGCTGGCGATGTCGAGCGGGCTCGTGCTGGCTATCGAGACCGCCTGGACGCCCGGGCAGGAGTACCGGGGCGGAAACTGGATCTGGATTTATGATCCCATTCTGGATGGCCTGTGGTATTATGCACACAACAACGCAATTGTAGTGCGACCCGGCGACTGGGTACAGTCGGGTCAAAAAATCAGCGAAGTAGGGCGCACGGGTTATAATGCGTACGCAGCCCGGTCTCCAACACATTTACACCTGATGTATCTCCAGCTTCAGGACGACGGATTACCGCTTCCCCAAAATCCGTACGAGTGGCTGCTAACCGCCCGAAATTTCTAAAACACAACGAATGAAGAACGATGGATTGGCTGTAATTCGCCCGCTGATTCATTGTTCTCATTGATCACCCCTGTTATCTTACCGTTTGATAATACATCGTTTCCTGCTTTAATTTTGTCGGCCAAAAGAGGTGATTCGTCTGGTGGGTCAGCGTTTGTCCGTAGGCAGCCTGTGTTGTTTCTACTTTTGAAGCATCAATCACAAACAACACATACTTACTGCCATGAAAAAAATAATTTTAGCCCTCGTTACGGTATTAGCCGTTGTTAGCTGCAAAGACAAAGAAGAGGTTAAGCCTCAGAATTTTGGGAGTTATCTGCTTTACACTAGTTTAAAAGCGGATAAGTTTGATCAGGTTGAAGTAAAGCTTGATGGAAAAACCGTTGGAATTTTAACTCAAACTTATACCAGTACAACTTCTCCAGCCTGTAATACACCAACATCCGGAATGGTGTTGAACCTTCGCCAGCCAGCGGGCAGCTATTCCCTGGATGCGGTTGCTACCCTGAAAGGGAAAAAAGTAACTAGCTGGTCAGATTCGATTCGCTTTGAAGATGGAGAGTGCTCCGGAAGCCGGCTGAACTCCCGGTTGTAGTACACTCGCCAGCGCATTCATACTCATTTCGCTCCATGAAAGCCGTGCCGTATGCACGGCTTTTTTGTTGCAAATATCAGGCGGTAAAGGAGTGATTATAACCGCTCAAAAGCCCTTTTCGTCCGTTTGGGCGCTGGACCAATTGTGATCCCGACCACATCTTTGTACCTTGAGTGCTATCATCTTCGTTCTCGCTCAGAATGTGCATGTTGCACCCATTATTGACGTATTTCTACCGTTGTCGGTATCAACTGCTGATCGGACTTATGATCTGTTGCGGAGTCAGAACGGGGGTTGCACAACAGTTTGCGGATCGGACGTACGGCGTTTACGATGGGTTATCATACTTGTATGTGTCGGGTTTGCACCAGGATCGGGTTGGGCGAATCTGGATTGGAACCTATTTTGGATTGAACTTTTTTGACGGCGTTGATCCCATTGTTAACCAACGGAAAATACCAAAACTGCCCGATGGGGGCGATAACCTGACCGATGCGCCCGACGGAACAGTGTGGGCCTGTGCTGGCAATCGTCTATTTCGGATGAACAACATTACTTCGTCGGACCTGACGGTCAAAGAGTTTTCGGTTCGGGTCGGGCGGAAAGAACCGTTGCAGCAGGTGGTTTTTATGACGGCCGACCATGAAAACAACCTCTGGTTTTCGGCCCGTGATGGCGTGCTGGGAAAGCGGCTCTACCGCTGGGAAGGTGAACAGATGGAGGATATGACCCAACGGTATTTCAAAAATCCGGATCAGCGCTTGCGGGGTATTCTGACCGACTGGCCAAACCGCCGGATCTTGCTCCTAACGGATGATGGCCGTTTGTGGGAATTGAAGAACAGCCAGCTTACGCTCATGGCCGATCGTTTACCGCTGGAACAGTTGCTGACCGACCCGGCAGGTCGCCTGTATGCCCTGGCTGGTTCAACGGTTTATCGACTGGAAGGCCAAACCCTCAGTAAAGTTTATCAGGTGCCGGTAGCAGCCTCGGAACTGGCCATTTGCGCGATGGGCTTGCATGGCGAGCTGGCCTTTCAGAAAAGTGAGGGCGATAGAGACATCTGTTGGTACGATGGCAAAACCGTGACAAATTCACACATCAGCTCATCGGCCATCAACCGGCTAATCTTTGATCGGCGGGGAGACCTCTGGGCCGGAACGTCGCACCACGGGCTGGTGCACATTAAGATGAGTGGCTGGCAATATTTTGACGGGTCAGAAGGCTGGCTGGAAGAAACCAATAATGTGGCTGAAGACCGCCATGGTGTTGTATGGTTTGCATCCTGGGGAAAAGGCATCAGCCGTTTGGGGGCGAACGGTATTGTAGCCGACCAGACGTACCGGAAGTCGTTACCGGCGGATCATTTTCACCCGACAAGCCGCATGGATGCCGATGGCAACATTTTTCTGGTGGCAGAGCCCCAGAAGGGGATCTACCGGTTCGATGGAAAAAATTATCGGCTGTTGCCCGGTTCTGACACGGCTACGCTGGCGCTGGGTTTTTACGACGATGTTCGACGCAATTGCTATCTGGTGATTTCTAATTACAACCTGTTTATCTACAACCGCCAAACACTGGATTTAACGGATGTTATTCCAGTACCCCCGGATCAATACGAAAATATTGAGACCGATAAATTTGGCCGATTCTGGATTTGTGGCCTGGAGAAGTCCCTCTTGTGGGATGGCGTCAGTCGAAGGTTTCGGCCGTTGACAAAACAAAACCAGGGGTTACCCACGTCGGTACTGGCCGAAGTGAAACGAGACAAGCGCGGAAATTTGTGGCTGACTACCGGCGAAGGGCTTTGGTTTTATGATTACAAGAAATACCGTCCGATTGCTCCGCACTTTATCCAGCGAACGATTACCTATTGCCGCCCCATAGGCCGCTATTTGCTGGTTGGTTCGCTGGAAGGATTATTTGTATTTGATATGGAACGGTTTTACGAAACCGGTGAGGAGTGGATTGCGTATTTTGACCGGGAAAACGGTTTTCGCGGAAGCCAGTGCATTTTCAACGGTATTCTGCTCGATTCCCGGAACCGGCTGTGGGTAGCCACGCGGGATCGGATGATGATGATTTCGCAGAAACGGCTTTTTCAGTTGCTGAAACCCGTACCGACCCGCATTACGGCGTTTAAGGACATGCGCTCGGGGCGGGTGGTTGCTATCCGGCAGGGAACACTTTCCTTCAAATCCAGCGAAAATGACCTGGAAGTTCAACTGCTGGAAACCGGCGGGGGCGATGTACTGGCTAATCCAACGTATCAGTACCGGCTGGAACGCCTGGACGGCAATCCGACGACGCCGGAATGGTCGGAACCGTTCCGTAGTAATTCCTTTACGCTGCAAAACCTGGGCGATGGGTCCTACCGGTTGACGATTCAGGTGCTGCGGGCCGACGGTTTGTGGAATGTTCAGCCCATTGTGCAGAATTTTCAGATTGCGCCCCCCTGGTATGCCACCTGGTGGTTTCGTACCCTGGCGATTATCGCCGTCGTAGGGGCCTTCTTTTACGCGCGCTTACGGCAGGTGCGGGTGCTGGCCCAACGGCGACTGAAGCAACTTCAGATTCAACGCCGGATGGGCCAGCTGGAACTGGAAGCTGCCAATCGGGGTAAGCAGGAATCGGAAATTCGTCGTGAACTGGCCGAAGCGGGGCGGCAACGGGCTTTGCTGGAAGTGAAAGCCATCACCAACCAGATTGACCCCCATTTTGTCGCCAACTTTCTGACAGCCATTCAATCCATCACGTACGAAGCTGATCCGGATACGGTTGTCAGTTACCTGGCTAAGTTTGGTTCTATTTTCCGGAACCAGCTAATGACGCGCAGTCGGGTGTTCTGGCTGCTTCGCGAAGAACTGGAGTTTGTCCAGAATTATCTGGATCTGGAACGGCTGCGTTTTGGCGATCGAATCAAATTCTCGGTGACGGTTTGCCCGGAAGTACCGATGGATACCAATATTCCGAAAATGCTGATTCAGGGCTATGTTTCCAATGCCATCAAGCACGGGTTGGAGCATAAGGCGGAGGGCGGTACCGTCGGGGTTTTCGTTCGTGAGTTCGACGGGTGCTTACAAGTGAAAGTGGAAGACGACGGGGTGGGGCTGGAGAAAGCCAGACTATACCGACGCCGGAGCACCGGTCGTGGCCTGAACATCAATCAGGCGATTTTCGACCAGCTCAATCAATACAACGATTTAAAAAGCGCCCAGCACATCACGGATCTGACCCACGCTGAAACAGGCATTTCCGGGGTACGGCAAGAGGCTATTTTACCGTTGTATCCGGTGTTGCCACCGGAAGAAAACACGGTTGATAATGAATAATTTTGACATTTAGCGTTGCTGATCTATGAACTCACTCACTGTACGATCTGTCATTATTGACGATGAACTGCCGGTTCGGCGGACCCTGCGCAGCATGCTGACTTCGGTGCCGGAGGTCAGCGTAGTTGGCGAAGCCGGGAATGTGACCGAAGGACTTGATATGATTGCGGAGCAAAAACCGGATTTGATTTTTCTGGATATCAAAATGCCCATCCGGAGCGGTTTTGAATTGCTGGACGAACTAACGCAGCAGCAGCAGTTTTACGGGGTGATCTTTGTTTCGGGGTATCCGGACGATGCGCTGATGGCGGTGCAGAAAGCGGCCCCGCACCTGCATTCTGACTTTGTCGTCAAGCCGATCGACCCGTTGATTTTGAAAGAGAAGTTCCGGTTGTTCTACAACAAATGGCGAGCTGATAAAGAGCATGAACTCGAGTTGACTGCCCAGTTGGAGAAAGCCTTCAGTCAGAATCCGGAGCCCGCTGCGCTATCAGGGCCAAGGTTCTTCGTATTTCAAAATTCGGTGGCACTGCACCGGATTGAGGTGGCTGATATCATGTACTGCGAATCGGCCAACAAGCAGATTAACGTGTATTGCTCGAAGCAGGAGCACCTTAACGTGCCAAACCTGACGCTCGATACACTCGAAAAACTTTTGCCCGCCGATCAATTTATCCGCATCGGAAAAAGCCACATTCTAAACAAAGAAGCCATTAGCTTCCTGGAAAAAGGAGCCCGCCCGAAATGCCGTCTGGTATTGGGAAACCGGGTTCGCGAACTGCTCATCTACGCCAGCAACGTCTGGAAAGTAGAAGAAAGCTACTCTTTGTAAGCAAAAATTAAAAGCTAAGAGTTAAAAATTGGCTGGCGCCTGAGTCCTGTGGATCACTGCCGCCGGGCGGCCCCGTTTGAACTCTTAGCTTTTAATTTGAACTCTTCACTGTCCTGTCAGGATCTTATTGGTTACTTCCTGATCGATGGTAATGTAACCAGGATAGTCGATTTTTTTATTACCCAGGGCCAGCGTCGGCTTGATTTTGATCGTCAGCTTCGACGGTTTTGTGTTATTGGATCCGCTCATATTCCGCATCAGGTCCGTGAAGGCGCTGCGGGTTTTGTCGTCGGTCATCAACTGATAAGCATTAGCGTTCAGTTTGACCGGAACGCGGGTGGTGCCACCTCCCGGCGCTACTTCAATCCGCTGGTTGACAAAGCCGTTGAAAAGCTCCTGTTCGGCCAGCAGAATTTTGTACTCGAGTTGTTCGATACCGGCCACTTTATTGGTTGGGTTGGTTATGTCGACGTTGATGCGAGCGCTGAGCGGAATGCTTTTGGAAAACAGACCGGCGGCCAGCTGCGGGTACCTCATGGGATTCAGATCTTCCAGGTTTTTGAGCTTCCGAACGTCAATGCCGGACAGGTAAATACTGTCGGCTGACGTGATGTTAAACTTGCAGTTGCCCATAGCTTTGGCCTGGGCAAGCTGGCGGTTGACACTGCATTGGCTGAGCAGCAGCACGAGTGCGGAAAAGGCTCCGAAAAACAGCAGTTTTTTCATGTACTTGTATTCTTGATGGATGTTGTTCTTAGATAGACGCAATGTGCAATGGTTTAGTTTAATAATGCGGTTTTTTCGCGCTTCTGGCCGTTTTTAATGAACGCAAAATTTGGCTGTCCATTGTTTTGTTGGTATATTTATACGGTAAGGGTAGGAAGGTTAGGAAATGACCCTAAAAATTTGTATTTTTACTATCTGTAAACGTCTTTTTACCGTATTCCTTATAACATTTCCGCCAAAGCGGATTCATATTGGTTGCATTCTATGACAAACGAAGTGATTGATACCGACATCGCACCAGAAGAGCACGTACAAGGTGATTATGGAGCTAGTAATATCCAGGTTTTAGAAGGGCTTGAAGCCGTTCGAAAGCGCCCGGCCATGTACATTGGGGATGTTGGAATCAAGGGACTACACCATTTGATTTGGGAAGTGGTCGATAACTCCATTGATGAGGCACTTGCCGGCTATTGCGACACCATCCACGTAACCATCAACGAAGATAATTCCATTACCGTTCGCGACAATGGGCGGGGTATTCCGACAGGCATGCATAAAACCGGCCGTTCGGCGCTGGAAGTCGTGATGACGGTACTGCATGCGGGGGGAAAATTTGACAAAGATACGTACAAAGTTTCCGGGGGGTTGCACGGGGTAGGGGTTTCCTGCGTTAATGCACTCTCGACGCACCTGCGGGTGGAGGTTCACCGGGAAGGAAAAGTTTTTGAGCAGGAATATAGCATCGGTCATCCGTTGTATGAGGTTCGGGAAATTGGAACGGCTGAGGACACCGGAACAACGGTTCACTTCAAGCCCGACGAAACGATTTTTACCGAGGCTGTTTACAAGTACGATACCGTAGCCAGCCGGTTGCGCGAATTGGCGTTCCTCAACAAAGGAATTCGGATTACGCTGACGGACCTGCGGGATCTGAACGAACAGGGCGAACCGCTGCGATCGGAATTCCTTTCGGAAGGTGGTTTGATCGAGTTTGTCAAGTACCTGGACGAAAACCGGGCTTCGCTGGAAGGCATGCAGCCGATTTATATGGAGCGGGAAACCGGATCGACTCCTGTTCAGGTAGCCATGGTGTATAACCTGGAAGCGGGCGAAAATATCTCTTCGTACGTCAATAACATCAATACCATCGAAGGCGGTACGCACGTACAGGGCTTCCGGACGGCATTGACCCGCATTCTGAAAAATTACGCGGAACGCAATGCGCAGGTATTGGGCAAAAGTGCGGGTAAGGTAGT
This sequence comes from Larkinella harenae, assembly GCF_054780515.1. NCBI lineage: Bacteria > Pseudomonadati > Bacteroidota > Cytophagia > Cytophagales > Spirosomataceae > Larkinella > Larkinella harenae. The sequence continues at coordinate 81,045 of NZ_BAAGWE010000002.1, read as the reverse complement.
GTTTGACGGGGGCGATTTTCGCAAAGGGTTGACCGCCGTTATTTCGGTGAAAGTGGCTGAGCCGCAGTTTGAAGGACAAACCAAAACGAAGCTGGGAAACAGTGATGTGGTGGGCGCGGTTAGCTCAACGGTGGCCGAAATGCTCGAAATGTGGCTGGAAGAACACCCGAAAGAAGCACAGTCCATCATCCGGAAGGTATTGATTTCGGCGCAGGCCCGGATTGCCGCCGATCAGGCTTATAAACGCATCATGGCAGACCGGAAGGACTTCATGGGCGGTATGGGCTTACCCGGCAAGCTGGCCGACTGTTCGGATACAAACCCGGAGAATTGCGAGATCTACCTCGTGGAAGGGGATTCGGCCGGTGGTTCGGCCAAGCAGGGGCGGAACCGGGCTTTTCAGGCAATTTTGCCGCTACGGGGAAAAATCCTGAACGTCGAAAAAGCGCTGGAGCATAAGATTTACGAAAACGAGGAAATCAAGAATATTATTACGGCGCTCGGCATTCGCTTTGAACGGGTAAATGGCGAAACTATCATGAACCTGGAACGGTTGCGGTACCACAAAGTTATCATCATGACCGATGCTGACGTTGATGGTAGCCACATCCGGACGCTGATTCTGACCTTGTTTTTCCGGCACATGCGGACATTGATTGAGAACGGTTTTGTGTACATCGCACAACCGCCTTTGTATCTGGTCAAAAAAGGAAAAGAAGAGCGGTATTGCTGGACCGAGCAGCAGCGTGAAACCTACGTTCGCGAACTGGCTGGTTCAGGGCGGGAAGAAAACGTCCACGTGCAACGCTACAAAGGTCTGGGTGAGATGAACCCCGAGCAGCTCTGGAGCACCACCATGGATCCTGATAAACGGAGTCTTAAACGGGTGACGATTGAGTCAGCCGCCGAAGCTGATCACGTCTTTTCTACCTTAATGGGCGATGAGGTCGCCCCCCGCCGGGAATTCATAGAACGAAACGCAAAGTATGCTAAAGTAGATGTGTAAGAGAGAGCGGGCCAAGAGCCCGCTTTTTTTTAGCATACATTTTGTACCGATAAGTGTAGTTACCCAAAAACGGGAAATAGAAACGAAAACTAAAAAAATCGTACGATGTTGTATTGATGTACGTTACTAGGTTATAGCATCCACCCTACCTATGATTGACAAAAATCCTTCACAAAAAGATAACACAGAACGAAAGGGGACTTTCGGGGGTATCTTCTCGTTTTTTTCGGGGCGTAAAGTAACTTTACCCCATGATTTGGAAGACGGTAAGGCCATGAAAATAAATGACAAACTGGCGAGTGTAATCGATCAGAGTAATTACATCAGCCGAGATTTAAGTTGGCTTAAATTCAATGTACGGGTACTCGATCAGGCTCGGAATCCGGAACGGCACCTGCTCGACCGGTTGAAGTTTCTGGCCATTACAGCTTCGAACCTGGATGAATTTTTTACCATCCGGATCGGAAGCTTATACAATTACCTGGACTATGGCAAAGAACGGGTCGATTACTCCGGTTTGCGGGAAATACCGTTCCGCAAGGCTCTGATGTCGGCGGCTCAGCAGTTCAGTCGGGAACAGCTTACGGTTTTTGAGGAACTGAAAAGCTCATTCAAGGATATTGACCTGCGTTTTATTGGCCTAAAAGACTTAACAGAAGAGGAGCGGGTACGTGCCGTCGATTACTTTGATCGCACGATTTATCCGATGCTGACGCCGATGGTATACGACTACACACATACCTTTCCGATGTTGTTGGCTAAGGTGTTGATTTTCTGTGTAGTTACACAAGATCCAAACCGATCCGTCAAAGCAGGCGATGATGACGAAAACCAGCGCATGTCTTTCGTACAGATTCCGGCCAATTTGCCGCGTTTCATGACGTTTGAACGCAAAGACGAAACCTGTTTTCTGCCGATTGAAGAGATTGTTCGCCGGGAGATCAAGAAGCTGTATCGTAACGTTGACATTGTTGCGGTCAATTTGTTGCGCATTACCCGCAATGGTGACTTTACGCTCGAAGAGAGCGATGATATTGAAACGGATTTTATTTACGAAATCAAACAGAAGATCAAAAACCGTCGGTTGGGCCGGGTTGTTCGGGTGGAGATCGAGCCGGATGCATCCGAGTGGATGATCAATCTGTTGAAGAAGAAGTGGGAAATTGACGATTACAATCTGTTTGAAAACGGCCAACTGATTGACTATACAAGCCTGTGGCAGGTGGTACGTCATCCAGAGTTTCGGGATGAATTGCCCGCATCGCCCCCGCCGGTTCCGGCGTTGGGCATGCAACGCGACAAAAACACGGATATTTTCGAGTTGATGAAGGAACGCGATATTCTGTTGCATCACCCTTACAACAACTTTGAACCCGTTATCGCCTTGCTGGAACAGGCCGCTGAAGATCCCAATGTGCTCGCTATCAAACTGACGATCTATCGGTTGGCCAAACGCTCGCGGATTACGGAAGCGTTGCTCAAAGCCGCCGAAAATGGCAAGCACGTTTCGGTACTGTTTGAAGTGAAAGCCCGTTTCGATGAGGAAAATAACATCCGCGAAGCGCAACGGCTTCAGAAGGCGGGCTGCTTTGTCATTTATGGCATCAGCAGTTACAAAACGCACACGAAGTTGCTGCTGGTGGTTCGCAATGAGGGATCAAAAGTGGTTCGCTATGCGCACTTGTCAAGTGGAAATTATAACGAAGAGACATCAAAACTGTACACGGATATCGGTCTTCTGACGACCGATGAAATTTACACGCACGACATCTCGGAGTTCTTTAACGTCATCACCGGCCATTCGCTGCCGAATGATTATGAATACCTGATTACAGCACCACGGGATATGCGGAATCAGCTCGTCAAACTGATTCAACACGAGGCCGAAAATGCGATACAGGGGCTGCCGAGCGGAATATGTATCAAGATCAATTCGCTCGAAGACAAAATTGTGATCGACGAACTATACAAGGCGTCACAGGCAGGGGTGCCAATCCGACTCATTGTGCGCGGAATTTGCTGCCTGCGCCCACATCGGCAGGGATTGAGTGAGAATATTACCGTTCGGTCGATTGTGGGGGACTTCCTGGAACACACCCGGTTGTTTTACTTTCATAACAACGGTGATCCTAAAATCTACGGTGGTAGTGCCGATGCCATGGTGCGTAGTTTCGATCGGCGTATCGAATCCCTGTTTTTGCTGGTCGACAAGCGGGTGAAACAGCAGGCTATTCATATTCTGGACTATAATCTGCGCGACAACGTAAATGCTTACGAACTTCAGGAAGACGGAACGTACGATAAATGTTGCGTGAAAGAAGGGGTTGAACAACCATTCAATACGCAGAGGAAATTTTTCGAGGTGACTCAGAAAGAAGTCATGCAGGCAAAGCTTTTTGCCACCGAGAAACTCCCCGAGCCGGAGCCATCCGATACCCCCTCGCAGCCTGAACCGGCGGAAGAAGTTCATAATAACTAACACGAAAAAACCGCTCCGAGGAGCGGTTTTTTCGTGCCATCTCATTTGCAAAATTCCGGTGAAGCCAGCTCGAACGACAGAGTGTTGTTGTCGGGAACAAAGCGGGCTCGTTCCAGCGGCCAGGTTGCTCCGCCGTCGGTACTGACGCGGATATCATACGGTTTTCGGACCTGTAATTTATACGAAAGTGCCCGCAGGTTGCTGCGATTCAGGGTAATCAGATCGCTCCATTGCCGTTTGCCAGCCTCACTGTATTGCAGCCGTAATCGGGTCGGCAGCAAAGACTCATTCAACCGGGTTGGGGGAGGGCAGACGAAGTCGAAGCTAACCGTGATTGCTGGCGAAACCGGAAAACGCTGCAAATCCAACCCCTGAGGAACGGTGTTACAGGTCTGGAGGGGAGCGGTTTCGAAAAAAGGTTGTCCGGGGTTACCGCTACTGTAGGCATTATTGTAGTTGAATACTTGAAAACGTACCCGCCGATTTTGCTGTAAATGTTGCAGGGTAATCCGGGTTCCATTGTTGAGTGATGAATAAAAGGACGTGATTTCCTGCCGCGTATCCGCATCCACTACTTTACAGAGAAACTGAATATCCACCTGATTGAGGGCACTGTTGATTGTAAAAATCGGGCCTTCATCACAAACGGCTTGCGTCCACCCGGCTACCCAGAGCCCAGGTTGCGAAACAGAAAGGCGGCATTCCAGTTGACCCGACGCATTCCGGCTGATGACGCCCGGTTTCTCCTGCTGCCAGTGGGCGCTAAACCGGTCGTAACGGTAAAACTGGATATTATCCCCCGCCTGAATGGCACGACCATCGGCCGGATCAATGGTTTCCGGATTCAACGTCATCACCACGGTTGACGGTTTGGAGAGCTGCTGAGCAATCCGGTAGTCTTCATTATAAAACTCCAGCGAGAAAACGCCAGTCAGCTGGCTAAGTTGTAAAGAACCCAGATTAGCGCCGTTTTGTCCCCTTACACTGCGCATGACCGAGCCGGTGGGCAAGTAAGCCGCCGAATTATTGCCCCGGTTTTCGATGTGATAAATGGCCGCTGTAAAAGGACCTGTTAGCGTAGTGCCGTTCACATCCTTCAATTCGGTGCCCGATTCGATGGAAACCGTTACGTTGTCTTTTTTCTGGTTAACGGCTGGGGTTGTCAGCGTTGCGCCAGCCGAAAGCGGGGTGTTGATACCGGTTTGCTGGACCGCCGACAAATGAGCGGGTGGATCACTGAGGTTAATCCAGGCCGGAGACAGCGTAGATCGTCCCGTATCGGCCAGTTGGACCGGCTGAATAATATCCAGATGACCGCTGGCTTTGGCCGCCACAATGAATTGCAGCGGGTTCGTTTGCGAATAATCGGCTTCCGGGGAGGCCGCCAGGAGCAGAACGCCGTCATCGTTGACTTTGTAATTAGTTGTATTCAACGTTGTAACGATTTGGTCCGCGTCATTGCCTACTATGGTCAGGTCGACGTTTTTGGGGATCGTGCCTTTCAGGCTACGAAATCGGATTTCTACCACCCCATTTTCGATGGGATCCTTAAAGCCAAGCGTTACATTTTCCAACGGATTTTGGCAAGCGGTCAGCGAAATCAGAAAGAATACGGGCAAACAGAGAAATTTAATTTTTTTCATAACTGTCCATTAATTATTTAAATTTTTATAATCAATGATCTAATTATCAATAATGTATACATAACTATATTTCAGTTAAAGTGTCTTACAATTGATCAAGGAAATTGTGGGTCTCCTTCATGAGAAAAGGTATAGCAGCATGGGTATAGTAGAAGAAAGATGAAGCCGGAAGTGGAGCGGAATAAAACCACCTATTCTTATTCTATACCGGTTAAAGCTTCGTATCTTCACAGGTTTTTTGTGAAATTCCGTACACTTCTACTAACTAACTTATTGAATGAGTCGTTTTACTGGACTGATTGGTATTGTACTGATTCTGGGCATTGCGTATGCCATGTCCAACAACCGTAAAGCAATTAATTACCGAACCGTTGGCGTGGGGCTGTTGTTGCAGTTTGGCTTGGCGGTTTTTATTTTGAAAACCGATATTGGTCAGCACATTTTCCAGACGTTAGGGCAGTTTGTAGACCGGTTGTTGCAGAAATCAGTCAAAGGGGCTGAATTTGTGTTTGCCCCGCTGGTGAACCGGGAGTTACTCACCAGAGCCTTTGGGCCCGAAAATGGCTTCATTTTTTTCTTTCAAGTTATTCCAACGATCATCTTTGTTGCGGTTCTGGTCAATATATTTTACCATCTGGGGGTCATGCAGCGGATCGTTGCGGTGCTTGCGAGGTTCATGAAATGGCTGATGGGTGTTAGTGGGGCAGAGGCTTTATCAAACGTTTCCAGCACCTTTGTCGGACAGGTGGAAGCGCAGATTATGATCAAGCCCTACCTAAAAACCATGACCAATTCTGAGTTGCTGGCATCAATGACGGGGAGTTTTGCCTGCATCGCTGGCGGAGTTATGGCGGTTTATATTTCGCTGGGTGTCCCGGCTCCTTATTTGCTGGCAGCCAGTTTGATGGCTGCTCCCGGCGCTTTGGTGATCAGTAAAATTGTTTTTCCTGAAACGGAAGTTTCAGAAACGCAGGGTACGGTCAAATTGGAAATTAAGAAAGTTTATGCCAACCTACTGGACGCTATTGCTGCCGGTGCTAGCGAAGGGCTGAAGGTAGGGTTTAATGTTGTCGCAATGTTGATTGGTTTTATTGCCCTTATTGCTCTCATCGACAGTATTTTGTTTCGAATTGGCTATTACATCTTTGGCTATTCCAACCTCAGTCTTAATTTTCTGCTGGGCAATGTGTTCTCGGTTTTTGCGTGGGCAATGGGTGTGCCGGGAAAAGACGTTCAGTCTGCCGGGGCATTGATGGGCACCAAAATGGTCGTGAACGAGTTCGTCGCTTACCTCGAATTGGTGAAGATTAGAGAAACACTCGACCCCAAAACCATTGCGATTACCAGTTTTGCTTTGTGTGGATTTGCCAATTTTTCGTCGATTGCTATTCAGGTGGGCGGCATTGGTGAATTGGTCCCATCACGCCGGAGAGACTTGGCTAAACTAGGTTTTAAAGCTCTTATTTGCGGTACTTTAGCCTCATATATGTCCGCTACCTTGGCCGGGTTATTATTGTAAGCATACCGTTACCGGAGGGTTTTATAAATTATAAACCGATCATTTGTTGATCGATTTATTTACATATCCGTACGAGTTAAATCGTGTTAGCGGCTTTTTGAGTGTTTTCTGAAGGGGACAATTTCGGAACAGGTTATAGACTACAACCTTGCAAAGAAGCGGTTTTATAGTCGGGAAACCAAGGAACATTCTTCCGGTCAGCTTTGCTATAAAAGTTTTTGTGGGCTGAAAGTTGCGCTACATAAACGTTGCAATACAAAGCAGAATTTGTCGTTTGTAGATAATTAAAAACCAGCACTTTATCCTTTTGAGATCGCGTAAAGAAATACGATCTTGAGCTTCCATTCGCCAAGTTGTGCTGTTTATCTGCCAAGTTCAACAGAGGCTGGACAAACTTCATTTTTTCCTACAACCGTATTGGAATACCCTCAGAAATCAATAAATATTTTTAAGGGTTCTGCCTTAAAACAGCGTTTCTCTGGCATGTAAAGCGGAATAAGTAGACTAGTAATAGTTCAACAAAGGCTTGTCCATTAATTCCGAAATGCAAAATCCGAACTCTTTTCTGTTTGTTGCGTTTTATTTTAATAAGCACTTTGTTTTAAGATTATACCATTGGCTCAGTAATTCAAGTTTATAACTGGGCATAAAGGACTGAAAAACGTGTTTAGGTGAATTGAGGCTAAATTGTAATGATCGGGGAAAAAGCAGTATATATTCGTAAATATGGCCTATTTTTAGAATATTATTTGCATATTTCCGATATATGTGCTTAATTTTGAAACTGTAAAGAATACAATTTCAAATGAGTAAACGGAGAAAAAACTTCTTTCTGCACCGCTTATTCTGCTGGCTGATGGCTTTGCACATTATCAACATTAGTGTTGATGTGCCGGAGCATTTCTCGCCCCGCATGCTGCATGGTGCCCAAAAAGAAGACTTATCCGTAAACCGAATCGAAAGTATTGGCGAACTGGTTCTGGAACAATGGCTGGGCATCATTGATGCTGTTCCGGAGCAGGAGGAGTCGAACCGGGAATCTGATGTGCTTAATATTGAGCACGATTATTTCTCTGCTCCGCTCTTTGCCTTTACGTTGCAACCTGCCAGTTGGCATCTGATACCACGACCCGCCGGTCTCACCTGTGAACGCGCCTTTTCGCACGTTCAGGAGATATCTTCTCCACCCCCTCAGCATGGCTATCTCTTCCGGGCTTCTTTAAAAGCCTAACCACAGTACACTACAAAACCGCAGTAGCATTTTACCTTGAAAAATTCATGATGGGCCTCCTTTTGGGCGGGTCTTTATGATGGCTATTCTGTGCGCTTAACTAATTGAAATTAGCATAAAAAATTATGAAAAGATACCTCGCCGTAAGTGCTCTGTTGATCAGTGGCTTCCTGACCGGTTGTTCGAGTACAACCGAAGAAAAGTCCGAAGCTGAAAAACCGACCTTACCAATTTTTGAAATCTCCCGCCAATCAACTACGCTGCGACGGGAGTACGCCGGGAATGTAGAAGCCGTCCGGAATGTAGAGCTCCGTGCCCGGGTGGGTGGCTATTTGGATAAAATCCATGTCGATGAAGGCCAGCAGGTGAAAAAAGGACAGTTGTTGTTCCAGATTAACCAGGCTGAATACCAGGCCGAACTGGCTAAGGCAAAAGCTAATTTGAAGAGTGCGATGGCCGAAGCCAAAACCGCCGAAGTAGAAATGGGGCGGGTGAAGCTGCTGGTCGATAAGAAAGTAATTTCGGCTTCTGAATTGGAATTGTCAAAATCCAAACTGGAAGCGGCCAAAGCAGCCATCGAAGAAGCCGAATCGGCGCAACAGAATGCGAGTCTACGGCTGTCACAGGCTAGCGTTAGAGCGCCGTTCGATGGGGTTATCAACCGGATTCCGTTTAAGATGGGCAGTCTGATTGAGGAAGGATCCTTGCTGACGACGGTTTCGGATATTCGTGAAGTTTACGCCTATTTCCACGTTTCGGAAAAAGAATACCTCGAATACATCAAGAAGAACCGCCCCAGCCACAATGGGCAGGAAGTTGATTTACTGCTGGCGGACAATACGCCTTACGGGCAGCCGGGTAAAATCGAAACGATGGAAAGCGTTTTTGACGATGGATCGGGAACCATCGCTTTCCGGGCGCGTTTTCCAAATCCGAACAAGGTGTTGAAACATGGAGCAACGGGAAAAATCCGTTTGAAAAATGAAGTAAATAACGCCGTTCTGGTGCCGCAAAAAGCGGTTTTTGAGATTCAGGATAAGAACTACGTCTACGTGGTTGATACGGCCAACAAGGTGAAAATGAGAAGCTTTGTTCCGCAGAGCCGCCTGGCCCAGTTTTACCTCGTTAAATCAGGACTTGAGCCCGGCGAAAGAGTGGTTTATGAAGGAATTCAGAACATTCGCGATGGGATGCAGATTGTGCCTCAGGAAATGTCGGCTGATAGCCTGCTGACACTCAACCCTGATAAAGATGAAAATCAGGTAGGCGCTAATTAATCTTCGGGATTTTCGATCACTAACCCACCTTAACAGTACAGCCCCCTTTGGTTGCCAAAGCGACCACAAGGGCTGGATTGTACTGTTTAAGCCTATACTCGTACGCTATGTTTAATACCTTCATAAAGCGGCCTTTGCTCTCCGCCGTAATCTCGGTATTGATTACGTTGCTGGGCTTGTTAGCCCTCGTGAGCTTACCCGTTACCCAATTCCCAGACATTGTTCCCCCCTCGGTTACGGTTACGGCCATGTATACAGGGGCCAACGCCCAGGTGAGTACCAAAGCCGTTGCGATGCCCATTGAGCGGGCGATCAACGGGGTGCCCAATATGACGTACATGACGTCAATATCGGGGAACGATGGCACTACCTTAATTCAGGTCTTTTTTGAAGTCGGTACTGACCCCGACCTGGCCGCCGTAAACGTGCAGAACCGGGTCACTACGGTGTTGGACGAGTTGCCCGAGGAAGTAATCAAAGCCGGGGTAACCACCGAAAAAGAAGTGAACAGTATGCTGCTGTATCTCAACCTGATCAGCAGTGATACCTCCGCCGATGAGAAGTTTATTTACAATTTCGCCGATATAAATATTTTTCCTGAGCTGAAACGGATCGATGGCGTTGGCTTCGTCGATATCCTGGGTGCGCGGGAGTACTCCATGCGGATTTGGCTCAAACCCGACCGCATGACGGCCTATGCCGTTTCACCAGACGATGTGATCGGTGCTATCCGAAAACAAAACGTAGAGGCTGCGCCCGGAAAAGCGGGAGAAAGCTCTGATCGGGATGCTCAGGTGCTGCAATACGTTTTGCGGTATTCCGGGAAGTTTTTTGACCCTGCCCAATACGAGAATCTGGTACTACGAACCGAAGAGGACGGTTCACTGCTGCGTTTGAAAGACGTTGCCGATGTGGAGTTTGGCTCGCTGGATTACAGTATTCTTTCCAAAAACGACGGTAAACCCTCGGCGGCTATTATGTTGAAACAGCGGCCGGGTTCCAACGCGCAGGAGGTTATCAACAACGTCAAGGCGAAAATGGCCGAGCTGAAGGAAACAACGTTCCCGCCCGGCATGACCTATAATTTTGCGTATGATGTTTCGCGCTTTCTGGATGCGTCTATTCATGAGGTGGTGCGGACATTGTTTGAAGCCTTCATTCTGGTATTTATCGTTGTCTTCCTGTTTCTGCAAGACTGGCGCTCGACGCTGATTTGTGCCCTGGCGGTGCCGGTTGCCTTGGTCGGAACGTTTGCCTTTATGCAGGTAATCGGTTTTTCCATCAACCTGCTGACGCTGTTCGCGCTGGTACTGGCCATTGGTATTGTGGTGGATAATGCCATTGTGGTGGTGGAAGCCGTGCACGCCAAGATGACCGAGGAGCATTTGTCACCCCGAGCGGCCACCTTTGCCGCTATGAAAGACATCAGTGGGGCCATCGTTGCCATCACGCTGGTGATGTCGGCGGTATTTATTCCGGTCGCTTTTCTGTCGGGACCCGTCGGTATTTTCTACCGGCAGTTCTCACTGACGCTGGCCATTTCGATTGTCATTTCGGGGATTAATGCCGTTACACTGACTCCCGCACTGTGTGCCCTGCTGCTGCGCCCCGTTCACGGTGAGCAAACGGGTTGGCTAGGACGGTTTTTTACCAAGTTCAACCGGGGTTATGAGGCACTTGCTCAGAAATACATGGGCGGGGTCCGGCCGTTTGTAAACCGGAGTGTTGTCACCTGGGGTGTCCTTCTACTCTTTATTGCGGCTACCTGGGGCGTCAATACTATCTTGCCGTCGGGCTTCATTCCTACTGAGGATCAGGGCATGATTTACGTGAACGTAACCACGCCGGTAGGGGCTACCGTGGAACGAACGGAAGAGGTAATGGACATGGTTCAGCAAGCGGCTTCCAAGCTGGAATCGGTTGAAAACGTTTCGACACTGGCGGGGTTGAGCCTGATGACTGACGGGGCCGGAGCTTCGTACGGAATGGGAATGATCAACCTGAAAAGCTGGGATCAACGCCAGGAAACCGTGGATGACGTAATTGCGGAGCTGGCCGAAAAGACCAAGCACATCAACGACGCCAGCATTCAGTTTTTCTCTCCCCCCACAGTACCCGGTTTTGGGAACTCCAGCGGTTTTGAAATCCGGTTGCTCGACAAAACCCGGAGCGACGATCTTCAAAATACGAAGAAAGTAGCCGATGAATTCATTGCGGAGCTGGAAAAACGCCCTGAGATCAGCCGGGTGTTTACCAGCTTTGACCCGAGCTTCCCGCAATACCTACTTCATGTGGATCAGGACAAAGCCGCTCAGAAAGGGGTTTCCATCGATAATGCGATGAGCACGCTGCAAACCCTGATGGGAAGTTTTTACGCGTCTAACTTTATCCGGTTCAACCAGATGTATAAGGTGATGGTGCAGGCGGCCCCGAGCTACCGTGCCAAACCCGAAGACGTGCTGAACATGCGGGTAAAGAATGATCAGGGAGAAATGGTCCCTTACTCGAACTTTGTAACCCTCGAACGGGTGTACGGACCGGAGCAATTGACGCGGTACAACATGTTTACGTCGGCCATGATCAACGGCGAAGCGGCCGCGGGCTACAGTTCCGGGGATGCCATCAAGGCGGTGCAGGAAGTTGCCCGGGAGAAACTGCCGCGCGGTTTTTCATTTGAGTGGTCGGGGATGACGCGGGAGGAGGTGCTCTCGGGTGACCAGGCCGTCTGGATTTTTGTGATCTGTCTTGTTTTTGTGTACCTGCTGCTGGTGGCGCAGTACGAGAGTTTGTTTTTACCGTTGGCGGTTTTGCTTTCGTTGCCCGCTGGTATTTTTGGGTCTTTTCTGTGTCTCAAATTGGCTGGTTTGCAGAACAACATCTATGCGCAGGTTTCGCTGGTCATGCTGATTGGTTTGCTCGGTAAAAACGCCATTCTGATTGTGGAGTTTGCCAATCAGAAGCAGCAGGAGGGAATGTCGATTCTGAAAGCGGCCATGGAAGGTGCGTTGTCGCGTTTACGCCCCATTCTGATGACTTCGTTTGCGTTCATTGCGGGTTTGATTCCGCTCTGTATCGCATCGGGAGCTGGAGCGTTAGGAAACCGCTCCATCGGTACGGCTGCTGCGGGCGGCATGTTCATCGGCACCTTGTTTGGGCTCTTTCTGATTCCCGGCCTTTATGTCGCGTTTGCCAAACTGGCGCAGAAACTGCAACTCAAAACGCCCAAAGACGATGAGGCTGAACAGATTCCGGTATTAACTCAAAAACACGAAAATGGCACGACCGTTCATTCATAAAACTAATCTTGTTAAAATTCTCTGTTGTTGTTTTCCCCTGTTGTTGTTGAATAGCTGCCGGGTTGCTGAGCCGGGCCGACTACCCGCCACAACGCCCATTCCGACTACCTTTTCGGGCAGTACGGATTCTACATCAATTGGAAATCTGGCGTGGAAGGACTTTTTTTCGGACCCCAACCTGGCTAATCTGATTGATACGGTTCTGGCCCGGAACCCAGACTTGCAGATTGCCACGCAACGGATTGAAGTGGCGCGGGCCAATTTTGAATACACGCGCGGAGCCCTGATCCCGTCCGTCAGCGCCGTGGCGTCTGCGGGAATTGATCGCTTTGGGCGGTATACTCTGAACGGTGTGGGGAATTTTGATACCAACCTCTCGCCCAATATCGATGGCAACCAGCGTATTCCGGATGCCACGCCGGAGTACTTTCTGGGCTTCCGGAGCAACTGGGAGATTGATTTATGGGGGAAGTTACGAAACCGTAAAAAGGCCGCCTATGTTCGCTTTCTGGCATCCGAAAAAGGGCGTCAGCTGGTTGTTACCTCGCTCATCGCCGAAGTGGCCCGCTTGTATTACAGCTTGCTAGCGTTGGACGGTGAACTGGAAATTATCCGTGAGAACCTGACTTTGCAGCAGCGGGCGTCCGAATTAGTGGGTGTACAGAAGGCTGCGGGCCGTGTTACGGAGTTAGCCGTTCAGCAATTCAACGCCCAATTAATCAACACGCGGAGCCTGGAAGCACAGGTGCAGCAGCAGATTGTGGAAGCCGAAAACCAGCTGAATCAATTACTCGGACGGTTTCCGCAGCCCATCAGCCGCACCAAAACAATTATTGACGAGGAGCTGCCCGCTCAGGTTTCGGCGGGAATTCCGAGTCAGATGCTGCGTCGCCGACCGGATATTCAGCAGGCTGAGCTGGCACTGCAAGCCGCTAATATTGATGTAGATGTAGCCCGGGCTGAGTTTCTGCCTTCGCTGAACTTGACACCATATATCGGCCTGAATTCGTTCCGGGCATCGGTTTTGCTGGATCCGGCTTCGCTGGCGCTGGGAGTTATAGGAGGCTTATCGGCTCCGGTTTTCAACCGCCGGTACCTCAAATCGAATTACAGCCTGTCTATCGCCCAAAGTCGGGAAGCCTTTTATGAGTACCGAAAAACCGTGCTGGCGGGTTTCAGTGAGGTCATGACCAGCTTGCGAGGGATTGAAAACTACCGGAAAGTAGCGGATTTGCAGACGCAGGAAGTGGCGGTGCTCAATCAGGCGGCAACCATTTCTGACGAATTATTTGCCACCGGGTATGCCAATTACCTGGAAGTAATTACAGCACAGCGCAGCGTCTTAACCGCGGAATTATCGTTGGTGAACACCAAACGAGCCCAGTTTCTGGCCCTTGTTGACTTGTATCGGTCATTGGGGGGCGGCTGGCAGTAAGCCTGTAAAGTACAGCGTTTATCAGAGATTATCGGAACACATCGAGCATCTCTGGTAAACGCTGCTTACCTTTGATAAACACTGTACTCTATCATTGATCCGAATCGGTCTGCTTTCTGACACCCACGGTTTTTTAGATCCGCAATTATTCACGCATTTTGCCAAATGTGATGAAGTCTGGCACGCTGGCGATATTGGGTCGCTGGAGATTGTTGATCAGCTTCGGGCGTTTAAACCATTTGTTGCGGTCCACGGAAATATCGATAATCAGGCGATTGCGCGGGAATGTCCTACGCATCAGCGGTTTCAGCGGGAAGGAATAACCGTCTGGATGACTCACATTGGCGGAACGCCACCCCGGTATAATCCTATTGTACGGCCTGAATTACTGGCTAATACACCGTCTCTTTTTGTCTGCGGCCATTCGCACATTCTGAAAGTAAGTCGCGATCCTCAACTAAATAACATGCTGTTTGTCAATCCAGGAGCCGCCGGAAAACACGGTTTTCACACCACTCGAACGGCCATCCGGTTTGCCATTGACGCAAATCGAATAACCGATATGGAAGTGATTCAGTTGGGAAATCGATAGAAAGTTAACAGAAAAAAAGCCTATATTGGCAACCGTTTTACCGGAACTAAGTGGTAAGTAATGAAAATTGCAGTTTGGCATAACCTACGAAGTGGGGGCGGGAGTAGGGCTCTGCATCAGCATATTAAGGGGTTGGCTCAGCGTGGTCACTCTATTGAAGTTTGGACATCGTCGATCGCTGACAGCACGTTTCTGGATGTCGATAAATATGTGACTAAAACGCACATATTACCGTTGTCGATGGATATTCGTATTCGTGATGAATACCGGGACAAAGTCTGGGCGTTGAAGTTTGAGCCAGAAACGCGCATCCGGCGGATGCTCGATTTTTGCCGTCAATGCGCCGACCAGATTAACGAAGGTGGGTTTGACGTACTGTTTGCGAATTCCTGCATCATCTTCTCAATGCCGTATATCGGACGGTTTGTCAACATTCCGAAAGCGCTTTACCTCGGCGAACCCAACCGTACCCTGTTCGAATCATCACCCGATTTGATTTGGGAGGGCCTACCTCCCGCCAACGGAAATTGGAAAAAAGCCGATTACCGAAGCCAGTATTGGGATGACATTTTTAAAATTCGTCAGGCCAGGGTTCGGGTTCGGGAAGAAATTGAAAATTACCGTAGCTACGATAAGGTACTAGTCAACTCGTATTTTAGCAACGAAAACCTGCTTCGGGCCTATGGTGGAGCGGGTGAAGTCTGTTATTTAGGCATCGATTCGGCCTTGTTCCCCTTTCTGGATTTACCACGAGAACCGTTTGTGATGGGTTTGGGCGCTTTCTTTCAGCACAAACGCCCGGATTTGGCCATCGAATCCCTGGCGCTGGTTCCCGAAACCATTCGTCCCAAACTCGTCTGGGTGGGTGATATGGGCGACACGGCCTACGTAGACAAGCTGAAAGCCCAGAGTCAGGAAGCGGGTGTCCAGTTCGAACCGCGGGAAAAAATACCGCATAACGAGCTGGTCCGGTTGCTTAATACGGCTTCCTGCCTGTTGTATACCTCCACGCTCGAACCGTTCGGTCTGGCTCCGCTAGAAGCCAATGCCTGTGGCTTACCGGTGGTTGCCGTTGCCGAAGGTGGTGTTCGGGAAACGATTATTGGTAATTATAACGGTTTGCTGGTCAATCGGAAACCGGAGGAAATGGCGCATGCCGTTGAGCGGGTGCTGACCGACCAGGCGCTGGCCGACCGACTTTCGCGCAACGCCCGGCGAGCGGTTCAGGAACAATGGACGTTTGATAAAGCCATTGAACGAATTGAAAATGCGCTGCTCAATACCATCTCGCGGGAAAAAGTGGCTATCTGATTCGTATTGAAAAGCTTATAAACAAAGTAGCACGATTGAAAAATCGTGCTACTTTGTTTATAGAGAGCTGACAATCAACTACAGGGGAATTTGTTCAAAAACCACGGCGGGTTGTTCGGCATCTTTGAAGGCCTTACGCGGGCGAATGTTCAGGGTCTGGAACAATTGACGGTCCTGATCTTCTTCCGGATTTGGCGTGGTCAGCAGTTTATCCCCAGCGAAAATGGAATTGGCACCGGCCAGGAAGCAAAGTGCCTGCTCTTCGATGCTCATCCGCACCCGGCCGGCCGATAGCCGCACCATCGCTTTTGGCATGATGATTCGGGCCGTGGCAATCATTCGAACCATTTCCCAAACCGATACGCGGGGCTGTTCTTCCAGCGGAGTTCCTTCAACCGGAACCAGGGCGTTGACCGGAACCGATTCGGGGTGCTCCGGCAGGTTGGCCAGCGTCAGCAACATGCCGATCCGATCCTGATGCGATTCACCCATACCAATGATACCGCCGGAACAAACTGAAATCCCGGCCTGCCGAACATTACCAAGCGTTTCCAGACGGTCATCGTAAGTACGGGTCGAGATAATGTCGCCGTAGTATTCTTCACTCGTGTCAAGGTTATGATTGTACGCGTACAACCCGGCATCTTTCAACTTTTCGGCCTGGCTCTCGGTCAGCATCCCGAGCGTGCAGCATACTTCCATGCCCATCCGGTTGACGCCTTTTACCATTTCCAACACCTTGTCAAAATCCCGGTTGTCGCGTACTTCCCGCCAGGCGGCACCCATGCAAAACCGGGTGCTGCCGGATTCTTTGGCCCGGTGAGCGGCCGATAAGACCTCATCCACTTCCATTAGCTTGTGGACCTTGACGTTCGTATGGTAACGAGCCGCCTGGGGACAATAAGCGCAGTCTTCCGGGCAACCGCCGGTTTTAACCGACAATAAGGTACAAACCTGTACTTCCTGCGGGTCGTGGTGTTGCCGGTGTACGGTGGCCGCCCGGTAGATGAGGTCAAGAACGGGGGAGTTATAAATATCCGCAATTTCGTCGCGGGTCCAGTCAGTGCGTACGTCAGTCATATCAGTCTATAGCGTAAAATCGAGGTAAGCAAAGCCAAATATAGGGGCTGAAGCAGATTAGCGCAAACCGTGCCCCATTGCGTGCCGATCTTTCAGGCTTTTATTGAAAAATCAAACCGGTTTAAACCGGCTCAGTTTGTAATTTGGGTGATGGTTTAAATTGTTTTTGCGTTTTTATAACCAGGTAAATCAAGTAGCCCGTAATGAAAAGTTCCATGCTGTATTCCAGGGCATAATCCGGTCGGCTGAGAATGTCGCTGGCTGATTTGTAATAAGGTTGCCCGATGCGCCACCAAAAGGAGGGTTGGACAGCCGCCAGGCAGTTGAACAGCAGCAGCAACAACAATGAACGGAGACGCCGGAAATCGAACAACTGAAACACCAGCGGTAACATGAACAGATAAGCGTAGTTGGCCACAGCATTTTTCTGCACCACGGTCATCAAGCTAAATGTTGCGATGTAAAACAGGGGGAAGTACGTGCGGTAATCGTGATTTCCCCGATTTCGGAGAATCTGAAGACCGGCCAGCAAACTCACAAGCAAGCCGGCGTAGTTCCAGACTGACCATTCGGCGTTGATGAAAGACGCGGTCCAGGGGTGTAGTACCGACGCCCAGTTAGGAGCTTTCAGGTACTGTCCCTCATCCAGGGGCTGCTCAATAAACAACAGACCGGTTTTGAGGAACAGAAAAATCACCACCGGAACGCCCAGCGTTGCCAGTCCCGCCATGAATGGAATCCACCGGCGGCTGAGCAGAAAAAACGGAAGAATAATTAGAACAAAAACCGCCTTGGTCGATAAAATGCCTAAGGCCAGCAGAAGTCCGCAGAGATAGTCGTTGCGGTACCGTTTTAAGGCGATAATGGCCAATAAAGCAAAGACCCAAAGTGCCACATCTTCCTGCCCGCTCAGTACCGACATAACAAAAGGCACGGGCAACATCAGGTAAAACAAGGCTCTGTAAAGCCGCTCGCCCCGGGAGAGAAGGCCCTGATAAGTCTGGTACGTAAGCCAGACGGCCAGCAATTCAACCAGCGTCAGAAAAAGGACCAGCGCCCGCGTGTTGTTCCACAAAATCAAGGGAATGGCCATCCAGTACCCGTAAAAAGGTGCGTACGGGTTATACACGTCGCGGTAAGGAACCTCGAGTGCTTTTGCCGATAGACCGATGGGGTAGTAGTAGTACGCAACGTCGGATTGTGGCGCAAAATTGAAAAAGATGTAAACGGCCAGAAACGGAATAAACCGTAGCAGCACCCAGAAAACGGGCAGCCAGGGCAACTGTTTACGGTCCAGAAACGACTCGACAGCCGAGCGTCTGTACCATAAAACAATCAGTGCAATACTGAGTAAAAGAGAGGCAGCTGCCTTTGAATAGATAATGAACATAAGCAGGACGGACCGACACCAGGTTACGACAGCGAAGAACTACCCGCTCGCAGCGACTGGGCCGCAAACGCCCCGCTGGCAGTTCGGTCCAGCGATTTCAAGTGCGCAAAGGTATTCCAAACCAGCGCCAGCAGCAAGCCCACTTCGGTTACCTGGATAAAATAATCGGCGGTACAAACGCCCGACGAGAACACGGTTTGCCAGCTATCGTAGTTTTTCATGCCGGCGTACAGCACCCAGATGATGGGTTGAATGACCACCAGAAAATTGAGTAAAATAAGTTGGTTACCAAAGGGTTTATTGTTCCGAAGAAGCTCAAACAGCACCACTAACATGTACGTAAACAGGTAAAAACCGGGTGCGCTGGGTTGGGCCAGCATAAAAATTCCGAAGGTGACGATGAACAGAGACGGAAAAATTTTTTCGTACCCCAAATGCCGGTAGCGAATTGCCACGTAGGTAGCGGTTCCCATGGTGATGAAGAGGCTGATGGTGTTCAGGCGGGTCAAACTGATCTGATTGTACAGCCCACTCAGAAAGGGGCGGGTGATGCTCACAATGTTCGGCGTCATGTCGTAGCCCGAATGTTGCAGGGGCATCAGGAAAGCGTCGCCCATTAGCAGATACAGAACCACCACCGTGGGCAGACCAATGATTGCCAGCCCCAGGACGTATTTAAATTTATTGTCGACCAGAAAAAACAAGGGAATTAGCAGAACGATCACCATACTTTTGATCAGAATCATTGACAATCCCCAGATGATACCAATCCAGAGGCTACCCTGTTTGCGGCTGGCATACAGCATCGTTACCAGGCCCACTCCCCAGAACCAGATGTCTTCTTCGCTGCTGAGAATCATGGCAACAAATGGCAACGGCAGAATAAAGTACAAAACCGCCGTCAGCAGGGCATCCGGACGGCTGGATCGGTAGTAACGCCAGGTCGCCCAGACAATAACGAATTCAAATAGTGCCATGAAAGGAATCAGTATTTTGGCACTGTTCCAGATATAGAGCGGCAAGCTGATCAGATAGCCAAAGAGCGGGGCGTGGTAGGAGAGAAAGTCGCGGTAAACCATGCCGCCTTCAAAAGCGGCCAGCGCTTTCTTGTAGAAAAACTCCGTGTCACTTCGGGGGTCAAACCCCATAATCAGGTAAACAATGATGAACGGGACAATGCGCAAACCAATGAATGAGGCCCAAAGAGTAAGGGTAGGCCGAGGGTTCAGCAGTCTTCGGAATGGCTCGGGATATTGGATCAGGAGCCAGCTGGCGATGGATAGTAGCAACGATACGGCTACTTTTACAATGGAAACCGTATCTTCAAAAAAGGTCATGTAAACGGTGGTGGTTTTAATTTAAAGTAAAGTTCGCTAATACCACGATAGCTACCAAATTTAAAAAATGATCATGTCAGCTCCGCCATTAATTTAAAAAAATCAGTGGCTAAAAGCTAATTATCGAACAAACGGCACTGATTTTACCAGCGATACGAAAAAAAGGTGGGGGCGCTGGCGGCTTCGAACCACCTGGCTGGCCGCCCGTGGGAAAAATATTAGGGACATTCGGTTTTTAGTAGCTTATACTCAAAACCGCTTTCCGGGTCTTTGAGAACCCAACGGCCTTGTTTATCAACGCGTTCGCCTTCTCGCCAAATGACGGCATCACCAGTTAGCGTAAAAGTTATTTCATAGGGCTGAACGACGCCTTCGCCTGATCGTTGCCAGTCGGCCCGGATTTGATTGTTTGTGATGATTCCATTAATCGGACCGGATGCCCGGTCTTTTTCGAACGGCAGAACCGTCAGCTCGCCCGTTACTACCGATCCCTCAATAACGAGTCGGAGCCGCGTGGTATCATTGCCACTTATTTGCTGGTAGCAAACCGGGTTGGTTGTTGCGGATGCCGTGGAGTCGGCTGATTGATCGGCGGTTTCGGATCCACGGGAGCGATCTCCACAACTGGTCAAGACAAAAAGAAGAGAGGCTAAAAGCAGAAGGTAGCGCATGAGTGAGTGTACGGTTTGTAAGTCGGCGAATGCCGGGTGCTGATTCTTTCTCTTAACCCGAGAAACGTCCCGATGGTTGGAATGTCCGAAAACCGCGTGACACAACGGGCTTGCTTTTGCGGGCAGATTGCCGTTAGTTCGCGGTGTTGTCCGATGTATTGCCGGTTCAGAATCTGAGTGGTTGAGAAGGTATAAGTTTTATTTTCCGGTCGTACGACCGGAAAATCTGACATCTGACAAGCGTATGGAAACACAAACCAAAAAGAACGAAACTGTCGGCTGCCCGCGCTGTGGAGCGGCTTTCGAATGCAAGGTAGATGACATCAATCTCTGCCAGTGTGTGATGGTGCAACTGGATGATAATCAGCGGAATTACGTTCGTTCGCTCTATGATACATGTCTGTGTGTCAGCTGTTTGCAGGAAGTCCGGACGGAATACAACCACAATCAGCATCGGGAAATCATGGATAAATTTCCGAATGCCCATTGACCCTTTCTCTGCACTTACTTTACAGCGCGTAACGCTGAAATTACTCCTAAATCCTTCCTGAACAGAGTCATCAACTGCCCTGGCAGACTGCTTCAGCGGATGACGAGCCAATTGAAAATTTTAAGGGAAGTAGCTTATTTGTTGATCAATGGATTCACTTGAAGAAAAAATTAAACTGGCTGAAACCCGCATTTTCAAAGCGGTTTTTCCGAATACGACCAATCACTACGACACGCTTTTCGGGGGTACGGCCATGCAAATGATGGACGAAATCGCGTTCATTACAGCCACCCGGTTCACCCGCAAACGGGTGGTAACGGTTTCGTCGGATAAGATCAATTTCAACAAACCCATTCCGGCCGGTACCATTGTCGAGTTAGTGGGTAGCGTGGCGCATATCGGCAATACAAGTCTAAAAATTGATGTGGAGATTTACGTTGAAGAAATGTACAGCGACCACCGTGAACGGGCTGTTCATGGCTCGTTCACGTTTGTGGCCATCGACGAGCACAAGAATCCGGTGAAGGTGCTGTAAAGGAGTAGCGTAAACCTGACAGGTCTTCGAGATCTGTCGGTTTCAAAGATTCTTACCCCAACCGAAATACAACACCCGGCCTTTCCGAAACAAGTCGGAAGGACCGGGCGTGTTCAAGCAGAACCTCATGACGCGAACCGGTAACATCAGCGGTTCCCCTGGCGCTTCGTTCACATAAAAGGTCGGGCCAAAGGCTTCTGTATGCACATATACGAACGTGAGCGCCAAACGGTTGCGTAGAAATGAAAAAAGTTTTAGTATTCTGAAAATGGACTACGGTAAGGCATACGCTACGATGTAATCACCGAGTTTCGTTCCTAATTTTCCGTGGCCGCCCGCGGCAATGACCAGATACTGTTTGCCGTTAAGTTGATAAGTCATTGGGGTGGCCTGCCCTCCGGCGGGCAGCGGTACTTCCCACTGCAAACTGCCATCGGCCGTTTTAAAAGCCCGGAAGTGACCGTCAACCGAAGCCGATATAAATACCAGACCACCCGCTGTGGCTATAGCCCCGCCAAGGTTGATAGCTCCCCATTGCTTGGCGTCAGGATAGTTAGCGGGATCGTACATGAAACCCAGGGGTACTTCCCAAGCTAATGAACCCTTTTTGAGGTTGATGGCCGCCAGGGTTCCCCAGGGAGGAGCCGTCTGCATCGATATGCCTTGTTTGCCCTTTGTAAACAAATAACTTCTTTTGAGAACGTACGGTGTTCCGGCCTGGAAACCGGTTTCAGACCGCAGTAACTCCTGATCGTCTTTGACGGCTACCGCCAGCCCTTCGCGGGGCAAAAGACGAATGACGGCGGCAATGCGGTTGACATTGGTAATGAGCAGACCCGATTCGGGGTCGTAGCACATCCCACTCCAGTTGATGCCGCCGACGTTGCTTGGGGTGATCACCGACCCTTGTAGGGAGGGCGGGGTGAAAATTCCTTCGTATTGAAATGAGGAAATTCGTTTTTGGGCCGCGGCCTTTTCGGCTGGCGTGGCTCCCCAGGCTTCCAGCTTGTGCAGGCCCAGCGCTGGCAGGGTTTTAGGAAAAGGCTGGGTGGGGGAGGCTTCTTCGCCGGGAACCTTTGATGCCGGAACCGGACGCTCTTCCACGGGGAGCAGTGGAACGCCCGTCTCGCGGTGAAGAATGAAAACGTGTCCCATTTTTGTGCCTACGGCAACCGCCGGAACGGTTTTTCCATTCTGTTCAAACGAAAAAAGCAGTGGTTGAGCGGCATTGTCGTAGTCCCAAAGATCGTGATGGACGGTTTGAAAGTTCCAGACCACTTTACCCGTGGAGGCCCTGATAGCGACAATCGAACTGGCGTAGAGGTTCTGGCCCAGTCGTTCTCCGCCGTAATAATCCGGACTGGGGGAGGTAGTAGGGATAAAAACCAGATCCCGTTCGGCGTCGGCCGAGATGATGGACCAGGCATTGGCGGCTCCGGTCTGGGTGGCACTGGAGCCTTTCCAGGTTTTGGCACCTGGGTCTTTCGCCGAACGGGGAATGGGGTCCCAGCTCCAGCGTAGTTTGCCGGTTCGGGCATCGTAGGCCCGAACAACGCCCCGCTCGTAGTTAAACCGTTGGTTGTCGCCCATGGAGGAACCTACAACAACGGTATTACCGATGATGGCGGGCGGGGAGGTAACGCTGATGTTACCGATTCCTTGTCGCAAATCAATGGTGCCTTCCTTTCCAAACG
The DNA here is from genome assembly GCF_054780515.1 of Larkinella harenae. NCBI lineage: Bacteria > Pseudomonadati > Bacteroidota > Cytophagia > Cytophagales > Spirosomataceae > Larkinella > Larkinella harenae. The sequence goes on along the minus strand of NZ_BAAGWE010000002.1, from coordinate 58,059 downwards.
AAGAAATGGGTTTTCCCGTGGCTACATCCAGGGCAATCAGTCGGCCGTCGAGGGTGGGCACGAAAACCCGTTTGGTGGCACCGGCGTTGGCCTGATCTGTGGAGGCTGGCCAGATGGATACACCCCGCGAAGTAACCTCCGACAAATCCTGCCGAAGGTACACGTCCGGATCGTATTCCCACTTTTTGGTACCGCTGACCGCATCGATGGCAAAAACCCGGGTGGTAGGCGTGGTAAAAATAAGCATTCCATCAACCAGCACCGGCGTGGCTTCAAAGGCGGCTTTTTCGGCGGCATCCGTGCCTTTATAGCGTTCGAGTTCACCAGTTCGGAAGGTCCAGGCAACGCGCAGTTGCTTGACATTGTCGGTATTGATTTGTTTGAGGGGCGAAAACCGCATTCCCCCCGCATCGTTGCCGTAAGCGGGCCATCCCTGCTGGGGCGTAACTTGTCCTACGGTCGGTTTGACAGAGAAAGAAAGAATAATTGCCAGAAATGAAATGACGTGCTTCATCGTGTAATGAGGTAAATACAATACGTTTATTTTAAACCAAAAAGGAATCGGGTGACTTTGAATGGGCGAATGAGAAACCAGTAAACTGTTGGGCAAATCAGGAGTGTTGCAAAGCTGATCAGCCAGAAACCACCGTAAATACCGAATTGGTTTGATTGCAACACATAGTAGCCAATAGCAATGATAACGGTCTGGTGCAAAATATAAAACGGATAAACCGCTTCGGTCAGGTTGGGAAGGATAGGGCGCTTTACATTTAAATACCGATACCCATATGCGACCGAAGTGAGCACCGAAAACCAGGTCAGGCAATCGACGTTAAGGTGATAAAGAATCTGCCACCGAAGTAGCCCCTCCAGGTCCGGATGGCGATGTAGATAGGCGCGGGAAGCATAGAGGTAAATGGTGCACAACAGAGTTCCGAACAGAAAAATGCGCCGTTGACTGGATAGAATTTTTGCGAAATGGGGCCGACTGACCAGCAGGTAACCTAGCCAGAAAAGCAGCAGGTTGAATACAAAATAAGCCCAATCGTTTACCAAAGCATGAGTTTCGTGCGGAAAGAATGGTTGTAGAAGAAACTGACTGAGTAAGATGGGCAAGACAAAACTCAAGGCTCCGCCCGGTTGGACGATAAGCCGTTCAATACGGTCCGTCAGGCGTTGCCCTGGAAGCGTTTTGAGGTAGCGGAAAAGGGGGAGGCTCAGCAGCGAATAAAGAAACAAATACAGAATAAACCAGAGATGGTGCCAACTGAAAGCGCCCCCCTTGCCGCCTTCCTGGTACGGTTCAAAGTTGAAAACGTGGGAGTAAAATTCCGGATAACTTCCCGAAAACCGTCCCCGAAATAACCATTCAAAATAAATCTGGGGCGGTACAATAACGAACATTCCGAACAACAACGGGACGAAGAGCCGTTTGAAGCGTTCGCTGGCATACGCCCGGCTGGTTTTTCGACCGAGGGCGTAATACGTTCCGGCTCCTGAAATGAAGAACAGCAACGGCATCCGCCAGCGGTGGAGCCAGCGCATAATATCTTCGAATAGCGGGCTGGTATCCTGGCTCTGGATATGAAATCCCCAGCTGACGTAGATCATACCCGTGTGGTAAAATAACAAAAGGATGATCGCAAAAACCCGTAGCCAGTCGAGGTCGTAGCGTCGGGCGGATGTGGTCGCGGGGGCATCGGAGGGTAGGAGAATGACCGGATTGGCTGGTGCACTGATTGGCTGCTGCATCGGTTTGAACGTGTTGGTTTCGATGCTGCAAACATGGGGGTAATTTGCCCCAGAAACGCTATTTCCCGATCCTTATGAAGTTCGTGCCGAACGGGACGAAGTCGCCGTGGCCCGAAACTGGGCCGGAGTTTGGCCGGTCAGCCGCTTGAATGCCGTGTGAAACGCTGAACTGGAGTTGTAGCCGACGCGTTCGGCAATCTCGTCAATTTTCAGGTTCATGGTGGCCGAATCCAGTAGCAAGTGCTGAGCCTCCCGCACGCGGTAGGTCGCTAAAAGGTCAAAGAAACTTTGCTCCAGGCGGTCGTTGAGCAATTGAGAAAGGTGATGGGGTGAGGTATTGAGCCGCTGGGCGAGTTTGGGCAGGGACAAGTCGCTTTCCAGGTACGGTTTTTCTTCGTCGAGCAGCCGGGTGAGTTTGTTCAGCAGGTTTTCTTCAATTTCCTCCGATAAGGATGACCGTTCGTATTTCTTTTTGGGTTCAACTGACGGTTCCTGGTCTACAGATTTGGGTTCGGAGATTAGTTCGTCCCGGAAAAAATCAGATCCGCGCATGACCAGAAAGCTGGTCGCGTAAATAGTGGCCGCGATGTACGTAGCCAGTAGGTAATCGCCAGCATCCCGTTCAAATTGCGGTTTTACCAGAATAATCAGAAAAGGAACCAGTGCAAATAACCAGCTCGAAAACCGTAGCGACAGCAACTGCTCCGATGATCGGAACTCGGGTTTCCGGCGGATTGCGTTTCGGATGGTCAGCAGGGAAAGGATCGCATAAATGAGGCAACTGACCAACGTCATCTCGTTGATGTAGGCCCGTAATTCGGTAAAGTCTTCTTCCAGGTACGGATCGGCGTGGATATACGACATCTCCGGATGCTGCGAATGAAGGTATGAATTGTATTTGAATTCAATGGGCTGGTAAAACCAGGTGACCGAATTGATCAGCCAGATGGCAAATGGAACCAGATGCCAGCCCCACCGACGCGGCAGGCGTTGCCAGATGCGACAGAATGTGTAGAAATAGAACAACGGACCAATCACAAAGTTGAGCGGTTCGGCAAAGTCGACCGTCCACAACGCCAGAAAGGTGTAGTTGCTGTAATTGAGAAAAATTTCACCGCTGATTGCCGCCAGTGCCAGCGTAAACCAGCCCAGACAGCGGTTGGCTACGTTCCGGCCCCGTTTGCCGGTCAGAAAGAAAACGCCCAGAAACAGCCCCTGCATTACGCCCATCAGGATGATGAGGGCAAACAAGTCCATCTGTATTGGGAGTGTCTTCATAAAGCAACCAAAATGAGTTCGTAAGATACAAAAAAGAAAGACCTGTCAGGTTTTTAAAACCTGACAGGTCTCCGCGCTAGGGCTAACGTCTGGCGAGACTGATTTATTTAACATCCAGCCCAAATGGTAAGCGAGCCTGTGTGCCTTCCATTCGTTTCAACATTTTGAGGTATTTGACGTACGGAGCAAGGTCACCCAGTTTCGCCTGTAATTGTTCCTCTTCGTTGCCAGTAAACGCCTTGATTAGTTCTTCCACCGCATTTTTCTTTTCCGGTGTGTACCGGACCCGGTAGTCGCCTTCTTTCAGATTAGCAGCTTTAGCCGCCAGTTGAACAGCTTTGTCCAGACCACCGAGTTCATCAACCAAACCGTTGGCTTTGGCTTGTACGCCCGACCAAACCCGTCCCGACGCCAGTGCTTTCAGGCTGTCGACCGGAATTTTACGACCTTGTGCGGCTTTGGTGGTGAAGATTTCGTAGCCCCGGTTAACACTCTGTTGCAGTACATTTTTCTCGAAGGGCGACATCTCGCGCGTGAACGAGGGGAAATCGGAATACGTGTTGGTGACAACGCGGTCGTAAGTAATACCCAACTTGTCTTTGAAGAAACCTTCAGTGTTGAAAAGCATCCCGAAAATACCGATCGATCCCGTGATGGTGTTGGGTTCGGCCACAATTTGGCGGGCACCCATTGCGAGGTAATAACCGCCCGAGGCCGCGTAATCGGACATAGAAGCAATGACCGGTTTGGCTTTGTTGGCCAGTACGACTTCGCGCCACATCACATCCGAAGCCAGTGCACTACCACCCGGTGAGTTGACCCGGATCACGATGGCTTTCACTTTATCATCCAGCCGGGCTTTGCGAATTTGCTCCGCCACGCGATCAGAAGCGATGTTGTCTTCGTCTTTTCCGGTTACGATTTCGCCGTCAGTCACGATAACCGCTACCCGATTTTTGCTATTCCCTTCTTCGACGTATTTCTTGGCATTGCCGTACTTACTCAATGAAATGAAGTCAATTTTCTTCTTTTCTTCAATTTTCAGGCTTTTGCGCATATCGGCTTCCACTTCGTCGTAGTAGCCCACTTTGGTAACCAATTTTGCTCGTAGCGCGTCGCCGGCGGTCTGAATGCTCAGGTCATCAGCCAGTTTTTTCAGAACCGGTACCTGCAATCCCCGGCTTTGGGCCACATTGGTCAGAAAATGATCATTGAGCGAATTCAGGAAAGAAGTAGTCTGAATTTTGTTGGCCTCGCTCATATTTTCCCGGATGAACGGTTCAACAGCACTTTTGAATTCACCGACCCGGAAAATCTCCGGTTTGATGCCCAGCTTGTCGAATGTGCCTTTAAAGAAGGTGTATTCGGCATCTAACCCGTTCCATTCCAGGGCTCCGGCCGGATTGAGGTAAATGTTGTCGGCTACCGAAGCGATGTAATAGCCCTTCTCCGTCATTACTTCACCGTAGGCAACAACGAATTTTTTCGATTTTTTGAAGTCAAGGAGCGCCGTCCGGATTTCTTCAAGGGATGCCCAGCCAGTTTGGGGGTATTCGGTCTGGAGGTAAATCCCTTTGATGTTCGGATCAAGTTTGGCGTTGGCGAGTGCCTGTTTCAGGTCGATAAGGCCGATTACGTCGCCCGTTGATTTCAGAGGGCCAAAACCGCCAAATGGATTTTCAACGCCAATTTCACGAATGGGGCTGTTCAGGTTGAGTTTCAGAACCGATTTTTCTTTTACGGTAATTTCATCACCGGATGCCGAAGAAAACGCGGAACCGATGGCTAGCAACATCAAAAAGGTAATGAACGTAAAAACGAATAAACCGATGATGGTGGCAAAAACGTACTTAAAAAACTGACGCATGTTTTATGTCGCGGACGACGGTTGGCAAATGGATGATCAGGTAAATTGAATGAAAGATAAAAGATAATCCTTCATCCTATCTCCTAAACAAAAATAAAAAGGAGACGGCTTCCCATCTCCTGAATTTGTGTTGAATGTGTGTATTTAAGGAGGAGTGGAGAAAAGGGAGGAAGGGAGGAGAAACAGAAAAAAGAATCAACTTCCCGCCTGATAACACATTGCTTCCAATTTGCTTTTCTGCCTGTCTCCGTACACTCAACTCGCCCAATTCCGAACCAGCATCCAGTAGTCTTCTACCGACCGGCGGATCACGTCGTGGGCTTCTTCCCGGCCGTACACGTTAACGATTTCGCAAGTCATCGGTTCGCCGGGTAAGTTTTTGTACGTCAGGAAGTAGTGTTTCAGCCGCTGTACTACGCTATCGGGGAGCTGACTCAGGTCATCGTAGCCCTGGTACATGCCGTCGCCTTTCAGAATGGCAATGATTTTGTCATCGGCTTCGCCTTTGTCGAGCAGCCGGAAACCGCCGATCGGAATGGCTTGCAGGATGATGTTTCCGTGCGTGATGGCATGTTCGCTCAATACGCAGATGTCGATCGGGTCACCGTCGCCTTTTTCGATTTCGCGGCCGGACCGTTCGCGGGCCAGCGAAGCGACTTGCTCGTCGCAATACGTCATCGGAATAAAACCGTACAACGCCGGAACGATGTTGGAATACTTCTGGGGTCGGTCAATTTTCAGATAGCCGGTATCCTTGTCAACTTCGTATTTGACCGTATCGGTCGGTACAATTTCAATGAAGGCGGTTACCTGATTCGGTGCCTTTTCACCAATGGGAATCCCGTGCCAGGGATGTGCTTTAAACTGATTGTTCATACTTAATTCGGGTAAATCGGTTGGTGGCTGAAGCGTTGTGATAGCTTAAATGATTATGGTGACTGATTTAAAATGGTTGTGGGTTTATGGCTAGAATCCTGCTTTTTCAGCAATTAAGTAATCGCCGGTTTTCTGGGTTGATTGACGGACAAGCATCTCGCCCAAAAAACCAGCTAAAAATAATTGTACGCCGATAATAATGGCAACTAGTGCCAGAAAAAACAGCGGATTATCGGTTACGTTTCGGTATTTCAACTGGTTCGCAATATTGTATAATTTTTCCCCAATCAGGTAAATAGTGATCAAGGTGCCGATAAAAAATGACAGGGTGCCGAAGGTGCCGAAAAAGTGCATTGGGCGTCGGCTGAATTTCTGAACAAAGGCAATAACCAGCAGATCCAGAAAACCGTTGATAAAGCGGTCCAGCCCGAATTTAGTACTGCCGTATTTTCGAGCCTGGTGTTGGACTACTTTCTCCCCAATTCTTGTGAAACCGTTCCACCGGGCCACAATGGGCAGGTTGCGGTGCATCTCGCCGTACAGATTCATGGACTTAACAACGGGCAGGCGGTAGGCTTTGATGCCGGAGTTGAAATCGTGCAGCTGCACCCCCGATACCCAGCGTGACACGGCATTGAAAAGTTTGGTTGGAAGAGTTTTAGTCAGCGGGTCGTAGCGTTTTTGTTTCCAGCCCGACACCAGGTCGTAACCGTCGACGGTAATCATGCGGTAAAGTTCTGGAATCTCGTCGGGACTATCCTGCAAGTCAGCATCCAGTGTAATGACTACTTTCCCACGAGCCGCCTGAAACCCAGTCTGTAAAGCCGCCGTTTTGCCATAATTGCGGGTGAAGCGAATGCCCCGCAGGTTTAAATTGCCCGCAGAAAGCTGGCTGATTACCTCCCAGGAACGGTCGGTGCTGCCATCGTCAATCAGCAAAAGTTCGTACGTATATCCCTGTTCTGTCATCACGCGCACAATCCAATCGTGCAATTCTGGTAACGACTCCTCTTCGTTGTAAAGCGGTATGACGATGGAAAGTTGAAGTATGTCAGTCATGTAAATAGCCTCCTTTAGAGACAGGCTTTGCGGCCTTTCGTGATGGCAGGCTCCGCAAAGAATACACAAAGGTCGTAAGTTTTTATAAAATCAGGTAAAAACCTTTCAATAACTGACGGAATGCATCGGAATACGTTTTTCCGTCCGGATTAAAAATGGATAATTCCTGCTTTTCCGGTTCATCCAAACGGTTGAACGAAAAGCCGCTAATTGTCCGAAAAACAGATTTTTGGTCCTGGTGGCGCATGGCTAGTTGATGAAACACATAGAACCCAGCAGACCGGGCCAGTTTCACAAATTCTTCCATTTCGAATGGAGGCAGCAGAACCCAGAGTTGACCATCCGGTTTCAATAAACGTAACGCACTGGTTAATAGGTCGTCAGCGGGGAGTTCCGCGTTGTGCAGTGCCCGGTTAACCGCCGGGTCGGGGGAGCGCAAATGATTGGAGTAAAACGGCGGGTTCGAAAAAATACGGTCATACTGTCCCGCCGAGAACGATTGAATCGATGAATGAAAAACCTGAATTCGGCTGGCAAATGGGCTTTGCTGTACATTTTCAACGGCCTGCCCAAAAGCATTGGCGTCAATTTCCACCGCATCAATCTGGCCTGTAGGGTTGCGTTGAGCGGCCATCAGCGCCAGTAAGCCCGTGCCCGTACCAATATCGAGCAGACGGCCCCCGATTCCCGGATCGGCAAAGGCCCCAAAAATGCACGAGTCCGTGCAGACCTTCATGGCAGTGCGATCCTGCTGAATTGTAAATTGCTTGAACTGGAACACGAGAAAGTGATGAGTTAGGAATGATGAGCTAAGAGTTTTTTCTGGGTAATTAATTTTTAACTCTTCATTCATCGCTCTTAATTACTTACGTCCGAAGTCAGCGGGATTTTCGCCCCAGTATTCCGTTTCCCATTTCAGGATTCTATTCAAAAAAACGTTCGCTTTTAGCCAGTTTTCGGCCCGGTCCAGCATTTCGAAAAGTTGGGCGTTGTGGGCGGTCTCTTCCAGTTTGGTGTTGGCTTTTTTCTTCTGGACCCAGCTGATAGCCGTTCTGGAATCAGAATAAATGGGTAAATCGCTGTTGCGTTGTTTTAGCCAGGCCAGCGCATGAACAATGGCCAGAAATTCACCAATGTTGTTGGTCCCATCACGAAAAGGCCCCTGCCGAAACAACAATTGCTTGGTTGTTGCGTGTACGCCCTGGTATTCCATATCGCCGGTCGCGGTATTCCAGGCGGCATCAACCGCAATGCTGTCGGCAATGGGTTTGCCAACAAATAGTTTTTGCTCTTTCCCCGGGCTGCCCGGTCCTTTGCCCTGAAGATGGACATGCGGTTTTTCACCCAGGGCTTTTTCCGCAACTGTACGGCTTTCAAACGATTTGTACAAAGCCCCCGGAAAATTTTGAATCTGTTCCTGACAGGCTTCCCAGGTATCGAACACCCCTTTTTGTCGCCCTTTCCAGACAACGTAATATTTGGACAATTTGGCCATTACCGGTAGCTACAATGAATGGGCAAAGATACAACTAGGAAAGATGTACAAAGAATCGGAAAGTAGACGACTGGTATAATTTTTGTCTTTATGCTTAAATAGTTTTATTAATTACGGGATAAACAAGATCGATTTGGGTTTCTTTAGCGTATATTTTAGAGATAATCTGATCATAAACGCAACCAAAAAAGCAAAATCATTGTCTGTCTGTTTGTTCGGGTGATCACTGTATCCGCACCAAATATAATTATTGATGGATTTTTTACTTTATACGGCAGCCGGTTTAGCCGGACTGTACCTCTCTGGACTCCTTTTTATAAGAATCAACACGCAAAAGACATGCATATGCCAGAATTGCCAGACGGCCATGCATCTGGAACGAACCAACCGCCCTCTTTATGTCCGACGTTTTTACGACTACCTCCCACTGAAGCACTTTCGATGCCGCCGTTGCCAGCGTACGTTTTATCTGCATAAAAATACGCCCGATTCCGAACCGGCAACAATGAAAGATACGTCTCCACAACCCAAGGGATCGTACTAAAAGACATAGCAATTTGTAGAACCGGGGAAAACGGTACTTCCTATTGTCAGAAAGCTACAGGTGTTACAGAATGGGATTGTCTTCCAACTGACCGCGAATTAAACGTAGTTTGCGGTTCAAGTCCCGAAGTTCACTCTGGTATTTCCGATACGTGGTGGGGTCACTGTTTTTCAGGGAATCATTATGGCTGTAATGAATAAGAAGCGCATTTCGGCGGGCGCTTAGCCGCTGGTAGAGTTCACTAGTGAGGTTCATGGATTTGTTGTCTAGGAATGAATGAACTGGTAAAAAACGGTTCCGTTATTCAGGCACCCTTATTAACTATAACGACAGTTTTGAGAAAATGTACTAGCCACTCATAAAAAAATAAGCTCGCTCATCACATGAGTGGAGCTTAATATTGGATTTGTCTATTTTTTTGGCACAAACATTCAACAAAAAAGCCGTTCGTGGAGCGAACGGCTTTTTGTTAAGAAACAGGTATTCTGGTTACAACCGTTCGATAACGGCACCGATGGCGTTCAGACGGCCGTCGATGTTTTGATAACCCCGGTCAATTTGTTCAATGTTGTCGATGATGCTGTCGCCTTTCGCTGATAAGGCCGCGATCAGCAGGGCTACCCCCGCGCGAATATCGGGGGATGACATCCGGATTCCTTTTAGTTGCTGCTGCCGGTTCAGGCCGATGACCGTGGCCCGGTGCGGATCGCACAGAATCATCTGTGCCCCCATTTCAATCAGTTTGTCAACAAAAAACAAACGACTTTCAAACATTTTCTGGTGAACGAGCAGCGTACCCTGCGCCTGAATAGCCGTAACCAGAACAATGCTCAGCAGGTCCGGTGTGAACCCCGGCCAGGGGGCATCCGAAACTGTCATCATGCCGCCATCCAGAAAACTTTCAATCTGGTAATGTTCCTGAGCGGGAACAAAAATATCGTCTCCGCGAAATTCCATTTGGATGCCCAGCCGTTTAAAGACATCCGGAATGATGCCTAATTGCGGTATCTGGCAATTCTTAATGGTAATTTCCGATTGCGTCATGGCGGCCAACCCGATAAACGATCCGATTTCGATCATGTCGGGGAGCATGGTGTGATCGGTGCCACCCAATTTTTCAACCCCTTCAATGGTAAGCAGGTTTGACGAAATCCCGCTGATCTTGGCGCCCATGCGGTTGAGCATCGCGCAAAGTTGTTGCAGGTACGGTTCGCAGGCGGCATTGTAGATGGTGGTAATGCCTTCGGCCAGAACTGCCGCCATTACGACGTTGGCCGTTCCCGTTACCGAAGCTTCGTCCAGAAGCATGTAGGTTCCCTTCAGGTGACTGGCATCAACGTTATACATGCCACTGTCTTCGGAGTCGTAATTGAATTTAGCCCCTAGTTTCTCAAAGCCGAGAAAGTGCGTATCCAGGCGCCGACGACCGATTTTGTCACCGCCGGGTCGGGGAATCCGTCCGGTTTTGAAGCGCCCCAGCATAGGACCCAGCAGCATGACCGATCCGCGCAACGCAGAAGCTTTTTCCCGGTATTGAGGAGTATCAAGAACTGCAACATCGACCTGGTTGGCCTGAAAACGGTATGACGATTCGGATAAGCGCTCGACTTTCACTCCCAGATCGCCCAGGAGTTCGATGAGTTTGTTGACGTCGCGGATGTTGGGAATATTATGAATCGTAACCGGCTGATCTGTTAGCAAAACTGCACAGAGTATCTGAAGGGCTTCATTTTTGGCGCCCTGCGGGTTGATATCTCCTTTCAAATGTTGATCACCGGCAATTCGGAAAGATGCCATATGTGGAATTAAAAGTTGAGAGGTAAAAGGTAAGAGTTAAGAAGCAGGAATGGTGGCTCATCTTTCGGGATGAACCCATTCTTAATTCTTAACTCTTCGTTCTTAACTCTGTTAACGTCTTTTATTACGATTATTGGAATTATTACCCCGGAAGCGGTCGTTGCGGTGGCCACCGTCGCGGTTATCACGGTTGTCGCGATTGCGAGATCCCTGATTCTGCTGGTAATAATTGTTTTGGCGGTTGCCCGACGTTTCATTGCGGCCATAAGAGGGGCCGTCGTGCCGACCGTGCGAAGTATTGTCGTTACGTCCGTAGGATTGACCACCTGGATTCCGACGAGGGGGTTGATCGCCGGTCCGTTCGCGGGGGGTTGCATCGACAAAACCGTTCGTCCGAATAGACATAATATCGTCGTGAAGCCTGCCGTTGGACATTTCATCGAGGTTGGTCAGAATCGTTTCATCTTCAACCGCTTCCTTGTTCCAGGTCGAATAAAACGTTTTCATCAGCCGGGCCATGTAGGAAACAAAAGCAAGACGCTCTTCCGTGTCGTCCAATGATATGGCTTTGGCAATCAGTAAATTAATGTTCTGGCCGTAATGTTTGTAACGCAAACCGTGGGTATTATACGGCACGGGTTGCGGTTTCTTTCCCAGCACATCCGCCGTCGGGGGAGGGTAGGGACTGTCTACATCGAGCTTGAACTCCGACATGATGTAGAGATCATCCCAGAGCTTATTATAATAATCCTGATTATCCCGCATATTGGGATGGATTTGCCGCATCAGTTCTACCAGGATGTGCGCGTAGCGGGTGCGCTTCTCGCGGTCTTCGATAGTCTGGAGATGTTCGACTAATTTTTGGATGTTGCTGCCGTACTCTTTCAAACGATTGGAGCGTCTATATGTGTTTTGACAAAAGTAAGAAAAAAAAGTCTTGCGCTATAACGAATCCTTCCGGGAAGACCCATGACCGGAACAAGCCGTAAAAAGTTACTGTTGGAAAAATATGAAGCAGTGGTACCAAATTTATAAACCGGAGTTGAGTGATACCATCCGGTTGAGTTTTCCGATTGTAATAGCGCAGTTGGGCGTGGTGTTGATGGGGGTGACTGATAACCTGTTTGTGGGGCGGTTGCTGGGGGCGGTTCCGCTGGCGGGAGCCGGTTTGTCGGTTTCACTGGCGTTTCTGGTGTCGAGTATTGGCGTAGGCGGTTTGTCGGTCGTGGCCGCGTTGGTGTCGCAGGCTCGCGGTCGGGGCGATGGTGCCGAAATCAATCGGTTGTTCCGGGCCGGGTTACGCGTGGCGCTGTTGCTGGGCGTTGTTTTAGGATTCATCGGCATCGTATCGGCTTTTTATTTTGATCTGTTTGGGCAAACGCCGGAAGTAACGGCCATTGGCCGGAATTTTATGATGATTCTGAGTCTGTCAAACATTCCCCTTTTCCTGTTCGTGGCGGCACGGCAGTTGTGCGATGGGCTGTCGTACCCGCGGGTTGCCATGTCAATTACGCTGTCGGCGCTGGTTCTGAATGCCTTATTTAATTACTTGCTGATCACCGGAACGGGCCCATTTCCTGAGTTGGGCGTGTATGGTTCGGCGCTGGCAACGTTGCTGTCGCGCCTATACATGGCAATTGCCATGATTGTTTACGTCAGGAAGGCAGAACGGTTTCGACGCTATTTTCAACCTGAATGGCAGGGTAATCGGGTGGGTGAGCATGTGCGCCGGATCCTGCGGTTAGGATTACCGGGCGGTTTTACGTTGTTTTTTGAAGTGGCTACGTTCTCACTGGCTGCCATGATGGCCGGGTGGTTGGGAGCTGATCAACTGGCCGCGCACCAAATTGCCATCAACATGGCATCGACGACCTACATGATGGCAACCGGCATTTCGGCGGCCGGGGCTATTCGGGTTGGCAATGCGCTCGGACGGTCCAGCCAGGAGGCTGTGCGTCGGGCGGGTGTAGCGGCTTTGGTACTGGTAACGGTTTTCATGAGTTTATGCGCTTTAGTGTTTCTGACGGGCAACGATTGGCTCGTTGGTTTGTATATTCGCGACAATGCGCCGGTGGCCAGTATGGCGGCAGCCCTGGTAATCATGGCCGGTTTTTTTCAACTATCCGACGGGGTTCAGGTGGTTGGTGTTGGGGTGCTGCGTGGTTTATCGGACGTTAATGTTCCCACCATCATCACCTTATTTGCTTACTGGATCGTGGGATTGCCACTGAGTTATGTGCTGGCGTTCTGGCTGCATCTCGATGCCACGGGTATCTGGTTCGGGCTGCTGGGCGGCTTAACCATGGCCGCTATCTTGTTACCAATCCGGTTTTTCCGGCTGATAAAACGATTGAGGGCCAGACCCTTAACGGCCGCTTCTTCCTAACCATCTTCTGACATGATGAAGCCCTTGTTTTCATCCACAGTGCCAGCCGTAGAACGGTTTTTGAACGCCTTCTCGGTGTTGCTTCTGGTTGGCCAGTTTGGCTTGGTTATTGGGTATTATATCCATTTACCCCAAACCATTCCTGTTCATTTTGGACTAAACGGCCAGCCTGATCGCTGGGGTGGACGATCCACCTTGTTCGTAGCTCCGGCGATTTCCACGGGTATGTTTTTTCTGTTCTGGGCTATTCGACAGATTCCCGCCGAATTTTATAACATGCCGGCTCGGGTCACCCCCGAAAATGAAGAGCGACAGCTTCGAAACACGCACGAAATGCTCGCCATGCTGTTGTTTATCACGATGATTTTTATGTTCTGGACGCTTTGGGACTGGTTGCGTTCGGCGGAGAATACCGAGCTGGTTCGGGATAAAGTAATCCCGATGGTTTTTCTGGGAGCCTCCCTCGTCGGAACCCTTGCGTTTTATCTTTGGCGAGCCAAACGCCAGTCCTGACACGTTGACTCAGGTAGCGTCTTTTGTGCTGCGGATCAGGCTAATACCGGAAAAAAAGAAAATAGCGCCCAGAAAAAGGTATACCCACGATGCTCGGGCTACCCCTCCGCTGGTAAGGTCCATCCCACCGTAAATCAGGCCAACCAGGCCGAGGAGAGTCAATACAATACCGAAAATACTTTTTACGCTCATCGTTATCGAATGAATATGGTTTAGTTCCTATAACTAGTTTCGGTGAAAAATGGCTGTAAAACCGTTGAAAACATAGGAGAAACAGAGCCAGATTCAGGAAAAAGGCATTCCGAAACCTCAGAAATTGATGCTCTTATTGTCTTCAATCCTCGTTTTCCGTGCTCTTCCTGTTGAACATGTCGCCATGACAGGCCCAGGTTGGTTTTTTCTGATCCTGGTTGAAGCGGTTTTCCTGTGAAAGGGCAGCCTGTTCAGGAATTTGGGTGACTGACCATGAAAAAAGGAGTTATCTCTTTCGGCAAAGGCATTCGCACAAGCCAATAAGACGAGACTTTTTCTCCGGGCGTCTTTTCCGAAAGCGGGTGAACTACAACCCGTTTTTTGTTTTTTTTCGGTAAATTCATCGGTAATTTTGCCGGTTCCCAGACCGGATATACCTTTTATGTTTAGAATTCCGCCCCCTACATTTTCGTCGCTTCAGCAATCGTTTGATGGTGATTTATATTTCGATGATTCGCCCGAGCACGAGGCCATGCGGTTGCTGTATGCTACCGATGCATCGGTTTATCAGGAAAAACCGTTGGCCGTAGCCATCCCGAAAACCGCGGAAGATATCAAACGGCTGGTGCGCTTTGCCCGCCAGAACCGTACATCGCTGATTCCACGGGCCGCCGGGACGTCACTGGCAGGCCAGGTTGTCGGTGCCGGAATCGTCGCCGATTGTTCCAAATACTTTTCAAACATCCTGGAAATCAATGCACAGGAACAGTCGGTGCGCGTGCAGCCGGGCGTGATCCGTGATGACCTCAACGCGGTGCTGAGGCAACACGGTTTGATGTTTGGACCAGAAACCTCGACGGCCAGCCGGGCGATGGTGGGTGGCATGATTGGGAACAATTCCTGCGGATTGCACTCGATTGTCTGGGGGGATACACGCCGGCATTTGCTGGAAGTGAAAGCGATTCTGAGTGATGGCGCCGAGGTTACCTTCAAAACGTTAAGCCGTGAAGAGTTCGACCAGAAGTGCCGGGGCGAAAACGTGGTCAGTCCGCTGGAGCAGCGGCTATATCAGCAAACGCGGGATATGCTGGGTAGCCCAACCAATCGTCGGCAAATTCAGGACGGTTTTCCAAAACCTACCATTACCCGGCGAAATACGGGCTACGCACTGGATGCGTTGGTGCCGTTTTTTGAGCGTGAAAATCCCGACCAGCGAAACCCGATAACCCCGGAATCCTTCAACTTCTGCCACCTGATTGCTGGGTCGGAAGGAACGCTTTGTTTCGTTACGGAAGCCAAGCTGAACCTCTTACCATTGCCGCCAAAATTCAGTGCGCTGGTTTGTGCGCACTTTATGACCATTCGCCAGTCCCTGGAAGCGAATCTGGTGGCGCTGGAACACGCGTGTTCGGCTTCGGAATTGGTGGATGATTACATTTTGCAGTTGACGAAAGGCAATATTGAACAGGCCAAAAACCGGGATTTTGTCGAAGGCGATCCGAAGGCCGTGTTGATGGTTGAGTTTTTTGCCGATTCCCTGGATGTTGTTACTCAGCAAGCCGATCGGTTCATTTTAGCCTTGCAACAACGAACACTAGGTTATGCTTTTCCGGTTTTGTTTGGTGGAGATGCTACCAAAGCCTGGAACCTGCGGAAGGCCGGATTGAGCATTATGTACAACATTCCGGGGGATCAGAAACCGGCGAACGTGATTGAAGACTGCGCGGTTGATGTCCGGGACTTGCCCGATTATATTGACGAACTGGATCGGATGGCCGCCGAACGGCACGGATTAACGCTCGAGTATTCGGCCCATGCCGGAGCGGGAGAACTACACGTGTTGCCGCTGATCAACCTGAAATCGACTGAAGGGCGTCAGCAGTTCCGGGATTTGTTAGCGGATACGGCAGCCCTGGTGAAGAAGTACGGCGGTTCGCTTTCGGGCGAGCACGGCGACGGACGACTTCGGGGCGAGTTTATTCCGTTTATGATTGGGGAGGCTAATTTCCGGTTGGTACAGCAGGTCAAGCAACTGTGGGACCCACAGCGAATTTTTAATCCGGGCAAAATCGTTGATACGCCCGCTATGAATGATTTCCTGCGGTATGAGTCCGATCAGCAACCTGCTCCGGTTGCAACGGTTTTCGATTTTTCGGCCGAGGAGGGTATTCTGAATCTGGCCGAGAAATGCAGCGGTTCGGGCGACTGTCGCAAGACAGCCGTAACGGGCGGAACGATGTGCCCGAGCTACATGGCAACCCGCCGGGAGCGCGATACAACGCGGGCGCGGGCCAACATCCTGCGGCAGTTTTTGACCCATTCGGAGAAGGACAATCGCTTCGACCACGAGGAGATCAAAGAAGTAATGGACCTGTGTCTTTCGTGCAAAGGATGCAAGTCCGAATGCCCGTCGAGTGTAGACATTAGCCGAATGAAGGCTGAGTTTTTACAACATTACTATGATGCCAACGGCACACCGCTGCGCTCGCGGATGGTTGGCAACTTTACCAAGCTGATGTCGTTGGCGAGTCTGGCTCCCTGGGCTTACAACGCTATTTACGACACCCCCGCTCTCCGGCGAATTGCCAACCGAATGGCCGGTTTTCACCCCGAACGCACCATGCCGGAGTTGGGGAAAACGACGCTGCGGAAGTGGGCGAAAGGTCGAACAGGAACTGCGATTGCCGATGGCCGGGCGATTCGGAAGGTCTATTTATTCTGCGACGAATTCACCAACTACAACGACGTTGAGATTGGCATCAAAACCGTCCAATTGCTGGAACGGCTGGGCTATGAGGTGGTAATTCCGGAGCACCTGGAGAGCGGTCGCACTTACTTATCAAAAGGGCTGGTTCGCGATGCGCAAAAGCTTGCGATTGAAAACGTTATCAGGTTGAAAGAACTCGTAACAGAAGAGACTCCTCTCATCGGAATTGAACCGTCGGCGATTCTGGGGTTTCGGGATGAATACATGGATTTGGTACCGGAGTCGCTGAAAGCCGATGCGCAACACCTGGCCAGACACGCGCTGCTGCTCGATGAATTTATCGCCCAGGAAATAGACAACGGTCGCATTTCAAAACGTACGTTCACAACGGAGAAGCGCTTGATCAAGCTTCATGGGCATTGTCACCAGAAAGCCCTGGCGTCGTTGGTGCCGACCAAAAAAATGCTGTCATTGCCGGAAAACTACGAAGTACAGCTGATTCCGTCCGGCTGCTGTGGAATGGCGGGCTCATTTGGTTACGAGAAAGAACATTACGAGCTGTCGATGCAGGTCGGCGAGTTGGTCTTGTTTCCGACGGTTCGGCAGCAGCCCGCCGAGGTGCTGATTGCAGCCCCCGGCACCAGTTGCCGTCATCAGATCAAAGATGGTACGGACCGGATTGCGCAACACCCGGCCGAAATTCTCTTTGATGCACTGCGGTAAATCAAAAAACCGTATTCATTCAATGCAGTTATACTGGAGCAAATGCTGGTAGTGACGGTCGGCAGGGAAGGTATCCTTCGGAATTGTCAAGTGCAAAAACTGATTGGATTTGACGGGATTGAAATTGACGTCAAAATCGGTCGTGAACTGACTGAATTCGCTCAGGGATACAGCGCCTTGAACGTTTACCATTTCCCGCTTGACTGATTTGCAGAAATAGCGTTGTAAGTAGGGGGCTACATTGGATTCCGAATTGGTGAGGGCCAGTAAGGAGAAAATGATGCCGTGGCTGGAGTCATAAAATGGCGAATGGTATTGTGCATCCTGCTCATACGTAAAAACCTCCTCCGTTCGGGAGCCATCTTTGTAGATATTCTGGATGGTTTGCGAAACTACATCCTGGGTGTTGGTTGCGATAGGCTGGTGGGAAAACTGAAAAATACGGCTGCCAATTTGGGAGCCTGGGGCCAGGATTCCGCGCGTTTCGACTATTTTGGACACCCGGTGCGACACATCATTCAAGGGATAATCGACCGTGAAAACCGTTTGCTCTCTGTTATCTACAATGTATGAAGCGGCAACAACACGTTCTAAATGGTCGTAGTCGAAGTGGAGTGAAGCCCGGCTATCGGTGGTATAAACCGAGGCTACTTTTCCTCCGAGGTACTTGAAATTAAAGGTAAGGGAAGTCCCCGGGGTTTTATAGGTATAATGGATGATATTGCCATTTTCATAATTGAAATTCTGTCGGCTTATTTCCTGTTGAACAGAATCCAGTTGCTGGTATCGAATAATTTCCGTAACCAGGCAAACGCGGTCGGAGGGAGTGGGGTCACGGAGCGTACAAGCCGCTACCAAAAACACGATCCACCCGTAACCCAAGCATTTTCTCATGTGTAGTACGCCCAAAGCATCAACGAAACTGCCAAAATACGAACATTTTGGCAGAATAACGTAGATTTGATCGCCAAACAAAAATATGACTCTGAACCAGCAACGATCCCAGCTGCTTGAAAAATTGCGAACGATTGATCAGCCGGAGGCAACCCGAAAATTCTTTGGCTTGCTCAAGGAGTTGATCGAAATGGTCAATTTGCCCAATGGGGATGCCCGGCTGGCATTCGTGGTAGAACGGGATCGAAAAGCAATTGCGGCCCACATCAACTTTTTTCAGGCCTTACGGCTTTTCCGACCCCGGCAGGGTGAAGTTGAGTTCTGGTTGACGGTTAAGAAAGGGTGTCGGGAACGAATTGAATCCATCGGCGATGTTGACGTAGTGCCGTTGACCGAAAAGTCGGACTATATTTCGATTGTCGTCGGGCAATCGTCGGATCATTTGCTCAATCATCCCGTACTGCGAAGTTGTTGGGAAGATTGCCTGATGGAGTTGCTGGTGACGACGAAACGGGGGCCGCATACGGCCAGCCATAACCCGCTGATTTACCAGGCCGCCGATGACGACGCCGTTCGTGGGGAGATTATGACGACGATCTTCCGGCCTGAGCAAATGGCCGCAACGGAAAACCGGGTAGAGGAAGAACCCACGGTTTACGAGCGTAGCGAACCAATCCGTCCGGCAATTCCTCAAAACCTGATTCTTTATGGCCCGCCCGGAACCGGCAAATCCTTTGAAGCCCAGCAGCTAAAGAAATCGTTTGATAGTGAATGGATTACCTTTCATCCGTCGTTTGGGTACGAAGAGTTTGTTGAGGGAATCCGGCCCGAAACCCGAAACGGGCAGGTCAGCTACAAAGTAGCGAAGGGTATTTTCTACAAGGCTTGTGTGGCTGCGCTGCAAAAAGCTGGCTATGCGACCCTGGCCGATTGCCTCAACGATTCCGCCGAAACCCGTCAGCAGAAACTGGCGCGGGCTGATGCGCATGTGCTGGTGATCGATGAAATCAACCGGGCGAATATTTCAAAAGTTTTTGGGGAATTGATCACCCTGATTGAACCGGATAAACGGTTGGGTGCACCGAATGAGTTGTGGCTGACATTGCCTTATTCGCAGGAGCGTTTCGGGGTTCCGGCCAATCTTTACCTGATGGCCACCATGAACACCGCCGACCGGTCGATCGCTCTCCTGGATATTGCGCTGCGCCGACGGTTTTATTTCCGGGAAGTGGTGCCGGATGCAACGCTGCTTGCGGTCGTCGACGGAATTGATCTGGGCGCTTTGCTGCGGACGTTGAACGAGCGGATTGAGTATCTTTATGACCGCGATCACTTACTAGGACATGCCTACCTGATGAACGTTCAGTCGTACGACGAACTTTGCGATGTGTTCATTGACCGGATCATACCGTTGTTGCAGGAATACTTTTACTACGACTGGCGGAAGATCCAGTTTGTTTTGGGCGACAACGCTGCCTGGGGCAAATCGCCCGATCAGAAACTGGTTTGGGTAAAAAAGCAATACCGTCCGGCTTTGACCAAAGAGCTCTTTGGCGAAGAGCCCGACGAACTGACCGAAGTAACCACGTTTGAAATCAATCCGTATTTGCTGCAAAGAGACTACCAGCAGGTGCCCAAAGGAGCATTTATTGCTATTTATCAAAAACCGTAGGGTTTACATCGTTTTATAGATACACAAAATAATATGAAAGCGCTCGTTTTGACGGAATATAACCATTTTGAGTTGCAGGATTTACCCCGTCCTCAACCCGGCCCATCCGATGTACTGGTAAAAGTGCAGGCGGTTGGCATTTGCGGCAGCGATGTTCACGGGATGGATGGCAGCAGCGGGCGCCGGATTCCGCCGATTGTCATGGGACACGAAGCCGCAGGGATTATTGTAGAAACGGGCAAAAACGTTAAAAACTGGCAGACTGGTGATCGAGTGACGTTCGATTCAACGGTTTATGCACTCGACGACTGGTATAGCCGCCGGGGTATGTATAACCTCAGCGATGGCCGCGAAGTACTGGGTGTTTCGACGCCGGATTTCCGGCGGCAGGGCGCGTTTGCCGAGTTCATTGTGGTGCCCCAGCATATCCTGTACCAGATTCCGGAAAACGTAAGCTTCACGCAGGCTGCGTTGGTAGAACCGGTGGCGGTAGCCTTGCACGCGGTGAGTCTAACACCCCTTCAGGTGAATGACACAGCGGTTGTGGTCGGTGCGGGCATGATCGGGTTGTTCGTGATTCAGGCGCTAAAACTGGCCGGTTGTGGCTCCATCATAGCTGTTGATCTGGATGATGATCGGCTGGCGCTGGCTCAGCAACTTGGGGCGGATGTGGCTCTTAACGCTGGTCGGCAGGATGTGACGGCGGAAGTGCAGGCACGGACGAATGGCCGCGGAGCCGACGTTTCCTTTGAAGTCGTAGGCATTGCCCCGGCGGTAAAAACCGCCATCGATTGTGTTCGTAAAGGCGCCACGGTTACGCTGGTAGGGAATCTGGCCAAATCCGTAGAGATTTCGTTGCAGGCTGTTGTGACGCGCCAGTTGCGGTTGCAGGGTTCCTGCGCAATTAATGGCGAATACGAAGCCGCCCTGGATTTGATTTCGTCCGGCAGAATCAATGTCGAAGCCATTCTGAGTGCTGAAGTGCCGCTGGAAGAAGGGGCGAGCTGGTTTCAACGGTTGTACGAAAAAGAAAAGGGCCTGATCAAGGTGGTGTTGAAACCCTGAATGGAACGGAACGGTTTACGGTTTTCCCGTGCAGCAGGCAGGAGGGCGCAAACCGTTCCGACTATTTTCCGGTCGGTTTGTACTTCAGAAGGTCGTACGAAGTGGGATTCAATGTGCCATAGACGCTTTCCAGAATCAATTCATTGTCGTTGACGGACACGATATTGTACGCCGAAGGCGGAGCACAATCGACGTAAATGCAATTACCTCCGCCGTAAGTTTCGGTGATCCGGAGCACCTGCGACTGGCGTTCAAAACGTGTAGGAGCACAGCAGACTGGTTCGGGTCGCTGGTACTGGATGGTGCCATCGGCCCGAAACTCGATCCAGGGTTCATCAGAAACCGTTTCCCAGTTTCCCTGGAGGCTTTTGGTTTCTGTCAGCCGCCAAGTTTTATACAATGGATCCAAAGGCGTTGTTGCTTGTTTGTCTTTTGTACAGCCGCTAAAAACCGTCAAAATCAGGGAAAGGAGAAGCAGTAGTTTCATGATGTTTCTACATTTATAAAGAAGAGCCATTTTTCAGCTGGAGCGTTGGAACGTTCAATTTCAATACCTGATTTTGGCCAAAAAGCACTGAATTGATTTTCCTGTTATGCCCAAACTCCTAAATATTGCCCTGATAGGTCCTGGCAAGGTCGCTCATAATCACGCCAGAGCAGTTTTAGAAACTCCCGATACGCAGCTTGTTGCCGTGTATGGACGAAACCACACGCGGGCGGAAGAATTTGCCAATCACTACCAAATTGCGGCTTATTCTGACATCTACGACATGGTCGATCGCGAGAATGTGGACATCTGCATTGTCTGCACTCCCCACCCGGCCCACCGTGAAGTGACCGTAGCGGCTTTTGAAGCCGGCGCAAACGTGCTGGTTGAAAAACCGTTGGCGTCGTCGCTGGAAGATTGTGATGCCATGATTGAAGCAGCCCGGAAAGCAAACCGTCAGCTGGCCGTGGTGAGTCAGCGTCGGTTTTACGAACCTTGCATGCGGATGCGGCAAACCATTGACGATGGCAAGATCGGTAAACCCGTTCTTGGTCTAGCGCAGTTGTTTGGCTGGCGCAGCGAAGAATATTACCGCAGCGATCCCTGGCGCGGTTCGTGGGAGTACGAGGGTGGGGGGGTATTGGTCAATCAGGCTCCGCACCAGCTGGATTTGTTGTTGTGGTACATGGGCGAAATGGAAGAGGTTTACGGCGTCTGGAAAAACCTGAACCACCCCTATATTGAAGTGGATGATACGGCGGTGGCAGTCATTAAGTTCAAAAATGGCGGTATTGGCAATGTCATCGTCAGCAATTCGCAGGCACCCGGGATCTATGGAAAAGTGCACATTCACGGCCAAAACGGGGCCTCCATTGGCGTACAGACCGACGGCGGATCCATGTTCATTGCCGGGATGACGTCCATTCAGGATGCGCCCTACAACGACATTTGGTCAGTGCCGGGCGAAGCCGATCAGCAAAGCATCTGGAAGGCGCAGGATGATGCGGTTTTCAACAGTGTCGATTCTTCGAGCCATTATTTCGCGCGGCAGCTGACGGATTTTTGCCAGGCCATTCGCGAGGGTCGGCAACCGCTGGTAACCGGTGAAGAGGGGCGGAAAGTGGTAGCCCTGTTCAACGCCATTTACGAATCAACCCGCACCAATCAGCCCGTTCGATGGAGTTAAACAGGCGGATTCAACAAAATCCGATGTGTATACGTTGTAAAAGCAACTCATCGGATCATGAATCAACTGACACGACTCTTTTGCCTCTTTGGCTGGATTGTATTGGCGGACGGTTGCCAGAAAACCCCGGTTAGAAACACCACAGCCCATAATTCGGGCGAAAAGATTTCGCCCGATCTGGGTAGCAAACGCCGGCAGGGCGTTGATTTTACCGCCAAAGGGAGCACGTCAACTTGGGCGCTCGACATTGATTTCGCCAAAGCAATTCGATTTCAGGCTCCCAATGGAGCAGTACTAACGGCAACTGTTCCCAAATCGCAGCGAGCCCCCAACGGAAACGGCATTTTGTTGGATGCCCAACTGGTTACGGAACCATCAGGGACCCGACGGATGACCAGCCGCTCGGTTGCCGCCAATCGGTCCGATGGCCGCTTAAAGGTGGTGATCAGTCCGGTTGCGTGCCGAGACAGCCGGACGGGCAAGGCCCATGCCTACGAGGTGTCGGTAGAGGCCCATGGGCAACGATACAGCGGGTGTGGCACCTTTCTCAACGGCACGACCCGGTTGAATAGCCAGTGGGTGCTGGAAACCTACCGTGGGCAGCGGCTCCATGCCGAGCAGTTTGTCAACCGGCAAATGCCAACCCTCGCCATTGATTTGAAAGAGAAGCGGTTGGCGGGGTTTACGGGTTGTAATGCGATGCAGGGACAGGTAAAGGCTGAAGGCGATAACCTGCGGTTCGAAGCCATCTCGACGACGCGCCGGGCCTGTCCTTACAATTTTGAATCCGGTTTTCTGGCGGCTCTGCAAAGTGTAACCCTTTACCGGATCAGCAACAACCGCCTAACGCTGTTGGCCGATGGGAAATACGTCATGTCATTTCGAAAAACCGTTAGAAAAGAATCCAGAGAAACTGGAGTTAGCGGACCATAAAAAGCTGAACAGTGCCCCACGCCATTACCGAATACGGCCTCATCCGACGCAGCCGGGATTTTCCGGATGGGATCAATTCGTTAACCGAGCTGTACTTACCGGATATTCCTTTTGATGCCCTGCGAAATTTTGTGACCGAAAACGAAGCCGATGCAGTCATGAGTTTTTTTCTGCAAAAAGGTCGCGAAACCATTCGGGTGAAGAATTTCGTGGGGTTGCTCGAAACCCGTGATGGTACCTTGCTGGAAATTCTGCCCAAAGCAGCGGATGCCGGTCGGGCCCGCGCCACATTGCTGCGGATGTTGCAGCACTTGGGCAATAATCCCTTTCGCTTTATCGATTCAGTATGGTTGGGCACCAACCGTCTGCCCTTGTGGGAGATTTTCATTACGTTATTCCTAGACGAAGTAACGCCCCTGGTGACAAAAGGCTTACAGAAATCCTACGTGTCCCAAACGTCCAACCAACGGTTTATCAAGGGCAAACTGGAACTGGCGGCCCAGATTCGGCGAAACAGTGTTCACGCGGAGCGAATGGTAACAACGTTTGATGAACAAACGACCAATCTGCCCGCCAATCGCCTGCTGAAATCGGCCCTGGCGTTCGTGCAAAAACGCGCCCGGACCATTCCGAACCAAAGCCGCATCCGGCAGCTGTTGTTTGCGATGGAAGAGGTGCCGTTTTCCGAACGGATTGCGGAGGATTTACTGGCCGTGGCAACCAGCAACCGGTTTTTTACGCATTACCAACCCGCCCTGCGTTGGGCGGAGGCCCTGCTAACCGGTCGGGCGTTTGGGCTGGTGCCGGGTCGGCACATGACATTGTCACTGCTTTTTCCGATGGAAAAGGTGTTTGAGGATTACGTAGCGACCGGTTTTAAACGCTACATCACTGACGGAAACGTGACGATTCAGGAGGGGACCGAACACCTGATTGCAAACCATGGTGGCTCGCGCAAATTTCGAATGCGCCCGGATATTGTGCTTCGTCAGAACGGAAAAACGACGGTTTTGGACACCAAATGGAAGCGAATCGATGCGACCAATGCCGCTGGTAACTACGGTATTGATCAGTCGGATCTGTACCAGTTGTACGCTTATGGCAAGAAATACGAAGCTTCCGAACTGGTGCTGATCTACCCGGCTACTGACCAGTTTCAGGAGCCACTCGACCTCTTTGGCTACGACGAAACGATGCACCTGCATGTGGTTCCGTTCGACATCAACCTACCGTTGGAAACGGCGGTTTTGAGTGTCATGACGCGGCAAGTGTAGGAAACCGTTCCGCGTACATAATTTGTCGTACATCGTTCATAACTCATCATTCCTGATTATCTTACGGCTTCCTAAACAACCTCAATTTGTTTAAATGCCACTTGTACTCACCTTTCTGGGCATTCTGGCCCTGGTTTTTCTGATCGCATTTGTCAAAATCGACACCTTTATTTCCTTTGTCCTCGTTTCGCTCGCCATTGGGCTGGCGTCGGGAATGGATGTGGTGGCCGTGGGTAAGTCCATCCAGGTCGGTATCGGCGGAACACTCGGCGAATTGGTTTTGATTGTTGGTTTCGGGGCCATGCTGGGGCGGCTGGTCGCCGAAAGCGGAGCGGCCATGCGAATTACCAATGTGCTGATCAAGATTTTTGGGGTCCGAAACCTGCGCTGGGGGCTGGCTCTGGCCGGTTTCATCATTGGTATACCCTTGTTTTATAACGCTGGCTTCATCATCGTTTTTCCGTTGATTGTCGCTATCACGGCTTCGTCGGGCCTGCCGATGATGACGGTGGCCGTGCCAATGCTGGCGGCTTTGTCGGTAGCGCACGGGTATTTACCCCCGCATCCGTCACCCGCGGCCATCTCTGGCCAGCTGGGCGCAAATATTGGCCGGACGCTGATTTACGGGATTATTGTCTCGATTCCCGCCATCATCATCGCCGGACCTATTTTCGGGAAAACCCTCACGAAATACAGCCCCAGAATCGATCGCGACCTTTTCAAAGTTCGTCAGATTCCGAGCGAAGAATTGCCGGGCGCGGGCATCAGTTTTTTCGTGGCCTTGCTGCCGGTACTGCTGCTGACTCTGACCGGACCGTTGAAGACGGTTTTTCCGGACGACTCGGTGGCCGATAAAATCGTTACATTGCTGGCCGAGCCGTATATTGGCATGTTGCTGTCGGTGCTGGTGGCGGTTTATTACCTGGGTATTCAGCGGGGCTTGACCATGAAAGCCGTGATGAAAGACCTCGAAGAAGCCATCAAAGCCGCATCGCCGGTGTTACTGGTCATTGCCGGGGCTGGCGCCCTCAAGCAGATATTTATCGACAGCGGCACCAGCAAATACATCGGTTTTCTGTTGCAGGGCGTTGATATTTCTCCCTTGTTACTCGGTTGGGGCATTGCCGCCGTTATCCGGATTTGTGTGGGGTCGGCCACCGTGGCGGGTTTGACCACTGTCGGAATCATTTTGCCGTTGATTGAGCAGAACACCAACGTAAAACCCGAATTGATGGTGCTGGCCATTGGCTCCGGTAGCCTCATGATGTCGCACCTGAACGACGGCGGTTTCTGGCTGTTTAAAGAATATTTTAACCTCAGCATCAAGGAAACCCTGCAAACCTGGACAGTGATGGAAACCATTGTTTCCATTGTTGGTCTGTTTGGGGTTTTAGCGCTAAATTTGGTGGTTTAATGCCGTCAAGCAGCAGTCTGTTTGCGGTTTTTGCTGATCACCAACCAATTTGTTGCCATGGAATACACGTCGCACATGTACCTCAATGCGGGCTTTGAGCCGGATAAAAATTTAAACTTTGAGCCAGAGGAAGAGCTTATTCCTGATACAACTACTATGACTCCAGACGAGAGATTTGCCAAACTGGGCCTGAATCTGCCCCCCGCACCAAAACCGATGGGCGTGTACAAACCGTTCCTGATTGTGGACCGCTTCGTTTATGTTTCCGGACACGGACCCGTGAAAGACGATGGCAGCCGGATTATTGGCCGGGTGGGTGCTGACATGAACATTGAGGAAGGCAAATTGGCCGCTCAACAAGTTGGCTTGACGATTTTATCGACGCTGAAAGCCAATCTGGGCAGCCTGAACAAAATCAAGCGCGTCATCAAAACCCTCGGGATGGTGAATGCCGCCCCCGACTTTGAACGGCATCCTTTTGTTATTAACGGGTGCAGCGAGCTGTTTGTAGCAGTTTGGGGCGAAGATAAAGGCGTTGGCGTTCGGTCGGCGGTTGGCATGGGTACCTTGCCGGAGAATATTCCGGTAGAAATTGAAGTGATGTTTGAACTTGAAGACTGACATGGACGAATACCGGGTTCAGAACGTTCAGGTCATTGATTCTCCCGCTTTATTGATTTATCCCGACCGCATTGCGCATAATATACAGGCAATGCTGGACATGGTCGGTGGCGATGCCGACAAGCTGGTGCCGCACGTCAAAACGCACAAAATGGCTGAAGTGGCTAAGATGCAGGTCGAAGCCGGGATTACAAAATTCAAATGTGCCACCATTGCCGAGGCCGAAATGCTGGCTGATACCGGCGCGCGTCACGTTGTACTGGCCTACCAGCTGACGGGACCGAAACTTCGGCGGTTTTGCGAACTGGTGCAGGCTTACAACTGGGTGGAGTGGGCTTCACTGATCGACAACTGGGAGTCGGCCGAAGAGCTGTCCCGTGAATTCGAGAAGACCACCCACAGACCCGTGGTGTACATCGACACGAACGTTGGAATGAACCGAACGGGCCACGTGGTCGATGATGAACTGAAAGCGTTGTACCGGCAGTTGAAAGCCGACGAACGGTTTGATCTGCGCGGTTTTCATGCCTACGATGGGCATTTGCACGATGCCGATGTAGCGGTTCGGCAGGCTAAAGCCGACGCGGGTTTGCAACCGCTGGAAGCCTTTGCCGACCAACTGGAGCAGGAGGGAGAGCAACGTCCAGTCATTATTGTGGGCGGAACCCCGACGTTCTCCAATCACGCCAGCCGTCCGAATGTCTGGTGCAGCCCCGGCACCTGTCTGCTGTGGGACTGGGGCTATGGCGACCTGCTGCCGGAGCAAACGTTTGAGTGGGCAGCGCTGTTGTTGACCCGGGTGATCTCGAAACCGTCGCCTGGCGTTGTTACGACCGATCTGGGGCACAAAGCTGTCGCGGCCGAAAACCCGTTGGGCAAGCGCGTCAAGCTTTTAAACTTGGCTGGGTACGAAATTGCCGGTCAGAGTGAAGAACACCTGGTTTTGCGCGTAGCAGACTGGGAATCGATTCAGATTGGCGATGTGCTGTATGGTGTGCCGTATCATATTTGCCCTACGGTTGCCCTTCACGACGAAGCGCAGGTCATCCGCAGTGGCGAAGCGGTCGAGCGGTGGGCTATTGATGCCCGCAAACGCCGGATTACGTATTAATTTGCTATTCCTGAGCGATTAGGTTATCGGAATCCGTGAGAAAACCGATAACTTAATTGCTCCATTATATCCCCTAACTCTGAGACGTTCCATCATGCGTACCTTTCCGATTCTTTTACTGACTTTTATGTGGATGGCCCTGACTCCCAGTAAACCGACTCGGGTTGTCTTTTTCGGCGATTCCATCACCCAGGCGGGGGTAAAGCCCGGCGGTTACATTACCCGAATCGGGGATATGCTACAGAAAAACAACCTGGCAAATAATTACGAACTGATCGGGGCGGGTATTGGCGGTAATAAAATTTATGACCTGTTTTTGCGGATGGACGAGGACGTGCTGGCCAAACAACCGAATATCACCTTCGTATACGTAGGCGTCAACGACGTCTGGCACAAACGTTCGTACGGAACCGGTACCGATCCGGATAAGTTTGTGAAATTTTACGATGCCGTCATCAAGAAGTTACAGGCTGCGGGCAGCAAAGTCATTCTGTGTACTCCCGCTGTCATTGGCGAGAAAACCGATTATTCCAACGATCAGGACGGCGATTTGCAGCAGTATTCTAAATTAATCCGCGACCTGGCGGCTAAGCACAATCTGCCGTTGTGCGATCTTCGGAAAGCGTTTCTGGAGTATAACCTGAAAAACAACCCCAAAAACGAAGAAAAGGGCATTCTGACGACCGACCGGGTTCACCTGAACGATGCCGGAAATCAATTGGTAGCCGACGAAATGTATAAATTAATGGTGGCTGCCAAATAAGAAGATGTTTTTTTGGGGACGATTGTGGGCTGCGCTCTGTTGCGTGGCCCTGTCTATGATTGGAGTACACGGTCAAACGCTCAATTGCCGGACTTCGGCACCTACGCGGGCTTTCGGACAGCAGCTGCTGGAGGTTGAAAAGCAGTACCTTCGTCAGCGGACCAGCGCCCGAGTGGCAGAAGAAGTAACTACGGTTCGGGTCAAAGTGCATGTTTTTCTGATGACTGTACGACCGAACGATTTTCCTCAGGTCGAACTAGATACGACCCTGGCGTATTTGAACCGCGCCTTTCAACCAGCTAACATTCGGTTTCAATGGGCCGGGGCAACAAACTATGTCCGGAATGATAGCCTGGCGAGAATACCGCAAGAAAAACTGGAAACGGTTTTTAACGCATACAAGGTAGACGATGCGGTTAATTTGTTTTTCTTTCCACAAGTTCATTACGGCGGTTTTTCCTATCTACCTGATATAGGGTCCGATCTTCCGGCCAGTAATGTTGTCTTTATTTCGGGAGAAAACCTCGGCGAGCGGTTGAATTCCTACATGCTTCCGCATGAGTTTGGCCATTATTTTGGACTTGCACACACGTTTGACCAAATAAATGGTCAGGAACTGGTAGCCCGGGGACCGGAGGGCAATTGCGCCGTAGCGGGGGATCTGATTTGTGACACCCCTGCTGACCCGTATGGCACTGAAAATCCGAGTTGCTTTAGTTACACTATAAACAAACAGTGTTTCACAGTATGTGATGCCAGAGATGCCCGGAATAATGTTTATCAGCCGGATTTCAAGAACATCATGTCTTACTATAACATGTTCTCCTGCCCAGGCCAGCCTTCCTTTACACCCGGGCAATACCTCCGGATGAAGGCCGGTTTGTTGATGCGATTACATTGTCCACTCAACAAAAAATATAGCATTTCGCCCCAAAAACCGGCCCCGGCTCTTGGTTCTGCCGCCGAAATTGAGATTGTCGATGGAATCGTTTCTCCTTATTCCAACATCCAGCGGGTGGCCCGAAATGCCACTGTCTTGGCTACCTACCAGACGCGGGATGTTACCCTGAAAGAGCACGCTTTCACCGTAACCCTGTTGCCGTCACACTTGACGGCAACGTATGAGTATTCGGGTTACTTATCGCGGGAGGTATCTGCGACCGTGGTGGCGGGTCGTCCCAATACCATCGCATTCAAAATCCCGGAAGAACATTCTTCTTCGGTGTACATGTACAATTTTAAGGTCAACTCGAACGACCCGAATCTGTTGAGCTGTCCCAACGCTACTTACTTATCGATAGTTGATCCGCCGGTCACAAAGCTCGCTTTTAGAGAAACCGAGTCTGATTCGATTCATGTTCGGTTTGGCGATTCGGTTTCTTTGCGAATCTGGAATCCGGAACAGGTCAATAGCTTTCAGTCAGTGTCGCTCTTGGTCAATGAGCAATCAGTGC
Organism: Larkinella harenae; assembly: GCF_054780515.1. NCBI lineage: Bacteria > Pseudomonadati > Bacteroidota > Cytophagia > Cytophagales > Spirosomataceae > Larkinella > Larkinella harenae. The sequence continues at coordinate 27,996 of NZ_BAAGWE010000002.1, read as the reverse complement.
CCTTTCTTGAAAACCATCCGGATTTTCCGCATGTATTGTACAGGGATTATTACCGGGATCTGGGCTTTTTCAAAAACAGTACGGTTCGTCTGAATAACGTCCGGGTGGTGGGCGGACAGACCGAGCGGGTGGGCCTCCTGAAAGTGAGTGTGCAACCTCCGCAGCTCCGGGTGCAACTACCCGCCGGTTTTTCGGCCTGTGCGGGTCAGGCTTTTTCCACCCCCTTCCAGACTGATATTCAGGCGCATGTGATCGAAGAGAAGTACCAGCTTCAGCTTTCCGATGAGCAAGGACGGTTTTTGGATGATTCGACGCGGATCATCGGACAAAATCAGGCTAGTGCCATTCAGGCGGTTTTTCCGGGCAATCTCTCCGCCGGAAATGCTTATCGGGTCCGGCTGCTGGTGGCGACGCCCCAGGGGAAAATCGCGGGCGAAACAAGTGAACCACTCACCATCCGGCCCCGTCCGCAAGCTGCATTAACCGCCGAACCGGCATCGATTTATGCGGGAGACAGTACTCAGCTGACCATCGCTTTGACAGGCGAACCGCCGTGGTCGTACACGCTTTCAAACGGCCAATCACGCACCGCCAGCCAAAGTCCGGTTAGAGTGGTGGTTAAGCCTCAGGAAACGACGGATTACCGGGTAACTGCCCTGCAAAATGCCTGTGGGATGGGAACCGTTTCCGGCTCCGCTACAGTTACGGTTTTGAAACCATTGGGGAACGAGCCTGCGTATTCGGGCTCGCTCCGCCTGCGTTTGTGGCCCAATCCGGTCGGAAACCGGGTGTTTGTCGAATGGCAGGGGGCACCGGGCCGGGTGGTTCGTCTGTCACTAATGAATCTCAACGGACAGGTCTTGCAAAATCTATCGCTCAAGGGATCTGCTAAATCGGAACGCCAGGAAGTAAATGTGATGACTTTGCCAACGGGGCGCTACTATATTCAGGCCAGCGACGGCGCGGGTCAGCAAACTCTTCCGTTTTTGAAAAATTGAAAGCGATTGAAAGGAAAAGACTCGGTAGCGCCAGGAAATGAACCAGTATGCTAAACAAAAAAGTTAAAATTATTTTTCTGGCCGTGATTGGGCTGGTGATCGGGTATGTTCTCTATGATTCGATCTCGGAACCGGGTATCGACGATTTGGAAGGAACGTACAAGGAAGTGGCCATGTACCGGAATGAGAACAATACAGGGCCGATTGTCCGGATTTATGCTGTTACGGTGAGTGACACAACACGTTGGGACGATATGAAGAAATACGGCGATCTGATGCTGTATACTAAATACGGAACAACCAAAGTTTACTTTTTCCCGGCGAATAAACCGGCTCCAACCCAATTGAGTCCAGGCCAGCCAAATTTCGATCAGCAATACGAAGCCTATTGCCTGGCCATGTACGAGAAAGATGCAATGAGCCAGGTGACATTCCGGAAAAAACCGTTCAGCGCCCTGGAGTGAACTGCCTAGGCCGAACGCCTTGCCAGTACTGCAGAGCTGGCGCGCGAAAAACGCTGCGGTTTTTAGGCAATCAGGTTGACTCCGGCAACAGAACGCGCAGTTTTCCCGGCCAGATTTCGGCCGTAATTTCCCGAACCTTGCCCCGGTATTCGCCATCAATCTGAAAGTACGCTTTTCGTTTGGTGACAATATGAACCGAAGTGGCGGGGAAAATTTCAATATGCCGGGGGTCGAACGGGCGGAAACGGAAAAACATTTTGATGATTTCCCAGAACGGCAACCGGCGCATCACCACAACTTCAAACTTCCCGTCGGTTACACTACCGTCGGGGTTGATCAACGCCCCAGTTCCGTACATCCGGGCATTGGCCAATACCACCATAAACGCCGATCGGAGCACGGTGGTGTCTTCCAGGTTGATCTTCAACCGGAGTAATCGCCGACGCATCAAAACCCGCATGACGCCCCGGGCGTAACCAATTTTGCCGCGGATCTTGCCTTCTTCGAAGTATTTCACCAATTGGGCGTTCATACCGATATCACTCAGGTGCAGGCAGTGCTCAGTACCGTTGATGCGAATGAGGTCGATCGGTTTTTCTACGCCGTCGACCAGAATAGGTAAGCTATCCTCTAGCGTGGCCGGAATGCCCAGTTCGCGGGCCATGCCGTTGGCCGACCCTGCTGGCAGAATGCCGAGGGGCAGGTTGGCCTTCAGGGCGTGGTCGGCCACAAACTTGATCGTACCATCTCCTCCTACGGCCACCAGTCGGTCGGGTTGGTATTCCGCAATGCGCTTGGGTAGATTTTTGTTGTCTGTTTTGCCGTCGAGCAGGAAGATTTCGGCCGCATGGGGCTGCTTTTCGAAGAAGTGATGAATCCCGGTTTCCCACTCAGATTTGTCTTGTCCGCCAGAAATCGGGTTGATGGCGAACAGAAATTTTAACTTTTTGGCTTCCGACATGTTCCAGCATTGGAGATGATATACTAATAAACAAAGAATGAAGGCAAGTGGCGGAATAAAAGATAAAATCTTGACCTGGCTACGCATCAGTAACAAACCAACCGTCAAAGTGTACCGGGGCTATGTTCATCAGCAGAAGATTGTTGTGTTTGGGCACGTGTTGCGACGGAGCGCGCTGCCCCGCAAAAACTACCGGCAAAACTTCTGGGTCAATACCTTTGCCTTGTTGCGGTTGTTCATGACACGACCTGTTTCGGGCGCTACGGTGAAGGTGAACGGCATTCGACAGGATATCCGGTACGTTACCGAAAAAGACGGTTTTTTTCGATTGGAATGGACGCCGGACAGCCCGCTGGAACCCGGTTGGCATCCGGTAAAAATTGATTTGATTACGGCCAATCTGGGTCCGGGAGATCCGATTGCGACGGGCGAAGGCGAAGTGTTCAGTGCGTACCCAACGCAATACGGTTTTATCTCAGACATAGACGACACTTTCCTGATTTCACATTCGGCCAATTTACGCAAACGGCTGCACGTGTTGCTGACCCAGAATGCCTATAGCCGTGATCCGTTCGAGGGCGTAGTGAAGCACTACCAATTGCTGGCACGCGCCGGAACCGACGGAAAAGCGCTTAATCCGTTTTTTTTCGTATCAAGCAGCGAATGGAATCTGTATGATTACATCCTTACATTTTGTGAGAGAAATGAAATCCCCGATGGAGTCTTTCTGCTAAGCCAGATCAAACGGTTGCGGGAAGTCTGGAAAACCGGCCAGAACAAGCACATTACCAAATTTGCGCGGATTGTGCGGGTGCTGGAAGCATTTCCCGAAACGAAGTTTGTGCTGCTCGGTGACGATACGCAGGAAGACCCTAACATTTATGCTTCCTTAGTCTCGCATTTTCCCCATCAGATTCACTGTGTATACCTGCGCCGGGTCTACCAGAAAAACGAACCCCGCACGCAGCAGTTTGTTGATCAGATCGTAGCCGCCGGGGTTGCATGCTGCTATTTTGCCCATAGTGCGGAAGCCATCCGACATTCCGAAAAGATTGGGCTGGTGGAAAACCGGGAGGTTCAGAAGTAACTCGACGGTTTACCGGATAACCACATAACTCAATAGCGTAAAGCCAGATCGGGGCGTTTTTTGCCCGCTGCAAGGTGAAGTTAATCCGATTGTTTTCAAACGAAAACAGTGGTTTGCCGGGCCCTAAAACAATAGGGTGAACCGTGAGTTGGTAAACATTAATCGAATTTTGCTCAATGGGCGTCCATAAGGCACTAATCAATTTTGCCGTTTGGTCCTTCCATAAAACGTCGAGGCTCACGGCCAGATCCAGAATGATTTTTTTACGCTTTTTTCGGTTGGGCGGTTGAACGTACCCGGTTTTCTTTTGCCCTGAATTCCACCATACGGGTTATTAAGTTCAATGGCATCGGTTGGTCGAGCGGAAACTGTACCGAGCCTTTACCGGTATGATACCCCGACAGTTCCTGCTGAAAGGCTTCGTGACCGGTTGGGGTTGCGTAGAAGCCGATATGGTTTTTAAAAGCCGCAAAGTGCACCAGAACGGAATTATTGAGCCGGAATGTCGGCATGGCGTAACTAATGGTTTCTTCGGCTTCCGGAACCGCGTTTTTGATGGTGAGCCGAATTTCCTGCAAAATCGGTTGGACCGCTTCGGGGCAACCGGCGATGTACTCGTCAATGTCGGCAGGTTTGGACGTTGTCATGAAAAGGTCTTGGAAAAGTTACTCATTTAGCTTTGCGGCCAATCTGTCAATGAAAAGAAGTTACTATACTTCTGAGTAAAAAGGCGACAGATTTCCCGCTATAAAAATACCAATATACCTGATTTTTCTAGTATGAATGGGTAGTTAAGTGGCTCTTTTTATCGTATCAAAAGCTCGTTTTTGTTGTGCTTATTACATCAACGAGAAGTAAACCGGTTCGTGTGTAGGCCGTTGCCCGAAGATAGCTCGATCATGGAGAAAAGAGAAGGGAGGCAACGGTACGAGTCGTGTGAAGATTTTGCTTATTTTTGAGACAGACCCTTACTTGAACGTATAACAATGATTAAAAAACGATCCTGCCGTTTTTCATCGGTTTTTTTATTCTCTTTCTTCGTCTGTACACTCGGAATACCGCTTCAAAACGCATATGCCCAGGATAGAGCCGTTCAGCTTTTTGCCCACCGTGGGGGCGCTCATGAACAGGATGAAAATACCCTCCAGGCTTTTCAGAATAGTTATGCAAAAGGCTTGCGCGGATTTGAAACCGATGTTCGAATCAGTAAAGACGGGCAATTGATTATTTCGCACGATGCTTCGCTGAGTCGAATGACCACAAGCCAGGGCATTGTTGAAGAAATGACGGCGGCAGAATTGCGGAAAGTGAAAACGAAAAAAGGCAATCCGTTGCTGTTTCTGGATGATTTACTGGCTTTTTTTGCGGACAAGCCGGGTGTCTATCTTGAATTTGAGATGAAAACATCTCCAAAAGCGTATCCACAGGATTTACTCGAAAAATATTGTGATCTGCTCTATAAAGCCGTTATGGCTAAAAAGCCGAATGGATCTACCTATTTATTAACCTCGTTTGATAAGCGGCCCTTGCAATACCTTAAAGCCAAACACCCCGAAGTCGATTTGCTGTTCATTACCTCATCTCCGTTAACCAAGGAAGTTTTGCAGGAAACACTGGATTTGGGTGTCAAACGGATTGGTTGTAATCTGAGCGGAACGAGCCGTAAAAACGTAAAAGATGCGCAGGCTGCCGGTATTTTGGTCAGTTGCTGGCCGGGGCATACCGTTGAGGATTTCCAGTTGGGGGTTGCGTTGGGTTGTGATTACCTCTGTTCCGACATTCCGGTAGAAGTATTGACCTGGATGAAGACCAAAATGCCCTGGGTGAAAATTAAGTAACGGCTTTCGTGAACCGGTTTTATCGCTTATTCATGGTAATACCGAAAGTCGCAAACTCAGTAAAAAGCATTTTATAAATCGTAGGTGAAACTGAAGAAGATACCCGTCTGTCCCTGCCGGTTGACGGAATAGCTGATTCGGCCGACAATGTTATAGAAGGTGGCCAGATCCAGCGCCAGTCCACCACCGTACAACGGAGCATTGGCCAGGCGACTGTTGTATTCCTGCGCCAGGGTATTGTTGACGTAGCCCATGTCTCCAAATAAGTTCAGGTAGAGTGCCACCGGAATTGTATTGAACTGTTTGGGAAACCAGTTGATTTGTTTTCGAACGTTGAAGAGCTGGTATTTCAACGTGTTTCTGAGCAGCCCATAGCGCTGGCCGTCAATCACGTACAATTCATAGCCGTGTACAAAGTCCGATATGTAGCCCAGCCCGCGCAGGTTAAGATACGGCTGGCGGTCGGGCCACGAGAGTTTGCCGCGCAGGCTGCTGCTGGCATAAAAGCGGTTCCCCAACGACCAGTAGCGGGTATAACTGGCCAGAGCCTCAAAAAGCCGGATGTTATCCGACGGCAGTAAACCGTATTGATTAGCCGCCAAGTTGAAGTAATGGCCCCGCAGTGGATACGCAACGGCGTCACGTCGGTCGTGGGTGAAGAGGTAGCTTAACAGAAAATACCGTTGCCGGGTCTGGCCGTTGAGGAAATAATCCGGGTTCAGCCGGGCCACCGTATCGGCAATGGAATTGCGGACGTACCGCAGCTCCAGGCGGTGGAAGTTGTAAAACTGGTTCCGACGCGTCAGGATGACGTTGGTAAAAAACCGTTCCCGCATCAGGTCTTCACTCCGGAAATACACCAGTTTATCAAAGGCCGAGCGGTACGCTATTTCCTTGTTGGTCTGGTAAGAGGCTCCCACACTTAAGCCGGTTTTCTGATTCTTGTCAATGTAGGGGAGGGTGTACAGGATCTGTGTCCGGTGGGCAAAGCCAAATTCAAAAATGGCGTTCAGTTTGTCGGCATTCCCCGTCACATTTTTGTAGTTGACCCGCGCGCCGAAAATCGTTCGGCGGAAACTTCGGCCCCGCTCATACCACCACTCGTTGAAATTGCGGTCGGCCAGGTCAAATGTAGGGTAGGCAAAAAAGTACCAGCGTTCTTTCAGTTTTACGTCGATGTCGATTTCCTGCGGACCCACTTCCCGCGCCAGTACATCGACGGTAACAAACAGGTTCGTGTTGGTAATCTTGCGCTGGTCCCAGGCCAGTTTTTCGGTCAGTTGCTGCGGCTGGATCGTATCCCCGGCTTTAAGTTCCATTTCCCGCAGAATGATGCGCTCCCGGGTTCGCTGGTGACCACTAATCTGCACCGACCGAACCACCCAGAAGCTACGTTGTACCGAGTCGGAAACGGCAGGCCGCCCGGCCGTGGAATCCGCCAACGAAAGCGACCAGAATAAAAAGGAAAGTAGCATCAATAGACCACAGCAACGAAGGTTCTCGCGAAAATACCGCAATAAAAAAATAGGTAAAAACAATCTTTAAATCTTGCAACAAAATCCTTATAATTGTCAGAATAGAGCTAATTTTTTGGCTCTTCTGCTAACCTAAACGCACATTCTGTTTCTTTCTGTCTCCATGAACGATAAGCCCCGTCTTCGTTTCTGGCAAATCTGGAACATGAGTTTTGGATTTCTGGGTATTCAATACGGTTTTGGGCTTCAACAGGCCAACATGAGCCCGATTTTCCGGTACCTCAACGCCGAAGAATCGTCCATTCCCATCCTGTGGCTGGCTGGCCCGGTGACAGGCTTGCTGGTACAACCCGTAATTGGCGCTTTGAGTGACCGTACCTGGTCAGAACGATGGGGCCGTCGAAAACCGTATTTTCTAATCGGCGCCCTTATCACAAGCTTCGCTCTGTTTTTGATGCCCAATTCGTCGGCGCTCTGGATGGCCGCCAGTTTGATGTGGCTGCTGGATGCGGGTTTGAACATCACGATGGAACCGTTTCGAGCATTTATTGGCGATAAACTGAACATCCAGCAACGGAACCTGGGCTTCGCAGTCCAAAGTTTTTTTGTGGGGTTTGGGCAAACGCTGGCCAATTTGATGCCGTTTATTTTGCCCATTTTTGGCATCACGCTGGCGGCCACTGGGGGCAACAATATTCCGGATTTTGTGCGGTATTCATTTTACATCGGTGCGATTGCCGTTCTGGGGGCGGTTTTCTGGACCATGTACACCACCGATGAGTACCCGCCTGAAGACATGGCTGAATTTGAGCGGATGAAACAGGAGAAACGCGGTGTTTTTCACGCCTTTGGCGAAGTAGTTGATGCCTTGCGTCACATGCCTTCCACGATGAAACAGCTCTGGTGGGTGAAATTTTTTACGTGGTACGGCCTACCGTTGATGTGGCAATATTTGTCACTGGCCATTGCACGTCATGCGTTCAATGCACCCGATGCTACCACCAATCCTGTGGGTTTTGCGAAGGGCCTGGAATGGAGTAATCTGTGTTTTGCCCTGTTCAACGTCGGCTGTTTTGGTATATCGTTCCTGCTACCACCCATTGCTGCCCGGCTGGGCCGACGCAATACCCACGCGCTTTTTCTGACCATCGGTGGCCTGGGCTTTTTGTCCATGTTGCTATCGGCAGACAAACATATCTTTTTGGTGGGAATGACGCTGGTGGGGCTGGCCTGGGGCTCCATGATGTCGATGCCTTACGTGATGCTGTCGACTTCGGTGCCGAAGAATCGAATGGGCGTTTATATGGGCTTGTTCAATGGTTTCATTGTGGTGCCGCAAATCATCAACAACATGACTATCGGGTTTTTGTACAAAACCGTGCTAGGCAATGATCCATTGAATGCGCTGGTTTTGTGCGGTATTTGCCTGCTGCTGGCCGCAGGTGCATGTTTTCTGGTAAAAGAAACGCCCCGGACAGAACAGGCGGTTTTTCCGGTTGGCGCCGGAGGGCATTGAACAAACCGTGCATTAGGCAAAACTGTCAGTTGGTTGATGAAAGTGAAGGCTGCGTTAGTCAATCTCTTTCAACAAAAAATAACCCGTCAGGTTATCTCCGACGGGTTCAGGAAAGAAGAGGAAACCGTTCACTTTTGTACTCACTTCATATTTTTCAATTGATCCAGATCGATTTTTTCCAGGGTTGATTTGATGGTGCTCATGTCAACACCGGTGCCTTTGGCGGTGACGATAAAACGGTTATTGATCAGTACGGCCACTTCGCCTGTTTTGCTGTCGTTGCTGTATTTTTCGTACGACTTGTACTCACCGAACTTGGTGGTTTTTTCGTAACCGTTTTCCGTTTCTTTATCGACTTCGATCATCGACCAGGCTGCCAGACCCATCAGAGCGCCGGTGCCTCCCGCGTCTACAATGTTGACTTCCACCGACTGGGTGCCATCGTCATTTCGGTAGTCACCTTTGGCCGTAGAAATATTGAAACCTGCCATGCCGTTTTTCTCACCGGTGGCCTCTCTGCGGGCCAACCCGGCGGCATCTGCGGGAAGCATATCTTTTAATTTGCGAAAATCAACGGTTTCAACCGGGCCATTTTTCTGCATTTCTTCCGCCTGATCAGCCATTTTTTTCAGCGCGTCAATACTTTGAGAAGCTGAAATGGAGGTGCCTTCGTCAGATGCTTCATTGGTTTCCTCTTTATTACCTCCGCAGCTCATCATGAGCAGGGCGGATAACAAATAAACAGAGGCCGTTTTTAGTCGTGTCATTCGTGAGGATGAATTGGTTCAAAAACAAGGTAGCAATGAATTTGGGTGCTTCTACCTATTTTTGATTGATCGGTCGTCAATACCCACGACGTTGAAATCTGAACATTGGCTAGGGTTTGAGGTTTGGCCGCTTCCGGGAGCTAGTAACCAGGAGGTAGATACCCGCCAGAACCGCCGGAATGCTCAGAATCTGACCCATGTTCAGGGCCAGCGTATTTTCAAACTCCACCTGGTTTTCTTTCAGGTATTCGTAGAAAAACCGCAGGCTGAATACAACAATCAGGAAAATGCCCAGCAGGCTGCCCCGGGGGGTATTCTGCTTATGGCGGTTCCAGAACCAAAACAATACCAGGCAAAGCACCAGGCAGGAAATAGCTTCGTACAATTGGGCCGGGTGACGGGGAATCTGTAGGTACTCAGTATTGTTAACAAAAACGAACCCCCAGGAAACGTCGGTGGGGCGTCCTACAATTTCGGAATTCATCAGGTTGCCCAGCCGAATAAAAGAGCCACCCAGAGCCACCGCAATAGCGATGCGGTCTGTCACCCAGAGAAAAGTCTGGTTGGTGGCTATACTGGATTTCCGGCGGGAGTAAAGCCAAAGACCCGTCAGAATACCGATGGCGGCACCGTGGCTGGCCAGTCCGCGGTAGGGTGGCAAAATAACTTCCAGAGGATTTTTGAACAGAACCTCGGGTTCGTAGAAAAGGAAATGGCCGATGCGTGCTCCTAACACCGTAGCAATGACCATATAAAGCGTTAGGGCATCAATGTCACTGACGGGTTTGCCTTCGCGTTTGAAAATGTATAGTATGATCTGCTGGCCCAGCAAAAAGCCAAGTGCGAACAAAAGACCATACCAGCGAACGGAAAAAGTACCGATAGAAAATAATTCGGGATTAACGTCCCAGATGATGTAGGAGAGCATTCGATTTAATGGAGTGTTAAAGAATAGACCCGCATCGGCGGCAAAGCGTTTAACTCGTTCAGAATGGGCCGACTAATAAAACCGGATCGGCACGGACCGGTAGCAAAGATAGAAAAGATTTAACGAAGGATTGTTGACCAAACTATGAAAACCGTACTCATTGCATTTGTGCGCGTATATCAGGGAGCCATCTCGCCCTATCTGCCAAATGCTTGCCGTTATACGCCCACTTGTTCGCAATACATGATTGAAGCTGTACAGAAGTATGGGGCGGTCAAAGGTGGGCGACTGGGCTTGCAACGGATGGCCCGCTGTCATCCGTGGGGAGGGAGTGGGTACGATCCGGTGCCCTGATACGCCAATTCCGTTGTGTTAAATCTGACATTTTGTCGTATCGGCCCGGACGAAAACAGGATTGCCTGATTGTTGTTGAAACATGCCTACCGATTGAAACGACTACTGATTGATAAAACATGGAAATTACGGCAGATAACCGATTAAGACGACTCATCGTTGTGGGCGACCGGGTGTTGATCAAACCCAAAAACCCCAGCGAACGCACCAGCAGCGGCTTGTATTTACCCGCTACCGTGCAGGAAAAGGAACAGGTTCAGAGCGGCTACGTGATCAAAGTAGGACCGGGCTACCCAATTCCGGCCCCAGCCGAGGATGAACCGTGGAAAGAAACCGAGGAAAAAGTGAAGTACATGCCGTTGCAGGCTCAGGAGGGTGATGTAGCGCTTTATTTGCAACGCAATGCCATTGAACTGGAGTACGAAGGAGAAAAATTCTTCATCGTGCCGCAGTCGGCCATTCTGCTGCTGGAGCGTTCGGAAAACCTATTCGAATAAATCAGGTTTAGGAGATAGCAGTGGCAAAACGCTAAACTTCTTTTAAACACTATGCGAGCGGGATGGTTGATGGTTATACTAGTCTATAGCATAACCGTATTTGGAACGATGGAAGGTATTGGTGTTCAAAAGAAGTCGCTTAAGGCCATGCTGGAAGAGAAGCGCGACAGCCGGCGTGTTCTGGTCCTCTACGGCCGTGATAACGCCCAGCATTTGCTGATCGAACAACAGGAAGCTCTCAATGGAGAGCGGGATCAACTGGCTGATCGGGATTTGGATGTGATCGTGCTGGTGGCTTCGGAGCTGGTCGAACCGGATCGGCAGTTTCTGATGCATGAGCCGTTCAGTCTGGTGCCATCGGAAGGATTGCAGGGATGGCTTGTAGGGAAAGACGGTGGAATAAAACACCGGTTTTCGCAGCCGATCGATCCGAAAGAGTTGTTTAGCCTGATCGATAGCATGCCCATGCGCAAGCAAGAGAAAAAACAATAAGGAACGGTTTGGGTGTAAACCGTTATAAACCTGACAGTCTTGGGCGTGGTCGTCCAGATCTGTCAGGTTTATAGTTATCCGGGTGACAGTTACTTAAACCGTCCGGCTTCGGTAATGCCTTTCCAGGTATCGGTGCGGAACGGAACCGCCGGTAAGCCGTCCTGATTGTACAGGTTAACCTCGCCGTTATCGTCAGCCCAGCCGTAGTGAATCGAAACGGGCGTACCCACTTCGCTGGCGGATACAATCACCTTGTCGCCCTGAATTTCGGCCTTCGCCCAGTAGAATTTCTGGTCAGCTCCGGCTACTTCAAAACCTTTCAAATACCCGTATTTATCGTTTGTCGTGAGTCCGCTACCTACGTTATCGAAGGTCAAAATGGCTTTGTTACCCGTTACTTCCATGCTCTTGAAAACGGGACCTGATGCCATTCGATTCTGGCCATATACGGTTTTCAAAGCGTTATAAGCAAGCCTTTTTCCTACATCTTGTTTGTTTTTAGGGTGGATGTCCCGGGCTTCCCCAATGTCTGATGTAACGGCCATGCCGGTATTGGGCAGACTGAGTGTCAGGGTTTGGGCTTCGCGCAATTCGGCCCAGCTACTGCCCTTTATACTGTTTCCATTCGCGGCATTAAAACTGGCCAGTTGAACAAACAGAAACGGGAAATCGCCCTGCCCCCAGCGGGTTCGCCAGTCGTTGATCATCAGCGGAAATGTTTTGCGGTATTGATACGCCCGCCCGGCGTTAGTTTCACCCTGATACCAGATTGCCCCTTGGATGGCGTACGGAATCAGCGGATTGATCATCGCATTGTACAAAATCGTGCCTGTCATGTTGGGATTCACCAGCGTTGCCTGGCGACTGTAATCGGCAATTCGGAATTTCCAGTCGCCCGCCAGTGGGAGCGTCTTCCCCGATGCCGTCAAGTGAAACTGATCCTCTTTGGCTATAAAACCACCGCCACCGCCGTGGTCTTCGACGCGCACCGTAATCACGTTTCGGCCCGCCTTGAGGGTGCCGGCAGGAATGGAATAATTCCGCTCGGTGCCAGCCTGACCGGTTTTCCCTACGGCAATACCGTTGACAAACGTTTCGTCCATGTCGTCGATCTGGCCCAGTTTCAGCGTCATAGCCTGACCCGCCAGTTCGTCAGGGATCATGATTTCTCGGCGGAACCAGACAACACCGTCGAATCCGGGCAACGCTTTCCGATCAAATAAATCGGGTAATTTAATGGTCGACCAATTCGTATCGTTGAAGTCAGCCTGCGGCCATTGTTGGAGCTCCGATACAGCGGGCAAACCACCTTGTACCTTTGTAATCTGGGCCTGCAATTGCTCCATGCGCTGTTTGCTCAAGTCTTCGAGCGATTTGGGCATGCTGGCGACCGCAGGTTTAAACTCCTCGAAACTGTCCATCGCTTCCCGGCTGGTCCAGGATTCCGACTGCGTACCTCCCCAGGAGGTGTTGAGCAGGCCAATCGGAATGTTGGGCATTTCCTTCTGCAACTCACGAGCAAAAAAATACCCGACCGCCGTAAAGTCACCGGTGTTTTCGGGCGTACAAAGTTTCCACTCACCACCCAGGATGTCCTCCTTGGGCGAGAGGCTCAGGTCGTGCGGAACCTTAAAGTGACGGATTTGGGGGTAATTGGCCTCTTTAATTTCCTGAGCCGCATCCCGCGATGAGTTAACGTTCCACTCCATGTTCGACTGCCCGGAACAAATCCAGACTTCGCCGACCAGCACATCATCAAGTGTAACGGTATTTTTTCGGCCGCGAACCGTCATAACATAGGGGCCACCGGCTTCCGTCGGATCCAATTTTACGGCCCATTTGCCCGATTTATCAGTTTTTACGGTTTTGGTCTGATTATTGAACTGAACGGTTATCTTCTCGTTGGGGTCGGCCCAGCCCCAGACTGGAACGGCTTTCCGGCGTTGCAGCACCATATGGGAACCGAAGACTTTGGGCAAACGAACATCAGCCCACGTTTGCAACGTTATCAGCGCAAAGCCAATAGCCGCTGCGGAACGGATTCTAAGCAGCATAAGAACAGGTTTAGGAAAAGGTTTTTAGGAAAAAAGCTTGAATACGCGGGAAAAATACAGATATTTAATCCAACGTGCAATCACATTAATGAAGCTTGAAGATTTTCTAACGCTACCCCACGATCACCAACAGGAGCAGCTCTGGTTCCGGGGTGCGGTATTGGCCAATCGCTACGAAGAGACCCATATTTTTCTCCTCTACGCACTGGATTTGTTTTATGTTGAGTTGCAGTACGACGCTGCGGGGAGCAAGCTGGTCCGGTTATCGGCTTTCACCTCAACCGAACCGCTAACTCCCTACTTGCCACTGTTACCTGATGATTTGTTGGGATGAAATAAGTGTAATGTATTAATTATCAATTCTTTACTGCCAGCAGGTTGAATCCGTTATATCGGCTTATTCCGGTAAATTATACACTTTCCGAACTTCTTCGTAATTGGTGTAATCAATGGCGGCTTTGCGCCCATTGCTCACCTTATCAGCGGTAACTACCACCACACGAATGGATTCAAAGTATTCACTTCCAGCCTGAAAATTCACCGTTCGGCGCAGAAACACGCCCGCCAGCGTTTGCCCACCTCCGGGCGATATAAAATAACTGTATTCGTTCCCCTTCAGGGTTTGACCGGGTATGGCAAACCAATACGGTTCATCCTGGTTGTTCGCGTTTTTTGCCGATTGCTTGACATAAATGTAAAACGCACTTTTTTCCACAACATCGCGGTTGATCGCCTGCGGCAGCGCCAGCAATAAATCAGCCATCCCTTCGTGGTTACGACCCGAGTAATTAATCTGCTGGACATTTGCTGTTCCATCGGCTCCTTTGGCACCCGTATCGCCTTTATCTCCCTTTGCTCCGGGGGTTCCTGCTGGCCCCTGCGGACCCTGAGGCCCAGCGGGACCTTCCAAACTCTGACAGGCCGTAAATACCATACAACCAACCACCAAAAGCTGCGACACGACGCGTAAATACATTTTCATACGGTTATCTGTGTATTTTAATTGAACTAGAATGGGAAAGCAATTTGCCTTGGAACTACGAAGCTAATAAGATTCTGAAAGACTACTCCCAGCAGGTATCCGATATCCGGCAAATTAGGCAAAAAAACTACAATGTATCACTTTTTCATTTGATGATAAGTTGTTTGTTTGATATGTATATTCTGGGTTTAAATTGAATTTATTCTAGGTTGTCACTAAGTAGTTTCAAGGTGTTAGTCCCTTTACGCTTTTACAAACGGATGATTATTAAGTATAATTTAATGTTTGTAAAGTTCAATTTTAAGCTCCCTATTCTACTATCTCTAACAGCTATTTTATGAAAAGAACTTTACCGCTAGACAAACAAAAGGTTTGTAAGCTTTTGTTTATCAGTATGCTGTCTGTGATTGCCTGGGCCAGTTATGCCCAGGGCCAGACGGTTTCGGGGCGCATTACGGCCGTTGAAAATGGAGAAGCGCTGCCGGGCGTTAGTGTCGTGATTAAAGGAACCACCCAGGGAACAAATACGGATAACGCAGGAAAATATTCCCTGCGGGTCCCCAATTCGAACGCTACGCTGGTCATCAGTTTCATTGGCTATACCAAACAGGAAGTTGTGGTCAATGGGCGTTCAACCATCGACATCGCGTTGGAAAATGACACGAAAGCCCTGGATGAAGTGGTGGTGGTTGGGTATGGAACGCAGGAAAAAGTAAACCTGACCGGTGCCGTTGGAACAGTGGACAGCAAACGGTTGCAAAACCGTCCGATTGCTTCGGTGGGTGAGGGTTTGCAGGGCGTTGTGCCCAACCTGAACGTAAACGTCCGGAATGGCGATCCGGCTCAACCCATTACGTTCAACATCCGGGGCTATGAATCCATCAATGGAGGGGCCCCGCTTATCTTGGTCGACAACGTCCCGATGGATCTGAACCGGGTGAATCCCAATGACATTGAGAGCATCAGTGTACTGAAAGATGCGTCTGCTTCGGCGGTGTATGGCGCCCGGGCGGCTTTCGGGGTGGTGCTCGTGACGACCAAAAGCGGGAAGAGCGGTAAGATAAATGTATCGTTCAATACACAGTTTTCGCTGGCCAAGCCCATTTTCAACATGGATGTGGTAACTGACCCTTACCAGTTTGTGCAGGCACGCAACCAGGCCAACATCCGAACCAGCGGCATTCCGGCTTATGATGCGGATATGGTAGCCGGTACCAAAGCTTATTCCGAAAATCCGGCAACGGCTCCGCAGTGGAAAGTAGTCAACGGCGTGCTGCGGTTTTATGGGTACAACGATTATCAGAACAGCATCATGACCCAATTCGCTCCCACGAGCCAGCATGATCTGTCGGTTTCGGGCGGTACGGACAAATCAAAATACCTGGTCTCGCTTGGTTATTTCTCCAAAGACGGCTATTTGCGTTATAACAACGAGAAGTTTAAGCGCTATAATGTGCTGATGAAGGCTGATTTCCAGATTAACAACTGGCTGAGTCTGGATGAAAAAATTATTTTTAATTCGCAGAACAGCGACAAACCTCACTTCTATAACTGGGATGTAAACATCAATTCCCTCGCTCGGGTGAATCCGATCATGCCGGTTCAGTTTCCCGATCTTGACTATTACGTCACGCCCGGCGACCGCGAAAAATACGCGCCCTACATCGGAAAATACTTTGGAGGCACCAACTTCTTCCCGTACCTGATGGATGGCGGGCGTACCACCTATACCAACAATGACCTCTGGCTGACCCAGGGTGTTACCTTAACGCCGTTGAAAGGCTTGAAAATCCGGTCGGATTTCTCGTACAATATCTTCAACCGCATGTATCAGGACGTGCAGAGCAAGATTGATATTGTGGATGCTAACCTGTTGGCGGCCAATATTGTCAGCAACGGTTTTAGCGGTGACGACTGGATTCGGAACGAGAATAATTACAACCAGTATTACGTGTTCAATGCGTTTGCGGAATATAAACTGCCATTGCCGGTCGATCACAACCTGTCGGCTATGGTTGGTTTCAACCAGGAGCGCGGGCAATACCGTTATTCGGGGGCACAGGCCCGGGCGTTGATTACGCCCCAGGTGGTAGACCTCAACGCAACAACCGGCGTGCAGCAGACGTTCGGGAGCAAGTCGCATGTGGCGCTGCGCGGAGCCTTCTACCGGCTGAATTACATGTTCAAGGAACGTTACCTGCTTGAGTTCAACGGGCGATACGACGGAACCTCCCGGTTTCCGAAAGATAGCCGGTTTGGCTTTTTTCCCTCGGTATCGGCGGGCTGGCGGATCAGCAACGAGAAATTCATGGCCGGAACCGGCTCGTGGCTCGACAACCTGAAGCTGCGCGCGTCGTACGGAACGCTGGGCAACCAGATTCTGCTGGACAACAACCGCAATCAGATTTATTATCCCTACGTGGCCACGATGGGCACGGGTCAATCGCCGTACATGTTTACCAACGCCCTGATTCCGTTCGTTTCGGCGGCTGGACTGGTAAGCCCGTCGCTGACGTGGGAAACGGTGATTTCCAAGAACATTGGGCTGGATTTTACGATGCTACGCGGTCGGCTGGATGCATCGCTGGATGTGTACACCCGCGATACAAAAAACATGTTGATGGACGTATCGTATCCGGCTATTCTGGGCACGACCGCCCCGAAAGAAAATGCGGCTGATCTGCGGACCAAAGGCTGGGAGTTGTCGCTGACCTGGCGGGACAAGTTCAAGAATAACTGGAATTACGATTTGAGTCTGGCGCTTTCGGACTGGACGGCTGAGATCACGCGTTTCAACAACCCAACCGGTGCCTTACCAAACAACAGCAATATCTATTATGTCGGGCAGAAGCTGGGTGAAATCTGGGGGTTTGAAACCGCCGGTATTTTCCAGACGGCCGATGAGGTAGCCCAGGCGCCCAAACAAACCAACATTGGTGCCAACTGGCGTCCGGGCGACATCCGGTATACCGATTTGAACGGCGATGGCATCATCAGTTTTGGCAACAACACGCTGGCTAATCCGGGTGATCGGAAGGTGATTGGCAACAGCACACCCCGGTATTCGTTCGGGATCAATGGCGGGCTGGGCTATAAAAACCTGCGTCTGACGGTTTTCTTCCAGGGAATCGGTAAAAAAGACCACTGGCCGACCTCTGACAACTGGACTTGGTTCTTCCCTTACAACGCGGGGCATGTTGAGAAATATTACATCACCGACACCTGGACCGAAGACAACCGGGATGCGTATTTTCCGGCGGCTCACATTTCGACGAACGACAAGAAAAACCTTCAGGTGCAATCCCGTTATCTGCAAAATGCCGCTTACATCCGCCTGAAAAACATCACATTGAGCTATGATCTGCCGCAAAAGTTACTTCAGAAAATCGGGGTGGGCAGAGCCCAGGTATTCGCCACCGGCATGAACCTGTGGGAGTTTACCAAAATGCGGAAACCGCTGGATCCCGAAACCATCCAGTCGGCGGCTATCGAATACCCTATGCAGCGCATTTCTACGCTGGGTCTCAATGTTAATTTCTAATCCCCAAATGACTTTCCTGATGAAAAAATATAACCTCTTTTTTGGTGCGGTCTTCGCAACGGCCTTTCTGGTGAGCGGCTGCAACGACGAGTTTCTCGAACGCTATCCGCTGGATCGGATTACCAACCAGACCTTCTGGAATACGGAAAACGATCTGCGGGTGTACAACAACAGTTTGTACGACCTGGCCCGCAACGACGATAATGTGCCCATTTTGCACGGCCACTACAACGGTTTTGATAGCAACTGGGGGAGCTTCTGGTTTCAGGATGAGTTTGCCGACAACATGGCCCCAACCAACGCCCGCCATATTTTCTTCCAGCAGGTGCGTTCGGGAAAACACACGGTTCCGACGGATCCGCAGCAATTTGGCTACAAAGGCTGGAATTTTGTCCGGGCGATTAACGTCGGGCTGGCAAATTACGACAAAGCCAATGTGTCCCAGGCAATCAAAGACCGTTACATTGCCGAAGCCCGGTTATTCAGAGGCTGGTTTTATGCCGAAAAAGTACAGAAGTTTGGCGATGTTCCGTTTGTAGATAAGGAGTTGAACGTCGATTCTCCGGAGTTGTTTGCGGGCCGTACTCCGCGCGAAGAAGCCATGACCAAGGTGCTGGAAGACCTTAACTTTGCCGCCACCAAACTGCCCGACACCTGGAACGATGGCAATGCGCCGGGCCGGTTAAACCGCTGGTGTGCGCTGCTGGTGAAATCCCGGCTGTGTCTGTACGAAGGGACCTGGCGCAAGTACCATGGCGGAACCAACGCAACCATGTGGCTGGAAGAAGCAGCCAGCGCGGCCAAAGAATTGATGGACAAAGGGCCTTACCGGCTTTACAGCACCGGAAATCCCAAAACGGATTACAACGCCTACCACCGGGTCTTGAATCTGGCCGGTAATCCGGAAGTGATGTACTGGCGAAAATACCAGCTAGGCGTATTCACCAACCACGTACAATCGTATTTTGAGTACGCGGGTGGTGCCACCAAAAGTGTTGTCGAAGACTATCTCTGTACAGACGGGTTGCCGATTACGTTATCTCCGCTTTACAAAGGGGATGCTAAAATCGAAGATGTTTTCGAAAACCGGGACCCGCGGCTGCGCCAGACGGTTTTGCATCCGGCCGATGCTGCTTCTTACAAATATCACCTGGCGGATGGACGGCCTTACCCGCGTATTCAGGGGATGGAAGGCGGTTATTTGTCGACCACGGGTTACCACATCATCAAACATTACAACGCGGACGACATGATAGGAAAAGCCTTCGATACCGCAGAGTCACCAGCCATCATTCTGCGGTTTGGAGAGGCTCTGCTGAATTACGCCGAAGCACAGGCGGAACTGGGCAAAATCACGCAGGCTGATCTCGACAACAGCCTCAACAAGCTCCGTGATCGTGTGGCTATGCCGCATCTGGAAATGGGAAAAGTGCCCGTCGATCCGCGTTATACCGCCGATGGGGTCTCACCGTTGATTGCCGAAATCCGGCGCGAACGGCGCATCGAATTGTTCATGGAAGGGTTTCGCTACAACGACTTGAAGCGCTGGAAACAGGGTAAAAAACTGCTTACGCCCACCCTTGGAATACTGTGGGATGCAGCCGCTATTGCCCGGTATCCGAAAGCCAATGTCAAAACCAAAGTCGATCCGGTATCCGGAAAAGCCTATATTGATGTGTACCAGGGCACTGACTGGGCCAATCCCGTTTTTGATGAAAACAAACATTATCTGTGGCCTATTCCGCTGAATACGCTCGCGCAGAACCCGGCCATTAAGCAAAACCCGGGCTGGTAATTCCAACAGACTTTTTTTGATAACCCGTTCGGCGCGATGATAAAATCGTGGCCGGACGGGTTGTTTTTGCTTGTGGATTAAACAGGTTATGTTGATCCGGTTGAATCCGCATTCACCAAGTATTCAACCAGCAGAGCCAGCGAGTGGGCTTCGCAGGTCCAGTCCATCCGAACCAGCCGGGACTGGGCCAAACGGTTGAGCAGCGGATTCTGCGATGCCGTTAGCATACCGGCGATAAAGAATGAATACTGCCGGACTTCGTTTTCAGAAATGGTGCTGACATCGATGCGGGGCGGTTTTTCGCCGAGCAGCAGAAGTGAGGTAGAAACGACCACCTGATCCATGACCGGCAAACCGTCGTTGAGCAGTTGATAGGCATCCTGAATCAACTGAGGCCGAAGGGATTCCAGCGGTTCCGGACGAAATGCCGCCAACAACAGCGCAACGTGGTACAGAATGAGGGGCGCGCGCGGGTATGAGTGCGAGCAGCGAAACGGATCGGTCCGGTATTGCCCTTTGGCAACCACCGATCGGATGAACTCAAGACTGTCGTAGTCGTGCTGATTGAGGGGGAGCTGGTAATGAAAAATGCAGAAAAGCAGATTGCACAATACGCTGACGTCGAACTCAACCGGCATGTTTTTGCCAAACCAGGTCGAATAGGCGCGCAGGTTAACATACTCGGGAAATGTGTCTTCCACTTGTCGGGTAGCGAGGTTAGCATGTTGCATGAGCTTTTGTTTAAGCCACAGTAAGTCCTCGCGCGACGGATTGCCGGTTAGGTAGACGATGGCCGTATCGTCGGCATCGTCGGGGAGCCGGAAATGTTCCAAACGATTCAGAAAAAGCCCGTTGGGAAAGTGCCCGGATGGTCGGCCATTTTTGGGTGTTACGTAGAAATTATAAGTTTTGAGTCCGTCTTTGTTTTGAAAATCAGGGTAGTGCCGGACGGCTTTTTCAACGATTTGATCAACGGTTTTCTGTAAATTCACCGAGAGCCGCGAACGGATTTGCTGAAGCGTAAAAACCGTGATAGCGGTAAAGAAAATATTTGTGTCTGCCCGGTGGTACCCCAGAATCAGCGGATTCGCCCGGTAGGAGGGAACGAGTCCCGCCGGAAAACAGGGCTGAGACTCCGACTGAAGCTCCGAAATTCGGTAGAGGAACTTTTCGATAAATGCGTTACTGTCGAACATAAGCCCCAAAAATACGGCAGTACATTCATAATTCAGAACGCGAAGCTATTGCAGTGTTTTTTCCTTTCATCAACTAAGTTCTTGCAACCACAAGGGCTTCTGCGTAGTTTCGTTTCTACGACAGCATATTAAAAACCATGACACCAGTTCGAAAACACACCATCTTACGCCGGGTAAAAGACATTACCCTCAGCGCGACCCTTGGCCTTGTCTTGCTGAACGGTTCGGCGCTGTTGCAAAGTTGCGGCTCCAGCGAATCAGATACCGAACAGGTTGACCGTGCAACGTCTTCCGACCAGTTTGGAAAGGGCGTCAGGACGTTCATTACCGAAACGAGTCCCGGTAAGTTTAAAATTACGGATGAGGTCGAGGTGGACCCCAAGCAGGCCGGAGCCATTGTCAATTACGCAGATGGCCACCGTGATACGCTAAGCGTGGAAGCGGCCCGCCAGTTGGTTCATTCGGATCCTTCGACCAGTCAATATTTCAATAACCCGGCGGCTTACCACCACCACAGCGGGCTATCCAGTGTGTTACTCTGGGGTAGTTTGGGGTATATGCTGGGCCGTTCCAATAACTCGGGCATTGCGAATGAGCAACGCTATCGTGCGGGTGCCTACAGCAGTCCGCAGGCATTTGAGCGCGCCAACCGGATTGGTAGCAATGTGCACGGTTCCAAAATCAGCCGGCCGAGTGGTGGGCGGAGCGGTTTTTTTGGCGGAGGACGTTCGCGCGGATTTTCATCGTAATGAATACCCGCATCGGTTGAGCGTTTACGCTTATTTTCTCTATTAATTACAACCTGGACTATATGAAACAAACGTTTATTTACCCGGCGCTGCTTGCCATAGCGCTATTTTTAAATGCCTGCCAAAGCAATCAACAAGCATCAGAGGCAACTACCCCCACTGACTCGACCGAAATTTTACCGACTCGGCCCAACACGGGAAATGAACTCGTCAGCGACTGGCTGGAAAAACTGGTTGGGTCGGAAGATGGCCTGTTCCGGGGCGTTAAGCTGGGCGATGGCGTGGCCGTAGTAAAGGAAAAAGAAAATGCCGAGCCGTTTGAAGAGGATGCAGCCCACGTGGGTTATACTATTGAATACGAAAATTTGGAATCGGTTGATATTCAATATTTTCTGGATAACGGCAAAAAAGTGAACCGCATTCAGGTAGATATTTATCTCAATAACCGGCAGTCGGTTGATACGCACCGGCAAGAATTGGAAACGTATTTCACCAAGCGATACGGAACTCCTTCCCAGCAAAGCTGGAAGGTTGCGCCCAACAGCCTGGTTACGTTAAAAGATGTGTCAAAAGGCAAAGATTTTGGCCTCAAACTCACGTTCGATCGCACCACAAATGCCTGAGAAAGACTAATAAAAGGCGCGGGGCGTTGACGATTTCAAAACCGTCAACGCCCCGCGCTGTATTTTTTCTTTATTAGATTTTGTGCATCCAGCCAAACGTGTCCTCAATCCGGCCCGTCCGCAGATCACTGAGGTAGTCAAAAATCCGGCTGGCCAGCGAGTTTTCTTTCGCTACTTCATTCAGCATATAATCTTTGCCTTCAAAACCGATCAGCGAGTACGGTGAAACCACCACGGCGGTTCCGGCGCCAAATGCTTCGGTGAGGCTGCCGTTTTCAATCCCTTCAATTACTTCCTGGATCGAAACTTTCCGTTCTTCAACCTCAATTCCCCAACTTTTCACTACCTGAATGATGCTATCGCGGGTCACGCCTTTCAGAATGGAATCGGAAGTCGCTGGTGTGACCAGTTTACCGTCAATGACAAACATAATGTTCATTGTTCCGGATTCTTCGATGTACTTGTGCTCGGTCGCATCGGTCCACATCAACTGGTCGTAACCCGCCTGTTGCGCCAGCAGCGTTGGGTACATGGAACCGGCGTAATTACCGGCGCATTTGGCGTAGCCAACCCCACCGGGTGCCGAACGAATGTAATCCGTTTCAACTTTCAGCTTTGGCGGTTTGGTATAGTAAGCTCCTACCGGGCAGGTAAAAATGCAAAACCGGTAGGTTTTCGACGGAGCAACGCCCAGGTACGTATCCGTTCCGAACAAGAACGGACGGATGTACAGCGAGCTTTCGGTCGAGCTGGGCACCCAGTCGGCATCAACGCGCAGCAGGGCTTCCAAACCACCCATAAAAACTTCTTCCGGAATGGTTGCCATACACATCCGCTTGGCCGATTCATTCATCCGTTTCCAGTTTTCCCGTGGACGGAACATCAGCACTTCACCAGCTTCATTTTTATAGGCTTTCATGCCTTCAAAAATTGACTGACCGTAATGGAGCGACGATAGAGCCGGGCTGAACGTAAAATTGTCAAACGGCACCACTTGTAGATCTTGCCATTGCCCGTCCACAAAATCGGCCACAAACATGTGATCCGAAAAATGCTTGCCAAACGGCAGGTTGTTGAAGTCGACCTCCTCAATCCGGGAGCGTCCTGCTTTGCGCAGCTCGATGTTTAATAAGTCGGTAGTCATGATGGTAATCGGCAAATCTGATCAACTAAAAAAGTCGTCAGCGGGTTGATTGTCAGCAAATGTATAGAAAACTTCAGGAAGTGTCCAGTGAAAAATAGTTGTTATGCTAATTATTTTTTTAGCGGTTACATAAACTGGCAAAAAAACGCATGGATCCGGTTTCTAGGGGATCCGGGGTTGCCAGGTTATTTCTTCAACGTCGAGCTCCTGAACCATTTTCCGGCCCAGGACAAAGAGATAATCCGACAGGCGGTTGAGGTACTGAATCACCAGCGGATCAACGAATTCATCGTCATTGAGGGCAATGACCAGGCGTTCGGCCCGGCGGCAAACCGTACGTGCCAGGTGGCAAAACGAAACGGACGGATGGCCACCGGGTAAAACGAAGGCCCGCAGGGATGGTAAGTGGGCTTCCATTTCATCGATGGCCTGTTCCAGGTGGGTCACGTCCGAATCCAGAATAGCGGGCAACGGTTTTTTAACGGTTTTTTCGGGGTCTGTTGCCAGTTCAGCGCCGATGGTAAAAAGCCGGTCCTGAATTTCTTTGAGCAGCTCCTTTCGGTTCGTGTTTATGGGCTGATCCCGAACCAGGCCAAGGCAGGCATTTAACTCATCTATGGTTCCGTACGCATCGATTCGGTGGTAGGCTTTGCTCACCCGTCGTCCGCCAATCAGCGAAGTTTGGCCTTTATCGCCGGTTTTGGTGTAAATTTTCATTGAGTAAAAAAGAGGTTTTGCAAAAATGACGACTGAAAATCAGAGTTTGTCAAAGAATTCTCCGGTCAACTTTTAAGCCAATTTGGGAACACTCCGTTGTAGCCCGTACCTTTGCGGCCCAAAGCCTGTTATCAGGTCAACAAATTATATTCATGAAAGTTAGCACGTTTGCCATTCGTTTGTGGCGGCTGGCCTCGCTGATCGGGTTTGCCTCCATCTTAATTTATACGTACGTTTCGCTGGAAACCACCGTTGCCGTGAGCTTTACGCCGGATAGCCGCCCGGATGTTTTCATTGATCGGGATTATTTGTTCTACGGCTGTGTGGCTATTTTTCTGATCAACAATACACTGATCAATATGTTGACGAAGCTGTTTCCGAAAGTATCCGGAACGGCGCTGCCCATTCCGAATCAGCAGCTTTGGCTGGAACACCGGAAACAACTGGACGAAATTTTTCAGAACTGGTTTTACTGCATCATGGCGGCTGTCAATACCGTAATGGCACTGGCCTTGTATGTACTGGGTCGTCTGAATACGCAATTGGGATCCACCAGTCTGACGGGCCATCAGTGGCTGTTTCCGGTTTGTGCAGCTATTATTTTAATTGTAATCGTTTCCTTACCGATCCGGTTAACCATGAAGCCCACGCCCGAAGAGTAACATGGACGAACTACAGCTTGCCGATTTTCAGTACGACCTTCCGGATGAACGCATTGCGCGGTTTCCGTTGCCCCGGCGCGATGAGTCCAGATTGCTGACCTACCGCGGAGGTCGGATTGAACACCGCTCGTTTTTTGAATTGCCGGACCTGTTGCCCGAAAAAAGCCTGCTGGTGTTCAACAACACCAAAGTAATTCCGGCGCGGCTGCATTTTCAGAAAGCAACCGGTGCCGTTATCGAGTTGTTCTTGCTCAATCCTGTGCCCGCCGATCGACTGGTTTCGGAGGCTATGCAGGATCGACATACAAGTACCTGGCAGTGTATGATTGGCAACCGGAAGCGTTGGAAGCCGGATGAGGTTTTAACGAAGGAAATCCGGGTTGGTGATCAGACGACTTTGCTAAATGCGCATTGGCACAGTGCCGATCAGTCACACATCCGGTTTGAGTGGTCCGGGAGTGAGTCGTTTGCGGCCCTTCTCCACGAAGCCGGAAAAATACCGTTGCCGCCTTACCTGAACCGGGAGGTCACCGACGCCGACAGGGATACGTACCAAACCGTTTATTCGCGCGTAGAAGGGGCGGTGGCAGCCCCAACGGCCGGGTTGCATTTCACGCCGGAGGTACTGACACAGCTTGCCCAGAACGGAATTCAGACCGAGTACCTGACGTTACACGTTGGAGCCGGCACCTTTCAGCCGATCAAAGCCACGGATGTACGTCAGCATACGATGCACACGGAGCAGGTCGTATATTCGCGTCAAAATCTGGAGAAACTGATCAGCCACGCCGGACCGGTGATTGCCGTGGGGACAACCTCAATGCGTTCACTGGAAAGTCTGTATTGGTTTGGAGTGCGTCTGCTCAGGAATGAACCGGAACCTTTTGAGCTGGATCAGCAATACGCGTATTCTGTTCAGGAAAACGAAGTTCCATCACCAAAGGAAGCATTGCAGGCTATTCTGACGCATCTTCTTACAGCGGGGCAGGAGCAGGTCATTGGGCATACCGGAATTTACTGCATGCCTGGTTATCGGTTTCGGATCGTCGACGGTTTGGTGACGAATTTCCACCAGCCGGGTTCCACCCTTATTTTATTAGTCGCGGCTTTTGTGGGTGAAAACTGGCTAACCATTTATCAGGAAGGTTTGCAGAACGGTTATCGTTTTTTAAGTTACGGTGACTCCTCACTGCTTTTGCCCTGACAATTTTATCTTTGCAACCTGAAAATCAAGAGAAAGTAAAAAGGCTAACGCACGATTTCTTTCCTTTTCTGCTTTTCTCCCTTCTTTCTTTAATTGTATGATTGATTTTATTGAAGAACTCCGCTGGCGGGGCATGTTGCAGGACATGATGCCCGGAACCGAAGAACAACTCCGTAAAGAATCAACGGCCGGGTATATCGGTTTTGATCCAACGGCGGCTTCCCTGCACATTGGCAATCTGGCTACGATTATGCTGCTAGTTCACTTTCAGCGGGCGGGCCACAAACCGTTTGCACTGGTAGGTGGGGCCACTGGCATGATTGGAGATCCATCCGGTCGGTCCACCGAGCGCGATTTTTTATCCGAAGAAACGTTGCGGCATAACCAGGAAGGGATTCGACAGCAGCTGGCCCGCTTCCTGACGTTTGATGGGGCAACAAATTCGGCCGAAATGGTCAACAATTACGATTGGTTTAAAGAGATATCGTTTCTAGGGTTTCTGCGCGAAGCCGGCACCCACCTGACCGTAAATTATATGGTGGCGAAAGACTCTGTGAAAAAGCGGCTTGAAACCGGTCTTTCTTTTACCGAATTCTCCTACCAATTATTACAAGGATACGATTTTTACTGGCTTTACAAGAATAAAAGCGTTCGACTTCAGATGGGCGGTTCGGATCAGTGGGGGAACATCACCACCGGAACCGAACTAATTCGGCGTAAAGAAGGGAGGGAAGAGTACCAGGCTTTTGCCCTGACCACACCGCTGATCACAAAGGCGGACGGAACTAAATTCGGAAAATCAGCAGGGGGGAATATCTGGCTCGATCCGGCGATGACGTCTCCGTATCAGTTCTACCAGTTCTGGCTTAATGCCAACGACGCCGACTGTCCGCGGCTCATTCGCGTGTTTACCCTTTTGTCCCGTGAGGAAATCGAAGACCTGGAGCAACAGCATAACGAAGCACCCCATTTGCGGATTTTGCAAAAAGCGATTGCAAAAGACGTAACGATTCGGGTGCATTCGCAGACTGGATACGATCTGGCTGTCAAAGCCTCGGAAGTATTATTCGGAAAAGCGACGATGGATACGCTGCGTACCATTCAAGCGGATGAATTTGCGGTTATTTTTGAAGGAGTGCCCCAAACGGAGATTAGCACTGATGAATGGGAAGCCTGCAAGGATCTCATTGATCTGTTGGCCGTCGCTACGCGTGGAGAGCTATATGCTTCAAAGGGAGAAGCCCGGCGGGCGCTGGCACAGAATGCGGTGAGCATTAATAAACAGAAAGTTAGCGATTCGACGGTATTGGAAGAGTTGGAATGGCTTCAGAAACGGTACTTGGTTATTTCCAAGGGCAAAAAGAACCATTTAATTCGTCTCGGATAATTTTTTTGAAGTTTTTTTATTGGGTAACTTCTTGAAAAAGAATTGAATAATAAATTTTAAAAAGGAGTTACCCAATTATTTTCGTTTTATGTCTTGACAAACGGGAAAATAATGCGGTACTTTGCAGTCCCAAATCGGGGAAGCGCAGAGCAGCCAACCGGTAGCAGGCGGAACTAACCAAGTGGTTATGAGTCGGTTATCTCGGAAAAGTTCAAAAGAAAAGAAAAAATAAATTTTTAAATTTCTTTTGAAAAACAAAAACAAACTGCTACCTTTGCAATCCCAAATGAGGGAAACAACATACCGAGATTGAGCAACGAATAATAACAGTTCAATCAGCCATTTTCCAAACGCGGAAAATTAAGTTCTTTGACGTAGTGGACAGTACAGCAACCAAGCCAAGAAAGGCGACCTGACAAGTACAATTGTTAGTTTATTATTTACAATGGAGAGTTTGATCCTGGCTCAGGATGAACGCTAGCGGCAGGCCTAATACATGCAAGTCGAACGGATGCAGCAATGCATTAGTGGCGCACGGGTGCGTAACGCGTAAGCAACCTACCTA
>NZ_BAAGWE010000001.1:2366007-2763338 GCF_054780515.1 Larkinella harenae | reverse complement strand
GTACCAATGCCTCGGCGGAATCCTTCAACGCGAAAATCAAGGCATTTCGGGCATCATCCAGAGGAGTCAGAGACATTGCTTTCTTTCTGTTCCGATTGACCAAACTTTATGCCTAACTTCCCCCCAACTTTTGCTCTTGATCCATTATATACGGCTCCATTTTCAAGTTGCTGATTAATGAACCGTTCCCAGCGTTGGGCCTCTTTCAATCTTTCTTTACTATCCTTTGATCTGTTAAAGCGGCTAAAAAATCGGCGTTCTAATTCTTGGGAGACAATATTCCACTGGTAGAATTCCAGTAGCCAAGTTTTTGAGGTGTCATAATTAAAATGGTAGAGTTTACAGAGACGGTAAGGGGGAATGGATTCTAAGCCCTTTTTAGGCAACTCCATCAGCGTATATGTTAAGCGTTTTGTTAAGTTAAGGTGGCTATACATAGAAAATGCTGTTTTCTGGGCAGAAAACAGCATTCGGGTCTGTTTGGTGGAGATAGTCGGATTCGAACCGACGGCCTCTACAATGCCATTGTAGCGCTCTAGCCAACTGAGCTATACCCCCGTTTTTCGTGGTGCAAAGATGAAGAAAACCGGAAGAAAAAACAATACAGCTTCTAAAGATTTCTTTTACTGTTGCACCATCTCGGCATCCGCGATGATATAATTGAGCTCGTATATATTATCCGCGTTCAATTTGAGCGTGCCCCGGAACGTGCGCCGTTCATCGGTCTTGAACTTTAAGCCGCTTTTTTTGAATTTCAACGACACAACCGATTCCGGTCCGGCTCCACCACAGAAGAAACAGGCACTGTAAGGAAAAGCCGAAAGAACATAAGTATTGGATTCGATATCAACCGGCAGTACGTAGCCCGTTAACTCAACGGGTTTGCCGCTCAGTTTTTGAATTCCCGCGCCAAAGGTCGGATATAGCATATAAACGGACTCTTCCGGGTACCACTTTTTCTTGAAAGTAACATCGCGCAGTGTTTCCCAGGACAATTTGACCGGTTCGGCAACAACCGCTGCCGGACGCACATTGGCCCGGTTTCCGGGTGTAAAAGCCGCCAGCGTCAGCAATCCCAATAAAGCGATGAAGCAGACATTTTTTTTCATGATCAGATCGCGTTCAGATACGTACAAATCTACGTCGTTTTGAGCTTAAAAAACAAGACAAACCGCGGTTTGGTTCGGTTTTTAGAGCCTATCCGGCATAAGTTGACCCGCCATCTCTCCAATTATTGCAATTTTTGCTACCTTTACCTTAATCAACGTGGTTGTCTTACTAAAACCGTGTCGGAAGTAATCAGCGTTATACCCCAGAACACTCAGCCTTCGGCTCGCCATTTTAACCGCCCATTTGTATTCACCCTGGTGTTTATTGCGGTTTTATTGACGGCGGCCGAAATTGTGACCCAATACCAGACCCGGCGTGAAGCGGAACGGGTGATGGTGATTCGAATGGCTTCGGCTCAGCGCCCGTACAGCCAGCGGCTGGTTAGTAAAGCCGTACAACTGAGCCATCCGGGTCAGCATGAGCGATTTAAGCATAATCTGGCCGAAATCAAAAAGCTATTTGCGCAGTTTGAGACCAATCAGCTAAACATCGAGCAGGGCACCGTACCGGGGTATCCGGTTATGCTGCAAAACAGTGACAGCGTCAACTTTCGCTACCGACAGCTAAAACCGTACTTCTTCGGCTTCCGGACCAGCATGCAACGGATTATTCAGCAGGCCGATCAGGCTGGCAGCCCGGAGGCTTTTACCACCCAAGCCGTTCTGACGGATTTGCTGGCCAACGAAAAACCGTACCTGGATGGTATGGAAGAGGTTATCCAGCAGTATACCAAAGAAACGCTGGCAAACGTTGAGATGACCCGCTGGCTAAAACTGATCATCTATATTTTTACGGTGCTGGCACTGGTGTTTGCCGGTTGGTTTATTTTGCGGCCGGCAGTCAATAAATTTGAGGCTATCATCGTTCAGTTAGTCGAAGCAGAGACCCGAACGGCCACCACCAATCGCAAGCTGCTGTCGTTGAACCGGGCCCTGAAAGAAACCCGCCAACAGCTTTTCGACGCTACCCGCCAGCAGTACCAGCAACAGATGGACGAACAAAAACTCCGAACCTCGTATCTGGTAGCGGGTCAGGAAGAAGAGCGCAAGCGGCTTTCCCGCGAGTTGCACGACGGTATTGGACAAATGCTGACAGCCATTAAATTGCAGGTCGAAAGCTTTGAAAAAAGTTTAAACGGAAAAGAAAAAGAGATCAAAAGTTTTGTCGTCCTGAAAAACCTTATTGCCCAAACCATTCAGGAAACCCGCAACGTTTCTAACAACCTGATGCCAACGGTCTTGAGCGATTTCGGGTTGATTCCGGCCGTAAAAATGCTGGCCGACACCCACGACAAAAACAGCAAAACGGACATCATTTTTCACACCAATCTGAAAAATACCCGGCTGGATAAAAGCGTGGAAATCGGCGTTTACCGGATTGCACAGGAGGCCGTTAGCAACGCCCTGCGCCACGCCGAACCGACGCAGATTACAATTGATCTTTTTGAAAAAGATAATTACTTACATTTGATTGTGAACGATGACGGAAAGGGGTTCCGCATCCACCGTAGTCGGAAAGAAGATACCAAACGGCCTTCGCAGGGCATTCACAATATGAATGAACGAGCTGCGTTGATCAATGGTAAATTCAAAATTTCGTCGGCCCCTGATAAAGGCACCAAAGTACAAGTTAGTATACCTTTTAAACTCGCACACCAGGAATATGAGTACACTCAAACTGATGCTGGTTGATGACCACTCGATTGTCCGTAACGGAATTCGCTCACTGCTGGAACAAAACGATGAATTTGTAATCGTTGATGAAGCCGGTGACGGCGAAGAAGCCCTTGAAAAACTGAAAAGCCAGCAACCAGATGTTGTTCTGATGGACATTTCGCTGCCGGGTATGTCGGGGATTCAAACCACCCAGATTATTTCACGTCTGTACAAGAATATCAAAACCCTGATGCTGTCGATGCACAACAATGAAGATTACATTCTTCGTTCGGTAGAAGCTGGCGCCTTTGGGTATATTCTGAAAGACTCGTCGAGCGACGAAATGATGAAAGCCCTCCGCACCATTGCCAGCGGAGAAAAGTACTTCAGCTCGCCTGTGGCCACCATTATCCTGAATGGCTATATGCATCAGCTGAAGAAAACCGAACGCACCACAAAAGTTCGACGCTCGAAGCTCTCGAAAAAGGAAAAAGAAATTCTGCAATTCCTGGTCGACGGGATGAGCAGCCGCGAAATTGCGGAAAAACTCCAGCTCTCGGTCCGAACCGTTGATAATCACCGCGCCAACATGATGCGTCGGCTTCAGGTAAAAAATGCCGCCGAATTAGTAAAAATGGCCGTCGAAGAAAAATTGATTTAAAAAACTATTTTGGACAGCGGTAGTGTTATACTTGTGAGTCTTTACAAAGACAACCTGTATTTTTATACATTTGTGTAACAAAGACTATAGCATTAGTATAGTACTTTAACCAAACCATTTTTACTATGGCACTCCGATTAGGCGACATTGCTCCGGACTTTACGGCTGAGACCACCGCGGGCACGATCAATTTCCACGAATGGCTGGGCGATTCCTGGGGGATGATTTTTTCACACCCTGCTGACTTTACCCCCGTCTGTACTACCGAACTGGGCCGTACGGCTCAACTGAAAGACGAGTTTGCCAAGCGTGGTGTTAAGGTGATTGCCGTCAGTGTTGACCCGCTGGATTCGCACCAGGAATGGGTGAAAGATATCAACGAAACTCAGAATACGACGGTTGACTTCCCGCTCATCGCGGACCATGACCGGAAAGTAGCTGAGCTATACGACATGATTCACCCGAATGCGTCGGAAAAAGCAACGGTGCGTTCCGTATTTATCATCGGCCCCGATAAAAAAATTAAGCTGACATTGACCTACCCAGCTTCAACGGGCCGGAATTTCTTTGAAATTCTGCGAGTTATCGACTCCCTGCAACTGACGGCCAACTACCAGGTAGCCACTCCCGCCGATTGGCAGGAAGGTGGCGATGTCATTGTGGTTCCGGCGGTTAGCACGGAAGATGCCATCAAAAAATTCCCGAAAGGTGTCAATATTGTTAAGCCTTATTTGCGCACAACGCCCCAACCGAATAAATAAGGTTATTCTTAAAAACAACGAAGCCCAGAATGCGCATTCTGGGCTTCGTTGTTTTTAAGGCGCGGGCCTTTGTCTCATTTTTGGAACAATCCGGCCTTAACTAAGTTAATTTTGTGTAATCAAAGTTAAACAACGTTATGAATGTTTTAGAAAGCAACCGCCCTAAAGGATCGGTTAAAAACCCGAATCCCACGCACAAAGAAGGCCCAGTGGCCGAAGCCATCGAAGAGCAAACCGCGAAATTGCCTTCTGATGTATTTCTGTGGGCATCCATTGCCTCAATGGGTGTATCATTGTTTTACAAATTCCAGGGCGAAAATGACAAGGCCCTTTTTGTTGGTCAGTGGGCCGCTCCGTTCCTGTTATTAGGTTTGTATAACAAAATTGTGAAGCTGGAAGGCCACGACTAATTAGTCCATTCTAAGAAAGAAGTAGAAGAGCAGGATTGAAAAGAGGAAAGTTAATTTCTCTTTTCAATCCTGCTCTTCTACTTTATTTTTTCTCCTTATTTTTGCCCGGTATGAGCCAGTTTGTTCTGTATATATACCGGAAGAGGAAGTATCTGATCTGGCCATTTCTGGTCCTTTGTCTGTTGCTGGTTGCGTTTTGGTGGAACCGTTCCCTGGAAAAAGTGAATGAACTGCAATGGCAGTTTGTGAACGGTTACGGCATCCGGATGCCACTGAAATACACTATCCACGGCATTGATGTATCCCACCACAACAACCGGATCAACTGGCAACGGGTTTGCCAGGCTCAGGCCGATGGGGTTGCGCTTCAGTTTGTATTCGTTAAGGCTACTGAGGGTGCTACCCTTGTTGACCGCCGTTTTAAACACAACTGGCAGGAAGCCCGGAAAGCAGGTCTGAAACGCGGTGCTTATCATTTTTATCATCCCAGACGGGATCCGGCCAAACAGGCCCGGAATTTCATCAAAACCGTTAGCCTCAAGCCCGGCGACCTGGCTCCGGTACTGGACCTGGAGCGCAACGATAAAGGCCGCGTACCGGCCGATCAATTAATTGCCGACATCCGGGTATGGCTACAACTGGTTGAAGATCACTACGGCATGAAACCAATCATTTATGTCAATCGCCATTTTTACCTGCTTTATATTGATGGTAATTTTGATGATTATCCACTATGGCTTGCCGATTACTCGTCGGATCATCACCGGCAATTTAAAGCTGACCGTTTGTATTTTTGGCAACACAATGAAAAAGGCTCCGTTGACGGAATTCGCGGCAAAGTCGATTTTAATGTGTTTGTTTGTGAACCTGAGCGCCTGAAAGAAGTTTGTCTTTGACCCCCAAATCCAATGTTACCGACTCATTCTTTTCTACAACTCCCTGCTTATCAGCAGCTCCAGAATCATTACCAGCAAACTAAAGATCGTCATCTGCGCGAATTATTTGCTGAAAATCCCAAGCGGTTCGAGCATTTTTCGCTGCGGTTTGAAGACATGCTGGTCGATTTTTCCAAAAATCGGATCGACAATGAAACCCTGCGTTTGCTCCGGAATTTGGCGGGTGAAGCCGGGATTTACGACGCCATCGAAAAAATGTTTTCGGGCGAACACATCAATGTAACTGAAGAC
Organism: Larkinella harenae; assembly: GCF_054780515.1. Lineage (NCBI taxonomy): Bacteria > Pseudomonadati > Bacteroidota > Cytophagia > Cytophagales > Spirosomataceae > Larkinella > Larkinella harenae. The sequence continues at coordinate 2,757,554 of NZ_BAAGWE010000001.1, read as the reverse complement.
CGTGCGGTTTTACATACAGCCCTCCGAAACCGTTCGAATACGCCCGTTCTGGTCGACGGCAAGGACGTGATGGCGGATGTGAACGAGGTACTGGCGAAAATGAAACACTTTTCCGAACGCATTACTTCGGGTGAATGGAAAGGATATACGGGCAAGCCCATCACCCAACTCGTCAATATCGGTATTGGCGGCTCGGATCTGGGCCCGGTCATGGTTACCGAAGCCTTAAAACCGTACGCAGTTCAGCAGGACGGCAAACCTCAACTGGAGGTTCATTTTGTGTCGAACGTGGATGGCGTTCATATTTACGAAACCCTCCAGCAACTTGATCCGGAAACTACCCTGTTCATGATTGCGTCGAAAACATTTACGACGCAGGAAACAATGGCGAATGCCCACTCAGCCCGCGACTGGTTTCTGAATCACGCCCATGAGCAGTCGGCGGTCGCGAAGCATTTCGTCGCCATTTCAACGAACCAATCGGAGGTTGAAAAATTCGGCATTGATCCCGACAATATGTTTGGATTCTGGGATTGGGTCGGTGGGCGGTATTCGCTGTGGTCGGCCATTGGCTTATCGATTGCCTGCTACATTGGTTTCGACAATTTTGCCGAATTACTAGAAGGCGGCCATGCAATGGATTTGCATTTCCGGAATACCCCGCTTGAAGAAAATATTCCGGCTACGCTGGCTCTCATCGGGATCTGGTACAATAATTTCTTTGGTGCCGAGTCGCACGCCATTTTACCCTACGACCAGTACATGCACCGGTTTGCGGCCTATTTTCAGCAGGGCGATATGGAAAGCAACGGCAAGTCCGTAGACCGCAATGGGCAACCAGCGGCTTACCAAACCGGGCCAGTTATCTGGGGTGAACCGGGCACTAACGGCCAGCACGCGTTTTATCAGCTGATTCACCAGGGCACTAAATTGATTCCGTGTGATTTCATCGCTCCGGCAATTAGCCAACGGCCCCTGGGCAATCATCACACCATGTTGCTGTCCAATTTCTTCGCACAAACCGAGGCATTGATGAATGGTAAATCCGGCGAGGAAGTGGTCTCCGAACTGAAAAAAGCGGGCAAAAATGAAGAAGAAGTAGCCCTGCTGATGCCTTTCAAGGTTTTCTCAGGCAACCGCCCTACCAATTCCATTCTGGTCAAAAAAATAACGCCCCGAACCCTCGGCAGTTTGATTGCGATGTACGAACATAAGATCTTCACCCAGGGTGTCCTCTGGAATATCTTTAGCTTTGATCAATGGGGAGTTGAATTAGGCAAGCAACTGGCCAATCGGATTCTTCCCGAGCTGGCCGACGACCAGCCTGTTTCGACCCATGATAGCTCCACGAATGGCTTAATTAATTATTTTAAAGAATTACGCAAAGCCTAAACAATCCAAGTGCCCCCTTGTTAATAAGGTGCATGTTGAACATGCACCTTATTTTTTTACAACTTCAACACCATTGTGATCATGAAACGCAAAAGTACATTGTTTGCGCTTTGCCTTTTGGGAACGTGGAGCGCTTATGCTCAGGAAATCGCGTCGGATAGCTCTAACCGAGTACAACCGACGACCACGACTACGACGATCAGAGAATCCGGAACTGATACCACTTACCGCTCTAATTCGATGAATTCTACGACAGACAATTCATCGAGCACAACGCCAGCGACCACGACGACGGATGCAACAATGCCGAGCAACACCTCGTCGTATTCATCCAGTTCGACCACCGAATACCGCAGCCGGGAAGGTCGTTCCAAAGCCGACAGACCTTACAAAGCCTTTACGGGCGGGTTTTACGTCGGTGCAAATTCAACCCGTTACCGGGGTGAAGACATTGATGGGGACAATCCGGCAGGACGCCTGGGTTACCAGATTGGCGCTTTTGTTCGGGGCGGTGGCCGCATCTACGGCCAATTGGGCGTTGAATACTTCGCGTCCAGCTCAAACTACTTCCGGCCTGGCGATGGCGCATCCCTTTCGGACATTTCGGGACGTATCAACACGAAATGGCTGCAGATCCCGGCCTATGTCGGGGTAAAACTGGCGCAGTCAGAGCGCGGTATTTCAGCGGTACGTCTGGCCGTTGGTGCTGAATACGCCAATCGGCTGAGTGGTAGCAACACCATTGACATTGACAATAACGAAATTAAGAGCGGAGCTTTCCTCGGCCTGGTTAATTTAGGCTTCGACATTGGTCCCGTCCTGATTGACCTGGTTTATCACCACGGTTTTTCCGATGCCATCGAAGGGTTCAACAACTCACAGCGTCGGGCCGTTGGGGTCAACGTAGGTTTCAAATTCTAAGTAGAGTGCTGTTTTCAAATGTGAACGGTGCCGCAGCTCAAATTTGCGGCACCGTTTTTTTATGATATGCCGGAGCTTATACCACTTTCTGGGCAAGACGCTCAATGATTGCTCCGCCCGTCAGCTTTTCCTGCTCACCCGTTACCATGTTTTTGAAGGTCAACTGACCGGTCTGAAGTTCTTCCGATCCAATCAATACCACGTACGGAATTCGCTTTGCGTTGGCATAATCCAGTTGCTTTTTCAACTTTGCCGTGTCTGGGTAGGCCTCAGCGGCTACATCATTGGCCCTCAACTGGCTCAACAATGGCAACCCAAGCGAACGCGCTTCCGGGTCCATATGAACAATCAACACCTGCGTCGATTGCAGGCCCGTTTGCGGAAACAAGTTCAATTCTTCCATGACATCATAAATCCGATCGACGCCGAGCGAAATTCCGACGCCTGACAACCCCGGCATACCAAAGGCACCGGTCAGGTTATCGTATCGCCCCCCTCCGCTGATGCTACCAATCTGCACGCCATTGGCTTTGACTTCAAAAATAGCACCTGTATAATAGGACAGTCCGCGCGCCAAGGTTACATCCAGTTGAATGCGGGGGTTTTCCAAACCGTATTGCGCCACCAGTTGCCAGACTTCTTCCAGCTCCTTCACTCCCTTTAGCCCAACCTCCGAATCGGCCAGCCAGCTCTTCAGTTGAGCAAACGCGGCTTGCGAATCGTCCGGAAACTGAAACATAGGCTCCAGTTTAGCAATCGATTCGTCGGAAAAACCGCGCTGTTTTAGCTCTTCAACCACTTTTTCTTTCCCGATTTTATCCAGTTTGTCGATGGCTACCGCCAGGGGCCCCTCCTGCCCTTCCGCACCGACCACTTCAGCAATGCCGGTCAGAATCTTGCGGTTATTGATTTTCACCGTAAAATCGTCAATCCGCAGGTTTCGCAGGCTCTCGTGCAACATCAGCACGATCTCGGCTTCACACAGTAGCGAGTCCGTTCCCACCACATCAGCATCGCACTGCACAAATTCCCGGTAACGGCCTTTCTGAGGTCGATCGGCCCGCCAAACCGGCTGAATCTGGTACCGTTTGAAGGGCATCGTTAAGGCATGGCGGTTCATCACCACGTAGCGGGCAAAGGGCACCGTCAGGTCATAGCGCAGCCCTTTTTCCGAAATTTTGAGGGTCAACTTGCGGGCGTTATCCTGCCAGTCGGCTTCCGTCAAACCGTTCGAAAAATCACCGGAATTAAGAATTTTAAATAACAATTGATCGCCTTCCTCGCCGTACTTCCCCATCAGTACAGACAGGTTTTCGAGGGCGGGAGTTTCGATGGGTTGAAAGCCGTAACGACGAAACGTTTGCCGGATGGTTTCCAGCAAAAAAAGCCGTTTGCTCATTTGTTCCGGCCCAAAGTCGCGGGTGCCGCGGGCTAAACTCGGTTTTTGCATGCCGCAAAAATAGCAAGCTAAACGGAGTTTTTTACCGGCCCGGCTCCCGATTTTAAACGATGATCCTGAGCATTTACCTGACTTCCTTTCCCTGTGTCGCTTAACTTGCTGATGAATATTGGTTTTCTGCGGTTTTTCCGCTAATTTTGCGGACCATTTGGAACCAACATACTAATTTATACAATCATGGGAGTTACTGAACTGAAACGTAAAGACCGCAAAAATAAAGCCCGTGCGAACAACAAAACCGCACGCATCAAGCAGTTGCTGCGTCGTCCCGACATCAAAAATGTGGACGTAGACGCCATCAAAGCTTCGTTCGCTGAAAAGAAAGAACAGGCTGCGTCTTAATGACCGACCGTTTCCGTTGAGCTGTCCGCTTGCAGGGACCGGTTATCAATCGATTGCCTCGTTACGCTCGACGGACGGGGTTTTCTTTTTTTTGCCGGTTATGGTTCCGAAGATTTTTTTTCAGATACCGGCGGATCATTCGACGGTTTTCGATGATTGTTCGAAATACGATGGACTGCCCAAACAGCGCAATCCCGGTATTAATGACGATCAGGCTATACGTTCCGAGCAAAAACCACCGATCAAAAGGCTCACCCGAATGTTTCAGGTTAGCGGCTTCGCTGAAAACACACAAGCCGTATCCAATCAGCATTAAGCTGAAAGGTGCCAGCAAAAGCCATTTCGTGCGCGTACTCATCCGTTTGAGGAGTCGCCGACCCGGAGGTTTAGAAGGAGCTACGGCCATTTTCTATTAGGTTATACCAGTAATCAAAGCTCTAAATTAACAGACTAAATCGCATTTTGCCCGTTTAGTTGTTAATTATTCCGCTTCTGAATCTGTTAGAAACCCGCAACGGTTTATTTTGTTTGTGCTTTCTGTTTTATGAAACACCTCATCAGTTTTATATTACGAACGGTCCCGCGTCCGGTATTGCAGCGTGTCAGCCATTACGCCATGAAAGCGATGATGGTTTTCTACCGGGGTAACAACGTCGAATGTACGGTTTGTAGCAAACACTTTCGGGAATTTATGCCGTTTGGCCGGATCAACCCGCGCCCGAATGCCCTATGCCCCAACTGCCTGGCGCTGGAACGGCACCGACTGATGAATCTGTATTTGCAGCGGAAAACGAATTTTTACCACGACCGGCTGAAAGTCCTGCATGTTGCACCAGAACACTGCTTCATCGACCGTTTTGAGAAATTACCCAACCTCGATTACATTACGGCTGATATTGAGTCGCCACTGGCTAAAATTAAAATGGATATCCACCAGATTCCATTTCCCGACAACACGTTTGATGTGGCTTTTTGCAACCACGTCATGGAGCACGTCGACGATGACATCAAAGCCAGTAGCGAGCTCCACCGCGTACTGAAGCCCGGCGGCTGGGCCATTATTCAGTCGCCTATTGATTACAACCGGGCCACCACTTTCGAAGACCCAACCATTACGGACCCCAAAGAGCGGGAACGGCTTTTCTGGCAGAGTGATCACGTCCGGCTTTTTGGCCGCGACTACGCACAACGGCTCGCCCAGGGCGGTTTTACGGTGGTAGAAGATCGTTTTGTGTTTGACTTGCCGAAAGAAGAAGTGAAACGGTTTTCGTTGCCCGCCGGTGAGGTGATCTACCTGTGCAAAAAATAAGTTGATCTACGAGCGTTTCGCTTGATTAAGAAGCGTTTTCAACGTTCTGGTGAACACGTTGGTTTCCGTTTGAAATCAACGGTTTGGATGAATGACGATAGGTTTCCAGGTGTTAAAAACCCTGTTAAGACGCGGACAAAAGACTGCCCGTCAGGACGGATATTCCAGATTAGCCCCGGTTTCTTGATGACCTTTGGGCTCGCGAAGCCGCTTCCAGCCTTCCCTCAAAAAACCAGTCCCGTAACCCATCAACTGCACAAAAGCTGCCCCCACGCTCAGGAAACCAACTCGAAGGCTTTTTTCTTTCCGGACGGCATCCATAAAGATCAGCACCGAAAAAAGAAGTAAAAAACCTATTGCCAGCCCGAATAACACGGGATGAATCAGGTACCAGATCGGAACAGAGAAAACGAACAAGGTAAACAAGGCCGGAAACGTATGCACCAGTCGTAGTTCCGACGGAAAAAAGCGGGCAATGTTAATTCGGGCGCGGCCAAAAAACCGAAGCTGGCGGTAAAACTGGCGAAAGTTAGTCCGGCGTTTGTGGTAAATAAACGCTTCTGGCAGTAAACCGGTTTGGAAGCCGTTTTCAATAATCCGAATGGCAAATTCAATATCCTCTCCCATGCGGCTAATTTTATAGCCGCCGATTGTTTCGTAGACTTTCCGGGAAAATCCCATGTTGAAACTGCGCGGATGAAATTTGCCGCCCAGGTTTTTCTTGCTCCCCCGAATACCGCCCGTCGTAAACGGCGAAGTCATCGAATAACTGATGGCTTTCTGAATAGGGGTAAAATTGGGGTGAGCTGCATCCGGGCCGCCGTACGCATCGAGCCAGTCGGACTCCAACCGCTTTTCAACGGTTTCGAAATAATGCGGAGGCACGAGCGCATCGGAATCGAAAATCACAAAATAATCGCCGGTTGCCCGTTCAAAACCGTAATTTCGGGCAAATCCCTGCCCGCCGTTGGGTTTGAAAAAATAGTGAATATTCAAGCGGTCTTTAAATGATTCCGTTACCGCATCCGCCCGCGTCACAGATCCGTCTTCGACTACTACAATTTCGTCGGGAATGCGGGTCTGACGGACCAGGCTATCGAGCAGTTCGCGCAGCTCGTCTGGTCGGTTATAAACGGGTATGATGACGGAGAAACGGTGACTCATGTCAAATAAATCTAGCCAGAAACGATGAATATGGTTAGGAAAGGGCCAGTCTTTCTTCCAGCCAGCTTTGCAACTCCGACACGGAAAACAGCAGGGCATCGGGTTCCAGCGAACGGAGCAACTCAGGCTCCGCCGTCTCGGCCCAGGCCGCCGAAACAATTGGAACGCCCGCAGCCCGACAGGCCATAATATCGCTTGGGGCATCGCCCACGTAGACCACCTCGTCAGGCTTCAATTGCCATTCCGTCAAAATACGCCGAATATTTTTGGTTTTATGCTCCTTCGTTAAATCCCCGTGCCCAATCTGCTCGAAATAATCCTTAATGTGGTAAAACTCCAGCGAAATTAACGCACTTTTGAGCGCTTTACCCGTCACCAGCGCCAGACGAACCTGCCGCTGCCGGAGCAGTTTCAGCAGGTCGTCGACGCCGTCAAAAAGAGCCGGATAGTCTGGATGCAACTGGGTATAATAGTCGTGGTAAGCGGCTACACCGGTTTCAAACTGCTCCGGGATCAGTTGCTGAATCGTCCCTTCTTCCGACGGGCCAAACGTTGCAATAATTTCGGCATCACTGATGGATCGGCTTACATGCGGCTCAATGGCCATTCGGAACGCTTTAATGCAAAGTGGAAGCGTATCCGCCAACGTACCATCAAAATCAAAAATTACGGCTTTCAGCATCCGGGATTTCGCACTTTAGTTGACTTAAACGATTTCTTTCAGGGCTTCTTCGTTGGCCCAGATGATCTGGTCGACCAGTTCGTCGGTCAGCGCGGTTGAAAGGAACAGGCTTTCAAACTGCGAGGGAGCCAGGTAAACACCACGCTTTAGCATGGCCTGAAAATAACGCCCAAACAACGGCAAATCTGCGGTTTTAGCATCCACGAAATTATAAACCGGGCGCTCGGTCATAAACAGAGTGTACATGGAACCAAGGTGGTTGATTGTAAAATCCAGTCCCAGTTTAACCATGCTGCTGCGGAAGCCGTCGGTCAGTTTAGCGCCGGTAGCTTCCAGTTGGCTATACACTTCCGGATGCTCGTTGAGATACCGTAACATGGCCAAACCGGCCGACATGGCGATTGGGTTGCCCGACAGCGTGCCGGCCTGGTAGACCGGACCGGCGGGTGAAACCAGATCCATGATGTCCTGCCGACCACCGTACGCGCCAACGGGCATCCCACCACCAATGATTTTACCCATTGTAGTCAGGTCTGGACGAATACCAAACCGCTCCTGGGCTCCACCCTTGGCCAGGCGAAAACCGGTCATGACTTCATCGAAAATCAGTAGAATACCGTGTTTGTCACACAATTCCCGCAAGCCTTGCAGAAAACCGGGATCTGGAAGTACACAGCCCATGTTGCCCACAACCGGTTCCAGAATCACGGCAGCAATCTGGTTGGTGTTGGCATCAATCAGCTTCTCCACCGCCCCCAGATCATTGAACGCTGCGGTCAGCGTATCCAGTGCTGTGGCTTTCGTTACGCCGGGGCTATCGGGCGTTCCCATTGTTATGGCTCCACTCCCGGCCGCAATCAGGAATGAATCACCGTGCCCGTGGTAACAGCCCTCAAACTTGATTAGCTTATCACGCCCGGTAAACCCGCGTGCGACCCGAATAGCGGCCATCGTGGCTTCCGTACCGGAATTCACCATTCGAACCTTTTCAACTGATGGCACCATATCGATGATCAACTCCGCCATTTCGACTTCCTTTCGTGTGGGAGCACCAAATGAAAACGAATGTTGAATAGCTTCCCGAACGGCTTCTTCAACCGGCTCGAAGGCATGACCCAGGATCATAGGCCCCCAGGAATTAATCAGCTCAATATACCGATTGCCGTCTTCATCAAACAGGTACGGTCCTTTAGCCGACTTGATAAATAATGGATTGCCCCCCACGGCCCGAAAAGCCCGAACCGGTGAATTCACTCCACCAGGAATCAATGTCTTTGCTTTTTCGAAAAGTTGCTCGCTCGTAGTCATATGGAAATGAGCAAACGATCGACTGAGCTAATGAGTGAATAGCTTCGATGGAAGTAAATAATCGGTAAATTATTCACTTGTCGGCTCAGTCGCTCATTCGCAATTAAGTTAGTTCTCTCATTTAGCCAACACAAACCGGGTTCCGTCAAATTTGATAATCGGAACAACCTGGTTTTCATTACTAGTGGTATAATCGTATCCCGACAGCAGATAGCCTTCTTCGGGAACGGTTTTAAGTTGGGAACGGTTCGTAAGCTGCCCGCGGCTCCGTGCCAGCGCCCGGCCAAAGAACAACAACATGTCGTATCCCTGGTAAGCGTAGGTTGACGGAATCAGGTTGCGCTGTTCCAGGTATTGCTCCCCAAACTCGTTCGTTTCCGGACGCTGGTTATCCACAAATTCGGGGTCAACCAAATACAAATCGTTGCGCGTGAAGGTCGACAGCGGGTTTTTCACCAGATCAAAGGCAGACGCGGTTGCCACGACCGGCACCGTAACTTTCCGCTGGGCCAGCAGTCGTACAAACTTCGCACCCATGCTGTTATCGCTGCTAGCCAGGAAGATATGCCCCGGCTGATTGATTTCCGACACCTTGATGGATTCCAGGTCGGCGCCCACTTTCCGGTATTCGGAAATGGTGTATCCGCTTCGTTTCAATTCTGTTTGGTACAAGGCTGCCAGCGTTGAATCCTTGCGGGAGTTTCCGTAATAAACGGCGGCTTTTTTAGCCATCGAAAGCGTCCGGGCAAAAGCCGCCGTTTTTAAAGCTTGCTGATTCAGCGAGGGAGCCGCCAAAAATGCCAGCGGCTGGTTGGCGACTAGTTCACTGCTGGTTGAAATAGGGTTGACCAACCAGATGTTGTTCTGGCTGGCAAACTCGGTGGCCATGCGGTTTGGCTCGGCATACAATGGCCCGATGAGCAAATCATTTTGTGCAAACCCCGGATTGTTGATCAATGCCGTCATTTTCGACGGATCATTATCCACGTCGTAGGCAAACAGATTTACGGTGATGCCCTCCGACTGGAGTTTCGTTTTGGCCAGCCGCATCCCGTTGTATAGGTCCAGCGCATACTGGTTGGAGCGGGCCGCTTCACCGGGATTGATATCGTTGATCCGGAACGGAAATAATACCGCTACGTTGTAGTATCCCTTGTTACGGTTTTTTGGGGGCTTAGCCACCGTGCCGGTTGCCGCATTATTCTCGGTTGACACTGGCCGCGTTGTTACCGGAACCCCAAACCGATTGGTCAGCCGATCCGACAACTCCAGGTCAGCCGTTGCCGTCGACGTCCGCTGAATCAAATCAATCAAGGCCAGCGCCAGATTTCGGTTGCTGGGAAACTCTTTTTGCAGTTGTTTGAGCCGGTTTAGGTCGGTAATCTGGCTAAAATGGTACGTTTCCAGCTTGTTCACTTCCGGTTTTAGCGCCTGATCGCCGATGGAAGTCAGGTTTTCGATTCCCTCTTCTAGTTGACCGTTTTCAAAACAGGTTGCGCCGAGCAGGTAATACACATCGTCCTTTTTTTTCCAGTCGGGATAGCGCTCGAGCAACTGTTTCAGCATCAGCCTTGCTTCCGAAAACCGCTTGAGATTGAAATCCGCCAACGCATGATAATAATGCGCATAGGGAGCCGCAGCACTCGTCCGGTTCTCAGTCAATGGCCGAAGCTCTGCTTTTGCCTTTGCGTAGTCTTGCTGCTGAATGAAACGTATTGCATACTGAAGCCGCCGTTCGGCATTGTCGACCTGGGCCAGCGCCACGTGCGCGGTCGTCCATAAAAAAAGCGCCAGACCGAGCCCCCGAAAACCGGCGTAAGGACCAAAATACCTGTTCATCTGATTCGAGTAAGAAGCGTGCACAAAACTAACAAAACCAACGCAGACGCGTTGGTTTTGTTAGTTTCAGATCAACGTGATCATTATATTTTTTGGTAAAAACAGGCTTAATAAAGCGCTGAAGGTACTTTCTTAAAAGGTGGCTTATTTTTTGGTGCGTTTCTTAGCTTCTTCAGCTTGCTTCTTAGCGTCTTCGGCCTGCTGCATGGAACGCTGGAGTATTTCCTGGAATTTCGATTTTTTCACGTCGCCTTTCGCAAACTTTTTACGGTTTTCTTCCAGCACCGCTTTGATTTTGTCTTCGTTCACGAACTTACGAATCATGAGTTGTTGCGCAATGGTCACCACGTTCGAAACGAAATAGTAAAACGCCAAACCAGCCGGGAAGGAGTTCATCACAAACATGAACATCACCGGAAACACGTAGCTCATCGCTTTCATATTGACCGGGCTATTCGGTTGGGCGGGCGTCATCTGGTTGTTGTAATACGCGTAGCCCAAACTCGACAAGGTCATGATGACCGTAAACAGACTCAGGTGAGACCCCAAAAACGGAATCGTGAACGGAAAGCGAATGATGGAATCGTAGGTTGAAAGGTCCGTCGACCACAGGAACTCTTTCTGCCGCAGTTCAATCAGGTTTGGAAACAGGAAGAACAACGACATGAGAACGGGCATCGTGGCCAGCACCGGAATACAGCCGCTTAATGGACTGACACCCACCTGCTGATACAATTTCATGGTCTCCTGCTGCTGCTTGGCCATATCATCGCCCACCTTCTCCCGAATGGCGTTTACTTCAGGAGCCAACACCCGCATTTTAGCCATACTGACGTACGAACGATAGGTCAACGGCGTCAACAAGAGCTTCACGAAAATCACCAGGGCGATGATCAGCAAACCGTAGTTGGAAATGAAGTTTTCGAGCAGGTTGAAAACCGGCACAAAGAAGTATTTATTGATTGGTTTCAGAAACGCATAGCCCAAATAAACGTTGCGGTCAAATTCGGGAGCTACTTCGTCGAGCAACTGGTAGTCGTTGGGGCCGAAATAAAACCGGTAGTTTCCTTTTCCGCCTTTCACGTCAGCCATCGGAATCAGCACATCGGCAATGGCGGTTTTTACAATCTGCGTATCATTCGGGTCCACAATGGTTTTAAATACCGCGCTTTTGAAGGGACGTCCTTCGGAAATGAAGCCCGCCAGAAAGTATTTATGCTTAATAGTAAACCATTGCACGGGTTCTTCCAGGGTGGCTTCCTGATCCCCGGTTCCTTCCGTCAACCCATCAAAATTCTCGTCAGCCGACAGGTAGTTAATCGTAGCCGATTTCCGGTTTTCGGTCATGTCGTTTTCAAACTGCCGCATCTTGTCCTGCCACAGGAACCGGATATCATTGTTGGAAACGATATTGTCCAGCCCATTCAGTTTCAGGTCGTAATCAACTACATAACCGCTGGCCGGTATGGTATACGTCTGCTCAATCAGCTGGGTTGGCGACAGGGCCAGTTTAAACGTGATGGTTTGTCCTTTTCCCTGAACCGTCTGCTGTTCGGCGGCATCGGTTTCAAAATAAAGCTTCTCAACATTGACTTTGCCACGGTTGGTCGGCAATTCCAGCACCATCTGGCTGCTTTGCTCGTTGATCAGCACGAGCGGTTTGGAGTCGCCATACGGCTTATAATGTTTCAGGACAACCTCCTTGACACGTCCACCCTGCGTACTAAACGTCACCCGAATGTCGGGGTTTTCCACCACGATATCCCGGCTCTGGCCGGTGGCGGCTACGGCAAAATCACCGTATAATTTCCGGGAAGCGGCTGAGTCAAGCGTTTGTTCGGCGGGGCTGCTACCGGTTTTTGGGGCAGCTTGTTGGGCAGTCGTAGCAGTTGCTTTTTCCTGTTCGGGTTTTTGTTCCGGGGCAGGCTTCGGCATTAGCAGCTGATAGCCCAGCAACATCCCCAGAATCAACACAATACCAATAATTTGATTCCGATCCATTTTTCTGGTTTAAAGTCCAAGGTTTGAAGGGTAACGTGGCCATCAAGCGCTTTAAACGTTACCCTTCAAACCTTAAACGTATTAATTTAGTCCGTAAAAATACGGATAAGCGAATCCTTAACCAACATTCGCCGGGCTGTCTACCATACGTTTCTCCTGCGAATGCGCCAACGACGCCCGTACAAACTGCACAAACAACGGATGAGGATCCATAACCGTGCTGCGTAATTCGGGGTGAAACTGTACGCCGACGAACCAGGGATGGTTTTTCAGCTCGACAATTTCCACCAGACCGGTTTCCGGATTGATGCCGGTAGGAATCATTCCCGCCTTCTCAAACTGGCTGATGTACTCGTTATTGAATTCGTACCGGTGCCGGTGCCGCTCGCTGATTTGCGTTTTCCCGTACACCTGAAAAGCGAGGGAATCTTTCTTGATTTTGCAGGGGTACGCGCCCAGCCGCATCGTGCCGCCCATGTTGGTCACCTTTTTCTGGCTTTCCATCATGTCGATAACCCGGTGCGACGCATTTGGGTTCATTTCAGCCGAGTGGGACTCGTTCCAGCCCAGTACGTTCCGCGCAAATTCGATGCAGGCACACTGCATTCCGAGGCAAATACCGAAAAACGGCACCCCATTTTCGCGGGCGTAGCGGATGGCGTTAATCTTGCCTTCGATGCCGCGTTCGCCAAAACCAGGAGCAACCAGAATACCGTCGAGGTCGCGAAGACGCTCAGCAACCTGCTCATAATCACCTAATGTTTCGGACTGAATCCATTCGATGTTGACTTTGCATTCGTTCTGCGCCCCGGCGTGAATGAAGGCTTCGGCAATCGATTTGTAGGCATCGCGCAGTTCGACATACTTCCCGATCAATCCAATGGTCACACTGTCCGTCGGATTTTTCAGGTGCCCCAGAAACTCCTTCCAGCTATCCAGGTCGGCGTCCTGGTCGTTGTACAAATCCAGCATGTACAGCGCCCGCTGATCCAGCTTTTCTTTCCGCATCAGCAGCGGCACATCGTAGATGGTTTCCGCATCGATGGCTTCGATGACGGAATTGACCTGTACGTTACAGAACAGCGCGATTTTCCGGCGAATGTCGGGGGGAAGCGGATGCTCCGTCCGGCAGACAATGATATCGGGCTGTACCCCATTTTCGAGCAGCATTCGAACGGAGTGCTGCGTTGGTTTGGTTTTCAGCTCACCCGCCGAGGCCAGGTACGGCACCAGCGTCAGGTGTACCACCAGTGTATCCTGCTCGCCCAGCTCAAACTTTAGCTGACGAACGGCTTCTACAAACGGCAACGATTCGATATCGCCCACACAACCACCAATTTCCGTAATAACGATATCGTATTCACCGGTTTCACCCAGCAACCGGATATTGCGTTTTATTTCGTCGGTGATGTGTGGCACAACCTGTACCGTCCGTCCGAGGAAATCGCCTTTGCGTTCGCGGGTAATAACGTTGTTATAAATTCGGCCTGTGGTGACATTGTTGGCCTGTGACGTCCGAATATTCAGGAAACGTTCGTAGTGCCCCAGATCGAGGTCAGTTTCAGCACCATCGTCGGTAACGTAGCACTCGCCGTGCTCGTACGGATTGAGCGTACCGGGGTCAATATTAATATAAGGATCAAACTTTTGAATCGTGACCGACAGGCCGCGAGACTGAAGCAATTTTGCCAGCGAAGAAGCAATAATGCCCTTGCCTAATGATGAAGTTACACCGCCCGTAACGAAAATGTACTTAGCGGTTTTCTGACCGGATAAAGCCATGTCTGAAAACGAATTGGGATTGTTACGGGATATAAAGGTAGGGAAACTTATTGAGAAAAACGGGGTTACGCTCTATAAAAAGTTATAATTTTACGATAAACACCTGAAAGTCAGGATGCGCTTTTTTTAGGCAACGGCTGCGACCTTATTGTATTTGTTGCGGTATTCAATGGGCGACAATCCGGTAATTTTTTTAAAGATCGTCCGAAAGGCTTTCGTATCGGAATAGCCTACGTCGTACATGATCTCATTGATATTCTTCTGGGTGATTTCCAGGTTCTTTTTGGCCGCTTCGACCTTCACCCGCTGGATGTATTCGGCCACGGTATTGGAGGTCGCTTTCTTAAACCGCCGTTCCAGATTCCGACGGCCCAGCGCATTCATTTCTGCCAGCTGATCGATCGTAATTTTGTCCTGAAAGTTATTCTCGATAAACTCCTGGGCCTTCTTTACCGGCTCATCCTCGTGCTCCTTCTGGCCCTGAAAAATAGTGAAGGGAGACTGTGTATCGCGATCTATTTCAACGGCAAAGACCTTGGCTGACAGCACCGCCAGATCCCGGCCCGCGTATTTTTCGATCAGGTACAGGATCAGATTCAGGTACGAAAAGGCTCCACCGCTGGAATAAATGCCGAACTCATCGGTAATGATTTTCTCGGTGACCAAATTTACGTCCGGGAACCATTGCCGGAACGCGTTGGCGGCCATCCAGTGGGTAGCACAGCTCCGGCCTTTCAATAAACCGGTTGATGCCAGCAGAAAAGCGCCCAGACACAGGCTGGCTACCTCCGCGCCATTCTTGTAATGATGCGTTATCCAGGGAAGAAAATCCCGATTCCGCTCAACGGCAACCTGCAAATCACCATCCAACGCCGGAATGATGATCAGATCGGTTTTTTTCACGTCATCGATCAACACATCCGCATGGGCCGTAAACAAGCCTCCACTCAATGGAGTCTCCCTGGTCAGGCCTACCAATTGTACCTGAAACATCGGAGGAGCGCCTTTGGCCGCCACAAATTGATTGACTTGTGTAAAGAGCTGGCGGGTACCTTCCAGGCTACCTAAAATAGCTCCCTTGGGAACTAAGATCGATATGTGCTTCATAGCCCAAAAGTAAGCGAATGGAATGTCGTAATCAACCCCTTGGATTGCCGCGTTTGCCCCCTGCTCCGGCCCGCCGATTCTGTTAGTTTTGCCGGAACGTCTGATCGTCAATCGGATGCAAATGATAGACTGAGCCGATCGACTGCCGACCTGGAATCGATCCAGCGACTTGACCGGCCAAGCCCAGGTTATCACCTGAACCCGTCTGAAATGAAGAAACACATTCTATTTATACACAGCGCGGGCCCGCAGGGAAATCACGCGGGCAGTGGCGACCTGGTGGCTTATTTGCAGGAAACACTAGGCACTCAATACCGGGTAATCCACCCGAAAATGCCGGATCCCGAAAATCCTCAGTATAGCCGCTGGAAGCAACAACTGGAAAACGAACTCACGAAACTCAACGGAGAAATTGTGCTCGTTGGCCACTCGCTGGGCGGTTCGGTTTTATTGAAATACGTATCCGAGGAAAAACTGCCGAAACCCATTGTGGGCATTTGCCTGGTGGCGGCTCCGTTTTGGGGTTCGAGTGGCTGGCAAAGCCGGGATTTTGCCCTGCGATCAAATCGGTCAACCCTAAATCCGGTTCCGCGCATCATTCTTTTCCACAGCCGCGATGACGAAGTAGTACCGGTTGCTCACCTCCGTCAGTATGCCGCAATTTTTCCCGAAGCCCGCGTTCGCGAACTGGATAACCGCGGACATCTATTCAGCAATGGATGCGCCGAACTGGCCGACGCCATTAAAAAGCTCTTGGAAAAACCCAGGATGCGGAAGCCGCTGAGGTCGCCTAGATCGCTGGGAGCCTGAAAAGTACGGGTTAACATTGTCGTAATTCCCCCTGCATTTTGCCGCATTCGGGCCTTCGGCGTCGTTCTTTTCCCACGTAAATTTGTTCAGAAAATCACCCAGTTACTTTCCTTCAACCAACCGATACAATGGCGCGCTTCAACCCCTATCTCAATTTTAACGGAAACACCGAAGAGGCTTTCAACTTTTACAAATCCGTATTTGGCGGAGAATTTGCCATGTTGCTACGGTTTAAAGATACGCCGGAAGCCGACAAGGTTTCGGCCGAGGAAGCTGACAAAATTATGCACATTGCTCTTCCGTTGAGTAAAGACACTGTTTTAATGGCTACGGACGCACTGGAGTCAATGGGTCAGAAACTAGTCGTCGGCAACAACTTCTCCATTTCGATCAGTACCGACACCAAAGACGAAGCCAACCGGCTTTTCAGCGCCCTTTCCGATGGAGGCCTGGTAGACATGCCCCTGGAGGATACGTTCTGGGGCGATTATTTTGGTGCTTTGACCGACCGATTCGGCATCCAGTGGATGGTTAGCTACAACGAAGAATACGCCGAATAACCTGCCCTACAAGCAACCAGTAACAACAACTCATTGAACCTGGAACTCTCTGCCCTACGCTCGGTCAATCCCGGTTTTTTTGGGATTAATCGACACCTATTCCAACGTGAGAAACCGATCAGATGAGGACTATTCCGGAAATCGGCTCCCCAAAACCGTTCAAATCATGGTTGAAGTGTTTGTAACCAATGTAACCGAAACCCGGCAGGCTAACCGAATTGTTGAGCAAATTCAGCTAAGGCTGCCGTACCATACCGCCACGTTTGACCTGGAGGATTGCGACAGAATTCTGCGCGTTGTAGCCACCGGAACTCCGGTCGACCCATCGCGGATCATCGGCCTTTTACAAGAGTTTGGATTTCGGGCGGAAGTACTTCCCGATGAGGTTTCTACGGCTTCGATCCTGTATTAACTTTCGGGTTGTTTTGCTATTATTGCATATTCGGGGCCCACTAGCTTCCGACCCTCCTATGCACCACCTTTACAGCCGGTTTATCCGTTCGTTTTATCCAAAACGATTCTTATTTCTTGCCATCGCGGCTTTCCTTTTGCTGGTGGCCTATCAAACCCGTGAAGAAAAAGACCGCAGCTGGAGTATCTACAAAGCCGACTCCGAAAGCACCAGTTATTCACCCCTCAACCAGATTACGGTTTCAAACGTCAACCAGCTCCAACCCGCCTGGACCTTTACGCTGAACGATGCCATGCCCGGCGCCCGGGCGGGTAGCAGTGAGTGCAATCCCATTATTGTCGATGGGGTTCTGTATGCCACTTCAGCCCGCCACCGGGTTTACGCCCTGAATGCCTCTACGGGCGAGCAGAAATGGACGTTTGATCCTTTCGATGGCGCAGTTGGGGGCGGTGTCAGCCGGGGTGTTACGTATTGGGAGGACGGAACGGATCAACGAATTCTGTTCACGGGGGGCGACGTGCTGTTTGCGCTCGACGCCCGCACGGGAAAACCGATTCCTGGTTTCGGTAAAAAGGGGCAGGTGAGTATGAATATTGGCCTGCGCGACGACCCGGAAACCATCTCCGTCATCCCAACGTCGCCCGGCATTATTTTCCAGGATTTATTGATCATGGGTGCCGAAGTGTCCGAATTGTACGGCGCTCAACCGGGCTACATCCGGGCTTACAACGTCCGAACCGGCAAGCTGGAATGGACTTTTCACACGATACCGCTGCCCGGAGAACCCGGTTACGAAACCTGGCCGAAGGAAGCGTATAAATATGCTGGGGGAGTTAATGACTGGGCAGGCATGAGCGTCGATCAGCGACGTGGCACGGTATTTCTGGCCCTGGGATCTCCCTCCTACGACTTTTACGGAGCCGACCGCAAAGGAAAAAACTTATACGGCAACTCCGTAGTGGCACTCGACGCCCGAACGGGAAAATACCGCTGGCATTACCAGATCGTGCACCATGATTTGTGGGACTATGACCTGCCAGCCCCTCCAAACCTGGTGACAGTAGAACGGAATGGACAAAAAGTTGACGCCGTGGCCCAGATCACCAAGCACGGTTTTGTGTTTGTGTTCAACCGCGAAACCGGCGAACCGCTATTTCCAATTGAAGAACGCCCCGTTCCAGCTTCCCGTATTCCCGGCGAAGAGGCTTGGCCCACGCAGCCTTTTCCACTCAAGCCCAAACCGTTTGCTCGCCAGTGGATGACCGAAGCCGACCTAAATAACTACTCCCCGGCCAGCCATGATTCGATCGTCAAAAAGTTCCGGTCGATGCGGTACGAAGGCTTGTTTACCCCGCCGGATCTGAAAGGTACGCTCATGCTGCCCGGTACCCGGGGTGGTGCCGAATGGGGCGGAGCAGCCTACGACCCGGCTACCAGTGTCTTGTTTGTTAAATCCAACGACTCGCCGGAAATCCAGTCGATGCAAAAAGTGGACCTGGAAAAAGAAGCCCAGGATCAGACCGTTTTTGATCAGGGACAGACGCTGTACATGACGTATTGCGCGAGTTGTCATGGTAAAGATAAAAACGGCGACGAGCCCAATTATCCTTCCCTGATCGGTCTGCGAAACCGCATGAGTCGGGAAGCCGCTCTGGCCAAGATCAAGCGTGGAGGTGGCAAAATGCCCGCTTTCGCCAGTGTAGTTCAGGGCAAGGAGCAAGGCATTATCTCGTTCCTGTTCGACCGCGTTCGCAACTCCAGCAAGGTCACCAAACTGGAAACAGGCCAGACGCTGAAAGGGGCCGATAAATACCTGAATCTAACGGCCTACGGCCACTTCCGCGACTCAAAAGGTCGTCCGGCTCTCCGCCCGCCCTGGGGAACACTGAGTGCCATCAACCTGACGACGGGTGACTACGCCTGGCAAATTCCATTGGGCAATGAGCCAGAGCTACAGGAAAAAGGTGCCCCCGAAACCGGTCAGGAAGGATCCGCCGGACCAATCATTACGGCCGGTGGAGTACTCTTTATCAGCGGCACTAACGACCGCAAACTGAAAGCGTTCGACAAAACGAGCGGCAAGCTTCTCTGGGAAACCACACTGCCCGGAATTGCCAACGCCACCGCCTGTACGTATCTCAGCGGTGGTCGTCAATTTGTGGCGCTCTCAGTCGGAGGTAGCAAGGAGAACCCGGCCGGTTATATTATGGCCTTTGCCTTACCGAAATGATGGTTTCGAGCTTAACTTAACCGGTCTTTAAAGCTTTCGTAGCCGTAGGTTTTCACCAACTGAAAGGTGTTATTTTCCTTCCAGATTCCAATAGAGGGCAGGTTAACACCGTTAAAGGTGGTGGTTTTCACCATGGTGTAGTGAATCATATCGTCGAAAACAATCCTGTCACCCACCTTCAACGGTTCGTCAAAGCTGTAATCGCCCATAAAATCCCCCGCCAGGCAGGTCATTCCACCAAACCGGTATGTGGGTTTTCCCGCTACGGGTTCATGGTATGAATTCAGTATCCGGGGTTTGTACGGCATTTCGAGTGTATCCGGCATGTGGGCGGCAAAGGAAGTATCGAGAATAGCCACATCAATACCCTGGCTGTCAACAATATCCAGAACTGAGGAGACGAGCACGCCCGTTTGCCAAGCAATGGCAGAACCGGGTTCCAGGATGACCTGCACATCGTATTTTTTCCGAAAAGCGGTCAGCAACTTAATCAAATGATTGGTATCGTAGCCTTCGCGCGTCATCAGGTGCCCCCCGCCCATATTAACCCACTTGACTTGGTGCAACAGATCGCCAAACCGGCTTTCGAGCGCTTCAAGTGTTCGTTCCAGCGTGTAGGAGTCGTTTTCGCAAAGCGTATGAAAATGAATACCTTCCATCCCCTCGGGCAGGGTTTCACCCAGCAGATTCCGCGTCACGCCCAGCCGGGACCCCGGTACGCAGGGATTATACATATCCGTTGCTACTTCCGAATACTGCGGATTGACCCGAATTCCGCACGAAATACCCGAGCGGATGGCCCGCTCTTTGAAGCGCTCCCACTGGTTGAGCGAATTAAAGGTGATGTGGCTGCTTCTTTCCAGCACTTCGTCAAACTCATCATCGCGTAGGGCCGGAATGTAGGTATGTGCCTTCACACCCAGGTATTCATTGACCAGCTTTATTTCATTCAGCGAACTGGCCGTCGCGCCCGAGAGGTACTCTTTCACCAACGGAAAAGCGCTGTACATCGAAAACCCTTTTAGGGCCAATATAATCTGAATACCAGCTTCCTGCTGGACGGTATTGATCAATTCCAGGTTGGCGCGGAGTTTGGCTTCGTCCAGGACAAAACAGGGAGATGGAATGGGTGCGTAGTCGATCATCAGCAAATGAAAACGTCAGAAAATGGCTTTTGAACCACAAAAATAGGGAAAACCGTAGTTTTGCTAACCATAAAAATACCCCGCTAGTTCCGAACCAACGGGGGACGTTGTCAGGCTCAACCGTGTTGGTTATTCAAGCGCAAACACAACCGGTAAAGTGAACCGCACCCGTACCGGCCGACCGGATTGTTTGCCCGGTTGCCAATTCGGCATTTTCTTCACTACCCGCATGGCTTCCTCATCGCAGCCAAAGCCAATTCCTTTCACAACCGTTACATCCACAATACTGCCATCGGTATTAACGACAAATTGTAGGTAAACTTTGCCGGAAATACTGGCTCGCGCAGCCTGGGGCGGATAGCGTAAATTTTTCTGAAGGAAATCAGCCATTTGACGCGCCCCACCCGGAAACTGCGGATCCTGTTCAACTGCAATAAAGATTTCATCGGGTTTTCGTTCTACATCAATCGCCGTTTCCACCCGCGCCGGGCCAGCGGTTTCGGAGGGAGCCTCAATCGCTTCGAGGGCGTTGGGATCTCCTTCCTGCGTTTTGTCACTCGACACCTTGTCCTTCAACTCATCAACCGTTGGTACCGTCACGTCGTCGGGGGCTTCGGTTACCACTTCAACCGGCAGGTTCCGAATGGTCGATACCTGCGGGGCCACTTGCTGCGGGGGCGGCACCACTACGGGCGGTTCTTCCTGCGGTAACGTTTTAATGTCTTCCAGCGTCACTTCTTTCATAAACTGATCCGGTGCCGCAGCGGGTTTGAACCGATTGTACAGCGTGGGAGTTGCCAAAGCTGCTCCAAACAGGGCAATTCCCAACCAAAGAGCGCGGTTAGCGCTTCGGTTGTAATGGCGACGCAGATCGTAGGCCCCATACAGTTGGTTGCGGTTTTCAAATACGATGTCGTCCAATGAAGCCATTCTCAGTTGCTCAGGTGTCATAGCCAGTGTAGAATTAGTATGGAACAAATATATATCAGAAAATTATATATACAAGTTATTGCAAGTATATTCTATGGCTATTTCACTTATATTTCACACGCTGGTTTCTAGTCAATGCCTATGATGAACGCGGAAGGCTCCTTTATCCCCAATTTGGTTCGCTGCATCCGAATACTACAATCCGGATTGGTACTACTGCTTATTAGTCAGCTCATGACGCAAGCCATGGCACAGCGTCGGGGAATAGCCACCTCAAAACGGTTTCTGGATTCACTCCAGCGGGAAACGTTTCACTATTTCTGGGATTTAGGTAACAATCCGCACGGCCTGATTCCTGATCGGTATCCAACGCCCTCTTTTGCGAGCATTGCCGCCACCGGCTTTGGCCTGACGGCCTATCTGATCGGTGTCGAAAGAGGATACATCACCCGCCAGCAGGCCGCCGAACGCACCCTGAAAACGCTCCGTTTCTTTCACAATGCCCCCCAGTCGACCAGCGAAAAAGGGTCGACTGGATACCGTGGTTTTTTCTACCACTTCCTGGACATGAAAACCGGGCACCGGTATAAACAAGTCGAATTATCCAGCATTGATACAGCCCTGCTGCTGGCCGGCATGTTGAGCAGCCAATCGTATTTCAACCAAAATACCGCTGTAGAAAAAGAAATCCGGACGCTGGCCGATCGTATTTACCGGCGCGTGGACTGGAAATGGATGCAGACCCGAAAACCGTTGCTCGCAATGGGCTGGCACCCCGAACACGGTTTTATTCAATCCGACTGGAAAGGCTACAATGAAGCCATGATCTTATATGTCCTGGCGCTCGCATCGCCCACGTTTCCGGTGGAATCCGAGGCCTGGGCGGCCTGGACGTCCACGTATGCGTGGAAAGAATTTCAGGGTTTTTCGTACGTAAATTTTGAACCTTTATTTGGGCACCAGTACTCACACATCTGGATCGACTTCCGCAGCATTAAAGATGCGTACATGCGCACCGCAGAAATCGATTACTTTGAAAACAGCCGCCGGGCTACCTTGGCCAACCGCGCCTATTGCGTGGCCAATCCGGGAAAATTTAAGGAATATGAGGCTGATATCTGGGGACTGACCGCCTGCGACGGGCCCAAAGACACGGTAATCAATGGGCAACGTTTTTTCTCCTATCGTGCCCGTGGAGCCGCAGCGACACAGGTTGTCGACGACGGTACGATTGCCCCCACCGCAGCCGGTGGCTCCATGCCGTTTACCCCCGAAGAAAGCATTCGGGCGCTCCAGCTGATGAAATACCGGTATGGCAAAAAAATTTACGGAACGTACGGCTTTAAGGATGCCTTCAATCTGACCTACCCGGGGCAATGGTTCGATCAAGACTACCTGGGCATTGACAGTGGGCCAATCCTGCTGATGACGGAAAATTACCGTACGAATATGATCTGGAACCTGATGATGCGCAACGCCACCCTGCGTCGGGGTTTGCTGCGGGCGGGTTTTCGGGGAGGCTGGCTGAGGAGTTAAGCATTACGAGTTGGCTGACGCGAGCTAAAAAGAGTGCATCAGCCAACTCGTAATGCTTAATTTTCTACGCTGAGCGGTTGGTTGACTTGCTCCTGAACCGGGAGGCCCTGCCGGTTCATTTGCTCGATGAAAGGATCAGGATCCATTTCTTCACAATTCCAGACCCCCGGTTTCATCCAGATACCTTTCAGCATCAATAGGGCACCGATCATGGCCGGAACCCCCGTTGTGTAGCTAACAGCCTGTCCGCGTACTTCCTTGTACGTCTCCGCGTGGTCGCAATTGTTCCAGATGAAATACGTTTTTTCCTGCCCATCTTTCACGCCTTTGATCTGGCAACCGATCGACGTCTGGCCCGTATAATTTTCGCCCAGCGTGTCGGGAGCTGGCAAAACGGCTTTCAGGAATTCCAGCGGAACAATATCCATGCCCTGGAATTTGACGGGCTGAATGCTGGTCATTCCCACGTTTTCCAGAACCTGTAAGTGGGTAATGTATTGCTGACCAAAGGTCATCCAGAAGCGGGCCCGCTTCAGCGTTGGGAAATTTTTGACCAGCGATTCCAGTTCTTCGTGGTAAAGAACATAAGATTCTTTGGGGCCAATTTCGGGGTATTCGATCGGTTTATGAATCGACATCGCTTCAATTTCAATCCATTCGCCGTTCTCCCAATACCGTCCGGGCTGGGTGATT
The DNA here is from genome assembly GCF_054780515.1 of Larkinella harenae. Classification (NCBI taxonomy): domain Bacteria; kingdom Pseudomonadati; phylum Bacteroidota; class Cytophagia; order Cytophagales; family Spirosomataceae; genus Larkinella; species Larkinella harenae. The sequence goes on along the minus strand of NZ_BAAGWE010000001.1, from coordinate 2,733,932 downwards.
TCCCGGATGTTGATTTCGGGGTTGAAGTTGGTAGCAAAAGCTTTGCCGTGGTTCCCGGCGTTGCAATCGACAATGTCGAGGTAATGCATTTCGTCAAACTGATGCTTGGCCGCATACGCGGTGAACACCTGCGTAGCGCCCGGATCAAAGCCGCAGCCCAGCAGCGCCATAATACCGGCTTCTTTAAACCGCTCCTGATAGGCCCACTGCCAGCTATACTCGAATTTAGCCACTTCTTTTGGCTCGTAATTGGCCGTATCCAGGTAATGTACTTTCGTTTCCAGACACGCATCCATAATCGGCAAATCCTGATACGGCAGGGCCACATTAATCACCAGTACCGGTTGAAACCGTTTGATCAGCATGACCACTTCCGACACAATATCGGCGTCGACCTGGGCTGTCTTGATGTCTACGCCGTGCATTTCCCGAATCTCGGCGGCAATTTTATCACATTTGGCAACCGTCCGGCTAGCCAGCATAATGTCAGTGAAAACATCTGCATTTAGCGCACACTTGTGGGCGACAACACTGCCGACCCCTCCGGCGCCAATAATCAGCACTTTAGCCATTTGATCAAAGACTGTTTAGGGTTTGTCACGGGCCCTGCGCCGGGCACCCTGACAAATTTAGTTGAACAAAATCGCGCAAAGATAGAAAGACCCATCCCGTTGATACCAGAAAAGAAAAAGAAAAGATAGGCCGCTTCCTAAAAAAGATTCCGTTTATCCGTTAGGACAAAAACAACCTAGATACTATATTTGATTAATAGGCAAAATGTTTCCCTATTTTTAAACCACTCCATGTTATGAAATTAATCAACTCTACCGGTTCTTTTGAACTAGCCATAAAAGGATATGGCATTCAAGGCAGCAACTGGCGGGATCGCAACAGCCTGCAGTGTGAGCTTTCGACCGAATTCCAGAAAAAACTGCATACCCAGCTGACTCCCCTGCAAACCTGGGAAATCAAACGACTCATCAATGGCCTCAAACTGCTCTGGAACCGGGCCATTCCTCACGTCACCGTTTCCTTTGCCGAACCGGGGCTGAATGTCGAAGCCAGCTCACTGCCCAACGAACAATATCACCTGCAGATTCAGCTGGATCACGCCTTAACACCGTCCTGGCACCCCTACCCCGAATTCCCCTGTTTACTGGATGTCACCCTCACCCGATTTCAGCTGCGCGAAGCCATCCGGGATTTAGTTCGGCAACTTGATCTTTTTCCGGAACGGTGAGTAACGTATCAGGCGAACCGTTTTCTAGTTTTTCTGCTTATTTCACAAATGATAATTCGTCATATGAATCCTTTTTCGCCAAGTTCTCGGTAATTTTGGTCAGAGAAGCGATTCTCTTCAGGTCAATTCACGTAAACCAGAGCCGGTCCGTTCTGGTCCCGGCGGTTATTATTTATAATCAATGTTAGAAGTCCGAAAAAGGAGTCGAACCCAAACGATGGCCCGCATCCTTCAGGCTGTCGGTGAAGTCATTTCTGAGCGAGGTACCAATCGAGTGGGAATTAATGCAGTAGCCGAAAAAGCCGGTGTTAACAAAGTGCTTATTTATCGGTATTTCGGCGGGTGGGAAGGGTTGATGCAGCAGTTTTTGCACGAAGGGAGCTTCCTGACCGATTACAATAAAAAGTTTCTGGAAAATCAAGCTACGCCGGACCCGGAATCTCCCCAGCAAAACCGCATCAAGTACCTGACCGGGCTGCTGCGTGAACTCCGCTCGCGGACGTCCGCCCAGGAAATGTTGAAGTGGGAAATCAGCAATCCCGGTTTGTTTTTCAGCCAGCAGCTTGCCCTGGCGCGCAATGAATCGTACCAGCAAATTATGACCGAGTTCTTTGCCACGGAACAAGAAGACCTCAACGCCGTGACCGCCATTCTGGTTTCGGGGATAACGATGCTCATTCTGATGGCGGCCAACCAAAGTCTATTTATGCAGATTGACCTGCAATCGGATGAAGGCTGGCAGAAAATTGAACAGGCGATTCAGCGCATCTATACAAAGCTGGATTAAACACCGCTCTGAGGTACGGTTGTCAATGCACGCCCGTAGGCGAAAAGCCAGCCGTACCTCAAATAATTTTCTTGTAAATAGTCGGATCACATCTCAGGCCGCTCTTTCCTGATTCGGTAAGGCCGATTCCCAATTGAAGTATCGTATATACAACGCCGTTCTCCTTCTAGGGCTGGGTCAGCTACCCCGGGTCTGGTTTTTCCCCTCAAATCAGGTCGTTTTTTTCACAATTCAGTCGAAGGTTGCCGCATCCTATACCGCTGTAGCTTGAATCGTGCGGGCTACTGCGCTTACCTTTGAGCATTACCAAGAACAACACGACTACGATGAACGCACGAAAAACCTTTCAAGCACTGCTTGGAACTACCCTCTTTTTGCTGGGGACACTTGCATCCTTAACCTCTTGTAAATCTGAATCACCCGAACCCGGTACGACGCCACCCGACTCCGGAACCGGCACCAAGGGTCAGTCGGGTTATCTAACGGGCCACGTTACTGACCCGCAGGGAAAGCCGCTACCCCGGGCTACGATATTTACCGAAAATACGGTAATCAAAGATCGGGGCGCTGAGATCAGCACCGGAGCCGATGGGTCTTATAAAATTCAGTTGGTAAAAAACCTCGGCCAATGGCTGGCCAAAGGATACATTCTGAAATCCTACAACGACCGGATTTATAAAATCCAGCTTGATCCCGAAAATCCGGATAGCTTCTCAGAAGACGAAAAACCCGTGCGGAATTTTCAATGGAAACTGACCGGCCACATACCCGACCTGAGCCTGGATTTGTACTATGGCGGATTGGTTGAACTGTATCGCGACCCCAATGAACTGGATCTGGATAACGAAAAAATTGAGTTTACCTTCAAGCCCGTTGGCCCCCTGATTGACGGTTCGACCGGGAAGACCTTGACGTTGCAAACGAAGAAGCGTTACGACGACTTTATACGAGATGTTCCCATCGGTCGCTACACCATAACGGCGGTTTACAAACCGACGGGCGAAAAACTCCTGGTTACCGATCCCTGGGGCGATGATCTGAAGTATACAGAATCGGTTACGCTCGATTTCCTCGGCCGGGAATCCGCCACCCGCTCCAACCATATGGGCATCGGTTTTACCCGACGGTAGTAAAACGGTTGGGGCACTCAGCGTGGCTAAGCGCCCCAACCATTTAGTTTTGCCTGCGCCGTGTTTTTAATTCGCTTTTCATGCTTTCCTTCATGGCCAGATACTGCTGATACTGCTCCTGATTCAGTACGGTTTTTAGCTCCCCATCTTTTTTCTTCATCTGCGTCTGAAGTTGTCGGGCCGTGCGCAAATTCCTTCCACCGGTTTCGAGCAAAACCTGATTCTGCCGCGCGTAGGTCAGGTTGATGCTAGCCACTGTGTTTTCCTGTCCAGACGATAGCTTGAGCTTTTCCGTCATCCGGGCCGTCTGGAATGAAGCACGCTCTTCCGGCGTTCTGAGGTCTTTTTGTTGGGCGAACGTAAGGGATGACAGGCTTATACCGGCCATCAGAAGTACGGTTTTAAAAACACTGGTTTTCATTGGCTTGCTCGATGAATGATGATGATACAAACCTAAAGCGCCAATGCTTGGGATGCTGAAAATCTGAAGTCAAGCCGGCATAATGGAATGCCGATCGGCTAAAACCCGACCTGAAGCCTCAGTATTCTTCCATCCACTTTTTAAAAAGCGGAGCACGGTCCTTGCTAATGAGAACCAATCCGGCCGGTTCGGGCTGCAACCGTAACCGCAGCCGGCCATTGAAATAATATTCAGCTTCCCGAATGCTCTGACGCGCAACAATAAACTGCCGATTGGCCCGGAAAAACCGAGCGGGATCAAGTTGGCTTTCCAACTCGTCCAGTTTTTGGTCCAGCGGGTAGCGGATTTTGGTGTACAACGTCGCCGATACCACGCCACCCTCAATTTCGAAATAGGCAATATCGCTCGTTTTAATGGGCAGCAATTTGTCTCGAAACGGAAGTAAGAAGCTGTTTCGGTAGGTTCGGGGCTCCCCTATTCGCTGAGCCAACATCGACTGCATCTGCCGAATCAGTCCATCAGTAGCCGACCGGGTCAGCGCCCGGTATTTCTGAAGGCTGGCTTCCAGGGCCTCCCGGTCAATCGGTTTCAGGAGATAATCAATGCTGTTGTGCCGAAACGCCCGAATGGCGTATTCGTCGTAAGCGGTCGTAAAGATGATCGGACACGAAACCGTCACCTGTTCCAGCAGCGAAAAGGAAAGGCCATCCGCCAGTTGAATATCCGAGAAAATAAGATCAGGAACAGGAAAACTATGCCAGCGCTCGCGCCCTTCGGCCACGCTGTCGAGCACGGCCACCACCGAAAGATTGGGTTCAGCTTCCCGCAGTAATGCTGTCAGGTGGGCCGCGGCCGTTACTTCGTCTTCAATGATCAGTACGTGCATGGGTTGCCGGAATAATGGGTAAACGTACACAAAATTCGTGCTCTGACCGGAAAATCTGGATCGACTTCCCGCCTAGTAACTGAAATCGACTTTCTAGGTTGGACAGCCCCAGCCCGGTTCCATCAACAAACTCGGCTTTGGGTTGGTAATTATTCCGGATTTCAATATATGATCCGGCCGGACCAGGTAGCAAGTGAATGGTGAGCGGTTTGGCGCGGGAAATAACGTTGTGCTTGACCGCATTTTCGATCAGCAACTGCATCGACATGGGCGGCAGTAACCAGGCGGCCTGGGTAGGCAAAGCATTCTCAATCCGCAAATTATCGCCGAAACGGATGGCTAGTAAGAACAAATACGCGGTTGTAAACTGCATTTCTTCGGCAAATGAAACAAGCGGACGGTGCTGCACCTGCAACGAATACCGCAACACCTGCGACAACCGGCTCAGGTAAGGCTGGGTGTTGCTGCTCCCCTCCCGAATGAGCGAGCTCAGCGCATTCAGCGAATTGAACAGAAAATGCGGATTCAATTGCGCCCGCAATCCATCCAGCTGCGCCTGTAGCTTTTCCTGCTTTAACCGCTCATTTTCGGACTGAAACCGCCGGTTTTGCTGCACAACCGTCAGGAAGTTGGCGATTAGTAAAGCCGTTCCCCAAACAAAAAACGTTCGAAAATAAGTCGCTACCATCACCAGCACCGGACGCTGCGGGTACCACGGCAGCAGCATCGCCACAAAAACGCCGGTAATCACTACGAATAAAACGAAATTGAAACCATACCAGCCCGACAGGTTGCTCCACGTCCGGTACTTTTTTTCACTCAACCCGTAGCAGTTCAGCTCAATAAAAAAATACGTGAATACCAGATGAAACAGCAAACGGGTCAATTGGTAGAAAACGTCGGGCAGCCCCGGCACGGGTGGCCAGAGGGGTCGATTGGCCAGGGTGAGCATGGGGAGGTTGACCAACGAGGCCACCACCAGAGACGCAACTGCCGCTATTTGCCGAAATGAAAAATGAGTATACATCCTGCAACTAGGAAAACCGCAACGGCTTATCGCCAACAATCGAACCGGAAACGCCAAATTCGCGGCTCAACTCTCCCCAGAGTTGCCTGAAGTCGTTAGTCGTTTGCTCGATCAACAATTTCTGCGGCTTCTTCCAGGTCGTCTTTTTCCGGCTCCGGAACGTCCCGGGTGACGGCTTCCGGTGCGTATACCATCGAAACCAGAATCGGGAAATGATCGGAACCGCAGTTGGGCAACCGGCGGATTTTCCGAAGCTTGAAATGATGCGAAACGAAAATATGGTCGAGCGGCCAGCGCAAAAAGAAATATCGGGCATGAAAGGTATTGAACAATCCCCGGCCAATTCGCGGATCAAGCAGACCGCTGATCCGTTGGAACAGCCGCGTGGTGTGCGACCAGGCCACGTCGTTCAGATCACCCGCCACAATCACCGGCTCTTTCTGCTTCCGAACCTCCTTTCCGACAATCACCAGCTCGGCGTCGCGTTCGGTTGAACGGTAATGTTCGGTTGGGCTGGGCGGCATCGGGTGGATTCCGTAAAAATGCACGCGCTGCCCCGATCGCAATTCCAGTTGTACATAAATGGACGGAATATCGTCTTCAACCAGAAACCGTATTTCGTGGTGACGAATCGGAAAGCGCGAATAAAAAAGCAACCCGTAGGTGTTTTCGAGCGGATGAAGAATCTGGTGCGGAAAATCGGATTCCAACGTTTTCAGGGCTTCTTTCCAGCGTTGATTGGCTTCCAGCACCAGCACCACATCCGGTTTGTGCTTTTGCACCAATTTTAGAACGTCCGGGCATTGGGTATTGTCCATGAACACATTGGCGTTCAGAATCTGAATGGTGTTGTCGTCCAGGTTATTTTTACCAGGTCCTTTTCCGGCGAACTTCACCTGCTTACGGTGCAGCGGAGAAAATGGGTAAATCAGCCAGCTTTCGTACACCAAAGCCGCCAGCAACCCCAGCATGGCCGCCAGCATCGGCCACTCCGTACTTCGGCTCAGGGTCAGCCACCCCACCAGGCCAAGGCCCGCCAGAACCGTAAGTTGCAGGTGCGGAAAATCCCAGATCCGAATCCACCAGTAGTCGACCCGGAGGAGGTGTATAAAAGAAATGACGGTAATCAGAATGGCGTATCCAATCAGAAAATACTCTACGTTGCTCATTTCAGGTTTCAGGTACTGCGGCACAGTCAAAAAACGAAGGCAAGATAGAGCTTAAATCCCAAATTTCAGTTGCCATTTACGATTACCGGAATCCGGCTCTGGAAAGGCAAAAAAACGGGTCGGTAAAGCGGCTGCCCAGCCTTCGGTTCATAAACCGGAATCCCCGCCGAACGGTTTGGCGTTGCGCACAAAATCCGGCGCAATTTCCGCTTCATTTTCCGACTGGTTTCGTACTTAAACAACAGCAGACAGAAAAAAGACAGAATGCTGAACAAAAACAGCCCCCAGGAAAAAGAAGCAACGGTTGGCATCGTGGTAGTTGGTTTAGAAATCATGACGGTATTTGTTGTTATGTGGCATCATCGATTCGCGGATCGACTCAACAAAGGTAGATACCCCGCCACGGTCCGGGCTAACGCTGCTGTAACATCCTCTATCACTGCTGTAACATCGGCAAAAAAACGGCCTAATCGCGTTTTAATAATACCTACCCCCGTGTTTCAGCTCCCCGCCCTGACCGCCGTTCGGCGTAGTAATCGCAGTAGTCTTTCAGTACGCATTGATCGCATTTGGGATAACTCCAGGTGCAAACCCGCTGGCCGTGCCAGTAGAAATGCTTGTGAAAATTGAAAAGGACTTTGGCATCCTGCGGCAGATACGCCAGCAAAATGGCGTGGGCCTTGTCGGCGCTCACCTTGGGACCGATAATGCCCAGCCGCTGCGTCACGCGGTGCACGTGCGTATCGACGGGCAACACCGGTTTCTGAAAATTAAACAGCAGTAACAAAGTCGACGTTTTGGGGCCAACACCGGGCAGCGCCGTCAACCAGGCCAAGGCCTCTTCGGTGCTTAGCTCCCACAGGAAATCAATATTGGCTTCCCCGCGTTCAGCAATGATACGGGTTAGAATTTGCTTGATGTAGGGCGCTTTGACTTCTGGGTAATTCGCGGTCTGGATGGCTTCGGTCAATTCTGCCACGGGAGCATCCCGAATGGCTTCCCAGGTACCAAACCGCTCCCGCATCCGCCGGAAAGCCGTTACCTCGTTGGCGTGCGTGGTCCGGTGCGACAAAACCGTGGCAATCAGTTCGTGCATCGGGTCCAGCCGGGCATAAATTTCCTGAATCCCGTAGTGCTGATTGAGCAGTTCATGCACCAAAACCGTCTTCTGGGTCGCATCCAACGTTGTCATCCAAAAATGATTTTTGTCAGAACAACGGAATGTTACTCGAATTGGTTATTTGTGGTTGTATTTTTACGGTTTCGTTTCGTAAATGATCAGATGAAGACAGCTTTATTTTCCAAATCCCTAATCTTCTGTTGTTGCTGGCTACTGGCCTTGGCCGCACTGGCCCAAACCCCCACCCAAACCATCCGCGGAACCGTCATGGATGCCAGTCAGGGACGACCGCTGGTGGGCGCTTCCGTTCAATTGCAAAACTCGACAGCAGCCAATTCGGGCGCGATTACGGACGAACAAGGGCATTTTCGGCTACGTAACGTACCGGTTGGACGCCAGCAACTTAGCGTTTCGTTTATCGGCTACGAATCCACGATCATCAACGAAGTACTGGTGGAATCCGGCAAAGAGCAGGTACTCGAAATTCAGCTACAGCCGGGTGTACAGCAACTGGGCGAAGCCACCGCCATTGGTACCCGCACCGACCGGACGCTCAGCGCCGAATACATCACAACCGAGCAGGTGTTGCGGTTTCCGGCAACTTACCTTGATCCGGCCCGGCTGGCAACGGCTTACGCCGGTGTGGTCAACGCTTACGACGGCACAAACAATATTTCGATTCGCGGTAACTCACCCAACAGCCTGATCTGGCGGCTGGAAGGGGTTGAGATCGTGAATCCCAACCATCAGAGCAACGCCGGAACCATCGGCGACCGACCCACGGCGGGCGGTGGGGGCGTCACCATGTTAAGTGCTCAGTTGCTCGGCACAACCCGTTTTCTGACCGGGGCCTTTACGCCCGAATACGGAAACACCGTTGGCGGGGTGATGGACATGAGCCTGCGAGCGGGCAACAACGAGCGCCATGAGTTTGTTGCTCAGGCGGGTTTGATCGGTCTGGACCTGGCCGCCGAAGGGCCGATTTCGAAGCAGAAAGGATCTTCTTACCTTGTTAATTACCGCTATTCCTTTACGGGTTTGCTGGCCGCGATGGGCGTCACCTTTGGCGGAGAAGACATCCGGTTTCAGGATTTATCGTTCAACCTGAATTTTCCGACCCGCAAAGGAGGCCGGTTTACGGTTTTTGGTCTTGCGGGCAATAGCAGCAATGACTTTATCGCCAAAGCCACCGACGAACAAGTCGAAGACAAAGACCGCAATACCATTTCCTTTACAACCGCAATGGCCGCCGGTGGGCTGACGTTGACCCAGCCATTGGGCAATCGGCTGCTGTGGAAAACAGCGCTGGTGCTGTCGGCCAACAACAGTGGTCGGGATCAGGGATTCCCAGGCGATGATCGCTTTCCATCCAATTATGAGAAAGACGACCAAACGGGCTCCCGGACCACTCTTACCACATCGCTAAACTACCGGATTAATGCACGAAACAGCGTTAAGGCTGGTCTTTACCTGACTCATGCAGCCAATTGGGTGGATATTCGCAGGGACACCAACCCCTTCTCGACGAGTGTCCGGAACGGTGTCCTTTTCAAAGGTTCTCTTCAAGGCTGGATGATTCAACCTTATGTCAACTACCAGTGGTTACCTATTGACAATCTGACCATTAACGCTGGCTTGTTTTACAATAGCTTCACCTACAACAATAGCCAATCGCTGGAGCCACGCGCTTCGGTCCGATGGGAATTGCTGCCCGGAAAAGCCATAACGATGGCGTACGGTTTGCATAGCCAGCAACAACTGCCGCAAGTATATCTGTCTAACAATCTGGGACAAATTGTGCCGGGAGGAGCTACTTACGACAACAAATCGCTGGGCTTTACGAAGGCGCATCACCTCGCACTGGGCTACACGCACCAGTTTGGCCCGGACAGCTACGCGAAAATTGAAGCTTATTCTCAGCTGTTATTTGATGTACCGATCAGCCCAATCATCGGGAATACGTTCTCGGCGCTGAACGTCATGGAAGCCTACGTCAGCGAACGACTGGTCAACGCCGGAAAAGGCCGCAACCGGGGCATCGAACTGACCTACCAGAAATATTTGTCCAAAAGCTTTTACCTGCTTGCATCCGGTTCGGTTTACAACTCCCAGTATCAGGTTCAGGACGGAATCTGGCGTGACACGCGGTTCAATGGCAAGTTTAGCAGCAACCTGACCGCCGGAAAAGAATGGAGCCGCAGCCGCGAAAACCGCAGCCGAACCTGGGGAATCAACGGCCGATTGACCTACGCGGGCGGTTTCCGCGACCGGCCTATCGATGTGGATCAATCCCGGCAGCGCAACACCACGGTGTACGGCAGCAACGAGTACACGGTCCAGCTTCCCGCCTATTTCCGCACCGACCTGCGTATATACTGGAAGAAAAGCAAAGCCCGCTACAGCCGAACCCTCGCTCTCGACCTGCAAAACCTGACCGGTGCGCAAAATGCCGCCTATAGTTACTTCGATGCATTCCAGGGCAAGGTTATTCAGAAGTACCAGTTGGGCCTGATTCCGATTGCGAGTTACCGCTGGGAATTTTAGAGCACCTTTTTGTTCCGACGATGCCGTCCGGCCCTCCCCATTGTCTGGCTCAACTGATCCAGGTAAAGACAATCAACCAGGGGAGCCAGGCGGCATCGCTTGTTTTTCGGTAAACAGCCAGGCGCCCCTGTCGGCCTGTGTCACTGTAAAAATGCACAGGGTATTATCCCGGATAAAAATGGGAATCGAAAAACCGCACCAGGATTCGTCATTGATTCCGGCAAGTTTCGGTCGGGTTCGTCCCTTGTTGTGGTAAATTTTACCACTTGTGCTATCAACGGCAAAAACCGTTCCCGATTCCAGCAATTGACTTTAGTCTTGCACAGTCCGGCTTTTGCGCAACTCTCTGAGAACATATTTCCGTTCCGATTCACTTAAAATCAGGATTCGCTCCGGTTCGTGGTAAAGAAAACGCTGTTCTTCCGAACGCAGTGTATCGGCTTCCAACGCCAGCGCTATATGCTTAATCCAATGATCATCGAGTTTTGTAAAGATGAACTTGTCAAAATTTCGGAGCGTATATTGGACAAAACGGCTGGCCTCCGAACTTTGCGCCTTTGCCGGGATCGCCATTCCAAGAATGATCCATAAAATCCAGTGCTTTTTCATGCGTTCAGAGGAACAGAGTTTAAACTATACCAGCAAAAAATTGACTTAAAATAGCAACTTGTGCGGTAATGGCCAAGCTGAAACATGTTTTCCGCAAATCGGGTTATATTTGGTCTAACAACCTGAGAAACGAGTTAATGGAGTCTAACCGTGGAATGATGCCCTTTTTGCACCGGCTGCTTTGCCTGCTAATGGCATTTCACGTTATCAATTTGAGTATTGATGCGCCCGACGATGTTCGGCTCGATATGTACGGCCAATATGCTGAAGATGAGTCGTTCAACGAAATGGAAAGCGTCGGCGAACTGGTTCTGGAAGAATGGCTGGGGTTTTCCAATATCATTCCGGAACACGCGGACCCCGACGAGAATAGCCACCTGCCCAAACCCTTTTTCAACTGGATGCTTTCTTCACTCTCCATCCTGTACCCAATCAGGTGGCTGGTGGGCTATGCCCTTCTTTTTATTGCCATGCGCCCCATTCGATTGCTTTCCAAAGCGACCGAGGTGATTGCGCTTCCCCCCGAACTCCTGCCTGCTTATTCAGGCCAACCTGCCTGAAATGACTTTTGATTCCTCATTTCTGACACCATCGTCATTTCTTATCGGTACATTCTGAAATCAACGGTTTGTTGATCGCAGCGTATTTAGCTCACTACGCCCCATTGGCAGTATGTGAAGACTGCGATTGCACAACGGTTTTTATTTCCTTGTCATGCTAGTAAATTTTCTGATTACCCTGTTGTTGGTCGCACTGAACGGTTTTTTTGTCGCGGCTGAATTTGCCATTGTTAAAGTACGGGCTTCGCAGCTCGAATTGAAAGCGCAGTCGGGCAACGCAGCCGCCCGGCTGGCGGTCCAGATTGTCTCCCAACTGGATGGTTATCTGGCGGCAACCCAATTGGGCATTACGCTGGCCAGCCTGGGCCTGGGCTGGATCGGCGAGCCTGTCGTTGCCTCCATGTTGTCGGCGTTGTTCGATTTGTTCAACCTGCAATTGAGTGAAGAAACCACCCACCAGATTTCATTGCCCATTGCCTTTACCTTGATTACGGTTCTCCACATTGTGTTTGGAGAGCTGGCGCCCAAATCACTCGCCATTCAACGCTCGGAAACAACGACCCTGCTCATCGCGTATCCCTTGCAGGGTTTCTATTTCATCTTTCGCCCCTTCATCTGGGTACTAAACAACATTGCGGCCATGCTGCTGCGCGGATTTGGCATTGATGCCGTCCACAGCAGCGAAGTACACAGCGCCGACGAGTTGAAATACCTCGTACACCAGAGCACCGAAGAGGGCCATATCGAAGACAGCAACGACTCCGCCGATCTGACGCTGGTGGAACGCGCTTTCGAGTTTTCGGAAAAAACCGTTCGGCAGATCATGGTGCCCCGCACCCAGATGTTTGGTATTGAAATCGACAATTTTAACGAAAACAAACTCTACAGCCTGTTGCAGGAACGGTATTCGCGGGTGCCCTGTTACCAGGATGATTTTGATAACATCCTGGGTGTGATTCACCTGAAAGAACTGCTGATCGCGCTGCATCAATCGCCCGATGTCGACATTCGGCAATTCATCAAACCGGTGATGTTTGTGCCCGAAACCCGGCGAATTCGCCCGCTATTGAAGGATTTTCAGCGGCAACGCAAACAAATGGCCATCGTCGTCAATGAATACGGCGGTACCGAAGGCCTGATTACGATGGAAGATATTCTGGAGGAACTGGTGGGCGAAATTCAGGATGAATCCGACGAAGAACTACCCGCTGTGGAGGAAACCGCCCCCGGTACATACACCGTTCAGGCCACCTATTCGCTCGACGAAATCAATGATTTTCTCCCGCGCGAGTTACAGAAAGCGGGCGATTACGAAACGTTGGCCGGTTTGCTACTCAATGCCTTCGGTCGTTTGCCCGATGTTGGCGAGACTATTTTTCTTCACGATTACGAAATAACGATCCTGTCTAAACGAGGACCAGCCATCGAACGCGTCCAGGTCGTAGACCGGGTGGAATCATAACCTGGAAAAAGAGCAACAAGCTGTTAGGTCGGCTGCTGCCCTAACGGCGATACCGAGGCATTGGAGCGATTGGCGTATTCGTTCGGCGATACGCCAAATTGCTCACGAAACGTTTTGGAAAAATAAGAAAGGGAGTTGAAACCCACTTCGTAGGCGATTTCTGAGACCGAAGCCGCCTGACCCTCCAGCAACTGGGCGGCCCGTTTCAGGCGCATGACGCGGAGGAAATCCCCCGCCGACTGGCCCGTTAGGGCCGTCAGTTTGCGGTGCAATTGCATCCGGCTAAACCCAGCTTCACGCCCAAAGTCTTCGGCCCCAAATTCGGAATTACCCATATTGTCTTCCACAATCTTCAGGACACGCTTCAGGAATTTCTCGTCAGCGGATGTGACGGCCATGTCGGTGGGTTCGATCCGCAATTCGCGGCCAAACCGCTCGCGGAGTTTTCGACGGGTTTCGATCAGATTCTGCACCCGCACCAGCAGTTCCCGCGAATCGAACGGTTTGGTGAGGTAATCGTCGGCTCCCGTTTCCAGCCCCGTCAGCTTGTTGTCCTGCGTTGCCAGTGCCGTCAGCATAATAATCGGGATGTGGCTGGTACGCTCATCGGTTTTGATCCGACGACACAGCTCAACTCCGTCCATTTCGGGCATCATCCAGTCAGTAATCAGCAAATCCGGCGTATTTTCAATGGCGACCTCCAATCCACGAGCCCCATTTTCGCACTCCAGAATCCGGTAATGTTTGCGGAGCTGGTTACCGATAAACATTCGCAAGTCTTCGTTATCTTCCACAATCAGCAGCGTTGGCCGGTTTGCTTCGCCTTCCACCAGCGTTTCCGATCTTTCCAGGGCAGGCCGCATGGTCAATGCTCCCGTCTCAACGAACTCCCGCTTTGGTACAACAGCCTCGTCATCCGGTTCCGTCATCGCTTCAAACGGCAGCTCCACCACAAACCGGCTGCCGGGCTCGTCGTTAGTTTCCACCCGAACGGTTCCACCGTGCAGTTGAACAATTTCTTTGACCAGCGACAACCCAATGCCGGTTCCGGGCTGATCGCCGATCAGCGACGAACTTCCCTGGTAAAACCGTTCAAAAACCCGATCAATCTGCTCCGGAGCGATGCCCACGCCGGTATCTTCTATCGCGATCTGCACGTACGGTTTTTCATCCCGCATAACCTGCTGGGCCAGAAGACGAACCACACCTCCGCTGGGCGTAAACTTGAAGGCGTTGGATAACAGGTTGGTGATAACTTTTTCCAGTTGATCGGCGTGGTAGCGCAACGAAAGCGGCTCGGGTGCAATCCGGACGATATACTGCACGTGGCGTTGCCCGGCCATTGACGAAAACGAAGCTGTGGTTACCGCCAGCAACTGATTGATCGACCCGGGCCGGAGAGCAAGCTCCATGTTGCCGGATTCAATCTTCGACAAGTCGAGCAACTGATTGATCAATTGCAGCAACCGCTGGGCATTCCGGTGCATAACCGTTACTTCGCTCCAGTGAAAGAGGATATTGGTTTCATCCGTCAGCGCACGCATTTTGTCGGCCAACGTTCCGATAATGAGCGTCAACGGGGTGCGAAATTCGTGCGAGATATTGGCAAAAAAGCGGGATTTCACCTCATCCATCTCCTGCAATTGCCGGGCCTGAATCGTCAGCGTGCCAGCCTGTTGTTCCAGTTGCTGGGTCTGGTTTTGCAGTTGTTCATTTTTCGCGGCCACTTCCTGGCTCTGTGCCAGCAGGGCCTGATTTTTCTGAATTTTTAACCGCTGTCGGCTTACCACCAATGCCCCAACAACCAGGGTAAACAGCAGGCCCGTGCCAATCGCATTGCGCCACAACTCCGAAACTTCCTGTTTTTTTTGCAGCAATTCGATTTCAGCCTGTTTTTTTTCGGTCTGGTATTCAGCCTGCACGCGGGCTATTTTCTTCGTACTTTCTTCATTAAATACCGAATCGTTCAGGGCCGCCCATTTCGATTGAAATCCGTACGCTTTCAGGTAATTGCCCGTGGCGGCATACGCCGTTGCCAGCCCCTTGTACGCCAGCAGCCGTTCTTCCTTCTGATGGAGTTGCTCGGCCAACTGAACGGCTTTGCCAAAAAAATTGAGACTTTGGGCACTGTGTCCCGTTTCAGATTGTACCTTCCCCAATCCCAGCAGACTCGTCAAAATGCTCGATGGATATTTTTCACGTTCAGCCAGTTGCAGTGCCTGCCGGAAATAGCTTTCGGCCCGGGCGGGCTGCTTCATTTTCAGGTAAACATCGCCCAGATGGTTGCTGCTCATCGCGATTCCGATCGGTTCTTTGAGCGTTTGAAAGCGGCTCCTGGACTGATTCAGATAAGCAATGGATTTGGGCAAATCACCCTTGAGCTGGTGAATAGTTCCGATATTGATCAACACCCCAGCCTGACTCCGGGGATCAATACCGGCATTTTTATGGTACGATTGCCAATAGTAGCGCAAGGCCTGATCGTACTTCTGCTGGTGCTCGAAAATAACCCCAATGCTATTGTACGTGCCCGCTGCATTTGCCTCGGCCGCCTTCCCCATTTTCTCGTAAAATTTCAGCGCTCTGAAATAGTAATCAATGGCCTGTGAAAAATCGCCTAACGCAGCGTAATTAATGCCCAAGTTGTGGTAGGCCGAAGCGATACCTTGTACGTGGTTCTCCTGTTCAAGATATGGTAAACCTATTTTAATCGACTCAATTGCCTGCTGATACTGGCCCTGCACCCAGTAGTAAATTCCCAGGTTGCCGTAGCTGCGTCCTACCCCAACCGGATACTGTAACTTTTCGGAAAGCTGTCTGGCTTTCTCAGCATACTCCTTTACTTTTGGCGGGTTACTGCTCCAATATACGCTTGCGGTTTCTATCAGCAGTTTAACCCGATTGGTATCCGGCCTGCTATTCTTCAGCAATGCCTCTAAGCTATCCCGTTTGCTCTGCTGGGCCATCGCCCAACCGCTCATCCCCCAAAAAAGAAGAAGTAAAATTTTCCTCATTACCTCGCCAATTTTACTTGCGCAAGTTAAGCGTATCGGAACATATGTTACGTATTCTAATGAGTAAATGGTTGATGTTTTTCCACCACTTGGCTTTATTACTACACCATACCGGCTCTTTCTTGCAACAATCTGAGCAATAGCCCCGCCAATGAATGATGCGAGGGTATACGGCTTTCTCCTGATTACGTTCGAACCATTTTGAGCATTTGCTTTGCGGCACTGGTCATTTTTACTCAACCAACCAGTTCCGGAGACGCGCCTTCTCCTGCTGACGGTTTTGAATACATCCCCCTGAATGGCATGAACGATGAGTGCCCACACACAACCACTCATCGTTCACCCGGATTTATGCATGCTGTTTTGGCGTAGGGTCCAGCACCTGCTTCACGTCTTTAGTCGATACTTTCTGGCCCGTTTCAGCCGCCCGATAAATCGCTTCGATCAACTGCACATCCCGCAGGCCCATCTCACCCGGAACCGTCGTCTTTTTATTATTCAGAATGCAATCCGCAAAAGCATCCATCTGCCGGGTTTGCTGGGGCACGTTTTCTACGTCCATTTTTCCTTCCTTGGTTTTGCCTTCCAGCCCTGAATAAGCGTAAGCGGGTGACAGTTCAAACCAGCTCTGGTCCGTCTCGGCCCGCAAGAGGCTGTACTTATCGTTATAACTGGTTTTGCATTCGGCCACGGTTCCATCGGCAAACTGCAACTGAAAATCCATGCCTTCTTCCACATTCTTGAATTTCTCTTTGTCGGTCACGGGATGAAATTTGGCGGTGACCGAAATTGGAATCTCACCTTTGGTGTAGATGGCCCCCTGAAGCGCATAAATGCCCACATCCGGCAGTGGCCCACCGCCCCCCAGCTTGCGGTCCAGGCGCCAGGGCGTATCATTGCTCTGCACCTGTCCATTCTGGGCATAGATTTTCTTGACCGGTCCGTAAACGTTCTGTTGCCCCAGGCGCATCATCTCCAGGTTGTGAGGCTCAAAGTGCAGCCGGTATCCTATCGACAGCATCTTCCCGGCGGCTTTACAGGCATCAATCATTTTTTGCGCATCCTCGGCGTTGGTGGCCATTGGTTTTTCGCAAATGACGTGCTTACCGGCCTTAGCCGCCCGGATGACATACTCGGCATGCATTGAATTCGGCAACACCACATACACGATGTCGATCTCCGGATTGTCGGCAATCTGGTCGAAGGTTTGATAATCGTAGACGTTCTTATCGGGTATGTCGTATTTCTTCTTCCACTTATCGGCTTTTTCGGGCGTACCCGTGACAATGCCCGCCAACCGACAAAAACTGGTTTTTTCCAGCGCCGGGGCCAGTTCTCCTTCACTGTATTTCCCCAAACCCACCAGGGCGATACCCAGTTTGCGGTTGCCGGCGCTTTCCTTAGCCGCCGATTCTTCTTTTTCAGACGACTTGTTTTCTCCTCCGCCACAAGCTTGTAATCCTGCCAACGAAACAATTCCCGGCACGGCCAATGACGCCATTCCGACCTGGCGCATGAAACTCCGGCGTGAAAAAGGCAAATTCTGCATAACGATGAAGTAGTTTGAATTAACATTAAAACTGGCGGTCCGTCCGGATCGCCGGTTTTATAACCTTGTCAGTAAGGCAATGTTTGGTTAAATGAGCCAGCAGGAGCCCAGCTCAACCAAGGAATTTGCTTCGTTTTCTTTTCATCAGTCATTGTGCCCCGGCGGTTTGGGTAGCCCCCGGTCAAGTTTGCCAACTCAACGGGATTGGCTTGACTGCGCGTTACAAATATGCGGCCAGTGCCTTTTCGTCGTCATACACCCGCCAGCGACCGGACAAAAACCCGGATTGAAGGGATCAATGGCCGTAATCAGGCGACAAGAGAATTCGGCATTTTATATGATTTTCTGGTCATTATTTATCAACTTGCCGTTCACTGGTGTTTAATTACGGATTTCCCAGAATAAGATTTCGGTTATGAGCTGACTTTCCTCACCTCATCCAACCCTTTTTGCCCGTAATTTTGCCCGAAATAAAATCCTATTTCGTCCGCATCCATCGATTTTCCGCGTTATGAGCAATTTAGTTCCTATTGTTAGTCCGGAGCAGGCCGTGCAGGTTATTCAATCCGGCAACCGTGTTTTTATCCATAGCGTCGCTCAAACTCCCCACCGGCTCATTGCCGCGATGGTGGAGCGCGCCGTCAGTGCCGATCTGCGCAATATTGAAGTATGTCATATGCATACGGAAGGTCATCTGCCGTATTGCGAAGAACAATATGCCCCTCATTTTAACCCCAATGCCTTCTTTATCGGCGCGAATATGCGCAAACAGGTCAACGCCGGAATTGCCGATTACGTCCCGATTTTTCTGAGTGAAATACCGTTGCTTTTCCAACGCCATATCCTGCCACTGGACGTGGCCCTGATTCAGGTTTCACCACCTGACCAACATGGTTTTTGCTCGCTGGGGCCGTCGGTGGATATCTCCTTGAGTGCCGTCAAAACGGCCAAATACGTGATTGCGCAAATCAATCCGAATGTACCGCGCACGCACGGCGACGGCATTATCCACGTCAGCACCCTGCACGCAGCCATCGAATGCGAGGATCCGTTGTACGAAATGGCGTTAAAAACCGCAACGGTTACGGAACAGAAAATTGGCCGCTATGTGGCCGAACTGGTTGAAGACGGGGCGACCTTACAAATGGGCATTGGCGGTATTCCGAACGCCGTGCTGGCGGAACTGGTTCACCACCAGAAGCTGGGCATTCATACCGAAATGTTTTCCGATGGCGTGATTGATCTGGTGGAGCGGGGTGTCATTACCAATGAAAACAAGAAAGCGATTCCGTATAAACTGGTTTCGTGCTTTGCGATGGGTACCCGACGGCTGTACGACTTTATCAACGATAACCCCAGCGTCGTGATGAAGGAGGTCACCTACACCAACGATACGGCCATCATCCGGCGCAATCCGAAGGTAACGGCCATCAATAGCGCCATCGAAGTGGACCTGACCGGACAAGTCTGCGCCGACACCATCGGAACCTACCAGTATTCTGGTGTGGGCGGGCAAATGGATTTTGTGCGGGGCGCATCGCTCTCGGAAGGCGGAAAACCGATCATTGCGCTGCCATCGGTAACCAAATACGGCGACAGTAAAATTGTACCGTTCCTAAAAGAGGGAGCCGGCGTAACCACTACCCGCGCCCACGTCCATTACATCGTGACGGAGTATGGCGTTGCGTACCTCTACGGCAAGAATCTCCGCCAACGGGCCCGGGCCCTCATTGACATCGCCCACCCCGACCACCGCGAGAACCTGGAACGGCAGGCCCACGAACGGTTCAAGATCTTTGAATAACTCCAACAAACGAATGGCCCATTACGGGCCATTTTTCATTTTGATGGATTCAAATCCGGTAAAACGATTATTCTTCCACCGGCAATTCCCTGGTTTCATGCTGGATGATCTTCTTCCGGTGACCCAGCCCCCAGTCGTGCAAAGCCGTGATGACGTTATCCAGCGAACAGGCATAAGGCTCCGCCGTATACAAAACCGTCACCGGCGTTGTATCGTGTACGGTTCGTTTGATGAGCTGATTTTCTTCCAGATCCTTTAATTCTTTGGCCAATACTTTGGAGGTGATCCCAGGAATGCTCCGCTCGATTTCCCGAAATCGCTGATTTCCGGCGGATATCGAAATAATAACCTGGAGTTTCCACTTCCCGCTGATTAGCTCCAGGGCATCCCGAATAGGCAGTAGCCTGGCCTGGCAATCCGAATGAGGTCGCTGTTTCATCGTAAAAAATCATATGGTTACCTTTGGGTAACTGCTATATTATGGAAAGCAAATATACATAATTTTGTCGCAGTAAATCACTGGCGAGCGCCGGGATTGTATTCAAATTACAGATCAGACCGGGTGCTACACGGGCCCAATTGTGAACCTATCAAACAAAATTACTGCGATGAATCCTCAAATTAAACGAATTGCAACCATCCTTTTTACGGTGTTAGCCGCCGGTATGACCATCTTCAGTGGTATTATGAAGTTTCTGCCCCAATCGCCGGAGATGATGGCCAACATGACTAAAATGGGCATAGCGCCTTACCTCAAGGGACTAGGAATGATGGAGATCAGTTTCGCTCTGCTGTATCTTTACCCTAAAACTATGAAACTGGGTTTTATTCTCCTATCCTGCTATTTCGCGGGTGCCCTGGCGACAGAACTTTCCCACGGCACGCCCTTTAATGCCTTTCTGCCGATGGCGCTCATCTGGATTTCGGCTTTCCTGCGCGATCAAACCATCTTTTTCCCTTCCAGCAAGCTGTCCTGAATCGAGGAAAGGGCCTGTTTGAAGAGCCGTGCGAAAGCGTAATCCGTGCGGCTTTTTTAACTTTTAACCTTCAACGCTTCGTTCAGGGGGCCTGGTGGGCGTAATCCACAATCGTCAAAGCCGGTTTTCCCAATTCCGTCCAGGTCTGCCCAGCTTCAAAGCGTTCGGGATAGTTGTTCAACGCTTCGATAATGTGGGCACCGTAATGAACCGTCTGGCTAAAGCGGCCCAGAAATTTCAGAACACCCAGGGGCGCTTTGACGATCACCAACTTTCGTTTGGGATATTGACCAGCAAACAGCTTCGCTCCGGCTTCGTAAGTATGAGCTTCCGGGCCCTGAATCACATAGTCGCGGTTTTGATTGCCGGGCAGTTGCAACGCCCGCGCCACTTGCCGACCGTAGTCCTGACCCGCCACGAACCACATGGGTGCAACAGACGTACCGGCCAACGGCAATACTGGCCCCTGCGTCTGCATCGAAAAGCTTTCCATGAACGTCGACGGATAAAAGATCGTAGACGGAATGCCGGATTCTTTCAGCAGCCGCACGGCTTCGTGCTTTACCGCAAACACCCACCAATGAAAACCATTCATGCCCTGGTAGCGCATCACCAGCGACGACAGATAACCAATTCGCTGGATTCCGGCCTGACGGGCTTCAGCCAACAGGATTTTCAACCCATCGGTTTCGGTGTGAAATTCATCCGGCTTTTCGTTCGGTCGAACCGAGAGATTCAGGTAAACCGCCTGCTGGTTATGCAATCCGGCCCGCAGGCTTTCCGGATTCCGTAAATCCGCCCTGACCACCCGAACCGAAGGAAAAACGGCTTTCGCCTTAGCGGGGTTACGGGCCAATAGGGTGACGGTGTAGCCGGCGGCAATGAGTTGCTCCGTAACGGGTTTTCCGATTAGACCCGTTGCGCCTAAAACCGCAATATTCATCCGTGGTAAGAAAGAGCTTCGTGCAATTTTTCTGATCCGAACAAAACCGTCAGCATCCGACTGAATTCAGCCTGCCAGGGTGCTATAATACCAATTTCGTCGTTGGTCAACGGATGCCGGAACCAGACTTGATGCGCGTGCAACAGCATCGTATCCATCCCAAAATACTCCTTAAACAACCGGTTTTGCTTGTTACAGCCGTGGGGCCGGTCGCCAATGATTGGGTGGAGAATGTGCGCCATATGCTTCCGAAGCTGATGAAACCGACCCGTCGTTGGGGCCAACTCCACGAGTGAATACCGGGACGTGGGGTGTTTTCCGAACGGCAACGGGATTTCGGTGCGCCGGAGGGTGTTTAAGCTGGTAAACGCATCCTGCAAACTATCCAATCGGCTGTCTTGGGCACCCGCCAGCTTGTCGTCGAGCCGGAGTGGGTAATCAATGTCCAGGGTATTGGGCGTATACCCACGCACAATGGCCAGGTAGGTTTTTGCTACTTTCCCTTCGGCAAATTGCTGCTGCATGAGTGAATTCATCCTTTCATTGAGGGCAAACAGCAGAACACCGCCGGTTTTGCGATCCAGCCGGTGCACGGGATACACCCGCTGCCCCAGCTGGTCACGCAGCAGTTGCACGGCAAATTCGCTGGCGTCGCTGGCAATCATGGAGCGGTGAACCAGCAACCCGTGCGGTTTATTGACCGCAATCAGATCGTCGGTCTGGTAAAGAATCTCCAGTGGCTTCTGCGAACGCATCAGGCCGGCTTCCGGCAGCTCCTCTCCCATCAATATTTAGCCATCAGGTTCAACAACTTTCGGTCCAGCTTATGGCCGTGCCAGTCTTCGTAAGCCACATCGGCGCGGTCGGAATTTAACACACCAAATGAACCACTGAACTCCCAGAGAGCAAACCCAATGCCGTTGCTGGTCAGGATATCGAGTACATCGCCAAACCAGGCCAGAAACACATCGTGGGGTGTTTTGTTCCAGCAACCGCACTCGCCACAGTGTACGCCAACGCCCTGGTTGACCAACCCGATCCAGGGTTTGTAAAATTCTTCCAGCATCGCGCGACTAAGGTATTTATCACCCACCTGACCCGGCCATTTGGGCAGTGGCAAATTCTCAGGATCTTTATTGGCCCAGGGCGCTTTGTAGTGCGAAATAATGCCCGGATGATAACCCCGACAACTTTGGCCAATGTTAAGATCCGTAATTTCGGGGATGATGGTCGAGCCGGTGTTGTTGCCGTCGGCAATTACCAAATGCTTCGGATTTTCTTTCCGGATGGCTTCCGCAGCGGCTTTGGCTACTTTTCGATACACATCGCCCGGCACCGGGCCGCGCCTGGAATGCTGGTCGTTCATGTCTTCCCGCATGCTCGGTTCATTCACCAGATCGAAGCTGATTTTTTCTGGCGACATGTTCTTGTAGCGTTTAGCCCACATGTTCCAGTGGAAATAAAACGCGTCCTGCGCTTGTTGATCGCGCCAGAGATTATACGGTTCGTGGAAACCCGCATTGACGCAATAACCGGGTGCCCGGTGCAGATTCAGGCTGACGTGTAACCCGTTTTTGTGGGCCATCGCCACCAGCTTTTCGATTCGCTCCACGGCCTGTTCATCAATCTGATACACCTCTTCGGGCGTAATGTTCCGGCTGCGGTCAAATTTAACATAGGCCGGGTAAGCAATCGGTAGCCGGACAAAATCAAAACCCCAGTCACGCATCCATTTGAAATACTCCTCCTGCGTAGCCGGACGGTTTTGGGCCGGGTTAGGTGAAAAGAAATCCAGCAGGTTGAAGCCTTTCCATTTCGGTAGTTTGTTCTTGGCCACGGGAGCCGAAGAAGCGGCTAAAACCGTAGGAGAAGCCGCGCTGACGGCAGCCGCCAGCAAGCCGGTATGTTGAAGAAATGTTCTGCGTTGCATACTGGGACCAGAATAGTGAATCCACAAATTTACTCAAAAACCACTTTGCGACGCGTTTTGAACAATTAATTACCTGTCTTTCGCAATTGACGCACAAGTGCTTTCCATTCGTTCGTTCGGGCTATCAATTTTGCGGCACCCAATCGCATAGGGTAACCAAACAACAACTACAAAAGAACCAAGATGAAATTAGGAAAACGTCTGCTATCAAAAGCAGCCCTGCTGGCTCTGGTGATCAGCACATTGGCCAGTTGCAATCACGAAAAAGTCAATCCTGAAGAAGGCGGCAATGGCGGGCAGGAGGTTCCCACCACGCCTTCCACATCCATTCCCGATCACCTGGTCGGCACCTGGTACGCCAGCCACAATGCAGGCCCGCTAATTGATAACTGGGAGAAAAAGACCTTTCAGGGCGAAGCCGGTTTCCGTGAATTTCGCACCATGATCTTCCCCAAGGACGGCAAAAACGCCATCGAATATACGTCCGAAGTGTACAGTGGAAGCGGTGGAGAAGAAAAACAATACCTCTACAAAATCACGGGGACCCTCGAATACCAGGCCAATCCGGCCCAGCTGACATTCCATGCTCAATCCGGTGTCATGCGGATCTTCAGCAACAAGGCAACGGGCTACAAAGAGTCTCCCATCAAAACGGAAGATTTGAAAAGCTATTACAGCGTCCTGCGAAACCCGCAGGGAACCACGTATTCCAACCAAACCAATTACCTGAAAGCGCAACGGTTCGACGGCGGCAACCAGTATTCAGTGGAGTATACAAAAGTTGGTAACACCATTCCATCAACGCCGGGGGGCGATGGCAGCTACGCCAAACCGCCAACCTCCGGCACCTACGTCCAGATCGGCAAACAGTATTACCCAACGGTAACCATTGGCAATCAGGAGTGGATGTCGGTCAATTACGACGGCGGAGTTGGAGGCCTGAAAGACGGTGCAAAACCGCAGTACGGCACCTATTATAAACACGCAGACTTGCCCACTCTACTCCAGATTCCGGCGGGCTGGCGGCTGCCGTCCAAGCAGGATTTTGTGAAACTGCTGGCATCACAAGGCTTAACCCTGAACGACTGGGGCTCGACCGACGGTGCCGACCTGGCATCCAAGAAAAAACTGGGACAGTTGATGGCAGCCACGGGCTGGAAAAAACAGGACGGTTATGCCAACAACCGGTCGGGCTTCAACGCTGTTCCCGGCAACCTGCGGGTCCTGAACGGCAATCCGAACGGGGAAGGGACCAACTGCCTGCTCTGGACTTCGGAAGTGGATGAAAACGAAATTCAGGTTGCTTTCGAAATCATCCAGCTGCCCAGCGACACCTACGCCAAGTTTGGCATTTATCCCGTTGGCTACAACCCACCACACCTGCCCGTTCGCCTGGTGCGGGATAAGTAACGGTTTACAGTTTGCGGTTCATAGTTTACGGTTGCTGACGCCCACTGGCGGGCGTTAGGTTGTAACCGTAAACTATAAACCGTAGCCCCTACGCTGGATCGTGGCCCCAGTTTTTGAGCGAATATTCCCAGTTGCTACCTTTCACGTCTTTTGGTCGCTGGGCGCTATGGCGTTTAATGTAACCCACTACCTTGCGCATATGCTCAAAGTCAGGATTGGTCAGATCGGCTCGTTTCTTTCGTTTGATCTGAATGATTTTTTCGCCTGACTTATGGCCTACGGACTCGCCATCACCGCTGTCCCAGCCCACCGATTTCGATTCCTCGGTTGTTAGCCATTTTTCCAGTTCCGACGGACTCATGTTCACCAGTTCATTGAACGCGTCGAGCACTTCTTTTTTTCCTCCTCATTCATAGCGTTTAGCGGATTAGTGAATTTTCTCAACTTCGCTTTCCAGTTTCAAAACCACATCCTTATCGTCCTGTTCGATGACCAGTGCCGGATTGTCGTCCGAACCCTTTCGTTTTATTTTCGACCCCTTAATGGTTTTCTCCACGTCTTCTTTGTGAATTTCCACCACCTTCCCCTCGGCGTGCCCACTGGCGTATTTCCAACGCACCGTATCTCCTTTTTTGACCATAACCGTTGTGTGACTAAGTTGAAATGCGCTTAACTGCGTGTGCAGACAGAATGTTTCGGAGGCTGATTTGGGGCAGTTTCAGACGGTTTTTACCCGGTCAAATTCGTACCGTAGCCTAAGACGCCCAAACTCCCTTCCGGCAAAACGGTTTAGCAAATGGAAATACCCAAAAACGTTTCCTTTGCTCATTTAAATGCGTGTCGTCATGTCATCAAAGAAATTCACGTTTCCGCTGCAAATGGGTAGCCGCAGCATCGGACAAGCCGCCGTCGGACGGCTGGCGGTCGGGCAACTGGCCCTTGGAGCGCTCGCACTGGGGGCCTTTGCAGTAGGTGCACTGGCCGTGGGCGCTCTGGCCATTGGCCAACTGCGCGTGGGGCGCGGCTCCATTCGTAAACTACGAATTGGCGAACTGGAAGTCGACCGTCTCATCATTCGGCAGACCGAACCACCCCAGTCGTCTTCTGATCAGTGACGCCCCTTTTCCGCTCTCTGCGGAGAAATTTAACGAATCATCAACTGACGCTCTGATATGAAAGCAGCCATCATCAACCAATACGGCGAAAGCCACGAGTTACACGTTCAGGAGGTTCCCAAACCCACCATTGATTACAACGACGATCCGCACAAGGTGCTGATTCGCGTTCATGCGGCTGGCATCAACCCGATGGACGCCAAAGTGCGAAAGGGCGACATGAAGATTCTGTTGTCGGGCCATTTCCCCAAAATACTGGGGGGTGAATGTGCCGGAATTGTTGAAGAAATTGGCCTGATGGTCAAAGACGTGAAACCCGGCGACCGGGTGGTGGCTTCGCTGGGGGCGGAAGGGGGCGGTTATGCCGAATACGTGGTAGCAAAAGACACCAACGTCGCCAAACTGCCCGATTCTGTCGATTTTGTCCAGGGCGCATCAATGCCCATTGCCGCCGGAACGGCCTTGCAAGCGCTGCTTAACAAAGGTCTTCTGAAGCCAGAAGAACGGGTTCTCATCAACGGGGCCACGGGCGGTGTTGGTACTTTTGCAATCCAGATTGCCAAAATTCTGGGCGCTCATGTCACCGCCGTTTGCAGCACGGAAGGAGCGCCGTTGGCGCGCCAGCTCGGGGCTGATGCCATCATTGATTACAACCTCGCCGATTTTACCAAAAGCCTGGAGAAGTACAACCTGGTTTTTGATGCCATCGGCAAAAGCTCTTTCGACGATTGCCGGGAAATCCTGACTGAAGAGGGTATTTATGTGACAACCATTCCATCCGCAAAGCAGATTTTGGAACAGGTCGTAACGGTTTTTACCAAACAAAAAGCCGAATCACTCATCTTTTCGTTTAAGCAGGAGGAGATGAACTGGCTGCTTCAGCAAGTTACGGACGGAAAGCTGCTTCCGGTTATCGAACGAACCTACCGCCTGGACGAACTTGCGCTGGCTCACGCCGATAGTGAAGCGGGCCGCGTCAAAGGGAAGCTGGTCGTTGAACTATAAATCACACCACATGAAAACAGGTTTTTTATTGTTGTTGCTGACGGGAGCGTCGGTAATGGCACAGACCAAACCCGCGGGCACTACCCCACCCGCGGTTGTCTCGACAATTGAAGGCGTTACCAACAAAAAATTCCAGCCCGACACCGCCTACGCAACGCTGTCGGATGAAGACCAGAAAGTGCTTGCCAAAGAACCGGTTGCCAATTGGGGGTTGCCGCAGGAATCCGGCGCGATGACGTATTACAACTTGGTTGTGGGAACCCGTTCCTACCAGTTGCTGATCACCAAATCACCCAAGGCCGAATTTTCGACCGCTACCCTGCTACGGTTTTCCGACCCGAAAGCCAAACCGGAACCCATCGCTCGCGGCACGCTTAAACCCCGGGAGGAAAAACCCAAAGGATAGGCCATGGAAGCCTAAAAAACCGCCATTCGATTCGATTATCATACTTAGCTCCGGCGGAGTGCAGTATCAGGGCTATTCCTGCTGAAGCACTCTGCCGGAGCTGTTGTTTAAGACAAAGCTGTGTTTCAAAAGAAAAATTATGGAAATAAATGCTGGGGATACCTAGCGCTGCCTTGGTTAGGAGGAACGGTTTATTTCGTAATTTTGTACTTTACTTACACAGACTTCATATCGCATCGTAATGATTCATTTCTTCGCGAACCCAAAAGATTACGTCTATGGTGTTCAAACAGAAAATACTCCATCTCCGGAAGACATCCAAAAGCTCAACTGGCTCTTCGGCAACGCTAAAAAATTAGACGAAACCACGGTGAACCGGTCCTTTGTGGGGCCGCGTGCCGCGATGGTTACGCCTTGGAGCACCAACGCCGTCGAAATCACCCAGAACATGGGCATTTCCGGTATTATTCGGATTGAAGAATTTGAGCCGGTTCCCGCTGATTTCAACGGTTTCGATCCGATGATCTCGCAGAAATACACGGCTTTGACCCAGGATATGTACACCATTGATATCACGCCGGAACCCGTTCTGGCGATTGACGATATTAATGCTTATAACAAACAGGAAGGCTTGGCCTTGAGTCCGGACGAAGTAGACTACCTGAACAGGCTATCGGCAAAAATTGGCCGGAAGCTGACGGATTCCGAAGTTTTCGCTTTTTCTCAGGCTAACTCGGAGCATTGCCGACACAAAATTTTCAACGGAACGTTTGTGATCGACGGTGAGGAAATGCCGACTTCCCTGTTCAAACTCATCAAAAAAACCTCAGAAACGAACCCGAACGATATTGTTTCGGCGTATAAAGATAACGTGGCGTTTGTTAAAGGACCGACGGTGACGCAGTTCGCTCCCAAGTCGGCCGACAAGCCCGATTTTTACGAGGAAAAAGAATTTGAATCCGTGCTTTCGCTGAAGGCAGAAACGCACAACTTCCCGACCACCGTGGAGCCTTTCGCCGGGGCTGCGACGGGTTCGGGGGGTGAAATCCGGGATCGTCTGGCGGGTGGCCAGGGCGCGTTGCCGCTGGCAGGAACGGCCATCTACATGACGGCTTACTCCCGGCTGATGGAAGACCGCCCGTGGGAAAAAGCGATGGATGAGCGTAAGTGGCTCTACCAGACCCCTATGGACATCCTGATCAAAGCGTCCAACGGGGCGACCGATTTCGGCAATAAGTTTGGTCAACCTCTGATTACGGGTTCCGTTCTAACGTTCGAACACGAAGAAAACGGTCGTAAGCTGGGTTATGACAAGGTGATCATGCAAGCCGGTGGCGTTGGCTACGGTAAGCTGAATCAGGCGAAAAAGCATACGCCCAAAGAAGGCGACAAAATCGTGGTGCTTGGTGGCGAAAACTACCGGATTGGAATGGGCGGTGCGGCCGTTTCTTCGGCGGAGACCGGCGCGTTTGGTTCGGGCATCGAGCTAAACGCCATCCAGCGGTCGAACCCCGAGATGCAGAAACGCGCAGCCAACGCGATTCGCGGATTCGTGGAGTCGGACAACAACCCTATCGTTTCCATTCACGACCACGGCGCGGGCGGGCACCTGAACTGTTTGTCGGAACTGGTGGAGGAAACTGGCGGTTTGATCGATCTGGATAAATTACCCGTGGGCGATCCGACGCTTTCGGCCAAAGAAATCATCGGAAACGAATCACAGGAACGGATGGGCCTCGTGATTGGTGAAAAAGACCTCGAAACGTTACAGAAAGTAGCGGATCGGGAACGCGCTCCCATGTATACCGTGGGTGACGTGACGGGCGACCATCGGTTTACCTTCCAATCGAAATCGACGGGCGAAAAACCCATGGATTACGCGCTGGAAGACTTCTTTGGTTCGTCGCCCAAAACCATCATGAACGATAAGAAAGTGAACCGTACGTATGCGGACCTTTCTTACGAGGTACAAAACATTCCCGCCTATCTGGATCAGGTGCTGCAACTGGAAGCCGTTGCCTGTAAGGACTGGTTGACCAATAAAGTAGACCGCTGCGTGGGTGGCCGCGTGGCGAAACAGCAGTGCGCCGGTCCGCTGCAATTGCCCCTCAACAACGTAGGGGTTATGGCGCTGGACTATAAATCGACCGAGGGGATCGCAACGACCGTCGGCCATTCGCCGTTGACCGCCCTGGTGGACCCGGCAGCCGGTTCTCGCAACGCCATTGCCGAAGCCTTGTCCAACCTTGTTTTTGCGCCGATTAAAAACGGCTTGAAAGGTGTTTCGCTGTCGGCCAACTGGATGTGGGCCTGTAACAACGAGGGGGAAGATGCCCGCCTGTACGAAGCTGTGAAAGCCTGTTCGGATTTTGCTATTGCGCTGGGTATCAACATTCCGACCGGTAAAGATTCGCTCTCGATGAAACAGAAATACCCGACGGGCGATGTCATTGCTCCGGGTACAGTGATTATCTCGGCGGCTGGTAACTGTACCAATATTCGCAAAGTCGTAGAGCCGGTATTGCAGAAAAACGGGGGTTCTGTTTACTACATTAACTTGTCGAAAGACGCGTTTAAACTAGGCGGTTCTTCGTTTGCGCAGATCAACAATAAGATTGGTTCTTCGGTACCGACGATTCAGGATGCGGATTATTTCGCTAAGGCATTCAACGCCATTCAGGATCTTATCCACGCCGATCAACTGGCGGCTGGTCACGATGTGGGCTCGGGCGGTTTGATTACGACGCTGCTCGAAATGTGCTTTGCGGATATCAACCTGGCCGCTAATTACGATTTAAGCGGATTGAACGAAGCCGATACCGTCAAGGCGCTCTTCAACGAAAACATTGCGGTTGTGTTGCAGGCGAAAGATGATGCAGCTTTCGAGCAAGCTCTCAAAAATGCCGGTGTTGACGCGGTGAAGATCGGAGCGGTTCAGGAGGGCAACGAAGTGACGTTCACTAACAACGCGGACACGTTCACGTTTGACGTTGCCGAAACGCGCGATACGTGGTACAAAACCTCTTTCCTGCTGGATCAGAAGCAGTCCAGAAATGGCATGGCGCAGGAGCGTTTCACCAATTACAAGGTGCAGCCTTTGCAGTACAATTTCCCGGCGCATTTCGACGGAAAAAAACCAGCCATCGACGCGTCAAAACCGCGTCCTAAAGCGGCCATCATCCGTGAGAAAGGGTCGAACTCGGAGCGCGAAATGGCCAATGCGATGTTCCTGGCCGGATTTGACGTGAAGGACGTACACATGACCGACCTGATTTCCGGTCGCGAAACGCTGGAAGATATTCAGTTTATCGGTGCCGTAGGTGGTTTCTCCAACTCGGATGTGTTAGGTTCGGCCAAAGGCTGGGCGGGTGCCTTCCTCTACAACGAGAAAGCGAAAAAAGCGCTGGACAATTTCTTTGCCCGCCCGGACACGCTGTCGGTAGGGATTTGCAACGGTTGCCAGTTGTTTATGGAGCTGGAGCTAATCAACCCGGACCACGCTGAACACGGCAAACTGCACCACAATACCTCGGGTAAGCACGAGTCGAGCTTTTCGTCGGTGAAGGTGCAGGAGAACAATTCGATCATGCTGAAAACGCTGGCGGGCTCAACGCTGGGCGTCTGGATTTCGCACGGCGAAGGAAAGTTCAACCTGCCGAATACGGAAGATCAATACAACATCGTGGCGAAATACGCGTACGAAGGTTATCCGCACAACCCGAACGGATCGGCCTTCAACACGGCAATGCTTTGCGATGCAAGCGGTCGTCACCTTGTAACCATGCCGCACATTGAGCGTTCCATCTTCCAGTGGAACTGGGCGAACTATCCAAACGGCCGTCAAGACGAGGTAAGCCCTTGGTTGGAAGCCTTCGTCAATGCGAGAACGTGGTGCGAAGGGCACACCAAGTAAGGTTAACGCAGCAATCCGACTCAACTGAGTCGGATTGCTGCGTTAACGCCTGCCGGAAGATTGATGCAATCCATTTCCCCAAACCGTAACCTTATTTACGTAGTCAAAACGACATTCACGAACCGAAAAAAGTTATCATTCTGTTAAATTGAGCGGCATTTTTTAGCAGGGGGCCGAAAAAAAGCTAATTTTACTGAGTACTCACTACCCAGCCCGCCATGACCGATACCCGCAGAGAATTTCTCAAAAAAGCCGCGCTTCTCGCCAGCGGCACCAGCCTTTTTCAGGCCCTTCCCGAATCGATTCAAAAAGCCCTGGCCATCGACCCCCAACCGGGCAGTACGGTTTTTGACGCCGAACATGTCGTCATTCTCATGCAGGAAAACCGTTCTTTCGACCATTGCTACGGAATGCTTCAGGGCGTTCGGGGCTTCAACGATCCGCGGGCCATCACACTACCCAACCAGCATCCCGTCTGGCTACAAACCAACGGAGCTGGCGAAACCTACGCTCCGTTTCGGCTGAACCTGAAAGATACCAAAGCAACCTGGATGAGTTCGCTGCCCCACTCGTGGACGAATCAGGTGGACGCCCGCAATGATGGCAAATACGATAAGTGGCTGGACTCCAAACGTTCTGGCAACAAGCAATACGCCAAAATGCCCTTAACGATGGGGTATTACAACCGGGAAGACATTCCGTTTTACTACGCCCTGGCCGATGCCTTTACGGTTTGTGACCAGAATTTCTGCTCGTCACTTACCGGTACTACTCCCAACCGGCTGTATCTCTGGACCGGTACAATCCGGGAAAAGCCCGACCGATCGGTAAAAGCCAACGTCCGGAACGAAGATGTAGATTATGACGATGTAGCCCGCTGGACCACCTTCCCCGAGCGGCTGGAAGACCACGGTATTTCGTGGCGGATCTACCAAAACGAACTGAGCTTGCCCGTCGGTTTTAAGGGGGAGGAAGAAAGCTGGCTGGCCAACTTTACCGACAACCCCATCGAATGGTTTGAACAATACAATGTCGGTTTTTCGGAAGCCTACCAGAAGAACCTGGAACAACGAATCGCAGCGCTGCCGGCGGAGATTCAGGCGCTGACCGAAAAAATCAAAGGCCTGCCCGAAACCGGTGCGGAAACCGAAAAGCTCAAAAAAGAACTGGCCCGGAAGGAAGCAGAGTTAAAAACCGGTCGGGAACACCGCGCGAAGTTTAGCCGCGAAAACTTTGAAAAGCTGACACAACGCTCGAAAAACCTGCACGAAAAAGCGTTCACCACGAATAAAAATGATCCGAATTATCACTCCCTGGCGAAGCTGAAGTACCACGATGGTACCACAGAGCGGGAAGTAGAAATCCCGAAAGGTGACGTGCTGCACCAATTCCGGACCGACGTAAAAAACAATTCATTACCAACGGTTTCGTGGGTGGTGGCCCCCGAAAACTTTTCCGATCACCCCAGTTCGGCCTGGTACGGCGCCTGGTACATTTCCGAGATGCTCGACATCCTGACGCAAAACCCGGAAGTCTGGAAAAAGACGGTTTTTATTTTGTGTTACGACGAGAACGACGGTTATTTTGACCATGTTCCGCCGTTTGTAGCCCCGCACCCCGACAAACCCGAAACTGGTTTTACATCCAAGGGAATTGACACCAGCATCGAGCACGTTTATACGGAGCACGAGTTGCAGCGGAAAAGCAACAATGCCCAAAAAGAAGCCCGGGCGAGTGCCATCGGTCTTGGTTACCGAGTGCCGCTCGTAATTGCTTCCCCCTGGAGCCGGGGTGGTATGGTTTCGTCGGAGGTGTTCGACCACACGTCCATTTTGCAATTCCTGGAAGTATTTCTGAGCAAAAAAACGGGCAAAAAAGTCGAGGAAGCCAACATTAGTGCCTGGCGCCGAACGGTCTGCGGGGATTTGACATCGGTGTTCCGTCCGTACAGTGGTGAGAAAATTCCGTTGCCAACTTTTGTGGCCCGCAATGAATTTGTCGAGAGCATTCACAAAGCCCAGTTTAAAGAACTGCCTTCGGGGTATAAACAACTGTCGAAAGCGGAGATTGACCAACTCAAGCGGGGCGGGGCGGTTTCATCAGTGGTTCCCCGGCAAGAAAAAGGCATTCGGGCCGCCTGTGCCCTTCCCTACCAACTATACGTTGATGGAAAACTAAGTGCCGATAAAAAATCATTCGGAATCACGATGCAGGCTAAAAATGAAGTTTTTGGCCCAAAATCCGCGGGTTCACCTTTTACGGTTTATGCGTTCGACAACTATGTGTCGGCCCGCGAAAAACCGGAGCGGAAGCTATCCATCCGCGACTACGCCGTGAGCGCTGGCGACACCTTGACGGACCGCTGGAACCTGACCGACTTCGAACAGGGCACCTACCAGTTCCGGGTGAATGGCCCCAACGGTTTTTTC
Source organism: Larkinella harenae (assembly GCF_054780515.1). Lineage (NCBI taxonomy): Bacteria > Pseudomonadati > Bacteroidota > Cytophagia > Cytophagales > Spirosomataceae > Larkinella > Larkinella harenae. Next base: position 2,700,482 of record NZ_BAAGWE010000001.1, on the reverse strand, counting down.
CGCGAATTCATCGGTAATGCCAACGACCCGCAGGTTACGGTTCAGTGCGAGTACCAGCGTAAAACGCCCCAATCCAACGTCCTGACGGGCGCGGTTGAATTGAAATTCAGCAACCTGGATGCAGCCAAACCAATTACGGTTGAGATCACAGACAATGCGTACAAAACCGCAGCGCGAACCAAGGTGATTCCGAAAGGTGGTCGGGCCAGCGTGGTGCTGGATTTGAGCAAAAGCTACGGCTGGTACGATTTCAGTGTTAAGGTTTCCGGCAATACCGTGTTTGAGAAACGCTATGCGGGGCGGGTCGAAACCGGTAAGCCCAGTTTCACCGATCCGGCCATGGGTGGCGAACTGGTGTAACCACTACCTATTTTCTCCGTCGGAAAGCACGCTGTATAGCGTGCTTTCCGATTCTGCGTTTGGCCGCCATTAGGCGGCTTTTTTTTCACCATTCTTCAATGTTCGCACCAAGAGCGGCAAGCTCAGCCCCTGAACCACCAGCGTGATCAATACCACAACAACAGACAGAAAAATCAGGGTATTCCGTTCTGCAAACACTGTTCCATCGTCCAGGGTGAGGGGCAGCGCCAGGGCCGACGCCAGTGAGACAATTCCGCGCATCCCCGACCAGCCAATAACCAGGGCATCGCGCCAATCAATTTTTTCGTCGGAATAAAACCGGAACCGCGGCTGACGCTCGGGAAAGTAGTTGCGCCGGGCAATCGCTTTTTCCAGATTATTGTTATGCCCGAAAATCCACAGAATTCGGATAATCAGCATGATCAAACTGAGCAGAAAACTGTAGCCGATGAGCGGCAAAATGGTTTCGTGGTCAATACTGCTGACGACCTGCGGAAATTCCAGCCCAATCAGGATGAAAACCAGTCCATTGAGCAGAAAAATGATCACGTCCCAGAAGGATTTGTTCTGATTTTTAACGGAGGTCGGAAACAGCTTGTTGGTGTAGTAGGACAAGGTTATGCCCAGCACCACCACCGCCAGAACGCCTGACACGTGGATTTCTTCCGCCAGCAGATACGCCACAAAGGGCGCCAAAGCCATTGCACTGATGGCGATGACACCGTTTCCGTAAATGCGCCGGAGAAAATACACCAGTACCCGGCCAAATACCAACCCGACCACACAACCACCGATCAGCACAATCAGAAACTGGCCGTACGCTTTCCAGAGCGTAAATCCCGCCCCCGAAATGGCCGCCACCGCAAACCGATAAGCTGTCAGTCCAGAAGCATCGTTTACCAGACTTTCCCCTTCCAGAATTGTCAGCGTCCGGTGAGAAAGCCCCAGCCCTTTGGTCACATTGGTAGCGGCCACGGCATCGGGAGGTGATAAGATCGCACCCAGGGTAAACGCCAGGGGCCAGTTCATGCCCGGAATGAGGAAATAAGTGACCACGGCAATAGCGGTAGTGGTCAGAAATACCAGCGAAATAGCCAGCGAGCTAACCGTCGGCCAGTTGCTTCTCAACTCTTTGAACGAGATGTTGAACGATGCATCGTATAAAAGGGGCGGCAGGAAAATCAGGAAAATTACCTCCGGATTGATGGTAATAGCGGGAATGTTGGGAAGAAAGCCAATGCCGATTCCGGTTAATACCAGCAGAATGGGATACGGGATTTTAATTCGACTGGCGACCGCCGATAACACGATCATGATCGCCATGATAAACAATACGATGCTATAATTTTCCACGCGCTTATTTTTTGCAGCTTTCGAACTGACTCGAATAGCCTTTCGTCAGACAACCCTTGAACGAGCAAATACCGTTCCCGTTAGGCCATAAACTCGAATGGCCCGCATGAATATACGGGCCATTCGAAACATTCAAGAAACCTACTTTTACGTTTTCTTCGTCACCGCAACCGTTTTTTTGGTCGTTACGGGCTTCTTGCCACCGGTAGCTGGTGCTTTGCCTTTCGATGCCTGTGGGTTCTTTTGCGTCATCGTCACCGGGTCCCAATGAACCACCTTGTTCTCGAAATAACTCTCGTTGCAGGCCAGCACCGGAGCGGCCGCCCGGAATCCGAAAACGGGGTCTTCGATGGTTCCCTGGCTCCCGCTGCGAACATTCGTAAAGAAGTCGGCAAAGTGCTTGGCGTGCGCATCGTCGTCCTTCGGTGCTTCAAATTTCACCTCCTTCACCGGTTCGGCGGTGCGGGTTTCGGGCGGATATTTGGCGTCGTACTGCTCCACAAACTTCTTCTGCACATCCTCCGTGAAGGTAAAGAAACTGTCGTAATTGCCGTAGCCCGGCGCGATGGGCAGCTTTTTCTTGGTCAGAATCAGGTTGTCCTGCGAAAACTCAACGGTGCCTTCGTTGCCAATGATCCGGGTGACGTTGCTGATCTTGCCAGCGTTGGCAAAGTTGACCCGCAGCACCATCTGGAAAGCATCGTGCTGATCGGTTTTTGGGTAGTCCATGATGCTGGTCATGATATCGGGCACATCGCGGTGCTCCTTCCAGTACGCCAGGTTGCCCGACGAATAAATCCGGGTTGGCCCCAACGTATTGGTTACAAAATGAACGCCCGTAATCAGGTGGACGAACAAATCACCGGCTACGCCCGTGCCGTAATCTTTGAAGTTCCGCCAGCGGAAAAACCGGATCGGATCGAACGGCCGCTTGGGTGCATCGCCCAGAAAGCGATCCCAGTCAACGGTTTGGGGCGAAGCATCGGGTGGCACGGAGTAGTTCCAGGCACCAATCGCATTAAACCGGTCGCTGTTCGACTCGATGTAGTTGATGGCACCGATTTCCCCCGCCTGAATCAGCCGTTTGGCCTCCTGAAAAGCCGCACTGCTAATGCGCTGGCTACCTACCTGCATGGTTCTTCCCGACTTTTTCCAGGCATCGATCACGGCTTTGCCCTCGTTCAGGTGCTGCACCATCGGTTTTTCACAATACACGTGTTTCCCGGCTTTCAGAGCTGCAATGGTAATGTGATCGTGCCAATGGTCGGGCGTTACCACCAGTACGGCATCCACATCCGGACGAGCCAGAATCTCGCGGTAATCGCGGGTGGTAAACAGTTGCTGGCCAAAAGCCGTTCGGGCGTGCTCCAGACGACCCGAGTACAAATCGGCGACGGCCACCAGTTCTACATCGGGGTTGCGCAGGGCCGCCTGGGTGTCATAATTACCCTGAATGCCCATTCCGATGGTGGCAATCCGGATTTTGTCATTGGGACTGATTTTTTTCAGGTCCCTAATGATGTTGAAGGGTTTGGCGACGCTCTGGGTAGCTACCAGCGCGGAAGCCGCTGTCAGTCCCTTAATGAAGTCGCGACGATTGGATTGCATAAGGTCAATGGGTGAATAAAATCTGAAATGTGTAAAACGTAAAGATAGAATTTTAAGGGACAAATAGCTACTTTTCAACCCCCAGGTTCTTTGGCAAATCCGCCAAATGACTGACTAAAAATTAGGACTTCTCGCATTCGGTAATCAAATTGAACTATATTTACGCCACTTCGCCGTTTAAATAATCCCTCAAAACCAGAAAAGCCGTTAAGTCTGGTTGCTCACCGTTATTGTACTTTTTCTGTAATGCCAACCGCTATACTTCGCATTGTCGTTTCCCTGTATCTTGGATTTTTCTGGTTATTTCACGTCCAAACCGTACGTAGCTCTCCCCGGACCGACTCCCTAAGAATCAGCGTCCACGAAGGGACTAACATTGCCTCCGCTCTTTCCCCCGACGGCCAGACGATCGCCATCGACCTGCAAGGAACACTCTGGCTTATACCCATCTCCGGCGGCATGGCGCGGCCCATCACAGATGCCTTGGGCGACTGCCGACAACCGGCCTGGTCGCCCGACGGAAACTGGCTGGCTTTCCACGCTTACTGGGACGGCACATACCATGTTTGGATCATTGACAAAACCGGCCGCCAGCGGAAACAACTCACCTTTGGCGTTCACGACGACCGCGAACCGCACTGGTCGCCCGACGGCAAACGGCTGGTGTTTTCGTCCGACCGCAGCGGGAATTACGACATCTGGCAGCTGACCGTCGAAAGTGGTGCACTCACCCCATTGACGCACCATACCGCCAACGACTTCAATCCGAGTTTTTCACACGATGGCCAGCAAATTGCGTTTATTTCCGACCGTACCGAGGCCCCCGGTCTGTACCGAATCGACGCCAATGGCCGCGAACAGCTCGTTCTTGAAAGTCCGGCGCGGCTATCATCCCCGACCTGGTACCCGGATCATAATCAGATTCTTTACACCGTGCAAAGCTCCAACCAGAGCAGCCGCCTGGCCGTTGTCAAGCTGACGGATCCAACACCGCAGGTACTGACTCCCTCCGACAGCGATGTTTTTCCGTTTCGGGTCAACTGGTTATCGGCCGATGAATACCTGTATACCGCCGACGGCCAGGTGAAAAAACAGCGTTGGGGAAGCTCCGAATCCACAGCGATTCCGTTTCATGCTACGATTTCACTGGCGCGCCCTGCCTATACCCGGAAGCTGTACGCGTTTGACAAAACCGCTCCCCAACCGGTGCGCGGCATTCGCGGCCCGGTCGTTTCTCCCGATGGAAAGCAGATTGCTTTTGCTGCGCTGGGGGATGTATGGCTGCTTACTCTGGGCAATCCAGCGCCGAAAGCAATGACCAACGATGCATACCTGGATATGGACCCGGCCTGGTCGCCCGACGGTACAAAGTTAGCTTTTATCTCCGACCGAAACGGCAACATGGATCTGTGGATACGGGACTTAAAAACCGGCCAGGATCGGCAGCTGGTAAACCAGAAAGACGATTTGAGCTACCCGGTGTGGTCGCCCGATGGCCGGTTGATTGCCTTCTACCAGGTCGACGCCCGGAACGTCTGGGGTGGTGGCACCCTCATGACCGTAGACGTACAAACCGGCCACATCGAAAAGCGGCATAGCGCGCTGTTTGTACCGGGTCAGGCCAGCTGGTCGCCCGACGGTCAGACATTGGCTCTTTCGGCCCTGGACAACTTTTCGTCGCGCTACCGGGAAGGTATCAACGACATTTTGTTGGTGTCGCTCACGGGTCAGCCCGACCGGCACGTATCCCCCGTTCCCGACCGATCGCTCGGAACACGCGGCAAAAACGGGCCGGTCTGGTCGCCCAATGGCACGCAGATGGCCTACATCCACGACGGCTTGCTCTGGACCGTTTCCGTTGACCGATTGGGCAACCCACTCGGCCCACCCAAACGCCTGACCAATGAACTGGCCGATTCCCCCAGCTGGACTGCCGACTCGAAAACCGTTGTCTTTCTGGCCATCGATCAGGTGAAACGGGTATCCGTAGAAAGCGGAGAAGTCACACCGATTCCGTTGCAATTCAATTGGAAAACGGCCCAGCCTTCGGATCAACTCACCATCCACGCCGGGCGGGTTTTTGATGGCCGGGCGGCTACGTACCGCCAGAATGTCGATATTCTGATTGAAGGCAACCGGATCAAAGCCATCGTGGATCACCAACCCAACCGGCCCGGCAAAAAACTGGACGCTTCCCGCCAGACCATCATCCCGGGGCTTTTTGAGATGCACTCTCACCAGAGCAACCTCAGCGGGGAGATGCACGGTCGCCGGTGGCTGGCGTACGGCATTACGTCCGTGCGGGAACCGGGCGCCGACCCGTACGATGCACTTGAACGCAAGGAGTCCTGGGCCAGCGGTCGGCGCATTGGCCCCCGGCAGTTTTTCACGGGCGGCCTGACCGATGGCGGCCGAATTTTTTACGGTCTGGCCACCAGCATCGGCTCCGGTGCACAACTGGAACTCGAGCTCGACCGCGCCATCCGACTGAATTTCGATCTCATAAAAACGTATGTACGAATGCCCGACGCCATGCAGCAACGGATTACGGCTTTTGCGCACGCCCACGGCATTCCGGTATCGTCGCACGAAATCTATCCGGCCATGCGCTATGAAGTCGATGCCGTCGAACACATTGTTGGAACGAGCCGCCGGGGGTATTCGCCGAAAATTTCGTCTACGAGCCGAAGCTACCAGGACATGATTCAACTGGTGGCCAAATCCGGCATGAACATTACGCCCACCATTTCCATGCACGGTGGTTTTTACATCATGGCAAACCGGGATTCCACGCTCCTCCAGAACCGCCAATACCGGGCCTTTTTCTCCGAAGACTACACCAATTCGTTACTGGCCGGGGCCGCTACAATGAAAAAACTGGACCCCGGTTACCTGACCACGTTCAACGCCATCCAGAAAACCCTGAAAGCCCTAGTAGCCGCGGGAGGGCGGGTCACGACCGGTACCGACAGCCCGTTTATTCCGTACGGTACCAGCCTCCACGCCGAACTACGATCGTTTGTCGATGCGGGCCTGAGTCCGTTTGAAGCCCTACGGGCGGCCACGCTCTGGTCAGCGGAAGCTGTTGGAGTGGGCCGCGATCTGGGTTCCATCGAAGCCGGAAAGTTAGCCGATTTGGTGATTGTGGAGGGTGATCCGCTCACGCGGATTGAAGACGCCTGTCAGGTGCAGACGGTGGTCAAAAACGGCTTTGTTTATCCGTTGAATGAGTTGCTCCACAGTCGTTGACTACCTAAAAAGAAGGAGCGGCTGAATTGGGTTCGGCGTTTTCTGAGGTCTTATTCAACCGCCCATTCATGCTTCCCCGCCCCCACATTTTCAATTTTCCAGAAACCGCCGTCCGCAATCGCCTTAACCACCGCGCCATTCTGTCGAACTTGCCCTTTGGCTTTTTTCCGGGGCAAATACACCACGCCTTTTGTATTGGCGGGCAAGATAAGCTGGAACGAAAACCGCTCGGGAGAATTCTCAAACGAAGCAATGATCGGGCCACGCAGGGTGGTCAGTTGCAGCGTGGCTTTTCGCAGTGTATCGGGCTGGGGTTTGATCTGCACGGTTTCAAAAGCCGGTGTCAAGGCTTCAATGCCCATTAACTTCCGTACGATGATGTTGGCGGGGGCCGCCCCCCAGGCGTGATTCCAGTCCTGATTGGGTTTATAACGGGTATCCCAGGCTTCGGTGGTCATCGTCGATCCCGTGCGAATCATGTTGTACCAGCTCCGTTCGTCGGTTGATGTCATCAGGGCCAAGGCATAAGCGCTCTCGTTGGCGTTGTAGAGTGCCTCCAGCATAAACTGCGAACCGTAGACACTGCACGCCATGCCCCTCGACCGGATGTGGGCCAATACCTTCGCTTGGTTTTTTGCCGGCACCAGCCCAAACGCCAGGGCCATCATGTTTGCGTGTAACGAGGCATGATCGGTGCCTTCGCCATCGCGCACCAGAGCGGTTTTAGGATTCATAAAGGTAGCCTGAAACGCTTTTTTGACCTGATTGGCACGGTTTGCGTAAACTAGTGCGTCATCGGTTTTCCCTAATCGCTCCGCTAGTTGCGCCATAAAAACCAGCCCCTGGTAATGAAATGCGTTTACCACCGAATTGTAATCCCGAAAAACAAAACCGTCGGTTTCGCCCACTTCTTTTTTTCCCAGCCCTAAGACACCCTGCTGCGGCCAGTCGACGATATCCTGAATGGTGGGTCGCCCATCGAAGGTATCGTAATGAATGGACCTGGTAAAGGCCGGTGTCTGCAACCCCGTCCGGGTACTGATCAAGCCATCCGGTCGGGCGAGCGGCAGGAGTAGTTTTGCTTTCAGTTCGGGATAAAGTGCCTCCAGGGTGCGCGCATCACCGGAGTACAACTGGTCGTAACCGGCAATCAGTACGTTCTGCAACGACCATTCCGTCGGCCAGGTTGCGTGAAAGATCAGGTAGTTCAACGACCGCTTGGCGATGTTGTATTCGGCATCCGTTGCGTAATGCGAAAGCTGATTAATCAGCGCATCCGCTTCGTACGGAATCCGCTCCCGGTCGCCGTCCACGTAAAAACCGCTGAATGTCGTGGCCCGGATGGTGTGTTTGCAGAGTTCCCAAATCTGATTCAGCGTTGTATCGGAACTGGTGAACGTTGTGGCGGTTTGGTCAAACGGATAGGTAACCGTCTGGCGCACCAGTTGGTTGACCCGCACATTGCCGCTGCGCAATTCCAGCTCGACATACCGGAATGGCAGCACTTCACCAATATACTCGGGCATGAGAATGGCTTTCGGCCCGGTGTTTCGTTTGTCGGGTTTAAACTGAATGGCGTACCGATGCAACCCCTTCTGCAACAAAACCGGAATCCGGCGATACCGTAAGGTTCCAGCGGGCCTGGCGTTCACACGTCCCTCGGGGGTTATGGCTTCCCCAACGTGCAAAATCAGCGTATCCTGCTCGGCCAGGGTGTTGGCGGTCAGGTAAATCTGTCCGAAGGCATCCTTCCCAAAATCATACAAAACCCGATTTCGCCCCAGCGACCGTTGTGCCTGCGGATTCTCTTCGGTTTTGACCAACGGATAATAGGGTGTTTCGTAGGCTGTCAGTTGGGGAGCGGTTCGGAATCCTTTCGGTTGCGAAAAACCGCTTTCGGTATCCTGATCATCCCAGATTGTAACTTTCCAGTAATAGATCCGGTTGGTGTCCAGCCGACGATCGGCAGGCAGCAAAACACCCACACTTTGACTACTGGTAACTTTGCCCGAGTCCCACACATCACCCTGATTGTTCAGGCTCTTTTCCCGGGAAGAACTGAGGAGCAAGCGGTAGGCAGTCTGTCGGCTATGGGGCCGCGCACCGGGCATCACCCAGCTGAAGGAAGGTCGATGGCTGCGAACCAGGGCGAGCTGACCGGGAAAGCGTGCTGAATCCGCAGCTTCGAGAGTCAGGTTGGTCAGAAAACCGTTGTGCCATACCTTGTCGGTATGCAGTAATAAATCCGTTCGTAACGCCGTGGGAGCGGTTTGGGCCGCCACCGTTAAGTAACCGACGGAAAGCAGTAGCGAGAAAAAGTTACGCATGATGGTTCGTTAACTAGCGGAGACTTTCTCCGTGATCGTTCGGAAAATCGTCGCCACTCCATATTTTCTGAGCGCTCCATTTCTCCGGCGGATCGGCCCAGAACGGATCGGATGCGAGCAAGCCCAGCGGCAGGAAAATGTTCGTGGCCAGGTACATACTACCCTGATTGTTATACACATCGGCCAGGTCTGGCTGAGAACCGTACAGACCAAAGGTTAGCCAGCCATTTTTATAAGTGGACGGACTTTCCAGCGTTTTTTTGATTACGGCGGTCAGAGCGCAACGCACCTGAGCGGGTTTTAATTGTTCCGGCAACGCACCCCGCCGGGCCATGTCGGCCAGGTGCTGAAAAGCTGCCCCCCGGTACACAATCGAACGGCCAGTAGCCGGAAACGACCCGTCGGCATGGATGAGTCGCTCCTGAATAACGGCGTACCGTTCATTCCGCTTTTTGATTTTGGCGATCATGCCATTGTAGGCATTTGTCTTTTTGCCGACAATTTCCGTGATGGCGGTCAGGTAAGGGTGAATCACATAGCTGTTGTAGTAATCAAAGGCGTATGAAGGCCCATCGGTATACATCCCATCACCGACGTACCACTGCTCCAGTTGCTGAAGTGCATAATCGACCCGCATGGGGTCCCACTCATACCCAAACCGACAGAAAAAGGCTTCGTTCAGGGCCGAGAAAAGCAGCCAGTTGGAAAAACCGGGTTTGTACCGCCGGGTGCTTTTCAAGGCGTTCACCCACCGCTCCTTGGCGGTTTCAGGCAGGTTTTCCCACAACCAGGGTGCCCGGATAAAGGCCAGCGCGACAAACGAAGCATCCACCAGTTGCTGACCGCCCAGATCAAACCGCATGTAATCCCGGGCCGTCGAATCGAGCGCGTTGGTGATTCCCTGAATGGCCCATTGCCGGTATTTATTTCGAAGAGTCACTTCCTCGGCGCTTCCGCCCTCACCCTGCAACCACGGTGCCATCCCGCTCAGCACCCGCCCCAACACCTCCACGTACTGGACCTGAACGCGTTGCTCTTTGTTATCCGATCGTTTGGAAACTTCCTTGGGCATGACGATGCGCAGGCTATCATGTGCCAGACTTTGGAGCACCGGCCGAACCATTTTATCCATTTCGGTCAGCCAAATCTGCCGGTCGCTGACAACCGGAGGTTTCTTCGGAACGGTTTTTCGCTGAGCCAGTACCGGGCTACTTAGGAAAGCCACCAGCAAACTGACGAACACCAATCGGGGCATATCGTTGATCATTGGAAATGATTCATACAACGTACGCGGGTTTACTTCCGGGTCTGCAATTTCCGGAGAACAGCCGCCAGTTGTTTCGGTTTATTCAGGTAAGGTGATAGATCAAATAGGGCTACCCGGCGAAACTCCACCGGATGGCTTTCGCTCTGGAGCGCAATATAGCCTTCGCGCAGCAGCTGACCGTCTTTTTTGAGGTCGGCATTGTAGTGAATGACGTTACCACCGCCAATCTGCGGTTTTTCGTAGGTCAGCACGGTATCACCCTCCACGATATGCTTCACCAGCGAATCGCCCAGCACCAGGGCTTCGGCGTGTACCCACTGACCGGCGGGATACGTTTTGGACTTTGAATCCAGGCAATGGGGTGTAAATAGCTTGCCGTTCATCACCACGTTGGTACCCGGTGTGCACAGATTAGCCGTGTGCCGTTCGTGCGTTCCGTCGCCCCCCAGCAATTGCATTTCCAGCGAAATGGGGAAATCCTGATCGACGCCCATCGTTTCGGGTGCCTGAGCGTGCAGCATGGCTCCGCTGTTGCGGATGGCCCAGCCCGGACCACCCGCAACCTGATCGCCCACAAAACGGTATTCGACCACCAGCAGGTAGGCCGAAAACGGTTTTGTGTAAAAAATGTGGCCGTATTGCTCGTCAAAATTCTGGTATTGGTCGTAGCGAATCACCATGTTCCCGTTTTCAACCCGGAAGGTGTTTCCCCGGTTATCGTTGAGCGGACGGCCCGTTATTTTAACCGACCAGTCTTTCAAATCCTTGCCGTTGAAAAGCTCAATCCAGCCCTTGCCTTTGGCGGTAGTTTGAGCCAAACCCAGTTGGGACAGTAACAACAATACGGTAATCAATACTAAAGAACGCATAGAATTTATTCATTTAGACCTGCTCAACAATACGGTTTCCCGTTTTTACCCGGTGCGAAAGTATCCATTTTACCCCAGAAACCAGCTGAGCGCCATGACGCCCATCAGACCGGTCACGGAAACCAGCGTTTCCATCATCGACCAGGTTTTGAGGGTATCGGTCATCGACAACTGAAAATACTCCCGAAACAGCCAGAAACCGGTGTCGTTCACGTGGGAAAACATCATGCTTCCGGCGCCAATACTCAGCACCATCAAGTTGGGTTCCACACCCGTAGCGGTCAGCATCGGCCCCACAAAACCGGCCGTGGTGATGCCCGAAACCGTTGATGACCCCGTGCAAACCCGGATGAGCGCGGCCATGCCCCAGGCCAGCACGTACGGGTGCAAAGTCGAATCTTCCATCATCTGGGCAATGGACTGGCTCACTCCGCCGTCGGTTAACACCTGTTTCAGGGCGCCCGCTCCGCCAAAAATCAAAAATAACATGGCCACATCCTTGATCGCATCACCGAACAAACCGGTAATTTCCGGCATGGTTTTTCCCCGCCGAAGCCCCAGCGTATACGACGCCATCAGCACCGACAGAAACATGCTCACGACGGGTTCTCCCACGAAAAGAATGATCTGCTGAACGAGGGAACCGGTCGGCAAGTAAGGCCCAACAAACGTACTCAGACCGATCAGCAAAATGGGCAGTAAAACCGTCAGAAAACTAGTGGTGGCCGACGGCATCTGGTCTTCGCTCAGGTCGGGGGAGATAAAGGCCGGGTTGGCCGGGGTGGTAATGCGCTTCACCGTTGACCCAAACAGCGCCCCGGAAATCAGAATCGCCGGAATGGAGACGATAATGCCGTAAAAAAGCGTCAGCCCCATATCGGCGTTAAACTGCTTCATGATGGCCAACGGCGCCGGGTGCGGAGGCAAATAGCCCTGCGTGACCGACAACGACGCCAGCATGGGTAATCCGATGTACAGCGCAGAAAGTTTGTAACGGTACGAAACCGTAATGACCAGCGGAGCCAGTAAAAGAAACCCAACGGAATAAAACAGGGGTAGCCCAACAATGAAACCCGTTACCATAAAGGCCCAGCGCGCGTGCTTCGTCCCGACCAGGTCCATCAATTGAATGGCAATGCGCTGAGCCGCCCCACTTTGGGCCACGAGTTTGCCCAGCATGGCCCCCAGGGCAATAATGGCGGTGATGGAACCCAGCGTGCCACCGATTCCCTTCTGAACGGAATCCAGGATTTCCAGCGGTTTTTGGCCCAGCGCCAGCCCGACCCCCAGCGAAACGGCCAGAAAGGCTAAAAAGGTGTGTAGACGAACAAACGAGATAAGCGCAATGAGGGCAAGAATGCCAAGGATGGTTATGGTCAGGAGCATGACCAAACTTAGAAAATATTACAATTGAACCGAAGAATTTGAACAAAGTTTTGCTTCGGCTACGACGCGCTGCGCCTGAAGAACGTGCCGCTGTTCGTGAGCCAGTAAAAACCGGAAGGTGTCGCCCACCGACAGGCGAATGAACCGGGCAATGGAAATGGGCACGCGGGGAGACTGAATGTTTACACGTTCTGCCCGTTCCAGCAGGTTCAGCAGATCGTCTTGCTGTTTCAGAAAATCCGTTAAAACCGTCCGGGCATCCAGGACCGGCGCGGGGGTATGGTTTTTGAAAGCTTTCATTTTCAACCCAATTGAACCGTCGGCGTTGGGCTGCATTGACTTGGCGAAATAATTTCCCAGCCAACTGCTTCGAAAGTGGGGCAAAGCGGCCTTTGAATGGGTTTCGGCCCGTTTTATTTCAGCTTCGAGCAACGGCAGGTAGTATGCGCCATAGCTGTTCAGGTGTTCCAGGCATTGGGCTACGCTCCAGCGGTTCGGCGCGGGCGGGCGGTTCAACGCTTCGTCCGACAACATCTTGAATTCCTGCTCAACGATGCGGACCAGCTTGCGGGTTTCGGTCTGTAATTGACCCAGCAAAGAACGGGTTTCAAACGTCGGCATGGCAGTTGAAGGGTTTTAGCCCTAAACGTAAAGCGGATTTCACGAAAAATTGTTGGGCCAGACCAAGATTTCCGAAACGGTTTTTACAGTTTCACCGAAGCCAGCAGTTTGCTGAACGTCGTCGGGTCCAGGTTCAAATAAGAAGCCAAGTATTTGTGCGGAATCAGTTGCAAGACGTGCGGACTGCGGGTCAGCAAAATCCGGAATTTCTCTTCGGCGCTGAACGTCATCAACTCAATATACCGCTCCATCAACCCCGACATGGCCGCGGCTGTCCCGAGTCGCCCCCACCGTTCGAGCGCCGGGTACGTGGCAAGCAGGCGATCAAAGTCGGCGTATGAAAGCCGCAATAACCGGCTGGCAGTCAGCGTCTCAAGATAATACCGCGACGGTTGCTGCAACTGAAACGAATCGACAATGCCTGACATCGAACCGGCATACGAAAAAATGAGGGTCGCATCCCGTTTTTTATCCCCCAGATAATAAGCCCGCTGCACGCCATCGACGACAAAGTACAAATACCGTTCGACTTCCCCGGCCGAGGTCAGGATCGTTTTTCGCTTGTGTTCAACCGGATGCCAACAGGCGGCAAAAGCGTTCCATTCCGTTTCTGCGATGTCTATTCCCTGAAAAGCCGCCTTTTTCAACTGCGCTAACGGCATTTTTAATTCATTCATGTTCCTAATTGACCGGATTTACAAACTGCGTCTGTGGATTTTTCAACAACAGCAAAATCACCTGGAACCAGCCGTCGGCTTCACCAATGAGGGGCACGGGCTGATTCAGCAACCGGTATTTGTGATCGATGTTCGACAACCCAACCCCGTTCGATTCGATCCGCAGGTTTTTCCGCTGCAAATTGTTTTCGACAATCAGCAGGTTCTGGCTCGTGGTCCGAATCCGGATGGTCAACGGCTGGTCGGGCAAAATAATGTTGTGCTTGACGGCATTTTCGACGAGCAGCTGCAAGGTCAGGGGCGGCAGCAGGGCTTCGTTATATTCATCGGCAACGGAAACCTCCAGGTTAACATTACGGCCAAAACGGGTTTGCAGCAAATGGAAATACGAGCGGATAAACCGAAGTTCATCTTCCAGCCTGACCAGTTCGTTTTCGTTGCTCCGCAGCAAATACCGGTAAACATTGGACAACTCATCCACAAACTCTCCGGCCTGTCGGGGATTTTCGTCGATCAGCGACGACAGGGCATTGAGTCCATTAAACAGAAAATGCGGATTCACCTGGCTTTGCAAAGCCCGCATCTGCACGTCGGTTTTTTCCTGCTGCATCCGCTGCAAAGCCAGATCGGCTTCCAGATTTTCACGGTGGCGCTGTTCGCGTTCCCGTTCCAGGTCTTTTTCCACCACGGCTTTGCGCACGGCCTCCCGGCGGTGCCGGTACGAAATACCGAGTGAAAAGAAAATCAGGTCCAGCACCACGCCAATTTGCAGAAACAAATCGGGGTGTTTCCAAAACGGCAGCGAAAGACGGAGGTCGGGGGAATGAATCAGCAAAGCCGCCGTGATGGCGTGGTTGAGCAGCAGAGAAGCTGTTCCGGCCACAAAAAAACGCGCCACTACGTCTTTGGAACGGAAAAATGAATAAACGATGTACCCACCCACCGCCAGCATGGCAAACCGGATGGGCTGCAATAGAATATGGTGCAGCGGAAACTGCCAGAAATCGGTAAAAAGATAAATGTACGTTTTGGCAACGCAGTAAACTGCCAACATCCACTGCACCACTACTACCCAGCGCAGAAAACGCGGTCGCTCCCGGAGATTCAAAAACAGTTTGGCCAGCTCCAGGTACAGGATATACCCCAGGTACGACGACAGCTTGTAGAAATTGCTGATGTTGGTCGGCAACTGCAGGTGATTGATGACAAAATAAAGAGCCCAGATTAGGGTGTAAATGGTGTACAAACCGTAAATCCGTTCCCGGTACATCAGCCACTGGATGGAGTTGGCCAAAAACATCGCCACCACCATCCCCCAAAAGAGAGGAGACAAGGCTTCGTACGTCATTTCATATAGAATTTGTTGCTGAGTTTTATCGCTGGAATTACCGTAAATGTACAAAAAAGTCACACAATTCAGCGATGGCTTCGGCCGTGCTGGCTCCTTGCCTCGGCGGCCTTGAAAACCGTTGTCTTGCATAGCACTGAACCAATTCCGGATCGAAATCCTTATTGATGTAACAACATGATTCCGTTGAGGAAAAATGCGTATTTAACCCCATCGAAACAACTTTTTTTCATATAACTATCAGAAAATGAAAGTTGAAATCTGGTCGGACGTGATGTGTCCGTTCTGCTACATCGGAAAGCGGAAATTCGAAGCCGCTCTGGAAAACTTCGAACAAAAGGAAGCCATCGAAATTGTCTGGAAGAGCTTTCAGCTCAACCCGGCGATGGAAACACAGCCGGACAAAAACATCTCGGAATACCTGGCCGAAACCAAAGGCTGGACCATCGGCTACGCCCGGCAGATGAACGATTACGTTACTAACATGGCAAACGAAGTTGGGCTACAGTATGATTTCGACAATGCGGTGGTGGCCAATTCGTTTGACGCGCACCGGCTGGTTCAACTCGCCAAAAAACACGGCAAGGGTGATGACATGGAGGAGCGGCTTTTCAAGGCTTATTTTACCGAAGGGCTGAATACCGCCGATCACGAAACGTTGCTGAAACTGGGTACTGATATCGGCCTGAATGCCGACGACGTTCAGCAGGTGCTGGCGAGCGACCAGTACACCAGCGAGGTCAAACGGGATGTGAACGAAGCCCGGCAGATTGGGGTTACCGGCGTTCCTTTTTTTGTGTTTAACCACAAATACGCGGTTTCCGGCGCGCAGGCTCCCGAAACGTTTCTGGGTGCGCTGAACAAAGCATTTGGCGAATGGCAGGACGCGAACACCACGACAAAACCGGTTACCATTGACGGGCCAGTCTGCACGCCCGACGGCGATTGTGCCTAAATGGATGCTGTTGAAACCACGTTACGCCAACATCCGTCAGCGTCCATCAGAACAAAAAAATCCGACCGTAAACGGTCGGATTTTTTTGTTGAGCGCGGTGAATTCGCTACCGCAGCGGTTGTGGCTTCACGCCTTCCACGGTTATTTTCACCGGTTTAATGAGTCCTTTTTCGTCAAACTCCATCCGGTCGATGCACGTTTCCCGATGATTGCCATCGGTTTCGGTCAGCGGACGACGGTGGTACACGATATACCACTGATCCTTGCCCGGCACCTGGATGACCGAATGGTGACCCGCGCCCCTTGCTACGGTTGGGTCCTGCTGCAGAATTTTATCGATGCGCTCAAAGGGTCCAAACGGTGAATCGGCGATGGCGTAGGCCACAGAATAGTTCGGACCGGTCCAGCCCCCTTCCGACCACATAAAATAGTATTTGCCGTCGCGAATAAACATGATCGGTCCTTCCACGTACCCTTGGGGCGTAATTTCCTTGAACGTTGTGCCGTCGGGAAATGGCACAAAACCGGTAAAGTCGTCTTTCAGTTTGGCAATGTTGCAATGCCGCCAGCCGCCGTAGATCAGATAATACTGGCCGTCTTTGTCCTTAAAAACATACTGATCGATGGGCTGTGCACCATTGATGATTTTGTCAACCAGCGGTTTGCCGAGGTAATCTTTGAACGGTCCGGCGGGATTGTCGGCCACGCCGATGCCAATGCCCCCCACATCCTTTTTGTCATCCTGAATATCGTTAGCGCCGAAAAACAGGTAGTACTTGCCTCCTTTCTCCACAATGGAGGGTGCCCACATGGCCCGCCAGGCCCACTTGACGGCTGTCGTATCAATGATTTGGGGGTGCTTGGTCCAGTTCACCAGATCGGGCGACGAAAACGCGTCCATAAATACCTGCTGATTATACGGAGCTGAATAAGTGGGGTATATCCAGTATTTCTTGCCAAAAATCACCGCTTCCGGATCGGCATACCAGCCCGGGAATACAGGGTTGCCGGACATGGTTTTTTTCTTTGATTTTCCGGACGAAGCGGGGCCCGTTTGTGAAAAACCCGTCAGGGTCGAACTCAGGAGTATGGCAATCAGAAGTATTTTTTTCATCGAGGTTGGTTTATTTTTACGATCGTAATACCCGTTGGGAACGGGCAATACGGCCGGGCAAGGTACGAATTAACATCTTTTGTTCCTGCGGAACGGATTGATCTTTTGAAGACAGACGGGCAAAACCGTTCAGGTTCAGCACAATCATCATCTTTCTTTTCTCCGCTAAATCCATAGCCCTGCCAGCAATGAACGGGATGGATACAAAACCGCTTACCAGGTTGCCTGTTGCCGTTCCGAAGAAAGTAAATCCGCCTTCGGCCCTCGTTCAAAACCGTTAAAATAGCTATATTGCTCATTTGTAATGATGCGCCAGTGCGATCATTCTTCGAATGAATTGGCAGCTCGTTTTATGGAAACATCCGATAACGTAAACCTAACCCTCCCCCAAAAAATCCGGCTGGCCGCCAGCGTATTTGCCATATACTGGCCTCTCCGCTTTTATATTAACCTGAATTATTTGGATTGGGCGTTTTTTCGTGCTTACTGGATTATTTGGCTCCTCGAAATCCCGATTACGGTTTCTCTCTTTACCTTTTGGTTGAGCATTACCGAATGGATAGAAAACAAACTGTATGGTCGTCCCGGGCGGCTGTTTCAGCTGGATGTCAAACTTCCCGTTCAGCTGGCGACCCTTTTGATTGCCGGAACCCTGTCCGTCGGTTTCGACTGGGCATTTTTCGGAGGGCTGCATCAGGTGCGGATGGCCTTTCAAGAAACAGAAATTCCGATTGCCACCGTCCATTCGTTTCCGTCGCCCGAAAAGGACGGCAAACGCTACTTCAATTTCAAGGCAGACCGGCATCGAAATCGAAAAGCAACGACGGCCCTGACCGTCATGGCGTTGCTCATGGCGTTCTATCTGGCGGCCAACCGCCGGGGAGACAAGGTAATGGCCGAGCTACGGGTGAGTGCCGAACAATTAAAACGGGAAGCCTCACAGGCGCAATTTGAGGCCTTAAAGAATCAGGTGAACCCCCATTTTTTATTCAATAGCCTCAGCATTCTATCGGCCCTGGTGGATGTGAACCCTAAATTGTCCATTCAGTTTATCAACCATCTTTCTAAAGCGTACCGCTATATTCTGGAGCAGCGAGAGCACAAACAAGTGCCGCTAAAAACGGAGCTGGAGTTTCTCGAAACGTATTGTTTTTTATTGAATATCCGGTTTGATGGGAAGTTACAGGTCGTCAACCACGTTTCGGCGGAGGAAGCCGTTCGATTCAGTATTGCTCCCCTGACGCTGCAACTCCTGATCGAAAATGCCGTCAAGCACAATCAGATGTCGCAGAAGCTGCCCCTGCTTGTTTCGCTTACCATTGAGTCCGACTACTTACTGGTTAGCAATGCAATTCGATTGCGCCTGTCCGAGGGACCACCAACCGCGCCTTCTACCGGCGTTGGCCTGGAGAATATTGCCAGTCGCTACCGGTTGCTCACCGAGCGCCCGGTGCTGGTCAGCCAATCGGATAATACCTTTACCGTCAGAATCCCTCTTTTATCATGAATGTAGTTATTGTAGAAGACGAATCACTATCCGCCCAGCGACTGGAAATACTTTTGAGGGAATATGAACCGTCAATTCAGGTGCTTGCCGTACTCCCCTCGGTAATCGAAGCGATTCAGTGGTTTACCAATCAACCCGTGGCCGACCAACCGGATTTGATTTTTATGGATATACACCTGGAAGACGGAAGCGCCTTTCACATTATTGAGAAAACCCGTCTGACCATTCCAATCGTCTTCACCACGGCTTTTGAAAACTACGCCATTCAGGCGTTTAAGGCTAACAGCGTTGACTACTTACTCAAGCCCATCGATGAGCAGGAGCTGAGAGCCGCCATCGATAAGTTCAAATGGATGCAGCAAAAACCGGAAATTGCCGCAACCGGACAACCGAGCTGGTCGGCGCTGCTAAACTGGCGGAACCATTCGGAGCCGATCGTTTACAAAGACCGCTTCATGGTCACGGTTGGACCCAAAATCAAAAGCATTGATGTGACCCAGATTGCGTACTTTTTTTACGAAGATAAGACGACTTACCTGACCACCCAGCATGGGCAAAACCTGGTCATCGAGTACAGTCTGGACAAAGTAAGCAGTCTGCTCAATCCTCATCAGTTCTTCCGTGTCAACCGGGCTTACCTGGTCTCCTTGGGGGCTATCCAATCCATCCATACCTTTTCGGGCAGCAAATTGAAGCTGGAATTAAACCCGCCCGCCCGGCAGGAGATCTTTGTCAGCACGAATCGCGTCAATGATTTTAAAACGTGGCTGGGAAAATAAAAGCCGAAGAATGCCTCTTGCTCGTGTGAAACATTCGACCCTAAATATTGGCCGTTCGGCCCCCAGAATTCCGCAATGGGCCAAAACCGTTTGGTTTGCGGTGTCACGACCACCAATTTTATTCAGTAGGATCATTCTCCTTGCTCCCTGATAATTGTCAACAAATGAATCTTCTTAATCTTGCTCTGATTAGAGCGTTGGTAAAAGAAGCCCTCGCTACCCAGTCATTGGCCCAACGGTGTGCGTTTAACAATCCGTGGCAGACCACTCAGCTGGATGCGCTAACGTTCACGCAAATTTTCAAGGCGAGTCTGCAGGCACAAAACCTGTACGAACGCTTGCAGCAGATTTACCTTTATTGCCGTGACATGGCCACCAACGCCATTCAATACCACCAGGAAATGCACGAGTGGATTGATGAAGAAGGTGAATTTCCCTTCGATCCCTTCGACGAGTTGTTCCATCATTTTGATGACGGCTCTGCTTATGCATTGCCTGCCTGCATTGAACAATATGAAGAACTCTACCAACTACAGATCAATTTCAGCACCCACCAGCAGCAAAAAATACACGATTGGGAGCAGCTGTTCGGCAAAAAAAGCAGTCACCCTTTTCGGCATGACCAACATCCAGGCCTGATCGCACAGGAAGTAGCCATTTCTGCTGATGCACCCCTGGATCATGAGATCAACCGGCAAATACATCACATCGAAATGGAGCACTGCCTGGATGGCTACAACTCCTTTTATCAGCAGGCTAAAACCCTGCTTGAAACGTATCGCGGCACCGGCGATATACAAACGTGTTCCCGCGAGCTGTTAGCTTTCTTCAAAGAATAAACAACTTCTTCGAAAGATTGCTTCACCACTCCTCCTATGTCGCCGTTTTCGTTTTAATTTGGAACGGCATAGTCAACCTTTCTTGCCGGATGCGGCAGGATCAATCAGCAGGGTGTGGGGCTATCCATTCCGCCAGCGACTTCTTTGATCAATTCTAATCATGGTCAGCCGATCAATCTTTCTATGGATATTGACGCTTGTTTCCACTGCCGGTTACGGTCAATGCAGCGTTACCAAAGATAGCAAGGGGCAGTTGATCACCATCTGTGAAGGCTTTTCTTCAAAAGAGGGACTTTTTATGAACCGCCCCGATCGCAGTCAGGCAAAATCTCGCACGGTTTATTTAGGAAGTCCCTTTTTATCCTTTCCGGTCTATGAAGACGGCGCCCTGGAGCTTACGGCAACAAACCAGAAAATACCGGGCAAAATAGCGTTCAATCTGGTCACCAGTCAGGTATTTTGTCAATTTACAGGCGACTCGCTGGTACACGAGGTTCACCCCGACGCTTTTGTTGTTGGAGGTCGGCGTTTTGTCCGAACCGGAAACAACAAAGGCGAGCAGGGCTATTACCAGGTTTTATACGCGGGCAAATCCAGGGTACTGGCCCAACTGAAGAATACATTACGGCTGACGAAACGCGAACCGTATAGCCTGGATGTTTCGTACGAAGGAAGCTATAGCCGACAGGAGCGCTATTTCATTGAGTTAGATGGCAAAGCCCCCCGTTTGATCACCCTGTCGAAAAAATCAGTCCGCAAGGCGCTGGGCCCGGCTGCGAACCGAATTCTGCCCACGACCCGGAGCAGACAGCTAACGGTACCCGAACTCATTGAATCCATAGCGCGCTACGACGGCTTTTTATAAGACCGTTTCCGGCCATTTAACCCTATAACGCAGAACGACCAGCAGACTTCAAAAACCAACTACTGGCCGACTTTTCACTATTTATTAGCCTGATTTGCAGGCAGAAAAACCTTGACTTCCGGGTGCATGGTGTACAACCGAAAGTTGCTCCCATCCGGTACTACGATTCCGCTGGAGGTATTGTCGCCCACAATCGGATTGTTCGCGTATTTCTTCCAGTGAATCAGATCGCTGGAAACCGCAATATTGGTCGACCACTCGCGCCAGTCCTTAAACGCCGATGCGTGGTAATACATGTAATACCGCCCTTTGTGCCGGATGATCTGGTTGGCCGCCACCGCAAACTGGTCGTATTTTTCAGGACCACATTTCAAAACCGGCTCGTCCTGCACGTTCGTCCAGGTTTTAAGGTCTTTGGAAGTAGCCAGCCAGACGGCGGCATCGTTCCGCTCGTAAAACAGATACCACGTATTGCCCTCTTTCCAGATCGCCGGCGTACCGTACGGCCCTTTACTGAGCGGTTTTCCATCCACGTAGTGAATGGCAATGGGGCCCTGCTCCTGCCAGTTGAGACGGTCGGTCGACGTTAGCAAATGCGCAATATCGTCTTTGCCTTCCGCAAACATGTAGTAGGTTTTGCCGACTTTCAGGATCGACATATCTTCTACCCAATTGGCTTTGTGAATCGGATTTTGCTCGTACCGCTTCCAGTTTAAGCCGTCCGAAGAGGTTGCGTAGCCGAGGTATTTTGTCTTGTCTGCCCCATTCTGATACCCCGTATACCACATATACCAGGCCCTTCCTTCTTTCAGGATAAATCCCCGTTCCCGAATTTTCTGATCCCAGGTGGCCGCGCCGGTTCCGGCAAAAACCGGATTAGTTGGGTATGGCTTGAACTGAACGAGCTCAACCGGAAACTCGGGATCAGGAACGTTTTTTTCGGAAACAGTTCCGGCAAAGAAAAAGGGGATACTCAGAAGGGTTAGGAGTGCTTTTTTCACAGATTTTTAGGGTTAGGTTTTTGATCTACGGTTTATATCCGCGACAATGCTATTCAAGGCAGCAAAGCCCGAACAGCCGTACTATGCATTCATTTTCAAATACAATTCTTCTACTTTCTGGCGCGCCCAGGGCGTTTTTCGCAGGAAGGTCAGGCTGGATTTGATGCTCGGATCGAACGTAAAACAGCGGATGGGAATGCGCTGCCCGAGCCGCTCCCAGCCGTACCGGTCGACCAGTTCTGTCAGGATGTTTTCGAGCGTTTTTCCGTGCAGCGGATTATTGGGCTGGGGGGCATTCATCATCAATAAATTTAATTACGGGTATAGCTCAGGGTAATGACACACCTGTCGCGGCCTTTCTTTTAATTCTTTTTTTATTCCTTACTTATTAGCGGTACCTTACATGCTAACCATACTCCTTACCATCATGGCCCAGCAGAAAGCTCCAACAAAAGGAAGCACGAAAAAAGAGGCAGCGAAGACGCTGAAAGAAAAACGGGCCGACAAGCAGGCCAAACGCGACAACAAAAAAGACTATTGATTTAGACGATTAACAGTCCGTTCTGCCGCAGATTCCGCCAGACCGCCGACTGCATAAATGCCCCGAAACTTCCCAATCCAGCACCTTCAAAGTCCGCTTTGAAGGTGCCCAGGGAATAGGGTTCGTGCTTCCCGATAATCAATTTAGGCATCATTTCTCCCAGCCACTCGCCCATGGGTACGCTTGTTTCCAGCGCCCATTCGCTCTTCTTCGAATAAAAAATCAATTCAGTCACTTCACTTACTTTCTTCCCTTTCCGGACCTCAAGCACCGAAACCGTTGGCAAACTTCCCAGCCAGATTACTACGGCATTGGGCCGAAATTCCTGATCGGGCACCTGCCGGATGCTTTTCTCGATGTAATTCGGTGGAATGGTCGTCGGTGGCGTCCGAAAATCGAACCAGCTTTTGAGCGAAAATTCGAAACCAACGCCGTGCATGTAATTGAACAGCGACTTCCGCAGCCCTTCCGCAAACAGGCCGTGGTCGCAACCCAAGGGGTCATCGTGATCCAGGTCATTGTCGGCAAACAAACCGGTTTCGGGGCCAATCCGCATCACATCAAACCCCGCCGGATGCAGTCCAACTGGGCTGTGGGCCGTCATCGCAAAACGGTGCCAGAATCCCGATTGCACCACCCCGGTTTCGAACAGTTGCCGCACCATTTCCAGCGAATCGATGGTTTCCTGGGCCGTCTGCGTCGGAAAACCGTACATCAGATACGCATGCACCATGATACCGGCCTGCGTAAAACCGTCGGCCACACGGGCCACCTGCGCCACCGTCACTCCTTTCTTCATGCGCTCCAGCAACCGATCCGAAGCCACCTCCAGCCCACCCGAAACCGCAATGCAACCCGAGGCTTTCAGCAACTGGCAGAGATCGGGCGTAAAGTTTTTTTCAAACCGGATGTTGGTCCACCAGGTCACTGTCAGCTTCCGGCGAATGATCTCCAGCGCCAGGTCACGCATCAGGGCGGGCGGGGCCGCTTCATCCACAAAATGAAAACCGTTCTGGCCGGTCTGCTCAATAATTTCCTCGATGCGATCACAGAGCAAGGCCGCTGTCAGCGGTTCATACCGCTTGATGTAATCGAGCGTAATATCGCAAAACGAGCACTTGCCCCAGTAACAGCCGTGCGCCAGCGTCAGCTTGTTCCATCGACCTTCGCTCCAGAGCCGGTGCATCGGATTAACCAGCTCAATGACAGACAGGTATTCGTCCAGTCGCAAATCCCGGTAATCCGGCGTGCCGGTATCACGCTGGGCTACGTCCCGCTCCCGATTCTGGTTGTGGTACGTCACTACTCCATCAATACGGGCATAAACCCGTTTCAGGCCATCGCGACCGCGCTTTCCGGCCAAAAAATCCAGCAACGACAGCAGGGGCGCTTCGCCATCGTCCAGACAGATGTAATCAACGTAATCAAAAACCCGTGGTTCTTGCAGCGAGCGGAGTTCGGTATTGGCGTAGCCGCCCCCCATCACCACGGCAATATTGGGGTGGTGTTTTTTGAGGTACTGTCCACACTTCAGTGCACCGTACAGATTGCCCGGAAACGGCACCGTCAGACAGACCACAGCCGGTTTCCACTGCTGAAGCCGTCGTTCGAGCTCGTTTAGCAGGCTTCGTGCAATCAGGGTATCGGGTGCCTGCAGAGCCGTGTTCAGTTCGTCAAATTGCGTAGCCGAGCGCCCCAGCCGTTCGGCGTAGCGGCTGAATCCAAAGTGCGGATCAACCGCTTCGGTAATCAGGTCACTCAGGTCTTCGAGGTACAATGTCGCCAGGTGTCGGGCTTTGTCATGAATTCCCATGGTGCCGAACGCCCATTCCAGATCGTCCAACTCGGCAAAACGCCCAGCTTCCGGCAAATAAGAGCGGTCGCAGATGCTGTGAGCCAGTGTCGGATTTTTATTTTGTAAAAAGCGGATGACCGGGTCGATGGTGCTGATGTACTCATCGCGGAGTGAAAAAATCCGGAAACTATTCTCCGACAATTCACTGTCGGAAGCATCCAGTTCGGCAAATAATTCGCGCAGCCCTTTACGGGAAAACAACGCCAGAATAACGTCAATGCCCAGGTCGGCCTGGTGCGAACAAAACCCTTTGGTGTTCAGAAAACCTTTCAGATAAGCCGTGGCCGGATAGGGCGTATTCAGCTGCGTGAAAGGTGGAGTAATAAAAAGAATGGTCGGTTCCAACAATCGCCGGGTCTTTGTTTCCAGCAAAGGTACTTCTTGTTTGTCAGAAATAGCTCTTTTCAGAATTGCGCCCTATTTTAGCGTAACCGTAATCCAATTATGAAAAACCAGCTCCTGCTCTACGCGTTGCTTGGGGCATCAATCGCCCAAAGTCAGCCTAAACCCGTCGCCAGCGACCGGACTCCAACTTTCTATTCAACAACGTATCAGGCACCGGTTTTTACGGATCCGCAACGACTGGAGAAAATCAGGGCGGTTTTACCGGCCGTCGAACAACTGTACCGCGATCACGCCAAGAACAATAACTATCCGGGGCTGGCGTTCGGCGTGGTGGTAGACGGGCAACTGGTCCATTCCGGGGGCTACGGGTATACCAATGTGGCGAAGAAAACTGCCGTCACATCCCAATCCCTGTTTCGCATCGCGTCGATGAGCAAGAGCGTCACGACGATGGCGATTTTGAAGCTGCGCGACGAAGGTAAACTGCGGCTCGACGATCCGGTGCAGCTTTATATTCCGGAGTTTAAAAAGCAGCCCTATCTGACGTCGGATTCTCCGCTCATTACCGTTCGTCACCTGATGACGCATTCGGCGGGTTTTCCCGAAGACAACCCCTGGGGTGACCGGCAACTCGACGACAGCCCCGCCGACCTGACCCAACTCATCGCGGGCGGTATTTCGCTGTCCAACGTACCAGGCGTTACCTACGAATACAGCAACCTGGCGTTTGCCATGCTCGGCGCCATTATTACTAAAGTCTCCGGCAAACCGTACCAGCAATACATCGACGCAGCCATTTTCAAACCGCTGGGGATGACGCATACCGTTTGGGAATACACCAAAGTTCCGGCGGACCTGCTGGCCCACGGTTATCGATTCCTGGACAATGAGTGGGTAGAAGAACCGCTTCTGCACGACGGTTCGCACGGTGCCATGGGTGGTATCCTGACGTCCATTGAAGATTTCAGCAAATACATGGCTTTTCACCAGGCGGCCTGGCCCCCCCGCAGCAACGCGGAAACTGGCCGTAGCGACGGACCGCCCATCAAGCGCAGTTCGGTGCGGGAAATGCAGCAGCCGTGGACCTTTCAAAGTCTGGTGGGCAACTTCAAATACCCCAATGGCCGCGCCTGTGCGATGGTGGGCGGCTACGGCTACGGATTGCGCTGGAGCCGCGATTGCGAAGGGCGCGTGTATACCGGTCACACGGGTGGTTTGCCCGGTTTTGGCAGTCAGTGGTGGATCATGCCCGAATACGGCATTGGCGTGGTTGCGTACGGTAACCTAACCTACGCGGGCATGACTCCGGTCAACTGGGCCGTACTGGATACCTTGGTTACCACCGCCGGATTGAAACCACGGGCCCTACCGATTTCCCCGATTCTGGCGCAACGCAAAAGCGAGCTGGTTCAACTCCTCCCCGACTGGAAGCAGGAAACTGCTATTTTTGCGGAAAACTTTTTTCCGGATCAATCACTCGGGCACCGGCGAAAAAACCTGCAAGCGTTGTACGCCAAAGCCGGAAAAATCATTCGCATTGGCGAATTACGGCCCGACAATCAATTGCGGGGTCGTTTTCTGATCGAAGGAGAAAACACCAGCATTGAGGTATTTTTTACGCTGACGCCCGAAAATCCGGGCCTGATTCAGCAACTGGACTTTAAGGAAGTTCGCCGGTAAAGCCGCGAAACAGTTTCCGGCATTTTATCCTCACATTCTCTAGCATGGAGCCAATTTTATGAATACAGCGGATCGAACACCGCCCAGCTTTCTGACCGGTGGCGGAGAGGTCGGCCAACTCATGCGGGCTTGTGACTGGTCGAACACCGCGCTTGGTCCTGCCGAACAATGGCCCCAGAGCTTAAAAACCGCCGTCAGCATCGTTCTGCGCTCCAGCTATCCCATGTTCATCTGGTGGGGACCTGACTTGATCAACATCCACAACGATGCCTACGTACCGTTGATGGGCAATAAGCATCCGGCTTTTCTGGGGAAGCCAGCCAACGAACTCTGGTCCGAAATCTGGGAATCGACTCTTCTTCCCATGAAAACCCGGGTCTTCAACCAGCAGGAATCCATTTACGGCCAGGATTTAATGTTGCTGCTGGAACGAAAAGAGTTTGCGGAAGAAGGCTACTTCAATTTTTCCTACAGCCCCATCATTGACGAAAGCGGTCAGGTGGGCGGTTTGTTCTGCGCCTGCCACGAAGACACGGATAAGGTGTTGCTCCAACGCCGGCTACAGACGCTCAATGAACTGAACAGCGCGATTGCACCGGTTAAAAAAAAGCCGCAAATCGGTCAGGTTGCCATCAACATATTGGGGGCAAATTTTAAGGACATTCCTTTTTCGGCGTTTTACCTCGTTGACCCGGATGAATCAACCCTTCGGCTGATCAATCATTCGGGGATTGTAGCGGGCGACAGGCCCTTTCCCCAAACCGTTTCCTTGTCTGCGGCTGGGCCGGATGATTTCTGGTTGGTACAAACCGTGAGCCAAACCCGTCAACCGGCGGTGGTACCGGATGTTTCTCAAAAAATAGCCAGACTTACCCAATCGCTGAGCCACCAGCTTCCCACTCGTGCCCTGGTCCTTCCCGTTCAGAAATCCGGAGTCGACAAACTGGTCGGCATTCTGGTCGCTGGACTCAGCCCCCACCGGGAATTTGACACCGAATACCGTCACTTTCTGGAAGTAGCGAGCAGCCAGATTGCGGCAGCCATTGGAAACCTTGAGGCCCACGAAAACGAATTCCATCGCGCCAAACTCCTGGCCGAGATTGATCAGCAGGCTCAAGTCTCGATTGCCGAAAACCGCGCCAGGGCCGAAGCGCATGTTCGCAGTATCATTGATCAGGCGCCCGTCGGCATTGCGGTTCTACAGGGCGAGGAGTTCGTGTTTGAAGCCGTCAACGATAACTACCTCATGCTGATTGGCAAAACGCCCCAGGCCGCCGTTGGCAGGTCTATTTTTGACGTCTTACCAGAACTCCGAAATCAGGGAATTTTTGAGCTGCTGACCCGGGTCGTTCAAACCGGAAAGCCTTTCGTCGGCAATGAGTTTCCGGTTACACTTAACCGGTACGGCAGGGACGAAACTGTTTATTTTAACTTTATTTACCAACCTCTTCGGGAATCCAATCAGGCGGTGAGCGGAGTGATTGTGGTAGCCAACGACATCACCGAGCTTGTGAAGTCCAAGCACGCCATTCAGGAAAGCGAGCGACAATTCAGAAATCTGGTCATGAAGTCGCCAATCGCCATGACGATTTTCCGGGGGCCAGAATACATCATTGAAATTGCCAACGAGACGCTGCTGCGCAACATCTGGCGTAGATCCATCGACGAGGTGCAGGGCCGAAAGCTGCTGGAGGTTTTTCCGGAATTAAATAATCAGCAATACCCCCGCTTGCTGGAGGGCGTGCTCAAAACCGGAATCGCTTACCGGGAAAAGGAAGCCATTGCCCAAGTCAATACCCGATTTGGGATGAGTACATATTACCTGGATTTTGAGTACGCTCCTTTATTTGAAACGGATAACAGCGTTTCGGGCATCATGGTTACCGTTAGTGATGTCACCGAAAAGGTGGAAGCCCGCATGGCGATTAAAGAAGCTGAACTGCAATCCCGCATGGCCATTGAAGCCGCCGAAATGGGTACGTATGACTGGGATATGGAAAAAAAAGCCTTTCAGCATTCTGAACGGCTCGCCACTATTTTTGGATTCCCGGCTGGCCAGCGTTACCAACACCAGGACTTTGGCGATGCAATATCCCCTGACTACCAACCCATCCGGGCCAGGGCGCACCAGGAAGCCTTTAAAACCGGTCGCCTGATGTACGAGGCTCGCCTGGCCCGAACTGATCATGCCGTGCAATGGGTGCGAGTAGTGGGACGGGTTGTATTTGATCAGTCACAAAAACCGATCCGTTTGCTGGGAGCGGCCATGGACATTACCCAACAAATGGAGGCCCGAAAAAACCTGGAGGAAATTGCGGAAGATCTCGACAAGCGTGTGCAACAACGAACGCTGGAACTTCAAAATACCAACCAGGAACTCATGCGCACCAACCATGAGCTGGAGCAATTTGCGTATATCGCCAGTCATGATTTGCAGGAACCGCTCCGTAAAATCCAAACCTTTGCCGAACTACTGCAGGACAGCATCCAACATGATGTAACCACGGAGCCTCTTCTGCAAAAAATCGCTTCATCCGCCCAACGCATGTCCACCCTGATTCGGGACGTATTGAATTATTCAAGGCTTTCCAAAACAGACGAACTGTTTGTCAACACCGACCTCAACCAGATTCTGAATAATGTCAAAACTGATTTTGAACTGCTGATCGAACAAAAAGAGGCCGTGATTTCCCAAACTGACCTGCCGGTTATCAACGCCATTCCGCTCCAGCTCAATCAACTATTTTACAACCTGATCGGCAACTCACTCAAGTTTTCCGAGCAAAATCCCCACATTCAGATTTCTGCCGAATTTCTCGATCCGGAAAGGGTGCGAACAATCCCTCAGCTGTTGCCATCCCAGAAATACCTGAAGCTTCGTTTTAAAGACAACGGTATCGGATTTGAGCAGCATTATGCCGAACAGATTTTTACCATTTTTCACCGCTTAAACGGACGGAAATCGTACAGTGGAACCGGTATTGGGCTGGCATTATGTAAAAAGATTGTTGAAAACCACCAAGGTGTGATTTTGGCCGAAAGTGTTCCCAATCAAGGTGCTTCTTTCACCATTTATCTGCCGGTGTAGTTACTTGTCAAATGTCCATGCCTGTGTTCACCAAAACGCGCACCCTGCTGCTTCTGGCTGTTTTTTTTCTGCTTGCTCTGAACCTACTGGCGCAAAACCGTCCTTCTTTTAAGGTCATTGCTTTTTATACCGGCCAAAACGATAGAGCCCACATCAGTTACGTGCACGAGGCCAATCGGTGGTTCCCGAAAATAGCCGCTCAATACAATTTTACGTATGATTCTACTTCAAACTGGGCCAACCTGAATGCCGATTTCCTGGCTCAGTATCAGGTTGTGGTTTTTCTGGATACACGCCCTGAAGCACCGGAACAGCGGGCAGCTTTTCAGCAGTACATGGAAAATGGCGGGGCCTGGATGGGGTTTCACTTTGCGGCTTTCGCTCTCACGCCTTCGGCTTACCCTGAGAACTGGGATTGGTACCACCATAAATTCATCGGGTCCGGTTCGTATCATAGCAATACCTGGCGGCCCACTTCGGCCGTCCTGCGGGTGGAAGACCGTAAGCATCCGGCCACCCGAAACTTGCCCGCCACATTTCAATCGTCACCCAATGAATGGTACCGCTGGACCAATGATTTGACGGCCAATCCGAACATCAAAATCCTCCTGTCAATTGACCCGGCCAGCTTTCCACTCGGTACGGGCCCCAAACCCCACGAAATCTGGCACAGCGGTTATTACCCCGTTGTCTGGACGAATAAAAAGTACAACATGCTCTACATTAACATGGGGCACAACGACATCGATTACGAGAATAAAACCAATAAAGAGCTTTCATTTACGTTCGAAAACCGTATTCAAAATCAACTCATTATCGACGGTTTATTGTGGCTGGGGAACAGAAAAGGCAGCCGTGCTTCGAAGTAACCAGGAGTTTTAAACTACTTCTCAAACCTGACAGGTCTGAGCGACCTGTCAGGTTTCTAACGCACTTGTCAGACCAGCTGTACAGTTGCCAGTTGCTGGTTGATGAAAGCCGTTTCCTCCGCCGTCAACTGTACGTCGATGGCCCGGGCGTTTTGAACAGCCTGTTCGGCGTTGCGAGCGCCCACGAGTGCGGCCGTTATGGCCGGCTGGTCGATCGTCCAGCGGATTACCAACTGGCTAAGGGTGATTTGTTTTTGCTCCGCCACCGGTTTTATTTTTTCCAGGAAGGCCCACACCCGGTCGATATTACCGTCTTTAAACGACTTATAATTAACCCGGTGATCCCCTTCCGCAAACTGATGGCCCGGCTTTATTTTGCCCGCCAGCAAGCCCCGTTCCAGTGGGCTGTACGCCAGAATTGACTTGTGATTTTCGAGGCAATAGGGCACCAATTCCGCTTCGATGTCGCGCTTCACCATACTGTACGACACCTGATTCGAAGCCAGTTTCAGCGTTTGTTCAGCCTCTTTCATTTGCTCCAGGCTGTAATTCGAAACTCCGGCGGCCCGTACTTTTCCCTGCTCAATCAGCCGGCTCACGGCCTCCATCGTCTCCGCAATCGGCGTTGTTACGTCCGGCCAGTGAATCTGGAGCAAATCAATATAATCCGTTCCCAACCGTTTGAGGCTATCTTCGCATTCTTTGATAACGCTCTCCTTTCCTGCGTACTTATAAACATCGATGGGGTTTCCGTCATTATTCTGGGTATGAAACGCCAGCGTACCTTTCGCCAAATCCCAGCGCATTCCGTATTTGGTCAGAATCTGCACCTTGTCGCGCGCAATACCCTTAATGGCCTCGCCGACAATCTCTTCGCTCGTTCCCTGACCGTATACCGGAGCCGTATCAATGGAGGTGACGCCCAGGTCGTAGGAGGCCCGAATGGCTTCCACGGCATCTTTGCGCTCCGTTCCACCCCACATCCAGCCACCAGCGGCCCAGGCTCCGAACGTAATCGCCGAAACCGTAACATCCGTCTCCCCTAATTTTCGATAGTCCATTCCGTCAATCTATTTATAATACGTAATCAACTCTTTTCGGTCGGCCTCTGATGCTGTACTTTCTACTCCCTTCAGGTTTTCACGACAAATCGCTGTGTGCGGCTATCCGCCCAGTTCACGCGCCGGTCGGCTTCGGCCAGGTCAATGAATTCGTATTCCTGCAATAGTTGCTGCAATTTTCCCCAACAGCCCGCCAGCCCGTAATACGATTTGAATTGGCGTGTCCGACTCAGACCGGGCACCATTGGTTGTTGTGGATCGAAATCGCGGGGGTGAAAATACGTCATCACGTAGGGCGACTGGCGCATAAAATACCGCAAAACCGATAACGGAAACAGGCGAAAATACCCCCCCCCGGAAAAGATGAGGTCTTTGCCCAGCACCCCAACGGTATTGATTGGAAATTCTTTCAACAAGGCACCGTTCACGTCGATGTAACACGGTTGGGCAATGCCAAACGACGAATCGCCCCCGTGGGCCCGGCGGGCCGGAAACATCGAACAGTCGATCTCGACCCCCAACTCCAGCAACAGCGGAAACACCCAGCGGTTTTGTTCTTTGACCGAAAATCCGGGCGCGCGGTACGACCGCACCTTTTTTCCGGTAACATCCTGCAACGACTTGATGGACCGTTCCAGATCCGCGCGGTATTCCGCCGGTGACTGCTCATACACCAGTTGATGCAGGTCGGAGTGCGTTCCGACCTCATACCCAGCCTCGTCAATCCGGCGAATCACGTCCGGATATTTGCGGGCCACCCAACCCAGGCAGAAAAACGTGGCCCGGGTATTGGTATCGTCCAGCAGCCGGAAAATCCGGTCCATGTTGTGATGAATCCGGGATTCGAACTTTCCCCAATCCTGTTCGTTTCGGGTGGAGGGATTGTCAAGCAGGTGAAACCACTCTTCAATATCAAATGTCAGAATATTCATTAATAAAAGCGCTTTCCGGCGGCTAGAAATGCTTTTACATCCTCGCGCGTGGGAAATGAGTAATACGTCATCTGCGATGCATCATTTTCAATCAGTTTGTAATTACCTTCGTGGATTTTCTCGATGGATTCAATGATGCAATCCATCCCGATCTGCTTGGTGTATTCAATCAGTTCGGCCTGGGAGCGGTTGCCAATTTCCACTTTTTTCTGCACCAGAATCGGGCCACTATCGATGCCTTCATCCACAAAAAATACCGATACCCCCGTATATTTCTCATTGTAGCGCATTACCCAGAAGGAAGGCATTAAGCCGCGGTATTTTGGCAATAATGCCGTATGCAGATTAATGCACCCCTGCGGAGCCAGATCCAGCAACGGACGCTTGAAAATCTGATTGCCGAGGATGGAGATTAGCAAATCAGGTTTGTAGGAACGAATTTTCTCCAAACTATCCGGCTTATTGATGTTGTTTTCCAGCTGAATCAGTGGAATCTGGTACTTATCCAGTACGTATTTCACACTGTTTTCTTTGCTCATTTTAGAGGTTACGAACTTCAGTCCGTAACGCATGAAAAAGGGCAAACCGAATATGTCGTACGTCTTCTTGGCCTTCTCGGTCATCGTTTCTTTCTTACCGAACGGCGACACGTCGGCCACTACAGTTCCGACCACTTTGGCGTAGGGCGGCATCTTTTTTAGCAAATAATCCAGATTTTTTGCCAGATAAAAAGGCTCGTCCTGCGTAATAAAGATAATTCTCATGTTGATTGTGCTTACGGGCCAATATTACTAAATTTTACGGTATTCGAATGACAGTTTATCGTTTTCCGATTGCGCAACGGAATCTACGAATCCAAAACCGGACTCCGCCCCTGCAATCCGCCGGTATGAATGGCCACCACATCGGCATCCGGTCCAAAAAAACCGTTTCGGGCCAGGTCATAAATTCCGTAAAGCATTTTGCCGGTATAAACCTGTTCCAGACGAACGCCCGTTCGATGCTCAAAAGCACGGATGAAGGCCAGCAAGTCGGGAGAGGTTTTGGCATAACCGCCAAAATGATAGTCGGTGACAACCAGGCTTCCCGTCGGATGCTCCGAACCATAGCCTTTTAAGGCCGAGAAGCCTAAAACGTTTACCCCAGCAGGAACTGAGCGTATCAACCCCGCCAGGGTTCCCCCTGTTCCAACCGGACAACAGACGTAATCGGGCGGGCGCTCGGCCTGACGCAGTAGTTCGGGAATAATTTCGGCCGTTCCCCACACTGCCAGTTCGTTGGTGCCCCCTTCCGGGAGTTCGTAAAAATCCCCAAACTGCTGCCGGAGATCAGATTGAAAGGCAGGATCGGCGGTATGGCGGTATTGGTGGCGTGTAATAAAGTGAAGCCGCATACCCTGCTCCCGGGCAAAAGCCAGTGTGGGCGAATCACGCTGGCGGTGATCTTCACCCCGGATAATGCCGACGGTGGCAAACCTACACTCGCGCCCGGCCGCGGCAACGGCGTAAATATGGTTGGAGTAAGCCCCACCGTAGGTCAGCAGGGTGTGATAGCCCAGCCGCCGGGCCTCGGCCAGATTGTAGGTGAGTTTACGCCATTTATTGCCGGAAACTAACGGATGCAACTCGTCATCCCGCTTCAGAAACAACCGAATGGGAACCGGTTCCGGAAAAGGATCGGGCAGGAATTGCAGGCGGGATGGCCCCGTGTTACGAAGTAAACCCTCCAAAATAAACCTACTCGTCGGCCTGTTTCTGGGCTAAAACCGATCCGTTATAGCCGTTATAGCCTTTAATGGTGTAGCGCAATCGCAAGGTGTTTTCGTACACTTCCCCTTCGCCCGTGATCGTGTATTGATCGCCCAGGTAATTAACAAAAGGCTGCTCGTAAATGATCAGTTTATTGCCCGAAACCGTAGCCTCCAGTGGATTTTTGATGAGGTTAGCCAGGTTTTCGACGGTAACCCGATTGGTCTGGTTCTCCTTTTTCTTCAACGTCAACAAATAATTCTGCGCCTGGTTAGCCTCTTTAACGGTATAGACTCCGTCGACGATCAGTGGTTTCGGCAACACTCGTTCGGGTTCACAGCTGCACAGAATGGCTAGTAGGATGGGCAAAGCCAGGATCAAAGTTCTCCCTGGCCACATGTTAAATGGGACAGAATGGTTCATTGTTTTCAGGTTGTGGAGCGCAATGGTCCTTACGCACTTACAAAAGTAAAAAGGATAGCGGATATTTTAACAAAAACCAGCGACCGTTCGCTAAAACGTGTGATTCTTGGTATTTTTGTAAGATGTTACCAGCTGATACCCCCGGCCAGCCGTATGAAGAGCCAATCCTGACTGATCCGGACGAAGAAGAACTTTACGAACATTACCGAATTGTGGTGGACCCCGGCCAGAATTTGATGCGGCTAGACCGCTTCCTGACCGAGCGCCTGCCCAATGCGACCCGCACGAAAATTCAGAACGCCATCGACACGGAATCTGTCAAAGTCAACGGCAACGTGATCAAGGCGAGTTATAAAATTAAACCCCGGGATCTGGTCACGGTTTCGCTACCGCATCCTCCCCGCGAAACCGATCTCCTGCCGGAAAACATTCCGCTCACCATTGTTTACGAAGATGATGAATTGCTGGTGCTGAACAAACCGGCCGGTATGGTGGTCCACCCCGCCTACAGCAACTGGAACGGTACCCTCGTCAATGCGCTCGTCTACCACTTTCAAAACCTGCCTACTTCGCGCAACGGGGCCATTCGGCCCGGTTTGGTTCATCGGATCGACAAAGATACGTCCGGTCTGATGGTGATTGCCAAAACGGAATTTGCAATGACGCACCTGGCGCGGCAGTTTTTCGAACATACCATTGAGCGAACCTACCACGCGCTGGTCTGGGGAGAACCCAAAGAATCGGAAGGAACCATCCGGGGCCACATTGGTCGTAGCCCCCGCGACCGTAAAGTGCAGGCGGTTTTTCCCGATGGCAGCCAGGGTAAACACGCCGTTACGCACTATAAAGTTCTGAAACCACTGCACTACGTTTCCCTTGTGGAATGCAAGCTGGAAACCGGTCGGACGCACCAGATCCGGGCCCATATGCAATACTTGGGGCACCCTCTTTTTAACGATGCTACGTATGGCGGGGACCGTATTTTGCGCGGCAATATCAACGGTTCCTACAAATCATTCGTACAAAACTGTTTTGCCCTGATACCCCGGCAAGCCCTGCATGCCAAGTCGCTGGGGTTCGAACATCCGCGCACCCGCCAGTGGCTGCAGTTTGATTCCCAGCTGCCCGACGATTTCCGGTCGGCCCTGGAAAAATGGGAAAAATACCTCGAAAACCGACAATAATAAAAGATACACGGTTTTCTGTCTTCGATAGCTGGCCACGCTATTTCCCCAGTCTAATAAGGTACTGTAAACCGTATATTAAAAACGATAAACCACAGACAAACTATTAAGTACGAATGACGATCCGTAAAGGCACCTCCGCCGATGTTCCGCAGTTGTTTGCGCTGGTTCAGGAACTGGCTTTGTATGAAAAGGCTCCCCACGAGGTTACGAACACACCCGAACAGATGCTGATCGACGGATTTGGCGAAAATCCGCTTTTCAGCGTCCTGGTGGCCGAAGTTAAAAACAAGATCGTGGCAATGTCGTTATACTACTATCGTTATTCGACCTGGAAAGGCAAGCGATTGTACCTCGAAGACATCATCGTGAACGAAGCCCACCGGGGTCAGGGCCTGGGCAAGGCATTGTTTGAAGCCACCATTGCCGAAGCTCACCAATCGAATTGCACAGGAATGATGTGGCAGGTACTGGATTGGAACGAACCCGCCATCAATTTTTATAAGCAGTTCGGTACCCGATTTGATACCGGATGGTGGAATTGCCACCTGGATTTTGACAAATAGCCGTAAATTCGCACCATACCTTAAAAGTGCCGTACCGCATACGCGCCACTTTATTCGCATACAATGCAAATTAACAAGAAAAAAGTCCTGATTATATCAGGTTGGGTACTGCTGGGAATCCTGGTTCTGGGCGGAATTGGCGCCGGAATCGCTTATACGAAACGCGAAGTATTGTTGAAGGAAGGGCTCGAAAAAGCCATCCGAAAAGCCAAGCGAGATTATGATCTGAATATCACTATTGGCAAAGCGCAGTTCACCGGTTTATCGACCGTTGCATTTTCTGATGTCGCGGTTGTTCCCCAGGACCGGGATAGTCTGTTGCGGATTGAAAAAACCGAAGTGGGCGTCAGCATCTGGCCTTTACTTGTTGGACGGGTTGCGGTTTCGTCACTCACGCTGCAAAATGGCCTCGCCCACGTCGTCCGACGCGATAGCACCACCAATGTTGATTTCCTCTCCAAATCACAAAAGAAAGATTCGTCCGTAGCTGCAACGTCTGCGCCGGAAATCAGTTCCCGGCGCATTGATCTGGCCGTGGTAGCCGAAAACCTGGTTGACAACCTGCTGTCCAAAATTCCGGATAATATGGACATCCAGAATCTGGAACTTCGTTTGACGGACGACGACCGGCAAATTCGGTTTTTAACCGAAACCGCTACCATTGACGATGAAGAATTGACGTCGACCATTCGGGTCAACGATGGCGAATCGGTCTGGCACCTGGCCGGAACGGTGGCCGCTGCTGATCAGGAAGCCAATGTAGCGCTGTATGCCGATGGAAAGCCGCTGGAGCTCCCCTACCTCGAACAACGGTTTAAGCTTAAATTACAGGTTGACACCCTGCGGGCCGAACTGCGGGACGTAGCCAGCTCCGGTGGGGAGTTTAAAATTGAAGGCACCGGTGCCGTTCGGAATTTGCGCATTAACCACCCGGCTATTGCTCTGGGCGATGTGGTGGTGAAAAATGCCGCGATGGATGCCAATCTGTTTTTCGGTGAGAATTACATCGGGATCGACAGTTCTTCGACCATTTACCTGGGAAAAGCCAAAGCGCGTCCATTCATCAAGTACACGGTTTCGCCCGTTAAAATCTACGATGTCCAACTGCATACCGATCCGCTCGAAGCCCAGGATGTATTTGATTCGTTTCCTCAGGGACTTTTTGAATCGCTGGAGGGCATGAAGGTATCTGGCAAGCTGAAATACGATGCGGTTTTGCACCTGGACAGCTCGCTTCCGGATTCTGTGGAGTTTTACTCGGGCCTGACGCCCGATCAGTTTAAAATTCTGAAATTTGGAAAGGAAGATTTCAGTCGGGTTAATCAGCCTTTCGAACACGAGGTCTACGAAAAGGATAAACTAGTTCGTAAGTTCATTGTCGGCCCAGCCAATCCGGACTTCACCCCTTTAAACCAGATTTCGCCCAACCTGCGCAATGCCGTTCTAACGGCAGAAGATTACAACTTTTTCACCCACAAGGGTTTTAACGAAAAGGCATTCCGGCTCTCTATTGCGACCAACTTCAAAACGAAGAAATTCAAACGGGGAGCCAGTACCATTTCCATGCAGTTCGTTAAGAATGCCTTTCTGAATCGGAATAAGACGATCTCCCGCAAGGTGGAAGAAATCCTGATTGTCTGGCTAATCGAGAACCAGCGAATTATCAGCAAAGAGCGGATGTACGAGATTTACCTCAACTTTATTGAATGGGGCCGCAACATCTACGGTATTGGCGAAGCATCACGGTATTATTTTGCCAAAAGCCCTTCCAACCTGAGCATTGGAGAAAGCATTCTGCTCTCGTACGTCGTTCCATCCCCTAAAGCAACACTCAGTCGCTTTTATCCGGATGGCTCCGTCAAAACGTACGTGCGGGGTTATTTCAGGCTCATTGGCCGGATTATGGCCTCCCGTGGCCTGACGCCGTATGATACCACCGCCTATGGTTTTTATGGCGTGCGGCTGCGCGAAGGATTACGGCAGGAAGTAGCCCCCGCCGATTCTGTCGAAATCGATTCCCTGATGATACCGGATGAGCAAACCGAGGAAGGAGCGAACGGCATCAATGACTTTTTCCGCCGGGTTTTTGGCCGGGAGCGTACCGAACCGGAAGTAGTGACACCCGTACAGGAAGATAGCCGAAACCAGACCATTCAGCAGGATTCAGTTCCCAAAACACGGCGGCAGTTACGGCGCGAACGGCGCGAACAGCGACGCCGGGAACGCGAACAGCAAGACAATAACTCGTCGTCCTAGCCTGGTCTCAACCCCTTAGGACAGCAAATCCGGTCGCCGTTGCCGGGTCCGTTCCAGGGCTTTTTCAAAACGCCATTCATTAATTTTGGCCTCGTGTCCCGACAGCAAGATGTCGGGCACGGCATGGCCTTCAAAGTCGGCGGGCCGGGTATACACCGGAGGAGCCAACAAGTCGTCCTGAAACGAATCCGTCAGGGCCGATGTTTCATCGTTCAAAACGCCCGGTAACAACCGAATGATGGCATCAGAAATCAGGGCTGCGGGGAGTTCGCCCCCCGACAACACATAATCACCTACGCTGATCTCTTTAGTGACAAAAAGCTCGCGAACCCGCTCGTCAACGCCCTTGTAATGGCCACACAGAATGATGAGGTTCTGAGTCAACGACAGTCGGTTGGCGGTACGTTGTTCAAACCGCTCGCCATCCGGCGTTACGTAAATGACCTCATCGTACTGCCGATCCGCCTGTAGCGCCCGAATACAACGAGCAATAGGCTCAATGGACATCACCATGCCTGCTCCTCCCCCAAACGCATAATCGTCTACCCGGCGGTGTTTATCAAGGGAATACTCCCGCAAATCGTGTACGACGACCTCCACAAAACCGCCCTGCTGCGCACGTTGCAGAATAGAATGGGCAAAAAAGCTGTCCAGCAAGCGGGGCAGACAAGTTAAAATATCAATCCTCATCGAGTGCGTCCTCTTCGTCAGCTTCTTCTTTGCTCTGTTTGTCCCGGGCCGAAGGTTCATTCAGGTAAATATCAACCAGCCCTTCCGGCAGCCGAACATGTAGAATCTTCTTTTCTTTATCCGCCGAAGGAGTCAATTCATCATTCACCGGAATCAGCACTTCCTTACCTTGATAATCCATTGAAATCAGATTCTGCGGAGCCACGTTATAAACCGTTCGAACGGTTCCTAATTCACCCAGTGTCTCGTCGTGCACGCGAAATCCAACAATTTCGTGAAAGTAAAACTGGCCTTCTTCCAGTTCATCCAGGTTGTCGAGGGGCAGATACAGGTCGCAGTTAATGAGCTTTTGGGCTTCCTCAATCGTTTCTACGCCTTCCAGTGCTACAATTCCCCGGTTGCGGTTGATCGAAATCGACTCAATAAAATACGGAACCAAATCACCCTTTACTTCAATCAGAACTGAGTCCATTCCGGAGTACAGTTCAGGCATGTCCACATCCAGAAAGAAAACCAATTCTCCCCGAACCCCGTGCGTTTTGGTAATTTTGCCTAGTTGAAAACAATCGTCTTTAGTCACGATTCTGCCTATTTTTCATCCCGATTGATTAGTCGGGACAGGTCTGTATAAAAGAACAACTGACAAAAATCCATTTCAAGAAACAGATTTCTGTCAGTTGCCCATTCAATTCGTTTAGAAGGATTACTCCTGTGCTGCTTCTTCTTCAGCAGCCGGTGCCTCAGCGGCTTCTTCAGCCGGTGCTTCGGCTACGGGTTCGGCAACTACATTTTTCTTTGCAATGGCCTCAGCACGTGCGTCATTCACTTTCTTCTCAGCTTCCAGACGAGCCTTTTTATCATCGGCTTTCTGTTGTGATTTAACATCGGCAGCGCCTTGCTTACGGCCTTCTTTACCCTGTTTCCAGTCTTCGAATTTAGTATCAGCCTGTTCTTGGGTAATAGCTCCTTTGATGACGCCAACTTGCAGGTGTTTTTTCAACATAACACCTTCATGCGACAAAATCGAACGAGCAGTATCGGTTGGTTGAGCTCCTTTCAACAACCAGTCAACAGCCCGGTCGCTTTTCAGCGAAACCGTTGACGGATCGGTGTTTGGGTTATACGAACCGATTTTTTCAATAAAGCGACCATCCCGTGGTGCTCTGGCATCGGCTATTACGATATCGTAAATAGCCAGTTTTTTGCGTCCCCGACGCGATAAACGGATTTTAACTGCCATTTTATTGGTTTGTTAGTCTTAAAGAAGCGGCTTTCGTTTTGATCGAACTACCGTTCTTCGATTGAATTAGGGGGCAAAGGTACGCATTATTCCTTACAATAACTTCTATTGACGCCAGAATATAGAATCAATTTTTAAGGGCTGTCGTACCCGCTTAAACGAAAAAACCCCGACCGAAGCCGGGGTTTTGTTCAGAAAGAAATCCTTGATTTATCGGGGCTCTCTCGTGTCAAGCCGTTGGCCGGATTGGTACGGCGACCGGAGCATGTTCATTGGAACAATCTTGATTTCGACCCGGCGGTTTCGCTGCAGGTTGTCGCCCGTTGTGTTCGGAGCAATCGGACGGTACTCACCGTAGTATTCAACCGTTACCCGGCTTGGATCCGTCAGACCGGCCCGCGTCAGGTAGCGTTTTGCCGCATCAACCCGACGTCTCGACAGCTGCATGTTGTATCCGTAAGAAGCACGGTAATCGGCGTGTCCTACCAGAATAATACCGCAGTTAGTTTTCACGTTCAGCAGTTCAACTACTTTCTTCATGATATCCTGCGAAGCCGGACGAATTGTCGATTTGTCGGTATCAAATTCGATGTTACTGAACAGCGCTTCGCATTCCGGCGCAAATTTACCACGCAGAATCGAGCTGATGATACTATCCAGGTTCATCGCAACCCCGGCACCTGAAACTACACTACCAGCGGGTGTATTGGCTTCTTTGTCAAACAAGTCGGCAACACCGTCGTTGTCTGAATCGGTATACAGACGCGGATCGACCGGCTTGGGCATGTTGGCTTTCGCAATCGAATCGGCATCGTTCATCGTTGGGTTGTACGGTTCTTTGATTAGATCTTTAGGATCAGCCCAACGCAGGTGGTAGCGGCCTTTGGCCGGATCGTAAACACCATCTTTTCCTACTTTCACGGCCGATTTGCCAATTTTGTAGGTAATTGATAGACCCAGACGAGCCCATTTGTCCAAATTGGAATCACCGCGTCTCCAGCCGTAGACATTGTTCGCTTTTGAGTTGTCAACCCCACCTACCGTCATATCCAGTTTTTCGGTATTGACGTTATACAGCGTTGCATCCAAACCAATGTCCAGACGAGGAGTCAACTCGTAGTGCAGTGCCGTACCAACCGGGAATACGAATTCGCGGGTGTACACCGAACCATCGGCTTCCCAGCGGCCCTGCGTAACAGAGCTGTAATCGCGACGGTCGTTCGAATAGCGAATCATCTGATCGTTGGACAGGTCATAAACCCGCGTGTCGAACCACATCAAACCAGCACCAGCCTGAATATCCCATTTCCAGCGCTTCAGTTTCCGGGTGCCAAACAGCAGCGATTTCATGTTCACATTGGCGTTCAATGTTCCTTGCAGGAAGTTCGAACGGAACCAAGCGTTGTAAAGTGCTTCTTTAGACCCCCGGAGCGAACCAATATTAAATTCGGCTGATGCTCCAAAAAGATGCGTCAATTGTTTGTTGATGGCAATTCCCACAGCACCAGTTGTTTTCTGGCGAGGGCCTCGTTCCGGAAATGCCCGGAAGAAACCGTAATTGTCCAGATCACCAAAGAAACGAGTAAGGGCGGGCGTGACGGTCACAGACCAGGTATTCATTTTGTAGTCGCCTTCGTAAGATCGGTTACGTGTGGATGTCCCGGCGGAGGAGCTGGTGGTGTCAGTTTGAGCATACCCGACAGCCTGCGTTAATAACAAAAGCGTCAGAGAAGCGAAAATGGAAATTTTCTTCATGAGAACTCAGGTTTAATTCATAAGCCTTTTACGTAGAACAATCGCCCAGCCTACCGTACGTTGATAAGCTGTATTAAAAACTACTGATTTCATTATCAGCGGCAACCCCCGCGAAATAAATCTATAAGCCGGATTCTGTTTCCGATCCCGCTGTCGAAACAACGGTTTCAGAATCTTATCATTTATCTCGATTCCGAATCACTTCGAAACTCTATCGATCTACCCGCATTGGCTTCATCCCGAATTACTCCGAAATTACAGGAACGAGTAGCCCCCATTCCAATGCCTATTTGATCTTTCAGCCCATAAGGTTTACCATGCCCCGCCTGTCACCAGCCGGTCGGTAGGCTCTTACCCTACCTTTTCACCCTTACCAAAATGTGTCCGAAGACAAATTTCGGCGGTATATTTTCTGTGGCACTTTCTGTCAAACGACCGTTTCCCGCCGTTTGCCTTCCCGTTAGGAAGTATGGTACTCTATGCTGTCCGGACTTTCCTCCCCGATTCGTTTATACGTCCCGGAGCGATAAGACAATTTATCTCGCGTCGGTTGCCATTCCGTGAATACCGCAAATCTATAAATACTTAGGTTCTTTAAAAACCTGGCATCAAAAAACTGCAAATTTTTCGAGCCTATTGTCTAAAAAAAAGCAGGAATCCTTCCAAACTACAATCCCTGTACTTTCAAATTGACCTTTCCTGACACATAAACGACTGCCAGCAGTGACTCCTGCGTCAAATAAACCTGATCGGGCGTTACTTGTTCAAGTTTACCGTTGATAACAACTCCCTTAGTCACCTGATTGTTCGTTAAACGAGCCTGAAAAGATTTTCGAGCCTCATCAATCTGATCGCCAACCGGAATTGTCAGCTGTTTTTCCAGGGTGCGTGTAAAACTTCCCTGCAACAACCAGTTGGCCGTTCGATACAGGATATTCCGGGTGTCGAGATCATACTGCAAATCCTGCAACGAAATTGTGCGGGATTGAGCATCATAATAAGGCCGCCCCCGCAAATAGACGGCACCGTTCAAACTGCCCTGCAACGTAGCTTTGATGATCAGGTTATTGTTCTGTCCGTACAAATCAATATCGGTGATGGTAATTTTATAGCGGCCATCCCGAAAATCGTACGACTTGCCCACAAATTCTTCCGATACAATCTTTGTCGCTTCGGCGTAAGTCGCTTCACTCAGCAACCCAATGCGAAACTGGTCAGGAATTTCTTTTGAGACTACTAATTCCGGAATCGTAACCGCCGGTCGAACATCTGGCTTTGTGCCCGTCTGGGTCAGGGTATAGCCTTCGATGCCAATGCTCGAGCGAATCGCTCCTTTTTCGAAGCGAAAAGGAGTAATCAGAATGCGTTTGGGTACCACCAGCAGCCAGGTACGGTATTTTTCGGAGATTAGATACGGTTGTCGAACGGTATTCCAGGCATTCAACACCGGGGTCCGCAGATCAATCTCCTTGCGAACCTGCTCATCCAGTGCCTTGCTTATTTTACCCAGATTTTTGTCGATGATGCGCCCAACGATGCTGGTCACCGGAATAGCCAACCCCACAATTCTGAGCGACGGTTTTTTCACCCAGTCATACCCCTGGGCCGTGGTTTGGGTATTAACCGTCCAGTCCCGATCAATGGAGAAACGCGTTGCAAAGCGAAGATCTAACTCGAATTCCGTTTCCTGAAATTGCGTAAAGCCCAGCACTTTCATACCGGCTTTCGCCCAAATTTTCAGCGGAACCTGGAACGTAAAAACACTATCGTGAGCTGATACATGAATTGGAGCCCGCTTCCAGACTTTGGTCATAAACTGATCATTGTCGTTATCAGTCAGACTGTTGTCTTCATAAATCAGGCCCGTTACCTGACTATTGATTTGCCGCTCGACATCGGCCAGCGCAATGGATACAGGAATATTGACAGTCGATAAAAATTTGTCGTTCTGTACGTCCATTTTGGTTACCGAATAAGCAGCTTTCGGTGCCTTCGGGTTGGTGGTGGTGGATGGTTTACAAGCCTGAACAATCAGTACGATCAACACCAGGCAACGTAGCGGGGCCAATGTAATGAAAATATTTTTATTTAATCTTAACCTTGGTTGCCCCATAGCCAAATTTTTCCTTCTGAGCGTCTTCGAAATAGGAAACGCTCGGATTTTT
This sequence comes from Larkinella harenae, assembly GCF_054780515.1. NCBI lineage: Bacteria > Pseudomonadati > Bacteroidota > Cytophagia > Cytophagales > Spirosomataceae > Larkinella > Larkinella harenae. The sequence continues at coordinate 2,655,959 of NZ_BAAGWE010000001.1, read as the reverse complement.
GCCCAGCCGCCGGTGGAGTTCATTCCGCAGCACGCCATTACCCACGCCGTGAATAAACGTAATGTCGTCCATACCGCTGGCAATCGCATTTTCCAGGTTTCGCTCAAACTCCTGAATCTGCACATCCAGCAGTTCGGTATTCGTTCGATTTCCGAAACCATTGGGCAGCAGCTTTTCAATATGCAGGTCAATAATGGAAGACGGACGCACAACCGCCGAGGATTCCTTTTTATCGGACAACCCCAACAAACTATTTCGTAGTGCTGCGGCATCTACGGGTTTTGCGGGCTCCTTTTCTTTCTTCGCCGGTTCTTCAATATCCAACTGATAGACGTGCCCGGTTTGATTCAGTACCGGCACAACTCCGCTATGCGCCTGAAAAGTCTGCGCCCGGCACTTCAGCCGTTTGATCAACGGCTCCCGCAAGTTAGCGCCCCCCGCCCGGAACCACAGGGCCTGTATCAGAAAAGTCGGCCAGTTATCAAGCGTAGAAAGGGAATATTGCCGGGCAAACTTATTGAAGGATCGCGCACTCAAAACACCCGAATGCAACCCAATGTAACGATTATTCTGCTCTTCGCCGAGGGTAAATGGCAGGTCCCAGTCGGTATTATTGATTAGATATACCGCCACTTCCCGCGTAGCCCCCCGCTCGGTCTGGGGCACAAAGGCCAGATAAATTCCGGCATTACTAATGATGTCGGACTTCGACGATTTCTGGGGCTCGAGCGAAGGAGCCGCCTTAAACCGCGCGGCTTCCATCGGTGATACCACCACGATTTCAGACCGCAAAACCGGAATCCGAAAACCGTCTTCAATTTCAATTTCGACCTGATTGCCGGGCAGAAAGCGCGTCACCACGCCCTGTTCCTTCGCCCTCAGCATTCGTACTTTATCGCCAATATTCATAAAATCACTGGTCTTTACCCACGGGGTCTAAGCCGCAGGTGCATTTTTGTTAGAAATATAACGCGTGAAAACGAAAACCGTTCCGACCGTTGTACTCGAGGGTGGGTGCTGGCATTTTTAGGGTATTTAGCAAAAAGAAAACCGTTTTTAACGCTTTACTCCGGGTTTTGATTCGCGTGAAATCTACATCCAGCGAAAGATAATACTGTCGATAGGGGCGAAACCCCATTTCAACGCTCTTGTCGAATTCGGCCGACACCATATCATGAATACCATACCCCACCGCAATGTTTAACCATTTAGGAAATTTGGACTCACGGCTGCCAAATAAAGACGGATTGACGGATAGCCAGTAGGCCTGTCCGTTATAATCTTTCAACCAGCGCTCGTACCACTGTTTGCCGAGCAAATTCGGCCGTTCTTTGGCCAGGGGCGTGTGGTGAAACGAAAATTTCGGCTGAATCCGCAACTCCCCCCAGGCCAGGTACTGCCCCGTATACAAGGCCGGCCCGACTACGTTGGCGATCATATCACCGTAGGAAAAACCGTATTCGGGCGAAAAACCGTCCAGAATTTCGATGGGCGTTTGAAAGATGATCCCCGTCAAACCGGCGTAGAGGGCCGCTTTTCGATCCGATAATCCGGCCCACTGATAAGCTTCCGCCGAGACCCGGGCGATCTGGTAAGCCGTCAGCATGTGCCCTACTTTATCAATCTGCAACCACTCGTGATTATCATTGAAAAATGTAAAGTTCGTCAGCGGATTGTTGTACCAGGCCCGGCTCAAACCGTAAAGGGTGGCGCCGTAGGCAACAGTTTCGCCAATAATCAGGCCCCGCAGCCGACACCGGTAGCAGGGTTCGTTTTCCGGCACGGCCCGCGTAGAATCCTGGGCAATTGCGTTAGGGATGGAAAAATGAAGAAATACTAAAAGCACTAAAACCGTCCATATCGTTCTGCTTCGTACAAGTCGTCTGTTAATATGCTCCATGATACTTTCGCAGGCCCCACTCCACGCTGATTAAGAGAACAATCAGGAAGAATAGCCAGCGTAAATTGATCAGTTCGTTCAATTCTTCATTGCTGCTTAGCTTTCCGGCTGGTTTCCGATCCACCAGATCGTTCGCCAAAGAGGTCAGCGTTGCGGCATTGTAAAAGCGGCCCCCTGTTTGCTGCGCCAACTGCCGAAGCATCAGGTGATCCGCCGTGGTATTGATGGCTTCAAATTGCTGTTCGCGCACCAGAAACTCGCCGGTGGCCACTTCAGACCGTCCATTGAGCGAAGCCGTTGCCCGAAATTTGTAAACGCCCTCGGGCAAATTGCTGACTTCGAACCGGGAATTGCTGGCCGTTGGCGTATAGGTAAAACTCCGCGGAATGGCCCGTTCGTTGGTAATTTCCAGGTTCACCGGACGGTCAAACAACTTTTCGTAAATGTCATTGTACATTTCCGTTTCGAACGTCACTTTTTCACCCGCCAGAAATTCATTGCGGATAGGATACACCCGCAGCTTGCGCCGATCTTCTTTGATGGAAACCAATTGCATTACCTTCTGGAGTAACTCATCCACCACGGTCTGGTTGTCCGTCAGGGCAAATTCTTCGAGCCGCCACTCCCACATGCCTTCTCCGGCCAACACGGCGGCTTTGCGGGTCGATGAGCTATTCAGGGCCAGCAACGGTTTACCCGTCCGGACACTGCCCACCTGCTGCCACAAAACGACTTCACTGCCCGGCAACAGTTTGTAATCACCAAACGGAACCATCATTGGCGGCAGCCGATCCAGCAACGACAGTTTTTGCGCATCCAGATTCAACTGCCGGAAATCGGCATTGAACCGGCCTGTCACTTTATCGGTTTGCCCCCCACCGGCCACTACCTGAAGCACAGGGTTCAACCCGTTGAACGATTGCAAACCCGACTGATTACCCAGAATAAAGAGGGCGGGTGTATTTTTCTGCAACGCCCGTTGCACAACAGCCGCTCCGGCGTTTTGGTTATCGGGTAGCTGGTGCAGAATCACTAAATCGTACGCTTTATCCGGAATCTCGGCCGTTCCACCGTTCAGAATACGAATATCAAGCTCGTAATTCTGATTTTTCTCGATTAAGCTGCGCAACGCTTTCACGTCCGGATGCGGACTGAGCGCCAGCAACAGGATTTTCTCCTTCCCGTCAATGATATCAATGTACACATCCCGGCGGTTGTTGCGCGGGGTAAATTCGCCCTGCTGAGGTAACACTTCCACCACGTAGTGCTGCATTCCCTTCTGACTGGATGAGGTCTGAAAAGTCAGTTGCTGGAACGTTTCGGGACGGCTGAAATTTACCGTCTGCCGACTTAGCTCCCGCCCATTTTGCCGCAACACCACCGTGCCAATCCCCCCCTGAAACCCATAGCTGGCCACATCGGCCTGAATGGGAAACTGGTTGCCGAGGTAGGCAATTTTGTTGGCAACTGCATCTTTCAGCAGCACATCCCGTTTCGGAATCGTATCGCCGATGCCGACGGTATGTACCGCAAAATTATAGCGGCCAAAAGTCGGCGAAAGGCCCTGATTGGCAATGCCGTCAGAAATCAGGATTACGTCCGTCAGGTTACGACCTTCGTACGCATTCCGAATCCCACCCAGCATACCCGACAGATCCGTCGACTGCTGGTTGAACGGAATCGTTTTCAGGTCACCACTCACCAGGCTGTCACCCAGGGTTTGTACCGCCACGTCGATATCCTCGCCCGTCAATCGCTCCCGCAATTCGGCTGCGGCTTCCAGCGCCCGATCCAGTTGAGCTTTCCCTCCCACGGTCATCGACTCCGAATTGTCAATCGCCAGCACGACTTTCGGTTTTTCCGTAATCGTTTGTATACTGCGAATCAGCGGATTGAGCAGCAGAAAACACACCAGGCTGGCTACCAGAAACCGGAAAGCCGCCAGCGAAAGATTCATCCGCTGACTCCACCCCGCATTTGGCTGGTACAGGAAAAAGGCATAAGCCGCTCCCACTGCCAGACAGAGCAGTATCCACCAGGGAGACGATTGAAAATACAGTTCGGAGCGCATCTTTTTGAATGATGAATTATGAACAATGAATTATGAGTTCATGGAATTAGTGCCGACTGATCGACCTCCAATTTATCGTTCATAATTCATCATTCATCACTTAAGTTAGCATTCCCCCGTCAACCTGCAACACCTGGCCGGTGATGTAGCGCGACAGGTCGGAAGCCAGGAACAGGGCGCAATCGGCAACCTCTTCCGGTTGGCCACCGCGCTTGAGCGGAATAGCCTGCTTCCATTCTTCCATGGCTTTTTCGTTGATTTCGCCAGTCATTTCGGTTTCAATAAAACCCGGAGCAATGGCGTTCGAACGGATGTTGCGCGAACCCAGTTCCAGGGCCACTGATTTGGTAAAACCAATGATGCCGGCCTTGGAAGCCGCATAATTGGCTTGCCCGGCATTTCCCCGAAGTCCCACCACCGAAGTCAGGTTGATGATGGAGCCTTTTTTGGCTTTCATCATCGGCTTAATGACAGCTTTGGTCAGGTTAAAGACCGACTTTAGATTAACGTTGATAACAACATCCCATTGTTCTTCGGTCATCCGCATCAGCAAACCGTCGCGGGTGATTCCGGCGTTGTTGACTACCGCATCTATAGTGCCAAAGTCGGCCAAAATCTGGGTAACCAGGTCTTCAGCGGCTTTAAAGTCCGATGCGTCCGAACGGTAACCTTTGACTTTTCCACCAAAAGCCGCCAGCTCTGCTTCCAGGGCCTGCCCTTTTTCGACACTTGAGAGATACGTAAACGCAATACTGGCACCTTCCTGGGCAAAACGGGTAGCGATGGCGCGGCCAATGCCTCGAGAGGCTCCGGTAATTAACGCAACTTTTCCTTGCAGTAAACTCATGGAGTAATTTAGGAGTAACGAGGGTTAAAAAGATTGGCCGCAAAAATAGTAGTATATATTCGATCATCCGACTACTTTTGCTCGAAACGTTGCAACGTATTTACACAAACAGTTTCCGGTCTGGCCGGAAGCATGCATCCGAAACCAACGGAATCGTACCGGAATAAACCAAACCCATCACAGCTTCACCGTACTTCCTACCCTACCCAACATGATACGTTTTGCATTCATTTGTCTGACCATTTGCACCAGTTTGCAAAGTATCGCCCAGCAAATCCATTCCCACAACGACTATGAAAAGCCGGAACCGCTCACGGCGGCCATTCGCCACCGCGCCGGTTCGATCGAAGCCGACGTATACCTGGTTGACGGTAAGTTACTCGTTGCGCACGATAAATCCCAGACCCGCCCCGGCCGTACGCTGGATTCTCTGTACCTAAAACCGATTGCGGCCCTGTTTGGGCAACATAAAAACCGTTACTCGGCCGGATCGGTCAGCGACGACCGGAAATACACCTTTCAGCTGCTGATCGACGTGAAAGACAATGGCGTGGAGGCCATCAAGGAACTGGAAAAAGCCGTAGCGCCCTACCGCACCTGCTTCGACCGGAACATGAATCCAATGGCGATTCAACTGGTTATCAGTGGCAACCGCCCGCCCATTGCCAACTGGATCGACTACCCTCCGTACATTCTGTTCGACGGGCGGCCCAGTGAGCTGTACGACGACGAAACCATCAAACACGTCGCCCTTTTCAGCGATGCGTTCCAAAGCTACTCCCGCTGGAATGGCGAAGGGGAACTCTCCGACCGCGATCGGGAAACGCTGAAACGGTTTATCAAACGGGCTCATAATCAAGACAAACCGATTCGTTTCTGGGGTGCACCCGATAATCCGAATGCCTGGAAACAACTCGACAAAATCGGTGTAGACTTTATCAATACCGATAAAGTTGAAGAATGCGCGAAGGCCTTGAAATAGATTCTTGCCGGTTACAGTAGCAACGATTTGGGTATCTTCCAGGGGTTCAGTAACTTGTTTACCCAAGTTCTAAACCTGCTTTTCATGAAACGAAGAACGTTTATCCGCCGACTAACCGCCGGAACCGCATCAAGCGCCCTTCTGAGTTCTCCCCTTTCCGCTCAGGCTACCAACTGGCTACTGCACCAGTCTGCCGCCAATGAACTGGTGAACCATAAAATTACGGACATCTCTTACACGCAGGTTCAGCTTAAGTGGCCGCGCTTTGTTGGTAAAAATGCCCGTCGGGATATTCACGGTTACGGCCCTAACGTCAGTGTTTGCCAGCTCACGACGGACCAGGGCGCAAAAGGCTGGGGAATGCACGGGCGCAGGCAGGATGAAGCCATTGCTTACCTGAAAGGGAAACGGGTATCGGAGGTTTTTCTCCCGTCGGAAGGCGTCACGGACCCCAAAGCCCTTCCTTTCGATGTACCGCTGCATGATCTGGCGGGTGTGATTCTGAACAAACCCGTCTACGAACTGATGGGGCAGAAAAAACCCATCACAACCAAGTGTTACAGCGGTATGATCTATTTTGAGGAACTGGAGCCGAAGGAAGGCCCGGTGAAAACCGTTGCCAACGGCATGGATAAGATTCTGGAAGCCTGCAACCAGGATTATAAACTTGGCTACCGGCAGTTTAAGCTGAAAATCGGGCGCGGAAACATCTGGATGCCACGCGCTGACGGACTCCAACGCGATATCGAAGTGACAAAGCTGGTGGCCAAAACTTTTCCGGATGTCGAAATTCTGGTGGATGGCAACGACGGTTTTACGGTCGATGGCATCATTGACTACATCAAAGGCATCGGCGACATACCGCTGTTCTGGGTGGAAGAGCCCTTTGCCGAAACCGTGGCGGATTACCGAAAGCTCCGGACCTGGCTGAAAGAAAATCGCGTTAAAACATTGCTGGCCGACGGAGAAGCCAACCCCGATCAGAAGTTGCTGCGCGAACTGGAAGAACAAAAACTCCTGGATGTTCACCTGACCGACATCATCGGCTACGGTTTCACACCCTGGCGGAAAATCATGCCGGAGCTCAAAAAGATGGGCATTCAGTCGTCTCCGCACGCTTTTGGTGAACTGCTAAAATCGTACTACTGCGCCCATTTGACCGGGGCGCTGGGCAATACGGTTACCATCGAAGGTGTTCCGGCCACGAGTGAAGATGTGGATTTTGGGACCCACCGACTTGAGAAAGGCAAGCTGATTCCGTCATCAGCGCCGGGCTTTGGCATGAAGTTATTGAAGGCGGTTTAGTGGTATCTTAAATCGCCTGCAAACCTGACAGGTGTTGAAACCTGTCAGGCCTTGAGCAACGTTGGTTAGTCAAAAACATAGTTGAGTGTAAACGTAGGTTGTAAGGTAGCGGCTAAACCGCCTGTCCATTGTTTAAAACTATCTGCTTCCGGGACAAACCGTTTGCTGAACGAAAGCCTACCCAACTGGGCTTCTATGATGAATCGTTCGCCCAACAGATACGCTAACCCGGCACCAACCGAAATTCCAGCCTGTTGATTTGTAATGCTAGTAGTAGGATACTTTTCCGTAGTTGATACATACGATAAATCTCCAGCCATAAACGGACGCAATCGATTATCAGTAATGTATTTTTTTAAATAAGGATTCACTCCATAGGAAAAACTAGAACCACCTTGGTAAGTTCTCCACTTCAACGGCACCGAAACGCCAAGTAGAAGATTTTTCCGCACAAACCAACCGACAGAAGGACTTACTTCATACTCATTGGAGCGGCTTGCTTCCTCCCCGGGAAGATTGGGCTTCGATCCCGACGTATAAAATCGGAATGTCCCCCCCAACACCCACCGACCTTTTTGCGTTTGGGGTGCGTCGTACGTTTCGGTCGCATTATTGTTGACTCCTCCTGTCAAGATAACCAGTCCAATTCCTACGCCATTGAATAAAAACGGAAAAGAATTAGAGCTTGTCGATGCCTCTAATCCAATCCGATCGGTCAGATAATAGTTTGCGCCCACTTGAAAAAAAGGGGAAACTCCAAACGAATTTCCATCTGAACCTTGTGGATTACTACCATCATATTTATTATTGCTATAACTCAGCGATACGCCCCCTCCCGTAAATACCCGCCACTTCGCTTTTCCCCAGTAACGTCGAACAAATCCAGAAAGTCCTGAATACAAACCAGCGGAGTTGCTCGTTTTTTCAGGTTGATTTGTGTATGCCCACCTGTTATGATAAGAATTATATCCGAAACTCAATTCACCACCTGCCAACCAATTGTCCTTAAAAAAAATCCCACGTCTCACCGTAAAAATACCCTGTGACGTACGGTTCAAATACCGGTTTGTGGATGCTTCATCCTTCAACGACTCTTGGGTGAATGATAAACCTCCCGTCCAGATTCCCTGTCCTTTGTCGGTCTGAGCGTACGCGAGCGTTGCGATGACCGACAAATATCCTATCAGTACTGTTTTTTTCATGTTGTGTTTCTTTTCGGTTCATGGCAGAAAATGTAACCGAATTTATTGATAAATACATGAAATTATGTTGTTAAAAATAGTTAAGGCTCCAGGCGCTGCTTTTTGAGCAACTGCCAGAGCCTTAGCGTACTAAATACAAGTATTGGATCAGAAAACGTACTGCACCGAAAACGCGGGAGAAGTTGTAGCCTGTACCCCTTGCAGCCACAAGCCGTTTTTCAAATCATTGTTTTGCGTCTGTTTACTAAAATTCAGATTGAGCAAATTAGCTTCGGCAATAAAGTGCTGACCCAGCAGGTAGGCTAGTCCGCCGTTCAGCGTTCCGCCCGCCGTCCGGTTGATTTCTTCCCGGGGAAAATCATCCTGCTGAAAAAAATAAGCTGAGTGGCTATAGGTTGCTCCAATGTAGGGACGCAGACGGGTATTGGACAGATAGGCCCGCACGTAAGGAGCGAACCCCAGGCTGGTTTCAACCGTTTTACTCGTCCCGCTGTTATGGCTCCAGGTGATGGGTACGGAAATTCCCACTAACAAATTATTGGCCACAAAAACGCCAATGGCCGGAGCCGCCATCAGGCTTTGGGCCTCCGAAATCCGGTTGTTAAACTCTTCCGTTCGCCCGGAAAAAACAATGCTTGCCCCCACCGTAAACCGTCCCGCCCGAGCCTGTGACCCAACCGTTGGTGGCGTCGCGTCCAGAATCTTCCGCTCGGATTTTGTGGAACCCGTCATATAAATCAGTCCGGCGGTCAGGCTGCTGAATGTAAACGGAAAAACCGTGCTGGTTGTCGTCAGCTCCAGGCCCCAGCGGCTGTTCAGAAAATAAACTCCGCCAATTTGCGTGAAAGGTGAAATCTGGTGCGTGTTGGTCTTGTTTTCGGTTCGAATGCTCGTTGTTACATCGTACATCTGCTGGCGGAACTGATCGACGCTGCCGCCAATTCCACCACCTGCATAAATCCGCCAGTTGTTGGCTCCCCAGTATTTCCGGGCAAAAACCGACAAACCACCCCGCCCGTATTTCTGGTCCAACGGGATCGTGTTGGCATTGATCTGTTTGTAATAGGACCCGCTCAGAGTTACCCCCAACAACCATCCATTATCCAGGAAAGCGCCGTGCGTCAAGGCAAACGAAAGCTGCGGACTCCGGCGCGTGTAGCCATTGGGGTATTCGCCTGCCAGTTGGGTTGTATTGAGTTGGACATTTCCGCTCCAGAAAGCACGCCCTGGTTCCGTTTGGGCATTGGAAGCAGGCACAAGAAAATAGAAGAAGAGAATCTTCAGAAAAGCCGTAGCGATTTTCATACAGTTGAGTTACGGCCGATCTGTAGCAATAATAATACCGTTCATCCGGGAAATACGGTCAATTTGCGCTTCCCGATTGCGCAAAAAAATAGGCAGGATTTTCGTCCTGCCTATTTCCTATTGTAGTATGGTATTTTGCTTATTCCGCAACGGTTTCCTGCTTCTTCACCGTGATGATGAGGTTTTCTCCGTTGTCATCATAATCGGCCATGATTACATCCCCATCTTTCAGATCGCCTTTCAGAATTTCTTCCGCCACGGGATCTTCGAGGTATTTCTGAATGGCCCGGCTCAGCGGACGAGCACCGTACTGGGGATCGTAGCCTTTTTCTGACAGGAAGTCTTTCGCTTTTTCGGTCAGTTCAACGTTGTATCCCAGGCTCGTTACCCGGCCCAGCAGTTTGCCCAGCATCAGGTCAATGATTTTGTGAATGTCTTCGCGTTGCAGCGAGTTAAACACAATCACATCGTCCAGACGGTTCAGGAACTCCGGCGAGAAAGCTTTCCGCAGGGCGTTCTGAATGGTACTCTTCATGATTTCATCCTGATTTTCGGACTTGCCACGGGTGGCAAAACCGATACCGGTTCCGAAATCTTTGAGATCACGAACCCCAATGTTCGAGGTCATGATGATGATCGTGTTCCGGAAATCAACCCGGCGACCCAGACCATCAGTCAGAATACCGTCATCCAGCACTTGCAGCAGGATGTTGAATACATCCGGGTGGGCTTTCTCAATCTCATCCAGCAGCACAACCGAATACGGTTTCCGGCGGATTTTTTCGGTCAGCTGACCACCTTCTTCGTAACCCACATAGCCCGGAGGAGCTCCGACCAGACGGCTTACGCTGAATTTTTCCATGTATTCCGACATATCGATCCGCACCAGCGCATCTTCTTTGTCGAAGAGGTACGAAGCCAGTACCTTCGCCAACTCGGTTTTACCAACCCCGGTTGGGCCGAGGAAGATGAATGAACCGATCGGTTTTTTCGGATCTTTCAAACCAACGCGCGTCCGCTGAATGGCTTTCACCAGTTTCTGAACCGCTTTGTCCTGACCAATCACGCGACCCGTCAATTGATCCGACATGTTCAGCAGTTTAGCGCCTTCGTTGGTAGCCACCCGGTTGGTCGGAATACCCGTCATCATCGCTACTACTTCGGCCACGTTTTCTTCCGTTACCGTGTAGCGTTTCTTCTTGGTTTCTTCTTCCCAGGCTTGTTTCGCACGGTCCAGCTGATCAATCAGGCGTTTTTCCTTGTCGCGCAACTGAGCGGCTTCTTCGTATTTCTGGCTCTTCACCACCTGGTTTTTCTCCTTCTTGATATTCTCAATGCTTTCTTCCAGCTTCAGGATATCTTCGGGAACCGAGATGTTGGAGATGTGTACGCGAGCCCCCACTTCATCCAGTACGTCGATGGCTTTATCGGGCAGGAATCGGTCAGAGATGTAACGCTCCGACAATTTCACAGCCGCTTCAACCGCTTCCGGTGTGTAGTTGACGTGGTGGTGATCTTCGTACTTATCTTTAATGTTGTTCAGGATTTCGATGGTTTCCTCTACTGAGGTAGCGTCCACCATGACAACCTGGAACCGGCGGGCCAGTGCGCCATCTTTTTCGATATACTGGCGGTATTCGTCCAGCGTCGTGGCACCAATACATTGAATGTCACCGCGCGCCAGAGCTGGTTTAAACATGTTGGAAGCATCGAGCGAACCCGAAGCACCACCCGCGCCCACGATGGTATGCAACTCATCGATGAACAGAATCACTTCCGGTGATTTTTCCAGCTCGTTCATGACCGCTTTCATGCGCTCTTCAAACTGACCACGGTATTTGGTGCCGGCTACCAGCGAAGCCAGATCCAGCGTCACTACGCGTTTGCCAAACAACACCCGCGATACTTTCTTCTGAACGATACGCAGCGCCAGACCCTCCGCGATTGCGGTTTTACCAACGCCCGGTTCACCAATCAGGATCGGGTTGTTCTTTTTCCGGCGGCTCAAAATCTGGGCCACGCGCTCAATTTCTTTTTCACGGCCGACAATCGGGTCAAGTTTACCTAATTCGGCCAGTTTCGTTAGGTCACGTCCGAAGTTGTCCAGAACCGGCGTCCGCGACTTCTCCGACCCTTTCGGATCTTTGCCCGAACCGGAGCTGCTGCCACCGAACATGCCGCGGTCGTTGTCGTCGTCATCCGTTTCGGGGCCCATATGCGGACGTGTACCAGAAGATTGATATTCCAGCATTTCCTTTATAACCTCGTAGTTGACATTAAATTTGTTCAGAATCTGGGTCGCAACATTATCTTCGTCGCGCAGAATGGACAACAGCAGGTGCTCGGTGCCAATCAGCGGGCTTTTGAAGATTTTGGCTTCCAGATAGGTGATTTTAAGTACTTTTTCAGACTGGCGGGTGAGTGGAATATTAGCCAGATTTTTGACATTGTTGGTTGCGGTTCCTTTGGTCGCCTGCTCGATGGTTACCCGGAGCTCGTCCAATGAAATGCCCAATTTTTTCAATAACCCAACGGCTACCCCTTCGCCTTCCCGAATCATACCCAGCAGCAGATGCTCTGTACCTATGTAATCATGACCCAGACGCAGGGCTTCCTCTCTGCTGAGCGAGATAACTTCTTTAACTCGGTTCGAAAATTTAGCTTCCATTCGCTTAGGGTTGTATTGTAATTGCGTCTTTCCGTACTAACGAAAATTTTTTCAGTATTGTTCACTGTATCAGCGACTGCCTCAAAAGATCTGAAGCTGCGGTTCCCTGGCAGAAAATCAAATCCAGAATACTCAAATCTGGTACAAATACACTGCCAAAGTTCTGCTGGTACGCTACCGGATGATAAAACCTGCCATTTTGTAATGCTTCGCGCCCATCTATTTTTGAATGAGCATCCAGAATACCCGTACCAGCCTGTTTATCAAAGGATTCAGTTAATACCAGATTTTTCTGCCAGCCCAGCCATTTCAGACATAATGTCAGCAACTCCAGGTTCAAGTCAAATAGATAATCCCATTTTCGGCGCAGTACCGATTCCAGTTCATCAGCATAATACTCAAAAAATGGAGCTTTGCTGTAAGCCGTTACCAAACACCGCCACTGGCGATCTCTCCAGGCTTGCCGGTCGTCGATCTGTACCTCCCGGATCAACTGTTTGTGTGTACCATTGCGTACCGGTACCGTCAGCCGGTCGATGCCATTTGCCGTCAGGACATAACACCGATTTCTGTAACTTTGCTTTCCATAATGTTCGGCTGCTTCCAGCCAAACGGTATCGAAGGGTAAGAGTGCGGTGAAATAAGTCAAACTGGGCAGATAATGTAATTCAATCCGAATGCCCTGACTTACATGCCCAACGTGGTACTTTTCCAATATTACTCGATGCGTTGATACTATCAAATAAATGAATTTCGCATTGAACAAGCAAACGGTTTGGCAAAATTTTAATTTGCTGGCGTGCTTTTGCTAAATCAGAGGCTACTTTTCTAATGGGACTATTTTTCTTTCGATTGCTTTCTCGTTTACCGCTTACCGTTTTCTACGTAATTGCCGACCTTTTGTTTTATATCTTGGCCTACGTAATCCGCTATCGAAAACGCGTCATTCTTACGAATTTAGAACGTTCATTTCCCCTGAAATCGGATACGGAACGGCAACAAATTGCCAAAAAATTTTACCGAAACTTTGCTGATGTTTTGGTAGAAACCGTGAAATTACCGACCCTGTCCATTGCAGAGCTCAAAAAACGGGTCACCTTTACCAATCCCGAAGAGGTACGTTCTTACTTGGAACGGGGACAAGCCGTTTTGATAATGGCTTCGCACCAGTGTAATTGGGAATGGGCTCCGTCGGCATCGGTCGTTAACGGCATGCCGGCTGATGCGGTTTATAAAAAACTGAACAATGAACGGTCCGAGGCCATCGTCCGGCACATTCGTTCCCGATTTGGAGCCACGCCCGTGCCGATGCAAACGTTGCTACGCCAGATGGTAGCCCGACGCCAGGAACCCCGGCTCATTGCCCTGGTTGCCGATCAAATCCCCGACCAGCCTGAATACGGCTACTGGACTTCTTTTCTGCACCAGGAAACGCCTTTCTACCCGGGCACAGAGCGGCTCGCCCGCAGTTTTAATCTACCGGTCTTTTATATTGAAATGGTACGTGTAAAACGGGGATTTTATACGATGACCTTCCACCTCATTGCCCAACCTCCATATGAGACTATTCCCCAGGGCGAAATTATCAATCGGTATCGCGATTTGCTGGAGCAAACCATTCGAAAAGCGCCTTCTGACTGGTTATGGTCGCACAAACGCTGGAAACACCAGCGGGAGAAATATGTAAAAACGCAGGTGAAATGGTGAAAAGAGTTAAGAATAAATAAGAGTTAAAAATTAAAAGTAGGCCGTCTGGCGATAGGCCAACGCACGAAGACGGAGCCTTTACTTTTAACTTCTAACTCTTACTATTTTAACGCTACCTCCTTATTGGTATTGAATATAGAGGGGTTTCGGATCGAGCGCCAGTACTTCTTCTGGCTCCATCACGTGTGGGGATTTATGCTTTGAGCGATTATCAACTTTCTTCAGATCGTTTTTGTAGAATAGTTTGAAGCCCGTGTACTGCACTGGTTCTTTGACAATATAATCCCGGTACGAATCAATTTTAAGCGAAGGCGGTCCCCAGCCGTCCATATCCATTACAATGGCTACCCGCGGATCCAACTTAATATTCTTATAATTGGTCACCATCCGTTGCGTAAACCGATGCACCACCAGCACTTTCGGCGGCAGGTTGTTTTCCTTTACAATCCGGCTTAAAAACTGGACTGCATCGTTGATATCCGCGGCATCATAGGTCCCGATTCGCGTGCCCGGTTTAGCGCCCGATTTCATGGAGAATTCCGGATCAATCCCCAAATGCACATAGGGCAACTTCAGGTATTTTTCCAGAAACGCCATTTCACCCTTCAGATCGGCCAGCCCAACCTGAATATCCAGAAAAACGATAGCACCGTGCTGCGCGCCCCAGCTAATCACTTTCCGGATGGTTTTATCACTCATCCGCAGCCGGTATTTTCCGTCTTTCTGCGGAGTGCCCTGGGCCGAAATCGCCACCAGGTGTAATGCTTTCACAATGGGTTTTGATGGGTCTGCTTTCTGCCAGCGGGCGGCTTCATTGTCCAGCCGACGAAGCATTTCTTTCCGGGGGTATTCCCCCAACGCGCCCATCCGGGTCGAGTGCGGATTTCCGTAATACGCCAGAATCCGGTGTTTCGGCAAAAGTGTATCGGGCAGTGTGCCGCTAAATCTCAGCGTATCGGCTTTCAACGGATCCGTTTCGGCAACCGTATCAGCGGATGTAACCGGCGAAGCGGGTGCTGTTGCCCCTGAATCTTTCGCGGGGGTAGTTGCACTTGCTGCGCTGCTGTCAGTACTGGTTGTTTCGTTGCCGTTGCCAGTACCGGTGCTGGTTGAACAACCACTTAACGCATTGAATTGAATTAAAATTGAAGCTACTGCAACCATTTTCCATGCCATCCGGCACGCCTTACACCCTCCGTTTACCACTGTTTTTTAAGTAAGATTGTGAATAGAATGTTGATCATTTATACCTGCGGTTGTCAGTCCTCTTCTTTATAATCGATTGAATAAACCGGCAATGGAGTTCTCGTAAGCAGGTACGTGCTGCCAAAAATAGAAACTCTACCGTAAATCGAAACAGGATTCCAAAAAATAATGAGCGAGTATTAATTTATTTTAGTTCAGGGCACTTATTCTTCCCAATCACCCAAACCCTGCCGCACCAGTTCGAAATCGTCGGTAGTTGCATTGATAATCGTAGAAGGTTTATTCCCCCCCATTCCCCCGTCAATCACAATATCAACCAGGTGCTGAAACCGTTCAAAAATGATCTCGGGGTCCGTGATATACGGAACAATCTCGTCTTCAATATCCTTGATGGTTGTTGTGATGATCGGATTTCCCAGCTCTTTCACAATTTGGCGCGGAATGGCGTGATCAGGAATCCGAATGCCAACGGTCCGCTTGTTGGTGTGCAGGATTTTCGGTACCCGGTTGCTTACGTCCAGAATAAAAGTGTAAGGTCCCGGCAACAGACGTTTCATCAGTTTAAAGGCCTGATTACTCACCCGCGCGTAATCGGCGATGTGGCTCAGGTCGTGACAAATGAACGAAAAATCGTTTTTTTGGGGTTTGATGCCTTTGATGCGCGCAACCCGTTCAATGGCGCGTGTGTTGTGAATGTCGCACCCCAATCCATAAATAGTATCGGTTGGATAAATAATGACACCACCATCGCGAAGCACATCGACCACATGACGGATTTTTCGTTCTTCCGGGGTATCGGGGTGAATCTGCAAAAATTCGGCTGACATAGACAATCGGTGGTTTATGAATTAACTAACCAGCAACAATATGGTTGCAAAAACCGATTTCTTTTCAAGCATTCAAAACGTTGTCCGAACTTCGCTCCGGCTCCGCTGCCGGTTTTGCTGCCAGTGCACGTACCGCCGGTAGACGCCATTGACGGGAATTTGCCATTGGCACAACCGCAACACAAAAGCGGTCCGAAAATCCGGCTGCTCCATGAACTCCAGCAACTCCTTGTACCGGAAAGCGAGCGCAAACTGCTCGGTATAAAAACATTGGCGAATAAACCAGCGAATCCGCTGGGCCAGGGCGCTGTATTCTTCCGCCGACTGACACTGGTCGAACGCTTTGTAACAGACCTTCAGAGTAGAAGCCAGCAGCAAATTATGACGATTGTTGAACTGAGTGGAAAGCGATTGCCGGAGGACCCGTTTACTCGTCAGCACCTCATCCTGGTAGTAATACCGGTAATGACGGGCAGTCCGAACCCAAAAATCGAAATCTTCGTAACTGAGCGATTCATCATAACCGCCCAAGCTCTCCAGCACATCTTTCCGCATCATCATCGTCGGTGTCGATACGAAATAAGAGGTCAGAATATCTTTGAAAATCCAGCCCGAAGGGACGTTCACCGTAGCCATTCCACTTTGATTGATGGGATAATGATACCCCGTCAACTGGCTATCTTCGTCGATAAAAGCCGCATTGCTGAACAGAACGGCGTAATCACCCGGCAACCGCTCGAAAGCCGTCACCTGCCGGGCAACCCGGTCGCGATGCATCACATCATCCGCCGACAGATCAATGACGTAACGCCCGTTGGCTATGCTTAGTCCCTGGTTAAAAGCCCGGCAAATGCCGAGGTTTTCCCGGTTTTGCAGCAGCTTAATTTGTGGATGCGTTTGCCTTAGCTCCTCAACACGGGCAACCGATCCATCCGTACTGTTGTTGTCAATGACAATCAGCTCAATCGCCGAATAACTCTGATCCAGTACGGATTGCAACGAAGCCGTAATAAACCGTTCGTGATTATAAATCGTACAGATAACTGTTACCAAAGGCCGAATCGACGACAGATAATCGGCTAGTAAGCCGTGCGATGAAGCCTCAAGAGTTTCAGCCATAATGATGATGAAGAATGAATAATTATCAAACAAAGAGTGTAGTCTCTTTGAAGACAATACTAAGCAATATTAAGCGGATTGCTGCACTAAAATTGAGCAAACGGTGAGGCTGGTCGAGGTAAGTAAAAAGGTTGACTTCGCACTTTATTTTCCATTTAAAAACCTGATCAACACGCTATATACCAACCTTTTAGGCATAAACATTTTACCACTTTTCAGTTTACCAACCAAGACCAGATAATCACATTCATTTGCCTCTGGCACGGTTTTTCCTCTCGTAGTAAGTACAAGAAACAGTCAGCGCTCCAACAAAAGCTTGGCTTGTGATTTTTGGGTTAGGGTTATTGTAAATGCTCTCTAAGCGGTTTGGGGAGCATTTATTGTTCGATCGCCGGACTACGGACTTTTGCTTTATCAACCTGGTAAAGGGCTACGTTCATATCGAACCCAATAATCAATAATAAACAGACCAGATTAATCCAGATCATTAAAACGATCAGGGTTCCGATTGACCCGTACAGTTTGTTGTAGGACGCAAAATTGGAAACGTAGAAGGAGAAACCGTACGTTGTCAGAACAACAAGCACCGAGGCAATCACTCCGCCGGGCGTAATAAACTTCCACTTCATATCCTTGTCGGGGGCAAACTTATAGATGACCGAGATGGCCGCGACAAACACCGCAAAAACCAGCAGATAACGAGCCAGGCCCAACAGGCGGGTCACTACAATATTATCCAGAATCTGGATGCGCTGCAGGTAATCGGTAATTACCCCCCCAACCACCAGCACTGCAATGGCCAGAAAAAGGGCCACTGCCAGCATGATCGTCAGTCCAAAAGCAATGAGCCGCGTTTTCAGAAAACCACGACCGCCCGTGGTATGCGACGAGTTAAAGGCCATCATCAGCGACAAAACGCCGTTGGTAGCCGCGTACAGCGCCAGCAAAAACCCGAACGAAAGCACGTTGCCCCGTGGTCGGCTGATGATATCGTAAATCGTAGTTTTTACCGTCTCATAAGTCGAAGCTGGCAGGACCTGTGAGAAAAAATCCATTACCTGATCTTCCAGGTTTGGGATCGGCACCAACGGGATTAGCGTAAATAAAAAAATGACCGCCGGAAAAACCGCCAGAATCAGGCTATAGGCAGCCGAAGACGCCCGTTCGCTGGTGTCGTTGTCCGTTATTCTCGGAATGAAATTCCGAAGGAAATCAAACCAATTTTGCTTGGAATCAAACGCGTTACGTTTTTGCAGAAAGATAATAACGCGCTGAACGGCGTTATACTGCATCAATTTTTCCAACATGATGGAGTATCGTTACTGACAAAAATTAAACCGCTGGTTCAAAAAAAGGTTTGAGCTTTTCCATCAGATCTGTTGGCGCTTTGGTTAAACGTCCGGAACCCACCAGCATGAAAACCAGCGTAGTTTCGCCCGTATTGAGGTGTTCGCCATGCTGGTTATAAATGTCGTAGTAAAACGTAATGCGGACGCCCGGCAGCTCCCGGATCGTCACCCGAATGGTCAGCATATCATCGTAGCGGGCCGGACGCAAATACCGTGAACGGTTTTCGTAAACCGGCATCATCACGCCCGAAACCTCCATTTCCTTGTAATGAAACCCCAGGCTTCGCAGCGCTTCGACCCGACCGATTTCGTAATACCGGGCGTAATTACCGTAATATACATACCCCATCTGATCGGTGTCAGCGTAACGGACCCGGATGGGTGGAACATCAAATTTGAACATGTTTTTATAGACAGGCCAGCTTAGACAAGAGCAGAAGAACTGACCGTTTTCAGGTCATCAATCTTTCTTCTCCTATCTCACTTTTTCTCTCATTTCATAATCCCGCGTTTGTTCAACTCGGCATGATACATCCGGGCATTATTCAGATGTTCTTCGTAAGTTTTGGCAAAAGTGTGATAACCGGAGAAATCGGCCCGGGCAACAAAATACAGGTAATCGTGGTTTTCGTGGTTCAATACGGCATCAATCGAACTCAGCGTCGGCAGATTGATCGGCCCCGGGGGTAATCCTTTGAAACGGTAGGTGTTGTAGGGCGAATCGATCTGCTTATGAACGTTCAGCACCCGCCGGATGGTAAAATCGCGGTGCGCAAAAACCAGCGTCGGATCGGCTTCCAGCAACATTCCTCTCTTCAACCGGTTGAAATAAACCCCGGCTACGCGCGGTTTTTCGTCGTTCTTTTTACTCTCCGACTCAACAATGGATGCCAGCGTTTGCACCTGCGTCTGGCTCAGGCCCATATCCTTGGCCTTTTGTTGCCGTTCGGGGGTCCAGAACTTTTTGTATTCCTTGCCCATCCGGTCCAGGAAATTCTCGGCACTGGTGGTCCAGAAAAATTCGTAGGTGTTCGGCAAAAACATGCACATAATGGTGGTGGTGTCAAACCCATAGTGTGCACAAACCGCCGGGTCTTTCAGCAACGAATCCAGCTTCTGCGGCCCAAATTCAAATTTGCTGCCCAGCTTGCCAATCAATTCATCTTTCAGACGGATGTTGTTAAAGGTTAGATTCAGGGGATCTTGCGCCCCCGACCGCAGTTTACGAATTGCGTCCTGATTGGTCATCTCTTTCTCGATGACGTACCGCCCATGCTTCACATTGTCTGTGTATTTCATGAAACGGGCCAGAAAGCGGAAGGAGGTTTTATCATTGATCACCTCATGGGCATTGAGCGAATCCATGACGGTTTCAAACGTAGCGCCCCGCGGAATCAGCAGTTCAAAATCTTTATCATTTTCACCAACCTGCAAATTGGGGGTTTTGACAATCTGCCAACCATAAAACGAAAACGTTGCCAGTAAAACCGATACAATAATCAGAACGGCAGCGACAAACTTACGAGACATATTAAACAATCGATTAGACCTACAAAGGTAGTAAGGATGGGCATTTTGTACCAACAAATCATTCTTTTGATCCCGACGTTGGCCGAACGGTTTGGTACTTGGGTAAATTGACCAGCAAAACCCCGGCCAGAATCACCACCAGCGCCAGCACCTGCCGCAGGGAAAGGGATTCGTTGGCAAACAGCCAGCCCAACAAAACGGCAATGATTGGATTCACGTACGCGTAGGTGCTGACCACCGCGGGCGGGCGAACTTTCAAAAGCCACAAATAGGCCATATAGGTAATCACCGATCCCATCAGCACCATATAGCCCAATGCCCACCACGACCGAATAGTCACCTGGGCAATCTGAAAGTCCGTGAGTTCCCCGGCCATCACACTGACTGCTCCGCTGAAAATACCCGCCGACAACAGCTGAAGACTCCCGTTTAATTCGGTCGAAGCCAACGCCGGTTTGTATTTGGCATACAGCGAACCCGTTGTCCAGAATATTCCGCCGATTAGTAACACCACAATACTCATCCAGTATGTACCGGTCGGTGGCGGTTGCTGCACGGACTGCTCCGGCTGCACCAGCAACATCAGCACTCCGACAAACCCGATCACCAACCCACCGGGGATCAGCCAGCTGGCAAAATAATTGGGCCATTGCCGACGATCCAGAATAACAAACCAGAACGGCAGGGTTGTAACCAGGATGGCCGCCAGACCGGACGGAATAAACTGCTCGGCCCAGATAACCGAAACCGTTCCACCAAACAGCATCAGAACCCCACTCAACGCATTTCGCCCCACGGTTTGCTTCGTCAGCCCGGCTTTACCGTTCAGCAAACACCAGCTAAACAGCAAAACGCCCGCCATACAAAAACGGAGTGACGCCATCAGAAACGGCGGAATGCTTTCCAGGCCAATCAATGCCGCCAGAAAAGTCGATCCCCAAATGATATAGATGGCAGCAAAAGCCAACAGAATCTGCAATGATTTGGGCTGTGGTGAGTTCATTTTGTGCGATTATCACCTATTCCCATTTCACCCCAAACCGATCCGCCAATTCACGTAAACTCTGCATTACGGGTTCGATCAATGGCAACCCGTGCTGTTCGCGCTCGGCTTCCATCTCGCGCTCCGGATCTCCGGGAATCAGGACCTGCCTGCCTTCCACCGCCCGCGCGCCCCGAAAAGCCCTAATCCAGTTGTCCATGTGCTGCTTAAACTCGTCGACAGGCCGGAAAGCATCCACGCGCATAGCGCCAAAAAAGTGTCCGGTTCCGGCCCCAACACCTTCCTGCGCAGCCATAAAACCGGCGGTAGCGAAGGGCGGCACCCACGGACCGTAATTGGCTCCTGACAAAACGCCGGAGAAAATATCGACAATCGCCCCCAAACCGTATCCTTTGTGACTGCCGTGTTCGCGGTCGGAACCCAGCGGCAACAACGCCCCGCCGTTCCGGATCGGATTCGAATCCGTCGATGGTTGCCCCTGCGCATCCTGCGCCCACCCCAGTGGAGCTTCCTGCCCTTTCCGCTGTAATATTTCCATTTTGCCATAGGCCACCGCCGTCGAGGCAAAGTCGGCCACAAAGGGCGGCTGCGTCAGGGCAGGCACGGCCACAGCAATCGGATTGGTTCCCAACAACTTATCCAGCGAAAACGTCGGCGCCACCAGCGGAGCCGCGTTCGTCATGGTCATCCCAATCATATCGTGCTCAAGGGCTAGCATGGCGTGGTAACCCGCAATACCGAAGTGGTTGGAATTGCGTACGGCGACCCAGCCCGTTCCGGCCACGCGCGCCTTTTCGATGGCAATCTGCATGGCTTTCGGCCCCACCACCAATCCAACGCCCCGATCGCCATCGACCACAGCGGTTGACGGTGTTTCATGAACAATCCGGATATCGGGGGTCGGATTCAACCGGCCGTGGTCGTACAACCGTACGTAACCCGCCAGCCGGGCGACGCCGTGCGAGTCGACGCCCCGAAGATCGGCCTGCACCAATACGGTCGTGGCGAGGTCAGCATCGGCTTCTGAAAAGCCAATCTGGCGAAAAATCTGTTTAGTAAATGTCTTGAGTTGCTGAACGGGAGTCATTTAGGTAGCGCTTGAAGCAGCCGGCAACAGCCGACTTTATGGTTTTGATGCGGATTATCCACCGTAAAACCGGTGTACGGGTTTTGTTTTTGCACAAAAATAGAGCACAGATTAAACGAATCCGCTTCCGATGGCATCTAAATCTTAATTGATTTATCCCCGTCATTGACACATGAAAAAACTCACATTATTTATTTGGGGCTGTTTTTGGCTTTCATTTGCGCAGGCTCAGGACGACGAACAGCGAATTACCTCAACGGTTCAGCACGTAACGGTTTTCCTGAATCGCGCCCAGTTGACCGCCCAGGCCCGAACCACCATCCAGCCGGGCACCACTCGGCTGATTATCGATAATGCGTCGGCCCAAACCGATCCGCAAAGCATTCAGGTCCGTGGAAAAGGCGATGCGGTGATTCAGGGGGTTCAGTTCCGGACTAATTTTCTGACCAAAGTTACCAAACCGGTTTCGCTGCAACGGCTGGAAGATTCCCTGCGCATCGCCCGTGATGTGTTCGACGGTTTCAACCTCCAGAAAGAAGTGCTCGACAATGAGAAAAAGATGGTCCTGGCCAACCAGAAAGTCGGTTCCGAAAAAGGCACCTCTGTGAAAGAAGTGAACGATATGGCCGACTTTTTCCGCCAGCGCCTGACCGACGTGGGCAAAAAACTGCTGGCTTTGGAAAAGCAACTTAAGGACCAGAAACAAAAAGTAGACCGGCTCGAAGGGCAGGTACGCGAACAGAACGCCAAACGCGAGCGACCCGTCGGCGAAATTGAAGTGACTCTGGTGTCAAAAAACCGTACCGCCGTTGATCTTGAGCTAAACTATGTAGTCAACAACGCAGGCTGGGTTCCTTTTTACGACATTCGAGTACGCGACACCAAAAGCCCGGCCACGCTGGCCTACAAAGCCCAGGTATATCAGAATACGGGTTTCGACTGGCAAAACGTCCGGCTGACGCTTTCCACTTCGAACCCGGCGCTGTCCGGTAACCAGCCGCAGTTGGAAACCCAATTTGTGATTTTCTACGAACCGCGTCCCGTGCCGGTTGCCCAATCGGCTCGTCCGAAAATGTTGACCCGGCAGGCCGAATCAGCCGTCGCCGATGAAGCCGCTGCGGCCCCGGCAGCGGTTGCCGATTTAGCCAGTACGGCTAATTTTACGCAGGTCAGTGACCAGCCCACCAGCGTCAACTTTCAGATTTCCATTCCTTATACCATTCTGGCCAACAACCGCCCGCAGGTTGTTGACATCCAAACCGGCGAGCTTCCGGCCACTTACCGGTATACGGCCACGCCCAAAATGGACTCGGATGCCTTTTTGGTGGCCACACTTTCGGGCTGGGAAAAATTGAATCTGCTCAACGGCACAGCCCGCACCTATTTTGAAGGTACCTACGTTGGCGAATCACAGGTGAATCTGCAACAAGCGGGCGATACCCTGACGCTCGGCCTCGGGCGCGATAAGAAGATTATTGTAAAGCGGGAGAAAACGCAGGATTTCAGCAGCCGCAAAGGCTTGAGCTCGTCCGTTCGCGACAGCTATAGTTACAAGATAACCGTACGGAATACCAAGGCCGAGCCGGTTAATTTAACCCTTTACGACCAGATTCCGGTTTCTACCGACAGCCGGATTGAGGTGGAATTGGATGAAAGCTCCGGAGCTGAGCGCAACGCCGAAACCGGTCGCCTGACCTGGAATCTGGCCCTTAAGCCCAATGAAAGCCGGGAACTGGTGTTCCGCTACACGGTTAAATACCCCAAAGGGCGGCAGCTCGTCAACGCCCAGTAGAAAGATCGATCAATGGAATAAGGGCATGAGGCCCGTCTTTGTGCCCTTGTTTCATTGCCCAAAGCAAAACAGTTTTGTAAAAAGTACTGACATAGCTCACTAAAACACCCAAATTACGGTTATCATTTTGGAACGCGGTCGTACCATTTTTGCAAAAATTAAGAGGGCACAAAGGGTAACTTTTCTTCGATTTGCGGTTTATAATATATGATCCATCGCCTGCTCACTACGGTTTTTCTGCTTTTTCTGATCCAGTTGGTTTACGCCCAGACCGACACGCTCTCTATTGATTCGCTGATGATCAAGCAGAAATCCCCGTACGTAGCCTTGCTCAAACCGGGGCAAAAATACCTGGCGCTGGATGTTACCGGGCGCATCGGCGGCTTTCAGCGGCATCGTTTTTTTCCGAACGAAGAAATCAAGTTTCGCTACAACGGTCAAAAATACCGGGACAACATCTATCAGGTAACCGACACATCGCTGGTGTTGATTCTGGAAGACCCCAATACATTTCTCCCCGAGGTCACTCATTTTCGGCTCGACAAAATCCAGAAGATTTATATCCACCGTCAGATTCCATTCATTACCCAGGGCACGTATCTTTTCCCGATTGCCGGAACGATCTTTTTCGTAGCGGATGTGGTTAATGTATCCCGCGAGCGGAGATCATTGGCCGCCGACCCCCGCGCATTAAAAACGCCCGCCGTTATGATGGCGTTGGGAGCCATTTGCTATAAATTAAGCCATCCGCGTTATCGAATCAACAAGAACAACCGGCTAAAAGTCATGGAAACATACTAGCTTTCAGCGGTTTACAAATTAAAAAAGCTGAAGTATGAGAACTTTTCGGTGGCGTGGCCAGTGTGTTTGTTATTCGCCATCCATCATTCCTCGTTCATCATTCATAATTCCTCATCCATTTCTCCCTTCCTCTCCGTAGTTTTGCGAAAAATTTCACCAATTCGACCTAGTTTTGAACGCTGTACGTCTGACCCCGCCCACCGGACCCATTCGGGCAACTATTCCCCTGGCATCTTCCAAAAGTGAGTGCAACCGCGCCCTGATCATCAATGCCTTAACCGGTTTTCGTGGAAACCTGCATAATGTATCGGCTGCCCGCGACTCACAGACCATGATCCGACTCCTACAATCGGAAGATCCCGTTGCCGATGTGCTGGATGCCGGAACGACCATGCGGTTTCTGACGGCCTATTTTTCGGTCACTAATCAGCACAAAACCATGACCGGAACGCCCCGCATGTGCGAGCGACCGATCGGTATTCTGGTGGATGCCTTGCGGGCGCTGGGGGCCAACATCGATTATGTCAACAAGGACGGTTTTCCGCCCCTGGCCCTGAATGGATTTGCAAGCAACGGAACCAACCGTTTGTCCATCCGGGGTGATGTAAGCAGCCAGTACATTTCGGCCCTGCTGATGATTGCGCCCCTCCTGCCCCACGGCCTGGTTCTCGAACTAACCGGCGATGTAGGATCACGCCCGTACATCGAAATGACCCTGCGGCAAATGGAAGCGTTCGGCGTAACGACGCTGGCCGACTGGAGCACCAAAACCATTACGGTGCCCCCCACCCCTTACGTTCCCACCGACTACGCCATTGAGTCCGACTGGTCGGGTGCGAGCTACTGGTTCAGCATGCTGGCGCTGGCCGAAGACGAAACCTCGGAGATCGAACTGCTGGGGCTGAAAGAAAATTCGTTGCAGGGCGACAGCGCCATTGTGGACATCATGCGCCCGCTCGGGGTCGAGAGTACGTTCACCAGCCAGGGTGTTGTTCTGACCAAAATTCCGTCGCAGCCGTCATTGGCCTGGGATTTTACAGACTGCCCCGATCTGGCCCAAACCGTGGCCGTGTGCTGCGCCATCAAAAACATCCCGCTAACGCTAACGGGCATCGAAAGCCTGAAAATCAAGGAGACTGACCGCGTTTTGGCTCTCCAAACTGAGTTGAAAAAAGTGGGCGCCGAATTGGTGGAAGTAGAAAAAAACACGCGGTACGAAGT
The DNA here is from genome assembly GCF_054780515.1 of Larkinella harenae. Classification (NCBI taxonomy): domain Bacteria; kingdom Pseudomonadati; phylum Bacteroidota; class Cytophagia; order Cytophagales; family Spirosomataceae; genus Larkinella; species Larkinella harenae. Next base: position 2,630,037 of record NZ_BAAGWE010000001.1, on the reverse strand, counting down.
CCGGCAGAACGAAACCGTCGCCCAAACGCCCACCTTCGCCACCTACGATGATCACCGCATGGCCATGGCCTTTGCGCCGATTGCGATGCGCCAGGAAGTAGTAATTGAAGAACCGGGCGTAGTAGCCAAATCCTACCCTTCGTTTTGGGACGATATGGCCCGCGTAGCTACCGTCACTCCAGTCGGTTGAGACGATTCGTCGGTGGGCCGACGGTCAACGATACGGGTAGTTGCCGAGAAAAGTACCTTTGCAGGGTGTACCCCTGAGCGGTTTTCCGTATTTTTACGGCGCTCACTGAACACTGTACAATCTTGGAACTGCTGTTAACGACTCTGGGGAGCATTGCCTGGTGGGGATGGCTCCTGATCGGCCTGGCCCTCGTGGCTTTGTACGATGTAACCCAAAAAAAACATACTATTCGTCATAATTTTCCGGTTGTCGGCAACATCCGCTATTTTCTGGAAAGCTTTGGTCCGGAACTTCGCCAGTATATTGTTGCCAACAACCGGGAAGAATTGCCCTTCAACCGGCAGCAACGGGCCTGGATCTACGCGTCGTCGAAAAAAGAAAATAATTTTCAGGGATTCGGCACCGACCAGGACATTACTAGCGCGGGTTATATCTTTATCAAACCGGCCCTGCTTCCCCTGACGTTGCCCTCCGGCAATCCGAATTTCCACAACCCGTATTCCGCCCCGGCGGCCAAGGTCATTGGTCTTTCGCACAACCGCCGGCGACCGTACCACCCGCGCTCCATCGTCAACATTAGCGGCATGAGCTTTGGATCGCTATCGGCCCGGGCCATCGAATCGCTGAACAAGGGCGCTAAAAAATTTGGCTGTTATCACAACACCGGCGAAGGGGGTGTATCGTCCTACCATAAATTCGGAGCGGATGTTGTGGTAAACATCGGAACCTCCTATTTCGGCATCCGGGATGATGACGGCAATTTTGTGATGGAAAAATTGGTGAAGCTGGTGGACACCAATCCCTTCATCCGAATGCTGGAACTGAAATTATCGCAGGGTGCCAAACCCGGTAAAGGGGGCGTGTTGCCCGCGGCCAAAATCACCGCCGAGATTTCGGAAATCCGGCACGTGCCCATGGGCAAAGATGTTATTTCGCCGGCGGCTCACAGCGCCTTTTCCGATATTCCAAGCATGGTGGCCTTCATTGAAGCTATGGCCGAAAACACAGGGTTACCCGTGGGTATCAAGTCGGCCGTGGGAAAACTCGAACTTTGGGAAGAACTCGCCGACTACATGCTGCAAACAAACACCGGACCAGACTTTATCACCATTGATGGTGGCGAAGGAGGCACGGGAGCAGCTCCTCCGGCCTTCGCCGACCACGTTTCCCTGCCCTTCGTCTACGGTTTTTCCAAAGTTTACCAGATTTTTCAGAAACGCGGACTGACGAGCCGAATCACCTTCATTGCATCCGGAAAACTGGGGCTACCCGAATCGGCGGTAATGGCGTTTGCGATGGGGGCCGACCTGATCAACGTGGGCCGGGAAGCCATGCTCTCCATTGGCTGCATTCAGGCCCAGATCTGTCACACCAACCGCTGCCCGTCAGGCGTGGCTACACAGAGCAAATGGCTTCAGTCCGGCATCGACCCCGCTTTGAAAAGCGAACGGTTTTACCACTACATCAAAACCCTGACAAAAGAAATTCTCGACATCTCACACGCTGCAGGGTACGAACATCCCTGCCAGTTTACGATGGAGGATGTCGATCTGGCTATGGGCGACAACAACAAGATTCAGACGCTGCAACAAGCCTACGGTTATCAGAAAGACAGGGTGGCTTTCACATCCATTGCCGACCTGCTGAAGAGTAAATACATGACAAACGAATAACAGGTGGAAGCCTTTTGCCCTAGCATTTGAGCCGCCCTCCTCATTCTTTCGCTTTTAGTCATCTTTATTTGCATCATTCGTCATACCCTGCCTGCGGTTTCCTGCTGACCTTTGCCCTGTACGTAACAGGAAAAGAAAATGCAAACGATTTTAGGCGCCGGAGGAACTATTGGCAGCGAACTGGCCAAAGAATTGCCCAGGTACACCGACCGGATTCGGCTCGTGAGCCGTAATCCGAAAAAGACTAACCCAACCGACGAGCTGTTTCCCACCGATCTCTCGGATCGCAGCCAGGTGTTCAAAGCCGTGGAAGGTTCGGAGGTGGTTTATCTGACCGTAGGCTTTGCGTACAACCACAAGGTCTGGCGCGCGAAGTGGCCCGCGTTGATGCGCAATACAATCGACGCCTGCAAGCAGTACGGTGCCAAACTCGTTTTCTTCGACAACGTGTATTTGTATGATCCGGCGGGCCTTGGCCACATGACCGAAGAAAGTCCCATCAATCCGGTCAGCCGGAAGGGAAACGTTCGGGCCGAAATCGCCGGTATGCTGATGGACGAAGTGAAACGGGGTACCCTGACCGCACTCATTGCCCGGGCGGCCGATTTCTACGGCCCAAACAATGAAAAAAGCCTGATGGTGGAAACCGTTCTGAAAAATTTTCGGCAGAAAAAAGCCGCCAACTGGTTCGCCCGAACTGACAAAATCCACTCGTTTACTTATACACCCGATGCCGCCAAAGCTACGGCCCTGCTCGGCAACACCACCAGTGCTTACAACCAGGTCTGGCACCTGCCCACCGATCCAACGCCCTTGACCGGCCAGCAATGGATTGAACTCATGGCAAACGAAATGAACGTCAAACCGAAGATTCAGGCACTGCCGATCTGGATGATCCGTCTGGTTGGCTTATTTGTTCCGATCATGCGTGAATTTCCGGAAATGGCGTACCAGTACGACCGCGACTATTTTTTCGACAGCAGCAAATTCCAGAACGCCTTCAACCTGCCACCAACTCCACCCGCAGAGGGCATCAGACAAACGGTGAACGGAAATTGAGCTGGAACCTAGCCTTAAACTCGTGGTTGAGAACCGTTCCGTCAATAGTTTTGGCATTACACGCTGCTACTGAGTAAATTAATAACGTCAAAACCGGCGGTCGCAGCGGTTTTCCGATTGTGAACCCGCTGGAAAACTGAGCGGGTTCGCTGTCAATCGATTTTGTCGGGTGCAGGATGAGATTTCTACGTTCTGGAAGAGATTTATTATTTTCAGATAGGCGACGAAAAATTCCATTTGAGAGTAGAATAAACTGTATTGGCGTAAAATCATTACCTGTATGTGGAGCACCGAAACGCTTTGGGTTGAAGTTGCCATCGTCAGCGCTATTTATGCCCTGGGCAACATTCTGTTCGGCCAGTTCGAAGAACAAACCCCCAAATGGCGAAGAGTCGGCAAATACCTTTTTACCCTTGTATTCATCACATCGCTTTCACTTCTCGTTGGCAGAACGGTTGCCTTCATTGTTCTTGGTGCTTTTACGCTTCCGGTTTTGTACATCCACGGTTATTATTTACCCCGCAAAATAGGCGTTAATGGACTAACCGGCGAGCCCAAAAGTAAATACTACGATTTCCGCGGGTGGAGTAAGGATGTCTTCGATAAATCGTGAATTATCTTGCCGTGGAGGCTTCTCGTTAACACATTTACGCTACCATGAAACTTTGCGTCGCCCAAACCCGTCCCGTCAGAGGAGCCGTTTCGGAGAATATTGAGAAACACCAACGGTTCATTAAGCGGGCCGTTTCTCTGCAAGCAGATGTAATCATTTTTCCGGAGTTATCAATAACGGGCTACGAACCAACCCTCGCCAATGAGCTGGCCACAACGCCTGACGACGAACGGTTTGCGGTTTTTCAGCAACTGAGCGACGCCCATAACCTAACAATCGGTATCGGCGTGCCAACGCGCAACGAAGCAGGCATCTGCATCACAATGGTGCTTTTCACTGCCAATCAGCCTTCGCAACTGTATTCCAAAAAATACCTGCATGCCGACGAAAAACCGTTTTTCATCAGCGGCCAGAACGCATCGGTTCTGCTGCGCAACCAACCAACGGTGGCACTAGCTATCTGCTACGAGTTGTCTGTGCCTGAGCACGCGCTGAACGCGCACCAACTGGGCGCATCCATCTACCTGGTCAGCGTTGCCAAAACCGCCAGCGGAGTCGAAAAAGCCGCCCAAACGCTGGCCAACATCGCTAGCAACTATTCCATGACGGTTTTGATGGCCAACAGCGTCGGACCAAGTGACGACTTTGTTTCAGGAGGCAAAAGCGCAATTTGGAGCACACAGGGTGCCTTATTGGGGGAGCTTAATGGCACCAAAGAAGGTCTGCTGCTCCTTGATACCGAAACGCAGCAAGTGATTACACAATCCTTATAACCTAAATCGCTCCACGATGAAAATGTCCGCCCGCATCCATAGCACGTTGAATCAGCACGATATCATCGTCCAGACCAACGACGCGGCCCGGTCCGTGCAAATTGCCCCGAAACCGTCGGGCTACGGCTCATCCATCAATGGTGGGGAGCTTTTGCTGTTGGCACTGGCCACCTGCTTCTGCAACGATATTTACCGGGAAGCCACCAAACGCTACCTGACGATTTCGGGCGTTGAAGTAGAGGTCACCGGCGAGTTTGGGGCCGATGGCGAACCCGGTTCCAACTTTCAATACAAAGCCCAGGTCACCGCCGATGCCACACCCACCGAAATCGATGCGCTGATCCGCCACACCGACCAGGTGGCCGAAGTACACAACACCCTGCGCAAGGGACTAACGATCAGCTTAATGGCCTAGATATAAGCGATTTTCTAACACGTACTTATTCCTTTCTGATTCGTTTAGGCCAGTGCTCCAACCGCTTTTGCCTGGGCCATCCTCGATTGCTATTCACCCGTTTACCACGGGTGAATGAAAGACTCTTTTTCGTTTTTGGTCATGGGAGTTTTCATGTTCGGTCACCTTCGCAGCGGTTTTTTCGGCGGACCTTTGTGTCATACAAACGACACCTTTACAATCATGAAATCGCTTTTAAAACTCGAAGAAGGTGCTCAATTCGTGCTCACCATTGGTCTGTTTACCCAATTGCCGTTTGCCTGGTGGTGGTTTCCGGCCCTGCTGCTCCTGCCCGATCTGAGTATGCTCGGCTACCTCATCAATCCACGCATTGGTGCATACACCTATAATTTTTTCCACCATAAGGGCGTCGCCACCACGATTGGCTTGATGGGCGCTTTGCTGGCTAATCCGGTTTTGATGCTGGCGGGTGTAGTGCTGTTTAGCCATTCGGCCATGGACCGACTTTTTGGTTACGGCCTGAAATACACCGACGGTTTTGAAAACACCCACCTGGGTCGCATCGGCAAGAACCGTTAAGCCGACTGACGAAGTGCTTCGGTCCGGTACGCACCGGGGGTCGAACCCGTCCATTTCTTAAAGGTTCGGTAAAAGACACTGGGTTCTGAGAAGCCCAGCAAATACGCAATATCGGTGGTACTAAAATGGGGTTCGCGAAGGTGCCGGATAGCCAGGTCATGACGAACTTCGTCCAGCAACTGCTGGTAGGTAACGCCCTCACTTTTCAGGTGCAATTGGAGCGTTCGGACCCCCATTGCCAGCCGATCGGCAACCGTCGCCAGCGTGGGTTCCTCTCCTTTCAGCAAAGCGACAATCTCACCCTTCACCCGCCCAACCAACGCCCGCTCCTGTAATTTCCGCAGAAGCTCCATCGCGTGCTGCTCAAACAGCGGAAACAGGCCGGGATTGGCGTTCAGCACCGGCGTATCCAACCAGGCAGCATCCAGCACCAAAGCCGTTTCTTTCGCATCGAACACCGGCGTAGCCGGCGCAAAAACCCGTTCGTGTTCGCTGCTATCCAATGGACGTGGGTACTCAAACGTCACCGCTTCCGGTGTAACAAAATGCCCCGTCAACGCCCGGATGGCCGACAAATACACCACCAGCTCGGAATTGAGCACGTGTTCGGGGTAGATAATATCTTCAGAGGTGATATGCAGCACAAGGCGATACAGCCCTCCCTCCCGCTGTCCTACAGTTTGAACGCCTTCGCAGACAATGGCCTGGTATTCGCAGAGTTTTTCCAACGCCTTACCCAGCGTCGGGCAGTGCATCATCACATACGCCAATACCCCCACAGCCGTCGGATTAATCATTTCGCCAATGCGAAGCGACAGATATGGGTCATTAGTCAGTGCGATAATCTCGCGCCAGAGCGCCTGCATCGCCCGAATCGGAATCCGCTCGTCGGGGTTCCGCAGCATGGCGGGATCAACACCCACGGTTCGGCACAAGGCCGCAGCATCGGCGCCTTTCTGCCGGGCTGCAAACAAAACCAGATTAAAAGAACCAACCGAGAGTGTATTATTCGTCGCCATCACCCACGAAGATACGCCAAAAGCCGAGCACCCCAAAAGCCTGAAATGCTTTCCCCGGGCAACTCCGATTGCAGCCTGGGATTACCCAGCATCAAGTCCGTAGACGTGTCGGCTAGCGATTATGGGTTTGGCGTGATTTTCAGGTTAGCAAAATCACCACCTGATGAGGCCCCAACCCACAAACCAATTAGGCCCTCGCGACGCTCGCCCAGCTTTTTTACGGTCAGGCTGGGCGTGGCGATGTCGTTAACAAAAACTTGAATGGTTTCATTATCAACGACAATCCGGACGTGAAACCACTCGTTAGGGTCGGGAGCCGGATCGATGCTTTTTTCGTACTGATCCGGAAAATCCTTGCGCAAAGTAGGCCAATCGTAGTTCGGGAGCGAAATGTACTGCACAGCATGTATGCGCCGAACAGGGTCCGTCGACCGAAAATTGAATGGGCGGAAATAAATGGCGTCGTAATTCCGCTCACTGGAGCCGTGAAAAGCTATGCCTACAAAACTCCGCTGCAAAACGTCTTTACCCCGCATATCAACCTCGATGGTTCCCTGCGTGAATGTCGTTTTGGGCAGCCACGCAACGCCTTCATTGGCACCGGGTTTCTCATCCAGCCGAACGCCATGCCGGTTTCCGTCCGTCAACGTCTGTACCGTGCGGTTTTCGAGCCGAAACGCGCCTTTTTTCGCCAGCTCCGTCAGCTCAATCTTTCGTTCATCTGGTTGTCCCTGCCCGAAGGCACAAGATACGGTAAGTAGGGTAAACACCCACAGGGCAAACTGGTCTTTCTTGTTATTGTATTTCATTTTCAACTACTTATCGATTAAAAAGCTCACTACTTGCACTTGGTGCAAGCGGTGATGCTTTATTTTTGGGTAATAAACGGATGGATGAGATCGTACATCAACTGCGGTTTGGTTGTCAACACCACATGGCCCGAACCCGGAATGATGGCCAGTTGAGCATTGGGCAATGATTTGTAGATATTTACAAACCTTTCCGTTGCACCGTCATGATCTCCGGCGGCAATCAGCACCGGGCATTTGATGGTTTTCAAAGCGGCTTTGTCAATGTACGTTGGTTCACTCCAGGCTTTTTTCAATTCGCTCAAAAACCGGTCCCACTGCTGCGGTTGAGGCATCAACTTCTTGCGTTGCGCTATAAAACCCGGTAAGAATTTCTCCATCTTTTCATCTGTCAACTGAAGCCAGAAATCGTGTTGTTCCGCCGTATAGTCGCCAATTCCCAACGGTCCCCCGCCAATAGCCACGTTTTTTCGCACCAGTTCCGGGTGTTCGGCCGCCAGAATATAGGAAGCAATGGCACCGTCGCTAAACCCAATCACAATCGCGCTGTCCTGCGTGACGGTTCGGATCACGGTGTGGGCGTCTTCTGCAAAAAGCCGGTACGAATACGGTTTAGTGCCCACTTCCGATTTGCCGTGTCCGCGTGTTGCGATAGCAATCACTTGAAATTCACGGCTCAGGCGCGGAATCAAATCCCGGTACTCGTCGATGTATCCGAGCAAACCGCCGTGCAGCAAAACCAGCGGTCGGCCTTGCCCATACACCTCGTAATAGATTTTGGCATCGCCCACTTGTACATACTGTCCCGCTTTGGGGTTGGATCCGTACGGAATCTTTTCGGTCGGCTGGCCAGTGGCCGCAATAGCCACGCAATTAAGCAGCCAGAAAACGATATAGCGCATGGGTCACTTTACCTTAAAATCGACTTTCGTATCTGCCCAAACCAGCGAAACAACCCCCTTGGGGTTAATAGCAATCGTGAATTTTTCCTGAAATGCCGATGCCTTCTTCACCGGTACGGTCACCCGCAGCACGTCCTCATCCTGCTTGTAGCTGAACGCGCCCCACTTGATGGTTTTGTTGAGAATGACAGTCCAGTTCTTTTCGCCCGGAATGGTAAAGAGGGCGTATTTGCCCTTCGGAACGGTTTTTCCTTCTAGCGTTACGCCGTCGGAGAATTCAATAGTCGTGGTTTCATTGGCTCCCGTACGCCAGACCTGTCCGGCTGGAGCCACCTTGCCCGCCGGGTCCCAAACGTTCCGGCCTTTCACCGATGGCTGGCTGTAGTCGATGGTGATGGTTTTACCACCCACGGTTTGCCGGGCTTGTGCGGGCGGACTGGGTCGTTTCGACTTGTCGTCCTGCGCAAAAGTGAGTTGAGCGATCATAAGCAATGTTGTAAGAATGAGCAATTTTTTCATGTCGGTTTACGTAACTTTGGTTGAAGGAATAAATGATCCCGACAAAGGTGAAGAAAGCCCATAAGAGTTGAAGCGTCGGCCCTTGTTCAAATCCGTTCAAGTTGATTCATACTGATTATCAATGGTTTCAGAAAACGACAGTTTGCAACGATGCCGGTCCCTGATTGAAAAAAAAGTGGGCTGGGGCAACGGCCAGCATTGGCAGAACGGGGATTTCGAAGCCCTGAGTGAGCGCATATTGACCGAAACCGGCGTCTCGCTCAGCGTCAGCACGCTGAAACGAATCTGGGGTAAGGTGCGCTACGATAGCGCGCCCACAGCCACGACGCTCAATACATTGGCGCAGTTTGTCGGTTACGAAAACTGGCGGTCGTTTCAACAACCATCCTCTGCCGTCCAAACCGCTGTTTCAACCCAAGATCTTTCCGAACCACCCGCTCGGGCTTTGCCAAACCGATCCGTAGCCCGGCGCTGGCCGTGGCGGGTTGGAGCGCTGGTTGTGGCAGGTTTGGTCAGTATCTGGGCGTTCCAGAACCGGGTTAAACCGCTGGAATACGGCGCGATTTCGTTTACCAGCCACCCTGTAGCAACGGGCCTGCCCAACACGGTTTTGTTCCGGTACGACGCCCGCGATTCGAACGCCGACAGTGTTTTCATTCAGCAAAGCTGGAACCCCAAACTGCGGTTTCGGGTCGATAAAAACGGGCAACAGTACGCCAGCACCTATTATTACCCCGGTTATTTCCGCGCCAAACTTGTTCTGAACGATTCGATCGTGCGCGAACATGATCTCTACATTACTACCGACGGCTGGCTTGGCACAGTCAACTACGATTCAATACCCGTTTATTTTCCGGACCAGCAAATTCGTCGAAACCAAACCGTTGCGCTAACCGAAGCCAACCTGAACGGACAAGGCATCGATCTCCAGCAAGCCGTTCCGCAGGTCACTCTGCACTATGTCCAGCCGCTGGGCGAATTGTCGGGTAGTAATTTTGTCTTTGAAACGGAACTTAAAAGCACGTTCAACCGCCACGGGGCCGTATGCCAGCAAACGGGTATTATGCTGCTTTGCTCCAATGGTATCCACCTGATTCCGCTATCGGTGAAAGGCTGCGTGGGCCAATTGTTTCTTTCCTTTGCCGAGCATGCGGTTTCGGGTAAAACCAACGACCTTTCTGGGTTTGGCGTCGATTTTTCGGATTGGGTGCGCGTGCGTTGCGAGGTAAAAGACAGGCAAGTAACGGTTCTGGTCAACGGCCAACGTGCCTATGAAGGGAAATTTAACCGCGATCCGGGCAAAATTGTTGGTCTTCGCTATTACTTCCAGGGCACAGGGGCGGTTAAATCCGCGCGCTTTTCCGACGGCCAAACCGAGACAGTTTTACTCTAAACCCAGCTCCTGCCGCAACGTCCGGAGGTAATTAGGTGCTTTCAGCATCCGGCTACCGTACCAGCTAAACAGCTCACCATCAACCAACACAATCCGCGCATCAGGACAAATTTGCTGCAATTCGGCGGTGTGTTTTTGGGAAAACGGATACGGTTCTGAGGACAGGAAAATCAAGTTGGGTTGACAAGCCTGCAGATCGGCTTCGGTTACCTCAGGGTAGCGGGTCAATCCGCCAAAAGCAGGCTGAAAACCGGCCGTTTCCAACATGGAATGAATGAACGTCTGACTGGCCGCTGCCATGTACGGTTTTCGCCAGATCAAATAGGCTACTGACAGTTTGCCGGACGCCAAGGGGGTTGCCCGGCGCGAAATCACAAATCCCGCGCAGCGGAAGGCATTTTCGATCTCCTGCGCCAACGCGTTTGCCGGTCCGGCCTTTCCGACCAACTGGCCCACTTCCTGGATCATTGCCAGTGCTCCGGCTACGGTCTGTAGGTCCGTTACGTGAACCGGATAAAACCGTTGCAGTTCTTCCACCTGTTCACGGGTATTTTCCTCCCTATTTGCCAAAACAAAATCTGGTTTCAGGGCATGAATACGCTCAAGGTGCAGGGTTTTGGTACCACCCACAACGGTTTTCTTTTTCACCTGACTGGCCGGATGGGCGCAGAACTTGGTAACACCCACAATCTCCCGATCCAGTCCCAGATCAAAAAGCAATTCGGTTTGGGAAGGAACCACCGAAACGATGCGTTGGGGTGGATAATTTGCGGTTTTCATTATCGTGAACAAAAAAATGGGATAATCTTGTCAAAATTGGCAAAACCGGCCAACAGTACCCTTTTGAAGTACGAAAACCTCTCGTCAATTTTCTATATTTGTTGAACGTACAGAAGTAAACAACACTATGCGCATTCAATCGGAGAACAACCCGTCGCCATCGTCGGCGCTGACAGAATTAGGGCGGATTGCCGTGGGAGAGAAAGTAGAGCGGTCAGGACAGGTTGTTCCCAGCAGCATTGACAGTTTTCGCATTCGCGGGGATTACGCCGATGTGGTTCATAAAGTCTACGGAGAAACCATTACCGAACTTCCCATTCTGTTTTTCTCCGACCAGGAAGAAATTGTCTGCAACGAGCGACTGGAAATTCGCACCGCCGATGGTAAACTATTTGGTTATGGCGACAACCACACTTTTCACATCTGGAACGATGAACTGAAAAAATACGTGGTTACCACCACCGAACGTCGGCCGTTCATCATGGACGAAACCGTAGCTTTTTTACAAAAGAACCTTCATCCAGCCAAAGTCAAACTCATCAAGTGGTTGCCGGTGCTGACCCTGCGGTTTGTGATCCGGGACATCCCGTTGCTGGGTTACTGGCAATTCAGCACACGCGCCGTTCAGACCACCATCCCGAACCTCCGCAACAAGTTTGATGAGTACCGAAAACTATTTGGCAGTGTGCAGTACCTGCCTTTTCTGCTAAAAGTCAGGAAGGTTAAAACCAACAAACCGGGACTGATTTACCAGTATCCCATTGTCGATCTGGTGCCGCAGTTTTCGTTTGAAACGGCCCATCGCCTGGCCCGCTACCTCCGCGAAAACCCAAACGCCGACGCCAGCCATTGGTTAAGCGAGCAGGAAACGTTGTCACAACTGCCGTCGTCGGAAGAGTAAGTTTCAAACAATCAGCTTATACCCCACGCCCCGCACATTAACAATCTGTACCTGAGGATCGTCCCTCAGATACCGTCGCAACCGCGTAATGAACACATCCAGGCTTCGACCATTGAAAAAACTATCGTCGCCCCAGAGTTCCATCAGCACGGCAGAGCGCTCCAACACCTGGTTGCGCTGCTCATAAAGCCGTTTCAGCAGCTCGGCTTCGCGGTGCGACATCGGTATTTCCTGTCCTTGTAACGCCAATTTCTGTTTAGGGTAATCGAATTGGTAGCGACCAATAGGCAAGCGACCGGCAATCGTCGGGTCACTCCCACGGTTTCGGCTCAGCAGCGCTTTGATGCGAACAATCAGTTCATCGATGCTAAACGGTTTTTTGAGGTAATCGTTGCCCCCCAACTCAAAGCCGCGCACCACATCGGCGGTTTGCGAGCGGGCGGTCAGAAAAATAATCGGAACATCCCGGTCGGTTTGGCGAATGCGCTCGGCCAGCGTAAAACCGTCGAGCTTGGGCATCATCACATCGGCTACTATGGCATCGGGGTGATGTTGCCTGAACAGTGCGTATCCTTCTTCCCCGTCAGCCGCGTACAAAACCGTAAAACCCCGCACCTCCAGGCTATCGCGGACAATCATGCCCAGGGCGAGTTCATCTTCGATCAAAAGAATGGTTGGCATGTTTTAAACGAGTTTTTACTCAGCGATCATCAGGGTTCATCAAGGGTTCCCCCCCGTCGTTATTCCTTTTTTTCGACAAATTAGGAATCCAGATCGTAAATTCACTTCCCCGCCCCAGTTCGCTCGACACCCTGATGCGACCGCCGTGTTTTTCGATCACCTGCCGGACATATGACAGTCCCAGACCGAATCCTTTCACCGGATGCAGATTTCCCGTCGGAACCCGAAAAAACCGGTCGAAGATGGCTTCGTGGTATGCACTTGGGATCCCGTTGCCGTTGTCTCGCACGGTCAGTTGCCAGCCCTGCTCATCAATTCGGCTGCTGATCCGAATCTGAACCGAATCCGCAGAATATTTGATTGCATTATCAATCAGGTTGTTAATGGCATTTGCAACGTGCAGCCGGTCGGCCTGTACCGGCCTCTCGTCCGGCTCGCTCGACACGGCAATGGCAACCGTCTTGGCCGGTTCGCCCGACCGCGCTTTCAGTTGATGGTTACCAACTACTTCCTGAATCAATTCGGCGGGTTTGATCCATTCGCGGTGCAGTTCCAGCTCCTTCTTTTCATCGACCGCCATGTTCAGCACCTTCTCAACCAGCTCCGACAGCCGTTGCAGTTCATTTTTAGAAATCCCCAGGTACGTCTGCGTTTTCTTCGGATCAGCCAGCGCGCCAAAGTTCTGCAACGCTTCCACAGCCGCCGAAACCGTAGCAATGGGCGTTTTCAACTCGTGAGTCATGTTATTGATAAAATCATTCTTGATCTCCGAGAGTTTTTTCTGCTTCAGAATTGTTGACAACATGTAAAGAAAGCACCAGGTGGTCAGCGCCAGCAACAGGGCCGATGCCGCCAACGGCCACCCCATTTTCCGCAGCATGTAGCCCGATGAGCTGCTGAATGACGCCTGCAAAAACTGTTTTTTTACCGGGTTGATCGGCATGGGCGGGGTTTTTACCGGCCAGGCTGTGGGCGTCAGCATGGCCATCTGCTTTTGGAGTAACTCCGGCTGCAACTGAATGGTGTCAAGCTGATACGTAGCGTCAACATCCCGAAGCCGCAATTCCGCCCGGTAGGTTGAATCAAACTTTTTCAGGTTAAACTGTTGGCCACCCGCCCAATCCAGAATGATCATATTGGAGATTTTTCGGGCCAGCGTATCCATAAAAATACGGTCGCGGGGCTGTCGTACGACCCGTACATTGCTTTTCGAACCGTTGGTTCGCACCAAAATGCTATCCTTCCGCTGCTTTATGATAATTTGTTCTTCAACTCCATCTTCCGGTTCCAGGTCCCGAAAATGAAACCGCCAGCGTTTTTGATCGGCGGGCACTTCCCCCCGAAACAACTGCCGGGCCTGGTTGATCTGCTGCTTTTCCACCGCCGAAATAAACGCGCTCCGCACCGTTCGCCGAAACTGCTGCTCGTGAAGCTGATAACTGGTATACAGCCAGTAAGCCTGAAAGGCCATAACGCCCAGGATGCAAACCATCATCAGCACGAAAATCGACCGGATTCGCTTTTTCATATAAGTCAAAAATATCAGCTTTTCGGGTCGATCTTAAAAACCGTTAACATTCATTAACAGTATATATGGTTATTTAACGTTCCATAAGGGCGGGGCAATCCTGATAACTGCCACCACTCACCGCTTAACCGACGGTGAATGAGTTTTCCGCCAAACCAACATCCTATGCATTCCACCGCTTTTCTCATTGGGTTACTGGCACTTACCTTCCACACACCCGATCGACCCAATCCCCAAAATGACCGTTCTGCGGTTAAACCGTTTTTACCACCGAATGCTGCATTGATTTACGAGTGGCCCAATCAATCCGCTTTCACCACCCAGCACTCAGGAATTGATAGTGTCGGCACCTTAGCCGCGCATCCGACCGGCAGCCAGCCTCGGCCCGGTTCCCGACTGCCAACCGTCGATTACCAGGGAACCGCCGTGATCACGTCTGCCCCCGTGACCTTGGGCCGCACCAATCCCAATGCCCGCCAGGTTTTGCAGAACAATTACCCATTTGCCGAGCAGAAAGCCCGGTTTGTGGTTAACCTCAACCGGTTTCCAGCCTTCGCCAGCACCCCGGTTTTTCCCTTTGTTTATGACGGTCCGTTCTTTTTGCCGTCTGCTGAATTTGACGTATTAAGCCGGGGCGCCACGCACGTATTTCCCTCACCCCGGCTGCGTATGAGCGGCTATTTTACCCGCCAAAACCTGCCCCGGTCAAAACGGGCGGTGATGATCGGGGATGCCACCGTTTACAAACTGGCGGGGATCTGGGCCGATCAGTTGGCCCAAAAAGTGGGTGAGAAGGATCCGCGGGTGATCCGTCTGCGGGCGTTGCACGCGGGTCCCAAAGTAGATGGACAAGTCAAGCACCGCATGATCATTGACCCGGCAACGATTAATTACATGGCGCCCTTCATGTGGGACGAAATCAAAACCCAGGGCGGCCAGGGCGTCGGTGTTGACCTGGTGAGTTTTGATATCGAAACCGAGCAATATCCAGCCGTTGAAAACATCAATAGTCCCATTCCTCCGCACAACGGACGCATTGCCGACCAATACCGGATGCTCGGGCTGCTGTACCTGGCTGTCGGCCGCATTGCCGCTTTGGAAGGCATGCCGATCCGCATCATGGCTTATTCCGATGGGCTGATCGAAGGCGGGGGCAGACTCTGGAACAAGGAAGACCGCAGCCAGCTGTCTAACTACCTGACGAGCAATGACCCAAACCGTCCCTACAGCGCCAGTGAACATCCCTACATCCAGGCTTTGGCAACCCTGGGCGGTTTTGTGGGCAACGGCAATTATTCCCGCTGCACCTGGTCGCACGAATCGTGGTATGACAAAGACGCCAACGGCAAGTACATCCTGGAAAATGGAGTGCGCCGGACGCGAACCACCGACCATACCGGAACCTTGTACGGACAGCAGGTTCGCTTGAAAGGCATCGATCCGAAGGTCAGCAACCAAAAGGAAGCCGACGTAGCCATGCTCTTTCCAACGTACACCCTGTCAGCCATTCAATCCTACGGTTTTGCGCTCAACGATGGACAGCCGCGCCGGCGCAAATCCCAGAAAACCGCGGTTTTCAAGAACGTCGAGATGTCGGAATACCTCCGGCACGATACCGAAACGCTGGGTTTTGCGCCCGGCAACGAGTTTGGTGACCGACCGCTCCATCCGCAAATGATCGAAAATGTAGTCATCAGCCGGTCGGCTTTCACGGCGCTGTGGTTCTGGTCGGCGGAAGGCCCCTACGAATTTGGCCGGGATCAGAAAGGGGGCGTCTCGGCCAAAGGCCCCATTGAGTTTATCCTGAAAGGGCGTCATCGCTCGCAAAATCTGCTGGTGCCGTTTTTCCAAAAACATGCCGACTATTGGATTGGATTTCCCTTTAAAAATTACCTCAACGAGTTCGACGGAGACCCAAACCGGGCCAATGCCGGGTATGCACAGAAGTTTCCACCCTTGTGGATTCTGTCGGCGGGCCGGGATGTGCTGGTGAATGCCTGCTATTTTGCGCAGGATGAAAATGAAAACCGGGAACTGAAAATCACGCACGTTAAACTCCCCGGCTGGAGTCAGACATTACCGCTAAAAGGCCGCGAAACAACGTTTGAATGGCTAACCCTGCCCGCCGGAATCACCGACTGCGACCCCAAAGATTTACGGCTCGAATACACCGACCTGATGGGGACAAAGCGGATTGTATCCGGCGACTGGCATTACCCGGCCAACTAACGCACCAACTCAACCATGTCTGGAAAATACCTTCGGACATGGTTGCTTGTTTCTAAACGCTCCCAAAACCGATGGAATACACCATTGCAGCAGCCTAACAAACGGTTGGTTTCAGCCGATTACGCTGCCAGTTCTCCGGGAAATTTCCCGTATTTGCTGACACCGCAATCGATTCGCCCATTGCATTCGTAGATATTAGCAAATTAAATTGACCAGAACAGTATATGGTTAGGATGAATTAAAACGGATCTTATTCTCTGTCCTATTTTCAAAAACATCGCCCGGCTAGTTCGCCGGGTTTATTTTTTTAACCGTTTA
This sequence comes from Larkinella harenae, assembly GCF_054780515.1. NCBI lineage: Bacteria > Pseudomonadati > Bacteroidota > Cytophagia > Cytophagales > Spirosomataceae > Larkinella > Larkinella harenae. Next base: position 2,613,656 of record NZ_BAAGWE010000001.1, on the reverse strand, counting down.
CTACATGCCCAAAACTATTAGATCACCGGTACGTTATTAAACCGTATCCGTACAGATTTAAAATTTGTTTAGTAATGGCGTATCATACTGGATCAATAAGGCCGCTACTTTATTGATAATACGAGTTTTTTTTCACAATTTTCATTAACAAAACTCACAGCGATATGGCAATTGCATGGCTCATTTCAGGCGTTGTATTAGCGTATTATTCCATGAAAGCGTTACGGGCTCCTGGCAAACCCAATTGGAATAAGGCAATTGTGTCTACCATCTTCTGGCCGCTTTCCATCATTACGAACTGGATGACCGAAAAAAAACAGCCTAAATAATCAGATTCCCTGCTTCTGGTTCCTATCTTTTAGCTGCGTCTGCTAACCGAACAGAGATAGTGGATCATTCCACCCAACCGTAGCTTCCGAGAATCGCGTACTCCAGGGATAAGTGTATTTTCAGAAAAAAACGGCTTGGCCTTATTCCGGCATGCAGACTTCGTCGGCGGTACTGTGACCTACCTGGCCGCACAGCCAACGAATTTAGGGTACGTTTATGGAGGAACGTCGGGGTAAATGCACCCATCAACGGCCCCGCTCAATTATTCATCCAGAATCTGCCAAAATCTCATTTCTCATCCTTATCTTTCCCCTTTCATTTGCATACAACAACCGTATTGGGATTGGGCAACGCTGGTCTTCTATGGCTTTTCGGCACGACAGTGCTGGCCTACCGTACAGCTTGCTTTATCCGTGTATTGCTTTCAGCCTCATGAACTATAGGTTCTTTTTTCTGCTGCTCATCTTTCCCTTGGTTACCTGGGGGCAAACCGATCCTTCTTTAAGAAATACGACCTGGGGAATGTCCCGGCAACAGGTAATTACCACGGAAAAAAAGCTTAAACCGATCGCTGTCAAGCCGGAGTTTATTCAGTACCCCAGTGTGCGATTCGGCGAAAATATCTGCCGGTTGACGTACCACTTTCTAAACAACAAATTAGTCCGGATCGAATACCGTTATGTCCCCCGGAAAGCCACCGAAAAAGCTGCGAATGTGGCTTACTACCAGCTCGATGAAATCCTGACTAAAGAAAATGGACCGCCCATCCAAACACCTGACCTTGCCGAACTCAGTCAGGCAGCTCCCGCCCAGGCCAATCACCTGGCCGCTTTAGAGAAAGCCGAATTTTTCAAAGTATGGGAAAAGCCAACCATTGTGATTGCGCTGGAATATTGGCCCGACAGCAAAGGCGAAGAAGGGATTACGTTTGTCAATTACTTCGATAAACTGGCGGATATCAGCGACTTGCCATCTCCTAAAAAGTAAAATTCACGGCCTCCATTTGATGGAAAGCACAGCATAGTCTCGTTAAGAACCTAGTTAAAAGAGAAAAAAGAAAGGGGCAGCTCATCTGCCCCCTCTGTAAACTGCCTGTAGCTTATGAGCATGAAGGCGTAAGGTCTTACGCATCCTTCCTGCGCCACACCTGGTTTATCGTTTTGAGTTCATAGCCCATTAACCCTAACGCAATCACCAAAACGACCACGTACAGAAAAGCCGCTTTAACATTCGCCAGGTTAACAACACCTCCTAGCTGTTGCACTGGCGAGCGGGGTTTCAGGTAATTGGAAAGAAAAGCAAAACCGTACAAAACCGTTCCATAAAAAACAACGGCCAGATTCAGAAGTACGACGAGCAACCCAACACAGGCGCAGATAGCGATTACTCTTCTGACATAAAGCGGTGACAGTATCCTGTGCCCCATAATAGTTCCATCAGATAGTCAATACTTCTTTGCTGGCCGACCGCTTAATTCCAGGAAATAAAAACTCCGTCATGAAACGATGGCCCAAATACATAGAGCATAGCCCAGGGATACTTCTCCGTAGGTTTAGAGAAGGGAATAAAATCAATACAGAAGTTCATTTTATACACGTTTCGTTTTTCCTAAAATTAGGTTTTAGGTCGCAAACATTCAATCAAATTGAGTGATATGTCAAAATCGAGTACTTACGAAGAATTCTTGAGAGAAATAAACCCAACTCCCGGTATTTTATTGGAGAAGAGCAATGGTGGAAGAATCCCTCCAAAGTACGCACTCCTACCGTGGTGATTTTCCTTCAATTTAAATCAATTGCTCAGTTTTCCGCTGAGTTATTGGCAGCTATAAACATACTCGGTAATATCAATGAAAGTACGCTCAAATCGACTGATGCGAATTCTGCGAGTGACTTTACCCTGGCCGTCAAACGTATATCTGTATTCGGTGAGACCAACTGTATTACCATTGTTATTGACAATGACTGTTTTCATCAACAAGTTCCGGTCTGTCTTACTAATGAAAGGTGTAGGGTTGGGAATATTCATTTTAGTCACATCGAAATCTGAGGTGGCAACGCTACCAGTCCCTTCTGATTTCACTGCGTTTCCTCCAGAAATTGTTATTTTTTGCCCATACTCGTTTTCTACTACATAGCCTTCGCTGTCGTAGACGACGCCGGTTTTGGGGATAAAACCGTGCTGATCCAGCGTATAGGTATACTCCCGGGTTTCGCTCGGCCAGCCTTCGTGCACAAATTTTACACTCAATTGACCGGGCGTGTAGTTATACGTATTTTTTTCCAGCCCTCTTACTAAAGGTTTGGATTGAGTCTGTTCAACCAGCCTTTTCTTCGCGTCATAGTTGTACCAATAGCTATTCTCGTTGGAGGAAGCCAAGGCATACCGCTCCCCATCGATTTCCACAATGTCACTTACTTTGACATACTCACTGGACAAAAAGTTATCCCCAATTTTTACATCTTCTCCGGGTAAAAGCTTACGCTTTTCTACCTCACGCACTTGCGAGAGCAAACAATTTTCATACGGATTCGATAACGGTACGGGTGCCAGGTGATCCTGCACCGAGCAAGCCCCAAGAATCATGAACAAACTAAGTGGTACTAAGAATATACGGATAAGTGCTTTCATGAAAAAGTAAAAAAGTGGTTGTTGATCTATTAACTCATCGGGAAGATGCTAGCAGCTAAAAACTTGTATAACAGCGACTCAGAGCACTGAAAATGGAGTAGAAATAAAACAATAGGCACTGCACCCCATGCAAATAAATACTAAGTAGACTCGTTTACTTAGTATAGAATTTATACTCAATCTTCAACGACCCCTAAACTTACTAAAAACTCCTAGCAAGGCAAGAATAAACCTTCCTGTTTTTGCGAACGAACAAAGGATCAGCCCCCACTTGCTGCAAGCTCCCTATCCTTAACATACGTTAACATTAAATAACAGTGCTTTACAAGCCCCCGCTGCATCTTTGTACGGTCATTTTGTCAGCCACTCAATTCCGTTTTCTCATGAAGATTCTTCGATTTGTCATCCTTACCATCTGCGGTCTGGGACTAGGCGCACCGACGGTTTTGGCCCAGCCTAAATCCGGCCGAATCACGTACGAAGTCATGCAAAAGGTCGATCCGTCACAAATGCGCGTGGTAATTAACGGGCAGGAAGTCCGGCCAGGCAGTGCTGATGCGCCCCAGCTCGACCTACCCGACACCCGCCTGTTTGCACATTATTTTGTTTTTTCCGGCTCCTATGGCAAAGAAGAACAGGATCGCAGTACGGGCGGTATCACGATCCGGCAATTCCCGCAGGGCGATGGCCCCGGAGCCGGTGGTCCTGATGGCAGGCAGAGCCGCAACCACCAAAATATCAGCGGACGGCCATTTGAGCGGAGCGTTTTCTGGAATCTGGCGACCCTCAAAACCGTCGAGGTGGTTAGCGTACAAAAAGATTCTGTGACTAGACACTACCTGACAGAAAAGCCCCTCAATCGGTCAATGGGTTGGCAGGAATCGGGCAAAACGAAAAAAATTGCGGGGTACACCTGCCAGAAAGCAACGGTTCCGTTCCGGAATCTGACTTATACGGTATGGTATACTACCGAATTAGCGTTCACTTATTCGCCCGTGGCCAGCCTGACGCCCGAAAAAGGGGTAGTGCTGCAAATTGAAAGCGATAACGAAGCCTATCAAGCGACCCGGATTGTAGACGAAAAGGTAGAGGAAAGTACCTTGCAACCACCAAAAGATGCGCAAAAGGTGACGTCCGAAGAATTGAACACGATTCGGCAGAAGGCGATGGCCGACATGCACCAGAACATGCTGAATCAATTCCAAAACCGTAATTAACATCAGCTGATGCCATCGCCAACTCGAACGGATTGCACTTAAACAACAAGTCAGAAAGAACGATGCGTTTTTTACTCCTTACTCTTCTGGTATTCATCAGCCTTACGGTTGCAGAAGCACAGTCTCAGATTCGGGGAACGGTTATCGACTCAACCACGCGTAAACCACTCCTGGAAGCCACGGTTTCGCTGCTGTCGGTTCGCGATTCGTCGGTCGTTGCGTTCATGATTACCAATCGAGAAGGGGAGTTTACGTTTAATAAGATTGCCGTTGGCACTTACCGGCTGCTGGTGACGTACGTGGGATACCGCAACAAATCAAAGGGCATTTCGGTAACCGCCCACCAACCGTCGGTTCAGGCTGGCCGGTTTGAACTGACCACTCAGGCCGTTGACCTGAAAGAGGTTGTTGTCAAGCAGGAAGGTCCGCCGATCACGATCAAACAGGATACGGTGGAGTTCAATGCGGACTCGTTCAAAACGCAGCCCAACGCGATGGTGGAAAACATGCTGAAAAAACTGCCGGGCGTAGAAGTAGACCGCGACGGCACCATCAAGGCACAGGGGCAGGAAGTGAAAAAAGTGCTGGTCGATGGTAAACCGTTCTTTGGTAACGATCCCAAAATGGCAACCCGCAACCTGCCCGCCGACATCATCGACAAGGTGCAGCTCTTTGATCAGCAGTCCGACCAGGCGCAATTTTCGGGTATCGACGACGGCGACCGCAGCAAAACCATTAACCTTGTCACCAAAAAAGACAAACGTAAAGGCTATTTTGGCCAGCAAGCGGTGGGTGCAGGACCGAATGAAACCAACGATGCCATACGGTATGCCGCCCGCCTGAACCTGAACCGGTTCAATGGTACGCAACAAATTTCGCTGGTCGGCCAGGCCAATAATGTAAATCAACAGGGCTTTACGGGTCAGAGCCTGTTCGGGGGCGGAGCCGGGCTGGGTGCTAATTTTGGCGGTGGAGGCATCATGATAGCCGATGGACGCGGAAGTGGGGGTTTTGGTGGCAACTCCAATGCCATCACCCGAACGCTGGCCGGCGGGTTAAATTACCGCAACGAATGGGGCAAAAAGGTCGACCTCGCTGCCAGTTATTTTCTGAACGACCTGAACACGACCATTGATCAGCAAAGTCGTCGCCAGTACGCTCTACCCGATACATCGTACCAGGTCAGGCAGAACACGGCATCACGCAACCAGACCACCAGCCACCGGTTTAATATGCGGCTGAATTACCGGATCGACTCAATGACTACGCTGCGGATCGAACCCGGCTTTACCGTCCAAAACTCCGCCTATCAAAGCCGCAACCAATCCCAAACCGCGACCAGCGACGCCATTGGCACCGGTGGTTTTGCGGATTCCACCAACCTGATCAACGCGAGCAACACGCGCTACAATTCGACCGGAAACGGTATTTCAGGAAACAACAATGCCCTACTGATGCGGAAATTCAACCGCAGAGGACGGACACTTTCACTGAATTGGAACATCGCCGTCAACAACCAGCATACCGACGGGTATAATCAGTCGGTCAACGAGTTTTTCGGCGAAACGGGCGGACGGAAGCTAACGATTAATCAACGAAATGAGCAAATCAGTAAATCGGTCACCAACACGATCAATCTGGCTTACACGGAGCCATTGTCGCTCAGCAAAACCCTGGAATTTCACTACAATTACTCCAATAACCGCAATTCCTCCAACCGAACAGTAAACGACTACGATGAAGCAACCGGTTCCTATACGGTTTTGAACCCAATCCTAAGCAACAATTTTGTCAACACCTACCAGACCAATCGCGTTGGTTCAATGCTGCAAACAAAGCGGCTGAAGTACTCGTACGCCATCGGCTTTGACGTCCAGCAAGCGGCCTTGCAAAGCAATAACCAGACAACCGATACGGAGTTACGCAAGAGCTTCACCAACCTGCTGCCCAACGCCACGTTCACGTACACCTTCAGCAAAAACCGCTCACTACGGTTCAGTTACCGCAGCCGGACCAATGCTCCATCAGTCTCGCAACTGCAACCAGTGCCCGACAACACCAACCCGTTGAACATCCGACTGGGCAATCCCAATCTGAAACAGGAATTCACCAACACCATCTCACTGAATTACAACAACTTCCAGTCAACAAACTTCCGCTCCGTATTTGCCACGCTGAACGCCAGCCAGACGAACAACAAAATTGTCAATGCCAGCACCTTCAGCAGTCAGGGAGCACAAACTACGCAACCCGTCAACACCAACGGTTTTTATAATGTAACCGGTTTTCTGGCGCTGGGCCGACGCATTCAGGCACTGAAAGCCAATGTCAACCTGACCAGCAATGCGAACTTCAACCGGGGGGTTAGTCTGGTGAATAATCAGCTCAACCGCTCGCGAAACTGGACAGTGAGCCAGGGCGCCCGCATTAATTCAAACTTTGACGAAAAACTGGAATTTGGCCTCAGCGGAAACCTAAGTTATCAGACAGCATCATACTCCCTTCAGTCATCCCAGAACACGGAATTTTTCAACAAATCGATCAGCGGAGACCTTTATTATCAACTCCCGTTCCGGCTGGTCATTACAACGGACATTACCTACAATAATTATTCGGGCAAATCAGCGGGATCGGTACAAAACTTTGCCCTCTGGAACATGGCTCTCACGCGGCAGTTTTTCAAAAACAAACAGGGTGAACTCCGCTTGCAGGTTTATGATTTGCTGAACCAAAACCGTAGTGTCAACCGGAATGTGACCGAAACCTATACGGAAGAAACCACCAGCCAGGTACTCAACCGGTATTTCATGCTGAGTTTTACCTACAATCTACGGCGGTTTGGCAGCGGACCGCAATCCCGTTCCAACCGGCAGGAAAGAAATCCGTACGCGCCACAACGGGGAACGTTACGATCGAACCGAATGAATTGACAATAATACCGTTATTCTTTATCAGAAATTAGTAAGAACGAGCGCTTCAGTTCTTTAGATACCAGGCACAACTTAGTATAATAAGCCACCAATTTTATCCTGGTGCTTTACGGTTCGATAGCGCATGAAAACGATTGGCTTTCTGACAATTCTGACGATTTTGGGCTTGATGGGTTGCCAGACTGACCAACTCCCGGACGACGTGCAAGTGGCGCTGGAGAAAACACCCCAGACGGTGGATTATAATCTGCACGTCCGACCCATCATCTCAGACCGTTGCTTCAAGTGCCACGGTCCCGACAAAGCCAAAATAGAGGGCGGTTTACAACTGGCGAATTTTGAGGAGGCCACGCTCGAAAACAAAGAAGGGCGTCGGGCCATCGTACCGGGCAGCATAGCCAAAAGTGAACTGGTAAAACGGATTCTGAGCCACAACCCGGAGGAGGTAATGCCTACCCCTGCGTCGAACCTGACGCTGAGCGCGGACGAGAAAGCCGTTCTCATCAAATGGATTGAGCAAGGTGCCGAATACAAGGAACACTGGTCACTGACAAAGATCGAAAAACCAACTGTGCCACGCGTCGGGCAAAGTTTTTTGGCGCGCTGGGGGCTTACATCCGATGAAGAAACCAAGTGGGTTCGTAACGAAATCGACCGGTTTACGCTGGCGAAAATGAAGGAACTGGGGCTAAAACCGTCACCGCAGGCCGAAAAAGCCACGTTGCTCCGCCGGATTTACCTGGATTTGACGGGACTACCGCCCACGCCCGCCGAGGTTGAGGCTTTTGAAAATGATCAATCGCCGGACGCTTACGAACGAGTGGTAAACAAGCTACTGGCGTCTCCGCATTACGGTGAGCAACAGGCCGTAAGCTGGCTCGATCTGGCCCGTTTTGCCGATTCGCAGGGTTATCAGGATGATCCGATGCGCAACGCGTTTCCGTACCGCGACTGGGTTATCAACTCATTCAACCAGAATCTGCCGTTCGACCAGTTTGTGCAGTACCAATTGGCCGGTGATCTGATGCCCGCATCAAAAACCCCGACAATTCAGCGGGAAAAGATTCTGGCGACGGCTTTCAATCGGCTGCACGCCCAAAGTGGCGAAAACGGGATTGTACCGGAAGAATACCGCATTGAATACGTCGCCGACCGCGCCAACACTTTTGGCAAAGCCTTTCTCGGCCTGACGATGGAGTGCGCCCGCTGCCACGACCACAAATACGATCCGATCAGTCAGAAAGATTACTATTCGCTGTTTGCGTTTTTTAACCAAAACAAGGAAACCGGCCAGATTACGCACAACGGCGAAGCCTGCCCCACCGTGATGCTGCCGTCTGCTGAGGCCGAGCAAACGTTGAAATTTATCCGCACCCGGATTCAACAAACCAAAAACCGCTTACAGCCCGAACTTTACCAAAAGCCGTTTGAGCAATGGGCCTCGCACCCGTCCACTTTCTCGACCCTGGATCAGGGCTTGCTGGTTCATCTGCCGCTGGATTCTGGCGTAAACGATTCGTACGAAAATCGGGGGAAGAAAGAATTTACCGCTTTTGTTACTGGCGATAAAGAGCGAAAACCGCTGCCAATGACAGGACGGGTTGGTCAGGCTATAACGCTGCGGGGCGATTGTGGCATCGGCATTCTGTCAGAAGAAGTAGACCGGATCAAAGGAAAACTGGTGGAGTCTCCAAAGCGGTTTGGCAAAGGACTGAATTTCGAACGGAATCAGGAATTCTCGGTCAGCATTTGGGTCAATCCCATGCAAAAAGGCGTGGAGGGAGCGGTTTTCCGCCGAACCAATTACGCCAATGAGGGCTACCGGGGGTATTCGGTCAGGTTGAATCCGGACCAGACGCTGACGGTTTTGCTCAGTTACGTCTGGCCCGCCAACTGCATCGAACTCAAAACGACAAATAAACTTCAGCTCAACCGCTGGCAAAACCTGACGCTGACCTACGATGGTAGCGCCAAAGCCGCCGGGGTACGTTTTTTTGTGGATGGCCAACCCGCCCAGATGCGCACCATCACCGATAACCTGACCAAAGGACTGCTGCACGGCGAGTTCAACTCCAACAAACTGGGCAAGTTCTACGGGTTTGAACTCGGCCATGACTCCCAGGAAAAAACGCTGCACGATGTGGGTGTCGACGAGCTTCGGATTTACAACCGTCAACTATCGGCACTGGAAGTTCAATCGCTGGCGGGCAGGCCCGATCCGGTCAACGGTTTACTCCAAGTTTCGGCTCCGCAACGAACCGCAACGCAACGCCAGACACTTTTCGAACATTACCTGCTGACGGCCGATTCGGTATATGCCCAGACCAGACGGCATTTGTCCGCCTTGCGGGGGCAGGAAGTAGCGGTTTTGTCGGATATTCCCGAGGTGATGGTGATGCAGGAACTGCCCGCTCACCAGCAGCGGAAAAGTTTCATTCTTAACCGGGGTGTCTACGATGCGCCGGGCCAACCGGTTACAGCCCAGACTCCGCTTCGGCTCGGGACACTCCCCGCCCATTATCCACAAAACCGTTTGGGGTTAGCCCGGTGGCTGCTCGATGAGAGTAATCCCCTTTTCGCCCGGGTGATGGTCAACCGATTGTGGCAGAATTACTTTGGCAACGGTTTGGTCAAAACCCAGGAAGATTTCGGCAGCCAGGGCGATTTACCGTCGCATCCCGAACTGCTCGATTGGCTGGCGGTTCAGTTCCGGCAGGATAACTGGGACACCAAGAAATTCATCAAACGTCTGGTGCTATCAGCTACTTACCAACAATCGTCCAAAGCCACGTCGGAGGAGATCGAACGGGACCCCGACAACAAGTGGCTTACCCGGGGCAGCAGTTACCAACTATCCTCCGAACAGGTCCGCGACAATGCCCTGGCTGCCAGTGGCCTGCTCGTACGCCAGATCGGAGGGCCCAGCGTTTACCCCTACCAACCCGCCGGCATCTGGGAAGCGCTGGCGACCCGCAACACGATCCGCTACGTGCAGCAACACGGCGATAGTTTGTACCGACGCAGCCTGTACACCATCTGGAAACGAACCAGCCCCCCGCCCATGATGCTCAATTTCGACTCGCCCGACCGGAGTTTGTGCACCGTTCGGCGACAAAAAACCGCGACCCCTTTGCAGGCACTGGTCACGCTCAACGACCCGCAGTTTGTAGAAGCCGCGCGGGTACTGGCCCAGCAAACCATGCGCACCCAATCCAGTCCCAACGCACGCATCCGGCATTTCTTTTTATCGGCGATTTCCCGAAAACCGCGCCCTCGGGAGCTGGCGTTGATGAACGAACTGTATCAGAAAGCTTACCAGCGTTTTAGTAACGCCCCGGAGCAGGCCGAGTCGTTGCTGAAAACCGGGGAATTTGAGCGCGACCCAAGCCTGAAAGGCCCAGAACTGGCGGCTTACACGCTGGTGGCCAATACGATTTTGAATTACGACGAAGCCACGATCAAACGCTAAGTATCATGACCAACGAGTTGCAAGACCGCATTCACGACGAAATGAGTCGCCGGACGTTTCTGCAAAGCAGTGGACTGGGCTTGGGCGCTGCGGCTCTCTCTTCCCTGTTACCCAACAACCTGGCCGCAGCGACGCCCGATCCGGGCGTCGGCTTGCCCCACTTTCCGGCCAAAATAAAACGGGTCATTTACCTGTTGCAAAGCGGAGCGCCGTCGCAGCTGGAAACCTTTGATTACAAGCCGAAGCTGGAACAACTCTGGGGTAAGAACCTGCCCGAATCCGTCCGCCAGGGGCAGCGGCTGACGGGGATGTCGGCGGGGCAAAGCTCATTTCCGTTGGCGGCATCCGTGTATAAGTTTGCGCAGTACGGCAAAAGCCGCGCCTGGGTCAGTGAACTGTTGCCGCACCACACGACGATGGTTGACGAGCTGTGCTTCATCAAATCAATGCACACCGAACACATCAACCACGACCCCGCCGTTACCTTTATTCAGACGGGCAACCAGATCGGCGGACGGCCTTCGATGGGTTCGTGGGTGAGTTACGGGCTAGGCTCGGAGAACAAAAATCTGCCCGCTTTTGTGGTGCTGCTGTCGCGCGCGCGCAACGGCGACCAACCGCTTTACGCCAAATTGTGGAGCAACGGTTTTATTCCGTCAACGCACCAGGGCGTGGTGTTCCGGTCGGGCCCCGATCCGATTTTCTACCTCAACAACCCCGAGGGCGTCGATAAAACCTCCCGGCGGATGATGCTGAATTACCTGGCGAAACTATCTGAAGACCAATACAAACACGTTCTGGATCCCGAAATAAACAGCCGGATGCAGCAGTACGAAATGGCGTATCGGATGCAAACGTCCGTGCCCGAAACGCTCGACATTTCGAAAGAACCGGATTACATTTTCGACCTGTACGGCCCCGAAAGCCGAAAACCGGGTACGTATGCCGCCAATTGCCTGTTAGCCCGCAAATTAGCGGAGAAAGACGTACGGTTTATTCAACTCTACCACCAAGGTTGGGATCAGCATGGGAATTTACCCAAAGACATCAAAATCATGGCTGATTCGGTTGATCAACCGACGGCGGCCCTCGTGAAAGACCTGAAACAACGGGGATTGTTGGACGATACGTTGGTGATTTTCGGCGGTGAATTTGGCCGGACCAACTATTCGCAGGGCAAGCTTACCAAAGATAACTACGGCCGCGATCACCACCCGCGCTGCTTTACGATCTGGCTGACCGGCGGAGGCATCAAAAAAGGCATGACGTACGGACAGACCGACGATTTTAGCTACAACATCGTCAAGGAACCGGTTCACGTGCACGATTTGCAGGCCACGATTCTGCACCTGCTGGGCCTCGATCACGAAAAGCTGGTCTTCAAGTTCCAGGGACGGCGTTACCGTCTGACCGACGTGGCCGGGAAAGTAGTGAAACCGATTCTGGCCTGATCAGTCGGCCTGCGACGGCAGTTTATAGGACGGACCCGTGTTCTTTTTGGTCCCTAACCGGTAGGTTACCGACAGCAGAATGTTGTTCTTCCCCGTTGCGGATTGGGGGGTAAAAATCCCTTTTTCAAACGAAGCCGGGCTGTAATTGGTCTGATTGACCCAGCCCGTCTGTATGATCCAGTGTTTGTCCAGCTGGTAGCCCACCCCGGCATACACCCGATTCCGCTCGAAGGTCGGGCCTTTGGGATTCAGGAAAAGCTCATCAAAAAGCGACAGAAAAACCGTTCCGGTCGTGATGGTTGGCTTGTTCAACGGCACGAACATGTTCAGCCGGTAACGAATCCGGTTGCGAAACGGCGTAGAACCGTCGCGGTTGGTAAACCAGCGCTGTTCGATGCGGTACCGGTGTTCAAACTTCAGCCGGGAAAGGTGTTGATTGACCACCAATTGCTGCCAAAACCGTTTTTCAGTGTTCAGCGGACCGTCAGAAAGCTCGTGGTAATCGTACGTAGCGTAATGCCCGCCAGCCAGCGTAAACGTAAAGTGCTGGCTAAGGTCGTAGCTGATGCCACCTTTCAATTCCCGGTAGAAAAACTGCTGGAAAGCCGCGTTGCTTCTCGCCTGAACCTCGGCAAAGCCTCCCCATTTGTCGTTGCCGCCCGGCAGCTGAACCGTTCCGATGAACCAGCTTCCCCAGGGAGTCGATGGCGTCAAGGAGGTCTGGGCGAAAGAAAACGAGAAAGCGAGTATCAATAAACTGACCGTCAGGCCAATAACGACTCGGAGCCGCTTCATAGTAAACATTGTGTTGACGATTCAAATTTACAATGCCGTAATGAATGACTCCTATGGTTTACACAATCTTAACAATTTGATAATAATGGCGTAAACAATCTGATTACCAATCATTCAGTTGGTGGTTCGCCAAAAAGGAAAGCCGTCTGCCCCAAAATGGAACAGACGGCTTTCCATCCGGTTTTTTCTTACTTCAGATACCGGAAATCTTCGTTGCCTTTAACGGCCAGCAACGTTTCGTAAATCAGTTTGATGACGGCTTGTACATCATCCATGTGCACGGTTTCAACCGTAGTATGCATGTATTTCAACGGGAGCGAAATCAGAGCCGACGCACTACCCTCTGCTGCGTACGCAAACGAATCGGTATCGGTTCCGGTCGACCGGCTAACGGCCTGCCGTTGAAACGCAATCTCCTGGTCCTGTGCCACCTGAATGATAAAGTCACGCACCTTATTCTGCACCGCCGGACCGTAGCAGATCACCGGGCCACCGCCCGCTTTCAGGTCGCCCTGCTCCTTTTTATCGTATTTGGGCGATTGCGTATCGTGCGTAACATCCGTGATGATGGCCAGATCCGGTTTCAGCCGCCGAGCAATCATTTCCGCACCCCGCAAGCCAATTTCCTCCTGTACCGCATTGACGATGTACAGCGTATACGGCAACCGGACCTTGTTTTCTTTTAGCAAACGCGCTACTTCGGCAATCATAAAACCGCCCATGCGGTTGTCGAGCGCACGGCCCACATAATAGCGGTTATTGAGTTCAAACAATCCATCGGAAAAGGTACAAACCGTACCGACATGAATACCCATGTCGAGCACTTCCTGCTTGGTTTGCGCGCCCACGTCAATGAACAGATCCGTTACTTTCGGAGCTGCGTCTTTTGCCAGATCCCGGACGTGGATAGCAGGCCAGCCGAATACGCCTTTTACAATGCCGTTGGCCGTGTGCAGATCGACCCGCATCGAAGGAGCAATCAGGGCGTCGGAACCACCGTTGCGCCGAACGTAAAGGTAGCCATCGTCGGAAATGAAGTTAACAAACCACGAAATCTCGTCGGAATGGGCTTCAATTACTACTTTATACGGTTGTTGATCGGCAGATTCCGTACCGCCGTTGATGACGCCCACCACCGTTCCGTACGTATCGACAATATACTCGTCAATGTAAGGTTTGAGGTAATCCAGCCAGATTTGCTGCCCCGACGATTCAAAACCCGTGGGCGAGGCATTGTTCAAATAGGCGTAGAGAAAATTCTTACTTGCTTCTGTCATTCGCGTAAAACAATTAAGGTGCTATTTCTCAAACCAAACAAAAACGGTCGACAATTCCCACCTTGCCGACCGTTTTTTTGCGTAGGCTGATGCTACGGATTACAAATCCGAATGGCCGCCTGGACCCCAACCCAGCCCGTTGAAAACACATCAATCAATCCGTCGGGATGGGTGAACAGCGGCACATCAAATCGGGTGACCGGTTTCGTGCGGTAATAATCGCTCAGGAACCAGTTGACCGATGGCCCAACGGCCAGCGCAAACCGGGGCGACAATTTTTTCTCAACGCCCAGATTGAACCGGATCAGGGTATTCCAGGCGTCCCAGTAATACCGGGTCTGGTCGCTGAGCACATTGCCAGTCAGGTCAAAATTCAGCATCCAGCCGCGTCGCAGATCCACCGCCGTTCCGAAACCATACCCCAGATTCCAGAGCGGTTTTCCGGGTTGTCCAAAATTAGTACCGCCCGTAAAAATGTTGTAGAACCGTCGAACGCCCGTCTTAAACGTCAGGTTGGTGGTCATCACTTCATCCGAAGAAATTTCCAGCCGCCGGTAACCGTTGTGGTGCACGTAGCTGAACAAGCCGTACGGTGTGGTTTCGGATGATCCGGCAATGTTGACCAGCGCCATCTGGTGCCCCCGGACAACATGGTTCGCGTAGTTCAGAAACCCGCTCAGTTGCCAGCCCGCCTGTTCGCCGATGGTCATGTTCGTAAAACCGGCCAGCTGAAAACCGGTCATTCGCCCGCCCGTAATATTCCCAAAACCAGCCAGTTGGAAACCAGTCATCGAACGGGCCGCGACGTTGGTAAAACCGGCCAATTGAAAACCACTCATGTGGCCGACGGTGATGTTCCCAAAACCCGCCCCCTGAATACTTTCCATCATGTCGCCCATGGTCATGTTGTAAAAACCGGCGGCCTGAATCCCTTTCACCTCACCCAGCACGGTATTTCCGAAACCCGCCCCCTGCACGCCCAACACATTTTTCCGGACGCCATTGAAAAAACCGGCAACCTGAACGCCGTTGACGTTTTCACCAATCGCATTGGCAAAACCGCTAATCTGAACGCCGTCAACATCGCCCCGAACCATGTTCAGAAACCCGCCAATTTCCAGCGTCCGAACACCCAGTGAATAGCCCGCAACCAGGTTGAAGGACACCGAATTAATGACCCGCCCGCTCAGGGTGTGGTTCGTACCCACGAAGGGAAACAGCGAAAACTGCATACTCCGGTAAATGGTATCGCCCGCCAGGTTGGCGTCGTGAATAGCCTGCCGGGTTGTTTTGAACCAATCGGCAAAATCGTCCCGGGTTTCCGATAAAACCGACTTGCTGCGGTCCCAGATTTTGGTGCCCGGTGTGCTGGCTGGCGGGGGTGTTGAATCGACCGGAATAGTCACAGCCACTGGTTGCGGAATAATAACCGTGGGGCGGGTGGTATCAATGGAAATACGGGCTGTCAGGGGTTGCAACGTTTCCTGCGAAGGCAAAGGCGTTAAGCCGATGTCGAGCTTATGTGTCTGCCGGGCGTTGATCGAGACGGTTTCCGAAAAGTAGTACTTCCGGCGCACTTCCAGTTTGACACTCGGAATGGCCGTCGACAATTTGATGCGGTAATAGCCGTACGGATTCGAAACGGTCGACGCCAGGGTCGTTTTTTCATAAATACTCACCTGGCTGACTTTCTGGCCGGTCTGTCGGTCCGTGATGTACCCGTCCAGAATAAAACTTTTGGGCGCTTCTTCCGGCACCTCCGCTTTTTGCAGAATGATGTGGTTTCCGCGCGTTTTATACGTGATGGTTCCGCGAAAAATCTGGTTCAGTACAGTTCGGACTGAGTTGGTTGAGCGCAGGGTTAATGTACTGGCGGAATTGATGATGGCCGCATCGTAGGCAAAAGAGAATTGGCCTTTGGTACTGATTGCTTTTAACGCTTTATCAAGTCGTTCATTCGTAAAATCAACCGATACCACCCGTTCCAGCGGGGGTATCGATTGTGCGAATGCCGTGCGCAGCCAGCCGCAACAAATCAGTAAAAGTAAAAAACGAACAGGGTACATTATAGAGTGGAATTGTTGGGTGGATGACACCCAGGAAAACCAATACCCCTACGAAAACCAGCATTTTCATGATTTTATTCACAGGGGTGATCATTCAGAATAATCCGCTCTCCATCCCGGCAAATCCTCAACTTCATCGTTTCGGCAGTCATTCTGAGCACAAAATCTAAATTCTCGTTTTCTGCGGTCCAGGAAAATACACGATCACCTAACTCCGCACGGGCCAGGTGGATATCGGCATGATACACTTCATTGAGTGTTTTTACGACTTTGCTCAAAGGCTCATTTTCAAACACCAATCGACCGGTTTGGAAGGTCATCGCATTGGCATCGATTTTGGGTGCCCGAATGAGCGTGTCCTTGACCGCATCGAACGTAGCCTGCTCGTTCTTGACCAGGGTAATCTCCTTATTTTTTGCCGAAAACTTCACCTTCCCGGTGCGGACGGCCACGCGCACGTCGTTGGTATACGCCCGAATACTGAACGAAGTACCTAAAACCTGCACGGTGGTGTTGCGAACGTGAATCCGGAACGGTTTTGACGGATCGGGTTTTATATCGAAGAACGCTTCACCAACCAGCTGAACTTCGCGGCTGTCTTCGTCAAATTTTTCGGGATACGTTAACTTACTGCCTTTATTGAGCAAAACCGTACTGCCATCGGGCAGAACTTTTTCGACTTTCTCATCGCTGGTCACCGCAGCAAGCTGCGCAACGGGTTCGGTTTCGGTCTCATTCAGGAAAAACCACAACAGGCCCGACAGCAAAACCGCCATAGCCGCCACCGCCCAGGCTGGCGACCGCCACCAATTTACGTTCCGGATCGTCGGGGATGAACCGACCGGCAACGGTTTTACGATGGGCTCCGGAGCAACCGGTTCCGGCGGGGGCGTTACTACCCCGGTTTCCGTTGCGGGGGCCGCCCGCATCTTGCTCCGCATTTTCAGCCAGGCCGCATCGGTATCCACCGGCGCCGAACGCGTACTCGGCTGCTGGCTTAGTTTGCCGGCCGTTTCCCAAATGCGTTCGAAGCGATCAAACTCCTGCCGCTCCGAATTATTCTGATCCAGCCAACGCCGTACCCGTTCCGACTCGGCAGCATCGGTCTCCCCGGCCAGGTATTTACCCAGCAGGTCGTCGTCGATTCGGTTTTCAGGTTGATCTGGCATTTACTTTTTATAGCCTATAGCGGTAAGACAATAGTGAAAGGGTAAACTCCGTTGATCTTATCGACAGAAGTCTTTTTCAATTGTCTTACTTCTGTTTCCTCATTCTATCCACAATAACAACAAAATCGGCAAATAATCGGCCAATTCGGTTCGCAAGATCCGCAGTGCCTTCCCGATCTGGTTTTCCACGGTTTTGACGGAGAGCCCCAGTTGATCGGCAATTTCCTGGTATTTCAGTTCTTCAAAACGGCTCATCGAAAAGATCAGCCGACACTGTTCCGGCAGGCG
The DNA here is from genome assembly GCF_054780515.1 of Larkinella harenae. Classification (NCBI taxonomy): domain Bacteria; kingdom Pseudomonadati; phylum Bacteroidota; class Cytophagia; order Cytophagales; family Spirosomataceae; genus Larkinella; species Larkinella harenae. Next base: position 2,596,033 of record NZ_BAAGWE010000001.1, on the reverse strand, counting down.
TTGAATAGCCGCCTGCAACCGGTCCGACAGTTCATCCGCCATCAGGCTTTGCATGGGAGCCTCCGAACTCGACTGATACAGTTCGACTTCGTAAGCGGCCTGCTCCCGGTGTTCGGCCTGCACCGACAAATGCCGGATTCGGTTCAAACAGCGGTTATGCACCGACCGATAGAGGTAGGATTTGAGCGAAACCGTAATTGCCAGGGTGTCGCGCTTTTCCCAAACCGCCAGAAAAACCGCCTGAACGGCTTCTTCGGCATCATCCCAATCGTGTAGAAACGTGCGGGCGTACTGGCACAACGACGCGTAATGCTGCCGGAAGACGGCCTCAAACGCGGGTTCGTTACCCAGTCGTATCGCATGAATCAGTTCCTGATCGGTCAGTTGCACGTAGTTGCGTCAATTTTTGGCAAATCTACCATACTTTTTTTAACCCGCTCTACTGCAACTGGGGATATGACACTCAATTGAGGCAATCCCCCCACAGAACAGCGAATTTATTTTCTGAACGGTAACGAGCAAGCAAAAAGCAAATGGGTTGAGCCTTATCTTCTTACAGCGGAATGTTTCCGTGTTTTTTCTTGGGTAATGTCGCCACTTTATTTTCCAGCATCTGAAACGCCCGAATCAGCTTCTGGCGGGTTTGGTCGGGGTAAATTACCTCATCGATATAGCCCCGGTGTGCAGCCCGGTACGGATTGGCAAACTTTTCAGTATAGTCCTGCACTTTTTCCTGCAAGCGCACCTGCGGATCGTCGGCTTCGGCGATTTCGCGCTTGAAGATGATCTCAGCGGCACCGCTCGCTCCCATCACCGCAATTTCGGCCGTCGGCCAGGCGTAATTCAGATCGGCACCGATGTGTTTGGAATTCATCACATCGTAAGCGCCCCCGTAGGCTTTCCGGGTAATCACCGTTACGCGCGGCACCGTCGCTTCACAAAAAGCGTACAGTAGCTTAGCCCCGTTGGTGATGATGGCGTTCCACTCCTGATCGGTGCCCGGCAGAAAACCGGGAACGTCTTCCAACACCAGCAACGGAATGTTGAAGCAATCGCAAAACCGCACAAATCGGGCCGCTTTCGTACTGGCATCGATGTCGAGAACCCCCGCCAGAACCGCAGGCTGGTTGCCAATCACCCCGATGCTTCGTCCCGCCAGCCGGGCAAATCCGACCACGATGTTTTCGGCAAATGCCTGGTGAACCTCGAAAAAGCTACCCGCATCGACCAGTTCTTCCACGACTTCGCGCATGTCGTACGGTTGATTCGGGTTTTCGGGAATCAGCGTATTCAGATCCGGACGCAGTTCGTCGGCTGCTTCGTAAGGCAACCGAACCGGCTCATCTTCGCAATTTTGGGGAATATAACTCAGCAGTTTTTTAATGTACTGAATGCAAGCCAGCTCGTTGGCGCAGGCAAAATGCGTCACGCCAGATTTGGTGCTGTGCGTGCTGGCTCCGCCCAGTTCCTCCGCCGTCACGGTTTCGTGCGTAACGGTTTTAACCACGTTCGGCCCTGTCACGAACATATACGAGGTATTTTCAACCATCAGAATAAAATCCGTAATGGCCGGTGAATAAACGGCTCCCCCGGCACACGGCCCCATCACCGCCGAAATCTGCGGAATAACGCCCGACGCCAGCGTGTTGCGGTAAAAAATATCGGCATACCCCGCCAGTGACAACACGCCCTCTTGAATCCGGGCACCGCCGGAATCGTTCAGCCCAATCACCGGCGCCCCATTTTTGAGGGCCAGATCCATGATTTTGCAGATTTTCTCCGCGTGCGTCTCCGACAAGGCACCACCGAAAACCGTAAAATCCTGGGCAAAAACGTAAATCAACCGGCCGTCGACGGTGCCATAGCCCGTTACCACGCCATCGCCCAGGTAGTGCTCTTTGTCCAGTCCAAAATCCCGCGTACGGTGCATGACAAATTTGCCGATCTCCTCAAAAGAGCCTTCGTCGACCAGCAGCGCAATACGCTCGCGGGCGGTCAGCTTTCCTTTTTTATGCTGGGCATCGATGCGCTTCTGGCCACCACCCAGTTCGGCTTCGGCATTTTTACGATCAAGAATGTCGGTTTTGGTAGACTTAATTTCTGCGTCCATGCGCGCGGGTTTAGTTGAATGTAGTGCGACAAAAATAATTTTTCTTCCTGAATCCAACGGTTTTCGTCGAATTTGTATCATTGTTGCAAAACCGACGACTTTTATGAAACAATTCTCCTATCCTTTTCAGCGTTGGACCTTCCTGCTCCTTTTAGGAATCGGCTTCGGCTGCGAGAACGATCGCGACGTTGACACGGCGCGACAGGTTCAGGGGCTGCGCCCGGTTTATGCTTCGTACGAGGAAGTCAGCGCGATTAAAACCGAATCGCCCCAACCGCTCAAGAATCCCGGAAAGATATACATTAAAGACGGTTTTTTGTTCATTAACGAACAAGGCAGGGGCATCCATATTGTCGACAACCACGATCCGGCCAATCCGCAGAAAATTTCTTTCGTTGCCGTACCGGGCAACATCGATATGGCGATCAAGGATCGGGTGATGTACGTCGATAATTCCGTCGATCTGGTCGCGCTTGACATTTCCGACCCCCGCAAAGTAACGGTTTTGAAACGGGTCAAAGACGCGTATCCATATCCGGCGTATCCCCAGGAACGCAATGTACAGTTTGAATGCGCCGATCCCAAAAAAGGCATAGTCGTCGGTTGGGAAACCACAATGTTGACCAACCCTAAATGTTATCGTTGACCCGTTGTAGCATGAAAAAACAATTACTCCTGCTCCTGATCAGCGTGGTGACGCTGGCAAGTTGCGAAATGGGCAGCAAAGACAGCGCCAATGTAAATCCCAGCGGTGGGGGTACAGGCGGCTCAATGGCCCGCTTTGCCGTGGCCGGAAATTACCTGTACGTGGTCAACCACAACAGCCTGCAAGTGTACAATGTCCAACAGAACGCCGACCCTAAAAACCTGAAAAAAGTACCGCTGGGTTTCGGTGTTGAGACCATTTTCCCATACAATAATCACCTGTTTATCGGCACCCAGACTGGCATGTACATCCTGAATCTGGACAATCCGGCCAATCCCCGGCAAACCGCGTTGTACCGGCACATCTTTAGCTGCGACCCGGTGGTGGCCCAGGGCAATTATGCTTACGTAACGCTCCGGAGTGGTACCGCCTGCAACACCGGCCAGAACCGCCTGGAAGTTGTCGACATCAGCAACCCGGCCAACCCGAGACAGGTGAACATGATTCCGATGATCAACCCGCACGGGCTGGGCATCGACGGCAACCTGCTGTTTGTTTCCGAAGGCGATTCTGGTCTGAAAGTTTTCGACGCCAGCGATCCGGTCAACCTGAAACTGATCAAAACCTTCACCGACATCCGAACCTACGACGTGATTCCAAACCGCTCGGTGCTGATTGTCACCGGCAAAGACGGTATTTTCCAATACCGGTACGATGCCTCCCAACAACTTACATTGCTCAGTAAACTTCCGGTCGAAAAATGATGATCACCCGTTTTTCGAAAGTAATCTGCTTCCTGCTGTTTTTTCCGCTGAACGGGATGGCGCAATTTTTCCTACCCGATACCCTCACGCCCTTCCTTGACCACCCTCCGCGCTGGGTCATCAAGTTTGCACCCCTGGCTTTATTTGATGTTGATAACACTATTCAGGCGGGGGCCGAAATGCTGTTGGGTACCCACAGACGGCATTCGCTTCAGGGCGAGCTGGGATACGGATGGCAGGCCCTAAATATGTACGCGTACCGGCGCAGCGATTTCGACAACTTTGAAGTCTGGCGCGGCCGGTTCGAGTGGCGACGGTATTCCGGTCGTTATCGCGCCAGTCGCCAACCCCATTTTGCCACCCCACCCATTGGCCGGTATTTCGCCGTAGAAACCTTTTACAAGCAGGTATCAGCCGTGACTACCACGGCCATCGGCCGTGAATGTGCTGACGGGACCTGTGCGTATTTTGAGCGCGGAACCTATCCCGTTTCCCGGACCGTCTGGGGTATTCACGCCAAATTTGGCCGGCAGTTTGTCCTGAGTATGCCCGGCAAAAACCGGCTGTTGCTCGATGTATTCTGGGGGCTTGGTTTCCGCTACCTCACGCCCTATCGGTTCAGAAGACCCCCAAACGAAGATATTATTCGCTTCACGGATTTCACGATCGGGCGATTAACCGTTCGGGAAGAAGGCGTCCGGCCCAGCGGTACAGTGGGGTTGAAATTAGGCTATGTTTTGTAGCTTTACGCAGAACGGTTCCGACCAGGCATTCTCTGCCTGGCCCAGCTGTCAACGTTAACCCCGTTTCCTTTGAAAGCATCTTTAACGGCCTTACTGTTTCTGGTGGCTATTTTTGCAGTGGGGCAGCCGCCCGGCGGTCAGGATAGCTTTCTCTTTCTGACGATTCCGACGAACGCCCGCGTGGCGGCTCTGGGCGGAATGGCCGCTTCCAATACCCAGCCACAGGGCCAGTTTTTTTTGCAAAATCCCGCCCTGCTCGACTCGTCGGGCTATCATCAATTGGCGCTCACGTTCGTGCCTTATTTTGCCGATGCCCGCTTTTACGTGCTTCAATACGGATTGCCGATCAAGAGTAAAGGCCATTGGGCCGCCGGGTTGCAATACCTTAGCTACGGCTCGTTTGACCAAACCGACTTTCTGGGAAATACCGTTGGTACGTTTACCGCCAATGATTTTGCACTAAGCCTGACACACGCCCGAACCGAGGGTAACTTTACCCTCGGAGCCACCCTGAAGGCCGTTGGCTCGTCCATTGAAACGTACTCGGCCTTTGCGGTTTTGTTTGATCTGGGCGGAACGTGGCGGCACCCCGAAAAAGAACTGATGTTTGGTCTGGTCGCGAAAAATGCCGGATTTCGCCTGAAAACGTATTTTCCCGGACAGGCTGCCGGGTCGCCGGACCTGCCTTTCGATCTGCAAGCGGGCGTGACCATCAAACCGGAGCACCTGCCCATTCGCGCTACGCTTACGGCCCATCACCTCCACCAGTTCGACATCGTCTACAACGACCCGGCGTTGAATGTGAGCTATGACCTGGATGGCAACCCCATTCCGAAGAAAATTGCCGTTCCGGAGAAAATCATGCGGCACCTGGCCGTCGGGCTGGAATTTCTGATTCACAGAAACGTCAATTTACTGGCAGGCTACAACCACCTGCGTCGGCAAGAAGCCCGGCTGACGACGGGGTCGGGAGCCGCCGGTTTCTCGTTTGGCATTGCGGTTCAGGCCAAGAGTTTCCAGTTGACCTACGCGCGGGCGCTGGCTACTCCGGCCGTGGGCGGCAGCAGCCAGCTGTCGTTTCGCATTGATCTTACGCGAATCTTACCCCAAAAATACCATTAACACGCCGGCGTTTCCGCCCGGTGCAGATGGTACTGGACAAAGCTTTGATAAAGACCGGGTTCCCTTTCCCCACTGCCTGCTACTCTGCGCAAAAAAAAAAGTACATCAGCGGACAAATTGCGCTTTCCTCCGTTTCTTTGTAGGAGCAGAGGGCAGGGGATTGGGGCAAAGAAGATTTTCTTTTGTCTTTTCCCCTCTGCCCCCTGCCCTACGCAAAAACCGTATCTATGACTCCACAGCAAGATCTAAAAGATTTGACTCCGCGGCAGATTGTCGCAGAACTAGACCAATACATCATCGGCCAGCACGATGCCAAACGCAACGTCGCCATTGCCCTCCGCAACCGCTGGCGACGCATGAACAGTATTCCTGAAATGCAACAGGAAATCACCCCGAACAACATTCTGATGATTGGGGCCACCGGGGTTGGTAAAACTGAAATTGCCCGGCGGCTGGCCAAGATTGCCGACGCTCCGTTTACGAAAGTAGAAGCCTCCAAATTTACGGAGGTGGGTTACGTGGGCCGCGACGTGGAGAGCATGGTTCGTGACCTGGTCGAACAATCGGTGAACATGGTCAAAGCGGCCAAAAAAGAGGAGGTAAAAAACCGGGCTCAGCAGATTGTAGAGGACATGATTCTGGACATTCTGATTCCGCCCATCAAACAGCCTTCAGGATTTGCCATTGACGAACCCAAGAACGAAGTTCCTGAGACTGACGCCGAATTGAATGAACGGACCCGGGAACGGTTTCGGGAAAAGATCCGCAAAGGCGAGATGGACGACCGAAAAATCGAAATCGATGTGCAGCAGAATCAGGCCCCTAATATCGGCATGATCGGTGGCACGGTGGATGAGCTGTCGATGATGAACATCCAGGAAATGATTGGCGGCATGATGCCCCGGCGCGGCAAAAAACGCAAGGTTACAATTGCCGAAGCGAAGAAGATTTTGCTGGAAGAAGAAGCTGGCAAACTCATCGATATGGACGAGGTGAAGGAAGAGGCCATCCGGAAAGCCGAAAACACAGGGATTATTTTTATTGACGAGATCGACAAAATTGCGTCGAGCCGAAGTGGTGGCTCAGGTGGACCGGATGTCAGCCGCGAGGGGGTTCAGCGCGATATGCTCCCGATTGTGGAGGGCAGCACGGTCAACACCAAATACGGCAGTATCAACACCGACTACATTCTTTTCGTGGCCGCGGGTGCTTTTCACGTGTCGAAACCGTCGGACCTGATTCCGGAGCTTCAGGGCCGTTTTCCGATCCGGGTGGAATTGCAAAGCCTGTCGGAAGACGATTTTTTCCAGATCCTGAAAGCGCCAAAAAATGCCCTAACGAAACAATACGTGGCCATGCTGGATGCGGAAAATGTAACCTTGACGTTTGAGGAAGACTCCCTGCGCGAAATTGCCCGCATTGCTTTCCAGGTGAATTCGGAGGTAGAAAACATCGGTGCCCGCCGGTTACAAACCGTGATGAGTCACTTACTGAACGATTTCATGTTCGATATTCCGGATGCCATTGGTGCCAACTCTCAGGTAATTATCACAAAAGAAATGGTTTCTGAGAAACTCAACTCGCTGGTCAAAAACCGTGATTTAAGTCAGTTTATCCTGTAAAGCATTCTCGTAAAACCGCTTTTTTTCAGAAGGCCGGGAGAAAATCTCCCGGCCTTTTTTACATTTGTTTTAATGCAACTTTTCTCTGCCACACCCGACTAGCGATCCGATAATTCGATGAAGATTGACCGACTCACCCTTGCTTCGCTCGGTTACCTGTATATACCAGTCGGCCTTTTTTTAATGTTCTGGATTCGGCCCTTGATAGCCGTTCCGCTGACGGTTCTGCTGGCCGTTGGCATCTGGCAGTTTATCCGGCAGCCCAGCTTGTCCACCGGCTCTCCCCTCGGTTTTTCGCCAGCGGAATGGGCAATTTTGGGACTGGGGGCTTTGTTCTGGACGTGGGTCAGCGGGATTGGGGCGTTCGTGCCTCAGTACGGCGATTACGATAAACACAACCTGGTTTTCCACGACCTCATCACCCGACCATGGCCGGTGATTTACCAGAATTCTCGCTTCAACGATCCTTTTCTTTGCTACTACCTGGCTTACTACCTACCAACAGCCGCCCTTGCCAAATTCTTTACCCTGACGTTTCCGCAAACGGAATGGGTGTCATTCGTCTGGGGAGGGCTTGGCGTTTTGCTGGCGTTCTGCTGGGCGGCCCGGTTAAGCAAAAAAAAACGGGTCTGGGTTGCAGTTTGTCTCCCTTTCCTGTCCGGCGTCGAGGTAATGGTTCGCCTGTTCTGGTCGCTGCATACAGATTTTGACTGGCAGGTTGCTCGCTGGTGGTCGGCGGTGTTCACAAACCAGATTCCGGGTTATACGCGTTACGAAACCCCTCGGCTAGCGTTCAGTAATCAGAACTTTTCCCAGAGCATTGATCCCGCTCCGCTTGTGATGCAATTGCAGGCTGTGCCACAACACGCGCTGGGTGGATGGATTGCCATTGGCCTGATTCTTTACTGGCAGCCTCGAAAACCGTCACCGGCGGCCCTCGCGTTTGTCATTGCAGCCACCCTGTTCTGGTCGCCATTTGTCAGCATTGGCTTGGGGCTGTGGCTGGTCTTTACCCAACGGACGGTTTTTAAGCCGACGACCTGGCTACAGCCGGTGTTTCTAGCTTTCGGCCTGATCTGGACCGCGTTGATGGGCAGTTTTTACCAGGCGCATTACCCCATTCCATACGCGGGTGTCATAACGGAAGCCTTTGACAAACCGGTGGATGTGGCTTTGTATCTGCTCTTCTGGGGACTTCAGCTTTGGGTGGGCGTGGTGCTCTTTCGCTGGTATAACCGCTTTTATCCCGAGAACAGACCCTGGGACCGAACGGTTTTGGTAGCTGCGGTTTCGATTCAGCTTCTCAGTGTCATTTATATGGGGCGCTGGAATGACTTTCAGAACCGGACGATGATCCCGGCGCAGTTTGTGTATTACCTCATTCTGGCCAACGGTTTTGTTCACTGGTGCCACACTCCAAAACGCTCCGTTTCCGGCTGGTTCTTTGTGACCTGGCTCTTGATTGGATTGTATGCTCCGCTACGCGTTCTGGCCTATAAACTCTGGTCGATCCGGATTCCGCAACCCATCGAACGATCCATTGCCCGGGCCACGACCAACTTTGGCGAAAGGGACATGACGCAGATGCGCCCCCACGAAGCCATCGATGCCGAAACGGATTATGCCGTGCAGTATGTGGGCAAACGAGATTCGTTCTTTTTCAAGTATTTGCTGAAAAAGTAGCTCTTCGTTCGGCTAGCGCCGACGCCCCGAACGTTTCCAGTAACCGCCCTCCTGTGGGGGAAAAAAACATTCATTCGGGTTACGCGGTCCGCGACGAAACAATGGAATGGCGGCTCCGGCGTAGAAGTTGGCGCCCCGCGGCTTGCCGATGTTGGCCAGCCCACCCAAATGATCGGTTCCGGCAAATACCGGTCCGAGCCGAACGGCCAGCCCGATGGTCGGCATGGTATAATTATCCTGTAGGGCCACCGGCACGGACACTTCCGCCCAGCGACTCTCCCAGCGGGGCACCACCGCCAGCATGGAAGGCGTGATCATGGAAACGGCATTCGGTGAAACCAAACTCTGGGTCCACAGCACGCCAACGTACACATTTTCTTTGAATCGGTAATCGGCGCTCACATTCAAGGCTGTCGGTAATCCCGAACGGTAGGAAGTTTGCCGTTCCATCAACGGCAGATCCAAGGCATCGACGATCCGGTTATTGATCTCATCGGGCGTCTTGGCCCCCAGAAAAGCCGTACTGGTAATCATTTTATTTTCGACCGATACCTGGTAGAGATTAACCATTTCGGGATTCTTGAACCGAACCCCTCCGATATCGACCAGCGATGCGGAAATACGGTAGAGGTACTTATTTTTAGTCGGATCACGGCGCAGTTCGCCTTTATCGCGGTAGGTGTACTTGCGGTAATCCGGACGATACTCGTACGTCATTCCCAGATCCAGCCCCCAGCCCCCACCGGCCGACTGCCTTCCGAAAAGCCAGCCCGGTGACAGCCCCGCGTTTTGAAAAGCCTGCTCGCTGGTGTACCCATACGTACCGGTAGCTTTACGAATGCTCAACGCCTGAAAACCGGGCAAATCAGGATCCCGTACGATCTGATGCGTGGCGTCAATCACCCGAATATGCGCGTTGTAAAATCCTACTTCGCGTTTGAGGGTAATGCCTGCCTTCCAGAATTGATCATCGTTGTCGAGCAATACTGCGCCAAAGGTTGCGGCCAGCTCACCATAGCCGTTTACATTGGCCATTCCATGTTGGCCCTCATTCAGTACCCGCTGGCTCTCTGGTATTTGCGTCCCATAAATCATTAGACGAGCCATTTGCTCCGAGGTGTTCCGGTAAGAAACTCCAGCCCGGGCCCGGGTCGAAAATGCTACGGCAAAACGATCGTTCAACGTAACAAGAACGGATGGACCGCGTAACTCTCCACCGGCCGTCAATCGCTTATCTTTCCCGTTCAGGTTCTCTTCCATGTAGCCCATTCGGCCCAGGCTACGCCCCCGTTCCCGGCGGTATTGGGCCGGTGTGGTACCCGTTATGTAATTGGCAAAGGGAAAAGGAGCCACCCACCGGGCGTGGTTGTTGGATGCGTATAAATCCGTGGCCGCCAGGTTGATATATACTCGGTAACGCGAATCGACCACGTCGGACGGATGCCGATAAATCGACTGTGTACCCGCGTAATTGCTGTTTACAATTCCCGTCAGATATTGACCCATCGTGGGCAAAGTTACCCCCAGCAGGGCCAGCGTCAGATAGAGCTGACCGTATCTTCCTCTCATTCAATTACTAATAAACGTGTGCAAACCTTTCTTGTGCCGTTGAGCTTCTAAATATACAGGATGTTTACGGAAATGAAGCGAGTGTTCATATCTGAAAAGTAAGGAAATGATTTATTACTCTAAATAATAAACTACTCCAACGGGCAGACAACCATATATAATTTTGTATATTATTGCAATTCTAACGCTTTATTCGCCAATAATAGTTACCCACCTATGCAGTTTCAGTCACAAACACAAGGAAACCAAACGCAGTCGCAATCGCAGGGAAACTCATTCTCATTTGCCGACTACCGTACTGATAACTTTTTTGATGAGATGTTCACGGCAGATGGGCAGGTTCGCTCTGGTTATGAACAGTTTAAGCAACGGGTGGAGCAGCTCAGCCGCGAGGATGTCATTGGTCGTCAACACGCAGCAGAACGGTCGTTAATGTCGATGGGCATTACGTTTAATGTGTATTCTGAAGGGGAAGGCACCGAACGCATCATGCCGATTGACATCATTCCGCGCGTTATTCCATCGAATGAGTGGAATCAGCTCGAACGCGGACTCACGCAGCGGATTCAGGCCATCAACTTATTCATTCACGATGTATATAATAATCAACACATTCTGAACGATAACGTTGTACCCCGGGATCTGATTGAGTCGAGTAAGTGTTTTTTACCCGCTTGCATGGGATTGAATCCGCCGAAAAATATCTGGTGCCACATTACCGGTACAGACCTCATTCGGGGCGACGACGGCCAGTTTATGGTGTTGGAAGATAACCTCCGCTGTCCGTCGGGCGTTTCCTACATGATCGAAAACCGGGAACTATTGAAACAAACATTCCCGGAAGTACTGGCCCGGACGGGCGTTCGACCGGTTTCCGATTACCCGACCCGGCTGTTGCAACTGCTGCAACACATTGCCGACCGGCCCGATCCAACCGTGGTGGTGCTCACCCCTGGCATTTACAACTCTGCTTACTTTGAGCATTCGTACCTGGCCCAACAAATGGGGGTTGAGCTCGTCGACTCCCGCGACCTGGTGGTTTCGGGTGGTTACGTTAAAATGAGAACCACCAAAGGGTTTCAAACCGTCGATGTGATTTACCGCCGGATCGACGATACGTTCCTGGACCCCCACGTTTTCAACCCTGAGTCGCTCATTGGAATTCCGGGTATTTTTGAAGTTTACAAAAAGGGACGGGTCGCCCTGGCCAACGCTCCCGGTACCGGGGTGGCCGACGATAAGGTCATTTATGCCTACGTTCCCCGTATTATCAAATACTACCTGGGCGAAGAAGCCATCATTCCCAACGTGCAAACCTACATTTGCCGGGAGGAGGAAGATTGCAAATACGTTCTGGAAAACATTGATAAACTGGTTGTTAAGGAAGCGAACGAAGCGGGAGGTTACGGTATGCTGATCGGTCCGAAGGCAACCAAGGCCGAGCACGAGAAATTCCGAAAGAAGATCAAGGCCAATCCGCGCAACTACATCGCCCAGCCCACGATTTCGCTCTCGCGGGTTCCAACTATTGTCGGCGACCAAACGGAAGGCCGCCACGTCGACTTCCGCCCTTATATCCTATACGGTGATGGCATTAATGTTATTCCAGGCGGCTTGACCCGGGTTGCGCTCCGCAAAGGTTCGCTAGTGGTAAACTCTTCGCAAGGAGGAGGAGGAAAAGATACGTGGGTGCTGTATTAATTAAACCGATTACAGAACGCGGGTTCTGCGCAACAGCCTCGCGTTCTGTAGCCGTTTCTTCTAATCACTTTTAGGCAACCGATCGACTTTGGTTTTGCTGGCGTCAACTGAAAGATAGATGCCCAGCGATTCCAGATGCAGAGTCAGCTTTTTGCCCTGCTGTGCCACAATTTCGCCTTCCTGTTTCATAAAAGCGCCGGAATCGATCCGCACTTTATCCGCCACTTCAAACTGATGAACCTGAATTGTTTCGTGGTCGAAATCATTCAGCATTTTTTTGATTTGTTCAATCTCCTCTTCCCTGACGATAGCGGGTTTGTTCAGCCAGAACAAATACCGTACGAACCCGGGCACGCCAAACACCTGGCTGCGCTCCCGGTCTTCGAGCTTGACAAAGCAGTAAGACCGAAACAACGGTTCTTCGATGATTTTGTAGCGATCGGACCACTTTCGTTTGACCTTTCGGAGTGGGCAATACACTTCAATTCCTTTTTTCTGAATCCCGTCCGCAACCAACTTTTCAGAACGGGACTTTGTATAAATCACAAACCAGGGCATAAGTCACCAAATATTTATCCAAGTATACTGCAAGATTTACGAAAACAACCTGTTTATGCGTAAGATCGCCAACAATTTAATTAACCTCTCCACCATTACCCACCGAAACGTCACACGATGCTCTTGAGACGTAAACGCCCGCTAATGACCCGGCGGTTTTACAAATCGACAGGGTGTATTTTTATAGCTTGCCGCTAAACACTTTACTTGCGCTTCAGGCTTAATGTTTACTTTTGCAGCCATATGCAACAGCCCGACGTCTCCATCATTCTGGTCAATTACAAAACCCCGCATCTAATTATTGATTGCCTGCATTCCATCCAAAAGCATACTTCCGACCTGACGTACGAGGTAGTGGTGGTCAATAATGATCCGGACCCATCGGGGCAGGCTATTGTCTTGAAGGCATTTCCGGAGACCCAATGGATTGAAATGGGCTACAACTCCGGCTTTTCCCGGGCCAACAACCGGGGTATCGCTGAGTCTACAGGGCGACTGGTGCTGCTGCTGAACTCCGACACCCTGCTGGTCGACAATGTGCTGAAACGGTGTGCCGACATCCTGGATCACCATCCGGACGTAGCCGCGGTCAGCCCCCGGCAGCTAACCCGCGACGGCAAAGTGCATACAGAGGCTTATGACGGTTTTTCGCAACTGCGACGGTATTTTTTTATTCTTCCGACCTCCGGCTTTTTCAAGCGAATGTTGTATCGGTTTTTGCCCGACTACCAGTACTCCGACCCGAATCAGGTTGACTGGCTGGTGGGGTCTTTCATCATGACCCGCCGGGAAACGGTACGGAAATCCGGTGGGCTGGACGAAAACTTTTTTATGTATGCCGAAGATGTAGAGTGGTGTTATCGGTTGGGGAAACAGGGAAAAATGCTGCTCCTACGCGACGCCTTTTATGTTCACCTGGAATACGGCAGCAGCACCGATTATCAGGAACAAAAAGTTACCCATATCAATCGATTCAAACCGCAGATGCACGTTTCGAACCTGCTTTGGGTCCGGAAGCAATACGGTATAGGTGCTTACCTGATCCTGATCCTGCATTATGTAACGATGGTACCCGTTGTTTTTGGCTGGAAAATTGGGGTTAATCTGCTGAAGTTCCGCTCCCCTTTTTTCGAGTTGGAAAATCAGCGGGCCTTTGCCAAGCAGGTCGGCGTTTTTTTGCGTTTCTTCTGGAAAACGTTGTTCAATCGACCGGGGTTTTATAAAATTTAACCCACCACGAATACCCAAACACATGGGCCGGATGAGCAAAATCTTCAGCAGCAGTCATACAACCCGATAACTCCCAATTATTATCGCTATTATTGCTCTGTAAGCCTTCATTCGTATACACAACCTGAGCCATTGTACGTTCTTGCTAAGGATAGATTTTAATCAGTTATGAAAACATATTTCCGCACGTTTTGGTGGGTATTGTTTCTTGGGTTACTTGTCATTACGGAAGCGCAAGCCACTCACTTGCGGGCCGGTGAAATAACCACCCGAAGAGTTTCCAGTACGTCACTCACGTATGAGGTTACAATGACCACCTACCACGATGAAATTGGAGGAAGAGCAGCCAGTGAACAACAAAACTCCGCCGTCTTTTGCTTTGGCGTTGGCCCCGCCGTGGAGGTTCCCCGGGCTTCCAATCGGCTCATCAACCGGGCAACCTCGGTCAACATTTACGTAGCCACTTTCACGTATCCCGGCCCCGGCACGTACCGAATCTCCTGTACAATCACCAACCGGAACGAAAACGTCCGCAATATCCCGAACTCCATCCAGGTCAGCTTTCAACTTCAGACCACGATTGTTGTCAATGCCGCACTGGGACTGAACAGTACCCCCGTTCTGCTGAACCCGCCGTTGGATTCGGCCCGGGTCGGTCAGAAATGGTGCCACAATCCCGCAGCTTTCGATGCTGACGGCGACAGCCTTGCTTACCGGCTGTACGTTCCTTCGGGAAGAGCGGGCGACGAACAGGGGAACTGTACGCTGCGCTCGGTGGCTGGCTATTCCGACCCCACGGCCATTGGTGCCAATCGGGTCAACGAAGCCGGTACCGGTCCGGCCACCCTGACGGTCAACGCCATCACCGGGGATGTCTGTTGGGATGCACCCGCCGAACAGGGGCAATACAACATTGCCTTCATTGTGGAGGAGTGGCGCGATGGGGTCAAAATCGGTGAAATTATCCGGGATATGCAGATTATTGTCACGGCTTCGCCCAATAGACGCCCGGCCCTGGTGGCTCCTCCTGACATCTGTGTGGAGGCTGGTACGCTGATTCAGCAAAACGTTACCGCTACCGACCCCGACGGAAATCGGGTAGAACTGTCGGCCTACGGTGGTCCTTTTAACGTGACTCCTGACGGGTTACAGTACAATCCCCCCCTGATTCCGCGCGCCTTTGCTACGTTCTCGCCCACTGCGGCCCAGAATAGTCCGGCTACGGGAACGTTTCGCTGGCAAACCAGCTGTGCCCACGTCCGGGCCGAACCGTACGATGTTATCTTTCGGGTAATTGATATTCCACGCGGAGCCGGGCAAACGCAATTGGCCACCCTGGAGTCATTCCGTATCCGGATTTATGCCCCCCAGCCCAAGAGCCTCACCGCCCGCCCTGCCGCCGATGCTGCCGGACGCGCTATTTTGCTGAACTGGGCAGCCTATGCCTGCGGCCCCGCAGCCCTGCCCGCGGGTGCTAAGATGGCCATCTACCGCAAAGAAGGGTGCGACCCATCGAATTTTGATCCGTGCGGTGACGCCAACCAGCTGACCGCCAACGGCTATACCCGAATTGACACAGTGGGAATCAGCCAGACGTCGTATACCGACAATAACAACAACCAGGGGCTGAAGCGAGGAGTGCAATACAGCTACCGAATCGTGGTCGTACTGCCCCGCCCCAACAACGGACAGAGCGTCATATCGGAGCAGGTCTGTGTGAATCTGCCACAACAGGTACCCCTGATTACAAACGTAACCGTTGACAGCACTTACGATACCCGCGGGGTTATTACCGTCCGCTGGACCCGCCCTCCCGGCATCAATCCGAACGACGGCACCGGTCCGTTCCAATACCGGCTGCTGCGGGCAACGGGGCTGGATGGTACCAATTTTACCCAGATAGCGGCCATCAATACCACGCTTCAGCCGGGCGCAGCCGATACGGTTTATACAGACCGCGGTCTGAACACTGTGGCCAATGCTTACCGCTACCGGATCGAGTTCTTCTATACTGATCCAGCAACAGGCCAGTTGCAACGGCTCGATGCCACCGACAATGCCAGCTCCGTTCGTCTGACGGCCACCGCCGGTGTTCGGCGCATTCAGCTCAACTGGCAGGCCAATGTTCCCTGGAGCAACGACAACAAACAACACCGCATTTACCGCAGTAAGACAGGACCCAACGGTCCTTTCAACCGCATCGCCGATGTGACCGTGCAGGGAGCTAACACGTACACGTTCACTGATACCGGAACGGATACCTATGCCGCCGATGGCGTGCAGATCGCCACGATGTCCATCGATAGTAACTATTGCTACCGGGTCGAAACCGTCGGGCAATATGCCGCACCGCTTACCACGATACTTCTGTATAATTATTCGCAGGGAGTTTGTGCCATGCCTATTGATACCACCCGGCCCTGCCCTCCGCAACTGGCGGTCGATACGCTCAATTGCGCCAGCCTGACGCCCGAAGCGTTTTGCGACCAGACTACCTTTGCGAATACCCTTACCTGGCAAAATCCGGCGACCGGTAACTGTGACCGAAATATTGTCAAATACCGGATTTACTACAGCCCGTGCGCCGGGCAGGACCCTGTGTTGCTGGATTCCGTCAATGCGCCTTTGATGACCTACAAACACGAAAACCTTGCTTCTTTTGCGGGTTGTTACGAAGTACGGGCCGTTAGCCGTAACGGACAGGAAAGTGCCCCGTCCAACCGGGTTTGCAAGGACAATTGCCCCTACTTGAACATGCCGAACGTGTTTACGCCCAACGGCGACGGCCGCAACGATATTTTTCAGCCAACGCGCTGTCCCCGGTTTATTGAAACCGCTGAGCTAACCGTCGTAAACCGCTGGGGCGTTAAAGTGTACCAAAGCAGCAACCCCGCCCTGCAATGGGACGGAAAAAATACGCAGGGGAAAGACGTTCCGGGTGGGCTTTATCTGTACCAGATCAGCGTTAAATTCATCGGCGTTGACTGCTCGGCTCCCGCGCAAACCTACAAAGGCTGGGTGGAACTGCTCCGCGAATCAGGTGGAACGAATTAATTAAATTTAATAAGAGGTTTTTGAACCGGAGAAGAAAAACGCCAATAGACGGTTTTCTTCTCCTGTCTTTTCTCGTTACTCTTAGAAACTATGTGGTATTTTACCGTCCGTCAAAATGACATAACCCACGATCAGTACCAGCTCTTGCAGAAAAATGCGGTGTTGACGGAAGTGGAAATTTTCAATGAACCATACGACAATTTGTACCTGTTCGAGGTTGAGCAGTACCGCTCGTTTGTCGATATGCTTGATTTGGAAGGAATTACCTACGAAGTAGTCAGCGAACGTCCTACCCGGCAGCAATTGCTGGAAAAGATGCGGTAACTGGGAATAGCCCACTTACCGCATGTTATGAAATACATTCAGGACGTCTTCGTCTTCTTCAATCCGCTCCAGGAGCTTGTCTACATCGGCGATTTCTTCTTCGCTCAGCTCCTTTGTGTCGTTCGGAATCCGTTCAAATTCGGCCTGTTTCAATTCAAGACCTTTCTCTTCGAGGTGTTTCTGGATCGCACCGAAAGCCGTGAACTCGCCGTAAATCACAATTTCGTTCGCTTCTTCGTCCAGGGAAATTTCGTCAGCCCCGTAGTCAATCATTTCCAGTTCAAACTCGTCCAAGTCAATGTCTACCGCCGAAATACGGAACACCGATTTGCGGTCAAACATGAAGTCGAGCATTCCGGACGTACCGAGTGCCCCACCACATTTGGTAAAATAGCTCCGCAGGTTGGCTACCGTCCGGTTGATGTTGTCCGTTGCGGTTTCAATCACAATGGCAATACCGTGTGGGCCGTATCCTTCGTAGGTGATCTCCTTAAAATCCTCCTGCTCTTTGGAAGTAGCCCGTTTGATGGCCCGTTCCACGTTTTCCTTCGGCATGTTGGCCGCCCGGGCATTTTGAATGATAGCCCGTAGTCGCCCGTTCGTGTGAGGATCAGCCCCACCACTTTTAACGGCCAGAGCAATATCTTTCCCAATCTTGGTGAAGGTCTTGGCCATCATCCCCCACCGCTTGAATTTTCTAGCTTTTCGGTATTCGAATGCGCGTCCCATCTTTATTAAGTTATGAATGATCAGTTATGAATGATGAATTACTCCGTCAGCTTTTCATCCATCGTTCCTGGTTCATCACTCATCATTATTTGCTAATACTTATTTCTTCTTCAAAATTGACTTCAATCTGGTTACGAACCAGGTCTTCGAACGTTTCGCGCCGACGGATCAGGTACGGTTTTCCCTCGTAGACCAGCACCTCGGCGGGGCGAAACCGTGAGTTATAATTGGAACTCATGCTAAAACCGTAGGCTCCCGCGTTTTTGAGCGCCAGCACATCGCCCGGACGAACCTCATTCAGGGAGCGGTCCCAACCCAGAGTATCGGTTTCGCAAATATATCCAACAATACTGTACGTCTGATTTTCACCCGCTGGATTCGAGACATTGACGATTTCGTGGTAAGCGTCGTACATCATCGGCCGAATCAGGTGATTCAGTCCTGAGTCAACGGCCACAAAAGTCCGGGCGGGGTTTTCCTTTACGATGTTAACATTGACCAGCAAGCTTCCGCTTTCGCTAACCAGAAACTTACCGGGTTCAAACCACAGTTCGAGTTCCCGGCCGTAAGTACGGCAAAAATCCTGGAAGGCCGCCGTCACCTTCCGGCCCAGCTCAACAATATCGGTACTGTGATCGCCTTCCCGGTAGGCTACTTTAAAACCGCTCCCGAAATCAAGAAATTCGAGGTGGGGATAATCGCTGGCCAGTTCAAACAGCACTTCTGCCCCTTTCAAAAAGGCATCAGCATTCTTGAAGTCCGAGCCGGTATGAATATGCAATCCAATGATGGGAATGGCGTATTGCTCAACCACCACCCGAATTTCATTCCGTTGGGCAATGGAAATGCCAAATTTGGAATCAACGTGTCCCGTCTGAATCTTCACGTTGCCGCCTTCGGCGATGTGCGGATTGATCCGAATGCCCACCGCCCGGTTGCTGCCGTACGTTTCGCCCATCCATTTCAACAGCGGCAGGCTATCCACGTTAAGCCGAACACCCAGATCCAGCGCTTCCTGAATTTCAGCAAATGACACCCCACTGGGCGTGTACATAATCTGCCGGGGCTCAAAACCGGCCAGCAGGGCCATCCTGATTTCGTTGACCGAAACCACTTCGATATCGATGCCCCGGCTACGCATCAATTTCAGAATCGACACGTTCGTAAGGGCCTTGGCGGCATATTTTATTTTCAGCTGAACGCCCTGAAAAGCCGACTGAAGCGCGGCTATTTTTTCGCCAATCTTCTCGGCGTCGTATACATACAAAGGAAGGCCAAATTCGCGGGCCATGTCCAGGACGTCAACCCCCTGAATCTGATAACGGTTTTGATCGATCTGCATAAGCAGTATTGTCAGCAAATTTTAAGGTGCAAATATAAGCGATTTTGTCCCACTTCCGGCAAACGGATTTGGAAGGCATCCCAAACAATTTGCGGTTTTTCGGGTTAAATCCTTACTCACGCAGATTCCAACGATTATGAAAAAGATAGCTGTTTTAGGGGCTGCCCTGTTCTGGATTTCGGTGCAGGCCTACGCCCAAACTCCGTCGCCTAACGCCCACGCTCCGGAACAACCTTCAGAAACCTTCCCCCAGGGAGATCCAACGGCCCGGACGGATTCCATGAAAAGCAAATTGATCAAAAATACGCAATCGAGTCGTAATGCCCGCCGTTCGGAGGCCGCCACCACAACGAAACAAACGACCGTGAAAAGAAAAACGACAAAAACCGTTAAGAAAAAACCGGACACCACCCCCGAATAATGGGTGGTCTGTCATTAGAAACCGATTAAAAAAAGCTATTTCTGGCAACTGGAGTAGCTTTTTTTATGAATTAGCGGTTAAATCAATCCTAAATTGCTTGCCTGCATCGTTGTAATTTGTATTTTTGACTTCGACCCATTTGGTTACTGAATTACTCCACTACCTTGAAGCGTTCTAACCTCCCATTTACGGAAGACGTACTGGTTCGAAAACTCCAGCAGCGCGAAGAACAAGCCTTTCACTTGCTGTATAACCAGTATTCACCGGCTTTGTATGGTGTGATTCTGAAAGTGGTTCGTGATGAAGAAGTAGCCCGCGACGTTCTACAAGATTCCTTTGTTAAAATCTGGCGAAATATTCCATCCTACGACGCCCAGAAGGGACGGCTTTTTACCTGGTTACTTAACATTGCCCGCAACACGGCCATAGATTCTATTCGTACCCGTCATTCAGGGCAGTCAATCCAAACAGGAGCTGATATCGTAGATATAATAGATCAAAAGCAGCAGACCCATCAGCCTGCGGTTGAAACACTTGACTTAGCCGAAAAGGTCAATCAACTAAATCAGGATCGCCGTACGGTGATTGATCTGGTTTATTTTTACGGGTATACGCATGAAGAAGTGGCAGAAAAGCTCAATCTGCCCCTGGGAACGGTCAAAACGCGGGTGCGGTCTGCTTTACAGGACTTGAAGAAGTTATTCGGCTCATGAACACAAAGGAATACATAGAGTCTGGCATTTTGGAAGAGTATGTGCTTGGCACGGTCAGCCCACAGGAAAAACGGGAGGTCGAATGCCTGTCGAGCATTTACCCTGAGATTCGTCAGGAGCTGGATAATTTGTCGGCAGCCCTGGAGGAATATGCCTTGACTTTGCGTCATGATCCCCCTTCTGAAGTTAAAACCTGGCTTCTTAACGAGTTGGATTTTAGCAATCCGGAAGATAATATCAGTAACGAATCAACCAGCATTGAAACGCCTTTAATCGAAAAGCCTGTCGAAGCCCCCATCCAGCCGCTTAACCCGGAATATGACTTTTCCAACTCAAGACCGACCTATCGGGTCACCTGGATGGTTGCAGCTTCGTTAGGGTTGCTGGTCCTGTTTTTTGCCTATTTTCTCTATTCACAATTGCAGAATAGCCAACAAACGCTGAGTTCGCTGCGGAACGCCAATCAGGAATTAACCGAAGAAGTCAGGGGGCTGCGTAATCAGCAGGCTCAATCGGAGCGCACGTTAGCGTTGCTGAAAGAACCCGGAATGAAGGTGATCCGCCTGAATCCGACCGACAGCACAACCGCCAACTTGGCCACCGTCTACTGGAACTCCACGACCGGCCAGGTCAATCTGGAAATTGACTCGCTCGTCCAGCCACCGGAAACCCAGCAATACCAGCTCTGGGCAATCGTTGACGGAAAACCCGTCGATGCCGGTGTTTTCGAGATGGAGGAAGGAAAACCCGTCGTGCAGCAAATCAAAACATTCCCCCAGGCGCAGGCATTTGCCATTACACTGGAACAACGCGGAGGCAGCCCGACCCCGACGTTGACGGCAATGGTGGTGATGGGCAAGGTTACTTCCTAATCGCACAAATCATCCGGTAAAAAAGGGTTTGGGAACGCTTCCGGCCCATTTTCAATACTATCTCAGGTTCCGTGCTGCCGGCAAACTATCCGTTCAAATTTGTTGTTCTTTAAGTATGAATCGTAGACTGTTTCTTGGAGCTTTGGGTGGGCTGATGCTCATCGGCTCGGTGGCTTTTATTTCAGTACGCGGCACCACGGACGACGGAAAACACTCCAGGGTGGTCAAAACTGAAGCGGAGTGGAAGAAGATTTTAACTCCGCAGCAATTTTACGTTCTGCGTCAACAAGGCACCGAACGCCCCTTCACCAGTCCGCTAATCGATAACCACGAAAAAGGCATTTTCAAGTGTGCAGGTTGCAAAACACCCCTGTTCACTTCCGAAACCAAGTTTGAATCAGGAACGGGCTGGCCTAGTTTTTACAAATCCCTCTCCAAAGAAAATGTAGCTGAGAAAGTCGATCGCAGCCACGGCATGGTTCGGACCGAAGTGGAATGTGGAGTCTGCGGTGGGCACTTAGGACACGTATTTAATGACGGGCCTAAGCCTACGGGGTTGCGCTATTGCATGAACGGCGTAGCGCTGGAGTTTGAAAAGAAATAAGCGAAATCTAACTCCTTGATTTTAAGCCGGGGTGATGGTCTGGCGGGCCTGCTTCATATTAAATCGTTTAAATTTCCGTTATATTTGCTTGGAAGGACGGATTTCCCAATCCGTCTTTTTTGCGTAAAGCATTCATTTGCTGTTTTCTGAACCGACGGTGAACCCCGCCACCGCCCGAATGGCACGATGGAAAACGGGTTCCGTCATACGATTATTAACCGTCAAAATACCAGGCATGAGTAAATTTTGGGGGCAGCTTCGTACCCTTTGGCAAGGCATCACCGGCTTTTTCGGTTCTCTGAGAAACCGTTTTAGGCAACTGATCTACCGCCTGATGTCGGGCCTTTTCGGAAAAGAGCGAGTCGATTCGTGGGCCAATTGGAATCGGAGCATCCGGCAACGGTATCAGAATTGGCTCAATGAACGTTTCGAAACGCGGTCGCTCTCTTTCCGGATTGCTTACCACACAATTCAAACGTTAATCTTTGGCTTCCTCTTCGCCTTATTTTACGTTTTTGTCCTCGAAACAAACTTTTTATACCTTACCGGCGAGATGCCCAGTGTCGAAGACCTGAAAAACCCGAAAGTATCTCAGTCTTCCGAAATTTACTCCTACGACAAAGTCATGATCGGTCGGTTTTACACCGAAAACCGAACCCCCATCGAATATAATAACTTACCTAAACCGCTCATTGATGCCCTGATTGCCACCGAAGATGTACGCTACTACAAACATACCGGGATCGACACCCGGAGCCTGGGGCGGGTTGCTTACGGAGTGCTAACTGGCAACAGTTCGGGTGGAGGCAGTACCATTACCCAGCAGTTGGCCAAAAACCTCTTCAAAACCCGGCGTCGGCAGTCGCGGGGTTTGTTGTATAATATTCCGCTGGTCCGGACGATCATTCTCAAAACCAAGGAATGGCTGATGGCAATCAAGCTGGAGCGGAATTTCTCGAAAGAGCAAATTCTGACTATGTATTTCAATACCGTTGATTTCGGAAGTAATGCCTACGGGATCAAAACCGCAGCCCGTACGTACTTCAGCAAATCGCCCGATAGCCTGAACGTGCAGGAATCGGCCGTTCTAGTGGGTTTACAAAAGGCAACGACAACGTATAACCCCCTGATCAAAAGAAATTTTCAGAAATCCTTCAATCGCCGGAACGTAGTTATTGCGCAGATGGCCAAGTATGGTTATCTGACAAAACCGCAGGCCGACTCGATCAGCAAACTTCCGCTGGTAACCCGGTTTAGCCCCGACAACCCGTATTCTGGCCCGGCCAATTATTTCAAAAATGCCGTGGTCGACGTAGTAAAAAAATGGGGGGAAGAAAACGGTTATGATCTGTATACGGACGGTTTGCGGATTTACACCACCGTCGATTCACGCATGCAGGCCCTGGCGGAGGAAGCAATGGCTGAAAAAATGAAGCAGTTGCAGCGTATTTTTGACAACCACTGGACCGGGCGAAATCCATGGACGGACGAAAACGGGAAAGAAATTCCGGACTTTCTGGACAAAGTGGCCCAACGGACCGAACGCTACAAAGCACTCCAGCAGAAATTCCCGAACCAGCCCGACTCGGTCAACTACTACATGAAGGTCAAGAAAGACAGCATGACGGTATTTTCCTGGAATGGTCCGCAAAAAAAATACATGACCCCAATGGACTCCATTGCCTACTACAAACGGTTTTTGCAGGCCGGTCTGGTAGCGATGGACCCGCATACGGGTTTCATACGTACCTGGGTAGGCGGTCTCAATTACGAGTTTTTTAAATACGACCACGTCAAACAGGGTAAGCGGCAACCCGGCTCCACCTTCAAGCCGTTCGTATACGCCACCGTTATCGATGATTCCACTATTAATCTGGGGCCCTGCGACCGCCGGCGCGATCAACCTTTCCGCAAGGAATACATCAACGAAAAAGGGGAACAGGATTACTGGGCTCCCCGCAACTCAACCGGCACCTTCTCGTATTCCAATATGACCTTGCGCCGGGCAATGGCCCGATCCATCAACTCGGTTACGGCCCAGTTGACCAATGACGTCGCCACGCCCCAGCGCGTAGTGGAATACGCCCACCGTATGGGTATTACGAGCCCGCTGGCGGCCGTCCCTTCCGTCGGCCTGGGTTCGTCGGATGTTTCCCTCTATGAAATGGTAACGGCTTATTGCACCTTTGCCAACAACGGCGTTCATACCGATCCCATCATCGTCACCCGCATTGAAGATTCTGACGGGAAAGTCATCCAGGAGTTTGTACCGGAAAAGAAACGGGCTATTAGTGAAGAATCAGCGTTTCTGATGATTCATATGCTCCGCGGAGGTCTCGAAGAATCGGGGGGTACCTCTCAAAATCTATGGTCATACGATTTGTTCAAAAACCGCAACCAGGTTGGTGGTAAAACCGGCACCACGTCCAACAACTCCGACGGCTGGTTTATGGGCGTTACCCGCGATCTGGTGGTTGGTGCCTGGGTGGGTGGCGACGATCGAAGTATTCACTTTCGTACTACAGATATGGGCGAGGGAGCCAAAACAGCCCTGCCACTGGTCGGACGGTTTTTGGAGAAAGTGTACCGCGACAAATCACTGAAGCTGTACCAGGGGCCCTTTGATAAACCGACCGTTAAGATCACGAAAGATTACCTCGGCTGCCCGGGTGGCGATCCAGAGGAGAACGAAATGGAATCGGATTCGACGGACGCCGACATGCCGTCGGATTCGCTCTTTATCGAACCGTCGGCTCCCGACCCCATCGAACCAGCTGATACCAGCCAGCGAGCCCAATAAGGTTTCAGTAAAAAGGCCAATCCGAATTCGGATTGGCCTTTTTACTGGAACCTTAGAAACAAGCGCTACGGGGCGATGGTTATATTCGAATACCATCAACGCACGCTTATGACACCATCACAAAATCCGAACCTCCATCCTGTTGAAGAAAAGACCCCTTTGCAGGATATTCCATCGGGGATGGACAACGACCCGAATGCGGATGAGGAAATTATCGATCAGACCGGCCCGGATGCCAGTGCTGACAAAACGGAATTGCAGCCCAACGACAGTACGGTTGGCCGAATCCCCTCCCAACAGGAGGCTGATCCGGCGCAGGATGAGAATTTGAACGAGAAGATAGCCTACGCCCTGCTCGGAGCAGAACCCAGAAAATAGGTATGTGTTAAGAGTGATGAATTGGCGCTGCCATTATTTTAATACAGCGACGTTAATTCATCACTCATCATTCTCTTAAACCATTTCTTTGTATTGCATGCGGTACAGATTGGCGTAAGCTCCGCCCCGCTGGAGCAATTCTTCGTGCGATCCCTGTTCAACAATTTGACCTTTGTCGACCACAATAATTTTATGAGCCTCCCGAATGGTTGACAACCGGTGCGCAATCACAATGGCCGTTCGGCCTTTCATCAGCTTACCGATGGCATTCTGAATTAAGCCTTCCGTTTCTGTGTCTACCGACGACGTTGCTTCATCGAGCACCATAATGCGGGGGTTGTGAACCATGGCCCGCACAAATGAAATCAGCTGCCGTTGCCCCACCGATAGGGTTGAACCACGCTCCATTACGTTGTAGTCGTATCCGCCCGGTAACCGTTCAATAAATTCGTGCACGCCCACCAGTTTGGCCGCTTCAATGATGCGTTCCCGGCTGATGGCTTTATTGCCCAGTGTAATGTTATTTTCAATGGTCTCCGAAAACAGAAAAACATCCTGCAATACGACGCCAATGCTTTTTCGAAGCACGTCCAGGTTATAGTCGTGCACCTCAACGCCATCGATTCGAATTTCACCTTTATTGATGTCGTAAAATCGACTCAAGAGATTGATGATGGAGGACTTACCCGCTCCGGTAGCCCCGACAAAAGCAACGGTTTCGCCTTCTTTTACGGAGAAATTAATATCCTTTAAGACATAATTATCGTCGTTGTAAGCAAACCATACATTTTTAAAGTCAACATTCCCCCGGATCATAGCAGGATCGTACGTTCCGTTGTTCGGCGTAAAATCGTCACTGTCCAGCAGTTTGAGAATTCGATCCGTGCTCACAATGCCCATTTGCAGGGTGTTAAACCGGTCAGCCAGCATCCGGATAGGCCGAAAAAACAGGTTAATAAACATGATAAACGCCGTTACCGTCCCGTAAGTAACTTCCTGATTCAGGATTTCCTTGGCACCGTACCAGACCACCAGCCCCGTTGCCGCAGCCGCCAGAATATCGGCAACCGGATAATACACGGAATAATACCAGATGGACCGGATGTTGGCTTTCCGGTGTTCGTCGTTAATCGCTTTGAATTTCTCGGCCTCAATTTTTTCGCTCCCGAAAATCTGCACGATATTCATACCGGTGATGTGCTCCTGGACGAACGAGTTCAGGTTGGCAACGGCCGTTCGGACCTCATTAAACGATACCTTTATTTTCTCTTTGAAGATGTACGTACTCAGCAACATCAGCGGAATCATCGACAAACTAATGGCCGCCAGCCGCCAGTCGGTATAAAACATAACGGCAATAATCAGCACCAGTTGCAGAATATCGCCCACAATTGCGGCCATGCCCTCGCTGAACACATCGGCCAGCGTTTCTACGTCCGAAATCGTGCGGGTCACCAACCGGCCGATAGGCGTATTGTCAAAAAATTTCAGGCGCAAGTTGAGCACCTTCTGGTAAAGCTGCACCCGGATGTCACGAATAACGTGTTGTCCCAGCCAACCCGATAAATACGTGTTAAAAAATTGAATAATGCCCTGTATGACCAGCACCCCAATCATCACCAGCAGCATACTGGTTAATCCGGCGTAATCGCCCGTGGCAATTTTGGAGTCGATGGTATACCGGATCAATAGCGGACTCAACGGAGCCAGCACTGCGCTCAGCACTATAATCAGGATCAGTGCGTAAAAATGCAACTGATACGGTTTAACAAATGCATAAAGCCGTCGGAGAGTAATCCAGTCAAATATCTGTCCGCTCTTAGTTTCGGTATTCACAGAATCAAGTTAGTTGGAAGGTTAGTGGTGTAACAGAAAATAGAAGTTAAGAGTTTAGTGTAAAGGCTATGAGTTAAAATGAATTTTCCCCGGCTTACTGACCCAACTAAGTGACGAAAATTTGCTCTTATATTCATACCTATTAACGCTTAATTCAAAACTCATGGAGTGGATCATTAGTCTTTGCCTGGGGGTTGCCCTCAGTGCGTGTTGCGGATTTCGAATTTTCGCGCCCATGCTGGTGGCTTCGGTAGCGCTGAAGCTCGGCTGGATTTCGGTCACCCCCGGTTTCGAATGGATGGGAAGCTGGACGGCCCTGTTCGCTTTGGCAACGGCCAGTATTCTCGAAATTGGGGCCTATTACATTCCGTGGCTCGACAACGCGTTCGATACCGTTGCCACACCCGTTGCTGTCGCAGCCGGTACGCTGCTCACCACGTCTTTTGTGGAGGTAGACATCCCCATGCTTAAATGGGGCCTGGGTCTCATTGCGGGCGGTGGTACCGCCAGTCTGATTCAGGCCGGTACCACCCTGCTGCGAATCGGTTCAACAGCCACAACGGGCGGTTTGGGAAACCCCGTGGTGGCCAGTGCCGAGAACATTGCCTCCTTTGGCCTTTCATTCCTGGCCGTTCTACTCCCACTGGTCACCGCGTTTGTGGTGCTGCTGATTGTCATTTTCTTTATCCGACTTTTGGTAACCCGACGGCGACAACCTCAACAAACCGCCTAGCGGTTTACTGCCACGCGTTTCGCAAAAACCGTAGCCAGTTTTTATAGAATATATTTTCTATATCTTCCGGTGCATAACCTCGCGTGGCTAACATACCGATCAGTTTTTGCAGATCGGCTATTGTATCCAGATCGGTGGGCGATTGCTCCGTGCCATACGTTCCGTCAAGATCACTTCCGATGGCAATGTGCTGGCTGCTACCAGTAAGCTGGCAGATGTGGTCGTAATGGTCGATAATGGTTTCAATGGTGATTCCGAAATCCGCCGGGTTGCTCGTCCGTTGCGTGAAGCCGGGCTTCATCATCCAGGCATCGAAGCACCCACCAATCACAGCGCCCCGCTCTGCCAGCTGGCGAATCTGATCATCGGAAAGTTGGCGCTGGTGGGGAGCCAGTGTTCGGCAATTGTGGTGGCTGGCCCAAACCGGTCCTTTATACAGCGAAAGAGCTTCCGTAAATCCTTCGTCGGTCAGGTGGGTCACGTCCAGAATAATGCCTAGTCGGTCCATTTCCAACACCAGCTCGCGGCCCTGCGCCGTCAGCGGTCCGCTTAAGCCCGTTCCGGGTGCGTACCGGCCAGTGCTGTAATGAGCGGGCCCCAATGCCCGCAAACCGTAAGCATATGCTTTTTCCAGGTACGAAAGATTGACAAGCGAATCCGCACCTTCCAGGCTTAGGATATAGCCCACGGGTTTGCGCTCATTCGGAACGGCTTCATCAAGCCACAGCGCCACATGACGCTCCAGACCGGCCCGGTCCCGAATCTGAATCATCTCGCCCGCATCTTCCATCGCTTCGTACCAGGCACGCTGCGCCTGTGTCATAGCCCAGGCCTGGTGGGGGGAGTTCCAGCCCGCTCCCGGCAAATTTCCATTGCTCTGGTTGAACCGGGCAATCTGTGTTGCCACCACCAGGCCAATTTCGCCCCGGCGCAGGTCTGGCAGCGAAACCGTTCCGCGCGACCGGTCAATTTTGTCGGTCATTCCAGCTTCCTGCTGCCGGATTTCGTGGGCCGACAGCCGGTAATCCCGGTTCCATTCAATGGCATTTAGAGAAATATCGAGGTGGGCGTCAATCAAAAACATAGCAATTCAGTCAATAACGCATAACAATTAATCAACCGGTTATTTTTCCCGGCTCCAGACTTCACTCACTTTTCCGCCCGTCGAGCTTTGGCCCCGGTGGTACCAGTCGTTGCCTTTCAGTTCCGCATTGAACGGCAGTGAACGACCAACCCGGCTGTTGTCACGGGAAAAGAATTCGATGGTTTCGGTATATTTTCCATCCTTGTACGCGTATTTGCCGCCACCCGTTCCCATAAACTGCTTGGTTTCGGGGTTAATGGCCGCCCACTGGAAATGATCGCCGGTCAGCAACTTCAGCGTTTTTCGGGCCGTCCGTTGCCGGGTCTTTACCTGTCCATTGTCGTCAATGTTGCCGGTAATGCGCCAAAGCCCGGCCATCGGCGTTTGGGCCGATGGTTGGTCGATCCGCTCGTACGTATCCGTGCCGTCGGCACTACTCAGAACAAGTTTGTTTCCTTTAAACGAGTCGATTGTCAGCGTCTGCGTGGTTCCCACAGCGGTACTATCCTCCGTATTGAATTCCAGATTGATTCTCAGTTGCTTGCCATCCGATTGGTACGTACCGCCCTGAGCGCCCAGAAACCGTCCATTTTCGTGGAAACCACCCATCATGTAGCCCTCTGACAAAACGAAGACCGCCGTCGCGTTACCACTGTCGACCTGGCGCCAGGCACCGGCGAGCGACGGGGCGGATTGACGGGAAGCCGTAGTGAGACAAACCGTCACTAAAAGCAGAAGCAGGGATTTTAATTTCATGGTATGGTTCGGGTTTAAACAGTTTAGTAAAAATGGTTTTGGGAACGGTACGCGAAATAACAAACCGTTCCCGAATGATGAAAGCCGCAAAAGCACTTAAACTTTTGTCAGGTCAACCGGCAGCGCCCGGATTCGCTTGCCCGTTGCCGCAAAAATGGCGTTACACAAGGCCGGTGCTACGGGCGGTAAACCCGGCTCTCCCACGCCCCCGGGCTCTTCCCGGTTCTCCACGATGTGAATATCGACTTCCGGCATCTCGTCCATCCGAATCACCTGATAATTGTGAAAGTTCGTCTGATCCGCCTGACCGTTCGTGAATGTAATGCCATCTTTCACGGCGGCCGTTAAGCCGTACGCAATGTTGCCTTCGGTTTGCGCCCGCACATTGTCTGGATTCACGTACATGCCGCAATCCATCACCGCGACCACCTTCTTGACTTTTACGCCTTTTCCGGCTTTCTCAACAAAAACCACATGGGCACACTGGCTTCCAAACGAACGGGCAATGGCGATGCCTTTTCCATGACCCGCAGGCAGCGGTTTGTCCCAGTCAGCTTTTTCTTTCAACAAGCGGAGCACGGTCAAAAACCGTTTGGCAATGGCATCATCCCCCGCTTTCTCCAGCAGTTCGATCCGAAACATCAACGGATCTTTACGGGCGGCATGGGCCAGTTCATCCAAAAAGGATTCATGCCCGAACACATTGTTGGACGTATAAACGGAGCGCCACCACACAATCGGAATGTCCGTTTTTACATTGATATTGCTAACCACAGCGTTCGGGAAGGCATACGGGCTTTCTTCTTTTCCGATTCCTTCCTTGCCCCAATCGTCCGCTTTTCCTTCCAGCGATGCCCGAAATACCTGCCGCTGAATGGACTCGCCAATGAATTTATGTTCAAACGCCACGACATTTCCCTGATCATCAACTCCTCCGCGCATGGCACTCAGCATGCCGGGCCGAAACGGTCCCTGGGTAATATCGTCCTCTCGCGTCCAGATGAGTTTTACCGGCGCTTTGGCTTGTTTGGAAAGGTGAACCGCTTCCAGCACAAAATCCAGATAGGCTTTCCGGCCAAATGCGCCCCCCAGGAATGGGACATTGACCGTTACTTTCTCCGCCGGAATTTTCAGGTACCGCGATACGTCCATAATAGCACCGTCGGGCCCCTGTACCGACGCCCAGATTTCACAACTTCCGTCGTCTTTGACGTGGGCCACGGCCACTTCGGGTTCCATCGGCGCATGTGCCAGAAACGGAGTTTGGTAAAAACCCTCCAGTTTTTGGGGGGCATTCGCGTAGGCCGTTTTGAAGTCGCCGGTCGTATAGTACGGAATACCGTCCTGTTTGCTTTTTTCCCGCAGTTCGTCGAAATACTGCTGAGTGGTCATCGACTGGTCATAACCTGCTTTATCCCAGGTTACTTTCAGTGCTCGGCGTCCCTGCAAAGCAGCCCAGTAAGTAGTCGCCAAAACCGCCACGGCCTCCGACGTCCGGTGCGGCATTGGCCGTTCGGCTTTGAAAACCGCCTTCACACCGGGTATCTTTTTGGTCTGCGCATCGTCGATGGACACCACTTTTCCGTGCAAAACCGGGCAGTGCTCAACACTGGCGTAGAGCATACCTGGCACCGTAATGTCCATCCCGAATACGGCCTGTCCCGTTACCTTTGCCGGAATATCGGCCCGACGAAGCGGTTTTCCGATGAGTTTAAAATCCTTTTTATCCTTGAGTTGCACTTTTTCGGGAACCGGCAGTTTCGATGCGTCGTCGGCCAGTTCGCCGTATGTTAGGCTTTTGCCCGACGGTTTGTGCCGGATGGTGCCATCTTCGGCGTAACATTCTTCGACCGGTACCTGCCAGCGGTTGGCGGCTGCGGTGGTAAACATCTGGCGAGCAGCGGCTCCCACCTCCCGAAGTTTTTTCCAGCCGCCCCGAACGGTACTGCTCCCGCCGGATAATTGGTTGCCGTACTTCCGCAAACCGTTCGATTGCTTGACGGTTATTTTGTCGAGCGATACTTCCAGTTCCTCGGCGATCATCGTCGGAACCGCCTGCCAGGACCCTTGTCCCATGTCAGGTCGGTGGTTGATGAGCGTGATACTGCCTGTATTGTCGATGATGATAAATGGATTCAGTTCGAACGACAAAACGGCATGGGGTGCGGTGCCTGCTGGTTCCGCCATTGCAGGATTAACAATCTGAAAAGCTGATCCGCTGGCCGTAAAGCCCAGCAAAAAGCCCGTTCCGGTCAGTCCGGCCGCTTTTAGGAACGACCGGCGGTTTATAGAGGAAGAAGACATTGGATGATGAATTAAAATTGACGGATGATGAATAACAATCAAGAAACCGACTGATGCAGAACCGGTTACTTTCAATTATTCATTTTTCTCTTACTCTTTCCCTCCGCTCGAAACCGACTGAGCAGTCATCTGAGCGGCTGCGTGAATGGCTTTCCGGATTCGGGTATACGTGCCACACCGGCAGAGGTTACCGCTCATGGCCGTGTCAATGTCGGCATCAGTCGGACTGGGTTTTTCGCGCAAAAGAGCAATGGCCGACATGATTTGACCCGATTGGCAGTAGCCGCACTGCGGTACCTGTTCGTCAATCCAGGCTTGCTGCACCGGATGCAGTCGGGTGGGTGTACTGATGCCTTCAATGGTCGTAATTTTTTTCCCGATAACGGCAGAAACGGGCGTCGAGCACGACCGGATGGGGCTTCCGTTGAGGTGAACTGTACAGGCTCCGCACTGCGCCATTCCGCAGCCAAACTTGGTGCCTTTCAACCCTACCACGTCGCGAATCGCCCAGAGTAAAGGCATTTGCGGGTCGACCGTAATGGTCTGCTTTTTTTCATTAATCGTTAACGTAACAGTTGCCATAGGTAGCAGAAATTTGAGTGTTTGAAGTTCACAAAAACCACGGACTTTGACAAACGATCAGGGCCGTACGCTCACAATTATCGACGAACGACATTAATATTCGGAAATTGTAGCTAAATCAGAACATATTAGATTTTATGCAGTTAGGCAGGTAGAACCAAAAACTCCTCAACATGAACACACAGGAAATGACCGTTTTCATAAATCGGGCAGAAAACCGTTTTGAACTCGAGGTCGACGAAAAACTTTCTTTCATGACATACGTCCCTAAAGACGATCGGACGCTGGTGTTGATCCACACCGAAATCCATCCCAGTCTACGGAACGATGACGCCGGTTTGCACTTGATCATGGGTACGCTGGACTATATTAAAAAAAACAAGCTCAAACTCATTCCTCTTTGCTCATTGGTAGCCGCCTTCATCAAACGGCATCCCGAATACCATTCACTGGTCAGTGCCGAGTACAGACAGCCTTTGTGAATTTGACCGACATAGTGATTGCCTAATGAAACGGGCTGGCATTAGATTAATGCCAGCCCGTTTCATTACCGAGTCTCTCCTATTTCTAATGCATACTTTTAGCCGGCTCAATTTCTGAACGGCTTTCGGTGTTGGTCGTTTCGCGCAACTGCCGGGTGGTTTTACGGGTTCCGTCGTGGCTCCAGCCAGGCGGGCCAAATACATACCGGATTGCCTGCATTAATGATCCCGATCGGCTTACATCCCGACCTATAGCAGCCCACTCGTGAAAAGCAATGCGGACCGGATTGTGGGAATTGATATTTTGGGTTAACCCGTACGTTGGACGCTCCTCTTCGCTTTGAAATGTTCCAAACAGCCGATCCCAGATGATCAGCACCCCGCCATGATTTTTATCCAGGTACTTCAAATCCGAACCGTGATGAACGCGGTGGTGCGATGGGGTATTCAAAACCGCTTCAAGAAAGCCAGGCAGTTTACGGATGTGTTCGGTATGAATCCAGAACTGGTATAAGAGGCTGACAGACTGCATGGTCAGAATGGCCGCCGGGTGAAAACCGAGTAATGGCAACCAGATCCAGAAAAGAAACGCCCCGCTCAGACTTCCCGTCCAGGTTTGCCGCAAGGCAGTGCTTAAATTGTACTTCTGTGACGAATGATGCACCACGTGCGATGCCCAGAAGTACCGGCTGCTGTGGCTAATTCGGTGGAACCAGTAATAACAGAAATCATCCGCAAAAAAGAGCAACAGCCAGGCCCACCACGTTGTCATGTCAACCGTAAAAAACCGGTATTCATACACCAGCGCATAAGCAGCGTACATTACGATTTTGCCGGCCAGACCAATAATAACATTCCCGATTCCCATCGACAAACTGCTCAGGGTATCCCGGGTTTCGTAGTAGTCTTTCTGCTGAACGGCCGTCACGGTCACCTCCGTCAATAACAGAACGACAAAAGCAGGAATCGCATAATGAATCAGATTCTCCATAGCGAGTGGGATAGCAACAACCTATCCAAAGATACATTTTTATCCACTTTATTGAGCATAAGGTTTGCAAACTGTGGTCATCAAAACCGTCCGTGCATCTGACTTTTTTGCCGCCCAACCCGATTTTCCGGCCCCTCCCGCTACCTTTCAAAATTTTCCACGTCTCAAGGTAAAATCTCACAAGAGAGCAACTTTTTACCAACCGCATTAAAGAAAATGAAAAAAGGAATGATGAGTCTGCTGGTACTGATCGCAACGACGGCCAGCGTGTTTGCGCAAAAAAATACGGTTTTGGTATACGGTTCGGTGGGGGCCACTTCTCAAAAGCTAGCCAACGACGCCAAAACAACCAGCTTTAATTTCTCGCCCGCCGTGGGCTATCAATTTAACGACAATTGGACTGCCGGGTTGACTGCATCGACCCAGAGCGGAACAACCAAAATTGCAAATACGGAAACCAAATCATCGTTTTTTGGTATTGGACCTTTCGTTCGTTATGCCGTACCCTTATCCGATATATTCGCGGTTTACGGCCAATTTAACGCCGATGTTCTGTCCGGAAAAGCGGGCGATTTGAAAACCAACGGCTTTCGGGGCACTTTATTCCCGGCAATTGGTGTTAATATGAAAAATGGATTTGCCCTGAACTTCAATTTCGGCGGTTTAAGCTTTGCTTCGCAGAAAACCAAAGGAGCTTCAGCCAGCACGACAAATTTTGATTTCAACTTTGGCGATGGCGCTGGATTTGGCATCTCCAAAAACTTTTAATTCCAGGTACAAGTGAGAGTAGAGTAGTATTTGTTGTTACTGTTTGGAAAGCCGTCCCTTTTTTAGGAGACGGCTTTTTTGTTTTCTTTGCGGTATCCGAACATCTTGGAAACCATTTATGTTGAAGAATCGGGTTTTGTTATTTCTCAGGGTTAAATCCCCCTGTGTAACAGCTTATACTCATCATACAACCTATGCATATTCAAACCAGAACATTACAGAAGTCGGATTACGCCGATCTGAAAGAAGCCATGCTGGAGGTCTACAGCGGTATTGGCGGAGATTATTGGGAGAAAAACTTAATTGATAAACTGCTGAAAGCCTTTCCCGAAGGTCAGTTCTGCGTGGAAGTAGACGGCAAGGTGGTGGCCTGTGCGCTGGCCATTCGGGTGAAATACAGCGATTTCGGCGATAATCATACCTACCAGGAAATCACCGGAAATTATACATTTGATACGCACAACCCGAAAGGCAACTGGCTTTATGGCATTGAACTGTTTGTGCATCCGGAATACCGGGATCTGCGGCTGGGCCGACGGCTCTATGACGCCCGCAAAGAGTTGTGCGAGAGTTTAAACCTGAAAGGCATCATGGCGGGCGGACGGATTCCGAACTACGTGCGGTATGCCGGTGAAATGTCGCCCCGCGAATACATTGCCAAGGTAAAGCAAAAGGAAATTTATGACCCGACGCTGACTTTCCAGCTATCCAACGACTTCCACGTTAAGAAAGTACTGCGCGGCTACCTGCCGGGCGACAGCGAATCGCTGGAGTACGCGACGCTGCTGGAGTGGAACAACATCTATTACGTCGACGAGAAGAAGAAAAAACCGCACACAGACGCCATTATCCGGCTCGGTGTGGTGCAGTGGCAGATGCGCCTTTTCCCGAATATGCAGGCGCTGCTCGAACAGGTAGAGTTCTTTGCTGATGCCGTTAGCGATTACAAAGCCGACTTCCTGGTGCTTCCGGAATTTTTCAATACCCCCCTGATGGCGGACTACAACGATTTACCCGGTCCGGTAGCCATTCGGAAACTGGCCGATGTAACGCACGAAGTTCGTCAACGTCTTTCGGAACTCGCTATTTCGTACAATGTCAATATTGTTGGCGGCAGTATGCCGTTGATGGAAGACGGTAAGTTGTATAATGTGGCCTACCTTTGCCGTCGCGACGGCTCCTATGAAGAATACCGGAAAATTCACATTACCCCCAACGAAGTGCGGCATTACGGAATGGTCGGTGGCAATGAAATCCGGACATTCGACACCGACTGCGGAAAGATCGGTTTGTTGATTTGCTACGACGTGGAATTCCCGGAGCTAAGCCGGATTCTGGCCGATCAGGGCATGCAGATTCTATTTGTACCCTTCCTGACCGACACCCAGAACGGGTATACCCGCGTGCGGAACTGTGCTATGGCCCGCGCCATCGAAAACGAGTGCTACGTAGCGATTTCGGGCTGTGTAGGCAACCTGCCCCGCGTAGCCAACATGGATATCCATTACGCGCAGTCGGCCGTATTTACGCCCTCCGATTTTCAGTTCCCCAACAACGCCATCAAAGCGGAATCGACAGCCAACACTGAAATGGTGCTGCTCACGGACGTCGACTTGTCGTTGCTGAAAGAGCTACACGAACAAGGCTCGGTCCAAATTCTGAAAGACCGACGAACCGACCTCTACGACGTAACCGTGAAACGTTCGGCACGCACCAAACCGGAAAAGAAAAAGGAGATTTCGAGCGAAGAAGAGCAGAAAATTGCTCCCCCAATTAGTGTGGTGGATTAGCGGTTTTTTTGTGCTAAAACCCGTCTGATTTTACAAACCGGACGGGTTTGTTTTTGTTACCGGGCGTACCTATCTCACAACCTGATACACTTCAACAGGCCGGTCGGTTGACATGATATCCGCCCCATTTTCGGCGAACTTCTTGTAAAGCTGATCGCCTTTGGCAATGGCCTGTTTGTCGAGGTTACCGAGTGTTCCCAGAATACACGAAATGCCTTTGGCATGCAGAAATTTGTACAGCTCGGGGCGCGGTTCTTTAACACCAACAAAAGCGACCATGTTCCGGTCCGGAATGCCGAGATCGTGCAGCCGCTGGTAATCCTCTTCCTTCAAAATAGTTACGGATAGCATTAAATTAGGGTTGAGTCGATAAACCTCAGCCGCCTGGGTGGCGTTGTACGTGATAATCACGGAATAATCAGCCGCCCCGGTGCGCTGAACCATCTCGACCACTTTAGCAAATGGCACGTTTTTCTTCACGTCCAGCGTATAGACCACCCGGTTTTTTCCCCACCGCAGCACCTGCTCGAGCGTCGGAATTTTGAAGTTGGTAACGTTACCGAAGTTGTCCTCCAGGCGGTATTGTTCGATTTCCCCGTAGGTTTTCTCAATCAGTTTGCCGGTCCCCGTCGTGGTGCGATCGAGCGTCTGGTCGTGCATCATCACCAGCACGCTATCACGCGTCAGGTCAATGTCGCATTCGATGATGACAGGCATTTTTTGAGCCAGGTATTCAAACGACTCCAGGCAGTTCTCGGGGTACCCCTTGATGTCGCCCCCGCCCCGGTGGGCACTCACCATCGCTGTTCGGCCGGGTGTGTGTTTGAAAAAGGTTGATAAACCACCCGCCGGAACGCGGTACGTATTGATGACGGTTTTGGGGGCACAACCCGCCAACAGGCTGATGGCCAGCCCAAGCAGTAAAAAACGTTTCATGTTGTGAAGTGTAAAATTTAAAACCGTGCCCAATTTTAGGCACGGTTTTACCTTTATCTGCCAGTTTTTTAAAACCGGGCAGGCTTGTTATGGACTTTATTACACATTGATATCGCCCACCATATCTTCCGGTTTTACCCACTCGTTGAATTCTTCTTCGGTCAGGTACCCCAGCTTGATGGCGGTTTCTTTCAGGGTGCCGCCTTCGCGGTGTGCGGTTTGGGCAATCTCGGCCGCTTTGTAGTATCCAATCTTGGTGTTCAGCGCCGTTACTAGCATCAGCGAATTGTTGACGTGCTTCGTGATGTTTTCTTCAATTGGACGGATGCCTTCGGCGCATTTGTCATTGAACGACACGCATACATCGCCAATCAGCCGGGCCGAATGCAGGAAGTTATAGATCATCACCGGTTTGAACACGTTCAACTCAAAATGCCCCATTGCTCCGCCGAAGTTGATGGCCACATCGTTGCCCATCACCTGCGCGGCCACCATCGTCATGGCTTCGCACTGGGTGGGGTTTACCTTGCCCGGCATAATCGACGAACCCGGTTCGTTGTCAGGAATAAACAATTCGCCGATTCCCGCGCGCGGTCCCGACGACAGCATTCGGATGTCGTTACCAATTTTCATCAGGCTGGCCGCTACGGTTTTCAGCGCGCCGTGCGCTTCCACAATGGCATCGTGGGCAGCCAGCGCTTCGAATTTATTTTCGGCCGTCACAAATGGCAGCCCCGTCAGGTCGGCAATGTGTTTGGCAACATTTTCAGAATAGTTCGGGGGCGTGTTAATGCCTGTCCCAACGGCGGTTCCGCCCAGGGCTAGCTCGCTCAGGTGCGCCAGCGTGTTGTTGATCGCCCGCAAGCCGTGGTTCAACTGCGATACGTAGCCCGAAAACTCCTGACCCACCGTCAACGGCGTCGCGTCCATAAAGTGCGTCCGGCCAATTTTTACCACGTTTTTGAATTCCTTTGCCTTCGTATCCAGCGTATCCCGCAGCTTTTCGATCCCTGGAATCGTCACTTCCACCAGAATCTTGTAAGCCGCAATGTGCATGGCCGTCGGAAACGTGTCATTCGACGACTGCGACTTGTTCACATCGTCATTTGGATGCAACGCTTTCTTTTCATCGGTCAGTTGGCCGCCCTGCAACACGTGTGCGCGGTAAGCCACCACCTCATTAACGTTCATATTCGACTGCGTTCCGGAACCGGTTTGCCACACCACCAGTGGAAACTGATCGTCCAGTTTGCCATCCAGGATTTCGTCGCACACCCGCCCGATCAGGTCACTTTTTTCCTGCGGTAACACGCCCGCGTCGAGGTTGGTCAGGGCTGCGGCTTTTTTCAGGTACGCGAACGCCCGGATGATCTCACGGGGCATTTTATTGATGTCTTGAGCAATCTTGAAGTTTTCAATCGAACGCTGGGTTTGTGCGCCCCAATACACACTGGCCGGTACCTGCACCTGACCCATCGTGTCTTTTTCAATACGGTATTCCATCTGAAGACTGTAACGTTAGATTTTTAACAAAGTGGCCGGCGGGTTTAACCGGCGCTTCTGGCGGCAAAGGTAGGGTACAGTCCTGTATGGTGGATAACAAAATGATATATTTGTCACACTGTTATCCAATGATCTCTTTATTTACCCAAAAACCGTATGCCTTTTCTTGTCCTTGACCTTGAAATGACCGGCCCCGAGCCGGACTGGAACGAAATTATTCAGGTGGGTGCCGTTTTGTTCGACGATAACTGGATCGAACGAGGCCGCTACCTGACCAATGTGTACCCCGAAAACGAGGAAGCGTTTTCGAGTTCGTCCGAGAAAATACATAACCTGTCGCTGGCCGACCTGGAAGATGCACCGATGATTTACGATGTGCTGCCGGAGATGGAAGAATGGATCATGAAACAGTTGGGAATCCGGAAAACCCAGCAAACGACCGACAATACACCGTACCTGCGCGACGTGATCATCTGCGGACAAAGTGTCATCAATGATATTAATTTTCTCAAAGAAGCCTACCGGCTGGAAAAGCTCAAATGGCCGTATTCGCGCACGCTGATCGATTTGCACACGCTAGGTTATTTCACGTTCCGGATTCTGAAGAAGAACGGCAAACCCGTTCCGCCCCGGCTGAGTCTGAAAGACATTGCGGGCCACTTTGGCTTCGAGCGGGAATCCGACCACCACAACGCCCTGGAAGATGCCGTGCTAACCGCACAGTGTCTGAAGGAAGTTTTCCAGTTGGCCGATTCACTGAAGTTAAGCTAACAGCCGGTCGATCTCGGCGGTGACTGTCGCCCAGCGGTCGGCCCAGGTGCCCGATATAACCTTATAGGGAATGTTACGCTCGTCGAGGGCGGTTTTGAAACGCTGGTAGATTTCCTGCCGGCGGTGGCCCAGATCCCGCAAACCATCGGCCACCCAGGGCA
Organism: Larkinella harenae; assembly: GCF_054780515.1. Lineage (NCBI taxonomy): Bacteria > Pseudomonadati > Bacteroidota > Cytophagia > Cytophagales > Spirosomataceae > Larkinella > Larkinella harenae. The sequence continues at coordinate 2,556,351 of NZ_BAAGWE010000001.1, read as the reverse complement.
CGTCAATGTTCAGCAGGAAATAAAGATCGTACGGAACCGCTTTTTCCAAATCAGCCAGCACCGGCGGCACCGCGTTCAGGTAAATTTCGGAATACAAGGCCGTAGTCACCACGTCCGTATCGCAAATCAGCAATCGATTCGCAGTTGGAACGGCGTTCAGCACGGCTTCGGTCTGGGCGTGGCCAATCCGGACGTAATCGTCCAGTGTCAGATCGTTGGTGGTAATCAGGTCGCGGGCTATTTCGTGTACAAAATCCGTCTGGTAATGAGCCGCCAGCTGCTCCGTCAGTGTAGTTTTTCCGACACTCTCGGGGCCGTAGAGACAGATTAATTTAACACCTTCAATCATACGGCGGGCTGGCGATAACTCCGGTATTCCCGGGTGAAGTGATACGCGCCCATGAGAGCAATCAGGCAATAAGCTGCGTACTCAATGCCCACCACTTTTAGCCCTTTTACAAAGTACATGTAAGCGCTGATGGCATCGACCAGCAGCCAGACGTACCACGTTTCCACTTTCTTCCGAATCAGTAGAAATGTGGCCACAATGCTCATCACCGACGTGAACGAATCCAGGTACGGAAAGGCGCTGGGTTTGTTAAAAAGGATCGGAAACCATTCGTGCAGATTCCCGGCAATGGTGCCGAACAAAACCGTTGCCAGCGTTCCAAACCCCAGAATCAACCCGAATTGCCTTTGCGACAACTGACTGATTTTTAATTCACTTTTTTGATCTTCTTCGCCTGTTTTAGGGTGCGTCCACTCCCACCAGCCAATCACATTGGTGATAAAGAAGAAGATTTGCAGAAACATGTCGGGATACAGCTGAACCTGATAAAACAGGAAGAAAAAGGTGGTCACGCTGATTAGGCCAGCGGGCCAGCTCCAGACGTTGGCCCGTGCCGACCACCAGGTAGCCAGTGCTCCAACGACGGTTCCGACAAACTCCAGATAGCTCATCGGGTAGCCGAGCACCGTAAAAAAAATCGAATCAATGTCGAAAAATTCCTTCATCGCGTGAATTCCGCCCAAACCGGTCCGTGGTCGGAATGAACAGCCTGGGGTTCGTGACCGGCGGCTACCAGACGGTCTTTGTAGGGCTCGCTGACGGAAATGTAGTCAATCCGCCAGCCTTTGTTGCTGGCCCTTGCGCCCGCCCTGTAACTCCACCAGCTGTAGGCAACTTGGCCAGGGTTTTTGTAGCGAAACGAATCCACAAAACCGCTGTCAAACCACTTGGTCATCCAGACGCGCTCTTCGGGCAGAAAACCCGTTGTGTTTTTGTTGCGGACCGGATCGTGAATGTCAATGGCGGTGTGCGCGATGTTGTAATCGCCCACCACCACTACGTTCGGACGCGTTTGGCGCAGTTCCTGAACGTACGCGAAAAAGTCGTCCAGGAACTGCATCTTCACGCCTTGCCGCACGTCGCCGGTGGTGCCCGACGGGAAATAGCAATTCAGCAGGGTGAGGTCTCCAAAGTCAGTGCGGAGAATCCGGCCCTCGCAGTCGTAGGCCGGAATGCCGCAGCCCATCACCACCTGATCGGGCGGTAGTTTGGCAAACGTCGCTACCCCACTGTAGCCTTTCTTCTCGGCCGCGTGCCAGTGGTATTTATATCCCAACGCTTCAAACGGCAGCAGGTCCACCACGTCGTGCGTGGCCTTGACCTCCTGAAAACAAAGGATGTCGAACGGGTTTTGTGCCAACCAGTTGATCAACCCCTTGCTCAGCGCCGACCGGATGCCATTGAGGTTATACGTCAGAATTTTAACGGTTTCGCCGGTTGTTGCCGGTACCACAGAATGCTCCATCGAATCAGCTATTTTAGAAAAAGCAACGGTTTTACCAACCGGGTCAAACGACGACGTTCACAATCCGCTTTGGCACCACCACCACTTTCTTCGGCGTTTTTCCTTCCAGCCACTTTTGCACGACTTCGTTCGCCAGAATCTCGTTTTCAATATCTTTCGGGGCCGCATCCGCCGGAAACGCCAGCGTTGTGCGAACTTTCCCGTTGATCTGCACCGGATATTCGATGGTATCTTCCACCAGATAAGCCGCGTTGAAAACCGGGAACTCGGCGTAGCTCAGTGTTCCGGCTTCGTTGCCCAGTGCCGCCCAGAGTTCTTCCGTGATATGGGGTGCAAACGGCGCCAGCAGAACCACCAGATCCTGCAACACCGCCTTTTTATTGCATTTCAGGGTTGACAGCTCGTTGACACAGACCATGAACGCACTCACCGAGGTATTGAACGACAGATTTTCAATGTCCTCGGCCACTTTCCGGATGGTTTTGTGCAGCACTTTCAGCTCGGCGGGCGTCGGTTTTTCGTCCGTCACCAGCCAGCGACCAGGCCGCGTTTCGGTCGGCTCTTCGTAAAACAGCCGCCAGAATTTCTTCAGGAAGCGGTACACGCCGTCAATGCCGTTCGTGTTCCACGGTTTGGCGTCGGTCAGCGGCCCCAGGAACATTTCGTACAACCGCAGGGTATCAGCACCATAACGTTCTACAATCGTATCGGGATTGACGACGTTGAACTTCGATTTCGACATTTTCTCGATTTCAACCCCACAGATGTACTTGCCGTGCGACGGACCGCCATCCTCTAGAATAAACTCGGCATTTTCTGCGTAATCCGGACGTGTTTTCCGGAACGTTTCCACCTCCAGCACATCGTTCTCGACGATGTTCACGTCAACGTGCAAAGGCGTTACATCGTATTGCCCTTTCAAGCCGTTCGACACAAAAACCGGCGTTTTCCCCTCGCCCACCGAGTCTTTCACCCGATACGCAAAATTCGACCGTCCCAAAATCATGCCCTGGTTGACCAGCTTCTTGAACGGCTCTTCTTCCGGTACGTAGCCCCGGTCCTTCAAGAATTTGTTCCAGAAACGGCTGTAGAGCAAGTGGCCCGTCGCGTGTTCCGAACCACCCACGTACAAGTCCACGTCACGCCAGTAGTCAATGGCGGCTTTATCGGCAAATTCGCTTTCGTTCTGCGGATCCATGTAGCGGTACCAATACCAGCTTGAGCCCGCCCAGCCGGGCATTGTGCTCAGTTCGTACTCGTACTGGCCTTTGTATTTCCAGTCCTCGGCGCGGGCCAGGGGTGGTTCGCCGGTTTCGGTTGGCAGGTATTTATCAACGGCGGGCAATTCCAGCGGCAATTCGGCTTCATCCAGCAAATAAGGCAAGCCGTTTTTGAAGTACACTGGAACGGGTTCGCCCCAATACCGCTGGCGGCTGAACACGGCGTCGCGCATTCGGTAGTTGATTTTGGCTTTCCCGATGCCGTGTTCTTCCAGAAACTGAACCAGCACCGGCAGGGCTTCGGCATACGTTAAACCGTTCACTATTCCAGAGTTGATGTACCGGCCTTCTTTGGTATTATCGGCCTGTTGGTCAATCTCCTTCTGCGCGTCCAGGATCGGAATGATCGGCAAATCGAAGTGTTTGGCAAAGGCCCAGTCGCGCTGGTCGCCCGACGGCACGGCCATTACAGCCCCGGTTCCGTACCCCGCCAGCACGTAATCCGCCAGGTAGATCGGCACGCGCGCGCCATCGAACGGGTTGATGCAGTAGCTACCCGTAAACACGCCCGAAACGGTTTTGGCATCGGCCATCCGGTCGCGCTCAGAGCGCATTTTGGCCGCGGTCACGTAGGCATCCACGGCGGCTTTTTGCTCCAATGTAGTCAGTTCCGGCACCAGGTCGTGTTCCGGTGCCAGCACCATAAACGATACGCCGAAAATAGTATCCAGGCGCGTTGTAAATACTTTAATGCGTTCAACGCGGTGCTCAATCTGAAAACTTACCTCCGCACCCGTCGATTTCCCGATCCAGTTGCGTTGCTGTTCCTTCAGCGAATCCGACCAGTCAACGGTATCCAGCCCCGTCAGCAAACGGTCGGCGTAGGCCGTAATGCGCATCATCCACTGCCGCATCAGTTTCTGTTCCACCGGATAACCGCCCCGTTCCGACACCCCGTCTTTCACTTCGTCGTTGGCCAGCACCGTCCCCAAAGCCGCACACCAGTTCACCACCGCGTCGGCCACGTAGGTCAGCCGGTATTTCAGCGTAATCTCGTACTGCTCGCGCTCGGATTTGGCGTTCCATTCTTCTGCTGTGAAACTTGGAGCATCTTCGTCGGCCACGGCCAGAATACCGCTGGTACCATTGGCCTCAAACTTGGCGATCAGGGTTTGAATCGGTTCGGCCTGATCGGTTTCCTTGTTGTACCAACTGCGGAATAATTCCATGAAAATCCACTGCGTCCACTGGTAAAATTTCGGATCGGACGTACGGACTTCCCGGCTCCAGTCGTAGCTGAAGCCAATATTTTTCAATTGCTCGATGTAGCGGGCAATATTCTGTTCGGTTGTAATGGCCGGGTGCTGGCCGGTCTGGATAGCATACTGCTCGGCGGGCAGCCCAAACGAGTCGAAGCCCATCGGGTGCAGCACGTTGAAGCCTTTCAGCCGTTTATAGCGGGTCACAATATCGGAAGCAATGTAGCCCAGCGGGTGTCCGACGTGCAAACCGGCCCCCGACGGGTACGGAAACATGTCGAGGATGTAGTATTTCGGTTTGGAAGCTTCGTTCGTCGTGCGATAGGTGTTGTTCTTTTCCCAGAACGCCCGCCAGCTTTCTTCAATTTTTCGGTGATTGTATTCAGACATTGGAAGGTAATTTAAACACATCAAGGACCGGTAACCGGCAGCGAACCCGTTAAACACCGATACACTGGCACGAAATTAGCATTTTCGCGCAGGGTTTGGAAATCATTGCAATCCGTTTATATCTTTATTTTAAACCTTCTCTTTCCTAAATCAGCCATGAATGATCCTTTTAATCTCTCTCGTCCATCGTTTTTCTCCTCACTTGCAATCCAATTTCGTTTCCACGCTACATTTTACATTATTATTCTTTTCCTGTTGACTACCCTCATGGGATGTTTGCTGGCTCAGAATTTTTCTGGCCCGATGATTGGTGGTGAGGACACCGACCAGTACGAATTTGTGGGGGACTATTTTTACCGAAACCTACATTTTACGCCCTTTCCAAACCTCGATTTGAATAACAACGACGTTCTGTATCCTTACGGAACAGATCATGTTTTTTTGCCCTGGTCCTGGGAGCGGGATTATTTTTACGCGTTGTTTCGCGTTTTGTTCGATCATGCCCCCTTGCTTCAGATTTATTATGTCATTAGCCTGCTGATCAGTACGCTTGGTTCTTTTTTGCTGTTTCGGCGCAACTACAGTCAGTTTCAATCCTTTGCCGGAGCCCTGATCGTTACGTTCTTTAACTTTTATGCGATTTTTAAATACCCTGTCCATTTCGGCTACGCCAGTGTTCAATACACAACGTTATCTCTGATCATCGACTTCCTGCTGGTTAAGCGTTTTGTACTGCGTGAAAGCATTTCGCTGCGGTTGCTGCTGCTCTGGTTGCTGATCCATGTGCTGGCTTTTGGTCAGGAACCTGCTTATACCACCGGCTATGCCCTGACATCGGCAGTACTGTCAGTAACGTATATGGGATTGGTTGCAGCTTACCGCGCTTACCGGGGCGAGTATCCTCTGCTAAAAAACAGGCTTAACGAGTGGTTTTTGATCAATTACCGGATTCATACCGGCCAAGTCTGGTTGCTACTGGGTCTAATTCTGCTTTTTACCTATCTCTACCTTCCGCTCTCGGTTGAAATCTTTCTAACCGCAACGAAGTACAATTTCAAAACCATGGCCCCGCAGCACGAAACCTGGGCGCATCCATTGCGTTTGTTAATTCCACATTTCCCCGGTTTCAACGCGCAGGAATTTCCTCTCTCGCCCTGGATCAAAAATGTGTACGAAACCTATGGCGGTGGCAGTCCGGGCTGGTTTATTCTAACGGCAGGGTTATTGGGTTTGTGGTATGCCCGGCGTCAGTATCTGATTTTTATTCCGTTGCTGGTTTTGTTTGCGTTATGCTTGTTTTACCACCCCAATCACATTCCGACCCTGAAAATATTCCCGTGGTTCATCTACCACCGCAACGGCGAGCGTTCAACGTTGATCTATCCGGTTTTGTTTGGCATCATGGCGCTTTACGTGCCATTAACCAATCGTTCCGGAAGACGTCCACCTTATTTACTGCTGCTGGCGGTGCTGGCCAGCGTCGAATTCCATACGGTTTATCAGCTCCGCCTGTCGGGCAACGCACTCTCTTTTAAAATTCCGGGGACTTTTTATTCCTATATGGAGCGGGTTCGCCAGCAACCCGGAGAAGCCATTCTGGACTGGCCTTTTTGCATCGTGGGTGGAAACGGCACGGGACAAAAGCAGGGGCTATGTCCGTATTATTCTAAAATTGCATCCGTTTCTACCTACCGCCGGTATCACGGAAAAAAAACCGTTGGTCATTATTACGGAGGAAGGCTTCATTCTGACCAAATAAAACCCTTTCTGATAGCCGACTGGTCCAGGGTGCTACCCGGCAACTGTCCGAGCCCATCCGAAACCGTTCAATGCGCCTGCCAGAACGTCGATTGGACGTATCTGACTCAGCTCTATCGACAACATGACTTTGCGGGCATCAATCTTTATCCAGATTTGCTTGACAAAGCCTGTATTCAAGAAATATACCTGCGCTTTGGCCAGCCAGTTGCCGAAACGCAGGTTCCGGTGGCTGGCCGCGTCCAATTCATCCCCCGAAAATGACACTTATATTTTCTTATCCTTGATGAGTCGGTTGAGCGTATAACAAACCAGCCGCCCCATGAGGTTTTGCTGGGTGGTTGAGCGGAGTTTGCCGAGTTCCAGTTCGTAAATGTAACCGGCTTTCAATTCAGCCAGCTTTAGCGTGACGGTTTTGCCATCGGGCGAGAGCTCGGCTTGTGTTACGGCCACCGGCTGTACATCAAACTGCTTGGAACCGTAGGCTTCGTGGTATTCATAATAGTACCGCTTGAACTGGAAATTAGCAACTTGCTTGGCGGTGGCCGCATCGAGCGGTTGGGTAAACGTCAAGGCAAAACCGGTCGGCGTCAGTTTCATATCGGCCAGTTCGAGCGGTACTTTGCCCTTCCAGCGAACGCGCTGCATGCCCCGGTCACCGGCCCAGCCGTGGTCGGTCTGGCCGAGCCACAAACTGCCGTCGGGGGCAAACGCCAGCCGGTTGTTGCCTTTTCTCAAGCCAGCTCCGATCAGAAATGGCGCGCAGGCTCCCTGAATCTGCCCATCAACGGTTTCGAGCATAAGCCGGATCAAATACGGGTGATCCATTTCGCCAATCAGCATTTTCCCGGCAAACGGCCCGAATTTACCGCCTGTGTTGTCCAGTACCGGCTGCGTGGGCGAGTTGGCAATCCGGCTGTGCGGAAAGGCCACACTTTCGACGGTTCGTAAACTATCCAGCACCTTCACCGGCAGTTTAATGGGCGTGATGTGCGGAAAACCGTCTTTCCAGAGCAGGCTCGCCGGATGACCGTAGTGCTTGCCCTCCTGCACGTGATACAGCTTGCTTGTGCCCAGCCAGTCGCCCTGGTTATCAGCGGCAAACAGGTTGCCATTGGCGTCAAAACCGAGGCTATTGGGGGAGCGAAAACCGCTGGCGTACGGATGCAGCTTGCCGTCGGGCGTGAGCTTCATGACCCAACCACGATACGGCACAGCGGAATACATCCGGCCTGGCCGACCCAGCGTATCGAGTTTGCCGCGCACTTCCGGGAATATCCCGGCCCCGTTCGATGCGGTATTTAAAGCGATAAAAATATTGCCCTGCTTGTCTTTCACCGGACCAAATGCAAACTCGTGGTAATTGCCCGACAGACCAAAATCATCCGTCACGGTTTCGTACAGATCAGCCACGCCATCGCCGTTGGTGTCTTTCACGCGGGTCAACTCGGGGCGCTGCATCACCAGGATTTCGCTGTTGCTGACCGCCATGATGCCCAGCGGATCGTGAATACCTTCGGCAAACAGTTTCCAGGTTTTGGTTTTGGGGGTATAGATCATGATTTCCCCCCGGTGAAAACCGGCCACCACCCGACCGTCAGGCATTACCGCCAATCCGTCCGTTTCGGCCGTCAGCCCTTTGGGCATCTGGATCGTTTCTACTTCGTAGTAATCGGTAATCGTATCGGCGGGAAAAAACGGCGTTGCCCAGCCATTTAACGTTGATAACCCTGCCACCAGGAATGCGAAGAGAGACGTTTTCAGGCAGGTACGATTTATAGGTACATTTCTCATTATTCGGCAATCATCGTTATTGTAAACTTCCGGGTTCCTACCGGTAAGCGGACCATATCATCCTGAATTTTCCCGACTGATGGCCGGTATTTAACCCCATCGCCCGATTTACAAACAAAATAAACCGGCCCCGAAACCGGACCAAGTGTAAAATGCCGCACCAGTCCGCGACCAGTGGGCAACGGTTTGATCATCTCCCGCACCTCAATCCCGTTGACGAAATACCGGAACTCCGGATACCGGTTGATCAATCGGTAGCCCTTAAACTTGACTTCCGGCAACCGATCGGCGGTTCCCAGGCGAATCGGAAAACCACCCTGATCCCGGAAATACACGTCGCCAATTACGTGGGTCGGTTTTTTCCCGTTACCATCCCAGTGGTCGGTCTGATCGATAAAACCGCCCGACCAGGCATACCGGAGCTGACACGCCCCCGCATCCCAGCAATACGCCTGCTTGGGCGTCAGGCCGACGGCAATGGATGCGGGGCCGGAATTGGGCATGAAGGTTCGGTAAACCGCCGGAAATTTCAACTCATACGGATGATCCGGCATGTGATGGGCGTGGGCTCCCGTTGCGTCTTTCCGGTTGGCCGCCACATTGGGGTCTTTGTCCAACGCGGGCACCATCGCCGGTCTTCGTGTCACGTAAATGACCCCGTACATCACAAAACCGTGTCCGGGATAGGTGCAGACGTAGGAGTAAATTCCCTCCTGTTCGAGCCTGAAGCTAATTTTCTCGGATTTGCCGGGTTCGACCACCGCCGTATGCGCAACCACATCCGGGGTGCGGGGAACGTAGTTGAGTTTCACCGCCTGATCGCCCAGCGCCAACGAGGTGTTGACCACGCGTAAACGGGAATTTGGCAACGTCACCACCAGGTTATGCGCCATATCGTCGTAATTGTCCAGCGTCAGGTGGACCCGTGTGCCGGGCCGGATGATAAAGCGGGGGACGTCAAATTTCAAGCCTTCCAGGGCTTTAATGGTCAAGGTTGTATCCTGGGCAAAGGACGCTGGAGCGAACAGACCGCAAAGGACCACGATCAAACCAGCGGTTACTAAATTTTTCATGCAGATTCGGTATAACAAACAAAGCAAAATAACGGTTTTTTCTACTAGCTTGGCTCGGTTGCGTCAAATTTGCTTACATCCGGCCGTCAGCGCAATTTTCGTTTTTTACATTCGTTTCATTTACAGCCCTTTTCATTGTAACTACATCAATCGCTATCGACCAACCGCTACGTTTTCATCTTACGGCTTTCTTACGATAAACTACCATGCGGTGGACCTCTCTATCGACATTGTTGCTCAATGTTGCTGTTTTCATACTCATGCTGGGTTGCCAGCTGGACCGGGACCTGAGTCCCACGGGCGACTGCCTGGTCAAATCGTCCCGCAATAATGGGTTGATTATTCCCGGATCGTACCTGATCACGTACAAACCCGCCGACGCCTTGCCGGTCATTCCGAACGCCCGCGTAGCTTCCTCGGTGCAGCAACTCCTTACGCGCCACGGGGTAAATGACCCGAACCTCCAGGTGCTATTTTCGGGCGAGAAAACCGGATTTCTGGCGCACATCAGCGAAACAGCAGCGCAGCAATTGAAAGCCGACCCGAGTGTTGAACTGGTTGAACCCGACCGGATTATTTCCCTGTGCAGTTGCGTCGATGTCGCCGTTACGTCCACGCTAACCTGGAACGTGCGGCAAACCGGCTACGGCCGGGGCGACCTGAATACCGACAAAACCGCCTGGATTCTGGATACCGGCATTGACCTGGATCACCCTGACCTGAACGTCGATGCCACCCGCAGCCAATCGTTTCTTACCGGAAAAACCGTTGATGATGAGAATGGCCACGGCACACACATTGCGGGCATTATTGGCGCAAAAAACAACACCATCGGCATAACGGGTGTAGCATCGGGGGCTACCTTGGTTGGGCTGCGGGTACTCGATAACGAGGGCGAAGGCAAGTTATCGGCCCTGGTTCAGGCCATTTCGCATGTTTATCAGAACGGAAAAGCCGGGGATGTGGTCAACATCAGCATTGGGGGCGAAGGCCGCTCTACTACGCTCGAACGGGCGATTACCCAGGCCGCGAACAAAGGCATTCTGTTTGCGATTGCCGCCGGCAACGAAAGCGAATCGGCCGAAAAGTACGCCCCCGCCAACATCAATCACGCCAATGTATTCACGGTTTCGGCGATGGATCAAAGCGGTCAGTTTGCCTCCTTTTCCAATTACGGCACCAGCGTTGATGTGTGCGCCTACGGCGTCCGAATTACGTCGACGTATCTGAACGGCCGATACGCCACGTTATCCGGCACCTCAATGGCCTCTCCCCACGTGGCCGGTTTGTTATTAATCCGCGGACGGGATTTTCCCACGAGCGGTTTTGTTACGGGTGATCCCGATGGCGATCCGGACCCCATCGCCGGAGAGTAACAGGTACAAAATCCGTTTTGCATAGATTGAATTCCGCCTTGCGTAGGCACGTCGCTTCGTCACCGGCTAGTTTTGCTTCGTAAACAACAACTAACGACGAACAAACTACCGATGAAACGAACATTTGAAAACCCACTGATCGGCGACAAAGTCCACTTTACCAAATTTGCCAGCGAATCCGGCAGTTCTGAGAGTATTATTGATGTGGAATTGAAGCCCGGCGGTGGCAACGGACTTCATTACCACAAAACCTTTGCCGAACATTTTGAGTGTATGGAGGGTGAATTAAGCGTTCAGGTTGGCAAGGAAATTAGTATACTCCGGCCCGGCGAAATGGCCACGGCACCCGCCGGTTCAATTCACCGGTTTTTCAATGCCAGCTCCCAGCCTACCCGGTTTCGGGTTATCATCGATCCCGGTCATACCGGTTTTGAAAACACCCTGAAAATTGCCTACGGACTGGCGTCGGATGGATACATGACTCCATCCGGTAAACCCAAAAAGCTATGGCATCTGGGAACATTCATCATTTTATCGGATACGAACATGCCCGGCTTTTTCAGCCTGATTCAACGGCCGCTGGCCTGGCTGGCGAAACGGGCGATCGCCGATGGGCGCTTCGAGCGGGAATTAAAACCGTACACCCTGTAAGCAAAAGCCGGTTTGGAAACCGGCTTTTTATTTTATGTATGTTTGCGGCATGAAAATTCTGTCGCTAACCGAGTTAAATCAGGAACAATATCTGGCCGCTCAGGCCCTCGAAGTTTTTTGTAAAAAAGAAGACGGGTTGAAAGGCTGCATTCACTGGGATAAGTCCATGAACTATTTTCAATCAATGCCGCACTGGTTTCTTTTGTACCAGGACGACGCACTGATCAGCGTGTTATCAGCCTTTGCCCCCACCATCAGCCAGATTGAATACAGTGGCTATACGCTGCCAAAAGCCCGGCGAAAGGGTTGCTTCTCCACCCTCCTGGATGTGGCCGCAGAAGAAGCCCGCAAGTATGACTATCCGCATCGACTGCTCATTACGGAGCGGGATTGCCCATCGGGGCAGGCGTTTGTTCGGCACCTCGGTGCTACCTATTCCAATACAGAGTACCAGCTGGTCTGGCAACCGACTCCATTACCCGCCACCGACAGTTCCGTGAAACTGGTTGAAGCCACCACGACTGACCTGCCCTTCTTAACGGAATTAAGCCGTATGCTTTTTGGAGGAACTCCGGAAGAAGCCCGCCAGATTCTGGAAACAACGCTTTCTTCACCCCACCTGATTCAATACAAAGCCATGCTCAACGGTCAGATCGTCGGGATGGTGGCCGTCAATTTTGAGCAGTCCAATGCCTGGATTATTGGCCTGGGCGTAGTACCTGATCAGCAAGGCAAAGGGCTGGGCAAACGTATTTTATGGCAAACCGTCGGCCTGCTGCGAAATGATGCCCGCGCGAAAACGATTATGATTGAAGTGGACTCAACGAATGAATCGGCCCTGCATCTCTACCAGAAAGCCGGTTTTGTGATTCAGATGGGGCAGGATTATTACCGGCAAACCGTATGAATGAACCGGTTCCCATTTTTGAATTTTTTCATCACACATCGCTTATTTCGCCAGACTCGATTCCCAAACACTCACTAATTTGATTCAGAATGAGGCTTGGCTGCTCCCTCGCTCATTCGATAAAACGATTCAGACGCAGGTTGTAGCTGTCCAGCATTTGATCATCGATCGCACCGGCCTGGTGAAGCTCAAACAGGAGAAAGTCGGCCCGATCGGCTCCTTCGATCATTCCCTCGAATTTCAGCTCCTGCTCCACCCAACCCGAGTTTTTCTCAAGTGCTATGGCCTGATTCAGAACGGCCTGGAGAATAGTCTGTGTACGTTCGGGACTTTGGGTCGTCAGAAGCAGGGTACAAATGGTGGTAAAGTAATCAACATCCGTCGATGCCTGATTCACTAGGGTTGCCTCTTCCCATTGACGGATCATGGTCTCAATGAGCTCTCGGTAGGGGGAGCGGTCAAGATCAGTAAGGCGTATGCGTATGGGCAGATTCACGGGGCAAATTTATAAAATTAGAACCGAAGTCCTGGAGCGATTTGAGCGATAAACGAAAAACCGCAGTAGGCCAGAAAGCCTCACTCTGCCATTGGCAAGCGAACGGTGGCTCGAAAGTGTCCGTCACTACTCACCAGCGTTAACTGACCGTTCATCTGATGTACCACCTGATGGCTGATCCACAGCCCCAGACCGTAGCCATCGTTGTTCGGTTCAACCTGGTAATACTCCTGCGTAAGCCGCGCCGGATCGGGTAACGAGATTGTGGTTCTGTTTGTAAGCGACCAGCTTACCATCCCGCCTTCTAGAGTCAAACCCAGCTGAAGTGGTGTCTGTACCGGAGCGTATTTCACCGCATTATCCAGTAGATTCAGCAGCACATTGGTGAGCTTGTCAGCATCGGCCCAAACCGGAAAAGCCGCCACGGTATCGTCCAGGTCAATGGTTAAAAACTGGCCTCGCTGGCTGATCGACCGTTGATAGCGTTCAATCAGTTGAAGCGTCAAATCGTCCAATTCAACCCGGGTTGGACGCAAAAACAGGGTGCCCGCCCGCAACTGACTCATCGCCAACAGATCATCAACCAGCCGGCTCAATCGGCGGAGTTCAGTAAGTTGGCTATGAAGAAACTGACGCTTTCGGTCATCTACCGTCTCGCGCAGCGCTACTTCGATCTCGGTTCGGAGAATACTCAGCGGAGTACGCAGTTCGTGGGATGCGGCCGAAAAAAAGTTGTGCTGCGTATCCGCAAACTGCCGGATCCGGGTCAGCATGGCATTGATGGTTTCGGCCAGCTCCTGTAGCTCGTCGCCCGAAGCCGGAATCGGAATCGGGGGGGCCTGTTCTGCCCGGCTGACTGTCTGAGCAGACTGAACAATAGCCCTCAAAGGCGCGAGTAACCAGCCACTCAGCCACCAGGCGCTGAAACCCGATATGGATACACTAACCACCAACGTCAGCACAAGCAGCCAGACAATCCGGTTCGTTTCCCGATTCAGCGGATAACTGCTGTGCCCAACTACTACCGTGAGCTGTCCGGCACCATCCAGCGAGCGGTTCAACCGGGCCAGCCGGAACGTATCGGCCTCGCTGATGGCTTGCCCCGCCGGGCTGTCGGCCAGGGCCGGAAAATGGGGCGACTCATAAAGTTGTTTGGTGTACGAACCGGTGGTATACCACAGAGCCAGCACCTCGCCCCGGTCGGGCAATGGAATGACAAGGGGATAAACCGATACCCGTTCGGCCAGCCGGTTGGCCCGGTCAACCAGAGTACGGTTATCCTGTTCGATGAGTACTGCCCGCACCCGGCCAAAGAGGTAGCTCCCCGCTCCGGCAAATCCCAGAAAAAAAGTAGCCCCAAAAACCAAACCGATCTTTAAGCGAATGCTGTGCGTGGGCCGCTTTAAGGTCATGGCTTTTCACTTACAGTAAGGGTGCCCCGAAGGCGGTATCCCACCCCCACCACTGTTTCCAGCAAAGGCGTATCGAAACCCCGATCTATTTTTTTACGAAGCTGGTGCATATGCACTTCAACAACGTTACTTCCTCTATCAAAATCGGATTCCCAGATTTTTTCAGTAAGATGCGCCTTGGACAAGACCCGGCCCGGTTGCCGCATGAATTGTTCTAACAATTGGTATTCACGCGGGGTAAGCGCAATGGATTTGCCCGCCCGACTTACCTCGCGGGTCGTCAGGTTCATAGTCAGGTCGCCTACGTGCCAGATAGGCAACTGACTGCCCGCCTGTCCGCGTTGAACGGTGCGAATGCGGGCCAGCAGTTCGTCCAGTTCAAACGGTTTCCGGAGATAATCGACAGCGCCCAAATCCAGTCCCCGAACGACATGCTGGGCGTGGTTGAGGGCACTCAGGATCATTACCGGCGTGTCGATGCCAAATTCACGCAAATTCCGGAGCACGTCAAAACCGTTCGTGCCGGGCAGCATCAGATCCAGCAGTATCAGATCAAACTGGCCCAGCGCAGCCTGTTCCATGCCCAGGGCTCCGGTCAGGGCCACTTCGACCCCGTGCCCCGCCTGGCTTAGCCCTTTCTGGAGGTGCAGAGCCAATTTTTCCTCATCATCAATGATCAGAATTTTCATTAAAACGCAAACGTTTTTCCGTGAATGGTCAAGGTTGCAGGGCGTATTAGCCGTAATCCGGTCTGGTTGACAAACCCCCGCTCGGTTCGCTCGTACCCCACTACCTGAAGTGATCGGCTACCGGCCAAAACCGCCCGAATTGCTTCGCTCTGGTGTGGCTTTAGTTCAATCAAGTAGGTTGCGGTCCGTATGGCAATTAGTTGCCCCCGGTCATCAGATAGGGTACCGGCAAGCGGCTCATGGACCACGATCCGCTTGCCGGCCTGCGGAGGGGGCGGTGGCAAATCCGCTATCCGAACCCGTTGCCCGGTTTGTGGATGCTGTAGACTTACCAGCCGAAGCCGGTTTAATGAACCAGCTTCGGCTGGTCCCGGATGCGGTTCTACCCAGATCGTTATTGGCTGGCCAACAAGGGCCACTTTTCGCACCGCTTCGGCCACATGGGGTGGAAAATGCACACTCGTTTCACCCGTTGCCGTCCGAATACGAAATCCTTCATAGTCGCCGATCCGGTTTACGTCGTAGGCCTTTACCCTGCCCGTCTGCTGAGCCATTGACAGAAACGGGCTGATCAGAAACAGCGGAAAACAAAACGCAATGAGTCGATGCAAGAGATGCCAGGCCATTAGTAGCAACAAGTTACACGTTCACCCTGAAGCGGGCCTTAAATCTAGATTAACTTTTCTTAAGGGGGTTTGATTAGGAATTTTTCTGGCTGCTACCCATGCCTTGCTCACGGCCTCAAACAGGACCACTGTTGCATTCGCCATTCTGATTTTGATCCGCTTAAGGCAAATTAATTTCATCTTCAGCCCCCCCTTATGCCGTCCCGGTAACTTTGCGAGCAACTAAAACAAAGCAATTATGAAAACGAATCAATTAATGAGCACAACCGCCTTAAGTCTGCTGCTGAGCCTGTCGCAGCTTTATGGACAAGATGTACCACCATCTCCCCTGGCCCGAGGACCCGTTCCGCCCGGCCCCCGGGCTGGACTGGTTCATCGGAGTCCGGCCAATGCGGGTATGATCTCGCTATCGACTGTATCAGGAACCGTTCAGCAATTAACGGGCAATGATGAATCCATTCTCGACGGTTTTACCCTTGGAACAGGCTCATCGACGGTAGCTGTTCGCTTTCCGAGCCACCTGGGTCAATCGATCAGTGCCGTTGCCAAAGCGGGCAGCCCGGTAACGGTTTCGGGTTTTTCGGAAACAACGCCCGAGGGAGAATCTTTTTTCCACCTGATTAACCTCACGGCCGGTAAAACAACAATCACCGACACTCCGCCCACTCCGCTCGCCGGTTTGCCCGTTCCCAGCCTCAAAACGTTTGAGGGGAAGGTCGCCGAGTTTCTGCTTGATAAACAGGGACGAACCAAAGGACTCCTGCTAACAGATCAAACCCTGATCAAAGTGCCTCCCCACGTAGCCGATCAATTGGTTGGTTTGGTCCCCAAGGGAAGCTCCATTTCGGTGAGCGGGTATCTGAAGCCGCTGGCTGACGGGCAGGTGCAACTTAAAAAGCAAACCATTGTCCAGGCCACTCAAGTAACCATCAACGGGCAGACTTTTCTCGTTCGCTAGCCCCCCCAACTTAGCATGACGCTGACAAACCTGTTGCTAAAGAGCAATTAGTGGCAGGACGATTCCCGAGGTTAGCCCAACAAGAGGGCTAACTTCGGGACTTTCCGGTCAAAAGAGTTCGTTAACGTCTCTTATCATTAAAATTTTTCTAAAGTCAACCACTGGCGATACGCTTCATGCTGGACTGCCGCCCGGTATTAAATCGTCATTAAATCGAGCCTTTCGACGCAACACCACGTAGTAATTATGGTTGGATTTTCCGTGAGCTAACGACAGCAGGCCCCTCTCTAAAGACCTGCTATTCAACCGCACACGCTGTTCTTTCGTCCACTTCAAACACACATCACACCTTGCGAGCCTTGTATTGCATCCTCTTGTTGATCGTCTCCAACACGTTCATGACCCTGGCCTGGTATGGCCATCTTCAGCTCAAACAGTATCCTTTTCTGGCCAAACTATCTTTGTTTGGAATTATCGCCCTGAGCTGGGGCGTCGCTTTCTTTGAATACGTCTTTCAAGTACCAGCCAATCGGATGGGGTCTAACGAGACGGGCGGACCGTTTTCACTTTTCGAGCTGAAAACCATTCAGGAAGCCGTGTCGCTGACGGTATTCACCCTGATGACCGTCTATTTTTTCAAAACCGATAAGCTGGCCTGGAACCACATCGTCGGTTTCGCTTTCATGGTTGTTGCGGTCTTTTTCATTTTCAAGAAATGGTAGCAACCTCCTCCCCAGCCACACACCATAACTCGGGTCAAGCAAGTTTGCGAGCGCTGGACAGTGCCAACTTCTTTCTGGCTGACGTCCGGGATGGATTGGGCCCTTACCTGGCCATTTACTTGCTGACCACCTTGCACTGGAACGCCCAATCGATTGGCATTGCGATGTCAGTAATGGGAATTGCCACGGTTGTAGCGCAAACGCCCGCCGGGATCCTTGTCGACCGCACCGTCCACAAGCGTTTTTTTTCCATTGTGGCGTCTCTGCTCATCGCTTTGGCGGCTTTGCTGACGATTGCTTTTCCGCGCTATAGCATCATCCTGGGAGGACAGGCTATGATGGGGGTTGCAGCGGCCTGGTTCACCCCCGCAGTGGCCGCCATCACGCTGGGACTGGTTGGGCCTAAAGCCCTTGACGGACGCGTGGGCCGCAACGAAACCTTCAATCATGCCGGCAATGTATTTGCTGCCCTCCTGGCCGGGCTTATTGGTTACTACCTGAGCAGCAAAGGCATTTTCGTTTTACTGGCCATCATGTCCGTATGCAGTAGTTTATCGATCTGGGCCATTCGGGAAACCGATATTGATCATGAACTGGCCCGGGGCTGTCCGGCTCCGAGTCAGCCGAATAGTTCTACTCATCCACTAACAGGTTGGCAAGCACTACTCAAAAACCGTTCGATTTTGCTGTTTGCTCTAGCCTGCGTGCTCTTTCATTTCGCGAATGCGGCCATGCTACCACTGCTCGGCCAGCGGCTGGCTCAGGGTATCGATGCGGGAACTTCATCGGCTTATATGTCGGCCTGTATTATTGTGGCACAGGTGGTGATGATTCCCGTTAGTTTCTGGGCGGGGCGGCTCGCGCCGAAGGGACGGAAGCGACTTTTACTTGTTGGGTTTGCGATTTTGCCCATTCGGGGGTTGCTTTATACGCTTACGGGCGACCCGGGTCTGCTGGTTGCCATTCAAATTCTGGACGGTATTGGTGCCGGGATTTTTGGCGTGGTATCCATCCTGATAGTGGCCGATCTCACGCGGGGCAGCGGACTTTTCAATACGACCCAGGGGGCCATTGCAACCGCCGTAGGACTGGGGGCATCACTCAGTAACGCCTTTGCCGGGGTTCTGCTGCAACACACTAGTTACCATGTTGCCTTTCTAACACTGGCCGCCCTGGCCGTCGTAGCCCTCGGAGTATTATTCTTTTTTGTCCCCGAGACAGGTTCGAAAGAAAACTGATCCCCTGCATTTTATCCAAAAGCAATTCTTCAAAATAGAGACAAGTTGCTTTCTATAACATACTTATAATATTTAATAATCATATTAACCAAAAACATAATTATTAAATATTATCAACTACCACTTTGACAATATAAATAAATTAGCCATCTTCCAACTTTATTCATGGAGGAGCATGAGTAATTCCGGATGATTAGACGATTAAAGGTTAGATCAGCTTGTTCCTGATGAAGCTGGTTAAGAAACCTGGGAAAGCGAAATTTTGCAAAAAAATGAGCAAATCGGAGCGCATTCGGGAGAACCTCTGCTGAAAAATGGCTTGGCAGAACCTGCCAGAACCGTATGCCGGACCACAGTCAGGGTAGGCGGTATTACTTTCAAGTACAATTAAAAAGGTAGAGGGATGAGGGATGACCGAATAACGGAGAAACTGGAAATTTTGGCCGATGCCGCAAAATATGATGTATCGTGTGCCTCAGGACAAAGCAAACGAGCTAATAAAGATAAAGGATTGGGAGATTCCAAAGGTTACGGCATTTGTCATTCTTTTACGGAGGATGGGCGGTGCGTATCGCTGCTCAAAATTCTGCTAACCAATCATTGTATTTTCGACTGTGCCTATTGCGTGAGCCGCAAAAGTAACGACGTCAAACGGGCAGCCTTTACGGTGGAAGAGGTGGTTGAGCTAACCATTGGTTTCTACCGCAGAAACTACATTGAAGGCTTGTTTTTAAGTTCGGGCATCTTTGACAGCCCAGACTACACGATGGAGCGTCTGGTCAAAATTGCCAAAAAGCTGCGGCTGGAGCAAAACTTCAACGGATACATTCATCTGAAAGCGATTCCAGGTGCCAGTGATGAATTGATGAGAGAGGCCGGGTTGTATGCTGACCGACTGAGTGTCAATGTCGAAATGCCAACGGAACAAAGCCTGAAACTACTCGCTCCGGAAAAAAACCATCAGGATGTGATTCGCCCGATGACGTATTTAAAAGGACAGATCACGGGCCATCTGGAAGAAAAAAAGCAGAATAAAAAAGCGCCGGTCTTTGCGCCAGCGGGTCAAAGTACTCAGATGGTGATCGGGGCTACCCAGGAGAGCGACCTGCAAATCCTGCAACTTGCAGATCATTTTTACCGCCAGATGAATTTAAAACGGGTTTATTACTCGGGTTATGTTCCCATCAGCGAGGACAATCGGCTGCCTGTCATCGGCACACCGGTTCCGGTCATTCGCGAAAACCGGCTGTACCAGGCCGATTGGCTACTCCGTTTTTACGGTTTTACGGTCCATGAACTGGTTGGATCGGAACAGCATGACCTGGCCCTGGATATTGATCCAAAACTGGGTTGGGCGCTGCGAAATTTAGATCAGTTTCCGGTCGATATCAACACGGCGGACCTTGAGCTGATTCAGCGCATACCGGGCATTGGAGTTAAAAATGCCCAACGAATCGTAGCCGCCCGCCGGTTCAGAAGGCTGCAACCCGAACACTTGCAGACGATGGGCATCGCTTACAATCGGGCGAAATACTTCCTGGCCTTTAGCTCCCCCTTTTCACGGCAGCCCGACTACACGCCCGCCCAGCTCAAACAGAAAATTCTGATGATGCAGAACAGCAAGTACAAGACTAATTTTTCGTCCCAGTTAAGCCTGTTCTGATCAAATGACAACGGTATCGTACGACGGAACTTTTGAGGGCTGGCTGACGGCCGTTTTTGAAATTTATCAATACAAGCTTCAGAACGTATCCTTTGCCAAAAAAGAAAACGCTGCTACTGGGCTATTTACCAGCATCCATTCAGTTACAACCGATGAAGAGAAAGCAAAGCGGGTATTGGCCGGATTACAAAAGCGTCTTTCGATGGAAGGCCTGCGGTGGATCGTCTGGACTTTTCTGTCTGACATGGATCGACCCGAGGATGCCATGTGGCATTTTGCCCAACACGTGCTGGATAGTCCGCAAAATGTAGAAGAAGATCTGAGCAACCGGGCGGTCTGGGACGTAAAAAAAGCCGCCCAACGAGTCAAAAAGGAGCGCCACCGCATGCAGGCTTTTGTTCGGTTCAAGCTCACCAAAGATCAGTTGTACTACGCAATCATCGAACCGGAATGCGATGTCTTACCCCTGATCAGTCATCATTTTGCAAGCCGTTATGCGGATCAGCTTTGGCTGATTTACGATGCTAGGCGAAGATACGGCATTTACTATAACCTGGATAACGTTACTACGGTCACGCTCGATTTTCACGATTCCCGTAACCAGCCTACTTCCACCCTCATTAAAGAGATCAGCGATGCTCGCGAAGAAGTCTATCAGGAGCTGTGGTGCCGTTATTTCAAAAGCGTAACAATCGAATCTCGTAAAAATATGCGCCTTCACATGCAGCACATGCCCAAGCGCTACTGGAAACATTTACCGGAAAAGATGATAAAAATCGATTAGGTCTTGCTAAGAAAGAGCCTCGCGCTCCACCAGCCGCTCGGCCATCGGAAGCAGGGTTTCTTCCAGCGGTAACCGGCGCTTGGATTCCACCATGAACGTAGCGGGATTGGGTAAGCAAGGCCGTCGGCGAATCAGTTCCAGTTTCAGGGTTTCGTAGGTGGTTCCAATGCCTTTTCGAACCGAGTCGATGTACCGGGTCCGGATGGGCAAAGATTGAGTCGGACTGTCTGTCAGAGCGGACAAGGCCCGTTTTGTCCAGGTTAGGTTAAAGTAATAAATATGCGTCTGCGAATGAGAAGTCCAATGCAGAAACAGGTAGCCTTCATCGCGACACAGCGGTAACATTCCCACGGGTGTCAGCGTCAGGTTGCCTTCCAGCTCTTTGGCCATTTCCTGCCCTTTCGTCAGGGTCTGACCGAACCGCGGTAGCGCAAAGTTGATAATTGAGTCAATTTCGGCCATGTAGGTATCTTCTTCCAGCCGGGGCTGGTACCGCACCGTAAGACTTTCAGGATCAATCCCGGTGGCGTCCTTGGGAAACGAAGCAGAAAGCGTACCTTTGCGGTTCCGAAATCGGAGACTGGTCTCGTAATGATCACGCAGTTCCGTCAGGTCAGGATAGAGCTTTCTGTCAGAAAAATGTTGCTGAACGTGTTTCAGATATGCCAGAACGACAAATTTTTTGTATTCCAAATCAATCAGGCCTTGTGTTAACCAGTCTTTCTGAAGTTTTTTCATAGACACCAGCAAGGAAGAACAATCCGTTTTGTTGCTAAGTAAGTTAACAAAAATTTACGTTCTGCCAAATTGTGTTTGGCGCATTTTTTCTTTAACAAAAAAGTATTTGCCCTAATCTGTTGACTACCAAACTGACACTGTAAACCGGAAATTTTGTCAGTATTCGTTACAAAAACCGTTCTGGCACAATAAATGCCAAAAATCGACCGTCAGTTCGGCATAACGGGTGCGCCATTTCGGCGGCTGCCGTTGCGATCGAACCTCTATCAAGCACAACACAATTTAAACTTCTAAAACACAAGCCCATTATGGAAGCAGTAACGGAAAGTAAAGTAAACGTAAGACCGTTGGCTGACCGGGTGCTGGTTGAACCGGCTCCTGCTGAAGAAAAAACCGCATTCGGTATCATCATCCCTGATACGGCGAAAGAAAAACCCCAACGCGGAACGATCGTGGCCGTTGGAGCGGGTAAAAAAGATGAGCCGCTGACGGTTCAGGTAGGTGACACGGTATTGTATGGCAAATATGCCGGTACCGAAATCACTGTTGAAGGGAAAGAGTACCTGATTATGCGCGAGTCAGACATTTTCGCCATCATCTAATGGCTAGATCAGCCGGTGCCACTCAGGTAACAAACTGATCGTGAACCCGTTTACTCCTATTACGTTAACTCATTAATTCATTTTTAGAAATGGCTAAGAAAATATTTTTCGACACGGAAGCCCGCGATAAAATCAAGAAGGGCGTTGATACGCTGGCGGATGCCGTAAAAGTTACGCTGGGTCCTAAAGGCCGGAACGTTATCCTGGATAAAAAATTCGGCTCACCGGCCATCACCAAAGACGGTGTGACAGTAGCCAAAGAAATTGAACTGAAAGACGCCATGGAAAACATGGGCGCTCAATTGGTGAAAGAAGTTGCTTCCAAAACTGCGGACTCAGCCGGTGACGGTACGACGACGGCTACGGTTCTGGCCCAGGCTATCTACTCAATCGGTGTGAAAAACGTGGCCGCTGGTGCCAACCCGATGGATCTGAAACGCGGTATCGACAAAGCGGTGACGGTGGTTGTTAACAACCTCAAAGAGCAGTCTCGCGCCATCGAAACGTCAAAAGAAATCGCTCAGGTAGCGACCATCTCGGCCAACAGCGACGAAGAAATCGGTAACATGATTGCCGACGCGATGGAGAAAGTAGGCAAAGAAGGTGTTATCACGGTTGAAGAAGCACGCGGTACCGAAACGGAAGTAAAAACCGTAGAAGGGATGCAGTTCGACCGGGGTTACCTGTCGCCATACTTCGTAACCAACACCGAGAAAATGGAAGCGGAACTGGAGCGTCCGTTCATCCTGATCTCCGAGAAAAAAGTTTCGTCGATGAAAGAACTGCTGCCGGTGCTGGAGCAGGTGGCTCAAACGGGCCGTCCGCTGCTGATCATCGCAGAAGACGTTGACGGAGAAGCACTGGCTACGCTGGTGGTCAATAAAATCCGGGGTGCGCTGAAAGTAGCCGCCGTAAAAGCTCCGGGCTTTGGCGATCGTCGGAAAGCCATGCTGGAGGATATCGCCATCCTGACGGGCGGACAGGTTATCAGTGAAGAGCGTGGTTTCAAACTGGAAAACACCTCGATCGAATTCCTGGGTCAGGCTGAAAAAATCATTATCGACAAAGACAACACAACTGTTGTTAACGGTATTGGACAGAAAGAAGACATTACGGGTCGGGTTAACCAGATCAAATCACAGATCGAAAACACGACTTCGGACTACGACCGTGAAAAACTGCAGGAGCGTCTGGCCAAACTGTCAGGTGGTGTAGCCATCCTGTACATTGGTGCTGCTACGGAAGTAGAAATGAAAGAGAAAAAAGACCGCGTTGATGATGCCCTGCACGCAACCCGCGCTGCCGTTGAAGAAGGTATCGTAGCCGGTGGTGGTGTTGCCCTGATCCGGGCTATCCAGTCACTGGACAGCGTAAACACCGTAAACGAAGACGAAAAAACCGGTGTGCAGATCATTCGCGTTGCCCTCGAATCTCCCCTGCGGACGATTGTTGCCAACGCCGGTGGCGAAGGTTCCGTAATCGTTAATAAAGTGAAAGAAGGTTCGGCTGACTACGGTTACAACGCCCGCGAAGACAAATTCGAAAACCTGATTGGTGTGGGTATCATCGACCCGACGAAAGTAACGCGTCTGGCGCTGGAAAATGCCGCATCAATCGCTGGTCTGTTGCTGACGACCGAGTGTGTTGTTGCCGACGAACCCGAAGAAGCACCCGCTGGTGGAGCCGGACACGGTCACCCCGGTGGCATGGGCGGCATGATGTAATCATCCAACCGCTGAAGCAACGGTCTTGCTTTCCACTCAAAAGCCCCGGCATTCATGTCGGGGCTTTTTTTGTGGGCGGATGGGCAAAAAATTCTACAATTGAGTACGGTTTTGTTCCACTATTCGGTACAACTCTATTCTAAAAACTGCCTTTTTAAGGAAATTTAAAGGCTTTTCAGCTTTGGCACGCATTTTTCTAATTGATTAACCGTACAAGAGTTCATTCAACCAAAACAAGGAAACGTCATGGGAAATTTGCTTTATGTCATTGCGGTGATCTTAATCATCCTTTGGTTAGTCGGATTGTTAGGCTTTGGTAGTTTTGGTATGGGCAATATCATTCACGTTCTGCTGGTCATTGCCGTAATTGCCATCATCTTACGATTGATTAGAGGAGACCGGGTCGTGTAAGCAAGACACATCAACTAAGTTATACAGAAAAGGCCCAGGAACTCCCGGGCCTTTTCTTTTTCAGTCATTTTGTGGGTCTTCGTTAAACTTCTCCCCCAGAGAATGGTCCAACCCGCATCAACAATAAATACAACATGAAAAAGATACTGATCCTTGTAGCTGCTCTTGGATTAACCATTGGCGGCTGTACAACGCAACGAACCACTGAACGGTACGACCGCCGGGACCCGTATGGTCGCTATGACAATCCGAATGTCCGGGACATTCCCCTCGAATATAAACTGGAACGCTGGCAGGGAGAGCTGAATCTGAGCAATCGCCAGAAACGCCAGATTCGTGATATCCAGGACCGGTACGAACGCCGGGGCATTACCCGCGCTGAACGCAATAACCGGCGGGAATACCGGCAATTGCAACAGCAAAAACGCCGGGATCTGCTGTCCGTCCTGAACAACCGGCAACGCAACAAGCTCAACCAGCTGGAGCGTTACGACCGACGAAGCTAATGGCTATATACCGGGCACCTTTGGGTGCCCTTTTTCTTTTTTCGGGAAATGAATACCTTGCCAGCTCAATCCTATTCCCGATACCATGCATCCATTTCGCCCTTCTTTGCTGGCGCTACTGGCCGGTTTTTTCTTTTTCCATACCACGGTTTACGGACAGTCGACCAAACTACCCGAACGAAAAACGACGGTTTCGATTGTTGGCAACCAGTTTTACATCAATGGGAAGCCAACGTTTCCGGGCCGCACCTGGAACGGCCATAAAATTGAAGGCTTGCTCCCAAACTCCCGCATGGTACAGGGCATTTTTGATGACCAGAACACCACAAGCCGGTCGCGCTGGGCCTACCCCGACACCAAAACCTGGGACCCCAACCGCAATACCGACGAATTTATTGCCGCCATGCCCCTCTGGAAAGCCCACGGTTTGCTGGCCTTTACGCTTAACTTGCAGGGTGGCAGCCCGGAAGGCTATTCCGTCGAACACCAGCCGTGGATTAATTCGATGTTTAACCCCAACGGCTCTTACAATCCTTTTTACTCCCACCGGCTTCACCGGATTCTCAACAAAGCCGACGAACTCGGCATGGTCGTGATTCTCGGGCTGTTCTATTTCGGTCAGGATCAGTATCTAAAAAACGAAGCGGCTGTTATTAACGCTGTTGACAACACCCTAAAAATTCTGGCTGACGGCAATTACCGAAACGTCATCATCGAAATCAACAACGAATGCGACATCCGCTACGACCACGACATTCTGAAACCAGAGCGTGTGCACGAACTCATTCAACGGGTAAAAGCAAAGAAAATCCGGGGGCAACGTTTTTTGGTCAGTACCAGCTTCAGCGGTGGCACACTTCCCCGGGAGAGCGTGGTACGCGAAGCTGATTTTCTGCTTTTGCACGGAAACGGGGTGAAAGAACCGGCTAAAATCGCCGAGTTGGTGCAGAAAACCCGCGCACTGGCCGGCAACCGAAACCTACCGATTGTCTTTAACGAAGACGACCATTTCGATTTTGATAAACCGGCCAACCATTTTCAAGCGGCTACCAGCGCCTACGCATCCTGGGGACTTTTTGATTACCGTATGAAAGACGAAGGCTTCAACGATGGCTATCAGTCGCCCCCCATCAACTGGCAGATCAGCTCCCCGCGCAAAAAAGCGTTTTTCGATTACCTGAAAGAAATAACCGGTAGTTTACCCTGACAGTATGGGGTTTAATCGTATTGTAAGCTCAAAGCCCGAACCGATCCGTGACCCGACTGACTCCCCGAAACCGTCAGGCCAATTCGCGGGGCCCGGTCCCAGCGGGGCAGGTACGCTCCGTCAACCGGCGTGGTAGTAATAGGTTCGGGCTTCCCCCCGTCCGATGACCAGAAAAACTGGTAAAACTGGCCAAACCGGCTTTTGAGCTGAATCGTTACCGGCTTCGCGGCCGTTGGTATAGCTTGCGATTTCAGCACACTCCGATTCCCGTCTTTCACCTGCCAAAGCTCCAGCGATCCGTTCCGAACACCCAGGCCCAATGCATTCTGAGCATCGCCGTATAGCGTAATACTTTGTAACACATCGGCTTGCGGATCGACGGTAGCTGAGAACGAATACGTTCCTTTCTGGAGCACCAACCCCAAAAAGTTTCCGGCGGGCTGCGTACCGGTTGTGTGTAGCTTTAGCACGCCGTCGCTGACGGTAAAGGTTGGTTTGGATTGGCTCACATCCCACACCCAGGGCAACGCGGTGGGTGATTTGGCAAAGTCAACGCTTCTGTTCCGGCTATTTTTCTGAACGATCGGGCTGGGTGATTCGGCTTGCGCGGGCGTATGAATGCCGTACCGGAAGACCGGCCAAGCGGTTTTGTCGTTCCAAACCAGTTCACTCAAAACGCCCTGCCGTCCGGTCTGGGTAAAATCAACGCCGTTGTAGGCATGATGCAGGTAGAAATAACGGTTGTCGGGCGTTGTAACGACGGTGCCGTGACCGGGGCATTTCCAAACCTCATCGCTTACCAACACCGGGTTTCCGGCAAATTTCTCCCACGGCCCCTGTAACTTTTCGGCCCGTGCCATCCCCACCTGATAATTGCAATTGGCCCCGCAGCAGGAATTGCCCGAATACAGCATGTAAAAATACCGGCCCCGTTTGAAAATGGCCTGCCCTTCAGCCCCGCCAGCTTCCCAATTGTTGGCGTCAGCCGTCAGCAGTGTAAAGGCTTTTCCTGTCACCTTCAGTCCATCGGGCGATAGCTCAGCCCCCAGCAGCTCGATGGCTTTGCCTTTGTCCAATCCATAGGCTTTCCAGGTAAGGTATAGTTTGCCCTGATCTTCGATGACAAAGGCGTCGATCGCTTCGGAGGTCCATTCAAGGACTAAACCGTGGTCCGTGAAGCCCTGGCGAAGGTCCGGGGTTGTGGCCACGCCCAGGAAGGAGCGTTTGTCGGACTTCCGGCGAGCGGTATAATAAACGTAAAAGAGACCATTTCGATGAAACAGCTCCGGTGCCCAGTAACTTCCCATCGTCCAGTCTGGCGGAGAAGAAAAAACCGGACCGACGGATTGCCAGTTCACCAGATCGGTTGACGAATAGATGGGATAGGCCGGAGCCCATTCTGACGACGTTCCCACCGCGTAATAGGTATTCCCCACCCGAATAACCGATGGATCGGCAAAATCACCCCCAATAACGGGATTGCGGTAAGTTACAGTTGGCGTTGGTACAGCCAGAGAAGAACGCTGCGCGATGCACGGAGAAAAAAGCAGGATCAAAAGAAAACCGACGGCAACAAACTTCATGAGTTTCTGTTATTATAGGTAACAAAAGTAGTGATTAGTGGCTCTAATCATCTCTAAAGATCGTCGTTACGCCTTAATTTTCCGGTAATCTACAGTAGGTCAGCGCAATCGACGACTTCTCATTATAAGTCACCCTGAAGACCCAGGAACGATGAACAGTTTTATTTTACTATTCCTGACAAGCCTTCTTGTTCATTCACCCGATGACGAACACAAAAAAAATCGTCGGTTAAAAAACCGTGTCGAACGCCGGGAATATCGAAACGCAACCGAAGAAATCACCTACCACGACCGGTGGAAGAAAGTAGCTACCGTTCGCACTTTTGATAAAGAAAACCGACGCATATCCGAGGAACATTACCGGGATTACCAGCAACGCATCCGGCACGGACGTTCCCGTTCCTGGTTTCCGAACGGACAGCTCCACTGGGCCTGTGATTTCAAAGACAACCAACTTAGTGGCCCTTTTTTTTCCTATTACGAAGACGGCACCCTAAAACGGCGCGAGTTATACCGCCAGGGACAGGCCCGGCATGGGGGGCATTGTTACGGTCCGGATGGACAACCCGTTGACTGCCAACCGCTCGTGCAAAACGCGGAATTTGAGGGTGGACAAAGGAAGTTTGCCTTCTTTCTGAAAGAACGACTCCAAAAAATTCAGTCGTCTGAACCAACGGTTTTGATTACCCTGGAAGGGACCTTATCAGAAAGCGGTATTCTGTTTAACCTCCGCCCGCTCCCCTACCTCCGGCATCGCCCCGACGCTGAGCAGAAGCTGGCTAGCCAGGTGGTCAATGCCTTGCGCGATATGCCCCAGTGGCGGCCCATGATCATCGACGATCAGGCTACCCAAAGCGATGTGCTGATCAGTGTTCACTTGAGTTCCGGCAAAGTTTTCAGCGCCAGTTACGGACACAGTTCGTTGTAGGATACCTCAACGGTTGTACTTGACTATAGCTCCCTGATTCGAATTCGGCGGTACCATACGCGGTCCCCGTGGTCCTGCAACGCAATATGGCCCCGTGAATACGTCCCGAAATTAGCCCAGTTTTTGAATTTGCTGTTGCTGATCCTGCGCTCCCACTCGGGTCCATCGATGACGTACTCCACAATTTTTCGGTTGTTTAGGTAGTGCTCGGCTTTGCCCTGCCGCACCACCAGCCGGACCTTGTTCCATTGCCCGGCCGGGCGGCAGACGGCTGTATGGTTTGGAGCAAACAAATCAAACAGAGAACCGGCCGTCCGGTCAGCCCCCTGTTTGGCGTTCGGGTGCCGTTCGTTATCCAGCACCTGCATTTCCAGCCCCGATTGGTCGGCTGTTTTAAACGCCGAGGATTCGTGAACGTGGTAAATAATCCCGCTATTCCCCCCTTCCGAAATTTTCCATTCCAACGCTAATTCAAAGTCCCCGTATTCCCGATCCGTCAGCAGGTCTCCAGCACCTTTCTCCGTCAATACCAGGCACTTCCGCTCGACTTTCCATTTTGGCGAAGCTTCCGGTTTCAGGTAGCTATGCCACCCATTCAGCGTCTTTCCATCGAAAAGTGTCACCCAGCCGGATGGGTCCTTAGGGGGATTGGACGCTTTGCATCCTAAAATCAGAACCAGCAAAAAAGCGTATGAGTAAAACCGCATAAGAATCGATGTTATTCAGGAAGCAAGACGCGGTGAGGTCACCTCATCTTGCTTCAATTCTGTTAATATTAAGGATTCACCCGGGTCAGGAAAAGATTCTGGGTTGCGTTTTTGAGGATATCATCCTCGCTGAATCGACCGTACAGGATTTCTTTCGCGCCGGTTCGGTCGCGGTCGAACGTAACGTGAATCGTACCGTCGCTGGTCTGGTCAACATCCGGGTACGAAACTTTTTCGCGGCTGTCCAGCAGGAGTTTATGCGGCCAGGTTTTTCCGCCGTCTTCCGACAAAAAAGCCGTCATGTTGTTCCGGGTTCGGCTGTTATTCAGCACAAGCAGCAATTTTCCAGACTGAAGTTTACCAATGTAAAACCGGCTTGAGGTGGTCGGGCCGGTAGCTGTAAACGGTTCAAGCGTCGACCAGGTTTTCCCGAAGTCGTTGCTCTTCGAACTATACACGCCATGTTTGGCCCGAACCAGGCAAAGCAAGTCACCCTTGTCGGAAGTCTGCACAACCTGATGTTCGTCAAACGTTCGCAGGTTGTCGGCTAAAACCGGCACAAAACCGTGTGTTTGCAGGGTGTTGATCCGGTTTTTCTTTTTGTTAAAATCAAACCGATGAATAAACGTTCCATCCGGAATATAACCGGGTTCCTGCGAATGGTCCTTTCCTAACTGCCAAACCGAAACCGGAAACAACGCCATATCTTTTTGGGGAATATAAACCGGTTTATTCATCATAACCCCGTAGGCGATCAACTTAGGTTGTTCGTAGACGACCTTCGACCCATTCCACGACACAGGAATGGCATTGACACCTTCCTTCAAATCCCAGTGCTTGTTATCCATTGAGACGGCATAAAATAGCCAGACCTGACCCTTTTTGTCGCGCCAGAGAACCGGATCAAAAAAACGGATCGATGAGTCTTTGGGAAAAATAACCAACTGGTCATTTTTCCAGGTTTTGCCGTTATCCAAACTAACGGCCAGGGTCACGTAATTGCCCGGCCCTTCGCCTTTCCCGCCAGTATACCAAACCAGAAAGAGTTCTTTGCCATCGGCAGAGGCCGCTATGGAGGAGACCATCTCGTGTTGGCGGTTTTTGACGCGAGGATCATCAACCGGCTGCTCAAGAATGATACCCGCATTGGCCCGACGGGTATCGGTGCGGTTTAAATCGGGCTGGGCGATCACCTGAGTTACACTTACTATCCCGGTAAACAGGAAGGTAAAATATAGGGATCGGAATGAATGGGTCAATTTCATACGGTCAGGAATAAAATGAAAAGTAAGAATTTAGTAGAAAATCAATCCTCAGTAGCCTGATTCTGCTCAAGTTTGGCACTGAAATTTGCGTCGATAGCGGACTGCGGAATCGAGAATAAAATCGATGGTAACCTGACTGGCGGCAATCGATTTCGCGTTGGCGCATACTCGGCCCACATTGATATCGTCGGCAGCCTGTAGCGCATTACCTTTCCGCTGATGGGCTTCTGCGCGGAGCAAGTACGTTTCGGCCAGCCGATAGACCATAAAATCCGAAAAGGTGTAAAGATTTTTGGCGCTCAGAGAGACCTGAAAGTTGGACCGCTTAATCCGGCAATTAATTGCGTAAAAATGGCTGCGACATCGCAGCCATTTTGGCTCAGCATTAGTTAGGCAAGAATGAATCGACGACATTATGGATGGATATGGGTTCTGTGTCTACTTTCTGTTTGCTCTTTTGGCCAGTCCAAACGCATTCTGGATCATAATCAAATTGGCTGGTTTGTGTACGACGGCGATCACCAACTGAGTAAAAAGTGGTCTCTGCATACGGAATATCAATGGCGACGCATCGGTTTTGTTCGAACCTGGCAACAATCACTCGCCCGGCTGGGCGTCAATTACAAGCTCGGCGAAAACGTTGAACTGGGCGGTGGTTACACCTATTTTGTTACCTTTCCGTACGGCAAGCATCCGGTAGCGGATCAGAACGTTCCAACCCCGGAACACCGGCTGTACCAGGATATTCAGCTGGATGATACCGTTGGACGGTTTTTCCTGAATCACCGGTTTCGGTTTGAGGAACGCTGGCTCAGTCAACTTGCCGAAGAAGGGTCCCGACAAATCAGCCGCTGGGACTACGAAAACCGGATTCGGTACCAGATCACCGCCCATGTTCCCTTGCAGGGAGCAACGATTGACGACAGCGAATTTTACCTGACTTTTTTTGACGAATTGTTTATCAGTTTTGGCAAAAATGCGGGCATGAACATCTTCAATCAAAACCGCCTACTGGGTGGTGTTGGTTATCAGTTTCGGGATAACGTTCAGCTCGAACTCGGTTACCTCAACCAAATCACCCAACATGCGGAAAACGATCCGGTATCCGGCAATCCGGTTTTTGAATTCAACAACGGTTTTCGGCTGAATGTAGCATTCGGCTTTTAGCGATTGTTAAACAACAACTAGCTAACAAAGGCCGGTCATTCAATACCTCATTTCACTTACTGGGTCCGGAAATCACCCCCAGATACCGCCCCATCCAGTACGGCAGCAGGAACGAATCGCCCGCACTGAGTTCGCTCATGCCATTGCCCTCCTTCCGATCCAGTTTAAAAAGGTTGCGGTTGTGCTTGAGTTCGGGCCGCTCGTCGGGTGGCAACACCGTTTTGGTCGTCTGACCACGGAAGTTGTCCGGAACGAACTCAATGTCTTTCCGATGACTGTTCACCAGGCTCCATTCGATCATATCCAACGGAAATTCCTTCAAATGCCAGACGCTTTCGTTCAGGTCAAACGCTTTGGCACCGGTCATGGCGTAACACAAATTCCAGAGGCTGTTTTTTTCGGGCCGTTCAAACTCCCAATGTTCCTTGATGGTGGCGCCAAATTTGGCTTTCAGGTCATTGTCGAAAGCATACGGGTACAGACACCAGTAAGCCAGGAAATACATTTCGTCATCGGAGTGATTCCAACCCTCGGAGAGATTCTGCGCCAGTTTACTGGCCGACGCCGGGGCTTTACCAACCTCGCCCATCGGTCGCAGCAGGTTTTCGAGATAGCCGTATTTCTCCATCAGTTCATACGCCTTTTCCTTGTAAACCGGTTTTTTCGTAAAGTGATAAGCCGCCTGCAAAAACGCGATGATATTGGATGAATTAACTTTCCGATCGCCCACCATCGCCGGAAAACCGTTGACGTACTCCGGATTCCATTTCCCCCAAACCGTTATTTTACCGTCAAAATCAATCAGATACCAATTGTTGTTAATGATATTGGTCATCAACTTGTCAATCAGGTCGATAGCCCGCTTCTTGGTATCACCTTCGGTCAGTTCGGCAACTTGAGTAAGCGCAAACATTTGGCCAACGGTTTGGTCACTGCTGGTGGTGCCGCGCCAGTCCCAATTCTCCTCTTTCGCGTGCGTCCAGCCTGCGGTCAGTTCACCGGAGGTTTTATTCCTGGCATAACCGCGCCGTTCGAATCCCCGCGCAAAATAACCCGGCATACGGGTTATGGTGAAAAGCCGCTCCATCGCTTCGAACGACTCCATCCAGTTCTGCAAGGCTTCCGGATCACCGGTTACTTTGTAGCGATACAACTGACTGACAAGGTACATCGCCGTCCAGAGGTTGTCGCTTTCACGCAACCCCATCTCAAACGTCGACAAATCGCCGTTTTTAAGCGTCGAAACGTCGCAGTTGAAACCGTAACGAATGTGCCGCTGCCGCACCTGTTTTTCATACGCCAGGGCTTTCTCGTGCAGCGTCATTTCCCGAAACCGGATTTCGCCCAACCCTTTGCTGGTCAGAATCAAAACGGTTTTTCCCTCGCCTTCGGCAATATGCACCACCCGATTGCCGGGCAACCAACGCTCGCCGTAATAATAGTTGAATTGACCATCCGGACGCAACATAAATGCGCCCAGCTTCGACCCAAACCAAAGGTTGCCATTCACGTACGCCATCGCGGTTAGTTCCGGAACCGGCAGCTTGGTCTGCATCGATCCAACGGTTTTATTCCCCGCTGGATCAAAAACGAAATACCCGTTGCGGGTGCCAATGTACAACTGGTTGTGAACGATTTCGAAACAGGTCAGATTCGGCTGGCGAAGAACGGTCTTGAACCTTTTGTCAGACATCGACAACAAACTCAGCGATTGAGTCCCCAATAACCAAAAACGGTTTTGAACCGAATCAAACTTAACGGCAATCACCTGGTCGTTGTCAATTTTGCCGGACCAGATGACCGTCGAATCCCGCCGTACTTTCAGCTCGGTTCCGTCCGATACCAGAACTGTGGAGCGGTCGGCAGCGGGGCAAAAAAGCCGGGCCTTTGGCATTCCGTGTTTGACCAGCAGTTTTCCGGCCCATGCGTTGCTCAACACCGCCTGATCGTCCAGATACACAAACTGGCGTTGATGAAGCCCCAGCCCCGCCAGCCTTTTGTCGGCCATCGGACGGTAGGCACGCACCGGTTCCAGCATACCCGGATGCTGGAATTGACCGCTTTTCGGTTGCAAAAGACCCTTTGCTGACAAAATCTGGATGCTCCCGTTTCGGTCGGCGTAGACCTGAGAAACCTGGACGGTGGTGTCTTTCAGGTAATGCTTTACGCTGTAATCCTGAAGGTAGGGCACATCCTGATAAACCGTCGTCTGCGCGGTCGATTGCCAGACAATTCCTACAAGAAAAAGAAGAAGAACGAATCTCATGATTTACGGTTTGTTTCGCCGTGTTTAGCGGAGTCTTCGCTAAACACGGCGAAACATTATTTATCACTTAGCCGGGGCCGAAATGACTCCCAGATACCGGCCCATCCAGTAAGGCAACAGCCACACGTCGCCCGCGCTCAGCTCGGTGCTCCCCTTTTTGTCCTTCCGATCCAGACTGAACGTATTGCCATTGTGCCGCTGCACGGGCCGTTCGTCGGGCGGCAAAACCTCCTTCGTGGTTTGGCGACGGAAGTTCTCGGGTAATAGCTCAATATCCTTCCGGTGGCTGTTTTCAACGCCCCATTCGATCATGTCCAGCGGGTGTTCCTGCAAATACCAGATGGCTTCATTCAGGTCGAAGTTTTTCACGCCGGTCAGGGCCGTAAAAATGTTCCAGGCTCCTTCTTTTTCGGGGCGCTCGGCCTGCCAGTGGTCCAGAATCTGTTTCTTATAGCTCGCTTTCAGGGTATCATTCAGCGCATACCGGTACAAGCCCCAATAGCCCACAAAGTACATTTCGTCATCGGAGTGATTCCAGCCGTCCGACATATGCTTGCTGTGTTCGTCCGCATCAGCAGCCGCCCGCCCAATTTCCTTCATCGACCGCATCATGTTGGCGTAGTAACCATGTTTTTGCATCAATTCGAAGGCTTTTTTCTTGTATTTTTCCTTCTTGGTGAAGTGATAAGCCGTTTGCAGCATCGCAATAATATTCGACGAATTCAGCTTGCGGTCACCCACGTTAGTCGGAAAAGCATTGACGTATTCCGGGTTCCAGCGGCCCCACTGAGTCGGTTTGCCATCAAAGTCCACCATGTACATATCGTTCTTGACGATGTGGCTCATCAGGGTATCAATCAACGTAATGGCCCGACTCTTCAGGTCTTTGTCGGGCACCAGTTCGGCCATGGCACCAAAGGCAAAAATATGCCCGATAGCCTCATCACTGCTCGTCGTCGACTTCCAGTCCCATTCTTTATCCTTGGCATGTTGCCAGCGCTCGGGGTCCGACAGCTCCTTGATATGACCACTGCGTTCGAACGAACGGGCCGGAAAACCGGGAACGGGGTTGATGGTATACAGGCGTTCCATGGCGTCGAGCGATTCCCGGCAATTCTGCAAAGCCGCCGGATCTTTCGTCACTGCATACCGGAAGATTTCACCACCCAGATACATGGAGGTCCACAAACCGTCGTTGTCCGAATCGTCCAGAAAACCCGTCGACAGATCTCCTTTGTCCATTCCGCTCAAAGTGGCGTTGAAGCCGACCCGAATGTGCCGACTGCGTACCTGTTTGTCGTAGAAAGCCGCTTTCTCGTGCAGCGTCATCTGCTTGAAAACCAATTGACCTAAGCCCGACTTGGTTAGCACCAACACCGACTTTTCGGGACCTTTCGCAATATGAACCACTTCATTGCCCGGCAACCAGCGCTCACCGTGGTAATAATCAAACTTGCCATCCGGGCGCAATGCAAAAGCGCCTTTCGTTGAGCCAAACCACAGCTTGCCATCCACATCGGCTACGGACGTAATCTCCGTCCAGGGCAATTTCTGGCGAATACCACCTAGCTGTTTTTTCGTCGCTACGTCAAATTCCAGGTAGCCATTGCGGGTACCGACGATCACTTTCTTACCCTGGCTGCTTAGATCAAATGCCGTAAAATTCGACCCGTCCAGCATTTTCGTCAGCTTGGGGCTGCCCACCGAAACCGTCGACAGCGATTTTTTTCCCAGCACCCAGAACTGGTTAGCACCGGGTTGGTACCGAATACCAATGACCTCATCATCCGGCAAACTGCCCTTCCACAGGTTTTTGGAATCTTTCACCAGCACCAGCGACGACCCGTCCGAAACCAGAAACGTAAACGCGGGTGCTCCGGCAAAAAACCGGGCTTTCGGGAGCGAGTGCTCGGAGAATAGCTTTCCGGCCCAGGCATTGCTGAACACCACTTTGTCGGTGAGGTAGACCAGTTGCTGGTCGTACACATCCAGTGCCGTCAGGTTTTTGTCTTTGGTAAACCGATACGTGTTATCGGGCTTCAGACTGCCGGGATACAGGAATTGGCCATCGTGCGGATGCAGCAGGTCGCCATCGCCGTTGATGATTTGAATGGAACCGTTTCGGTCGGTGTAAGCCGCCTGGAGTGCCCCGTTCGACTTATCCGCGTAAAATTTCACACTGTAGTCCTGCCAGAACGGTTTATCCTGGTAAACCGCAGGTTGCGCGTGCAGTTGGAAAACAAAAGTGGTAAGGAATAGAAAAAGAAGTGCTCTCATTAGTCAAAGTTTGAAAA
This sequence comes from Larkinella harenae, assembly GCF_054780515.1. Classification (NCBI taxonomy): domain Bacteria; kingdom Pseudomonadati; phylum Bacteroidota; class Cytophagia; order Cytophagales; family Spirosomataceae; genus Larkinella; species Larkinella harenae. Next base: position 2,520,123 of record NZ_BAAGWE010000001.1, on the reverse strand, counting down.
GTGTTTTGGTACAGAAGCCGGTGTTAACGTGCTGATCGTCCGGAACGACCTTGCCTTACTGGGTTATTTTTCCCGGATCAACGACAATGTGTTTAATTGATTTTTGCCCTTTCGCCAGGTGGTAAGAATACGTCATGTGCAAAAAACCGTCGGCCGTCTGAATCATGGATGGGTACGAAAAACCGCCTTCGTTTTTGGCTTTGTCTTCAACCCGGGTTTTCCACTTCCAGGTTTTCCCTTCGTCGTCCGATAGGTATAGACTAAGTCGATACCGGCCATCTTCAATATCATTCCCGAAAAAAGCCCAGCGGCCATCCCGCAGCCGGAGCAGTTCGACGCTGGCGGTATTGGGAATATCGGACTTGACCGTGGCCGTCCAGCTCTCGCCCTGATCGGTTGATTCGCTGACGTGCACCCGACTGGGTTTGTCGCCACTGTCGCGCAGGTACGCCACGATGGTGCCGTCATTCCGGCGGGCCAGTGCGGGCTGAATAGGCCCACGCCCCACGACGGGCAGGCTCGGCCGCCAGGTGGTTCCGTCATCATCTGAAATGGCCATCATCGAAAAATTCAGTCCGTCGGAATACAGCGGCAACAAAATCCGTCCGCTTTCCAGTTGGAGCGGTTTAATCCGCGTCATCCAGCCCGTGCTGCGTTTTCGGGCATCGCGGCTGGCTTCCAGAATCATGTCGTCGTATTTGGGCGCGTATTCGGCCCAGCCGGATGTATTTTCAGGCAACTGTTTGAATCGGGCGGCTACCTCCTTCTCAAACGATTCGCCCGGTTTGAGCAACATATTATCCTGCCAATTCCAGACCGGTGCCCCGGCTTTCAAATAATCCGTGGCGGTTTTAAAACGGAGAATGGACTCTTCCCAGCGATTGGCCTGCACCGCAATCCAGACCAGAAAGAGTTTATTCTGCCGATTCAGAAACAACACGGGATTGCAATCGGGCAAATTGGGAGTGTCGGCCATCAGAAACGGTTTGCTCCACTCCTTCTGACCTTTTGCCAGCCGTGCTCCCATAATTTTCACGTCATCCGCCGTCCGTTCTCCGCTGCCCTGAAACCAGGCCGCCAGCAAATCGCCGTTGGGTAACGCCACCAGACTGCTGCCGTGTACGTGGTCGGCTTGATACGGAAAGAGTAATTCGTCGCGAACAAGGGGCGGTTTGGATTGTGCAAACAGACCGGTCCCAACCCACCCTACGAGCAGGCCAATGATCCAATAATTCTTCATGTGATTACTTGACAGCTTTCCGGCGTTCCATCATTTCCCGCCAGGTCGTTAAGATGATGCCTTCTGATTGAATGAAGGCTTTCAGATCCGGGTCCATCATCGACAGCATGTCGGCATACCGCGAACCGCCCGAACCGCTGATGTATTTGAACGTTTCGTTCTGTTCGTTGCTGTGAATGATAATCATGGCAACGCCCGGTTTCATTTTGGTCAGAATTTCCTTAAAGCGCTGCGTTTTGTATTTCCCCCATTCTTCCGGGCTCGGATTCGGGTTGTCTTTCGGCTTCCAGCCGCCCGTATCGGCGTAGAGATCATCCAGCACCGGAAGACCCGCTTTCCAGAGTTTAGCCCCGATGGCCGGTGCCTGTTTGATGGCTTCGGGTACGGGCAAGTTCATGCCCTCTTTCCATTTACCCTCGGCCTTCAGTTTGTCGATGACGGGCTGGATTTCGCTATCAACCAGTAAAGTGTTGTTACCACCGGGGAACATCACCGGAATACCGTACTCCACCCCTACCTTGATGTAGCGTTCCACAAAAGCCGGGGTTGCGAACAACGTGCCCATGTGCGAATCGAGGTGTGTTGGCTTGAGGCCCATTTTCAACGCCCGGTCGATCTGCGCCCGCATTTCCAACTCCAGTTCGTCGGGATTACCGTTTTTGACCACCTCCGCAACCGACGGCCACAGCGCGCCTTCCTTGTCTGTCAGGCTGGGCACTTGCTTGATACCGGCTAGCGGTGCCCAGCGGTAATCTTTCCACTCGGAAGTCAGCGTCAGGTGAATGCCCGCGTCGATCGTCGGATTTTTCAGGGCGTAGTTGACAAAACTGGCCGCCCAGGCGCAGGGCATCATGATGCTGGTTGACGTAGCGACACCCTGTTCGATGGACTTGATCGTGCCTTGATTGGCGGTCAGATACATTCCGGCATCGTCGACGTGAAAAATGACAACTTTTTTACCTTTTGGATACCCGAGCTGCTCGGCGTAGGTGGTTTTGGGCTGCGCGTAGGTGGTAGACATTACCGCCGAAAACGTCAGAAATAAAGAAATAGTTTTTAATTTTTTCATAGGTCTATTTTGTTGTTACACAGCGCTTATCAGCGCTGATCGGAATCAATCAGAACACTCCTAAAAATCCACAAAACCCCTGATTAACAATAAATTAACACCACAACTTATTCGATCATTTTCAAATACCGTCCCATCCAATACGGCAGCAACCAGAATACCGGTTCGCGTTCGATGCCCGGATCTCCGTTGATGGCCGCCCAGGGGTTTTTGTCCCACCGAACCACGGTCCGGATGCTGGCGGGCGGCAACTGATCAATCTGCAACTCATCCAGCACGGGCGAGCGGCTAATTTTCACATCTTCCCGTTTGGTGTGGTCAAACACCCAGTTCACCAGGTCCAACGGCGTATCCACTAGAAACGCCACCGAAGCAGGCAAATTAGTTTGCTTATTGCGGGCGTAACAGTAAAAGAAATTCACCAGCGGATTCTGGTCGGCTTTCCGGCGTTCCATCCAGGCATCCATGTGTTTTTCGTAGAATTCCCGCAATTTGGGATCTTTCTCGCACCGGATCAATATTGGGTAGATATACGCCTGTAGCATCACATCGAAATAAATGAACCAGGCCGGATTCTGCTTCGGCACGTTGGCCATGTTATCGAGGTAATGCTCCTGATCGATGAGCCGTCGGTATTCCTTTTCGTAGTGACCCTGCCCCGTCATGTGGTAAGCCAGTTTCAGAAACGCCAGCAGCTCCATCGAGTTCTGGCTTCTGTCGGGTGCCCATTCGGGGTCACGATTCAACTGATCCGGCGACCATACCGCCCAACGCGTCGGCTTTCCGTCGACATCCACGAAGTTGTAGTTATGCTTTATGAGGTAATCGACAATCCGGGCTACGTGCTGCCGAACGGTTTTCTTCTCGGTTTCATCCGCCACCAGTTCGTAGTAGAGGTAATACCCGATCATGTGCCCGCATAGTTCGTCGCTGCTCGTGTCACCTTTCCAAAGCCATTGCCCATCCTTCGACTTGCGCCAGCGCACCTCAACGGGCTTAAACCGTGGCTCCTTTACCCGCTCGTCGGCCAGTTGGCGGGGCGAAAACGTACGGTTTGCGTCGTCCACTTCCGTCCAGTTGGCCGGTACGATGGTTCGGGCAAAAAAACCGTCGGTGTCGGTTACTTCCTGCAACAACTGGAGAAACCGAAACGCTTTTCGGGCTTTTTCCTTTGCCTCCGGGCGTTGGGTAACTGCATACCGGAAGCACTCCATTGCCAGGTAATTGCCCGTATACTCGCCGTCGTTATCATCGTCATCTGGTGCAAACGTGGCGGTATCGCCTGGCGTTGTCAGCTTGCACTGGCCCGCTATCCACGGTTCCCGAATATGGCGTTTCATCAGCACGTCATAGAAATAGTCCTGCTTCTGCGCCAGGTTCATTTTCCGCTTTTTGATCGCGCTAACGCCCTTGGAAGTGGCCATCCAGGCATTTCCGGCGGCATCAAACACTATATCGTTCACTTTATCATCCAGCAGCCAACGGCGACTGAAGCGCAACGAGTGGCTCCCATCCGGTCGATATCGAACAATGCCCACTTCCGTACCTACCCACATGGTGCTGTCGGGCGAACGTTCCACACAGGTAACATAGATCGACGGTACGCCGTTTTCGGGCTTCAGCGTTTTTTCGATTTGGGCTTGATTCAAAACCGTTATCCCACCCAGACCACCCACCCAGAGTTTCTGGTCAGCCTGGAGCGCCATTCCTTTCACGTAGGCACTGATCAGGTGGGTTGTATCAACAAAATGCTCGGTCGTATCCGCTTGCCGGTGAAATAGGCCCACATCCGTCCCCACCCAAAGTCCACCCTGACCGTCCGAAATTGCTTTTCGGATGGAGCGAACATTCGGAAAATTCACCCGTTGCCACCCGGAAGCCTTCCCCAGCCAGATCCCATTTGGCCCCAGGGCATATACTCCTTCGTCGGCAACACAAAGCACCGAAATGGGCGCTTCCGGTCCTGCAACGCGTTCCAGCTTATCCGCTTTATAGCGATAGAGACCATTCCAGGTTCCCATCCAGACGGTTGCGTTCTGATCGACGGCCACGGCAAAAGCCGGGCCCTTATCCGCTTCCGAAAACACACTGGCCCATTGACGCTCCCCGTTTTTTTTGCGGAATACGCCGTTTCCGGTAGCCGCCCAAACCGTCAATTGACGATCAACTGCCACGCTCCGCACCTGGTTTTCGGTCGGGTCGTTGCTGATTGGGTACGCTTCATGGTATTCCTGCCAAAACGCCTGATCCTGATAACGAATCGGCTCGCCCGCTGCCCCGTCCGGTTGACGACACGACCAACCGAACAAGGCAAGCAGGCAGCAGCTAACAAGCAGGCGGGTAAACGGAAACTCCATCATCAACACGGTAAGGGGCCTTTCTTTACTATACTGTGGGAGAACGGTTCCGGGCTATTGGGATGAGCAATTTTACGGTTTTGTTAAATCGGAAAGATTCCTCGAATGCCGGTAGTCCTTTTTAAAACTTTACGAGTATTTGCTGTGGCAGCAAATAAATTTTATATGAATTTTCGCCTGACGAAACTTGCCCTGGTTTCCTGCATACTGACGTTGTTGAAGCCGGGTTTTACGACACGGGCACAAACCCATAAAGACTACCTTCCTTCGGCTTATCCAGACCGGCTTACGCTGGGTTGGCAGGATTCTCCCACTACGTCTCAGTCCGTCAACTGGCGCACCGATTCTACCGTTAGCAACGCCGTCGGAGCAATCCTCGAAGCCGATCCTTCGCCCGAACTGGAGAAAAAAGCCGCCACCGTTCAGGCCACCACGCAGCGGATTATCCTCGATGGTGCCACGAAATTGTACCATACTGTCCATTTCAAAAACCTGAAACCGGGCACGAAATACAACTACCGCGTGGGCGATGGCACCCACTGGACGGAATGGTTTCAGTTTACCACGGCCCACGAGAATGCCACGCCGTTTTCCTTTATTTATTTCGGTGATGCCCAGAACGACATCCGTTCACTTTGGTCACGGGCCATTCGCGGAGCGTATTCAACGATGCCCAAAGCCGCATTCATGATCCACGCGGGCGATCTGATCACCACCTCAAACGCCGACTGGCAATGGGGCGAATGGTTCGAAGCCGGGGGCTGGGTAAACGGAATGGTGCCCACACTGGCTACCCCCGGCAATCACGAGTATTTCAAGGATGACGACAATATCCGGAAGGTTTCCCGACACTGGCGCCCTTCCTTTGTGCTGCCCGAAAACGGCCCGGACCGCTTAAAGGAAACCGCTTACTACCTTGACTACCAAGGAACTCGATTCATTTCTCTGGATTCGCAGGGTGCATTGCTCGATTCGACGGTAATGGACGCCCAGGCCCGCTGGCTGGAAAATTTACTCAGCCAGAACCCGAACCGTTGGACGGTGGTCACCCACCATCATCCCATTTATTCCACCAAAGGCGGACGCGACAACAAGGAATGGCGCGTCAGAATGGAACCCATTTATAAAAAATACAAGGTAGACCTCGTTTTGCAGGGCCACGATCATACGTATGGACGGGGGCTGAACATGCCGCTGGGGAAAAACCGTAAAAACCCCGATGGACCCATTTACGTGGTCTCGGTCAGTGGTCCCAAAATGTACGACATCGGTTTGCAGGATTGGATGGACCGGGCGGCCTCGAATACCCAGCTCTACCAGATTGTTTCCATCGACGGTAGTCGGCTTTCCTATCAGGCGTTTACGGTTACGGGCGACCTCTACGATTCCTTTGAACTGTCCAAAAACAGCAAAGGCCAGAATCAGCTCACTGATCGCTCACCCGCGCTTAAGCCCGAACGACTGGATTTGCCCGCCGAATACCTCAAACGATTCAAGCCGGAGCAACTGGATGAATACAACCGCCGTTTCCAGGAATACAAAAACAGAAAAAGTAAATAATTTCACCCAATAATTACATTACGCAAAATGAGGACTTATTTACGCATTTTGCGACGTTCTTCTTGACAATATGCCCTATTTTTAACGTATCAACCGATCCACACTGCGCCATACATACCTAGAAGAAATACGAGTACCAGACACCCGTAACTTTAACGATTCCTAATCACCCACGAAAATGGATTGTCTCGATGAACGTATTCTCCGCAAAGTGATTCAGGGCGACCAGGCCGCCTTTGCCGAGTTATATAAGTACTACCGGACACCGGCGCTTAAATTCTGCATTACTCTTCTGAAAGACGAAGAAGAAGCCGAGAACATGATTCATGAAGTTTTCATCAAAATCTGGGACCGGCGTAATCAGATCAATCCCACGCTTAATTTCACATCTTATTTGTTTACCTGCCTGAGAAACATGGCTTTCGACCATCTCAAAAAGATGGAGAAAAATAACCATCTCAAGCAGGTCTACCTCGAAAAAATGGTTGCTGCGCGCGAGGAAGAGCAGGAAGAACGGGAAGTAAAATTCCAGCTCCTGTACGCTGCCATTAGTTTGTTGTCGGAAAAGCGAAAGCAAATCCTGTTCCTGAACATCGAAGAAGGGAAATCATATCAGGAAATTGCCGAGATGCTGATGATCTCCAAAAATACCGTCAAGAATCAACTGGTAAAAGCCAAACAGTTCCTGCGCGAAAAGGTCGATTTGGCAGCGCTGTAAGCTTCAACGCCACGCAATTACAGTGTAAAGACTTCCTGTTTGGTTAGCACCTGAGCCGCGATTTGAACGTCTGAAGAATAGCAATTTTCCCGAAAAAATATTTCTCTAACCAATAGTCTTTTAAGTTGGGGGGCGAGTATTATAAACAACTTACCAAACTAATACTAGAATGGTACGGTCTCGCGCCGAATATTTAATAAAAAAACTAATCAGCAATACACTGTCTGAAAAAGAGTTAGGTGAATTGCTGGAGGGCCTGGATAAAGACGAATCGCTGCAAGAGTATTCGCCGGTTCTTGAACAATATTTCAATGACTTAATTGAGCAGAATAGTCAGAATTATAAATCGGAATGGGAAGTAAATAACGACAAAGGGACCGCTTCGGCACAAGGTACTACTACGCAAAAGCACTTTCATCTATTCAACACGCATTACGGGAGGCTGGCCGCATTTATTGTTCTCGTTTTCGGATTGGGTATTGCCTACTATTTTTATTCCTCCCCTAAGCCTTCCTCCCACAGCCGAGTAGTCCATAGCGGACCAACGGTAACTCCACATCATACGCCGACGAAGGAAACCATCGTACCAAGGGGAAAACGTAAAAATTTACAACTGAGCGACGGAAGTGTTGTCAAACTAAATTCTGATACCAAAATAAGCTTTCCAGCCATTTTTGGGCAAGATGGACGGGTTGTTTCACTGAACGGGGAAGCTTTTTTTGATGTCGAAAGAGACGAAACAAGGCCTTTTATTATTGCGCTCAATGCCGTAAAAATCAACGTCCTGGGCACTTCTTTCAACGTGAAAGACTACGACGATGAGCAGGAAGTAGAAATAACCGTCCGGTCGGGCCTGGTCAGCGTCAGCTTCCGTTCAGATCAATCCACGCCTATTTTGGTACGGAAAGATCAAAAATTAATCTTCAATAAAACCAACGAAAAATTCCAAATAATCGGCGTTAATGCCGAACAGGAAAATAGCTGGATAACCGGTGCTTTACAATTTAATAACACCCCCTTACGCCGGGTCAAGCAAACCCTCGAAAAGTGGTATGATGTTGATATTATTATTGAAGAACCGTCGCTTTACCAGGCATCATTAACGGGCACACACCTAAACGAAAGCCTGGTTTCAATGCTGGAATCGATTACGTATGCAATTGATGCCCGCTACGAAATAAAAGGCCGAACCGTGATTTTAAGAAATTAACAAAACCTTAAAAAGGAAAAGTATGAAAACGACCCATAACACCTCGTAATTTTGAACCGGAAAAGTAGAGACGAGACCGTTAAAAGTTCACCACCTTTCTGCTAGTACAACTACTTACTAAAATCCAATATGAAATCGAATTTTATGTTTCACCGAATGCTGAGGCACCTCTTCGCAGTAGCACTGCTTGCGGGGATTTGTTGCTCCACAGCCTGGGCCAACCGACCAGAAATCGATCTGGAGAATGTTAGATTAAACTTTACCCGTGAAGAAGGGAAAATCAGTACCATCATCAGCAAGATCACTAAAATCACCGGTTACGTTTTCCTGTATGAAGACAACTTGAAAACCGATCTTGACAAACGCGTTCGTATCGAAAATGGAACAACTCTACAAACTGTCCTGAGTAGCATCTCCCAGCAATCGGCGCTGGAATTCAAAGCCGTAAACCGAAACATCGTTATCCGAAAAAAGGGCGTTCAGTCCACCGAACCAATCGACGCAAAACAGGGTCGTAAAGTCAGTGGACGTGTCACTTCCAAAACAGATGGAGCGGCTCTGCCCGGCGTAAACGTGGTTCTGAAAGGAACCCAGACCGGGGCCAACACCGACGGAGATGGCCGGTATTCCATTGACGTAACGGGGCAGAACCCGGTCCTGGTTTTTTCGTACATCGGCTTTGAAACCCAGGAACTTTCGATCGGTAGCCGCAGCACCGTTGATATAACCTTGACCGAAGGTGCCGAAACCCTGCAGGAAGCGGTAGTAACTGCGTTGGGGATCAAACGGGAAAAACGCTCCTTGGGGTATGCGGTGTCTGACGTGAAAGGCGACGCGCTGACGCACGTAACGCAGGAAAACGCCATGAACTCCCTGGCCGCCCGTGTTCCGGGTGTGGCCATTAACCAGACCAGTGGAGTCGGTTCTTCCATCAGTGTGGTGATTCGGGGTGCAAAATCCCTGACGGGCGACAACCAGCCGCTGTTCGTTATCGACGGGGTACCGGTTGCCAACGGGTTGAACAATATTCGTTCGATGGGGGATCGGAACAACGTTGACTACGGAAACGCCATTTCTGATTTGAACCCGGAAGACATTGAGAGCATCTCGGTCCTGAAAGGTCCCAGCGCAGCGGCTCTGTACGGTTCGCGGGCCGGGAACGGGGTTATTCTGGTGACCACCAAAAAAGGCGCCAAAGGCAAAGGCCTGGGTATTACGTTCTCGACCAGCAACGTGTTCGAACGACCCTTTAAATACCTGGATTTCCATTACAAATACGGCAATGGCGACCGCAACAACCGGCTCGACGAAAGCTCGGCGTACTGGGGTGGCCCAGCCCTGGATGTGGGTAATACCGCCGTTCAGTGGAACAGCCCGGTGGGGCCGGATGGCAACAAAATTGCTACCCCCCTGGTGTCGTATAAAGACAACATGAAGAACTTCCTGGAAACCGGGATTACGTCGACCAATAACATTGCGCTGTCGGGTTCGGGCGACAAAACAACCTTCCGGATTTCGTTCAACAACATGACGAATAAGGGCCTTATTCCCAACTCCGATCTGTACCGGAACTCCCTGGCCTCGGCGGTGACGTTCGATATCAACAAAAACTTCAAGCTGAATACGAACCTGAACTTCGTTCGCTCGAACTCGAACAACCGCCCGTCGACCAACAACCGGGGTGCTAACCCGCTGGAAGCCGTTTACCTGTATCCGCACGTGGATGTACGTCAGTTGAAAGACTACTGGATTCCGGGAAGCGAAGGCATTCAGCAACGGGCACCGTCAACCAATGGCGACAACCCGTACTTCCTGGCCTACGGCATCAACAACGGTTTTAACCGCGACCGCATCTTCGGTAATATCAAGCTGGACTGGACTATTACCCCCGAGCTGACGGCTTACGTCCGGGGTGCGCTCGACAACTTTGTTGAAAACCGCGAAACCAAAATTCCCTGGAGCTACTCCCGCGTTCGGAATGGTGGTTACTACCTGCAGGACATGGCCCGCACAGAAACCAACGTCGACGCCATGGTCACCTACCGCAAGAAAATCAACGATTTTGACTGGAGTGTTTCCGGAGGTGGTAACGTGATGTCGCAAAACTACCGCGACTCTTACATGGGCGGCTCCCAATTGACGATTCCGGGATTGTACCGGATTTCGAACGTACCGAATACCGCTCTTTCGTTCACCAACGGCACCTACCAGAAAGCCATTTACAGCTTAATGGGAACCGCCAATTTAGGCTATAAAGACCAGATTTACCTGGACTTAACCGCGCGTAACGACTGGTCAAGTACGCTACCGGCGGCCAACCGTTCGTACTTCTACCCGTCCGCTTCCCTGAGCTGGCTGGCCAACTATACCTTCAACCTGCCGCAGGAAATCTCCTTGCTGAAGCTGCGCGCCAACTGGGCCCAGGTGGGTAACGACACCGATCCGTACCGGCTGGTTCCGGCTCTGGGAACGGGCATGTGGGGTAGCCTGATTACCACTAACGTACCGGGAACCCTGCTGAACCCGCAACTGAAACCAGAAATTCAGACCTCAACCGAATTTGGGGTAGAACTGAACCTGTTCAACAACCGTGTACGGTTTGACGGAACGTACTACAACGCCGAAAACCGGAACCAGATCCTGAGCGTAACCACGCCGACTTCGTCGGGCTTCGGCAGCAAGCTGATCAACGCCGGTGCGCTGGTGAGCAAAGGCTGGGAAATCGCCATCGGTGGTACGCCGATCAAAAACGACAACGGCTGGACCCTCGACCTGAACGCGAACTTTACCCGCAACCGGACAACCATCAAAGAACTGGCCCCGGGTATTGACTTCTACCAACTATGGGACGACAACAACGGGGGTGCGTTCTCTTTTGTGGGTGAAGAAATCGGGAACCTCTACAGCCGGGGCTATGCCACGGTGAAAGACCCGAACTCGCCGTACTATCGCTGGCCCATCCTGAGCCAGAACGGAGAGTGGATCGCCGTCAACGACCGCAACGCCCGGGTAAAAGTGGGGAACTTCAACCCCCGGTTTATGATGGGTATGCAGGCGTCGCTGTCGTACAAACGCTTTACGCTGAACGCCAGCTTCGACTGGCGGAGTGGTGGTAACTTCCAGTCCTATACGTACCGCTACGGCGAGTCGGACTGGCGGTCACAACGCCAATTGGATAACCTGATTCCGGGTGGACTCTACTCAGCAGCTGACCTGGCGGCTCTGCTCAAATCAGATCCGGAAAAATACATCATTCCGACAAACGGCAACTTCCCCCGCGTCGGTGGTCACACGCAGGAAACGGGTGGTATGGGCTTCGACTCCAACGGCGACGGTGTCCTGGAATACGACGGCGGTTTTATTCCGGGTGTGATCCAGAATGCCGATGGTTCGTACACCGAACACCTGGGCGGCCCCGGTACGAAGGTTTATCCAATTACCGATACCTACCCGTGGAGCTACAACCAGCAGATTACTTTCGATGCCTCGTTTGTTAAACTGCGGGAGCTTTCGCTGGGCTACAGCGTTCCCAAACTGTTTGGTCTGCGCAACGCCAACATCTCCGTCTACACACGTAACATTATTTTGTGGACGGCCGCGAAAATCGGTATCGATCCTGAAAGAGCCTTCCAGGCCGATGGTGGCCGGTTCCGGCAGGGAATTGAGTTGCAAAACGTAATGCCCTGGACGATTCCAGTCGGCTTTAAACTAGGTTTCAGCCTGTAATCGTTAAGCTACTAGAAACGAAAGATCATGAAACGAATAACCTTATTTTCCAAAGCTCTTTTCGTAATGGCGCTGCTGACGTTCTCTTCCTGCGAGGACAAGCTCACGGAGCTGAACGAAAACCCCAACGTGGTTGATCCCTCCTCGGCCAATCCGAATATGCTCATGCCGACGGTCATGACCGAAACGGCCAAAAGATACCTGGACTGGGGATACGGAGATGCCGCCGGTATTGTACAGCATACACAGAAAGACGGCTGGTTCTCGGGCCACAACAGCTACGACTGGAGCCCTACCGACTGGAGCGACTATTACAACAACTTGAGAAACAACGACTTTCTCTATAAGCGTGCGGTGGCGCTCAACTACAAATTCCATCAGGGCGTTGCGCTCACCATGAGAGCCTTTCTGTTTGGTAACATCACCGACCTCTGGGGGGATGCGCCGTACACGGAAGCCCTGAAAGGTGACGTCTCCGATGCGATGATCCGGCCCAAATACGACAGCCAGGAAGTGATTTACAAAGGCATCATCGAGGACCTGAAAGCCGCTTCGGCGCTGTTTGCAACCGGCGATGTGACTGGTTACCGGACGGGCTATGACGTGTATTACAACGGAGATCCGGCGAAATGGCAGAAATTTGCCAACTCGCTCCTGCTGCGGTACTACATGCGAATTTCAAGCAAACTACCGGATGTCGCCAAAGCAGGGATTGAAAGCATCTACTCATCGGGTGTTTACATCAAAGCTGCGAGTGAAGATGCCGTTATGGACTATGCTGGTGGAGTGTCGAATAATTCCTGGCCGGGTGCGGCCGAATTCAATACCGACCCGTCGGAATACCGTCGTCGCAAGCCTGGCAAACTGTTTATGGACAAACTGCTGGCCACCGAAGACCCCCGGCTGAAAGTATGGTTTGCCCCCGTATACGTGCGCTGGGTAGCCGATCCGACGCTGGCCACGCCCGTGGATCAGTTCATTCGGAAAAACGGCGTGATTCAAACCGGAACGGTTTCCTTGACGGATGCCCAATTTTTAACGGAAACGAAAGCTGGGAACAAGTTCACGCGTCACTTTAACCCGAATACCTTCACCGTAGCCGTCGATACCCGCGAGTATGTGGGCGTTCCGGCCGGGTTGATTGATCCGAGCTCGTACAACTACAACCCAACGCCGGGTCAGGTGGTACAAAACCAGCACGTTTCGCAATTGGCCGAGGTATACCGTGGAACCCGCGGTGGCTTGCTGAAAGCCCGTCTGATTTCTGCGGCCGAAGTGTCGTTCATTCTGGCGGAAGCGGCCCAAAAAGGCTGGGCTGCCGGATCGGCTGAAACCCACTACAATGCCGGGATCAAGAATTCGCTCGACACCTGGGGGGCCAGCAGCTCGTATGCTACGTTTGTTCAGAAAGATGGCGTGAAATTTAACAACACCCAGGCCCAGATTCTGGAACAGAAATGGATAGCCAGCTGGACGTCAGCCATTGAAGCCTGGATGGATTACCGCCGGACCGGTCTGCCTGCCTTCAAAGTAGGCCCCGCTTCGCCCGAAAGCGTGTTGCCCGTTCGTTTCATCTACGGTGATAACGAAACGAACTACAACAATGAAAACTCGGTAAGCGCCCTCAGCAAACTCGAAGAGAATACCCATACTAAAATTCGGGGCCGAAACAGCCAATGGGCGAAACCCTGGATTATTCAGGGAACTGGCAAGCCTTGGTAAAATAGGCCGTATAGTAACCGTTAACGAAAAGGGTGGAGTATATTCCACCCTTTTTTACGTACTTTTTTCATAGTTTAGCACTATATAACAACATATTACCTTCCCGCTCACAAATTCCTTTTACTAATTACCTCTTTACAAAAACTATGAACAAAACCTTTATTTTTTCGCAAATGCTCCGGTGTTTGTTTGTCACCACATGGTTGCTGGGGCTGTTCCTGGCACCGGCATCGGCCCAGACAGGCCGACGCGTGACCGGCACCGTCAGGTTAGGAACCGACAACTCGCCGATTCCGGGCGTCAATGTTGTGATCAGGGGCACTCAAACCGGTACCACCACCGACAACAATGGGCGGTATAGCCTGGAGGTAAGCGGTCAGAATCCCGTCCTGGTGTATTCCTACATTGGGTACCAAACCCAGGAAATGACCGTTGGAAACCGCACCGTCCTGGATGTAACCCTATCGGAAGGCGCCGAAACCCTGCAGGAAGCCGTGGTTACGGCACTCGGCATCAAACGGGAAGAACGTTCCCTGGGCTATTCGGTCGGAAAAATTGAAGGCAAAGAACTCACCCGCGTCGTGCAGGAAAACGTGCTCAACAGCATGGCGGGCAAGGTGGCCGGGGTCACCATCAACGCCACCGGCGGTACCGGCTCGTCCGTCAGCATGGTTATCCGGGGGGCCAAATCGCTCAGCAACGACAATCAACCCCTGTTCGTAGTCGATGGCGTCCCGATTGCCAACACGCTCAACAACGTCAGCCAGGTCGGGAATGACAACCGCGTCGATTACGGCAACGCCATCTCGGGCTTAAACCCCGACGATATTGAAAACATTTCCATCTTGAAAGGCCCCAGCGCAGCGGCTCTGTACGGAACCCGAGCCGGAAATGGCGTCGTGCTGATCACGACCAAGAATGGCTCAAAAGTCAAAAAAATGACGGTCAATATTACCTCCAATACCGTCTTCGACCAACCGTATAAATTTCTGAAATGGCAGACCGGTTTTGGCTCGGGCCAGTTCTCGGCCATTCCGACTTCGGTCAGCAACAACCCACTGACAAACCCTTTCGGGAAACTGATCCAGGAAGAAATTGGTGCCACCTACGGAGCCGCCCTGGACAAAGGGTATCAGGAAGTCCAGTGGAACAGCCCGCTGGATGCCAACGGAAAACCCATTCCGATGCCGCTGGTTTCGCACAAAAACAACGTCAAAAATTTCGTTCAGACCGGTATTACCACCACCAACGGCATTTCCATCGCCAACAGCACCGATCAGATTACGTACCGGATTTCGTACTCTAACATGCAGAACCGGGGCATTATTCCAAACTCGGATCTGTTCAAAAACACCCTGAACATCAGCTCGTCCCTGAAGCTAAACGAAAAGCTGCGGTTGAGTACCAACATCGATGTCAGCCGCAACAACTCCAACAACCGCCCGGCTGGTAACCGGGGCGCCAATCCGCTCCAGGCGGCCTACAACACTTCTCCCCATATTAATATTCTGGATATGAAGGAGTACTGGATGCCCGGACAGGAAGGCCTGCAGCAACGCTCTCAGTACAACGGCGTTTTCAACAATCCGTATTTTCTGGCCTACGAAGTCAACAACGGTTTTACGCGGGACCGAATTTTTGGCAACCTGAAGGCCGACTGGCAGATTACGAAAGACTTTAGTTTTATGGGACGGTATTCGCTCGATACGTATCAGGAGCAGCGCGAAACCAAAATTGCCAACAGCTACACGAACGACCCGCGCGGAGCCTACGGTTTGATCAACATCAATTCGTACGAAAGCAACGCCGATTTTCTGGCAACGTATAAGAAGGACGTTGGTAGTTTTGGGCTATCGGTTTCAGCGGGAGGGAACTACCGCTACCAGACGGGGTCAAACATCACCAACGCCACCCGCAACGGTACCGGCCTGATTGTGCCCGGCGTCTATACCATCCAGAACATTGCCCCCGCCAACCTCGATTACAACAGTACGAAATTCCAGCGGGGCATCTACAGCCTCTACGGGTTGGCCAACCTGAGTTTCAAGGATATGGTGTACCTGGATCTGACGGCCCGCAACGACTGGTCGAGTACCCTGCCGGTCAACAACCGCTCCTATTTCTACCCGTCTGCGTCATTGAGCGTGCTGCTGAACGAAATCCTCCCCGTTTCCAACACCATCAGCCTGCTCAAGCTGCGGGCTGGGGTGGCTCAGGTGGGGAACGACGCCAACCCGTATTTACTGCTGAGTACGCTCACCAACGCCGGAACCTGGGACGGTATTCCGCGCCTGAACGTTCCGGGAACGCTGCTGCTGTCGGATCTGAAGCCAGAAATTGCCACTTCGTCGGAATTTGGCCTGGATTTCAACCTATTCCGCAACCGCCTGCGCGCCAGTGCCACGTATTATACCTCCGAAAACCGCAACCAGATTCTGAGCACCAAACTGCCTCCTTCATCGGGTTACACAACCAAAAACATCAACGCCGGTCTGCTGGTCAGCAAAGGCATCGAGTTGACACTGGGGGGAACGCCACTTGAGAAAAATGGCTGGCGGCTGGATGTGAATGCCAACCTGACCCGCAACCGGACAACCATCGAAAAACTCGCCGACGACCTGCCGTACTTCACCCTCTGGACCGACGCCAAAGGCGGGGCCTGGACTTACGTGGGCGACGAAATCGGGGACATTTATGACGCCAAGGTGGTAACCGTTGAGGATAAAAATTCGCCGTACTACGGCTATCCGATTCTGGACCAAACCGGTAAATGGCAGTCCATCGATGCCATCAATACCAAAAACAAAATCGGGAACTTCAACCCCCGGTTTTTGCTGGGCATGCAGACCTCCCTCACCTACCGGGGGTTCAGTCTGAACATGACGTTTGACTGGCGCAACGGCGGTGATTTCGTGTCGCAAACCTACCGCTACGGCGAGGAAGACGGTCGTTCCCAGCTGTATTACGACAAACTCATCAATCCGAACGGTTTGACGGGTGACGCGCTCCGGAATTACCTGGTGGCAAACCAGGACGAAATGATTCGGCTCAACGGCAACAACTTCCCGGTTGTGGGCGGTCCGACGCCCGAATACGGCGGTTATCCGTTCAAATACGGCCCCTACACCCTGCCCCACGGCGGTGTCTTCATTCCGGGGGTGATTGCCACCAGCTATGATGAGAATGGCAACCCAACGGGTTTCAAAGAAAACCTGGGCGGCCCCGGTACACTGACCCTGCCCTTTGCCGGTGCGACATCCTGGGCATTCTCCCGCCCGGTACTATTCGATGCCTCGTTCCTGAAACTACGGGAAGTTTCTATCGGATATGACCTACCGCAAAACCTGGTAAAACGCCTGCGGCTCCAAAACGCCAACGTATCGGTTTACAGCCGCAACATCATTCTCTGGACGGCGGCTAAAATCGGAATCGACCCCGAAATGGCGTTCCAGCTCGAATCAGGGGTGCAGGGTTCCGGCATTCAGTTTAAGCAGGGCATCGAGCGCTACAACGTAACGCCCTGGGTGATGCCGATCGGCTTTCGGCTTGGTTTAACTTTTTAACCGATCTTCTTATTCACCATGAAATTGATCAATAAAAAATTCATCGCGCTCGTTGCTCTGTTCTCCCTGACGATTTTTTCCTGTAAGGATCTGACCGAGCTGAACGTCAACCCCAACGGCGTCAATCCCGCAACGGCTCACCCCAACCTAGTTTTATCAACAGTTCTGACCGAATCCGGGAAAGCTTTTGTCAACCTGGGTTATCAGGACATTGCCGGGGTCATGCAACACACCCAGAAAGATGGCTGGAGTGGAGGTCACAACGACTACGACTGGGGCGGCAGCCAAAGCTGGAGCGGTTATTATGACATTCTGCGGAACAACCAGTATGTATACGACCGTGCCGTTGCCCTCAACTTTGAATTGCATCAGGGCATTGCGCTGGTCATGAAATCCATGCTGTTTGGCCTCATTGCCGACCTCTGGGGCGATGCTCCTTACAGCCAGGCCCTCAAAGGGGAGGCCGGTGGTTCAGAAAGTACGTTTCCGGTTTTTGATTCACAGGAAGCCATCTACACGGGTATTCTGGCCGATCTGGAGAAAGCCAATACCTTGCTTTCTAAAACCAAAGCCGCTTACAACAGCAGTGCAGAAGCCGCCGACGTGTATTACAAAGGCGACCCCACCAAATGGCGTAAACTGGCCAATTCGCTGGCCCTGCGGTATTACATGCGCCTTTCGGCCAAAAAACCGGAAGTAGCCAAAGCGGGTATTGAAAAAATCGTGGCCAATGCAGCCCAATATCCAATCATTACGGCATCGGCCGATGATGCCGCGATGCCGTTTGCGGGCAACAGCAACGACGATGCATGGCCCGCCAATACCACCTACGACGCCAGTGAGAGCAACTACCGTCGGATCAAAATGGCCGACACCTTCGTTCGGGCGCTGCTGGCCATCAACGACCCCCGGCTTGCCGTCTGGGCCGCCAAAGTGCAGATTCCGCTCGTGGTTGACCCAACCCTCCCGGCGAAAACCGATAAAATCGTCGATGGCAAACGCTACCTTTCGCCCGATATGGTTGCCGGAAAAGAAGTCAACACCAATCCGAACTACGTGGGTTTGCCCACTGCCATTGTCGGCGGATCAACCTACAACCTGAGTAATACGGGTGAGCAGGGTGCCAAAAATCCGCACGTTTCGTGGCTGAACGACATCTATCGTCAGGCCAAAGGCCCCTTGTTGAAAGCCCGCTTGCTATCGGCCTCGGAAGTAAACTTCATTCTGGCCGAAGCCGCGCTGAAAGGCTGGGCCGCCGGTGATGCCAAAGCCCGCTATGAAGCCGGTATCAAAACCTCCCTGGAAACCTGGGGTGTCAGCAGTGCCTCAGCGGCCTACCTGGCCCAAAAAGACGTGGCTTACAACGGTACACTGAAACAGATCATCGAGCAAAAATGGATTGCCAGCTGGACAGCGGCTACCGAAGCCTGGTTTGATTACCGCCGGACCGGTTTCCCCGACCTGAAAGCCGGTCCAAATGCCAAACGCAAGGTGCTGCCAGTACGGTTTTTCTACATGCTTGACGAACGGAACCTCAACAAAGCCAACGCCGATGCCGCCCTCAACCGGCTGGAGTTGACAACTTATTCGGAAGCTGACGGAAAAAATAGCCCTTGGTCAAAACCGTGGGCGTTGCAGGGCACGGGCAAACCGTGGTAGTTTTTTGAGTAGCATACTGATTGGCGCCGGTCGCCCGGCGCCGTTGCCATCCGATTTTCGGAAAGAATCGCTCATGAAAAGACCTTTTTTTCTACTCCTTTTCGTCCTTTGCACGGTTTCGCTCCAGGCACAGCAGCTTCGGGCGGGCGCGGCTGTTCGGGTCATTACGCCCAACCCGCTGCTACCCGTTTCCGGTGGCATCAGCACCCCCAAAAAAGCGACGGAGAAAAAGGGCGATCTGTTCGTTCGGGCGTTCGTGCTGGAAAAAGGTGCCACCCGCCTGGCCATTGTTAGTGTCGATAACCTCGGCTGGCCCGCGGTTTTGGGCAACCAATCCCGCGCTTTGATCAAGAGCATTCCACCCGAAAACATTCTGATCGGTGCCACGCACACCCACAGTGGCCCTGATGCCTACGGTTTTCCGGATCCGTCGGGAAAAACCCTGGCCGACTTGCCGTACCTGGAAAAATGCGTCAAGCAAATTGCCGAAGCGGTGGAAGAAGCGGTGACCACCCTGCAACCGGCCCGGCTGAAAATCGCGGTTGGAGAAGCCAAAGGCAAAATTGCCTTCAACTACTACGCCGATGACTTGTACGACCCGCGTTGCGGGGTGATTCAGGCACTGACGGTTTCGGGCAAACCCATCGCAACGCTGGTCAATTACGCCATTCACCCGGAAGTGATCGGTTCCAACCGCGGGATTCTGAGCCCGGATTTATGCGGCCCGTTGTACGACAAAATTGAGTCAAAAACCGGTGGTATGGCCCTTTTCATGAACGGTGCCCAGGGCGGTATGGTCACGGCAGATGTTCGGCGCGAAGGCGGCAAGGAAGCCAACACCTGGGAAGAGTGCATCCGAATTGGAGAATTGCTGGGTGAAGAAGCCCTGCGCATCATTGGTTCGGCCCCGGTATTGGACAACCCTTCGCTGTACTGCGTGGCCCGACCCGTCGAATTTCCGATTGAGTCGGAGATGATGAAGTCCATCATCCGAAAATCGCCGTTAGGTTACGAGCTTTCCAGCGCTAACCGCATCACGACCCAGGTGAACCTGCTGAACATCGGTCCGGCCCAGATTCTGACCATTCCGGGCGAAGCCCTGCCCAACATCGGGTATTACGTCAAACGCCACATGAACACCAAATTACCGTTCCTGTTCGGCCTGACCAACGACGCCTTTGGTTACATGCTGACCAAAGTAGATTTCAAAAGTTTCAAACGCTATGACTACATCAGCCAGACCAGCCTGGGCGAGATGACCGGCGAAATTTACATGGATCAGGCCCTAAAGCTCGTATCCGAAAGTCCCAAAGCCGAGCCCTAAAGAAACCAGGCCTGGCGATACACCATTAAACACCAATATTATGCAAAAACGACTGTCGACCCCTTTGCTAGTACTTATAACCCTGCTGTTCCTTTCCTTCGAGTCCCCGAAAAAAGACCCGGTTACGCCCGAAAATGCCCTTCAGACCTACCTGAACAACGGCGATAAATCGTTTCAGTGGGAGCTGAAAGATTCGTTCGATCTGAATGGTGTCAAAGCGTATAATCTGCTGCTAACCTCGCAGAAATGGCGCGAACACACCTGGCGGCACCAGCTAACGGTATTGGTGCCACAGGACAACAAGTACGACGGCGCGCTGCTCTTCATCACCGGTGGTTCCAACAAAGACGAACAACCGAACTGGAATACCAAAGGGAAAGACGACAAAGTGGTGCAGGGGCTGGCCGGCATTGCGCTGAAAAACAAAGCAATTGTGACCTTGTTGCGGCAAACGCCCAACCAGCCTTTTTACGATGGCCTGACGGAAGACGCGCTGATTTCGTACACCCTTCACAATTTCAAGAAAGATGGCGACTACAGCTGGCCACTGCTGTTCCCGATGGTGAAAAGCGCGGTACGGGCAATGGATGCTACGCAGGAATTCGCGAAGCAAACGCTCAACCACAACCTCAGCCGGTTTGTGGTGTCGGGCGCATCCAAACGCGGCTGGACCACCTGGCTGACCGGGGCCAGCGACAAGCGGGTGGCTGCTATTGCACCAATGGTTATTGACATCCTGAACATGCCCGTCAGCCTAGATTATCAGGTAAAAGTCTGGAAAGACTACAGTGTGCAGATTGAGGATTACGTCAAACTCGGTATTCCGCAAACCGCCCGCACAACGGGCGGCCAGGCCATCAGCACCATGGTCGATCCGTACATGTACCGCAAGAATCTGACGATGCCCAAGATGATTTTCATGGGCACCAACGACGAATACTGGGTGGTTGATAACATCAAAAATTACTACGACGACATTCCGGGCCAAAACCTGATCCACTACGTTCCGAACGCGGGCCACAGCCTGGGCGATGGCAAATCGGCGTTTGAAGGGCTGGGGGCTTTTTTTGGAATGACAATGGCCAAAAAACCGTACCCTGTTTGTACCTGGAAGACGACAAGCACCAAAAAAGGCGTTGACGTTGCAGTCAGCACCACAGCCAACGCGCTGGTTGATGTGATCGTCTGGTCGGCCAACTCAACCGACTCTGATTTCCGGAACGAAACCTGGACCAGCCGGAGCCTGGGCGTAAAAAACAAATCCAGCGTCAACGTTTCCGAAACCTACCCGGCCTCCGGGTACCGCGCCTTTTATGTGGACCTGAAATACGCCGCCCCCAACGGCGGTACCTACACCGAAAGCACCCGCATGTTTGTCACCGACAACGATGAGGTTTTCCTCAAACCCAGTTCCTTTTAATTTCTTTTGCCTAATTCTGGCAGGGGCTTCGGCCCTTGCCAGACACTAACCCCGCTTGAATACAACCCATGAAGTTCCCGCTTTTTAATCCTCTTATTCCGCTCAGCCTAGGTCTCCTCTTTAGTAGTGCCGCCTGCCAGAAAGATGCCAGTACCAACGGCCAAACCGTCAAAGACGTCATGGACGGAGCCGTAACGCGCCTTTACGAAACCCTCCAACCCGCACAACTCGACACCATTAGCCAGGCGTATGTGCTTCAATTTCTGACTGAACCCGAAAAAAAGGTACTGGCCACTCAATACCTGACGTTTGACGTTGATGTACCGGTTACCGTGTCGCTCATGCGGCATCAGGACCAGAAAGTGTTGCCGTTCTGGCTGGAAAACAGCGGTTTCAAAAAAACGGATCTGATTGTCAAAAACGAAGAATACACCTACGAAGTCTGGCAAAAACCGTTCGAAGCCGGAAAAGTGGAGCTGGGCATCAACGGTTTTGACAAACATCGCCCCGTTTATTTCGTCAGTGTAGCCGCTCAGAAACCGGGCAACAACGTCAAGATTACCAACGTATTTCCCACCCACCAAACCCTTAGTACCGTTCGATTGGGGGCCTTTACCTACCACGACTGGAGCGACCTCACCCTAACCGAAGTACCGGAATCGCTGCGCGGACAGACGCTTATCCAGACCATTCGGGGCCGCGCACGCGAAGCTCATCTGGTGGGCGCTTTCCGAAAAACCATCACCCCCTCATCGCCCCAACCCGACCAGATTCTGCAAACCTGGAGCACTGATCCGTCGACAACCCAGGACATTCAATGGCGAACGGCGGCAACGGTTTCGGACGGTCTTGTGCAATACTGGCCAGTCGGCACCACCGATACAGCCTCCGCAAACGCAACGGCTTTTCGGATGGAAGACCGCTTGTTACAGAACGATCGGTATGTGAACCGGTTTACAGCCCAGCTCTCCGGCCTGAAACCCGGCCGTTCGTACGGCTACCGCGTGGGCTCCAAAATCGGTAGCTGGTCAGCACCGGCGACGTTTAAAACCCAGTCTGCGACGCCCGAAGGTTTTTCATTCATCTGGTTTGGCGACACCCACAAATCGCCCGACTGGGGGGCAATGGCCCAGAAGACCCTCAGCCGACACCCCGAAATTGCTTTTTATTCCATTGCCGGCGACCTGGTCAGTACGGGTTTACACCGCAGTGAGTGGGATGAGCTCTGGCACCATTCCGGCGGTATTTTTGCGCAAAAACCGCTGATGCCCATTCCCGGCAATCACGACAGCCAGGACGGTTTGGGAGCCTGGATGTACCAGGAGATGTTTAGCCTGCCGAAAAACGGCCCGAAAACCGCCGACGTGCCAACGGAACAAACGTACGCCTTTACGTACCAGAATGCCCTCTTCCTGATGATCGACGCCACGTCGCCCATTGAAGCACAAACGGCCTGGATCAAGGAACAACTGGCCCGATCGAAAGCCGACTGGAAGTTTGCCTTCTTTCATTTTCCCCCTTACAACTTCGAGGAAGATTACGCCGATATCCGCAAGGAATGGTGCAGCCTGTTCGACCAGTATCACGTCGATATGGTGATGAGCGGCCACGTTCACTACTACCAGCGCACCAAACCGATGTTCGCCGAAAAGCCCGTCTCCTCCCCGGCACAAGGCACGATTTACACGATTTCAATCGGCATTCCGAGTGACCATGAGCACTGGCCGGATGCCGACTATGCCGTACTTCGGTACAAAAACGGCCCCTTTTACCAGCACATGAACATCGACGGCAAAACGCTGACCTATACCGTTTACAATAAGGATGGTCAAGTGAAAGACACGCTGAAAATTAGCAAGTAACCGGATGCGCTATTGTTTTGTATTTTTCGTCTGGGCGGTATGCCAGTTTCCGGCTATCGCCCAACCCCTTATCTCCGCTCATCGGGGTTCAGTGCCCGGCTTACCCGAAAACACGCTCGCAACGTTTCGGGCGGTGCTGAAAATGCCGATCAGCTACCTTGAAATTGACGTGCGAACCACGCGGGACGGACAACTGGTGATTCTCCACGACGGAAAACTCGACCGAACCACCAGCGGATCGGGACCGCTCGAAAACCACACCCTGGCCGAGCTAAAACAGCTCTCGGCCGGAAAAGGCTTTGATGAAGCGTATGGGAACGAACGCATCCCGACGCTCAAAGAAGTCTGCCAGTTACTGCGTGACTGGAATAAAAGCCAGACCCGAAAAGTCAACCTGTATGTGGATTGCAAAGCCGTGGCCCCCAAACCGCTGGTTGATGAATTAGCCGCGTTTGGGCTGCTGGACGATGCGGTTTTCTACGGCTCGGATGCATTGCTGATGTCATTGAAACAGGTGGCTCCCCGCGCCCGGTTGATGCCTTCGCTGCGCACTCCCGAAGAGCTAGCCGTTAAAGTCCAAACCCTGCACCCCTACGCGTTTGACGTACGCTGGTCGTCGCTCACGACCGACCTGGTGCAACAAATTCACGCCCACGGTATTCGGGTCTTTTCGGATGCCCTGGGCTTTTTTGAAAATGCGGAGCAATACCAGAAAGCCGCCACGATGGGTGTCGATGTCATTCAGACGGATTACGTCATGCGGGTCAATCAGGCGTTGCGATAGTCTTGAAAATTCAGGCCTATTCTCTTCGGCTTTATGGGCAGCGTTTTTTTGGATCAAACACAACAGCCGTCACTCAATGACGGAAATTTACTCGCTTTATTTCGTGGCTGAAAAGCCGGAGATCATCCCAACAAATTCCTCAGAATAGGGGTCATTGTCCGACATTTTCTATCTTTGGCCATTTCAGCACAACAACCTGTATCAACATGAAAATTAGAGTGGCAATCTGTCTTCTTTCCAGTGTAGCCCTGATGACTTCCTGCGGAGGAGAACAAAAGCAAAATGAATCGAAAGCGACTACGGATCAGCAGGCCGATGCTCATTCAACCCCACAAACAGATCAATCGGCGTCATCCTTTCGTATTGAAAACATTCCCGTATCCGACCAGGACCTGGGCAACTTTCCTTTTTTCAGTTTCCCGGCCGGGTTGGAAGCCACAAACAAGCCCGTGGAACGAAAATTTGACCGGCTTTTTTTTGCGATAGATGGAAAAATGATGCCCCTGGAAGGACACGTCTGGAAAACCTACGTCTCAGCAGCATCCGGAACGGAGTGGTCACTTCCTTTTTTTGAGAAAAGCTACGACGAAGCCATCAAAGCCGTAGGGGGCGTCAAAATTTTTGACGGCACGATCACCGCGGATGAATACAAAAGATACAGCCCACAGGCGCCTTACCTGGGTGAAGATGGTTCGATCGGCTACACGGAAGAAACGATCAAAACCTATGTAATCCACCGGCCCAAAGATGGTGATGTTTACATCCAGTTGACCGGAAACAACGCCAGTGGCAAGTTGAATATTATTCAGCTCGAAGGATTCAAGCAAACCATCAGCATCCTCAAATCCGACGAAATCAAGAAAGAGCTGGACGACAAAGGCAAATCCATCCTCCACATCAATTTTGATACCGACAAAGCCACGCTAAAGCCGGAAGGGAAAGATGCTGTTACCGAAATCGTAAAAGTGCTACAGGGTGACAACGCTCTGAAACTGGCTATCAACGGGTATACCGATACGACTGGCGACAATGCTCATAATCTGCAACTGTCGAAGGATCGTGCGTTGGCCGTTCTGAATGCCATTGTTTCGGCGGGCATCGACAAATCACGACTGAGTTCTAATGGTTTCGGCTCCGCAGAACCGATCGCCGATAATACCACAGAAGATGGAAAAGCACAAAACCGTCGGGTGGAACTCGTAAAAAAATGAAAAAAAGTCGCATCGAAATGGACCGGCTTTTTTTGCCCAATACTTTAAGCAAACCCGGAACCGGTCGTTAAAAAGCGGTTTGCACGATTTCTTTTGAAAAAACGCTTTCGCCCACGGGCAACCGTAAGAAAAAGGTTGTTCCCACCCCTACGCGGCTCTCAAACCAGAGGGCACCGTGTTGGGCTTCAGCGTATTCTTTGCAGAGGAAAAGCCCTAGTCCGACACCCCGTTCTTTGTTGGTGCCGTAGGTTGGCTGCGCTTTGAGCGAGAAAACGTGCTCTTTGTCTTCGTCGTTGATGCCGCGGCCCGTGTCTTTCACGGTAATCAGGTAATTTTTATCGGTCCGGCCGGCCGCAATCGTAACCAAACCGCCAGGGGTCGTAAATTTAACCGCGTTCCCCACCAGGTTCCGGATTATCAGTTGAAGCATGGCCGCATCTGCCAGGACATGCTGCGATGGATCCACCCGAAAATCCAGCCGGATGTCTTTGTTGGAAGCAAGCGGTTTATAAATTTCAATGATCGATTCCAGACAATGGTAGATGTTTACCGACGACAACGAAACCTTTGTTCCTTTCATCTGGGTAGTCGACCACGACAGCAAATTAAACAGCATTTCCTGCGTATGACTAATACCGTCCAGCAATTCCGCTTCAATCTTTTTTCGCTCCTCCGAATCCAGCTCAACCGCTTTCAGCACTTGGAAATACTGCTGCACTGAAGCCAGCGGGGAGCGTAAGTCGTGCGAAACAATGGAAAACAGTTTGTCTTTCTCTTGATTCAGCCGCTCCAGCACCACCGACCGCTCCTCCACCCGTTTCTGTTCCAGCTTATACGCTCTGGTGAAAAAGAGCGTGCCAAAATAGAGAAAAAGGACGTTGATCAGGTAGGTCGACGCCTGATCAATCGTTTGGGCCAACCGATTCGGGTAGAATTCAACTACGGATTCAGGGTAGAGATACTCAACCGTTAAAAGGCCGAATACCAGCAACGTATTGAATACCGCCCAGTATACCAAATGCCGGGAAGGGGCTGTAATCAGCAGCAGAAACAGGATGATGGTAAACGTAAGCAGCGACGAGCCAATCATCCCGGAGCTGTAAAAAAAGCCTAACCCAAACATGACACTCACCACAATTCCGGCAATCGTCAGGGCCAGCACAAATTTGTTCTGAAACCGGGCCAGGTAGTAAATGTAAAAGCCGATTAGAAAAAGCCCCAGGCAGATCCAGCCGGTTTGTGGTAACCCGACCAGAAAACTGAACACGACATTGTATCCCATCACCAGAATGGTGATGACGCAGACGAAATTAAATATTCGCCCTTCAAGCGAATATTCTTCCGGATTGCCAATCAGTTTTTCTAACGTTCTTTTACCAACTTCCAAACCTGCCCCCTTTTCTGTTTTCTCAGACAAATATAGGGCCAAAATAATCAGGAGAATTAGTCCCCTTTTCAGAATTTTCTGTCGTGTGGTCGGAATGAAATTGTCAATGTGCAGAAACCCGTTTCAATCTCCCAATCGGGTGAGGATCGGGTAACTCCAAAACTGCATCGACCAGTTCTTCCACTACTTCGCCCATCTAGCCCCTTCAAAAAAATCAGTGCCAACGGTTTTTAATCGTTGGCACTAAGTACTATAATGCATCAACCAGACTCTAGCGTTTTCGCTTTGGCCCCTGCGGACGGCTGACAAACCAGCCAATGACCACCAGCGGAATGCCCAGTGTCAGCCACGAAACGAAATCCATCATCCCGTCGCCGACCAGCGCGGCAATCAAACCAATCATGCTCAGCAGGGCCAGCACCAGCGGAATAATCCAGATATGCCAGAAACTACGATTCATAACCCTCTCCTTTCTGCTCGCTGAGCGTCAAAATCTCGGACTCTTCCATTTTCTGGGTACTCTTCGCCATCTGAGACTTTTCCAACCGGGCAATTTTGGCTTTCGTGGCTTTGTTGCGGGCAAACCACAGATACAGGCCACTACCAAGCACCACAATGGTGATGATGTCGAAAATAGCCCAGATGATCTTCAGGGGTAAACCACCGTAATCACCGAAGTGCAGCGGTTGTGAAATAAACAGCGCGTTGACATACCAGGGCATACTGCGCATGTCGGTCAGCTTACCGGTTTTGGCGTCTACCAGCGCGGGCCGGATCAACCGCTCGGTCAGGGGCGTTTTACCTTTAGCGAAGATAGCGTAGTGATGTTTGCTGCTAAATCCGGTGCCCGGATAGGCCGCCAGGTACGGCTCCATGTCGGGATCGGCTTTCCGGGCTACCGCAAACGCCTGATCCAGCGAGCTGAGCTTGCCGGTCAGCGGAGCCGCGTCTTTGTAAGGGGCCGTCATTTCCGACAATTGCCCCAGTTGCCACAGACCGAGCACGATTTCTGACATCGTGTTGATGACACCCGTAAAACCAACCACCGTTGCCCAGGCAATGGTGACCACACCGAGCAGGTTGTGCAGATCGAGCCATTTTAGCCGCGTTGATTTTTCCGTCCGGACCATTCCGAAATCAAACCGTTTCATGATTGGCCCGTACAACATCATCCCGGAAATGATCGCAACCACGAAAAGAATGCCCATCAGACCCAGAAATAGCTTCCCGCCGATGCCCATGAACATATCGATGTGCAGTTGCAGCATCACGTACATGAATCCTTCCTGGTAATTCGGTTCTTCAAGTACTTGGGCAGTTCGTTCGTCCATGATGACGATTTTGTAGTTGTCCGGCGGGGCATCAACGGAATCCGACAAACTCAATGAAACCGTATTGGGCTGGTGTTCGTCCCAGAACAAAAACCGCATCACCTTCGTGGGGTTCGCCTTCAGCCCCGTTTCCACCAGTTTATCCAGGCTTGCTTTGGGCGTGTTGGCGGGCATCTCCGCGGCCAATTGCTTGCCTTCCAGCTCTTCGATTTCCTCGTGGAAAATCAGCGGCAGCCCCGTCAGACAGAGCATCAGCAGAAAAGCCGTGCAGATCAGGCTGGTCCATTTGTGAATCTGGAACCAGGTTTGAATGGTTTTTACGTTGCTCATTGTGTAAAAGATTTACTCGTTATTGGCGCTTTCGTCTGCTTCAATTGCCCACCGGCTTTCTACAAAAACCGTCAACGATCGGGCCAATCCCGCCCGGATTCGCGTCATGAGGGAAGCTGGCTACTGCAATTTGGCAAAGCCCCAGGTAAAGCCTGCGTGCGGGTTGTTGAAGACCTGCGTGGCCTTGGTGCCGTCCAGCACGTAATACCCGTCGATTTTCTGGTCTTTATTCTTTACCCAAAAATAAATCTTGCCGTCAATTTCGGTAATAGCCTGTTCATTGGCAAAGCTGTAATGGTGGAGCGGCATGCCTTCGATTTTTGTTTTCTGCATCGTTGCCATATCCACCACGTAATACTCCCAGATGATTGACTGCAGGTTGCTATAATCGGCTTTGAGCGGTTCCGACGGAAATTCCATGTAGATTTTTCCGCCCTTCACCAGAGCCGTCGAGATAGCGGTCGATTTCTGAAAATCCGTGCCTTTCAATTTCCAGGTACGGTCAAAATCTGTTTCTCCTTTTTTAATCCGGATGACAGCCGCGTTCGTGAACCCGTCGGCCAGGCCGGAGCTGTACAGATAGAGCGCCCCATCATCACCGACGGTCCACATTTTGTTGCCCGACGACCCCCAGCCGATACCCCGCTGGCCTTCGTACTTGATGGTTTTCTCCAGCTTGTCGGTGGCCATGTCGATCACCGCGAACTCCACATAGTTGTACAGATCGTCGCCAAAGCCCTGCTGCGTTTTTGTTCCGTACGAAATACCGGCGTAAAGCTTGCCTTCCTTGGCTGCGATGGTATGCTTGCCAATGGCCTGGTATTCAACGCCCGCTTTTTGCAGGGAAGACAGATCGATTTCGCCCGTGCGCTGCATGGTCGTGGGGTTGAATTTCTGCAATTTGAGCGTTCCCCGGGTTTCGTCCAGGTAATAGCCGCTGGTTTCCGAAACCACCAGATACTGCGTCGAACCGGCAATGAAGCCTTCGTCCTTCATGCTTCCGTCGGCGGTTACGGTGTATTTTTGCAAGCCTACTTCACCCGCTGCATTGGCGCGGTTAAACAGCCATTTTCCAAACGTACGGAACCCGAATGCCTGCGTCAACTGCAAGGATTTCGGCTGAATGTCGGTGATGGTTCCGGAAGGCATTCCGCTGAAAGCCGTCAGGTAGCCCGGTGCCTGAAATTGCACCACATCGGTCATCAACACGTATTTAGCCTCCTCGGTTGGGGTTGGTGTATTGTCGGTATTGTCTTTTGAACAACCGACCAACAGGCCAATTGTCAGGCAGGAAAATGCAATTCGGGTGAGTACTTTCTTCATGATTTGGTTCAATATAAGTAAGCGATTTATTTCAGGATGTAATTCAGTTTCAAATGGATACTCCGACCGGCGTTCTGAATCCGGAAGTTGTCGTACACGGGTTTGTCGAAGATATTTTTAAGTTGCAAACCAATCGAAAACCGGTCATTCACCGGGTTATAAGTGAGTCCTAACGAATGCAGTTGCTGGTTGGGAATGATGTTTGGCGCGTCGAAGCGGGCCCGCCCCCACAACCCCAGAAAGCCCGACGGTTCCAGTGCTTTCGGGATGTAATCGAGGTAGTATTCCCGGACAAACATGAAGTAATAATACATGTTCAGCCGGTCGTGGCCCGCAAACACCCGCGGCAAGGTGGCGTTAAATCCCAGGTTAGCGAAAAAGTATGGCGTGTTGCGTAAGCGCGATCCTTCCAGATTCTGGTTATTGGTCGCAAACAGCCGGAAATCCTGCCAGGTAAAATTCCCATTCGCCCGCAGCCAGCGCGTCAGCGACAAACCGGCATCGGCCTCCACGCCCAGCCCCCGCACGTTGTTTACGTTCTGGTTCTGCGTGAAAAAGATATCAATCGGAACGCGCAGAATCAAATCCCGGGTAATGCGGTAAAAGGTGTTCAGCTCCACGGTATAACGCCCCGGTTTTTCGGTGCGGAAACCCAGGTTGAAGTTCGTACTCCGTTCGGGCTTTAGTTCAAAATTGGAGCGGTGAAAATTCCCGTCGCCAAAGAGTTCGTCCTGTTCCGGCAACCGCGTAGCCACCTCCGCCGACGCCCGAACGAACGAATGGGCACTTACCGAAAACTTGACGGCTTCGGCCACGCCCAACCGGTTACTGGTTGACGAGCGTGGCAGTTCAGCTCCGTAATAATCGGTGTCCGTTGCGCGAACGCTGGAGTGATAAAACTTGGCAATCAGGGTATTGGCGAGCCGGTCGTCCAACCATTTAGATTCCAGCCCCAGAGCCGAAATCAGCTTGTAGTAGTGGGCCGTCGGTGCCAGAATATCCACGCCACTTTTGAACGTAAGGCCCAGCGGGTCATTGCCTTGGCGGGTCATCTTGGCCGATACAATGTTCAATTCCAGCTTATTGCTGTTATTCAACTGGTACGCCAGATTGGTTCGGGCGGTGAAGTACGAAAAACCGATGTTGGCCAGCGAACCGCGCGTGGAAGCTTCTCCGTTGCGCGACGGGCTGGGGCGGAAATTACCGTACCAGTCGTAAATTCCGCGGGCCGTGTCGACCTGCGCAACGTGAATCGTGCTAGCCGTCAGGAACTGATCGACGCTAACTTTCCGAAACGTTTTGCGGTACCGCAGCGTCGGAATAACCGAATATTGCTGACTCACCGAGGCCCCAAACGGTTGTGCCATGGTCGATCCGTACTGATTTTGCCGGTCGATCCGGAACCAGGTCACACCCAGGCGCAGTTCGTCGGCCCAGCGGGTATTGGCAACTCCGCCGTACGCTTCGGCGTAATAGTTGGTAAACCGGTTGTGAAACAACCGTACGGTAGCATTGCTGCGAGCCGCTGTTTCGAGGTCGGTTACGGTTACATTAACTTTATAATTGTTGTCAGAACGGTTTATAAAAGCATCGGCCCCTACGAAATACTTGCGGGTGGTGTCGGAATAAAATACGTTGAGCGACGCCCGGTGCGTATTGAACGACGCAATTTCGTAGGAAGCTTCGGCGTAGCGGTAGAGCGATTTCTTGGTCACCATGTTGACGGCCCCGCCCAGCGCATCAGCCCCCAGTCCGGTTGGCAACACGCCTTTATAAACTTCAACCCGTTCGAGCATGTTGACCGGAACCAGCCCAATGTTATAACCGGCTCCCAGGTAATCCAGCGGAATACCGTCCTTGAAATTTTTGATGGCCCGGTCCTGAAAACCGTTCATCATCAATCCGGCGTTGGACCCCAGTCCTCCCGTTTGCCGAATGCGGATACCCGCCGAACGATTCATCAACTCAACCAGCGTAGACGGCTGTTCCTGAATGGCTTTGGCGTTGATGATTTCTGCTTTGATGGGAAGTTCCTTCGCCTGCTGGGTTTCCGATTTGCCCCGAACCTGCACTTCCGATAACTCGCTGCTTTCTTCTTCCAGGACCAGATTCAAACGAATCGCTTTCTGACCCCCTGAATTCACTTCCTGCTGCAAGGGCCGGTAGCCCATATAAGTGACCTGAATTCGGTAATTTCCCGCCGTCACCCCAGAAAACACAAAACCTCCGTCCGTATCCGTTGTGGTGTATTTTTGTAATTCCACAATACGGACTGTGGCCCCGGGCAAAGCCTCCCCTTTCACAGTCCGAACCGTTCCTCTCCAATCGGTCAAGCGCGTTTGTGCAGCAGCGATGTGAGCAATAAGCAAAAGAAGGAGGAAGAAAAATCTTTTACTCATTGTCTGTCAATAAAGTAGCGATCATTATCTTTGAATTATTAAGACTAATTCTTAATAATTGGCAAAAGTAGCCGTTAATTGTGGGCGGAAACTAACGTCATTTGCAATATTGATGACGCCAGAAGCAGAATTTTATGAAAATTGTATTTAAATCAGGCGACCTTCTCGAATTCCAGCATGTCCGGGAGTATACCGATGGGTATAACGTTCCGGCTGAAATTGGAATGAGTGAATACAAAGGCGAAGCGACGTATCCCGGTATTTACGCCCGCTCACACCGGATTCATCTCAATGGTATTTACATGGCGATGTTTCAGGTTGAGCACGAAAGCAGCTTTACGCAGTTCATCGAAAGCGACTTTCCGTACCTGCAAATGCATTTTGAACTCACCACCGGCGGCTGTCTGTACGAACCCCGGGACCGTTTTGAGCCGGAAACGCACATTACCACCGGTCAGCATTCGTTGCTTTTCTACCCGGTTCTCAACGGGAATCTTACGTACTTTAAAACGTCGCTGGCTGCGAGCGTTGAAATTGAATTATCACTCGATTACCTGCGCCAGCTGTTCCATCAGGACCTCGAATTGCTGGGTGAGTTTGGGGAGAAGATCGAAAAAAATCAACCCGCCCTCATGGGCAACCGAAGTTTTCCGATTACGCCCCGTATGAAGGAAATTCTGGCCGATATGCGCACGTGCACGTACGCCGGAACCCTGAAGCGAATATTTCTGGAGGCCAAAATCTGCGAACTGCTTACGCTGCAAATTGATCAGATCACGGCCGATAAAGCCACGCAACTGAGCTTAAAGAAAAACGACGTGGACAAACTCTACGAAGTGAAAGCGCTGCTGGATCAAAACCTCACCAACCCGTATTCCATTGAACAAATGGCCCGAATGGTGGGGCTAAATCGCACGAAACTCCAGGAAGGCTTTAAGGAATTATTTCAGGCCACGGTTTTCGGCTACCTGACCGACCAGCGAATGGAACAGGCCAAAGAACTTATCCTGGATGGCCGATTTGAAACCATCGCCGAAGTATCCAACCTGATCGGTTACAAAAATCACCAGCATTTTACGGTTGCTTTCAAGAAAAAATTCGGGTATTTGCCCCGGGACCTGAAGCGATAAAAGACAAGCGCGCTTGCTCACAAACAGATCTGCCGCCCTCCTTTTCGGCTACCTCTGCCTTATTCAAACCGCCGATTTGCGCCCTTCAGTTCACCGTGGGAATTGATGGCTACCAGCGTGATGAGCGCCATGAATACCAGGACCAGAGCGAACCCCATTGCCCACCGTTTGGCATACAGACCTCGCCCGGCAAAATCCGGCTTGGCGCGGCCCATGAGCACCGAAATCACCAGCAGATTAACCGCATATAAATATTGCTCGATTCGGTAGGTGCTCAGCAACGCACCGGTTGTCAAAAAACTCAGGACCGTGTATAATCCCAAGTGCCCGATAAAAAACGTCCGGATTTCACGGTAATCGTAATTGACCAATTTCGTCGGTTTGTTTCGATAGAACCATACAAACCAGACCGTACTGGTGAGCAGAATCAAAGCCAGTGCAAGCAACTGAACGCTGCGAACCAGGTTCTGAATGTCACCGAAAACTAGCTGGGAATACGTTTCCTGTAGCTTTTTCCACGTAAAGGTTTGGTCCCAGACCACAAACGGAATAAACAGGGTCAGCACCAGAAGCGGGAACCAGACGCTGCTGCGCTGTTGCCGGTCTTCCACGGGTTCCCAGGTTGAGGTAAATGTACCATAGGCCATCCCCACCCCCCCGCAGAAACCCAGGGTATATTCCATAACGTTCCAGAAA
The DNA here is from genome assembly GCF_054780515.1 of Larkinella harenae. Classification (NCBI taxonomy): domain Bacteria; kingdom Pseudomonadati; phylum Bacteroidota; class Cytophagia; order Cytophagales; family Spirosomataceae; genus Larkinella; species Larkinella harenae. The sequence goes on along the minus strand of NZ_BAAGWE010000001.1, from coordinate 2,486,102 downwards.
TTAAACTTGATCTGAGCGACGTTGCCCATTACCTGCAAAAAATTGCCAAAGGCAAATCCAAAACCGCCCCCCAGGCCGGCAAAAACCGCTACCCGCAAGGCCGAATATTGCTCGGTACGGTACAGAAACCAGGTCAGTGCCAGGGCCATTCCCAAACAGGCGGCCCACATTTCCGAACGCGGGGGCGTCATCAGCCAGCTCCATTCTTCAATCAGAAAAAAATAGGTAATCACCGCGCCAGTCACCATCTCCACCATAAGCTGATTCCAGCGGACGCGCTTTTTGGGCGAGTCGGCCAGGGCCAGTCCGAACAAACCGCCCCCGATAAAACCATACAACCCACCAATCACAAACAGCATCAGCAACCCATAATACACATTCACAAAATCGTTGCCGCGACCATAGCCAACCACCACGCCGTAGCTCATAATGCCACCGATTCCCCAGCCAATGGCACCGGCCAGGGCGACACGAAACACCCGGGCGTACCAATCGCCCCGTTTGGACACCAGCAAGACGGCCAATGAACCAATGGCACCCGCCCAGGCGGCTCCCTGTTCGTGCCCAAACTGGCCACGGATGGCCCAGGCCGTTCCCATCGCCATGCCTGCGACGAGCAAACTGCCATATAATGACTTGGTATTCATAATGGTATAAGGGTTTGGGCGTAATACGTTTCAGGGCGCAAAACGGGCTATTCGTCAGAAATTTTACAACGATCCAATAGCCTGAAACTCGCTGCTGATCGTACTGTACCAAAGCCAGCATACGGTTTTCGGTTGATGAATTCATGCCCTGCAAACTTCTCAATCGTATTTCCGGCCCGATCCCCGACCAACATGAAAAAAACAATAGCGAGTGACCTTCTGGCCATCGACGGTGGCGAAAAAGCCGTTCAAAAAACCTTCCCCTGGCCCATTTACGATGAAACCGACGTACAGGCCGTCGCCGAGGTGGTGCGGAGCGGACGCTGGGGCAACCCCGACTGCGGAGATTATGTGGCGGCTTTCGAACAGGAGTTTGCGGCCTATTGCGGTACTAAGTACGCCGTTACCTGCGTCAACGGTTCGGTTTCGCTTCGGCTGGCCCTGATGGCTTGCGGAGTAAAGCCCGGCGACGAAGTGATCGTGCCGCCCTACACGTTTATTGCAACGGCTTCTACGGTTCTGGAAGTCAACTGCGTGCCGGTTTTTGTGGACATTGATCCCGAAACCTACAACCTTGATCCGAACGCCATCGAAGCCGCCATTACGGAGCGGACCAAAGTAATTATTCCCGTTCATTTTGCCGGGCTGGCCTGCGACATGGACGCTATTATGGATATTGCCCGCCGGAATAACCTGAAAGTTATCGAAGATGCCGCGCACGCGCACGGCGCCGAGTACAAAGGGCGTAAGCTCGGCTCCATTGGTGATGCCGGAAGCTTCAGTTTTCAATCGTCCAAAAACCTGACGAGTGGCGAAGGCGGTATTGTGGTAACCAACGACGAGAAGCTGTACCGGATGATGGCATCACTGCGCAACGTGGGGCGGATGGAAGGTCACCAGTGGTACGACCATTTCAACCCCGGCTGCAATTACCGCATCACCCAAATGCAGGCCATTCTCTTGTCTCAGCAACTCAACCGCCTGGAAGACCAAACGGTTTCGCGAAACAACAATGGCCTGTATCTAAGCGAATTACTAACCAACATCGACGGTATCACGCCCCTGAGCCAGGGTGAGGATGAAGTACGACATTGCTACCACCTCTACATGTTCAAGTACGATGCCGCAGCGTTCGGACAACTTTCCCGCAAAGATTTTGTGGCCCGGCTGGCCGCTGAAGGGGTTCCCTGTTCGACGGGTTATCCGCACCCGCTCTACAAACAGCCGGTTTTTCAAAACAAGAACTTCATGTGTTACGCTATTCCAGAATCGGTAGACTACACCTTGGTCCATTGCCCCGTCGCCGAACGGGCCTGTAGCGAGGAAGCAGTCTGGATTTTTCAGCACGCCATGCTGGGCAGTCGGGATGACATGAAATCCTTTGCCGAAGCCATTCGCAAAATTCAACGGGTTGTTACACAAAGTTGATCCTTGGCCTATCAGGCGGGGCCGCCCGGCGGTTAACCAGAGATTTTCTGATTAACGCTGCCAAACAACTCCTCTCCCCTAACCCAATGACTTATCGTTTTTTAACTATCCTCCTACTCGTACTTGTTACGGTACACCTTAACGCGCAGCCCATCAACCTGAAAAACGCGGTTATTCTGGTGTCGCCTTCTGTTCCGGCTCCAATGCGGACAACGGCGCCCCAGATGTTGACGGAAGAAATCGCGAAACGCACCAACACAACGTTGAAGCAGGTGCCGAACTGGCCCAACGCCAAAACCGTCACGATTGCCCTGGCGCTGGCTTCGGATAAAGACCTGGCCGGAAAAACCGTTCCTCACCGAACCATCGCCCATGCACCCGAGCAGAAACCGGAAGGCTTTCGAATCGTCTCGGAGGGCAATACGCTCTGGATTCTGGGGGCCGATGCCCGCGGTATTCTGTTTGGTTCGGGCTGGTTGCTGCGGAATTTGAAAATGGATTCCAAACAGCTGGAACTAGCCGGACCGGTCGAGGTGGCAACGGCACCGGCGTATCCGATTCGCGGTCATCAGCTGGGCTATCGGACCACCGCCAACTCCTACGATGCCTGGACGGTTGCGCAGTTTGAGCAGTATTACCGCGACCTCACCATTTTCGGCTCCAACGCGGTGGAAGGCATTCCCTTTCATGAAGGCGAAGCCAAAAGTCCACACTTTCCGGTTGCGCCGAAAGAAATGCAGATTCGCATGAGCGAACTTTGTCAGAAATATGACATGGACTACTGGGTCTGGACGCCGGCCACATTTGAGCTGACCGATGAAACCAAACGAAAGGCGGAACTCCAGCGGCACGAAGATTTTTACCGTGCCTGTCCCCGCCTGGATCATATTTTCTTCCCCGGGGGCGATCCCGGCGACAACCATCCGCGCGAGGTGATGGCATTTCTCAAAGACCTGCACGGCAAACTGGTTCAACACCACCCCAAAGCCAAAATCTGGATTTCGCTCCAAGGATTTGATACCGAGCAAATCGACTACTTTTATCGTTACCTGACCGAATACAAACCCAGCTGGTTGCAGGGCGTGGTATCGGGGCCGAGCAGCCCCCCAATGGCCGAGACCCGGTACCGTCTGCCCAAAAACTACCAGCACCGCGAATATCCCGACATTACACACAACGTCCGTTGCGAGTTTCCGGTTGAGCGCTGGGACCAGGCGTATGCCTTGACGCTAGGTCGCGAGGCCATCAACCCGCGTCCGTTCTTCTTTGCGGAAATCCACGGCAAATATGCCCCGTTCACCGACGGTTTTGTATCGTATTCCGATGGGTGCCACGACGATATCAACAAGGCTGTCTGGAGTATGCGGGGTTGGGACCCGACCAAGAACGTCAACGAAATTCTGAACGAATACACCCGGTTTTTCTTTGGCTGGCCACTCGAAAACGCAGCGGCTGACGGCATTCTGGCCCTCGAGAACAACTGGAAAGGCCCCCTGGCCCAGAACGGGGGCGTAGAAGCCACATTGGCATTCTGGAAAAATCTGGAAGCCACTCAGCCACAACTGAAAGCCAACTGGCGCTGGCAAATGCTGCTGTTGCGCGCTTATTACGACGCCTACACGCGCCGTCGGCTGATTTACGAACAAGGACTTGAAAAAGAAGCCAATTCTATCCTGACCACCGCCCGCGAAGCGGATTTGGAAAAAGCGATGACCCAGGCGCTAGCAACCATCAACCGGGCCGACACGAAACCTGTTTCGCCCGAATTGCGAAAAAAAATTGAAACGTTGTGTGCTGATTTGTTCGCATCCATCGGTTTGCAGACCAGCGTTCCGAAATACCGCGCAAAAGGGCCAGAACGCGGTTGTCTGCTCGATTTTGTCGACTATCCGCTCAACAACCGCTGGTGGCTGGCCGACGAATTCCAGAAAGTTCGGGCGATGAAAACGCCGGAAGAAAAGCTGAAACGGCTATCGGTGATCGGCAACTGGGAGGACCCCGGCTTGGGCAGTTTTTACGATGATGTTTCCAGTGGCAGCAAAAGTCCGCGGGTTAAAACAATTTCCGAAGATGCCACTGACATCGCCTGGTGGGACAACGGTTCCAGCCGCGCGCGCCTTTCAACGCAGACGTTTCAGAACAACCCCACGTTGGAGTACGACAACCTCGACCCCGGCGCTCGCTACATTATCCGCGTTGCGGGTGAAGGCGATGCGTTGCTACGGGTCGATGGCCAACGCATTCATCCGACGGTTTACCACAAAGAACTGGAAACATTCAAAGAGTGGATTGTGCCGCTGTCGCTCACGCAGGACGGTCGCCTTTCCGTCACTTTCGACGAACCCGAAGAGTCGCACCTGAACTGGCGGAAACGCTCGAAAATCTCGGACGTGTGGTTGTTGAAACAGGAATAGCGTTTACGGTGGCTCTGATTACGATTATGAAATAGATATAAAGCTCTTTTCACGGAGTTTAGGGCTCTAACAAAGCTACCGTACACTGAAAACCGTATACCGTAAATCGTCATTCCACTTCGCTTTTCATTTCCCCGCCAGGTAGCGGTTTCGGAATTCAATGGGGGTGCAACCTTTCACCTGCCGGAACTGGCGCGCGATGTTCTTGCTGTCGGTCAGCCCCATGTCGAGTGCGATTTCAAAAACCGTCATGTCGGTTTCGAGCAATTTCTGGGTAAATTTCTCGATGCGCAGGTTAAAGATGTATTTGTAAATGGGGTAACCTGTAATGGTCAAAAACCGTTTTTCCAGCGCCCGTCGCGACAAAGGCACTTGCCTGACCACCTCCTCTACTTGCAGGTTTTTATCAATATTCTGATGAATGTACTTCAGCGAGGACGCAATGTAGTGGTCGTTGGTGGCATAAATATCGGTGGAATGACGCGTCACGATTTGCATGGGTTTAACCACGATGTCGTAAAAACCCGCTACCCCGGTTCGGATCATCTGATCAAGCAGCTTTGCCGAATCGTACCCCCCTTTTTCCGCATCCAGCGCAATGCTCGACAGCGGTGGATCCGATAACTCGCAAATGGTTTCGTCGTTATCGACGCCCAGCACAGCTACTTCCTCCGGAATCCGAATTCCGGTTTGGCGGCAGGCTTCCGTAATGTGCTGTCCCTGGCGGTCGTCGCACGCCAAAATGGCAATCGGTTTTGGCAGGGATTGCAGCCATTGGCTCAGTGCGCTGGGCTTATAATACCATAATTCGCTGGATTGTGCCTTAGTATGCTCAAAGGTATGCACCGCATAGCCCGCCTTTTTGATGTGCGTTTCAAAACCCTCGGCCCGCTCCCGCGACCAGACGATGTCTTTGAACCCGTAAAATGCAAACTGAGTAAACCCTTTTTTCAGGTAATAATCGGCGGCCATCGCCCCGGCTTCGCGGTAAGCTCCGGTGATGTTCGGAATCTCATCGAATCGCTCTTTGAAATCCTGCGCAATCACCGCTATTCCAGCCTGAATAAACTCGGAGACTTCGTTGTCGTTGTAAAACTGCCCGATAATTCCGTCGGCTTCCCATTCCTTCGCCCATTGCAAAATGCCTTTGATACCAATGGTTTCGCGGTAAAAAAGGGGCATTCGGCAAAACACCCAGGGCCCATGCTCGCGGGAATACGTGGTCACCCCTTTCAACAGGCTTTTGCTGTAATCTTCGGCAAAGTCGATCAAAAGGATGATTTTATACATAACCTGTAATGGGTGTTTCGCAGCGTTTGACCGAGTTCTTTTTGAGTCAAGCAGAACTTGGCTCCACGTTCATAATTTCCGCGAAACAATGTGAATTTACGCAAAAAGCTCTTTCCAGCTCTTCACGGTGGCGTTGTTCACCAGTGGCCGCGCCCAGATTCCGATGCTGAAAATATACCCCAAGGTAAGCAGCAGGAACAACATGGCCAACCGTAAACCGAGCAATTCGGCCAGGCCACCCACAATGAGCGGCACCACGGCCCCGCCCGCAATGCCGGTACAGAGAATCCCGGAGAACGTTCCGTGGTGGTGCGGCACCGAGTTGAGCGCCAGGGAAACCACAATCGACCACATGACGGAAGCAAAAAAACCGGTCATCGGAAAGGCGTAGATCGCCATGTCCACCGGCCCAAACAGGCCGGACAGCAGCGAGACAATGGCCCCGGCGGCAAACAGCATCAGCACCCGGCGGCTGTCAAAGATTTTTAACAACAGCAAACCCAGCAGACAACCGATGGTCAGCAAGCCCCAGAAATAGGCAATAACAGACGCACCCGTCGTGGCCGGATCGACGCCGTGGTAGGTTTGCAGGAACTGCGAGGTCCAGTTGGCTATGCCCTGCTCCGTTCCGACGTAGGAGAAAATACCGGCAAAAAACAGCCAGACGGTTTTGTTCCCCAGCAAATCTTTAAAGGCTTTTCCAGTATCAATCCGTTCGTCTTCCTTCAATTCAACTTTCGGAAAGCGTACAAAGTAAATAACCACCACCATCAGCAAGGCCGTTACTGCAAACACCCAGTACAACGACACCCACTTCAGGTTTTCGGGCACCAGTTGATCAAAAACCGCAACCAGTCCCGACGAACGACCCGCGTGAACATTGCTCACTAAGTAACTGTACAACAACGGACTCAGAAACGAAGCCGCGCCGAAAAATAGCTGAGCCATCACGGAGTTGAAGGCAAACTGCGCTTCGCCCCCGGCCACGCGCAGCAGCGGATTGATCACCACCTGGAGCATGGCCATACCCAATCCAATCAGGAACAGAGAAAACAGGGCAATCGAAAAGCTGGGAATCAGGGCAAACAGCAAAGCGCCGGAAAAGGCCAGAAAAAACGCACTCAGCAACACCGGTTTTTCGCGGTATTTCTCCACCAGAATTCCTGACGGAATCGACATGACCCCGTACGCAACAAAAAACGCAAACGGCAGAAAACCCGCCAGTCCAATGCTTAGATTAAAGCTGGTGATAATATCCGGAATGATGGGCCCCAGAATGTTGGTTAAGAAGGAGATAACAAAAAAAATAAGGAAAATCAGAATGACAATCAGGGGATTCGACTTCATTGTAAATCGTTTTGTTTCTAACAAAGTGAGGCCGGTTTCCCGGCCTCAGCTACCTTATTTTACATCATCTGGCGTCGCCGTTCGACTGGACCGTCCGGCGGCATCGAAACTTTTCAATTTCACCTTGCCCGAAACATTCACCGGCGTGGTGTACAGGGTTGATTGGGCCGTTGGCTCCGAACCGTCGGTGGTGTAGCGAATGCTCAGGCCAGGATATTCGATGTTGGCTTTCAACTGCCCGTTTTCGAGAATCACACCCGGCAGCGGCAGGCGGTAATTATACCCGCCATTGAGCACGGCCAGACGTGGCAACTCCCGTTGGGCCAGCGAATTGGCAAAGCGGTTCCAGCCTGTCTGAATAGCTTTTTCGCGCGCCCCCTGGTTTTCAACAGTTTCCCAGGAACGCTCGGCAGCCCAGGCACTTTCGGCAAATCCGAGCAGTTTGGGCAGCGAATAATATTCCATCATTTCCCGTCCTTTGACGGTTTCGCACCAGAGTTGCGACTCCAGTCCGATGACGTTCTTACGCGCTTCCGGTTTCATTTTTTCCCGACCGGCAAAATTCAGCGGTTGGCCCATCGAAGTCCGGTAGGTGGTTTTGAACATATCGAACGGCGCAAAGGTCCAGTTTGCTTTGGTATCGACAAAGCCTCCCCAATACAGCCCCGGCTCCTGCGGATCGTTGTTGTAAGCCAGGTCAAAATAGAAGTTGGTGACGTTACACAGCACCACCGGATACCCCGCGTTGGCCAGGCGATTACCCAGATCGAGATCGTAGATGTTATTCCAGATGTACGGCACCACTTTCTTGCCCACAAACTCCGGATTCGGCAGGTATTTGCCCTCCGGCGATTTGATCAATGCTACTTCCTCCCAGCCGTGGATCGTCAGATTTCGTTTTTCAAGCCGCTTCAGCAGCCTGCCGAAAAAGTACGATTGCAAGTTCTTGGGATCTTTCACCGATGGATTCTCCTTCAGCAGTTGAGCCGCCTGGGGCGATTTTGTCCAGGCCCCTTCGGCCACTTCATCCCCACCCGCGTGGAACGTATCCAGTTTTAGCCCGGCTTCGGCGTACATTTTGGTGATTTCGTCGACCACTTTTTCGTAAAAATGGTAGGTCGATTCGCGGGCCACACTGACCACGTTGTCCTTGTAGCCCTGCGCCGACAGGTAAACCGATTTGTCGTCGGGGTCGATCAACCGGTATTCGTTCGCTTCTTTTTCCTTGCCTTCTTTCATGAGCCGATTGTACCGCGCTTCCATCGATTTGATGGCCGCCCGGGCGTGGCCGGGAAAATTCAGCTCCGGAATCACCTTGATATGGCGCTCGTTGGCGTATTTCAGAATTTCGATAAAATCAGCTTTGGTGTAAAAACCGCTGCCGTATTTGCCCTCCTCGTACGCTTTCGGCCCGGAACCGTAAGAGGGGTGCAAAACGGGATCAGCCATTCCGCCCGGTGCGTGCTCGCGCTGCGCGCCCACCTGAGTCAGCTCCGGCAATCCGTCAATTTCGAGCCGCCAGCCTTCGTCTTCGGTCGTGTAAAACAGGAAGTGGTTAATCTTGTAAAACGCCAGCAAATCCAGCCACCGCAGCACGGTTTCTTTGGTCTGAAAATTCCGGCTCACATCCAGGTGCATGCTCCGAAATTGAAAACGCGGAGCGTCTTCAATTTGCACAAAACCAAGAGCAACGCTGGCCGATGGTTTCAAATAGCTTTCGGTGGGTACCAGCGCCAGCAAGCTCTGAATGCCGTAAAAAACCCCAGCGGCATCACTGCCGGTGATCACCACGCCGTTGCCGTCAATGCCCAGCTTGTACGCTTCTTTCGCAATACCGTTCACCGAAATCGCTCCGGTCTGCAACGAAATAGCCTTGCCAGTCGGGGCCGAGTCTTTCAACGAAAACTCCACGCCGGTTACGGTTTTCAGCTTCTGGCTCAGCAATTTGGCTTCGTTTTCCAGGCCTTTTCCGCAATAAATCGTAACGTTTTTATCAAGATTCAACGTCCCTGCTCCGGCAGTCATTTTAACGGGCGACGGCACAATTTTCTGCAACTGATCAGCCGCCAGCAAATTCATCGCCAGGTTATCCTGGTACCGTTTGGCCGCCGTATGCAGCGGTAACAAATCTGCTTTCCCGCGCAATTGCTGCTCTTTTCTGGCAAACGGGAGTGCCTGGTAATTAGCAACCTGAACAATGTTTTCCTCCTTCCCATCTTTGTCGTAAAAAACAAAATAAAGCCCCATCGGTGCATCCGTCAGTTTGATCACCGCTTCGGTGCCCGAATACCGGACCTCCGCTGACCCGCCACTTGCCAGCGCAAACCCCGGATTGGGGGTCATTTTATACCAGTCGCCGTTTATGTGCTGTACCGTGGCCGGTTGCGGGGTTTTGTTGGCCAAAATAGGCCGGGGGGACATGCTGAAGAATAGAGCCCAGTTTTTATCATTGAGCGCTATGTCGCTGTTATTGACCAAATTAAAGCGGGCTTCGAAACCGTTTTCAACATCGGTAAAATTGCTTACCAATTCCCAGGTTACGGCGATTTCTTTGGCTTCGTCTTTGGATGATTTACATCCATTTAAAAAAAATACAACAGCAAGTAAAGCCGTGAGACAAAAAAAGTTACGCATGAAGGGGTCTGTTAAGTAGCCTTAATAATACAGAATTGAGTAGTAAAAATACTACTGGATTAAAAGACTTTTTCAACTCCGCTTCGATGTTTTCACCGATGAACAAAGCAACAGCGCGCGCCGATGAGTTAAAACCGGCGCCGAACCGGTTGATTTCACTCGATGCGCTACGCGGCTTTACCATTGCCGCCATGTTGCTGGTCAACTTTCCGGGCGATGGCGACCATGTCTACCCTCCCTTGCAACACACCCGTTGGAACGGTTTGTCTTTTACCGATCTGATTGCTCCGCTCTTTCTGTTCATCATCGGCATTTCCATCGTATTCGCTTATTCGAAGCGGCTGGCCAGCGGAGCGCCCAAGGGCGATCTGTACCAAAAGATCATCGTTCGGTCGGTCAAAATCTTTGCCGTAGGCATGTTTCTTAATTTGCTGCCCACCTTTGATTTTGCCAACGTTCGCTGGACCGGCACCCTGCACCGCATTGCCTTCGTCTTCCTGATCTGCTCCTTCATCTACCTGAATACCAACTGGAAACAACAAGCCTGGATAGGCATGCTGACGCTCGTTGCTTACTGGCTCGCGCTGACGCAGATTCCGACGCCGGGCTACGGCAAAGTCATGCTGGAGCCGGGAGCTAACCTGGTGGCCTGGTTTGACAACCAGTACCTGCCAGGACGCATGTGGCAGGGCACCTGGGACCCCGAAAGTATTCTCAGCACCTTTCCATCGGCCGTTTCCGGAATAACCGGCTTATTGGCCGGTCGGCTGTTGATCAGCGATCTGTCGCGGCTGGAAAATGTGGCGTACCTGATGACCATTGGGTTGTTTACGGCCATAGCCGGTTACTGGTGGAACCTGATTTTTCCTTGCAATGAGAACCTCTGGACAAGTTCTTTTGTACTGATTACCTCCGGTTTTGCGGCCCTGTTGTTGGGAGCAGTTTATTTTCTGGTCGATATCCTGGGTCGCACCAATGGCACTAAAATGGGCCTTATTTTCGGGGCCAACGCCATTGCGGTATACGTCATGGGCGATTTGCTTTCGATTCTTTTCTACTACCTGAAATTTGGCGCAAGAACCCTGAACGAGCACGGCGTTTCGGCCCTTACCAACCTGGGGTTTGACCCCCGCTTCGGCAGCATGCTTTATGCCTTGCTTTTTGTAGCCGTCAATTTCATTCCGGCGTATATACTCTACCGAAAAAAGATTTTCATCAAGCTCTGATCCCTCTTTTCGGCCTTATGAAACACCTCTTTTTACTCACCATAACTTGTCTGGTAACGAGCTTTTCGATCGCCCAAAAAAAATCCGTTCAACGGGTAAAATTCGGTGTATTTACGGATGCGCACATCCCAACCATGCACGATGGAGAAGCCCGCTTAACGGCCTTTATGGACAGCATGAAAACGGCCCGACCCGACTTCATCATCGAGCTGGGTGATTTTCTAACTCCGGCCGAAAAATACGCACCGGCTTTTGCAATCTGGAAAGCCCATACCGGTCCGAAATACCACGTCATTGGCAACCACGAAATGGACGGAGGCACGTCTCTTCAGCAGGCGCTGGCCTACCGCAACATGGCTTCTTCCTATTATACATTCGATCGAAACGGTTTTCGGTTCATTGTGCTGGATGGCAACGACAAAAAATCACCGGAGCTGAAAGGCTATCAGGAACATATTGGCCAACAACAAATCGCCTGGCTGAAGGCTGAACTAAACAAAGCGACTACACCGATCATAATCTTCTCGCACCAGGGGCTAGGCCCCGACGGTGTTGACAATTCCGCCGAAATCCGGGCCCTGCTGGAAGCGCACAACGCCCAAACGAAAAAGGCGAAAATCATTGCCAATTTCTACGGCCACATCCACTACGACCGGGCCGAGCAGGTCAACGGCATCTGGTACATCTGCATCAATTCCATGTCTTACAAATGGCTGGGTGAAGAATATGGCCGCGTCCGTTACAGTGCGGAAATTGACCGGAACTATAAGTGGATCAAGTACACCGCTCCGTATAAAGCCCCCTTGTATACCGTCGTCGAAATTTCGACGGATGGCCTGATCAAAATAGCCGGTAAGAAATCAGAATGGGTTGGCCCTTCTCCCTGGGAGATCGGTTACCCAACGAAAAACAAGGAATTTGACCGGCCCGAAATCCGGGAACGTGCCTTGCGGTTTTTGCCTGTACCTTAACACCCCACTATGAAATTTCCGAATTCTGCTTTCTGTAGCCTGCTCATTGCCCTAACCGCCCCCACCGCTTTTGCCCAAACCGGTAGCCCAACCGAGCCAATCCGGTATGTAGGAGGTGAAACCGTTGATCCGAATGTGCACGAGGGTCGGCTCCGCTACGCGGTAGGCGTTGAAAGCCGACAAACCGTCCGGGTAAACCGTACGCATCCAGAACTGGCCGACGACCACGGCTGGACTTACAACCATGCCTCCAACCTTTGTCACTGGAACAATACCTTTTACCAGCAATACCTCAGCAACCCCATCGACGAGCACATTGCACCGGGACAAACCCTGATTACTACCTCGAAGGACGGGCGGCAATGGTCCAAACCGGCGGTTGTTTTCCCGCCCTACGTGCCGCCCGCGGGCGTCCAGATTCCGGACAGTTCCAACGGTTATATGATGCACCAGCGCATGGGGTTCTACGTGGCCCCGAACGGACGGCTGCTCGTGCTGGCGTTTTACGGCCATGCGGAAGATCCGTTCAAGGAGGGCGGCATCGGGCGCGTGGTGCGGGAGGCTTACAAAGACGGTTCTTACGGCCCGATTTACTTCATTCGTTATACCAGCCATGCCACCATTAACGGTGTTCGCTGGAACGAAACCAACACGAGTTACCCTTTTTATACGAAATCGCCGGATGCCGGGTTTATCGAAGCCTGCAAGTCCCTATTATCCGACAAACTAATGACGTTTCAGTGGTGGGACGAAGACCGGGGTCTAGACGGTTTTTATAACCATAAAGAAGCCCGGGAAGCTCTTTCCTACTACCACCGCAAAGACGGAAAAGTGGTGGCGCTGTGGAAACGTTCGCACAGTGCGCTGTCTTCCGACAACGGGTTGACATTCTCCAAACCCACCAAAGTTCCGACCTTTGTCATGGCCGGTGGCAAGCAGTGGGGGCAACGAACGGACGATGGCCGGTATGCCATCAGCTATAATCCGATTGAGATGGACGAACACCGTTTTCCGCTGGTTGTGGTTACCGGCGACGACGGTATTCTATACGATAACATGCTGATTGTTCAGGGTGAAGTACCACCCCGACGGTTTTTCGGTCGCTGGAAAGACTTTGGGCCGTGTTACGTGCGGGGCATCGAAGAAGGCAATGGCAACCCGCCCGGCAATGACCTATGGCTCACCTACAGCATGAACAAAGAAGACATCTGGATTAGCCGGATTCCGACGCCGATTCGGTATACGGTCAAAGGGGCGGTGACCGATAATTTTGATGCGTTGCCACTGAACGGTGGCGTTACTGACTGGAATATTTACGCCCCCAAGTGGGCACCGATCACCCTGGTCAACGCACCCGCCGGAACCGGAAAATGCCTCGAATTATCCGACAGAGACCCGTACGACTACGCCCGCGCTATTCGGGTATTCGAAGAAGGCAGCCGCATCGAAGCAAAGCTAAAAATACGGGCCGCTCAGAACAATACGGGTACACTGGAAATTGACCTGACGGATCGGTACGGCAACCGCCCGGTTCGATTGCGGTTTGACGAAAAAGGCAACATTGTTATCGTGAATGGCAATCAGGAGAAAGTGATTCAACCCTTCCGTTCCGGGCAATGGTACGAGCTGGGCTTTCGCGTCAATGCCAGCCTGAACGGCAGCTACGATTTAAGCATCGACGGAAAATCCGTGCTAGAAAAAGCAGCCCTGGCCGAAGCGGTGAAATCCATCGAACGGTTGTCGATCCGGACGGGGCCATACCGGGATTTACCCAACCGAAAAACACCCAATGAAGAACCCGGCCCTCCCCTGCCGGGCGCCGATGAGCCCGTGCCGAATGCCGTATTTTACGTGGATGATGTGCGCATCAACCCGATTCGCTAACGGATGCGGCTGTCGAGCTATCGGTGGTCCGCATCAACCTTGATTACATTTCCTAACCCTTCTGAAAATTATGCGTTTCATCTTTCTCATTGTACTGTCGGTTTGTCTGGGAACCACTTCCCAACAGCTCCACGCCGATCCGATTGACTTATCCAAAGCTCAGATTTTTTGTCCGATAAAAGACAAGGGCGTGATACGCCGTAGTCTCGACATTCTACAGCAGGAAGTTGAAAAACGCAGCCAGATTCGGCTGCCACGCGCGAAGAAACTTCCGGCTGCTGGCCAACCCGTTATTGCGGTTTTGCTGGAAAATGACCTCTCTTCCCTTTCCGAGAAATCCCGAACCGCGTTGAATGCGTTACCAACGATTCGAAACGAAGGATTCAAACTACTGGTGCAGGAAAACGACAAAACGGTTTTTATTGTCGGAAAGGATGCTCGTGGTCTGTTATACGGTGTTGGACAATTGCTACGAAAAACCGAAATGCGACCCGGTTCTGTTACACTGCCGTCACCGATTTCCGTTGCGTCGAGTCCACGGTACCCGGTTCGTGGCCACCAACTGGGCTACCGTCCGAAAACCAACGCCTACGATGCGTTCACGGTCGCGCAATTCGATCAGTATATTCGGGACCTGGCGTTGTTTGGAGCCAATAGCATTGAAATCCTGCCTCCGCGCACGGACGACGATTTCACCAGCCGACACATGAAACTGCCCGCCATCAAGATGATCGGTGAACAGTCGCGCATCTGCCAGGAATACGGTTTAGACGTCTGGATGTGGTATCCAAACTTAGGGAAGGATTACTCGCATCCTGACTCCATCCAACGGGAGTTGAAAGAACGGCATGAGGTGTTTGCCACCGTTCCGAAGCTGGATGCGGTGTTTGTACCGGGTGGCGACCCTGGCGACCTCGAACCCGATGTGCTATTTGCGTGGCTCGAAAAGGAAGCTCAGGTGCTGCAGAAATACCACCCCAAAGCCAAAATCTGGGTTTCTCCGCAGGTTTTCCGCCCTACCCAGGCGTGGTTCGACGCTTTTTACAAACACGTCAACAAGGAGTATCCGTGGTTTGGGGGGGTGGTTTTCGGGCCGTGGGTAAAGATGCCCGTTCAGGAAATTCGTAAGATCATCAAACCGTCAATTCCCATCCGGCATTACCCCGACATCACGCACAACTACAGCTCTCAGTACCCGGTTCCGCACTGGGATCTGGCCTGGTCGATGACCTCCGGACGGGAAAGCATCAACCCGCGCCCGCACGACGAAAAAGCCATTCACAATGCCCTCGACGAATTCGGGATCGGTAGCATCAGCTACTCGGAAGGTACCAACGACGACGTGAATAAGTTCGTCTGGAGCGATCAGGACTGGAATCCCGAAAAACCGGTGATTGAAACGCTGCGGGATTACGCCCGGCTGTTCATTGGGCCGGACCACACCGAATCTGTTGCTCAGGGGCTTATTTCGCTGGAACAGAACTGGCGCGGCAGCCTGCTGACCAATCAGGCAATTTCGCAGTCACTGATGCAGTGGCAGGCGATGGAGAAACAGGCGTCTCTGCCGGTTTTGCAAAATCCCCGTTTTCAGATGGGCCTGATTCGTGCCTATTACGATGCCTACATCCAGCGTCGCTTGTTGTACGAAAGCGAACTCGAGCAACAGGCCCGCGACGCACTGGCTCAATACCAACAGAAAGGCTCGCTGGTAGCCATTCGGCAGACGAATGAACTGCTGGAAAAAGCCTGGAAAACACCAATCTGGCCCGAATACCGCGCCAGGTGTTTTGCGCTGGCCGATTCCCTGTTTAAAAGCATCGGTGCGCAGTTGACGATGGAAAAACACGGTGCCATGCCGGGCCGGGGAAATTTCATCGACAACATCGACATTCCACTCAACGATTCGCCCTGGCTGATGGACCAGCTCGCCAAAATTGAGAAGCTGACGGACGAAAAAGAACGGTCTGCCAAAATTAAGGAGCTGCTCAACCGTACCAATCCCGGCCCCGGCGGTTTTTACGACCATTTAGGCGCCCCCGAAAGCTGGTACCGCGTGGTTCCGGGCGAAAGTTGGGAAAAAGACCCCGGTAGCCTACGCTCTCCACGAATCGGTTTTGGCGTCGGGCTGGTCGGTGTTGAATGGGTGGATGAGATCAAAGCCACGGGTTTTAAAGGACAGATCACCCCGCGGGTCTGGATGAAACAGGCCAAAACCCTGTACGACCAGCCGCTCAAAATCGCCTACAACGAGCTGGACCCGACGGCTTCCTACCGGATGCGGATCGCGTATACCGGTCGGTTTCGTTCCCGCATGAAACTCACAACCGATGATGGTTCCGTGGTTCACGATTTTATTAAAACCGGTGAGCAACCCATCTACGAATTTGACGTTCCCCGGGCCGCATCCGCCGATGGCAAAATCACCTTCATCTGGACCTGCGGAGAAGGGGAACGCGGCTCACAGGTAACCGAAATCTGGCTGATTCGAAAATAAATTTCTAACCCGTCGGTATTTTCCGGCTTACAGATTTGGTATGCTGAAGCTTGTTCTGCTGCTCCTGCTGTCGTTTAGCACTACCCCGTTCTCCTACGCCCAGAGCACGGCTTCGGGCACGGTTTTCAATGACCTGAACCATAACCGTATCCGGGATAAAAACGAACCGGGTCTGGCGAGCATCTGCGTGTCGAACGGACGCGACGTCACGGTTACGGATAGAGCAGGAAGATGGACACTACCGGTCAACGACGATACCGGATTCTTTGTCATCAAACCCGCAGGCTACCAAGTGCCGGTCAATGCCGATCAGCTTCCGCACCATTACTACCTGCACAAACCCACGGGATCGCCCACGACTCGAACGGAGGGCGTTGCGCCCACCGGGCCGCTGCCCCGTTCCATCGACTTTCCGCTTCATGCCCAAACTGAAGCGAAAGAGTTCTCGGTTCTGCTGTTCGGCGACCCACAGGCCCGGGGACTTACGGAGGTCAATTACGTCATGCACGATGTCGTGGAAGAGTGCATCGGCACCTCGGCCCGCTTCGGAATCACGCTCGGGGATATTGTGGCCGACGATCCCAATCTGTTTGCGGAAGTCAACGCCGGGGTGGCGCAGATCGGCATTCCGTGGTACAATACGTTCGGCAACCACGATTTTAACCGGGGTGCCACCGATGACCGGTTCAGTGATGAAACCTTCGAACGATTTTACGGACCGAGTTCTTACGCATTCGAGTATGGCCAGGTTGCTTTTATTGTCCTGAAAAACATCTACTTTACCCCCGACGGCAAGTACAAGGCCCACTTTGTCGATTCCCAGTTGGAGTTTGTCCGTAACTACCTGACACACGTACCCGAACACAAATTGGTGGTGCTCGTCATGCACGCTCCGCTGGTCATCTGCGACAACCGCAAGGCACTGTTTCAGCTCCTTAAAGAACGTCCTCATACATTCTCGGTTTCGGGCCATACGCACACGATGGCGCACGTTTTTGCGGATGAGAGCTGGGGCTGGAACGGGGCCAGACCGCATCACCATTTCATTAATGCGACGGTTTGTGGCAGTTGGTGGGTGGGCTTGAAAGACGAACTGGGCATTCCGCACGCTACCATGAACGACGGCGCTCCCAACGGGTATTCCGTGCTGACCTTCAACGGAAATCACTACAAGATCCGGTTCAAGGCTGCCCGCCGACCCGCTGACTATCAAATGAATATTTACCTCCCGGACGAACAGCCCCGGGCCGCCTGGGACACCACGCAGGTGAGCGTCAATGTTTTTGCAGGTTCGGCCCGCTCAACGGTGGAGATGCAGATTCCGGGACAAACTGGCTGGCTCCCACTGACCCTCAAACCGTCGGGCGACCCCGCCGTTGCGGCTATGCATCAGTTGGGAACGTACCTCGACGCCACGGTCGGCGGCACGAAACTCGAAACTGTATTCGGCTGGAAAATGGACGAGCCCGAAGTTTCTCGCCACATCTGGCGGGGCGTCATGCCAAAAAACCTCCCCCCGGGAACCCACCGAATCACCATCCGTACCACCGATCAATTTGGGCAGGTCTACGCAGCCAGCCGGATTTTCCGGGTGCGATGAATGGGATCACCTGTTTGAATGCTGACTTTTTTGCGTATTTTCGGAGCTTTGCAAGACACCAACGGTAACGTTCACCGTTTATCCATCTTCTCCCATCCGAAACCTGTACCGACAATGAGCAAAAGCATGGCTGAGTCCACAACCAATCAAGGTGAAATGGCTGAATCGGCCAGTATGAAACGGGAGGTTAACTTGGTGGATGCAACCCTGCTCGTGGTGGGCAGCATGATTGGTTCCGGCATTTTCATTGTCAGCGCCGACATCATCCGCAACGTCGGCTCAACGGGCTGGCTTCTGCTGGTCTGGCTCATTACCGGCGTCATGACCCTGACGGCGGCCCTCAGCTACGGCGAGCTCAGCGGGATGTATCCGAAAGCAGGTGGGCAGTATGTTTACCTGAAAGAAGCCTACAACTCCCTCGTTGCGTTTCTGTATGGCTGGAGTCTGTTTGCGGTCATTCAAACCGGTACAATTGCCGCCGTGGGCGTTGCTTTTGCCAAGTTTACGGCGTATTTCATTCCGCAGGTCAGCGAAGACCTGGTCTTGTTCAGCATCGGTTCTTTCAAACTCTCCCCCGCCCAGCTGCTGTCCATCGGGCTGATTATTTTCCTGACGTATATCAACACCAAGGGCGTCAAGGGTGGAAAAGTGCTCCAGACCGTTATCACAACCGCTAAACTTCTGAGCCTGTTTGGCCTGGTGGTTTTGGGACTGGTGATGGCGAAACCAGACGTTTGGGAAGCGAACTGGACCAATGCCTGGAGCCTGCAAAAACTACTGCCCGACGGTTCGTTTGAGTCCTACTCGATGGCCGCAGCGATGGGCGCTATTGCCGCAGCAATGGTTGGTTCCATTTTTAGCAGCGATGCCTGGAACAGTGTTACGTTTATCGCCGGCGAAATTGTCAATCCGAAACGCAACATTGGTTTAAGCCTGTTTCTGGGCACCGTCATTGTCACGGTTATTTACGTGATGGCCAATGTGATGTATGTTTCCATACTACCGTTGACCGAAATTGCCACCGCCGAGAAGGACCGGGTTGCCGTGGTTGCTGCCCAGACCATTTTCGGCCAAATTGGTACGGGACTCATTGCCTTTATGATCATGGTATCAACCTTCGGCTGCAATAACGGCTTGATTCTGGCGGGTGCCCGGGTTTATTATACGATGGCCAAAGACGGTTTATTCTTTAAACGCACCGCCCAGCTAAACCGACACGCTGTGCCCGAATTTGCCCTCTGGATCCAATGCATCATGGCTTCAATTCTCTGCCTGAGCGGTCGTTACGGTGATTTGCTTGATATGATTTCGTTCGTTGTGGTGCTCTTTTATGTGCTGACCATCGCCGGAATTTTCGTCCTTCGCGCCAAACGTCCGAATCTGGAACGTCCTTACAAAGCGTTCGGTTATCCGTTTCTGCCCGCCTTGTACATCCTGATGGGGCTGAGTTTCTGCGGCCTACTGATCGTTTACAAGCCTAATTTTACCTGGCCGGGCCTGATCATTGTGTTGATCGGCTTACCGCTTTACTATTTGTCGAAAGGTCGAAAGGCGGAAGTAGAATAACGCTTTAGAAGCTGTTTCGCGGAGGCACACGGAACAGCTGCTCATCTCCGCGAAACAGCTTCTTTAAAACTCACCGCCCCGTTATCCAGTCCAGAATCAAATTCGATCGGGCACCGGTTTCGCCAGTACTTGGAGATGAGCCTTCGCCCCGCAACGCCTTCACAATTTCCTCAATGATGGGCTGCTGTACGTGTTGCGGATACGGAATGTGGTAGCTTTCTGTGCCGCTTGCGGTTTCCACTTTAATGTCGAATTTCTCGAAGAACGAAAAGGTGATTTTACCCAGTGAACCAACCAGATAAGCTTCGTCGATACGCTGCTCCTTGTTGACGGTATAACACCAGCTCCCCAATCCCAGAACGCCGGACTCAAACTCAAAGTTGGCAACCACCATATCGTCGGCCTGGTACAAACCGGCCTGGTTGCGAGCTATCCCGCTGGCGGTTTTGATGGGCCCCAACGCATATTCCAGAAAATCGAATTGATGAGAAGCCAGATCGTGGAAATGCCCTCCGCCCGAAATGTCCGGAAACACCCGCCAGCGTGGTTTGGCCTGCTCACCAACCTCTTCAACGTACGGCTGATAGTACAGATGAATATCCACAAACCGGATATCGCCAATAACACGC
Source organism: Larkinella harenae (assembly GCF_054780515.1). Taxonomy (NCBI): domain Bacteria; kingdom Pseudomonadati; phylum Bacteroidota; class Cytophagia; order Cytophagales; family Spirosomataceae; genus Larkinella; species Larkinella harenae. The sequence continues at coordinate 2,465,972 of NZ_BAAGWE010000001.1, read as the reverse complement.
TGGTCAATCAGCTCCTTCACTTTCAGAAAATAATCCAGCGAACGCCGGTAATACGCCACAAACAGAGGCACACCGGTTTCGCGGCTAACCTGATTCATCGCTTCGCACTCGGCGGCATTCCGGGCCATCGGTTTTTCAACATAGACCGGTTTGCCCAGGCGCATGGCCCGAATGGCGTAATCGGCGTGCGAATCCGGCGGAGTAGCCACGTAAATGGCGTTGACGTCCGGGTCCTGAAGCAACGCTTCGGCATCGTCGTACCATTTCGGAACACCGTGGCGCAGGGCGTAATCAGCCGCCAGTTCGCCATCCCGGCGCATAACCGCTACCAACGTTGAATTGGGCACTTTATTAAAAGCCGGGCCGCTTTTGACTTCGGTTACATTTCCGCAACCAATAATTCCCCATCTGATTTGATCCATACGTGCAAGTTAGCAGAAGAATGTTACCCTTTGATCAACCGGGTCGTTAACTCTTTCTAAACTACTGGCGACGACGCATCATCTGCTGCCGATTGGTCGCCAACGGCGGCTTTGATGGTACTAATGTCGGATCGTAGTCGCTGGCCAAACAGGGCCAGATCAAAGCTGTGAACAATGATATTTACGCCCTCTTTCACCCACTCAATCTGCCGCTCAGGCGACAGCGAAAAGTGGATTCCCACCGAAAGCCCCTTGGCGCGGGTAGTGTGAATAATTTTCCGAACAGCCGCTTTGAATTCCGGATGATCGTATTGCTCAGGCACCCCCAGGCTAACCGACAAATCGTGGGGACCGATGAATACCGCATCCAGCCCGGGTACCGAAAGCAGGTCGTCCAGGCGTTCCAGCGCCGGAACACTTTCGATGTTAGCAATGCAGATGTTACCGGCATTGTGGGTTTCGAGGTACTGCCGCAGATCGTCGGGCATGGGTACTTTCCCGCTTAAGTACTGGTTCAGACGCTCGCCTTTCAGCGGACGGTATTTGGTAGCTCCAACCAGGCCGAGCACCTCGTCGGTCGACTCAAGGTACGGTGCAATGACGCCTACGGCCCCACCATCGATTACCTGACAGGCCAGAAACGGGTCGGGCTTCGGAATGCGCACAATCGGCGTGATCTGGTACGCCCGGAAAATCTGACACAAACGGGCCAGTTCAGCACGATCCAGCGGAATGTGTTCCGTGTCTAAAAAAACGAAATCCAGACCGGCACGCTGCAAGGTCACCGGCCACATAGGCGCGGTCGACGTAATGCAGGTCCCATACACATTTTGTCCCTCCCTCAGTTTCTGGAGTAACGTTGAATTCGATGCAGTTGCCATTTTTTTCAGAAGTTAACGCGAGTTCGCCTACCGGTTTCACCGCTCATTCTCATCATACTACGATTCCTCTAATTCCGACTATTTTAGAAGGAATTATTTATAGAAATGATGGCCTGTTTTCAAAAAAAACAGTAAACCATACGAGAAAAAGACGCTCAAGTTTTCAACACTCAACCACAACCAAACGTCCCATTAATCAATTATCCCCGTCATTAATGAAACCGATTGTCCAAATTTCCCTTGATCTGACGAACATAGATGAAGCCCTCGAAACGGCTGCCATGGCCCTGCGGGCTGGTGTAGACTGGCTGGAAGCCGGCACTCCCCTGATTCTGGCCGAAGGTTTACACGGCGTCCGAAAATTACGCGAGGCATTTCCCAACATTCCCATTGTTGCTGACCTGAAAACGATGGATGGCGGTTATCTCGAAGCCGAAATGATGGCGAAGGCGGGTGCCACCCACGTTGTTGTGATGGCCCGGGCTCATGCCGAAACCATCAAATGCGTCGTAAAAGCCGGGCGGGATTTTGGCGCTCAGGTTATGGGCGACAACCTGGGGTGCCCGGATATGGTCGAGGGGGCGAAATGGCTCGAAGACCTGGGGTGCGACTTTGTGATTCACCACATTGGTTACGACGAACGCCGGGGCATTGCCGCCCAGGGCCACCGGATGCCCAGCCCGCTGGATCAGCTCCGGGAAGTGGTACAGGCCGTGAAGGTCCCGGTGCAGGCCGTTGGGGGCCTTACGCTGGAGCAGGCCATTCGCTGCCCGGAATTTGGTGCTCCGCTGGTGGTGCTCGGCGCTCCGCTGACCATCGACGCTGATGCCTTCAAAACCGCCGATGGCAACCTGGAAACGTCTTTACGCATGATTTGCGAAAAAATTCACGCCTACGGTGATGTAGCCGTTGGAAACTAAGCCTGAACAACCTGCACCAGGGACTCTGAACGGCCCTGGCCTTTTATACCATAAACGTACGCAATGAAGTCTGCTGCTGTTGTCAACTTTGCCCCCGAAAAGGGCTCGGTTGAAATTCGTGAAATTCCAAAACCGTCCATCGGCGAGGACGATGTTTTGCTGGAAGTTGCCAACGTTGGTGTTTGTGGCAGTGACCTCCACCAATGGACCGCCGATCATAGCTGGCCCGTTAATTACCCCGTCGTGCTCGGTCATGAGTTTGGTGGCCATATTGTTGAACTGGGCAGCCGGGTCAAAGGCTGGAAGGAAGGCGACCGCGTCGTGAGCGAAACCGCGGCTGTGATCGACCCCAATAGCCCCATGACGCGCCAGGGATTGTATAACCTCGACCCGAACCGCAAAGGGTTTGGCTACGGTGTCAATGGCGCAATGACCCGGTTTGTGAGCGTTCCGGCGCGGTGCCTGCACCAGGTTCCGGGCGATCTGGCGTTTGAGCAGGCCTGCCTGACCGAACCCTGCTGTGTGGCGTATAATTCCGTGGTTGAAAACAGCCGGATCAAACCCGGCGACCGCGTGATTGTCCTTGGTCCGGGCACCATCGGTATTCTGTGCGCAGCCGTGGCCCGGCTCTGCGGAGCCGAAGTCGCCGTCGTTGGTCTGGAAGCCGACCGTCATCGGCTGGCCATTGCCCAGCAATACGGTTGTGAGGCCATCATCGGCGACGCAACGGAGTGGGCTAAAAAGCGCGACGGTTTGGGTGCCGATTGCATTATCGATGCCGCCGGAGCCAGCATTACCCTTAAAATTGCTCTCCAGCTGGTACGCCCCAACGGCCGAATTACCAAAGTAGGCTGGGGACCACAACCGCTGGGCTTTTCGCTCGATGCACTGGTGCAGAAAAACGTAACGCTGCAGGGAAGCTTCAGTCACAACTGGCCGATCTGGGAGCGCGTTCTGGCGTTGCTGGCCAGCGGTCAGCTCGACGTCAAACCCATCATTGGGGGGGTTTGGCCCGTAACCGAATGGCACGAAGCCTTCGAGAAAATGCACCACGGCGAGGTCATCAAAAGTGTCTTGAAACCGGTATAGTTTTTTCGAAAGGATAGCGAAGAGACACGAGCGCAAAGATGGTGTTTTAAATGTTTTATCTGCCGTCTTATTCTCGTGTCTTTTCGCCCGTGTCTTTTTCAATTATGCGTCTAGACCAGAAAGTTATTATTGTTACCGGGAGCTGCACGGGTATCGGTAAAGCCATTGCCAAGCGCTGTGTGGCGGAGGGTGCCCGGGTGGTTATTCACGGCCTGGAACCCGAACTGGGCGAGGAAGTGGTGCAGGAACTGGGCGACTCCCAGGCCGTACTGCATATTGAGGACCTAGCCACCGAAGGTGTCGCCGAGCGGTTGGTCGATCGGGCGCTGCAAGCTTTCGGGCGGCTGGACGCCGTGGTGAATAACGCGGCCCTGGTCATTTCGTCCAACCTGCAAACAACGGATCTGTCCTTTTTTCGACGGATGCTCGAAGTGAATACCCTCGCTCCTTTCGCCCTCATCAAAGCCGCCCTGCCACACCTGACCCAAAACCGGGGCAGTGTTCTGAATATCGGGTCGGTGAACGGCTGGAGTGGCGAACCGGATTTGATGGCTTACAGCGTTTCGAAAGGCGCTTTGATGACGCTAACCCGTAACCTTGGCGACACCTTACACCGGGAAAACGGAGTCCGAGTCAACCAGATCAATCCAGGCTGGGTGATTACCGAAAACGAAGCCCGGCGCAAACACGAGCAGGGCTTGCCGGCCGATTGGTATAAGGATGTATCACCCGTTTTTGCACCGGCAGGCCGGATTTTGTGGCCCGCAGAAATTGCGGCCGCGGCTATTTACTGGCTCGCCGACGAAAGCGGGCCGGTGAGTGGGCAGATTGTCGATCTGGAACAATACCCGCTGATTGGTCGGAACCCACCCAAAAATTGACGGCTTTCAGGGAGGCTCCCCGCCGGGGATGACGCACCGAAAACCGTAAACTGTAAACCCCAAACTGAAAAAACAACGAATGCCCAAATTAGCTGCTTTTCCCAAAGCGTTCATGCAGGCCCTCTGCAAAGACGGCACCATGACGGTTTCTGAATGGATTGAACTGGCCGTGAAGCTCGATATCGACGGGCTGGAATGGTACGCCGGTTTCCTCGAAATGGCCGACGAGTCCAACTGGGCCCGGTTTCGCCAGCAGGTAGAGAGCCACGGCAAAGTAATACCGATGATGTGCTGTTCACCGGACTTCACCCACCCGGACCCGGCCTTTCGGGCCAATGAGATTGCTAAACAGAAACGCTGGATTGACATGACCTACGCGCTGGGAGGCTCTTACTGCCGCGTCCTGTCGGGCCAGCGTCGGCCCGAACTGAGCATCGACGAAGGTGTCAAACTGGCCGCCGATTCGATTGAAGCCTGCTTGCCGTACGCCCGTGAACACGGCATTACGCTGATCATCGAGAACCACTACAAAGACGACTTCTGGGAATATCCCGAGTTTGCGCAGAAAATGGATGTCTTCTGCCAGCTGGTTGACCAGATTCACGACCCCAACTTTGGTGTCAATTACGATCCCAGCAACACGTTTCTGGCGGGTGAAGAACCGCTGGATCTGCTGAAGCGGGTGGCCAACCGCGTAGTAACCATGCACGCCAGCGATCGCTACCTGCTATCGGGAACCATTGAGGACTTACGCAAGGAAGAAGGCGGTGCGGTTGGGTACGCCAAACGGCTTAGCCACGGTGAAATTGGCAAAGGCCTGAATGACTACGACGCCATTTTCACCATCCTGAAAGGCGTTGGTTTCGACAGCTGGATTAGCATCGAAGATGGTGTTGACGGCATGGACCAACTGGAACGAAGCGTGGCGTTTCTCCGCCGGAAAATGGCCCAGTATTGGCCTTGATGCGGTTTGACCCGTCAGTTTTAGTATCTTTCCGGGGTAGAGTCATTGGCTCTACCCTATTTTTTTTCCCAGGCTCATGAAACGAAACGGGTGGTGGTTACTGCTTTTCATTCAGGTGCTGTCGGTTCAGGCACAAACCCGGTTATATGTTGCTCCAGACGGCCGGGATACCCAGCCCGGTACGCTGACGCAACCATTGGCAACGCTCCGGAAAGCCCTGGAAAAAGTAAAAACGTCTCCCCATTCAACCGTTCAGATTTTCCTGCGGAAGGGCACCTATTATTTGACCGAAACCGTGCGGATTGACCCGGAGACGGTTCATAACAAAACGGTAACCATTCAGGCTTATCCCGATGAAACCGTTCAGCTTAGCGGAGGACGAAAGTTAAAACTCCGCTGGTCGAAAGGAGAAAATGGCAGCTGGACCGCATCCGTTTCGGGGAAGGGTTTTGAACAGCTTTTCCTGAACGGCAAAAAGCAGGTTATGGCTCGTTATCCGAATTTTGATCCGCACGCTCGTGTATTCAACGGAACCGCTGCCGATGCCCTGAGTGAAGAACGCATCAGTCGCTGGAAAGCACCCGCGGGCGGTTTCATTCACGCACTGCACGAAAGTGAATGGGGCGATTTTCATTACCAGATTACGGGCAAATTGGGTGGTCAACTTCAACTGAAAGGGGGCTGGCAGAATAACCGTACCGCTCCACTGCACAAAAGCGAACGGTTTGTCGAAAATATTCGGGAAGAACTGGACGCACCAGGCGAATGGTTCTATGATCCTAAAACGCAGCAACTACACGTCATCCCACCGAAGGGTGTCAATCTGGCTACCGCTATTGTCGAAGTTTCACACCTCAAATCAATCCTGGAATTAACCGGTCTGCCGGAAAGACCTTTGCAGCGCGTCACGGTACGCGGCATCCGGTTCGTTCAGGCCGAACGAACGTTTATGGAACCGTACGAGCCGCTGCTGCGTAGCGACTGGATGGTGTACCGGGGAGCCGCAGTCTATCTGGAAAATACGGAAAACTGCCGAATCGAGGACTGTGAATTTGCCGATCTGGGCGGAAATGCCGTAATGATGAGCCGCTACAACCGAAAATCGGGCGTAGAGGGCTGCCATTTTCACGACATTGGAGCAAGCGCCATTTGTTTCGTGGGTGACTCGTCCGCCGTTCGCTCCCCCGCTTTTCGCTACGAACAGTTTGTGCCTTACCCGCAAATGGATCGCCAGCCTGGTTCCCGAACCAACCAGTATCCATCCGAATGCACAGCGGCCAACAACCTCATCCATACCATCGGACAAGTGGAAAAGCAGTCGGCAGGCGTCGAAATTGCCATGTCCTCTGACCTTGTGGTTCGTCATAATACCATTTACGAAGTCCCCCGGGCCGGCATCAACATTGGCGATGGCACCTGGGGCGGACATGTACTGGAGTTCAATGACGTGTTTGATACGGTGCTGGAGACCGGTGATCACGGCGCTTTTAATTCCTGGGGCCGCGATCGCTTCTGGCACCCCAACCGTTCGACGATGGATAGCCTGGTGGCCGCCCATCCTGAACTGATTCGGCTGGACGCGCAAAAAACTACCATCATTCGGAACAACCGGTTTCGCTGCGACCACGGCTGGGACATTGACTTAGATGATGGCAGCAGCAATTACCACATTTACAACAATGTTTTGTTGAATGGAGGGCTTAAATTCCGGGAAGGTTTTTACCGCATCGCTGAGAACAACATCCTCATCAACAACTCGTTTCATCCACACGTCTGGTTTATCAGCAGTGGGGATGCTTTCCGGAAAAATATTGTCATGCGGCCTTATGCCCCCATACGAATCAACGATTGGGGGCCAGCTATTGACTCAAACCTTTTTTTGAATGAAGCGGCCCTTCAGGCGGCTCAAAAAAATGGTACAGACACCCACAGCGCGTTTGGCGATCCAGACTTTGTACACCCTAAACAGGGAAATTATCAGGTCAGCGCCACCAGCCCGGCCCTGGCCATCGGCTTTCAAAACTTCCCGATGGATCAGTTCGGGGTTCAGAAGACTGCGTTGCGCCGACGGGCGCGTTCGCCCCAAATACCCACCTTGCTCAACCGACAGTTTGAAGAATCGGTGCAGGAAACCACCTGGCTGGGCGCATCCCTCCGAAACGTCCGTGGTCTGGGCGACCGATCGGCATTCGGGTTACCCGACGAAAAAGGCATTGTGGTAGTTGACATTCCTAAAGGTAATCCGCTCGAAACAGCGGGCCTACAAAACGGCGATGTTATCCGTGTGGCCAATGAAGAGGAAGTTCCTACTATTGGGCGGCTGATTGCCATTCAGCAACAGATCAACTGGACCGGACGTTTAGACGTAACTGTGATCCGAAATCAGCAAACGATTCGGTTGATTTTACCGTTGAAGTAGGTCATTCCAATCCTATTCCTTGCTTGTTTTCACGAATGTGATGTTCCGTCTCAAGCCTTCCAGCTTCGTTCGTTTTACGGCTGATCGGCGGAAAATCTCGCTGAAAACGTCCTGCGTGATGTCTTCCCAGTCACTTTTACTAAACTCGGTTAGCGCGGGGTTGGGGTCAAAGGCGGGCGTTCGGTGTGGGCGAGCAAAGCGGTTCCACGGGCACACATCCTGGCAGATATCACAACCAAAAATCCAGTTTTCAAACTTTCCCTTCACCTCGTCGGGAATGGCTTCTTTCAGTTCAATCGTATAGTAGGAGATGCATTTACTGCCATCAACCCCATACGGCTGCGTAATGGCATCAGTCGGGCAGGCATCGACGCACCGGGTACAGGTTCCGCAGTAATCAGCCATTGGGCCGTCGGCTTCCAGATCAAGGTCCAGAATCATTTCGCCGATAAAGACAAAACTGCCCATCTCACGGGTAATCAGGTTGGTATGCTTACCCATCCAGCCTAGCCCGCTGCGTTTGGCCCAGGCTTTGTCCATCACCGGGGCGGAATCGACAAAAACCCGCCCGTTTACCGCTCCGATTTCCTCGTGAACGAACGTTAGCAAGTCTTTCAGCTTGTCTTTGATCACAAAGTGATAATCAGTGCCGTAAGCGTATTTGGAAATCTTATAGCCATCTTCCTGCTGCACGACGGTTTTGTTCGGAAAATAATTCAGCAAAACCGTTACCACAGACTTCGCGCCATCGACCAACAACCTGGGGTCGAGCCGCTTATCAAAATGATTGGCCATGTATCCCATCTGGCCGTGCTGGTTTTGCCGCAACCAGGTTTCCAGCCGGGGCGCTTCCTCTTCCAGAAACTCCGCCCTGGAAACTCCGCAGAAATCGAAACCGAGTTCGGACGCCTTGGCCTTGATCAGTTGGGTACGTTTTTGAATTATTTCAAGCATACTACACCGTCAGCAATACCCATTTCTCTTTCATAACGCCGATGCAATCAGCCCCGTTCAGCGTTTACACTCAAAATTAACCGTCCGATTTTATGAATAAAAATGTCATCTTGTCAGTATTCTGAAAATTGGCAACTAATTTGCAACTTTTAAGGCACTATGTGGTGGCGACGAAATACAACCAAGCGTATGGAAAATAAAGAGAACTTGAACACCGAGGGTCAGGAAACAAAACAGCAACCTGACAATTCTGCCAACGAACCCGTTACGGTTGTCGATCCTGAAACTGACAATTCGACGGATGAGACGGTCAAGGACGAACCGGGTGTATTGTCTGAATTTGACAAAGTAAGCGGTGAATTAACGGATTTAAAGGATAAGTACCTGCGTTTATACGCCGATTTTGAAAACTTCCGCCGTCGGACGGCCAAGGAAAAAGTAGACCTGATTTCAAACGCCAACGAAGGGCTGCTGCAGGCACTGCTTCCGGTGCTGGATGATTTTGAGCGGGCGCTGAAATCGGCCGAAACCACATCGGATGTGGAAGCCTTGAAAGAAGGTGTCAAATTGATTTTCAACAAATTCTATAAAGTTCTGGAAGTCAAAGGAGTCAAATCCATGGAGTCGGTTGGTCAGGTTTTCAACCCGGATCTGCACGAAGCCATTACCCAGTTTCCCGCACCGAGCGACGACCTGAAAGGAAAGGTGATCGACGAAACGGAAAAAGGCTATTTCCTGAATGATAAGGTGATCCGGTTTGCCAAAGTGATTCTGGGATCCTGAACGATGCGATACTGACGATTAGACTGAACGACGTGCCTTCGCTGCATTCCGTTCGGTCTAATCGTTTTTTCAACCAACTTATACATGGCTACGAAACGAGATTACTACGAAATATTAGGGGTCGATAAAAACGCTTCGCCGGAAGACGTTAAGAAAGCCTATCGAAAGATGGCGATTAAGTACCACCCCGATAAAAACCCGGACGACCCCACCGCCGAAGACAAGTTTAAAGAAGCGGCCGAAGCCTACGACGTACTGAGTGACCCGCAGAAAAAAGCCCGCTATGACCAGTTCGGTCACGCCGGTATGGGCGGTGGCGGTGGTGGGCAGTCGATGGATGATATCTTCTCGCAATTCGGGGATATTTTCGGCGATGACAGCCCTTTTGGCAGCTTTTTTGGCCGGGGTGGTCAGCAGCAGGGACGACGCGTCCGGCGCGGCTCTGACCTCCGTATTAAGCTAAAGCTGAACCTGCAGGAAATTGCCAACGGCGTCGAGAAAAAGATCAAGGTCAAACGGCACGTTGCCTGTACGACCTGTGGCGGCAACGGCTCCAAAAATGGCACTGCCGTAACTACGTGTAACACCTGTAACGGTTCTGGCCAGGTTCGGAAAGTGGTGAACACCATGCTGGGCCAGATGGTTTCTACCAGCACCTGCCCCACTTGTAACGGCGAAGGAAAAATGGTTACCGAACGTTGCGACGCCTGCTTCGGAGAGGGTCGGGTCTTGCAGGAAGACGTCATTCCAATCAAAATTCCGGCGGGGGTCGCGGAAGGCATCCAGCTATCAGTGACCGGGAAAGGAAACGTTCCTCCGCGCGGGGGCGTTGCCGGTGATTTACTGATCGTGATCGAGGAAGAAGAAGACGACAACCTCAAACGCGACGGCAACAACGTGGTGTTCGATCTGCACGTCAACTTTGTCGATGCTACGCTGGGCACTTCCGTTGAAGTACCAACCATTGACGGCCGGGCGCGTATCACCCTTGAGCCAGGTACCCAGGGCGGCAAAATCCTGCGGTTAAAAGGCAAAGGTATCAAGGAGTTGAACGGTTATGGCCGGGGCGACCAGTTGATCCATATCAACATCTGGACACCTAAAAATTTAAACTCCGAAGAGCGCAGTATTCTGGAAAAGTTGCGAAACTCACCGAATTTCCAGCCGAAACCGGGGAAAAACGAAAAAGGGTTTTTCGATAAAATGAAAGACTTCTTCCACTGATAAAAAGAAAACCGGCCAGCTGGCCGGTTTTCTTTTTATCAGTGGACACAATCCGTAAACTACAAAAGGTGCGTTTAAATACGACGCTTTGAAGATCGGATTCTGATCAGTAGAAGATCGGATTCTGATCAGTATAAACCCGTAAAGCAAAAAACCTGCTACACAGCAGGTTTTTTGCTTTAACGCAGGTTGTAAATAACCTGTTTATTCCATCATCCCAATGCATTCAAATGCTTCTGGAAGATGGCGTCGTATTTCTTCGCCAGCGCTTCCTGCTTGGTTTCGCGGAAGGCGTTCACGATCGTCTGAAGGTTATACAGATCAAAGTTGGCATCTCCACTGCCCCGCCCTTCCTGCTTGATGTACGTCAGGCTCTGGTCGGCCCGGTTCGCAATGACGTCGGCGATTTCCTGAGCGGTTTTCAGATCACCCGTTTCCAGCAACACCCGAATGTAATTTGTCGAAATCTGGTCGTACGGAATGGCCTTGTCAGGAATAACCTGCAGGGATCGCAGCAAAACCTCCTTCGCCTGGGCATTTTTGCCTTCGCGCATCAGTTGGTCGGCCAGTCGCAGGAAGGCAATCCGGGCCGAGATCACCGGAGACCCCCGGTACGTATCGTCGTAGTAAGAGTTCGGGTTATTCATTTCCCGCCAGAACGTCTTTTTCATCATGACGTTGTACATCACCTCGCTGTTGACAAAACCGTCGGACGCGGTTGGCACCTGAACGGGCAACAACCGATAAGCATAGCCCTCCAATTGCATGTGATCTTTCAGATTCAGGTAACTCGACTGCCCCAACGTGGTAGAAAAATAAATGGGCCGCTGCCAGTTATTGTTCGCGATGATATCCAGGATAATCAGGTCTGGCTTGTAGATATCCTGCTTTCCGTAATTCCAGACCAGCGTATCCTTCATCAACGGTTTTAGCTTATCCGCTACAAAACCCAGCTTCTCCACTTCAGTTTTGTTGATGGGCAGGAAAAACGTTTGCGACGGCAGAATATTCGTCATTTCACCCGTGGTGAGCGGAACCTGAATCGCCTGGTTGTTCTGCTTCACCAAACCAATATATTCTTTCAGGTTGATACCGTTCTTCACCGCCGGAACTTCATAGAACGGAATAACATCGTTTTTACCCTTGTTGAACTGGGGAAACTCCAGCGAAATCGGCAGGGCTTCTGATTGATACGTTTTGCGCTTCATTTGCTGGATGTACCATTCGGTTCCCAACAAGCTCAGGTTACAGACCCGGACGTCGGTACGAAACCCTTCTACTTCCTGGGCATACCACAACGGGAAGGTGTCGTTATCGCCCCCCACAAACAGAATAGCATTCGGCGCGCAGGAATTCAATAGGTTCTTGGCAAAATCAACGGAATGATAGCGGTTGGAGCGATCGTGATTATCCCAGCTTTTAGCCCCCATCATAACGGGTACCAGCAGGCACAAGCCGCTGACCAGCCCCACCCGTACTTTCTCGTTTTTCAGATACCCCGCCAGTCCATCGATCAGTGCCACCACGCCAAGGCCGACCCAGATGGCGAAGAAATAGAACGAGCCCACGTAGATATAGTCGCGTTCGCGCGGTTCGGAGGGTGGTGAGTTCAGGAAGATCTGGAGGGCAATACCGGTAAAGAAAAACAGCATTCCCACAATCAGCAGGTCCTTAGGCCGCCGGAAATACTGAATCACGAGCCCGAACAAGCCCAGCAGGAACGGCAACATGTAGAAATTATCGCGGGCCTTGTTGTTTTTGATCAGATCCGGCACGCCATCATCGCTCGTCCAGGGCAACAAGTAACCCGATCCTTCCTGATCGCCCGCGCGCCCGGAGAAATTCCACATCAGGTACCGCCAGTACATATGGCCCAGCTGATATTGGAAGAAAAATTGCAGGTTATCCCCCATCGTTACCTTCCGCGTAGGCTGTCCCTGCTGATCAAGTGGAATATTCAGCATGTTGGAATACAATTGCGCGTGGCCCGGCTGATTGCTGTAAATCCGGGGAAACAGCATTTTCTTGTCACTATCGTAGACGTATTCCGGCATGTGGTCAAACACCACGTATTTACCATCCCGCTTTTCGTACATGGGCGCTCCTTTCTTCTGATCGACCGGCCGGGAGAAAAACAGCGGACCGTAGGAAAGGGACCGGCTACCGTATTGTTCGCGCTTCAGATAGGACACGAAATTAACGACGTCGCTGGGGTTGTTTTCATTAATCGGCGTATTGAAATCCGACCGAATCAGCACCTGGATGTACGAAGCATAACCAATCAACACAAAAGCCAGCCCCAGCAGCGCCGTATTCAGCACCGGACGGTTTTGGCGCGCCGACCAGATAATTCCGTAAATCAGAACCCCGATGAAAATGGCCGCAAAAACATAAATACCGGTGGTATAAGGCAATCCGAATGTGTTTACAAAAAACCGTTCAACCGCAAAAGCCGCCGTGGGCAGCCCCGGAATAATTCCGGCATTGATGATACCCAAAATGACCATCCCAACGCAGAACGCGATAAAACCGCCCCGAAGCGTTACTTTCTGGTTTTTCTTGAAATAGTAGATCAGCGCCATCGCGGGCAACGTCACCAGGTTCAGCAAGTGAACACCGATGGATAAACCGGTCAGGTAAGCAATAAATATCAGCCAGCGATTGGCCGCAGCCTCATCCTCAATCAGTTCCCAGCGGAAAGCCGCCCAGACAACAATAGCCGTAAAAAACGACGACATCCCGTATACTTCAGCTTCAACGGCTGAGAACCAGAAGGTATCCGAAAACGTATACACCAATGCGCCCACTGCGCCGGAGCCAATGACCAGCCAGGTTTCGGTCTGTGTCAATTCGCCAAATTGCTTGTTGATCAGTTTACGGGCCAGCATCGTGATGGTCCAGAACAGAAACAGAATGGTAAAAGCACTGGCCAGTACCGACATCATATTCACCCAATAAGCTACCTGCGTAACATCACCCAGGGCCAACAGCGAGAAAAGCCGCCCGATCAGCAGAAAAAACGGCGCACCCGGCGGGTGTGGCACCTGAAGTTTATACGCACAGGCAATAAATTCACCACAATCCCAAAAACTGGCCGTCCGCTCCACGGTAGCCGTATAGGTAAACAGGGCCACCGCAAAAAGCGTCCACCCTACCAGGTTGTTTAAGCGTTTATACAAAAAGGATGACGTTGGTGTGTCAGCACTAACTTTAGATTCTGTTCCTTTGATGGTTTGCATTGGGGTAACAGCCTTTAGCCGAAGTATATTTTTTCAAAATTAACAAAATAACCCCGCTTGACGCCCTTCAGCGCGTTAAAGTTTGTTAAAGACGTATTGATATTCGATTCTTTCTCGTATGGCATTTTCGGTCACAAGGCCCCAACACAACACGGATAACGCCCCGAAAACCATCTATTGCTCGCTTAAATAGCTTCCGGACCCGGGCGGTTTTTCGGGCCTGGGATCTCGTGGCTCCGATCAGTCATGCCAGACAAATCCCTTTTCCAACGAAAACAGCTCAGGCACTGCCTGAGCTGTTTTCGTGTACCGTCCAAGACTAATAAACCATTCTAGGTAGAAAACGGCCGACCAGCCGGAATCTGAATGCGTTGGCGGTTGGCCGCTATGGACGATCGCTTGGCAGTGAATTTTGCATTGATGTATTCGACCATGTCAATCTCGCCCGTGATGGTATCACCGGTCAGTTTTCCGTAAAACGTCATCACCAGATTATCGCCTGGTACGCTATAGCGGCTCTGAAACCGCACGTCATCGCCCTCGATGGAGCCAATCAGTTCGCGGGTGGCAAAATCACCTTTGTGGGTTCCCATCAGCCAGTTGCCATCCTGCTTTTCAATCGTGAATGTGTGCTGGCTTTTGCTGGTGTAAAAATCGATACTTACCTCCCAACGCCCGCTCAGATCAGCGCCCGGTGCTTTCATTTCCGCCGTAACTGCGGGTGCGCTACGTTTGCGGGTCAGAATTTCGTGGATGCGTTTGGCCACGATCACTTCATTGCCCGCTCCCATCATGTACGCAGCAATAGTGATTGAGGTGGTTGGGGTGGTGGAAGCCGAAGCCGCCTGCCCACGCCGGAAACCGGTACCCACGGCCACCCGGGGCTTGGTGGTTGCCAGTTCATCGGCCACTTCCTGCCCGGTGATGTTAAGCTTGGTCGGGTCCCAGCTCACGGTTAGCATGGGCGTCGCGTTGTCCAGCGCCCCTTCTTCCGGTCGGCGCAGGTTCAGCTGCACACTATTGATGCCAGACAGTTTCTTGGAAATGGTTTCCAGCCACGACACCCAGGTATCCATCTCGGCTTTGTGATCCCGAACTGCCCAGGCTTCAACGGCCGCCAACATTCCGATCTGTTCTTCGCGCCCAATCTTGTTGTTGCGGCACGGGCCGTGGTGCGGAGCGCTGGCCTGCCAGGCCGACATCAGAATATCTTTGTTGCCCAGCAACAATCCGGCACTTTGCGGGCCCCGAATTACTTTGCCACCGCTGTAGCCCACCACCGATGCTCCCGCCTGAAGGTGAATGTTCGGAATGGTCAATCTCTCGGCGGCTGCATCAACCAGGATAGGAACATTTTGGGGCTTGGCTACTTTAGCGACGTTGGCCACCGTCCACGGTTCCCGGCCCGGCATCATGTAAATCATGGCCGTGCGGGGCGTAATGGCCTTTTCCAGCTCCTCCAGCGTGTTTACCGTAATAACCGTTACCCCACAATTCCGAATGGCGTGGTCATAGACGTTCCGCGACGAACGCGGAATGATTACCTCCGTTTTTTCGAATCCTTCCAGGTTCGGAATACGGATCAGTTTTTCGGGATTTCCTCCGGCTAGAATGCCCGCTGTCACTTCATTCAAACCCGCAGCGCAGCCCGACGAAACCATACCCCATTCCGCTCCGGTGATTTCGGCCAACCGTTTTCCGATTCCGAAAGCCAACTCGTCGATCTGAACATTGTATTGCGTGGCAAATTCCATGGCTTTCACCACCTCCGGCAACTCCATCGAAGCTCCAATGATGGTAAAGGTCCCCCGGCAGTTGATGATCGGCTCTACCCCGATGGACTGGTAAATCTGCGGACCGGCCTTGAGTGGTCCCGTTGCTGCGGCCACCTGCGCTGCGGCCTGTTGAAGCCGGTTAGACGGCGCACTTTCCGCCAGGGCTTCCATGCTCCCCACCAGACTCCCTGCCAGCGGCAACAAACTTAATTCTTTCAGTATTTCTCTCCGTTTCATAAAGTAGTAATCGGTTTCAGATTCCGTACAGATGATGTAGCCGCCTATGTTAGGCTTAGCTGGTTTCTTACGGAAGATGCGCGGAATGGCTTAAAATAATCTTGTACGTCCGAAAATATTTTTAGAGAACAAGTATACTAATCACACCGGACTTTATCGAAATAAAATTTCGCATCCCATTGCGCAGGCAGTTTATTCTAACAAAAAATCGATTAGATCAGAAATTCTCAACCGTCTTCTCAAAGTCACCTGTCAGGAGCAACAATCCCGTAAAAACGCAAAAAGTCACGTCGTAACGATTGCCTACGACGCGACTTTCTGGCCACTTTCAATCAATCTATTTTACAGCGTTAAGCCGCTCCGGCGGAGCATGGCCTGCGGAGACGGTTCGCGGCCCCGGAACTTCTTGTAAAGCTCCATCGGTTTTTCCGTTCCTCCTTTTTCCAATACGTTTTTGCGGAATTTATCAGCGGCCTCGCGGTTGGATAAGCCTTTTTCCTTGAAAAATTCGAACGCGTCAGCATCCAGAACTTCCGACCATTTGTAGCTGTAGTACCCCGCCGAATAACCGCCCGCGAAGATGTGCGAGAAAGCCGGACTAAAGGCCGTTCCGGGTACTTTCGGAAACAAATTCACCAGCGAATCAACGTGTGATTCTACCTGCTCAACGGTTTCACCTTTCGGGGCGTTGCCGTGCCAGTACATATCGACCAGACCGTACCGCAGCTGCGTCAGATTGGCCATCCCCGCCATAAAATTCTGGCTGGCACGAATTTTCTCAATCAGGTCGTTCGGAATCACTTCGCCCGTTTGGTAATGTTTGGCAAACAGTTTCAGCGCTTCCGGATCGTAGCACCAGTTTTCCATAACCTGCGACGGCAATTCAACGAAATCGCGGTAAACGCTCGTGCCCGACAGGCTTTCGTATTTTCCGTTGGCCAGCATACCGTGCAAACCGTGCCCGAATTCGTGGAAAAGCGTGGTTACTTCGTTGAAACTCAGTAACGACGGTTTCGTTTCGGTAGGACGCGTGAAATTACAAACGTTGACAATGTGCGGACGAACGTTTACGCCATTCTCAATCTTCTGCCCCTGAATATCGTTCATCCAGGCACCACTACGCTTGCCTTCACGCGGGAAATAATCACCGTAAAAAACCGACAGGAACTTCCCGTCCTTGTCAAAAACATCGTATGTTTTCACTTCCGGGTTGTACAGCGGAATGTCTTTCCGCTCCTTGAACGTCAACCCGTAAAGTTTGTTGGCAATCGTGAATACGCCTTCGATGACATTTTCCAGCTTGAAGTACGGCTTCAGAATTTCATCGTCCAGCGCATATTTTTCCTTTTTCAGTTTTTCGGAATAATAGCTAAAATCCCAGCGTTCCAGCCGCTCGTCGGCAAAACCGTGCTCCTTGGCGTAACGCGTTAGTTCGGCCAGTTGTTTTTCGGCAACGGGTTTGGCATAGCCCGCCAATTCGCTCAGAAACTGCTTTACTTTTTCCGGCGAACCAGCCATGCTTTCTTCCAGAATGAAATCAGCGTGTGTCTGGTAACCCAGTAACTTAGCGCGGTCATAACGCAACTGCACCATTTTGCCAATCAGCTGCTGGTTATCGTTTTTATCGCCGTGGAAACCGCGTGAGTTATACGCCATGAAGAGCTTTTTCCGTAACTCCCGGTTGTCGGCATACATCAAAAATGGCTGATAACTCGGTGCCTGGAGGGTAAACACCCAGCCTGTTTTACCTTTTTGTTTGGCCGTGGCCTTGGCGGCTTCCCGGGCAAACTCCGGCAAACCCGCCAGGTCTTTTTCGTCCGTAATTTCCATCACGTATTCGTTCGTTTCGTTCAGCACGTTTTCGCCAAACTGCAACGAAGTCTGCGACATTTCCTTATTGATTGTACGAAATTTATCCTTGTCGGCTGCTTTTAGATTGGCACCGTTGCGGGCAAAGCTTTTGTAGGACTTTTCCAGCAGCATTCGGTCTTCGCCGTCCAGCTTCAGTTGATCCCGCTGATCGTAAACGGTTTTGATACGTTTGAATAGTTGCTCGTTCAAGGTAATATCGTTGCCGTATTCTGTCAGCAGTGGCGAGGCTTCCCGTACGATTTTCTGCAATTCCGGGCTGGTTTCGGCACTATTGAGGTTGAACATCACCGACGACACCCGGCTGACCATCTGGCCCGCGCGTTCGAGCGCAACAACGGTGTTTTCGAACGTCGGTTTCGCCGGATTTTTGACAATGGCATCAATTTCTTTCCGCCCCATCGTCATGGCTTCTTTCAGCGCCGGCAGGTAATCCTCATTTTTAATCAGGTTGAAAGGCACCGTCTCGTGCGGTGTCTTGAACGGTTGCAACAATGGATTGGTACTCATTTTTGCTTTTTCGGGAGAGGGCTGTGCCAGTAGTGCCGGACTTAGCGTCGCCAGCAGCACGGCCATGTTGGTCATTTTTCGAAGTGTAAACATTTTAGTTTGCTCATAGGGTTTCCTACAGTTTACAAAATTACGGTAAAAAAACGAAAACCGTTCGAACCCAGAGGAATATCAGGCGCACAACCAATACCGGCGGGGGCCGAAAATAAGTTCGTTGCGTAGCTGAGTTGGAAAGGTGTATCTTGCGAATCATGACTACGAATTCGATGCACACCGATTTTTCGCCACCACTCACCCGCGCTCAGGAATCCCGTCTGGCCATCGAGCGGCTGTATATTACCATGCGTCACTTGTTCAACCGGGGCTTTTACAAACCCTCCGGGGTATCCGGCGAAGAAATTCGGCAGGCGCTACTGACCCTTCGCCCCGAAATTTACGGATCGGTGAATGATCCACAGCGGGTGGAACTGGACGGGCTGGTCTACGTCATGGACCGCCTGCCCAAAGGCATTGAAGCCTGCCGGGTTATCACGCTGGTGTCACGCGAAGGCTTCGAACATTCACGGTTTCCGGTACTGGTTCCGGCCAAACGCCGTCGGAATTGCTACCGGGTCGATAAGGAGCAGATGGTTATTGAAGTTACGAATGGCCGTTCTGAAATTTACGACATCCTTACCCACCTGACGTTCATGTTCATGGAAGCCGACAAAATTCGGCAGAACGTCTTCCTGGAACGCGGCAACAAGCTTCGGGAGTGGGAAAAACTGGAAGCGATCATTCAGTCGGGCGGCACGGTTCAGGAAGAGGAACGCGAACTGGCGCTGATGTACCTGAGCTCGATTCTGGGCCGAACCTTCGAAGAAACCCAGCAGGCTTACTACCGTTTTGAAGCCACGGCGGGCACCAACAGCGGTTTGTTTCAGATCGTGTACGGACTGGGCCGAACGTCGGTCCGGGAAGTCCAGGAGCAGAACGTCGACCGCGAGATCAACTTCACGCCCATGCTCCGCGAACGCGTTGGGCAACACCTGTACGGCGAACGCTGGGCCAGCCGGATCAAGCAGGTTATTCGGGAAAACAGCTGGCAGCAACGCCCCATTCACGTCATTAGCGCCAATCCGCACAGTGTTGTTAACTGCCTGTATGCATCGGCGGCCCTGGCCGAAGCGACTTCCTGGGACAATTTATTCGATCTGGCTTACAAACTCAGCCAGCCCAACCAGCAGGAGCTCCGTCATCAGGTCGACAGCTACGCCCAGGTGCACGGCCTGCATGAACTGGAAGACCCTGGCGGCACCAATCTGCTGGTTCAGCTGATTGATACGGCCCAGATCGACACCAGCCGGTTAGCGCCCGAACTACCCTACAATTCGGGATTGGCCGAAACGGAAAAACCGCTCCTGCTGGTGATGGATTACGCCTTTGGTGAACAGGCATTTGAGACGATGGACGAATTGCTAAAACCGTTTGATGGCGATATGCCGTATACGTTGAACGTGGCTTCCATCTCCATCATGGGCAAAGCCGGTATTTTAACCGGCGACAAAGGTGACCTGATGATTCCGACCGCCCACATTTTTGAAGGCACAGCCGACAACTATCCGCTGGAGAACGATTTTTCAAAAGCCGATTTTGAAGGCTTTGGCATCGACGTATACGAGGGGGCGATGATTACGGTTCTGGGAACCTCGCTTCAGAACAAAGATATTCTGTCGTATTTCAAGAATTCATCCTGGAAAGCCGTAGGACTGGAAATGGAAGGAGCACACTACCAGAAAGCCATTCAGTCGCACGCCAAAATTCGGAATAGCATCCGGCCCGACGTCAAAATCCGTTACGCGTACTACGCATCTGACAACCCGCTGCTCACCGGTGCAACGTTGGCCTCAGGCAGCCTGGGTACCCTGGGAGTCAAACCAACGTACCTGATTACGCTGAAATGCTTGGAAAAAATTTTTAAAAACCATTAACTCAGCGGTTTGTTCACAAATCGGCGAACAAGTTTGATTAATCAAAGACTTTGTGCACTATACTAACTTTTTGGAACATCTTTGCGGTGGATTTTGTAATTTTTCCAAGAACTCAACCATTGCTAATGTCTTCCCATGCCTACGCGCAATAAAGTCGTATCCAGTACTCCCGACGTTGTTCTGATTGGAGCTGGTATCATGAGCGCCACACTCGGCGTTCTGTTGAAAGAACTGCAACCCGATCTGACCATCGAAATCTTCGAACGGCTCGATGGTGCTGCCGCTGAAAGCTCCGACGCCTGGAACAACGCCGGAACGGGGCACGCGGCTTTCTGCGAACTGAATTATACCCCCGAACTATCTGACGGAACGATTGATACCAAAAAAGCCATCAAAATTGCGGAATCATTTGAAGTGTCGAAGCAATTCTGGGCGCACCTGATCAAAGAGAACTTTCTGCACGATGCCCCGGATTTCATTCGGGCCATTCCACACATGAGCTTTGTCTGGGGTGAAAAAAACGTAGAATACCTCCGGAAGCGTTACGATGCCCTTCAGAAAAGTCACCTCTTCCACGGCATGCAGTATTCCGAAGATCCAGCCCAGCTGGAAAAATGGATTCCGCTGGTGATGGAAGGCCGGAAACCAGACGAAAAAGTGGCCGCAACCCGCATGGATATTGGTACCGATGTAAACTTTGGCGCCTTGACCCGGGCCATGTTCTACCGGCTTTACGATATGAAGGGCGTTAAAATCCACTTTGCCCACGATGTCCGCGATCTGTGGCGCTCGAAAAGCATGGGCGGCTGGAAAGTTCGGGTGGAGAACGTAACAACCGGCAAGGTTCGCGATGTACAGGCGAAGTTTGTCTTTATCGGGGCCGGTGGTGGTTCCCTGCGGCTGCTCGAAAAATCGGACATTCCCGAAAGTCGGGGGTACGGCGGTTTTCCGGTAAGCGGTCAATGGCTGAAATGCACAAACCGCGAAGTGGTGGAACGGCACGCAGCCAAAGTATACGGTAAAGCTTCGGTGGGTGCGCCCCCGATGTCGGTGCCGCACCTCGATACGCGCATGATCGGCGACCAGAAAGAGCTGCTGTTTGGGCCTTACGCCGGTTTCTCGACCAAGTTTCTGAAACACGGCTCGTACATGGATTTGCCCAAGTCGATTCAGATGACCAACCTGGCACCTATGCTGATGGCGGGTCTGCACAATATTCCGCTGACCCGGTACCTGATTGAGCAGGTGATGCAATCGCCGGAAGATCGGATGGCCGCGCTGCGCGAATATTTTCCGAACGCGAAAATGGAAGATTGGGACCTGGAAATGGCGGGCCAGCGCGTGCAGGTGATTAAGAAAGACGAAGAAGAAGGGGGTGTACTCGAGTTTGGTACCGAAGTAGTAAGTGCTGCCGATGGCAGTATTGCGGCCCTGCTGGGTGCGTCTCCGGGTGCATCTACGGCCGTTTCCATCATGCTCGATCTGCTGGGCCGCTGCTTCAAAAAGGAAATGGCTTCCGACGAATGGCAAAATAAACTGAAGCAAATGATTCCGTCGTACGGTAAATCCCTTGCGAAAGACTCGGCCCTGACCGACGACATCCGCCGGAGTACCAGCGAAATCCTGGGGCTGGATGTCGCGGTTTACACAACCGACTAACTCATCAAATACCTGCTGGTTACTTAACCAACCTAAAGCCTGCAAGGTCTCAAAGACCTTGCAGGCTTATTCTTTGTTATTCAGCGCATCAATCACTTAACAATCGGTTTTACCACATAGAAATCCGGGCTAACTACAGATCAAAACCACGTTTTCCGCCCGAACGGACGGCAATTTCCGCAAGACGAATTTACCGATGGCCCGCTCCGACCGGCAACTTTCTTTATTTTTGCTGGAGCCAAAGTAACCTCCCCTGTGAACGATAAGCGAGACGAAAAATTACAACAAATCGTAGAATGGGCCACCAGCCAAGACTTGGTTCGGGTAGTTTTACTAACCAGTTCGCTGGTGAGCCCCAACGCCCCCGTTGACCAGTTCAGCGACCTGGATATTGAGCTGGTGGTTGCTGATTTACCCCATTTTTTGTCTGACCATGCCTGGCTTTCCACGTTTGGAACTGTCATTGCCCAAGTGATTGAAGACGAAGAAGTCTTCGCGTACAAACACGCCATGCGAATGGTTTTGTATGAAGACTATACCAAGGTTGATTTTAAACTGTATGCCATCTCAGAGTTTCTGCGCGAGATAGACAGTCCTGAACTACCGGAAGACTGGGATATCGGGTACAAGGTATTGGTCGATAAAGACGGGCTCACTAAAAATCTGAAACCGCCAACCTACCAATCGGTTTTGATTAAAAAACCGTCGGAAGCCGAATTTGCCCACGTTTTCAACGATTTCTGGTGGGACATGACGTATGTAGCAAAATGCCTGGCACGCGACGACCTTTTCTATGCGAAGTTCATGCTGGAAAACATGATGCGCACCCAGTATCTGGTCCCGATACTTGAATGGTCTATCGGCATTGAACACCAGTGGGGTATCACAACCAACAAGCACGGCAGGCTCTTTAAACGGTTTTTGTCGCCGGCGATGTGGCACAAAGTCGAAGCAACGTTTTCGGGCAGCGATCGGGATGATAACTGGCGGGCCTTGCTGGCCTACGCCGATCTCGGCCACGAATTGGGAACTGAACTGGCCCTGAAGTTGAGCTATTCGTATCCTGTTAAATTGGAAAATGACATTCGGGACTATTTGCGTTTTGTGAGGAACAACCAGCCTTAATCACTTGCTGGATCAATCGTGGCTTACTCAGGCGTAAACTGATACATAATTACATTACGAAATTCCGGATCGACAATGGTCTTAGCGACGAAATGAAACCCGTTTGTGTTCAGCAAATGAGTCAGACTTTCGTCGGTAAAGAGCAGTTTTCGGCATCCCTGATGCTTACGGCCGGGCTTTCTGCTTATATTTTCCCAAATGAACAACTGGCCGTTGGGCTTCAAATTTTTCCGAATGCTGGCCAGCATTTCATTGGGATGATCAAATTCGTGGAGGCTATTTTCCACAATAATCTTGTCGAAAAACTGTTCTGGCAAGCGCGTTTCCTTTTCCTTCCCCCGAATGGGAATAAACCGGGCCGTACTGACTTGGCCGACGGTTTCATAGACTTGCCGGATGGTCTGTGAGAGTGTTTCTGGCTGCAAACAAACCGGGTTCAGATCCTGCAAATACAGGGTCAGGCTGTCTGTCATCAGGGAATAAATCACCTCCCGAACACCACTTCCGGCTCCTACACTAGCGATGTTTTCATTGGCACGAAAGTCATATATTTCCCGGTACCGCTTTACCATCCATTTTATGTTACGGACGTCAAGAATATGCTTGTCAAAACAATTTTCATTATCAAATTGAGCTAGCGTTGCTGTGCTTGACCAAAGTAGAAGAATAACCGTAAAGAAGTTCTGCATGTAATAAATTTCAATTTTACCAGGTTTGCTTTTTGATAACCAGAAGCTTTTCATAGGATTCACTTAAGTTCTGATATACCATAATCCTTTTTTTGTCTATACCTTAAGCAACGGTTTTTTCCCATAAAATACAAAAAAGGACGCCAATCCGAGCGTCCTTTTTCTTTTTTGACTTACAAGGATTTATAGTGGCCCGGTGACCAGTTCATCCTTCGCCGGTACATTTTTTTTCTGTTCATTGAACATAAGCAGGAAAAGCACCAGAACCACCGCAGCAATCCCCGCCGGAACTAGCCAGAAGGAAGTCCAATCTACCTGGCCATTCACGGTATAAATATCCCTTACAATGCCGGACAGTTTAGACCCAATGCCCATCCCGATACCGTACGTCGCCAGCGTAATCAGGCCCTGTGCCGAGGATTTAATGCGGTCACCGGCTTTGTTGTCAGTATAAATCTGGCCCGTTACAAAGAAGAAATCGTAACAAACCCCGTGCAACACAATGGCAATATACAGCATCCATTCGCCGGAACCGCCGTCGCCATAGCCAAACATCACGAAACGGATGATCCAGGCCACTAGCCCAACCACCAGCATGTATTTCACACCCAACTGCCTGAAGGCCAGCGGAATCATGAGCATAAAGAAAAATTCAGAAGCCTGTCCCAATGACATTTTATTCTCCACATTGGTCATGCCCGAATCCGTCAGCGACGGGTTGGCCATGGCGTAATAAAAGGACAGCGGAATGCAGATGAGCACCGACGACACGAAGAAGATTGCAAATGAGCGGTCTTTCAGGAGCTTGAACGCATCGACCCCCAGAATCTGCCCCACCGTTGCGTTGGCCGATGGTTTGGGGGGCGTGTCGGGCAGCGTAAAGGCAAAAAGCCCAAAAAACAGGGCGATGTACATCGCAATCTGAAAAATGGTTGATTCACCGCCGATATTCAGAAAACCGACAATGTTGGTAATGACAATCCAGGCTACGGTTCCCAGCACCCGAATGCCCGGAAACTCCTTCTCCGGATTGCTCATGTGCTGCATGGCAATGGACGTTGTCAGCGACATCGAAGGCGCAAACGTCAGACAGTAGGCCAAAATCAGCCAGAAAAACTGATCCGGGTTATTTTCCTGAAGCAGAAAAAACAGAATGGCGGCCCCGGCCAGGTTCAATACGCCCAATACTTTCTGAGCGGCAAAATACCGGTCGGCAATCAGACCAACGAAAAACGGCGCGACCAGCATGGCCAGCGAAAAAGCCGTATAGGCATTCCCAACCTGATCACCAGTTGCATTTAATTGGGTAAAAAGATACTTACTCATCTGTCCATACCAGGCTCCCCACACGGCATAGAGGAGAAACATCATCATGGAAAGCTGAATGCGGGTTTTTAAGCTCATTGGGTTAGATTATGGTTAAAGTAGATCAATTACGTGCGGCATCCAATCGCGGCTTTGAAGTTAAACGAAATGTGGTAAGTGTCCAATCTCCTCTCCGTATTGTTTCAATCAGCAATCGGTTTTTCCCAGTTCAATCCAATTCTTTTACGTTTGATAAATAGTTCGTTTCTTTCTTTTTTCCCTTCGCGTAACTTTGAATCATGAAACATCTCTACTCCCTTTTCACGTTGGTTCTGACCACGGTTTTCTCTGCCGTGCAAGCCCAGAAAGTCGATCTTGACCGCTTTTACTTCGATGCCGGTTACCTGATTCTCCCCCGAGAGTTTACCCCGGCCGATAACCGTACCTTCGGTGTCCGGGTTAGTTGTTCCCCTTCAATTTCGTCAGCGTATCCGGAAGCGTCGATTTACGAAAAAATCAGTCTGTCAGGCTTTCAGCGGGTTGAAAACAAGCCGGCCGTTGGCATTCAGATTGAGTTCGGCAACGTCCGTTTTGAGAAAAGCGAAACCAAAGTCCGAACCGACGAGAAAAAAGACAAAGACGGCAAAGTAACCAGCAAAACCGATTATTATTCCATGGTAGTCCGCTACAGCTTTAGCGGAAATTACAAAATCCTCGGCACCCGAACCGACGAGAAATCGCTGAGTAAAAAAGAAAAAGCGAAAGCGCAGGACCTTCAGAACAACCGGTTTTTGCAGAATGCATCGCAGGCCGATCCGGAGAAGAGCGTGACAACCAGCGGGTATTTCCCGTACGAATTATCGTATACGACCATTGAATACAAAAACCTGGCCGATGCCCGGCGTTATATCGAGCAAAACCAGCAGACCATCCGGACGGACCTGATTACCAAATACGTCAACGACGCTTTGATTCGGGTCAATGAAGATGCCAACCGCTGGTATGGCTACGTTCCCACCCAGACGCGGGAGTTTTTGTGGATTCTGGACTCCAAAAGTCACCCCGAATACCCGATTCAGCAGGACGCGATTAAAGCCGTCAAGGAGTTGTCGAAACGGATGGTAGCCACCCAACCCATCGATCAACTGGCCAGTGATCTTCAGCCAGTAATGGATTATTTCCAGGAGCTTAAAAACAAATACCCCGGCAGCGACAAACGCAACCAGAAAATGCGGTATTCGGCTTACTACAACCTGATGGTATTGAATTATTTGCTTGACCGGCCCGATCAGGCCATTGAAGAAGCTGACGGACTGATCAAGAACGGTTACGACACCAAAGACGGTGAAAAATACGCGGGTTGGTCGGAAGAGTTGAAGAAGATGCTCGCCAAACACCAGATGGCGTCGCGGCACGTCCAGTAATGGTTGGCTCCCCGCAAAGCTTTTACTCTTTACGGGGAGCCAACCATTTATTCAATCATTTTTAGCAATTCATTGAGCTTCAACAGGGCTTCAATCGGCGTAAGCGTGTTAATGTCCATTTTGCGGAGCTTCTCCTTGATGGCTTCGGCTTTTGGATCGCCGGCTTCGAAAATTTTAAGCGTAATGTCGTTGGCTTTGGGCATTTCCCGCAGCGTTTCGCGTCGGGTATCACCGGCGCCCTCGCGTTGGCTTTCGAGCTCTTTCAGAATGTCGCCCGCCCGGCTGACAATTTTTGTTGGCATGCCCGCCATCTGGGCCACGTGAATCCCGAAGCTGTGCTCACTGCCCCCTTCTTTCAGTTTGCGCAGAAAAAGCACTTTATTGCCCATCTCCTTGACGGCCACGTTGAAGTTCTTGATGCGCGGCAAATCCGTGGCCAACTCGTTCAGTTCGTGGTAGTGGGTTGCAAACAGGGTTTTGGCGCGGTATTGCGGGTGATTGTGCAGGTATTCGGCAATTGACCAGGCAATGGAGACCCCGTCGTAGGTGCTGGTTCCCCGCCCGATTTCATCCATGATGACCAGACTCCGTTCGCTGAGGTTGTTCAGAATGCTGGCGGTTTCGGTCATTTCCACCATAAACGTCGACTCGCCCCGCGACAAATTGTCGGATGCCCCAACGCGCGTGAAAATCTTGTCGATAATCCCGATTTCGGCTTCCGATGCCGGCACGAAACAACCCGTCTGTGCCATCAGTACGATCAGGGCCGTCTGGCGCAGCAAGGCGGATTTTCCGGCCATGTTGGGCCCTGTAATGATGATGATCTGCTGCGTTTCATCATCGAGGTACAAATCGTTCGGCACGTACGGTTCTCCGGGAGGCAGTTGCTGCTCAATAACCGGATGCCGTCCATCTTTAATCTGCAACACGTTCGCATTGGTGATGGTCGGTTTGACGTAACGGTTTTTCTCGGCCACGCGGGCGAACGACGCCAGCACGTCGAGCACCGAAATGACCCGGGCATTCTGCTGAATGTGGTTGACGTATTCGCCAGCCGCCAGCACCAGATCGTTGAACATCCGCTGCTCGATCATAAAAATCTGATCTTCCGCATTCAGAATCTTGTCTTCGTATTCTTTCAGCTCGGGTGTAATATACCGCTCGGCATTCACCAGCGTCTGCTTCCGAATCCATTCTTCCGGTACGCGCGATTTGTGGGCGTTCGACACTTCCAGGTAATAGCCAAATACCTTGTTGTAAGCTACTTTGAGCGAGGAAATGCCCGTACGCTGCACCTCTCGGTTCTGCAATTGAACCAGAAAATCTTTTCCCGAAAACGCAATGGCGTGCAGGGCATCCAGATCGGCATTCACCCCGCTTTTGATCATGCCTCCCTGGTTACTCACTACCGGCGCTTCATCGCGCAACTCGTTTTCAATCCGATCCACCAGAAACGTACAGGTATTGAGCTGATCGGCGTATTTTTTGATCGAAGAAGTGAGGGGTTGTTGCGCCAGGGCGTTGATCAGCAATTCTTTAATGGGCTGAATGTGGGCCAGCGAACGTTTTAGCTGCACCATCTCCCGGGGCGAAATCCGCCGAACCGCCACCTTAGAGATCAGGCGTTCCAGATCGCCAATCTGCTTGAGGTGCTGCCCCAGCGTTTCGCGCAAACTGAGCTGGCCATCCTCGGATTGACCATCTTTAAGCAACTCAACGGTATTGAGCCGTTCTTCAATCAAGGTTTTGTCTTTCAGCGGCAACAGCAACCATTTCCGTAGCAGCCGGGCGCCCATTGGCGTAACGGTTTGATCTAACACCTGAATCAGCGGAATACCGCCGTCCTGCTGCGGGGCCGCCAGCTCCAGATTCCGGATGGTGAACCGGTCGAGCCAGACGTATTTGTCTTCTTCCAGCCGGGTGAGCCGAACGATATGCCCTACTTCTTTGTGCTCGGTTTCGTGCAGGTAATGTAGCACAACCCCGGCGGCAATAATTCCGTCAGTCAGCCCTTCAACGCCAAATCCTTTCAGCGACGAAGTCTGAAAATGCTGGGTCAGCAGGGGATACGAAAAGTCGTAGGTAAACGCCCAGTCTTCCAGCGTATAGGTATTAAATTTATCACCGAAGAGTTCGACGAAATCTTTCCGGTGTTTTTTACAAAACAGCACCTCCGACGGATTGAAACTTTGCAGGAGTTTATCGGCATAAGCCGCATTGCCCTGCGCCGTCAGAAACTCCCCGGTTGAAATGTCCAGAAACGCAATCCCAAACTGGGCATCGGGCCCCACTCCTTTTGCAAAATGAACAGCCGCCAGGTAATTATTACGCCGAGTATCCAGCACGTTATCATTGAAGGACACACCCGGTGTGACCAGTTCCGTCACCCCCCGTTTCACAATTCCTTTGGCCATTGCCGGGTCTTCGAGCTGGTCACAGATGGCCACTCGCTCGCCCGCCCGCACCAGTTTGGGCAGGTACGTATCCAGCGAGTGGTGGGGAAAACCGGCCAGATCTTCATTGGCTCCGCCGTTGTTCCGTTTCGTTAGCGTTATGCCCAGAATCCGGCTGGCTTTCACGGCATCTTCGCCGAAAGTTTCGTAGAAATCGCCAACGCGAAAAAGCAGAATTGCGCCGGGATATTTGGCTTTAATTTGGTTGTATTGCCGGTTAAGTGGTGTCTCAGTCGTCTTTTTGGGTGCTTTGTTCAAGTTGGTATTTTTCACAAATTCCGTAGGGTTATTTCAAACAAAAATACGAAATTTTAGGCAGAGGATGGTCTTTTCGTCGGGTAGTCGTGAGAAATGCGCTTTTGTTTGTGCTTTCCTAAAAAGTATATAAACTTGGAGCCAAATCCACCTAATCATGCCTACACCTTTCCAGCGTTTGCCGTTTGTCCTGCTGCTAGTGGCTACTTTTCAGATACAGTCGTGCCGGCTTTCCGAAATTGGCGTCTCCGACTCCCCCCCTTCTGATCGCAGCCAACTGAAAGGCCCCGATGCTCAAACGCTGGAACGAAAAACCGTTCAGTTAACCGAACTCCTCGCTTACCCTTTTTACGGCGGTTCTGTTCAGTTCAACCAGCAGTTGTTGCTCCAGGGTTATAACGACGACGCGGGCCGACTGGCCGTACTGAACCCCGCCGGTATACGCGAGCTGCCCAAAAATACCTTCACGCATTTGTTTGCCACCCCGTCGGGTATTACCTGGGGAGCCAAAGTCCTTACTAACGCATTCAGCCTCCACCAACTAAACAACGGACGCTGGATTGAAGAAGGCCTCCTAAAAGGAAATCTCTACCAAACCGTCAGGGTCACCGATCAGCAAATCTGGCTGATGACGTCCAAAAGCCTCCTGATTTGGGATATAAAGCAAAAGAAAGTAAGTCAGCAACTTGACCTCGATCCTTCGCGGAGATTCACCGACAATTTCTCCCTCGAAATCGTCAAGGGGGAGTTGCGCATCTACCGGAATCAGACGCTGACGACCGCCATTGCCCGGTTCTCCCTGGCCAGTCTGCTCACCGTTCGGGCGGGCATTTCCAATGCGATCTGGAATGCCTTTGAGGATCCAAACGGTGGCTTGTGGTTGGTAGTGAAAGACGCCAACTGGGACGGTATTCTGTTTCGGTACGATGGTCAGAATCTCACCAAATTGACGACGATCCCCGTCGGACAGCATGATTCCGGACGCGGAGTTTCTCACTGTATTTTCGACAAACACGGAAATCTCTGGATGTCCGTTGACAGAGTAAACTATGTATATACGAAAGAAGGAAAATGGTTGCTTCCAGAATTTGATTTGCTTAAAAACACTCCACACGGCAGTTCCGTTTTTACCGATTCAAAGGGAAATCTGATCGTCGCCAGTTACCCAAAACTCTTTTCCATGCGGCCCTAATTGTTGGCCTCAACTTTATTGCCATGCCCCGAAAAATCAGTCTGGACGAACTGCATCGTCTATCCGTAGAAGATTTCAAACAAGCGAAGAAAAACCCGTACTGCCTCATTCTGGATAGTGTCCGGAGCCTCAACAACGTTGGTTCGGTTTTCCGGACAGCTGACGCTTTTCGAGCGGAGAAAATTTATCTCTGCGGCATCACCGGCACTCCGCCCCACCGCGACATTACCAAAACCGCGCTGGGCGCTACCGAGTCCGTTGATTGGGAATATGCCGCCGATGTTGTTGAGCTTGCTGATCGATTGCGGCAGGAAGGCTGGCTTATTGCCGCAATCGAACAGGCCGAAGGGAGTGTCAGTTTACAGGATTTTCAGCCGTTTTCTAACAAAAAACTGGCATTTGTGTTTGGTAATGAGGTTGCCGGGGTCTCCAATGGCCTGATTGAGCGCGCTGATCTAGTTCTCGAAATTCCTCAATATGGTACCAAACATTCTCTCAATATTGCCGTCAGCGCCGGTATTGTCTGCTGGGATTTTGTAACAAAGCTTAACAAAAACTTAACACAGTGATTTTGTTTTTCCAGATTCTTTCGTAGTTGTTTGTAGATTTTTTTTACGAAACATCATTTAACAGTACTCCTGTATGAAGACCAAAAAAAAAGCACTGGCGACTGACATTGCTAGTTCCATTGAAACCAAATTAGCAGAGGTTGGCGAACAGTCGAAAAAAGTAAAAAAAGCCATCACGAAATCGGCTACCAAATTAGCCGACCGTATCGCCAAGCTCTTCAAAAAAGAAGAAGAGAAAAAGAAGAAGAAAGCGGTAAAAGCTAAGAAAAAAGCAGACGAAAAAGGCAAAAAAGACGCTAAGAAGCCCAAGAAAGCAACCGTTAAAGCGAATCAAAACGGGCAGGCCGCAGTAACTACCCCCGAAATTACCGTAGCCTCACCCGCTGTTCAACCGAAGGCTCCGGCCAAACCTAAAGCAACGACAGCAGCCAAACCGGCTACGCCCCGTGCTACCTCAGCAACACGGAAAGCCTCAGTTCCCAAACCAGCGCCGGAATCGTCAACGTCTGAATCCTGAAGATCAGATTTTCCCAGTGTGATAAATTATTTCTGCGTAGGGCAAATGCTCTGCGCTTTTTTATTTCCCTGAATAAAACCGTTAACCCCCTTCTACTCTGACGCTTAAGAAGAATAGTGCTTCACCCTGTATCTTTGAGCACTAAAATAGAAACGCTTAATTAGTATCATTTATGGTTACATCGTTGGATTATTACTTACTATTCAATTAATTAGCAGCTCATACCAATTCACAATAACGTCTGATAAAAACGAATTGGAAAATCAATTCGCTCTCCTTCAACCTTCGTTTCAAAAAGACTATAAATAGGAATGCTAAGGCAGCAATTCCTAATACAATTCTAAAAAAACATTCGATTTGTTGACCAATCAAAAACTCTATCGTCTTAACGAGTAGGAGTTTTACGTTCCTCAAAATTGATTGCCTATGTCGCGAACAACTACCCGACTTTTAATCGTACTTTCTATCCTCTCCATCGTTGGCATCGTCTCCACGCAGGTATACTGGATTAGAAAAGCCTACGAATTGCGCGAACGGCAATTTCTGCAAACTGCCACCAAAGCCCTGGGCGAAGTGGCCCGGCGCGTTGCCAAACCCGCAACAAACGCCCCCGTTAATGTTCAGGTGGTTACGTTGGCACCAGCTTATTTTCTAGTAAACTTAAATGCCCCAATCGACTCTCGAAAACTGGATTTTTACCTGAGTGCCGAACTGGAAATTCACCAGATTCTGACGGATTTTGAGTACGGCATTTACGATGACCGCGTCGGCCAGATTATTTACGCCAACTCATCCAATCACTCGGAGGAAGTGCTTTCACCTTCGCACACAACCCTCCCATCTGTTTCGTCACCCTATTATTTTGTGGTCCGCTTTCCCAATCAGGTTCAATACCTGACTCAGCAATTGGACAACTGGATTCTGGCGTCCCTGATTGTGCTGGCTATTGTGTCTTTTTTCCTGTATCTCTTTTACCGGATGCTAACGCAAAAAAGCCAGACGGAAGATCAGCGGGAATTTATCAACAACATGACCCACGAATTACAGACTCCGATTACGTCCATCAAAATAGCCGCGGATGTCCTGTCTTCGCCCAAAATCATGGAGCAACCCGAGCGAATGCTTAAATATGTTCGGATGGTGCAGGAAGAAACATTGCGGTTACAGCAACAGGTTGAAACCGTCCTGACGGTAGCCCGTGCCGATAACAAAGGCATTTTCAAACTACACCCGGTACCCATCGACATGCACGAGCTGCTGTACCACCTCGCGGAACGCCACGGTGATTACCTGCACCTGGAACTGGAAGCACATTATCCCGTTATCCAGGCCGACCGTATGCACCTCACCAACCTGCTGGCCAATCTGGTTGACAACGCGGTGAAATATACGCCCAAAGACCCGTTCATCCGCCTGATCACCCGGAACGAAAACGGACTGTTCATTATCATGGTGCAGGACAACGGCATTGGCATCGCCCCCGAGCATCAACCGCATATATTCAATGCCTATTACCGCGCTCCGGGTTCCTGCAACCACAGTGTCAAAGGTTTTGGCCTAGGCTTGAGCTATGTTCAGAAGATCGTGAAAGCGCACCGCTGGAAACTAAGCCTCACCAGCGCACCAGGTCATGGCAGCTCATTCTGCATCCGGATTCCGCAACCCACCGTTCAATCCATTCGCAACAGCCGGGCTTCTGTCAAGAGCAATGAGCTATAAAAAGCGATGAGCTACAAAAAAAGAATGGAGTAAGGGTTGCCCTTACTCCATTCTTTTTTTCGGTCAGACTGCGGTTTATTTGGCCGTTTTCTCCACCGTAGCTGCTTTTACCCGCATAATTCCGTTCATAATCCGCCAGTGCCCCGGGAATGTACAAACGAAGGGGTAATCGCCCGGTTGAGAGGGAGCCGTAAACTTGAGACGGTATGTCTGATCGGGATTCACCAGGGGCGAGGCTGCCACTACCTGCGGAATCGTGGGAACGTAGTTCTTTTCGGCTCCGTCTTTAGCCGTAATCATCTTATCCGCAGCTGCCCCAATTACCTCCAGCGACTTCGGTTTGCCAACCACAATGTTGTGTTGCATGGCATCGATGTTCTCGAATATGATTTCAACCGGTTTGCCCGCCGTTACCGAAAACTCTTTTTTGTCGAATTGCAGTGCTTCCTTGATGGGTTTGATGCGAACGATCTCGGTGTTGGGATCAACCGCTTCCTCCGCAGCTACACCCCAGGCCTGCAAAACACGCCCCAGACGCTCCCGGCTTTCCGAAGGAACGGTATTGACCAAACTCGCAACCAACGCTTTATCGGATTCTTTGAGCGTCGCTTTCCGGCGCGGGGCCCAGCCTTCCGAAATTCCCTTGACAACGGCGGCACTGCCGGTGGGGTCAAGTTGTTGAGCAAGGCGAAGCAGCGCGATTACCGAATCGGTCGGAGCCGCCACCGTATAATTCCGAATGGTACGCTCCAGCACAAAAGCGTTCATATTCTGCGGTGGGCGATACGTCAGTTTGTGCGTAAATACGTTATTGCGCTCGTTTCCTTCCGGTAATACGTTGTTTCCATCAACCGTTGCCACCACGGCGTAGTCACCAGCTTTTTCAAAGGATACACTAAAAGCCGTGTTCCAGGGACCGTTGTTTCCTTCCTGAATGGTGACGGTTTCGCCGGGTTTAAGACCGGCGGTATGCTTCTGGCTGACGTATTCCATTTTCCGGCCCTGGCCTTCAATCCGAATGTGCAGCGGAATCGGCGTTCCTTCCGGAATGGCCACTCCACCTTTGTTGGTGACTTCCACAAAAATCCGGGCTGATTCGCGAACAAACGGTGAAACGGGTTCGGTACGAACCCGGGTTATAACTAGGTCGGGTTTGTCGTCCGACGACGGTGTGCTTGATGGAGTGGTGGTTTGAGCCGCCATGCCCGCATGGTTGTGATGGCCGCTCATCGACTCCTGCGGCTTTACGGCCGTCTTGCTGTTTTGCACCATTTGTTTCAAAAAAGACTGCATCAGTTTGCCGTCGTGGCTCGTCAACGCACAGGCAAACGCGTCGGGTAACCAGCGATCATTTACTTCTTTGGCGTTATTCAAACGAGTCAGAATAGCGGTCTCGGCGGCTGTACTCAGCGGCATTTCCGAGAGAGCAAGCAAGGTATTCAGCACAACCAGCGGTTCGGTATCGTTCAACACATTGGCCTGTAATAATGAATTGACCGAAGCATCGTTCCGGGGCAGCACCTGAACGGCCGTTTTACGCACGCCAGCACACGCGTGTTTCAGAGCAGCCGTGGCCCCCTGCAAAACGTTCGCATCAGAACCGTCCAACGCCCCTAAACCGTGCAACGTCCACAAGGCGTGGATGGCCGCCGGATTAATACCAATTTCATCCAACGACTGATCCTTAACCAATTCCAGCAATTGAGGAACCACGTCTTTCTGGGCCCGCTCCACCAGCAGGCGCTGGGCCGTTTGCCGCCAGAACATATTATTATTTTTCAATGCGGCTACCAATTCCTGCGGACGATCTTTGCTCAGCGACAACGGTTTATACGACGGAGCTTTCTTGTAAGCAACGCGGTAAATCCGACCGTGCGTGTAATCCCGCAAATCCGTTTCATACGCATTCCCCAGGCCATTTTTTGCTCCTTTTGGCGTCGGATTGTGTTGAATGATGAAGCTGTACCAATCAACTACCCAGACTGCACCATCAGGACCGACCTCAGCAAAAACCGGGGCAACCCACTCATCGGCCCCGGCCAGCAAATTGAAACCCAATCCTTCCGTATCTTCAAAGTCGGTACCGTTTTTTACCATGATGTTCTGGTGAACAATATGGCCGGTTGGTTCCGAGACAAACGCTACTTTATTCCAGTAAGCTTTCGGGAAGGCGCGGGCGGTGTAAAAGTTGTGTCCGGCAGCCGCTGTAAATCCCCCGAACACATCAACCTGCCGAACTTTTTCCGTGATCGGTTTCATGTCTTTGTGCGTATCGGTGCTGCGGCTACCGCTCCCCATCCCACCCGGGAAATAACGGTTTGGAATGGCCTGATACCAACCGTGCGCGTTGTTGGCCGTAGAGCCGAATACATCGCCGGTTTCGTTGAAGGCAAACCCCCAGGTGTTATTGGAGGTGCCGGTTACAAATTCCAGCTTCGAACCGTCGGGTTTAAACCGGAAAAAGCCCTGTCCAAATTTCAGGCTATCTCCACCCACTTTACCGTTAAATCCGGAATAGCCAACACTTCCCCAGATCCAGTTATCGAAACCAACGTGGAGGTTGGATGGTCCAGCGTGGGTATCGAACGTACCGAAGCCCGTAAACAGGATTTTTTTCTCATCCGCCTTGTCGTCGCCGTTGGTGTCTTTCAGAAAGAGCATGTGCGGAGCCTGCGACACGATGACGCCCCCGTTGTAAAATGTCAGACCCGTTGGGATACTTAATCCTTCGGCGAATTTGGTAAACTTATCCGCCTTCCCGTCATTATTGGTGTCTTCACAAATCAAGATATAATCGGTACCACCGGTGTCTTTGCGCTCATTGGGGTAGTCTTTGGTAATCAACACGAAAAGCCGCCCGCGTTCATCCCAGGCCATTGCAATGGGGTGCATTACGTCTGGTTCGTGGGCAAACTGCTCAAGTGTAAAATCTACCGGCACCTGAATGTGTTTCATCGACTCTTCGGGCGAGAGCGGTAGCTGACGCATTTGCGGCCCCGAACGCTTTTCGTAGTTCGGCAAATTGGCCTCCACGTACTGGAATGCCTGCGGTTTTAGATCATCGTGCAGTTTTTTCACGCGGTCGCCCACGGCCCACAGAATGCCCTTTTCCAGCAAATCCTGAAAACCCTGTACCGTCCAGGTGCGTTGATCGTGGCCGTAAGCTGTGTAAAAAACACGGCCTTTGCCGTAGTTACGGGTCCAGGTATACGGTTCGGTTTTCTGATCGGGCCGGTTGGCCGCGGCCATGTCGCTGACCTGGTCAGCTTTAATTTCCCGCACCGCCAGCACGTTGTTGTCGGGCTGTAACTGGCTGTGTATGTACGTTTCGTCGTAGGCTTTGAACGGTTTTAAGCCCATGATAGCCGGGTGGCCGGGCTGCACCGTCAATGTCTGAATGGTATCCATCCGGTGGCGCCAGAACTGTCCGCCCACCATTTTGACGTATTCCGGCGAGTTGCGGAAGCAGTACGAAGCACAGTGAACCGGGATCAACCCTTTGCCGCCAGCCACAAAGTCGAGCAACGCTTGCTCCTGCGGTTTCGGAATGCTGTCCCAGTTGGCATAAATCAGTAAACCGTCGTATTTAGCCAAGTTTTCAGCATTGATATCTTCCAGCCGGTCGGTATATGTAAAGTTGATGCCTTTATCGCCCAGCGCAGCCATAATTTCCGGCACACGTTCTGCCGGGCGATGGTGTCCATTATCGCCCAAAAATAGAATTTCTGTCCGGCGCGGCTTGTTGTCACTGGCCGCCGATATACCGGGCCTCCCCCCCATGTCACGCGGGCTGCTGGCCGGTTGCCGACGAGCACAGTCGGTCAACAAAACCAGTAAACCCAGCATCAGGAATAGGTTTTTGTTTTTCATATTGGTTGGTTTTGAAGGAATGGTATTGGAAAAGTACCGGCTAACGATGGCATCGATCCGGCACTTTTCAGGATTATATTGCTCCGTAATCGGGCAGGTTTTTCAGCTTCCCGCCTTCCATTGCCGACTCATGCGCCAGAATCCCAACACTCGTCCAGTTGGCCGACTGCACGGCATTAGGAAACGGATCGCGATCTTCCACGATAGCCGACACAAACTCGTGCACCATGTGCGGGTGTGAGCCCCCGTGGCCACTGCCCTGCGTAAACGACAGGTGGGTATTTTCGGCCAAGTCGTAAACTCCCTGCGTAGTAAATTGCTGAATTTCAACGGGTAAATAATGTGCATAATCCGGCACTTTCACCCGCTCCGGAATCTCGTGTTCAGGCTTTTTGGCCGTGTGAATTACCGGATCTTCCCCTTCGATGAGTGGCCACTCAAATGATTTCTGGGAACCGTACACCTCAAAACTTTCCCGATACTGCCGGGCCGTATCGAACAAAGAACGGTATACGTAGGCCGACAAATCGCTGTCCTTGAATTTAATGTGCGCCGACTCGATAGCAAACGGAGAGTTGTAATGCGCAATCAGCTCTTCCCGGATGGTACCCGAACCAAAACAGGACACGTATTCGGCATCGAGCTTCAACAGGCCCGCTACCGGCCCAACGCAGTGCGTTGCGTAGTGCATGGGCGGCAAACCGGGCCAGTAGCCGGGCCATCCGTCCATATCCTGCTGGTGGCTGGCCTTCAGAAACTGAATCTTACCCAGCTCTCCTTTCTCATACAATTCCTTGACAAACAGAAACTCCCGGCTGTACACCACCGTTTCCATCATCATGTATTTCTTACCCGTTTCCTTGCAGGCTTTGACAATTTCCAGGCATTCTTCAATCGAAGTAGCCATAGGAACCGTACAGGCAACGTGTTTCCCCGCCCGCAGAGCTTTCAACGACTGTTCGGCGTGGTTGTGGATGGGCGAATTGATGTGCACCGCATCAATAGACGGATCTTCGAGCAATTCGTCATAATTGCTGTACCGTTTCTCAATTCCAAAGGCGTCACCAATTTCATTAAGTTTTTCGGGGTTGCGCTGGCAAATGGCATACATATTCGTATGCGGATGGCGCTGGTAGATGGGGATAAACTCGGCTCCGAAGCCCAGTCCGACGATGGCAATATTGATTTTCATACCTCTTGGACGAATCGTGTCATTCGTCTTTCATTTTGGATTTAGAACTGCCCGGTAGCCGATATAGGATCGGCCTACAGTCAGAGTTGAACGAATAGAAACTACCTGGTTTGAGAGAAAAAAGCGTTCAGACAACGAAGCAACTACGGCTTATTCCTATTTATTCTCAAACAATTACCACAAATGTAACGAACAATTGCCGATACGTCTCGGCTTTTCTTGTCAAATACCGATTGTATTTTAACCAAAAAAGTTTGATAAATTTGTAAAAAACAGCAAAAGAAAGCAATATCATGCGGAACGCTTTGCGAAAAGACCTCGAGCCTGTCGCTTCTTCGTTTATTGTTAAAGAGCTTGTTGAAGCGCACTTTGATCCAAACTGGCATTTTCATCCGCATTACCAATTATTTCTGGTCGAAGAAGGAACGGGCACCCGTTTTATCGGCGACTCCATCAAACCGTTCACAGAGGGGGATCTGGTTTTTTTAGGCCCAAACCTTCCCCACCTCTGGCGCAGTGACCAGCCATTTTTTCAGCGTAATTCCAACCTGATCACGCGGGGTATTGTCGTGTATTTTTCGGAGGATTTTCTGGGCGATCACTTCTTTGATAAGCCGGAAATGAAACTCATTCAGCAATTGCTTCAACACGCCCGGCGGGGTCTGGAATGGAGCGGCCCCACCCGCAGCATGGCCCGGCAAGTGCTGCGTGACCTGTCGTCTCACCCCGTCAATTTCAGCCGGGTCCTGACTTTTTTGCAATTGCTCAACGACCTTTCACACGCTACTGACC
Organism: Larkinella harenae; assembly: GCF_054780515.1. Lineage (NCBI taxonomy): Bacteria > Pseudomonadati > Bacteroidota > Cytophagia > Cytophagales > Spirosomataceae > Larkinella > Larkinella harenae. The sequence goes on along the minus strand of NZ_BAAGWE010000001.1, from coordinate 2,427,074 downwards.
ACCAATTTATCACCAGTTTAGGGTATACCAACACCGTCAAGCCATCGGAAACTGACCGGATGCAACAGGTGCACGATTATGTACTCGGGCATTTCCACGACGACATCAGCCTGGAGACCGTTGCCGACCTGGCGGGAATGACACCCCCAGCGTTTTGCCGGTATTTCAAGACGCGGGCCAATAAAACGTTTTCGGAGTTTGTCTCGGAAATCCGCATAGGCCACTCCTGTAAGTTGCTGATGGAAGGCAAATTAAGTGTGACGCAGGTAAGCTACGAGAGCGGTTACCGAACACTTTCCAATTTCAACCGGCAGTTTAAAGGTATTACCGGACAAACTCCGTCCGAATACGTGCGAAACGTCCGGGCCGTATAAGGCATCCCCCGGGTTTTGCTATCTTTGCGTTCATGCAAGGCTCCATCCTGATCATCGACGACGAAGACCGCCTTCGTCAATTGTTAGCCCGTCTTCTCAGCCTTGAAGGGTACCGGGTTCTCGAAGCCAACAACGCCCGCAACGGCCTTCGGGTGCTGGAAAACGATGAGGTTCATCTGGTGATCAGCGACGTGAAGTTGCCCGACAAAAACGGCATTGAGCTCTCTACTCAGATTAAACAACTTTATCCGGCAACTGAGATCATTGTTCTGACGGCTTTTGGTACCATCGCCGATGGCGTAACGGCCATCAAAAACGGTGCGTTCGATTACATTACCAAGGGCGATGACAACGACCGCATTATCCCGCTCGTCAGCCGGGCCATCGATAAAGCTCAACTCCAGTTTCGTATTCGGCAGCTGGAGCGAAAAGTCAGCCAGCGTTACGGTTTTGAGAACATTATCGGCCCATCAAAAGCGATTAAACAGGCCGTTGATTTAGCGAAAAAAGTAGCCACTACCGACACTACGGTGCTATTAACCGGCGAAACCGGTACGGGAAAAGAAGTATTTGCCCAGGCTATTCACCAGGCCAGTGCCCGACACGCAGCCTCTTTCGTTGCCATCAATTGCAGTGCTTTGGGCAAGGAAATTCTGGAAAGCGAGCTGTTCGGCCACCGGGCGGGGGCCTTTACGGGAGCCGCTCGAGACAAAAAAGGCTTGTTTGAAGAAGCCCACAAAGGCACGATTTTTCTGGATGAAATTGGCGAAATGGCACTCGATCTGCAAGCTAAGCTCCTGCGCGTGCTCGAAACCCAGGAATTTCTGCGCGTCGGCGATACCAAACCCACCAAAGTGGATGTACGCGTTGTGGCCGCCACCAACCGCGATCTGGAGCAGGAAGCTACTGCCGGTCATTTTCGCCTGGATTTATACTACCGGCTTTCGGTTTTTCGTATTGATTTGCCCGCACTTCGAGACCGGCGGGATGATATCTTAGCCCTGGCGGAGCAATTTACCCACCAAAGCGCCTTGAAGATCGGGAAACGGGATTTGAAAATCAGCCCGGAATTTGCGCAACACCTTCGCCAACATCACTGGAAGGGTAATATTCGGGAATTGAAAAACGTCATTGAGCGGGCCGTAATCCTGACCGACGGTCCGGAATTGACGCCAAACCTGCTTCCCTACGACCTGTTGTACGCTGATCGGACGAATTCGAATGGTCCGGTATACGATCTGGCTCAAATTGAAGAAAACCACATTCGGCACGTTCTTCACCATACCGGTGGCAACAAGACCGAAGCCGCGCGGCTTCTCAACATCGGCCTAACGACCTTGTACCGCAAAATCACTGAATACCAGATCAGCTAGAAGTTAAAAAAATAAGAGTGAAGCGTGAAGAATCGGCCCCGTCAGAATACAATTATCCGGAAAAGCAAATTCTTACCTCTTCACTCCGTACTCTTCACTTAATCATTAATAGGCCGTTGCTGTCACGGGGCTGTTCGACGAGATGAACGACAGCAAGTCGTCGTTCAGTTGATCTTTCTGCGTGAAAAACAAACCGTGGGGCTCTCCTTCATATACCAGCAATTGCGACTGCGGAATCAGGGCGTGCGTTTTCTGACCCGATGATTCAAACGGTACCGTCTGATCCGAATCACCGTGGATGATCAGGGTTGGCACCGTAATGGCAGTCAGATCAGCCCGGAAATCCGTGCCGGAAAATGCTTTTGCGCACTCAATCGTTGCTTGGGGTGAACCCAGCAGCGCCAGCATTTGATCCCGTTTCAGGTGCGAATCGCTCACCGGGTGGCTTAGCAGACTAACCCCGTAAAATTGTTTACCGAACGTTGCCAGAAAATCGGCGCGATCAGCCTGAATCTGCTCCAGCATCTCGTCAAAGACTGACTGATCAACCCCATCCGGATTGTCATCGGTTTTCAGTAAAAAAGGGGTCACTGCGCCAACCAAAACGATTTTTGACACCCGGTCTGATCCATATCGGCTCAAATACCGTACGACTTCACCACCACCCATCGAGAAACCAACTAGGGTAACATTATTCAGATCCAGCTCGTCCAGAACGGCTTTCAGGTCTTCAGCTAATGTATCGTAATCGTATCCGTCCCAGGGTTTCGACGACTTACCGAATCCCCGGCGATCATAGGCAATGCAACGCAATCCATGTTTGGGCAGCTCCGTCATCTGATACTCCCACATTTCATGGCTCAAAGGCCAGCCATGAATCAATACCACGGGATTTCCCGTTCCCCAATCCTGATAGAACAGATTGACTGGTTCGCCATTGGCTGCAGTCCCAGCTTGAATGTAACTCATAACGTTGTTAATTAAAATGGTGTCTTATACTAACGGCTCCTTTCAATCAACGGTTTTAATTTCTGAAAAATTTAATAGAGCGCCAACGTTGGAGACAGTGGCCGCCGTTTCAAAAAGAATCAAAAAGCCCCAGCTGGCGTTTCCGCAAAAAACGGCTGGTATCCAGCTTGGGCAACCGACCGTCAGGCATGTATTTTTTAACCGCCAGATGGTGAAACTGCCGGATTTGTTCGGCCAATTTGCCTTCCCCCGACATCCGTGTACCGAACCGGGAGTCGCTCAGTTGCCCGCCGTGACAATCCTGAATTTGATTCAGCACTTTATCAGCCCGATCCGGGTAATTTTTACGAATCCAGTCTTCAAACAACGGACCAATAGCGCCATTCAACCGCACAATGGTGTAACCAGCCCAAACTGCTCCGTGCAATGCTGCGGCTTCCACCAGTTTTGGAATTTCCTGATCCGTCAGACCAGGAATAATCGGGGCCGTCATCACGCCCACTGGCACACCAGCTGCGGACAACTCGCGAATGACCTGCAACCGACGCCGGGCCGTCACCGTACGCGGCTCCATGACTTGCCGCAGATTTTCGTCCAGCGACGTTATCGTAATGAGAACCATGACCAAATTTTGGGCCGCCAGTTGCTGTAAGATATCCTTATCACGCAGGACGAGTGCATTTTTGGTAATAATACTGACCGGATTACGATACAGAAGGCACAATTCCAGAATTCGGCGGGTCAATCCAAAATGCCGTTCGGCCGGTTGATAGCAATCCGTATTTCCAGACAGGTGAATCACTTCCGGCTGATAGTTTTTTGAAAGAAATTCCTTTTCCAGCAACTCCGGGGCTTTTTTCTTGACCATAATTTTGCGTTCGAAATCCAGCCCAGCCGAATACCCCCAGTATTCATGAGAATTGCGCGCGTAGCAGTAAATGCAGCCGTGCTCACAGCCCATGTACGGGTTTACAGAAGCAATGAAGCCGATATCCGGGCTATTCGGCCGACTGACAATCTGTTTTGAGTCATCCTGATAAAACCGGGTGCGAATGGTGAGCTCCGGGAAATCCTCATCAGGAACATTTTGTTCAGCGTCCGGTTCTATTTGCAAAGCCTGAAACCGGTTATGGGCGTTGAACTGAGCTCCGCGTCCTCGCAGATAGTCGTGTTTCATACCGTTATATCATAACAATTATAGCGCAATAATATATATTTGCCATATATAACACAAGTATATTACAGTATTGTTATTGACTGACCTGTCGATCCAACAAAGGCGGTGTTAATTTTTCTTAAATCAGGTCCTTACATTGTCAACCTATGCGTTTATAGCGAACTTGCGGCTGATTATGAGATTTTTGTTCATCCTCTTCTTTCTATCTTTCACCGCCTGGTCGCAAACGCCGAAATACATCATCGGCAAAGTGCTGGATCAGGAGACCAATCAGGGCGTTGGTAATGCCAGCGTGATTAATAAGCGCTCGTTGGCAGTTGGCCGCACCAATCAGATTGGAAATTACTATTTGCAAGTCAAACCCGGCGACTCCATTGTTGTCACCAGCCCAACGCACGGACGGAAAGCGTTTCTTTGGGACGGTTCAACCCAACAGCCGGTCATGCGGATGAAGCGAGAACTGGCTGATAATGTGATTAATCTGGAAGAGGTGACCGTTCGCGGAAAACAGGAAGCCGAACTAAAACGGGAGCTGGAAGCACTCTTGAGCGAACCAGAAGCCAAACGGGGAGTCAGTGCCGAGCAGGTGTTGGACCGGGCCGCTTCCGGATCGGTGATCACCTTATTATATGAAGCCTTTAGCCGACGGGCTAAATCCGACCGAAAAGCCCTGGTTCTGATGCAGGAAGATCGTCGACGTAAACTAGCTTCTTATCGTTTTGAGCTAGTTGCCGGTAGAGCTACGGATCTAAAGGGCGAAGAACTGAGTAAATTTAGAGAGTTTTGCCAGTTTGATGATATGTCCATCCTGCAGGCCAGCGAATATGAGCTCACTTTTGCCATTCTGCAACACCTGAAAGCGTATAAAAGATAATGCGCAACCCGATTTCTTCCTCGACCAACTCATAAGTGGTATTACTTACCAAAAACAAAAAAGCCATGCGGGATTTCCCTCATGGCTTTCTGATTTACTCAACGTTATGAAAAACTTTTCTTTTCAATGCAAATATATCATATAAATAATTACGTAAAACCTAAATGAGGAAAAATTTTTTGTTGAATCGAATAAATACTAAATAAACAACTATCTATCAATCTATTAGGCAACAAAAAATAAACCAAAAATTAGACAACTTAGTAAGTACAACTACTTAGTTACTATCATGCATTATCTGACCATCCCGAATTGTAAGTCTCCGGTCGGCCATAGTAGCCAGTAAATCATTATGGGTTACAATGACAAATGTTTGCCCCAACTCATTACGTAACCGAAAAAAGAGCTGATGGAGTTCCTCAGCATTGTGTGAATCCAGATTTCCACTTGGTTCATCCGCAAAAATGATAGCGGGAGAATTGATCAATGCCCTCGCCACCGCGGTTCGCTGTTGCTCCCCTCCTGATAATTGAGATGGCAAATGATCCTTGCGGTCACCTATTCCTAAAATATTTAATAATTCGGTTGCCCTGGCGCGCACCTTTTTTTCTTCATTCCCCGCGATAAAGCCTGGCAAACAGACATTTTCAAGCGCCGTAAATTCCGCCAGCAAATTGTGAAACTGAAAAACGAATCCTATTTTTTCATTCCGAAACCGGGCCAACTCCTTCTCATTCAGGCCAAATATATTCTGCCCGGCCAACGTAACCTGACCGGAATCAGGCCGGTCAAGCGTTCCTAAAATGTGCAACAAGGTACTCTTTCCGGCTCCGGATGCGCCCACAATGGAAACGATCTCGCCCGCTTGAATACTTAAATTAATTCCTTTTAAAACAGGCAATTCGCCATGCGAACGGGTCAAATCAACGGCTTTCAGCAGGGGTTCCATACAATTACGAATCGGGTTGAGCTTGGTGATTCTGGTCCGTGCTCAGCCCTGTGGCCGCCAGCACACCAGAATCAACGAATGAATAAATAAGCCGGATTTCAGCGCTTTGAAGTAACCGGCCAGGACAAGGTACAACGACGGTTTGACTACCAATCGACCCCGTTGCTGAAGATTAAAAGCGAAAGAAGTTGTTACACTACATTTCGTTAACCTATCTTTACCGCGAAAATAGTCTTTTTTTCACCATTCCTTGTTTCGCTCAATATGAACATTCACGAGTACCAGGGCAAAGAGATATTAAAAAACTACGGTGTCCGGGTTCAGGAAGGCATCGTAGCCGAATCACCCGAAAAAGCCGTTGAAGCCGCCAAGCAGATCATGGCGCAAACCAATTCCAAGTTTGTCGTGATCAAGTCGCAGATTCACGCCGGAGGTCGTGGAAAAGGAAAAATCCAGGGCTCGGAACAACGCGGGGTTCAATTAGCCAAGTCAGTTGATGATGTACGGGAAATTTCCAAGAATATCATTGGCAATGTGCTGGTAACCCACCAGACCGGCCCCGAAGGGAAGAAAGTGAACAAAGTACTGGTGGCCCAGGATGTTTACTACCCCGGCGCTTCCGAACCCAAAGAATATTACATCGGAATTCTGCTCGACCGCGCCAAATCCTGCAATGTTATCATGGCCAGCACCGAAGGTGGTATGGACATTGAGGAGGTTGCTGAGCACACACCGGAAAAGATCGTAAAAGAATGGGTTGACCCGACCATTGGTTTACAGGCTTTTCAGGTCCGCAACATTGCTTTTGCGCTGGGCTTGGAAGGTGAGGCTTTCAAAGAAATGGTGAAATTCATCGGGGCGCTGTACAAAGCGTACGTCGAAACGGATTCATCCATGTTTGAAATCAACCCGGTTTTAAAAACATCCGACAATAAGATTCTGGCCGTGGATGCCAAAGTCAATCTGGACGACAATGCCCTGTATCGCCATCCGGACCTGAAAAACCTCCGCGACATCACAGAAGAAGATCCGCTCGAAGTAGAAGCTACCGCCAATGACCTGAACTACGTCAAACTGGACGGCAACGTCGGTTGTATGGTGAACGGGGCAGGTCTGGCCATGGCCACGATGGATATCATCAAACTGTCGGGTGGTGAGCCTGCCAACTTCCTGGACGTGGGGGGTGGTGCCAACGCGAAAACCGTTGAAGCCGGTTTCCGGATTATTCTGAAAGACCCGAACGTGAAAGCGATTCTGATCAACATCTTCGGGGGAATCGTTCGTGGAGACCGTGTGGCTACCGGGGTTGTGGAAGCTTACAAAGCAATTGGCGACATCAAAATTCCGATTATTGTCCGTCTCCAGGGTACCAACGCCGAAGAAGGTGCGCGTATTATCGACGAATCCGGCCTGAAAGTTTACTCAGCCGTTCAGTTGAAAGATGCTGCTGAACGCGTGAAACAGGTACTGGAAGGAGTACAATAAGAAACGTAGACTTACAACGCGAAGAGGCCGAAGGAAATATTCTTTCGGCCTCTTCGCGTTGTAATAACTTCCCTTCCGTTATCTCCGTTGATAGTATTTCATCGCATCCGGCATCTGTTTCTGCAAATCCCGAATCCGGCGCTCATCGGATGGGTGCGTTGACAAGAACTCTGGTGGTTTCTGCCCGGATCCGGCTTTAGCCATCCGGCCCCAGAAGTTAACCGCTTCCTGCGGATTGTAACCCGCCATCGCCATAAAAATTAAGCCCAGTTTATCGGCCTCTGACTCCTGCGAGCGGCTGTGCGGTAACGCCCGGCCCACCTGATAGGCAACCGGCAGCCCGGCTCCAACGGCCTGCAACAGCAACGCATTGGTCTGGCTCCGCTGGTTTTGCGACAGTGAGCCCAAAACGAGTTGCCCGCCCTGCATCAATCCATTGGCCAGCAAGCCTTCGCTCATCCGTTCGTTGCCGTGCTCAGCAATGGCGTGCGATACCTCATGCCCCATGACCGTTGCAACGCCCGCTTCGTTTTGGGTGTACGGCAGAATACCCGTATAAAAGGCCACCTTCCCCCCCGGCATACACCAGGCATTCACCTGCGGACTCTCGATCAGGTTGAATTCCCACTGAAAACCGTTCAGACGGGAGCTGAGGTTGTTGGCGGCCATATACGATTCGACCGCTTTTTGAATACGGGACCCTACCCGCTTGATCATATCTTCCTGTGCCCCAGATCGAACCACCCTGCTGGTATCCAGTACTTCTTTATAATTCGTAAAACTCAAGGGCAGCATTTGTGAACTTGGAATTAATACCAGTTGGTTGCGGCCGCTGATCGGCACTTTCTGACAGGCAATAACAAGGCCAATCATCATCATGGCCATCATCGCTCTTTTCATAGTATGATATAGTTGTGTTTTAAGTTTCAGACGCTAAAACTACCTACAAGAGACTGTTGAAAGCCCCCGTTTGTTCAAATTTTTTAACAAGCTTGTGGTTGAGCCGTCTTTCCTGTTTAGATTTGCGACGAAAGAAAAAGTTTAAGTCGCATGAAAATCATTGCCGTCGGGCGCAACTACGCCGAGCATATTAAGGAACTGAACAACGAACAACCCGACGACCCGGTTATTTTCACGAAACCTGAAACGGCCATTCTGCGACCCGGCGATCCGTTTTTCTACCCCGATTTTTCCACCGACGTTCACCATGAGGTCGAACTCATCGTGCGCATCAGCCGAACCGGTAAAAACATTGACCAAAAGTTCGCCCATCGGTATTACGACGAGATCGGCGTGGGCGTTGATTTCACGGCCCGGGACCTGCAATCGAAGCTCAAAGCCAAAGGTTTACCCTGGGACTTAGCCAAAGGTTTCAACGGTTCGGCGCCCATGTCTCCCTTTATTCCCAAATCGGATTTTCCGGATTTACGCAATCTCAATTTCCGGCTCGACGTTAACGGAGAAACCCGGCAGGCCGGAAATACGTCCATGATGTTGTTCCAGATCGATTACCTGATTTCGTTTGTTTCAAACTATTTTCTGCTTCTTCAGGGCGACATTCTGTTTACCGGAACCCCTAAGGGCGTCGGTCCTGTGCAGGTCGGAGATCGCCTGACGGCATACATCGAAGACCGGAAAATGCTGGAGTTTGACGTAAAATAAGCAACGGTTCAGGGAGTGGGATTATGGTAAGAATGGTGAGAAATAAACGACTTCGTGCCTTTGGAATGAGCTTGCTTTGGCTTGTTCATGTAGCCGTCTGGGCGCAAAAACCGGACAATACAATTTTGAAAGCTGTTCAGCCCGGCTATCTTTTGTTTCCAATTATGCCCGGCGAAGCTAATTCACTTTCGGGTGGCCTGGGCGATTTGCGCCCCAACCATTTCCACGCTGGCATTGACATCCGAACCGCGCAACGCGAAGGATTGGATGTGTACGCTGCCGCTGATGGGTATGTGTCGCGCATTGCGGTTTTTACCGGAGGCTACGGAAATGTTATCTTTATCAAGCATCCTAACGGGCTCACCACGGTGTATGGGCACCTGAAAACCCTGAACGATACGCTGGGCAATTACCTGCGGGCTGAGCAATACAAAAAGCAAACATTTGAAATTGATCTCCGCCCGGCACCGAACCAGTTTCCGGTAAAGAAGGGACAAATTGTCGCGTTGTCGGGCAATACCGGAGGATCGGGTGGCCCGCACCTTCACTTTGAAGTTCGCGACGACAAAAACAACTTACTCAACCCTTTACTGTTTGGTTTTCAGGAAATTGAAGACAATCTCGCCCCAATTTTTGAGCGCATTGCTCTGCAACCGCTCACGCCCGCATCCCGTGTGAACGGACAGGCCGGTCGGCTGGCGCTTGCACCGGTCCGGCGCCCCAACGGCGATTACGTCCTGACACAACCCATTACTGCCAATGGCCTCATCGGCCTGGAAATCCTCGCCCACGACCGAACCAGCGGATCACCGTTCAAAAACGGTTTGACCTGCATTGAAATCCAGCTGGACGATCAGGAAGTGTTTGCGTACAACATGAACAACTTCCCGAACGAAGAAACCCGGCTGATCAACCTGCACATGAATTACGGCATTGAGCAGTTGACAGGCCAACGGTTTCACCGGTGTTACCTGGCCGATGGCAATACCTTAAATCTGTACCGATACGACAATAAACGGGGTAAACTGCCGCTTTTCGACGGAAAACCGCACGAAGTAACCATCACGCTGTACGACTGTTTCCAGCACACAACCCACTTACGGTTTACGATCCTGCCCGAGTCCGATACGCCGGTAGCGGGTAAGCTCGTACCCAGCAAATTACCAACGGCTATTTTCAGCTCCGTTGAAGAAAACACGCTCATCATCCGGGCCCGCAACTTTCCCTCCGCCACAGCGCCAACCGCTCGCCTGTTTTTCGACGATGAAACTGAAGATTTGGCAGCCAGTTATGTGCGGGCCAATGAAGCGTATTACATTGTTGATCTACAGGAACAGCTGCCCGACTCGGTGCAAATTGGTTCAACTGTTCTTCCCTTGCATTTCAAAACCCGAATCCTGCCCGGCAAATCTGATGCCTACAAAGACGCTTCCGTTACGGTTTCGTTCGCTCCCGAAAGTCTGTACGACACCTTGCATCTAGCAGTTTCAACGATAGGCAACCGTGTATCCATCAACCAGGGCACCATTCCGTTAAAAGATAATATCGAAATCGATTTCGTACCCGCAGCTCCCGTTGCCAACCCCGCCAGAACCCAGATGTACCTGATCAATGGGGCACGACGCTATTACGTGGGGGGCTTCTGGAAAGACAACCATTTCCAGTTCCGCACCCGCCAACTCGGCACGTTCCAACTACTCACAGATGTAAACCCGCCAACGGTTAAATTTGTGCGGAAAGATCACCAGGCGCTGGTCGCAACGGTTAAAGATGATTTATCGGGCCTCGACACGGTTCGGGCGATGGTCAACGGCGAATGGATTCTGATGCAGTATGATTATAAACGGGCATTGATCTGGTCGGATAAACTCGATCCTCTGAAACCGTTTGAGGGGTCGGTGGTGTTGGAAGTAAAAGATCGGGCCGGTAACTGGGCGACCGTCAGGGCTACCCTTCCACCCGCTCCCCGGCCAATGGTTACCGATTTGGAAACCGATCCGGACAACGAAAACTAAGGTTTCGTGGGCAATCCGCTTTTTTTACCGTTATTTGCCCACCGAAAGCGTTAAACCTCAATTAGTATGGCTCTTCAAGTTGGCGACGTAGCTCCAGACTTCGAAACCCGCGACCAGAACGGTAATCCGGTCCGGCTATCGGATTTTCGGGGCAAAAAAGTCGTTCTGTATTTTTACCCCAAAGATGACACGCCCGGTTGTACCGCCGAAGCCTGTAGCCTGCGCGATAATTATGAACACCTGCAAAAAGCAGGCTATGAAGTGCTCGGCGTAAGTGTCGATGACGAGAAATCGCACCAGAAGTTTATCAAAAAATACAACCTGCCCTTTGCGTTGCTGGCTGATACGGATCATACCATTGTGGAAGCTTACGGCGTCTGGCAGGAGAAATCCATGTATGGCCGCAAATTCATGGGCATTGTTCGGACTACTTTCGTGCTGGATGAAACCGGTACCATTACCGAAATGATTACGAAAGTAAATACCGAAAACCACGCGGAACAGATTTTGAAATAGAAGTAAGATCATAGACAAGAGCGTACAGAATTATCCCATTTCTCTTGTCTCAACTCCTTTGTCTTGACATGGAAATCCAAGAATTACAACACATTGCTACGCAGGTCCGGCGTGATATTGTCCGGATGGTTCACGCCGTCAATTCCGGCCACCCCGGCGGTTCACTAGGCTGTACGGACCTTTTGGTTGCCCTCTATTTCGACGTTATGCGGCTAAAGCGTGATGAAGAAGGGCAGGTTATTTTCGATATGGATGCCCGCGATGAAGATGTTTTCTTTCTGTCGAACGGCCACATCTCACCCGTTTTTTACAGTGTTCTGGCCCGGACGGGTTACTTCCCGGTTTCGGAGCTGGCTACCTTCCGGAAAATCGATAGCCGCCTGCAGGGACACCCGGCCACAGCCGAACACCTTCCCGGCATTCGTGTCGCTTCGGGTTCGCTGGGTCAGGGCTTATCCGTTGCCTGCGGAGCTGCGTTTGCCAAGCGACTGAACGGCGACGACAAACATGTATATGTGCTGATGGGCGACGGCGAACAGCAGGAAGGCCAGATTTGGGAAGCGGCCTCCTTTGCGCCCCACCACAAACTCGGCAACCTGACGGCTATCATCGACTTCAACGGGCAGCAGATCGATGGCCCGACCAATCTGGTGATGAACAACCGCGATCTGGGCGCGAAATACCGCGCCTTCGGCTGGAACGTCACCGAAATGCATGGTAATGACATGAGCGACATCATCAAAACCTTGCACGAGTCGAAAACCGATGCAGAAGTACCAACGCTCATCCTGATGAAAACTGAAATGGGCTTCGGCGTTGATTACATGATGGGAAGTCACAAATGGCACGGCGTTGCACCGAACGACGAACAACTCGCCGTTGCCCTGAATCAATTGCCCATTACGGCGGGAATGTCTGATTACTGATCCTTGAACGTACCATGAAAAAATATACATACACCGAAAAGAAAGACACCCGCTCCGGTTTTGGCGCGGGAATCCTTGAGCTGGGTCGCACCAACCCGAACGTGGTAGCCCTGACTGCCGACCTGGCTGGCTCCCTCAAACTGGAAGGCTTTATAAAGGAATTTCCGGAGCGTTACATCCAGTGCGGTATTTCGGAAGCCAACATGATTGGCGTGTCGGCCGGCTTGACCATTGGGGGCAAAATTCCGTTTGCCACATCGTTTGCTAACTTTGCCACGGGGCGGGTCTACGACCAAATCCGGCAGTCGGTTTGTTATTCGAACAAAAATGTCAAAATCTGCGCTTCGCACGCGGGCTTGACGCTGGGCGAGGATGGGGCCACGCACCAGATTCTGGAAGACCTCGGTATGATGAAAATGCTGCCGAACATGACCGTGATTAACCCCTGTGATTTCAACCAGACCAAAGCCGCAACCATTGCCATCGCGGAGTACGAAGGTCCGGTTTACCTGCGGTTTGGCCGTCCGGTGGTGCCTATTTTCACGCCCGCTGATCAAAAGTTTGAGATCGGAAAAGCACTGGTTCTGAATGAAGGACCGGATGTTTCCATTTTCGCGACGGGCCACCTGGTCTGGGAAGCCATCAAAGCCGGTGAAATGCTGGCAGAGCAGGGTATCGAAGCAGATATTATCAACATTCACACGATCAAACCGTTGGATGAAGAAGCCGTTCTGGCGTCGGTTCGCAAAACCCGTTGCGCCGTGTCGGCTGAAGAACACCAACTAAATGGCGGTTTGGGCGATAGCGTGGCACAGGCACTGGCCCGCAACTACCCGGCTCCGCTCGAAATGGTTGGCGTTAACGATAGCTTCGGTGAAAGCGGAACACCCGACCAATTGATGAAAAAGTACGGTTTAACCGCAGAAAAAATTGTTGAGGCTGCCTTGCGGGCCAAAGCGCGTGTCGTTTAAAGTTTACGGTTTATAGGTTACGGTTTACGGTGGCTGACGCATTTCACTTCCTGTAACCTATAACCCGTAAATCGTAAACCATAAACCAACCCAATGACTGACGAGGAACTCCTGCAAAAATACCGTGATCCGCAAAGCCGGAACTATGCCTTTAATCTGCTGGTCCGCCAATACCAGCAGAAAATTTATTGGCATATCCGGAAAATGGTCATCGACCACGATGACGCCGACGATCTGACGCAGGAAACCTTTATCAAAGTATGGAACTCATTGGAGAATTTCCGGGGCGATTCGCAATTGTATACCTGGATTTACCGGATTGCGACAAACGAGTGCTTAAACTTTTTGAATAAAAAACGCCGACGGTTTTTTCTACCCATCGGTGATGTAGAAGGCGAATTACTGGAAAAGCTTGAAAGTAATTCCGATTTTGTAACGTCGGGAGCGGAGCCATCAGGCGAGGAAATTCAGTTGAAGTTGCAGAAAGCGTTGCTTAAATTACCTGAAAAGCAGCGCCTTGTCTTCAACATGAAGTATTTCGATGACATGAAATATGAAGAAATTTCCGAAATTACGGGCACGTCGGTTGGCGCACTGAAGGCGTCGTATCACCTGGCGGTTAAAAAAATTGAAGAATATCTGAATAGTAATTAAACCTGGTACCAACTTGCTTGTCAAACCGTTGTGCTCATAAGACAATGGAAACGAAAAAACCAATACGACTTGACGAACTAGACCGGCACCATCCGCTGAAAAGTGTCCCCTTCACAACTCCAGAAGGCTATTTTGACACCCTACCGTCGCGGATTCAAGCCGAAACGGCCCGCCGTTCCACCCGTTTCACGATCAGCTGGTCGTGGCAACGGTCCGTAGCGACGCTGGCCGGGGCGGGTTTGGTGGCCGCTTTGGTCTGGTTTACGTACCCTCAAAAACAGGACTCGCTCGAACCGGAACTGCTGAGTAATGTGAGTACCGCTTCCATGATCGATTACCTTCAGGATCAGGACATTTACCTGGAAGACTATTCTGATCTGTTCGATGCGCGTGACAAGCCCAGCGATTCCCGATTAATTCGCGAATTACACGTTTCGCCAGAGGCCATTCAGCAAATGGTTGAAGAAGAAGCCGCCGGGACCTAACCATCTGAGTAGTTTATGGGTTTAGCCATTAAACCGCTAAGCTAAATCTACTTAACTATGACCGACTATTTATTCTTATTTATTCATATGAAATCGTTCACCCGCATACTGGTTTTGTTCTTTGGCCTGCTGCTAACGCTGCCGGCCGCTGCTCAGAGTCAGGATCGCCAAAAAATAGAAAGTGCAAAGATTGGCCTGATTACGAATCGCTTGAATCTGACTCCCGAACAGGCTCCCCAATTTTGGCCTGTTTATAACGAATACAGCGACAAGCGTCGGGATATTTCGCGCCAACTCCGCCGGTCCAACAAACCCGGAGGTAATACACCCATGAACGAACTGAATGAATCGGTTGAGCTCAAACAGAAGCTGGTTGATCTGGAAAAAGAATATAACTCGCGGTTCTTAAAAGTAATTTCGGCCCAACAGCTTCAGGAGTTACACAATACCGAACGAATGTTCAACAAAATGCTGATGGATCAGCTCCGATCGAATTAACAAGTCTTTGCTATACTACACGATGACCACAAGCCCGGCCCATGGCCCGGGCTTTGTGTTTTCCGGATCAGCTTTCCTCTACAAAATACATATCGGTCCGACCTTTGTTCTTCGCTTCAATCTTCCCAACCGCCCAGGCAAAGGGCATGTAAAACGGCGACCGAATGAGCATTGACTCCTTATTGGGATAAACGAGAGTCCCGGTAGTATCCACCAGCCACCAATCGGCCAGCAATTCGCCGATGCCCGCAATCAGACCCAACACCAACAGTTTTCGCAGGAAGCTATCCGCATCCAGCCACGCAAACAGGAGCATCAGCGAGTAGATGCCATAGGCCAGCCGCCGATTGCCACTTCAGCCCTTTCCGATAACGCATTTGGTCAAACCAGCGAAAAGAAAGTAGGATGACGGGTTCGTGTAAATCCCAAAGCGTACACTTAGGAAGCATTGGAACCCGATCCCTTGATGATGTTGTTGACAGCCTGGCGAGCCGCTTCGTTGGCTGTTCTAACTGCTAATCAACCACATACGGTTGTATATTGCCGATTCAAGCAGCAAGAAAATGGGAGAATGCCAACAAATGATGAAAAAATATTCTCTGGATCAGATCACCAGTTGACAACCGAAACTATTTGTAGTACGTTTGGCAGACAACAATTGATGTACCTGTTGTAGTCCAGCTGATGAACCTCCGGAAAGCCGAGGAGTATATCCTTACCAAACTGAAACGTGACCTCGCTCCTACCCTTTTTTACCACGGTATTCATCATACGCTGGACGTTGTTGACGTAGCCTTTCAACTGGCGCAGGCCGAAAACGTTACGAATTCGGATGCACTTATTTTACTCCGAACGGCAGCCCTCTACCACGATTGTGGTTTCGTCACCACGTATCAGGGCCATGAAGCGGAAGGGTGCCGCGTAGCGCACGAAACACTCCCCAAATTTGATTACACCACCGAACAGATTGAACGGATTTGTGGCATGATCATGGCTACCAAAATACCGCAAAATCCGCACAATTTACTCGAACAAATCCTCTGCGATGCGGACCTGGATTACCTGGGCCGGTCCGATTTTGAACCCATTGCTCACACGCTTTTCCAGGAATTGAAAGCCCGCGAAATGGTGAACGAAGAAGCTGCCTGGAACCGGATTCAGGTACGTTTTCTGGAAAGCCATCATTACTGGACGACCACCGCCCAAACCTTACGACAAACCAGTAAGCAGCAGCACCTGAACAAACTGAGGGACATTGTCAGCCATTACCCGGCCTGACCGTAGCTACGGTTTGGAGCTTTTCGTTTTGGAGCCGAATGCGCTGGCATAAAATCCGCATGATATTGCGCAACACTTCTTCCCGTTCTTCCATCAGGTCATAAAAATCTTCGTGATCGATGCGGAACAGCAACACATCGGATGCCGCCAGGGCCGAAGCAGACCGTGGCTCGGCGTCGAGCAGCGCCAACTCTCCGAATACATCTCCTCGTTCAAACTGCGCCAGCCGTTCTTTTCGGTCGTAAATATCCACTGAGCCAGAATAAATGACGAACATACACGTTCCGATTTCGCCCTTTTCGAAGATTGTCTGCCCTTCCTGGAAGGTCACTTCTTTCATGATGGGTGCAATCGTACTCAGAATATTTTCCGGGGTATCGGCAAACAGACGGGTACTTTTCAAAACAATAACCCGCTCGAAATCGGAAATATGACCTTCTTCAGCTTTCATAAGTTGACCAGAAATAGTAGGATAATCGGACAGCAGGTGCTGGTACCAATCGGGATGTTGCGATTGAACAAGTTGCAGAACACCGTCGGCACTTTCACTCAGCAGCTGAATCGAATGGTGTACATACTGACCTAATAAACGCGTATTGGCCAGCGAACGGGGCGTCCACCGGCGTAGGGCCACGCTCAGCGTCCAGGCCGAAAACAGGGTTTCTCCCTGTTGGAGAATAAAGGTCAGTAACGGTTCTTCCGCGTGAAAGGTACCCACCTGTCCATCCATCAGACGCACTTTTTCCGGCACCGAAATATCATCAATCAACGTTTGCAGACACTGATAAACAACTCGCGGTATCATGTTATCGAGCATCTCCAGCGCATTGGCCCGGCGCTCCCGCGATGCATGATTGATGCTGTTCTGAACGCTGGTAATCACATCGCGGTCGTAAAGTTGCATGAGCAGGAAGAAAATCCGCTGCAATAACAAGCCCATTTCGTAATCCAGGCAGGCCAGCAGTTCGCGGTCGTTTTTGTGCAGACTACCATGCAACAACCGTTGCGCCAATTGCAACTCCTCTTCCAGGATCGCGTGGTAAACTGAGGGGTCAGCAGGTTGAACGCTCAAATGACTCAAAGCCCGCAAAGCCGCCATCCGCACCGTTAAATCAGGTTGGTTGACGAGCGAAGTGAGCAATGCATGACTTGCGGCCGTATCAATTTTAGCACAAACGGCGGCTATTCGTCGCATTAGAGACCGTTCTTTTACTACAGGCACCATTTGCTGCAACAAAGGAAGAGCTGTTTCCTGCATCCCGCCTAAGCTTTGGGCCGCCCTCCGCCAGTACACCCGATCCGCCAGGAGTTTAACCAATTGGTGCGTTAACTCCTTTTCGCGCACAACACCCGCCGTTTGAATGCCCGCATCGACAATGACCGGGTCGGTGCTTTGCAACGAAGCCGCCACGGTGGGGCCGTACTGCGTCAAAGACAGTTCGCGAATGCTCTCCAGCACCGCCAACTGATCGGCCTGGTCGCCTGACCGGCTCAGGTCCTCAAAACTTGAAACAGCCAATTGGTGCAGTGCCGGTTTATCCCAGCTCCCCCCAATTGCCCCTTTGCGAATGGCCAAATCTGAATGCTGAAGCAGTTTGGTCACCACCGCCACGTCGGTCTGCGGCAAATGACTGTACAATCGGCTGGCTAATTCCCGTATGGCCGGGTCTGGCTCCTGCATCACTAGGGCGTATAAACTGCGGGCCTCTACCGGAATCTTTAGCACTTGAAGGGATTCCAGGGTAAACCGACGCACCTGAACGTCGGCATGTTTCAGCAAGCCGTTCGCAGCCTCAGCCAGTTTTGCCGGGCGATGGGTTTTCAGCCAGCTAATGGCATTGACCACTTCCTCAACCCGGTCACTTTGCAGATTTTTCTGAATCAGCTTCAGCACTTCATCCGGAGCGGCCATCTCGTTAGTCGCCAGAAACCGTCGGCTGAGGGCCGTTTTAAGCTCATGGAGGTAATTGCGATAGGTCCGGCTTAGCAACCCAAAAGCCACCAACGTTCCGAGACCGATCCAAACAAACGGCATCCATTCATTGATGGCGGGGAATGCGTGAAAAACATAAATCAGAATTCCGGCCAGTGCCATGCCAAGCGGTTCATAAAAACCTTTGACGAGCGTATGGCCCTGCAACCGCTGAGTCGTAGTCAATGGCTGAAAAAGGACCAGAAAAACCGGATCGAACAAGGAACGGCGCACCACTTCAAACCCCAGATAAAGAGCACAGTAATACAGCAGCCACGTTTCTTCACCCACATCCGAAAGAAAGACCACCGCGAAAATCACAACGGCAACCAAGGAAGTGGACGGAAGCAGCTGCAACGAACGGCGAATTCCGAGCCGGTCCAGCGCCGGGCGCGAAACCAGCACCTTGACAACCATAGCCACCAGATACGTCAGCGCCAGCACCGTACTGACATACTGCAACAGGGACGTACTCGCGTGTATTTTATATTTGACGTTGATAAAGAAAGCGTATTCGACACTCGCGGCAATCATGGCTACCGCCACCAGACTCAGGCACATCCAGGTAATCAGTCGGCTATTGCCAAACAGTTGCCTGACAATGCGGGATTGCTCCGGCTGCCGAACCCGTGCCGCGCCGTGCGAGGTGTGAATATCGTGGGACCGATACGTTAGCCGAAGAATGTAGATAGCCGCCAGAAAAGAACCGAACGCAACCAGCAGCAGAAAAAACATATCGGTATGCGCGTGCACCAAAGCCGCCAAAATGGCCCCCAGCGCTTTTGCGGGCATGTCGCCGGAACTGATGACACTAAACAACCGCTTGCTCTGCCGCACATCGAACACCACCGCCGATACGCCCCAGAACTCCAGATTAGTCAGCAGGTAAATCATCCGGAAACCCACCATAATGGCAATAGCCGCCCAGACTGAATGGCCCGCCAGCACCAGCACATCAATGATAAATGTCAGAATAATGACCGCCCAGATCACCCGAACCGCCAATGTTCGCAAAGCCCAATGATGTTCATAATGCGCGTATAACTTTCCCACCCCCATCATCGCAATCGCCGACACTACGTACGCGATGGGCAAACTGGTTTCGGGGTGGTTTTCAAGAAGGATGACATTGGCCGAAACGTAGACCAGGATGGTCCCAATACCGAGAAAGAAGTTATGTAAGAAAAATAACCAGACTGTTCGGATTTCGTGCTGGCGAACACCAATCGAACGATACAACTTTTGCGTTGGCAACATGCCGTTTTCTACTTGGTAATTACAATCAATAATACGGCTTTTCCACCATTCTGCCTACTTTTACACGACATTTTCCAATTTGATCATGGTATCGCAACAAACCCAGAAACCGCATCAGCTCCTACATCCCATTCGCATCGTCACGGCAGGTTCTTTATTCGACGGCCATGATGCCGCCATCAACATCATGCGCCGGCTTATGCAGGCATCCGGTGCTGAGGTTATTCATCTGGGGCACAACCGCTCGGTGGCCGAAATTGTTGATTGTGCCATTCAGGAGGATGTGCAGGGCATTGCAATCACCTCGTACCAGGGTGGACACCTGGAATTCTTCAAGTATATGATTGATTTACTTCAGGAACGGCAATCTTCTCATATCAAAGTCTTTGGGGGCGGTGGTGGCACCATCCTGCCGACCGAAATCGAAGAACTGCACACTTACGGAGTCACCCGCATTTACTCCCCGGACGACGGCCGGACGATGGGATTGCAAGGCATGATCACGGACTTACTGGAACAGTGCGAACAAGTCTCTCAACCAACGCACCTAAACGGTTCAGCAATGCCTGAGGAGAAGGATTTTAAACTGATCGGTCAACTTATTTCGATGGCCGAAAATGAGCCGGAGCAGAGTTCCAACAGCGAAAAGCTTCATGATCAAATCCGTTCGGTTTTTGAAACCCGAAAGGCTTCAAAAACCGTTCCCGTTCTCGGCATTACCGGAACGGGCGGAGCCGGTAAATCATCGCTGGTGGACGAACTGGTGCGCCGTTTTTTGATTAACATTCCCAACAAAACCGTCGCTATTCTGTCCGTCGATCCCTCGAAGCGCAAAACCGGCGGGGCTTTGCTGGGCGACCGCATCCGGATGAATGCCCTCCATCCGGACTTGGCCGCAGGCCGGGTTTACATGCGTTCCCTGGCCACCCGCCAGGCCAATCTGGCCCTGAGCAAACACGTACGCGATGCCATTGCCATTTGCAAAATGGCACAGTTCGATCTGATCATCATTGAAACATCCGGAATTGGGCAGTCGGATACGGAAATCATTGACCATTCGGATGTGAATCTGTACGTCATGACTGCCGACTACGGAGCAGCCAGCCAGCTGGAGAAGATTGACATGCTCGACTTCGCCGACGGTATTGCCATCAATAAGTTTGACAAACGGGGCTCGCTGGATGCGTTGCGCGATGTCCGGAAACAATACCGCCGAAATCACTGCACTATCCATCCGGCGATCTGGGAAATGGCCGATGATGAATTGCCCATTTGGGGAACCATTGCGTCTCAATTCAATGATGCGGGCCTGAATGCCTTGTTTACCAAACTAATGCAGCTCGTTCAGCAAAAAACCGGAATCCACCTGCTGGAACACGCCATAACCAATGCATACCTAACACCAAATCCGGTTATTCCACCGGATCGGGTCCGGTATCTGGCCGAAATTGTGGAGAGCAGCGAACAGTACGATTCGTTTGTGAACGAGCAAGTTGCCATTGCCCGCAAGCTTTATCAGATAAACGGTGCGCTCGAAACATTGCCAGCCGAAGCAACCGCCGTTATCGATGCGCTAAAAGCTATGTACACGGAGATTGAAAACCGACTACATCCGGATTGCCACCGGCTCCTGAACGACTGGCCCGGCACCCAGCAACTGTACCGGGCCGACACATACCAGTACCAGGTTCGCGATAAAACGATTCACCAAAGTCTGTTCTCAACCTCCTTGTCCGGTTTACGCATTCCCAAAATCAGTCTGCCGCGCCACGAAGACTGGGGCGATACGCTGCGCTGGCTGCTGACCGAAAATGTGCCGGGCGAATTCCCTTACACGGCGGGCGTTTTTCCGCTGAAACGCGAGGGCGAAGATCCGGCCCGGATGTTTGCGGGAGAAGGCGGCCCCGAACGCACCAACCGACGGTTTCACTATGTATCCAAAGGCTTACCGGCCAAACGGCTTTCCACGGCTTTTGATTCGGTCACGCTCTACGGTGAAGACCCGGATTACCGCCCCGATATTTACGGAAAAATCGGCAACTCAGGCGTCAATATCTGTACCCTCGATGATGCCAAGAAATTGTACAGTGGATTTGACCTCTGTAACCCGGCTACATCGGTTTCGATGACCATCAATGGTCCTGCTCCTATGCTCCTCGGTTTTTTCCTGAATGCCGCCATCGACCAGCAATGTGAATTGTATTTAAAAGAAAAAGGTGACGAGTGGAAAGCCCAGGAGGGCGGGGTGAGTTATCAGGGTAACCTGCCCGATGGCAACGACGGTTTAGGGCTCATGTTGCTGGGAACGACGGGCGACCAGGTCTTGCCCAGAGACGTTTACGAGAAGATAAAAGCACATACCCTTCGGCAGGTTCGCGGAACGGTTCAGGCTGATATTCTGAAAGAGGATCAGGCGCAGAATACCTGCATCTTTTCGACGGAATTTGCCCTGCGCATGATGGGCGATATCCAGCAGTATTTCACCGAAAATCAGGTTCGTAACTTTTACTCGGTTTCCATCTCGGGGTATCACATTGCCGAAGCAGGTGCCAACCCGATTTCTCAACTGGCATTTACCCTCTCCAACGGGTTTACGTTTGTCGAATATTACCTCGCGCGGGGTATGCAGATCGATGACTTTGCCCCCAATCTATCGTTCTTTTTCTCCAACGGGATGGACCCCGAATACTCGGTTTTGGGGCGTGTTGCCCGGCGCATCTGGGCCAAAGCCATGAAGTATAAATACAAAGCCAACGAGCGTTCGCAAAAACTAAAATACCACATTCAGACGTCGGGCCGGAGCCTTCATGCCCAGGAAATTGCATTCAACGACATCCGAACCACGCTTCAGGCCCTAACGGCTTTGTCGGACAATTGCAACTCACTGCATACGAATGCCTACGATGAGGCCATCACCACACCAACTGAGGAAAGCGTTCGACGGGCAATGGCTATCCAGCTGATTATCAACAAAGAATTTGGATTACTAAAAAACGAAAACCCGTTGCAGGGCGCTTTCATTATCGAGGAATTAACGGATTTGGTTGAACAGGCCGTTTTGAATGAATTCCGTAGTTTGAACGAGCGCGGGGGCGTTCTGGGGGCGATGGAACGCATGTACCAGCGCAGCAAAATTCAGGATGAGTCAATGCTGTACGAAATGCAGAAACACAGCGGCAAACTACCCATCGTGGGTGTTAATACGTTTCTGGACCCGAACGGTTCGCCAACGGTTTTGCCGCAGGAAGTCATCCGCTCGACCGATGCCGAAAAACGGTACGCCATTGAATCTCGCCGGGCCTTTCAGGAGCGAAATGGCGAGGCCGCCCAGCATGCCCTGCAAGGGCTGAAGCAAACGGCGCTGGCCAATGGCAATATTTTTGAAGCACTGATGGAAGCCACCAAAGTGTGCTCGCTCGGGCAACTGTCGCGGGCCTTGTACGAGGTAGGTGGGCAATACCGCAGAAATATGTAACTTACCAATTCCGCGCGCCCTTTCCTAAACGCGGGAAACTCCTTATCCTGAACCCCATTCTACCAAATTGCTCATGGTCTGGAAACAACCAACCGATCCGTTTAACAACATTATTCTGTCCGTGCTGGTGGCGGCCCTTCCCATTCTGTTCATTTTTTGGGCGTTGATCATTCGGAAAATGAAAGGCTATCAGGCCAGCTTACTCGCTACGGTTATTACGGGGCTGCTGGCGCTGTTCGTCTACGGAATGCCGGTTAAGCTAGCCCTTTTATCCATTGGACACGGTGCCTTGTACGGGTTGTTTCCAATTTGCTGGCTGGTGATCATGGCGGTTTTTCTGTTTAACATCACCGTTCGAAGCGGCCAGTTTGAGATCATCAAGCATTTCATGGGATCGATTACTTCCGACCGGCGACTTCAGGCGTTGCTGATTGCGTTTTCGTTCGGATCGTTTCTGGAAGGAACCGCCGGCTTCGGCGCCCCGGTGGCCATTACGGCCGCGATGCTGGTTGGTCTGGGGTTCAATCCGCTTTATGCGTCGGGCATCTGCCTGATTGCCAATACCGCACCGGTTGCCTTTGGCTCCATCGGGATTCCCATCACCGTAGCCTCTCAGGTATCCGGCATCCCGGAATTGCCGATCTCCCAAATGGTGGGCCGGACCCTCCCACTGCTGTCGGCCTTGTTACCGTTTTATCTGGTCACTATCATATCCGGTTTCAAAAAAGCCCGGGAAGTGACCCCCGCCCTGTTCGTATCCGGTTTTTCGTTCGCCTTTTTTCAGTGGTTTTCGTCGAATTACCTGGGGCCATTTCTGCCCGATATCATTGCGGGACTTGGCTCTATTATCTGTCTGATGATCTTTCTGAAGTTCTGGAAACCCAAAACCATCTGGCGGTTTGCTGACGAATCTCCTGCGGTGGCAAGCACAACGGTGCGCTATTCGGGCGGAGCGCTGTTGAAAGCCTGGTCGCCGTTTTTTATCCTGACGGTCATGATCATTGCCTGGGGATTACAGCCGATCAAGGACGTTCTGAATGCAACGGGGTCGCTCCAATTCGAGATTCCGGGCCTGCACAACGCCATTCAGGGCAGCGATGGCTCATTCATTCCCAAACTCTTTAAATTCAATTACCTATCGGCCGCTGGAACCGCCATCCTGATGGCTGCTCTCATCACCATGCCGCTCGTCAACATCCCCTACCGCGATGGGCTAAGCATCTTTGCCAGCACGTTGAATCAGTTGAAATTTCCGATCCTGAGCATCACCAGCGTTCTCGGATTTGCGTACATCGCCAACGATTCCGGCATCACCATTACACTGGCCGATGTGCTGGCCAATACCGGCGTCCTATTTCCGTTCTTTGCCCCCGTGCTGGGCTGGCTGGGCGTTTTTATTACGGGCTCCGACACGTCGGCCAACGCTTTGTTCAGCAAACTGCAATACGCTACCGCCGAGTCCATCGGTGTAAGCCCTGTCGTTACCGTGGGTGCCAACGTTTCGGGGGGCGTTGTCGGAAAAATGATTTCCCCGCAATCCATCGCAGTGGCCGCAGCCGCCGGTAACCTCGTCGGGCACGAGTCCGCGCTGTTTCGCTTTACGGTGAAACACAGCTTCATCATGCTGGCGGTTATCTGCGTAATTGTGCTGGCCCAGGCGTATGCCTTCCAATGGATTATCCCCGATTATCAACGGATGGATGCTACTACCGTTGCCGCCACCCCGGATGTAACCAAAGGCTACTGGTACCTGGCGACGCTAACCGGAATCCTGACGGTTTTTGTTCTGCTGGTAGCTCGCCAGAAAAAGAAAGTAGCGGCCAAAGCCTGAGCATCTGCTTATTGTTACCAAAATGGCCACCCTCCTGGTACGGATATCCATGCTCCTCCGGCGGTGCCGGAACATTCAAAAAAACGGACGCATTTACTGCTTTCCAACTCTGTAAGAATCCCGTTGGCACCCGGCTTGACAGGTTGAGAATGTGGCCCATGCAGAAAAAACGGCTCTTTGCTACTTTGGTTTCAGAAATTGTCCATGTATCATTCAATTTTGTCGAAACACTGGGCACCGCGATTCCATCGTTAGCTTTGTAGAAAAACCGTACTAAAACCATGCAGGTTAAGTCCATCATTCCGCTTGATAACACTGCTGATGCATTTGCGTATAAATCCAATCATCAACTGAAAAAAGCCCATGCGTTGTTTTACCTGATGAACCAGAACTGGCTCGTTAAACTGGGGGCCCGGCTAACGTCCCTGGCGGTCGACTGGAAACTCCCGGTCAACGGGCTCATTCGCTCAACCATATTTGAGCAGTTTGTTGGCGGAGAAACGCTGGACGAAACCTCCGGCCTGATCAGGAAGCTGGAGCAGTTTCAGGTGAAAGTGATTCTGGACTACGGTGCCGAAGGCAAAGAAACCGAGGCCGATTTTGACAAGATCAAGGCAGAGTTTGTGCGGGTTATTGCCTTTGCCGCCAGCCAGTCAAGCGTTCCGCTGATTGCCATCAAAATCACTTCACTGGCTCGTTTTGCCTTACTCGAAAAATTAAACGACCTGGCGCTGGTTTCAAAACTGAATACCGTGGTGGATACAAGCCCGTTAACGCCGGAAGAAAAAGAAGAATGGAATCGGGTGGTAAAACGAACGTTCGAACTATGCGAAACCGCAGCCCAGCACGGTATCGGCGTGCTAATCGACGCGGAAGAATCCTGGATTCAGAACACGATTGATGCACTCACAATGGATGTCATGCTGGCTTATAACAAGGAAAAAGCGGTGGTTTTCAATACCATTCAGCTATACCGCCACGATCGGCTGGATTTTCTGAAAGTAAGCCATGCCCTGGCCCGCAAAAACGGGATTATTCTGGGGGCCAAGATTGTCCGGGGAGCCTATATGGAAAAAGAGCGTAAGCGCGCCCAGGAAAAACAGAAAACCGTATTGATTCAGCCCGATAAAGTTGCCAGCGATACCGATTTCAACAAGGCGGTTGCTTTTTGTATCGAGCATCTCGATACGGTTTCGCTGATTGTGGCCAGTCACAACGAATTCAGCGTCCAGTATACAGTCAATCTACTCCAGGCTGACGGCTTGCCTTTGGATCATCCCCACGTTCATTTTTCCCAGCTGTACGGCATGAGTGATAACATTACGTTCAATCTGGCCAAAGCGGGTTGCCACGTCAGCAAATACCTTCCGTACGGCCCGATCCACGATGTGATTCCGTACCTGATGCGACGCGCTCAGGAAAACAGTTCCGTTGCGGGCCAAACCAGTCGTGAATGGTTTCTTATCCGAAAAGAAATGAGCCGACGCAACATTTAGTCCCGCACCCGCTTATTAACTAAGCTCCGGCAATTGCTCTTCCATGTTCTTATCGAAGTTGGTTTATTCCAGGAATCCAAAATCAAATTCGGAGAATACCATATCTTACTTTTAAATCAATTTCATTTGTCAAACATTTCATAAGTATTAATCAATAATCGACAAATATTATCCTGCGCGTTGGTCAATTAACAAAATAGGATTAATATTGATATACGTCCCCATTACGCAGAACAAAACACACGGTAATCAAATTTAGCCCTGTTCCTATTTTCCATGAATCCAAAATGCCTTAGCGTTTTGGTATTATTTTAAGATAAAATAGTTAGGCTATCTATTTATCGTGTTACCATGAAAGTAGTAGAGTTTACTCCTCCTGTTCCGCAAGAAGATTGTGTACTTGTCGAAGAAGATCTTTTACCGCATTTCTACAATTACTTCCACCGGCACAAACAGCTACAGATTACCCTGATCATCAGGGGAAGCGGGACGCTTATGGTCGGGAACTACAGCCAGTCGTTCAAGCCCAACGACATCTACATCATTGGTGCCAATCAGCCCCATATTTTCAAATCCGATCCGCAGCATTTTACAGAACCGCAAGCGGGCAACGCACACGCGATTCACGTATTCTTCGATCTGGAGCGAATTCCCAAAGCATTTCTTGATTTGCCGGAACTGGATCTGATCAGCCGGTTTCTCACCACGATTCAGTACGGTTTGCAGCTTCCAGACAAACACACCCATCCAGTAACCGGTGTGATTCGGAAGTTAAAAAATAAATCCAGTTTGGAGCGGCTATTGTCTCTCCTGAAGCTCTTCCAGTTCTTCTCAAAAGAGGTGAAGGAATGGAAATCGCTGCATACGGGTTTCGCGAGTTATCCGATTTCAGAATCGGAAGGCATTCGAATGAATGATATTTTTCAGTTCACACTCGATCACTATGCCGAAAACATCACGCTGAACCGGATTGCCGACGTGGCCAACATTACTCCGCATGCGTTTTGCAAATACTTCAAGAAGCATACGCGCAAAACCTACAATACCTTTCTGAATGAGATTCGCATCAACGAAGCCTGTAAGCGAATCATCAACAGTAATTACGACGGCATATCCACCATTGCCTATTCAACTGGTTTTAACAGTGCAACCAATTTTAACCGCGTGTTCCGAAAAACCACCGGCATGTCGCCCAGAGACTACATCCGGGCCTACAAAAGCAAAGACCGTTAACCCGCAGTCTTCGGCCATCAATAGCATGGCTTCAATCAACCATCATAACGGCTGAACGGGGAGATAGGCTTTCCAGCCGTATAAATTGACTTTTGAAAATGCGTTGGGCCGTCACCTTCAGGAGCAGGCATTCTCCCGGCGAATGAACGATTTTTCCGGCCAGTTTCAGCCTTGGCTGGCTTTCACTATAAGTCCGTAGAAAAGTCCCCTGCCCGCTTGCCCAGAACGGTTTTTTAAACAAAAAGCGCAGCGGCATGGTTTTTACCATTCAGGCCGATTCAATCTGGACTTCACTCCAACAGTCCCAGACTAGCAACATGCTAATTAATAACCAATTGCTATTAATTAGTCTACCAAACTAAGCTCACTGTTTTCGTTCAAATAAAACGCCCGATCAGATGCTAACCATTACTTATCCATCCCTTTTCCAACCTCCGCAGTTTCCTGACTTACAAAAAGTTGGCATCATCATTGATATTCTGAATGAATACCACTAGAAAATTTTCACGGACTGACTGAAAATAGCGCGGACAATTTGATCTTGTTCAGCTTAGTACTCGTATTATTACTTATACCCTGCCCAAAAATTTCCATTCTCTGCTCCTGCCTAACCCGACCGAAAAGCGTATTTTTTACGGTTTTTAGAAAAAGAATTGACAAAAAACTAACCTGTATATAAAGCCACTTTTAGAATAGACTCTTAATTTAAGGCGACAAACGGTTTTTGGGTCGTTTGGTCAACCACCTTTGTAACTTGATTTTTACCTTTCACCGTACCAGGAACTTACATGGAATACAAGCTAAAGATGGAAAACAGCGTCGAACGCGAACGAATTTATAGCCGTGCCGACAACAAAGGCTGGAAGAAATGGGGGCCTTATTTATCGGAACGTTCCTGGGGAACCGTCCGCGAAGATTATAGTGTCCATGGCAACGCCTGGGGCTTTATTACCCACGACATGGCGCGCTCACGGGCCTATCGCTGGGGCGAAGACGGCATCGGAGGCCTTTCCGACAACAAAGGGCACGTCTGTTTTGCGCTGGCCTTCTGGAATCACAACGATAGCATCATCAAAGAACGACTCTTTGGGCTGACCGGGCCGGAAGGTAATCACGGTGAGGACGTGAAAGAGGTTTACTATTACCTGGATAGTACGCCCACTCACTCTTACATGAAGATGCTCTACAAATATCCGCAGCAACCGTTTCCGTATACGCAGTTGGTAGAGGAAGGGCGCCGTCGAAACCGCTTGCAACCGGAATTCGAATTGGTGGACACGGGCATTTTTGATACCAATCAGTACTTCGATATTTTCATTGAATACGCCAAAAACAACGAAAATGATATTCTGATCAAGGTAACGGCCCATAACCGGCATACCGAAGCCGCTCCGCTGACGGTTTTGCCGACGCTGTGGTTTCGCAACACCTGGTCTTGGGGCTATGAGCAATATGCCTATAAACCCATTTTAAGTGGTATTTCTACTACCCAGATAGCCGTCGATCATAAGATTCTGGGCAAATACCGGCTCTACTGCGAGGATGCTGATGAATTGTTATTCTGTGAAAACGAAACCAATTCGGAGCGGCTTTATGGCGTTCCGAACGAATCGCTGTATTGCAAGGACGGTGTAAACAACTACATCACAAGCGGTGACAAAAAGTTTGTCAACCCCAATCAGATTGGCTCCAAAGCCGCGGCCCGGTACACCCGCACGGTTCCGGCCGGAAGCTCCGTGACCATGCGCCTGCGGTTTAGTCAGGAAACACACAATGGTCAACCGTTTGCGGATTTTGATACCATTTTCAACCAGCGTGTCAAGGAAGCTGACGCCTTCTACGATCAGTTGCAGAGCAATGTAGCCGATGCAGAACTGCGGAACATTCAACGGCAGGCTTACGCCGGAATGCTCTGGAACAAGCAGTTTTATTATTACAACGTCAACGAGTGGCTGAAAGGCGATCCTAAAATGCCCACCCCGTTTCACGGCCGGGCTTATCAGCGAAACTCCAGCTGGCGGCACATGTACACGGCCAACATTCTATCGATGCCGGATAAGTGGGAATACCCCTGGTTTGCTGCCTGGGATCTGGCTTTCCATACCCTGACACTGGCACGCCTTGATCCGAATTTCGCCAAACGGCAGCTGGCGGTTATTTTGCGCGAGTATTACATGCACCCGAATGGGCAAATTCCGGCCTACGAATGGAATTTTAGCGATGTAAATCCGCCGGTTCATGCCTGGGCAACGTGGAAAGTCTACGAAATTGACCGGGATATGAACGGCAAAGGCGATGTCAACTTCCTGGAGCGCGTCTTCCATAAACTGCTGCTGAATTTTACGTGGTGGGTCAACCGGAAGGACGTTAGCGGTAACAACATCTTTGGCGGGGGCTTCCTGGGCCTTGATAATATTGGGGTGTTTGACCGCAGCCAGCCGTTGCCTATGGGAGGGCATATTGAACAGGCCGATGGCACGGGCTGGATGGCCATGTATACATTAAATATGCTGCGGATTGCCTGCGAAATTGCTCTGGTCAGACCGACCTACCAGGACATGGCCTCCAAATTTTTCGAACACTTCCTGCACATTGCCGCAGCGATGAAAAATCTGGGGGGGCAGGGCATCAGCTTGTGGGACGAAGACGATCAGTTTTATTACGACGCCCTGCATACACCCGACAACGCCAGTATGCTGCTTAAAATTCGTTCGATGGTTGGCCTGATTCCGCTGTTTGCCGTGGAAATTCTGGACGATGATCTGCTGGAAAGACTGCCGGATTTCAAGCGCCGGGTGGAATGGGTGCTAACCAATCGACCCGACCTGGCATCGATGATTTCGCGCTGGCACGAACCGGGTAAAGGCGCCACACACCTGCTCTCGCTCCTGCGTGGGCACCGGATGAAAATGTTGTTGAAGCGGATGTTCGACGAAACGGAATTTTTATCCGACTATGGCATTCGCGCTCTGTCGAAATACCACGGCGATCATCCGTACGAATTCAATCTGAACGGCGAAATCTTCTCGGTCAAATACGTTCCTAACGAATCCGAAACAAGCCTTTTTGGAGGAAACTCAAACTGGCGTGGCCCCATCTGGTTCCCGGTGAATTACCTGTTGATCGACTCCCTGTTAAAGTTCTATAACTACTACGGCGATGATTTCGAGATCGAATACCCGACCAATTCCGGCGAGATCATGAG
This sequence comes from Larkinella harenae, assembly GCF_054780515.1. Taxonomy (NCBI): domain Bacteria; kingdom Pseudomonadati; phylum Bacteroidota; class Cytophagia; order Cytophagales; family Spirosomataceae; genus Larkinella; species Larkinella harenae. The sequence goes on along the minus strand of NZ_BAAGWE010000001.1, from coordinate 2,396,399 downwards.
TATCAAAGAAGCTACGGTATTGGTGGCCGAACGGCTGGTGAACATTTTCCGGCGCGATGCAACGGGTAAAATACCGGCTTACAACGGTTTTCAGAAGTTCCAGGATGATCCGCATTTCAAGGACCTGCACCTGTTCTTCGAGTATTTCCACGGCGATAATGGCAGTGGGCTGGGCGCCAACCACCAAACCGGCTGGACAGGTCTTGTAGCCGATCTCATTGAGTTCTTGTACCAGCATCGACTCCAGAAAGAACCCGCTCACGCGAAGGTTTTATAAACGCAGAACGCCGGAGCATGCTCCGGCGTTCTGCCTATTTTCCAGTACGTTACATATTCCGGCAAACATATTGATTCCAATACGTCCCATCGTCAACCTTAATATTGTTGGGCGTGTTTTCGATGATCGGATGACCATCATAAAAGCAGGCATCTCCCTGGATTGTTATCTTACCCGGTTCAAACGGTATATCATCACTGGGCATAAATCGGTTAAAGTTAGTTTTGTTAACTCTTACCAATAAACGGTAGCCTACCGGGCAGTCGGCCAAAAGAGCCTGCACCGCAGCACAAGTATTTGGCTGGTGATCCTGAACACTGCAACGACCGAATAAACCGGTAAGTGTCAGAAAAACGGCGAACGTACGCACAACTTTTGTACAGTCTGTTTTCATACTGGTAAGTGATTAACGTGAGGGAAGCAAGCCGTGTGTGTGAAATACTACACCAAGGTAAATATTTTATAAACACAATTTAATACAGGTAAATTCATATGAAATAAAATTGTATTATAGAAAGAACCGGTTTTGTAAACACCACGGAATAGAGCGGTTGTCAAAATTTCAACCAACCGTTATTTTTTCCTTTTATTTGCCGGTGACTCACTTAGTACCGACTGATACCGCACTTTATTTGGCACATCCAGGTAAAAACCGTACCTTCATCCTGCCCGTCCTAACTATTGCTGCTGATGCCAAGATTGCTATGCAAGCTAATTGTGCTGTTGTACTGTGTCGTGTTTCAATCGATAGCAGGCCATTCTTCTGGATTTTTCCCCGACCGGCGGACCGATAATGATTCCGTTCCACGTTTGAATAATACCGCACTCCGTTTGGCCCGGAACAAAAATTACTCCGGCGCTCTGCAATTATTGCAAAGAGCCGCTTCCGGCCGTGTTTCCGATACGCTATTGTATAATCAGGCCATTGTCCTGAGCCATTTGAAGCGATACGAAGAAGCCAGCCAACTCCTCCAACGGATTCCGACGTTTGCCCACGCCCAAGCCAACCAGGGCATCTTTTACTGCATGAGCGGGGATACCAAAATGGGGCTGACGCTGCTGGAAAATACGCCAGGTGGCAAAGGTGCAGACAAAGTGGCTTTTAATCGGGCGGTGGCCCACCTGCACGCCAACCAGTTTGATGAAGCCGGACAGGCAGCTTCCGAGGCCCTTCGGCTACGGGCGAATGAACCCGTGTATAAACTCGTTAGGGCCGATGCCCTGCTGGGCCTGGGCAAATTTCGGGAAGCGCTCAACCTGTACCAGTCGCTGGATAAAAATCCGGATGTCAGCAAAATGCTGCCGGTCCGGATCGGGAACGCCCTGCTGGGTTTGAAAGAATACGAGGATGCCGCTGAAACGTTTACCGATTACCTGCTTTCTGGTGACCGCACACACCAGGCCGACGCCCGATTTGGATTGGCCAATGCGTTTTACGGTCAAAAGGAATACACCAAAGCCGTGGCCGAATACCGAAGGGCCGTACAATTTCGGCCGCAGTGGGTAGAAGCCCGCACAGGACTCGGTAATGCCTTGTGCAGCAATCGTGATTACCGTTCGGCCCGGATCGAGTACGAAGCAGCACTGGCGCTGGCTCCGGAAAACCCAAACGTGCACCTGGGTCTGGGGGTGATCAGTCATCGACAGGGATTACACGAGCAGGCTCTTGAACATTTTTCGCAGGCGCCAGACCTGTTCGACAACAAAGACAAAGACCTGGCCGACTGCTTTTTGAGCCTGGGCCTTACCCTATCGGAAATGAACCAGCTAGACTCCGCACTGGTTCACCTGAACGTTGCCATGCGGTTGAATAAAGACCATCCGTCAGCTTATGCGGGCGCGAGCGAAGTGTACCGCAAAAAAGACAGTTTTCGGTATACACTCGCTTATCTGGAAAAAGCCATTCGCCTGTCTCCGCAAAATGATAAGATGCTGACCAACAAGGGGAATATGTACCTCAAATCGGGCGATATGGATGAAGCACACGATAATTTTTACTGGGCCCTTCGTCATAATCCACAGAGTATCAACGCGCTGAACGGTTTGTCAATCGCCTTGTTGGAAAAAGATCGAATTGAACAGGCCGAGGATGTGCTCGATAGCTTGATCAATCGGGGCCATCATAAGGCGTTTCTTTTCAACAACCGGGGCATTGTTCGTTCTTACCTGGCCCTCAAAGCCGAGAAACAGAGAGACATGAACAAGGCCCGGCAGTATTACTACCGCTCCATTCGCGACTACGAGCGCTCCCGGGACCTCGATTCGACGCATAAAACCTACTACAATAATTTAGGAAACGTCTATAAAAACACCGACGAATACGACAAGGCGTTAAAAAGCTACCAGGGCCACCTCGACCGCAGTGCCATCAACAACATGGGTGTTTTGTACGCCCGAAATGCCAATGGCGAATACGGTCGGCATTTTCTCAACATTGCCATTACCATTGATTCGGCCAGCCTCGTCTACCAGTTTAACCGCTACAAAGTATACAAAGAGTACTTCAAGGATTCACTGGCCAAACGACCGGATATCCTTCTGGCCCAGAATCTGATGCCGACCAACTCCATTAGTTCGAAATACAGCAAAGACGGTTACATCAATATCTACCTCTACGACTATGATTTCGAGCATTATGAATTTCCGGGCGAACACTTCTTCCCGATCCAGAAAAACCAACCGATTCCGCCCGACTACCGCGCCCTGGACGATCTACTCACGATGGAAGTAGTCAAAACGCCAGCCAGCCTGCGCGTCCCCGCCCCGGTCCGGGTTACCAGCAAACGAATGCCAAAACCCCGACGTACCCGAATGGCGGGCAGTACGAAATGTCCAAAGATTATATAGGGCGCTTTTTTAAACCGTACCCTCTTCCCGGTCTACCCTCTAAATTCGTACAACAAATTCTTGCTTTTATCTAAATAGGCAGGTAACTTAGGTGAGTTTCACCAAAAATGCAACGTCATGAATGTGTTACAACGAGTTGAACACTGGGGTGATGCGCATCACCCCGCCTGGATTGACGCACTACGCATTATGCTGGGAATTATCCTGTTCCTGAAAGGAATTAGTTTCATTGGCGATACCGACCACCTCTACTCCCTGGTGGGCGGTAAACAATTTGGTCTGACACCGGTTTTTCTGGTTCACTACGTGGCTTTTGCCCATCTGGTGGGCGGCTTGCTGATTGCGATGGGCTGCCTGACCCGTTTATCGATTCTGCTCCAGTTGCCGATCCTGGTCGGTGCCGTGTTTTTCGTCAACGTCAGCCGCGGTTTTTCCGCTCTCAATTCTGAGCTCTGGCTGTCGGTGGTTGTTCTGACTCTAATGCTCCTGTTTCTGGTGGTTGGCTCCGGAAAGTTGTCGGTTGACGAGTACATGCGTCGGCACGATCACTAAAACTGCTTACGAAACCTGCTGCTTGTACTGACGCGGACTGATCTGCTCGACAGTCCGGAAAGCGCTGCTGAAATGCGTCAGGCTGTTGAAGCCCGATTCGTAACACGCATCCGTAATGGATTTGGCCGGATTGCCCAGAATCTGCTTCGCCAGCCGGATGCGTTCCTGAAGGATAAATTGGATGGGCGACATCCCCAGTTCATTTTTAAACAGACGGAAGAAATGCGATTTGGATAAACAGGCACGGTTTGACAGATCATCAATCGCCAGGGTCTTCGTCAGATTACGACGAATGTATTCCACCACGTAGGCCAGCCGGTGCGTGTTCATGTGTTGCTTCGCCTGATCAACCAGCACGCGCCGGGCCTGCGTTTGCAGGAGTCGGACAATCAGCTCTTCCAGCGAATTGTAGATAAAGAACGGTTTCATGACATTATTCTCGCGGTACAACCGGATGATCTTGTCGATGAGGGAACTGATTTCAAAACCGTTCTGAAAATGATAGTTGTTCGTATCGACTTCCCACAACTCGCTGGGTTCGCTGCGCGGGTATTCTTCGTTGAGGTGATTGACGGTTTGCTGGATAAACTCCCCCGAAATGGTCAACGCAATGCATCGGGTCGGATTTTCGCGGGTGGCTTCCGGAAAATCGATCTTCATTGGTTTGTTGGCCGGCAACACCAGCGACTCACCCGGCAGGTAGTCGAACGGTTTTAATGCGTCAATATGCATCACTTTCTTGCCCGTCAGCATACTCGTCAGCACGGGCGAGTCAAATTCCAGCTCCACCAGTTGCGCCCGCTGAAACGTCTCAAACAGGTTTAGTTCAGCCACATCATGACTGAGGGTCAGCTTGTTTTCGACCAGCGTATTCAACCGGCCACCCCAGGATGGCACCATCTCTTCTTCACGGACAGACTTTCTTCCCACTTTCATACGATCACCGATTCTATTTAAAAACCTGCTTATCACAATGGCCAACCCAAACCTACAATACGATACATTCTTCCCAATTTAGAAAGAGACGATACCGCAAGTTTTTGAGAGGATTGCGAAAAAAATCCTGCACTATTTCGGCAAAATTTGTCACAATTCAAACCCAGCTAATCAATTTAACGTATTCTTAAATTCATGGAAACCTTAGAAGCACCCGTAGCCACCCGCTCGGCTACTCAATTGGAACGACCTACATTCAAGAATCAGTATGAGAACTTTATCGGCGGCAAATGGGTAGCGCCCATCGGTGGCGAATACTTTGAAAATAACTCCCCAGTTGACGATAGTTTGATAGCCCGTGTGCCCCGCTCCAAAGCAGCCGACATTGAACTGGCGCTGGATGCCGCTCACAAAGCATTTCCGAGCTGGTCGCGCACGTCGGCCACCGAGCGAAGCAATATGCTGATCAAAATTGCCGATATCATTGAGCAGAACCTGGAGTTTCTGGCCCGCGTCGAAACCGTCGAAAACGGAAAGGCCGTCCGCGAAACGATGGCCGCCGACCTGCCGCTGGTGGTCGATCATTTTCGTTATTTTGCCGGGGTCATCCGGGCCGAAGAAGGGTCGGTGGCCGAACTGGATGCCGACACGGTTTCGATGATCATCAAAGAACCCATTGGCGTTGTTGGTCAAATCATTCCCTGGAATTTTCCGCTGCTGATGGCCACCTGGAAGCTGGCCCCCGCCCTGGCTGCGGGCTGTTGTGTGGTGCTGAAACCGGCGGAGCAAACGCCAACCTCGATTCTGGTGCTGATGGAATTGCTGGAAAATGTCATTCCGGCGGGTGTGATCAACATTGTCAACGGTTTTGGACCGGAAGCAGGCAAACCGCTGGCGCAATCGAAGCGCGTGGCGAAGGTGGCCTTTACGGGCGAAACCACCACGGGCCGGCTGATCATGCAGTATGCTTCGGAAAACCTGATTCCGGTAACGATGGAACTGGGCGGAAAATCACCGAACATCTTCCTTCCTTCCATCATGGACGCCGACGATGCGTTTTTCGACAAATGCATTGAAGGAGCCGTGATGTTTGCGCTGAATCAGGGCGAAATCTGTACCTGTCCGTCGCGTTTGCTGGTGCACGAGAGCATCTACGACGGTTTTATGGAGCGCGTCGTGGAACGTACCAAAGCCATCAAGCTGGGCCATCCGCTCGATACCGAAACGATGATGGGTGCGCAAGCTTCTAACGACCAGTTTGAGAAGATTCTGTCGTACATCGACATCGGCAAGCAGGAAGGTGCCGAAGTGCTCACCGGCGGTGGCCCGGCCCGGCTGAATAATGGTTTGGAAAACGGGTATTACATCGAACCGACCATCTTCCGGGGGCACAATAAAATGCGGATTTTCCAGGAAGAAATCTTCGGACCGGTGGTTTCCGTTACCACGTACAAAACCGTCGATGAGGCCATTGAATACGCCAACGATACGCTCTATGGTTTGGGTGCCGGGGTCTGGACGCGCGACGCCCACGAACTGTATCAAGTACCCCGGGCCATTCAGGCCGGTCGGGTGTGGGTCAACTGCTACCACCATTATCCGGCACACGCATCGTTTGGCGGTTACAAAAAATCGGGTTTCGGGCGGGAAAATCACCTGTCGATGCTCAACCACTACCGTCAGTCGAAAAACCTGCTGATTTCCTACAGCAAAAACAAACTGGGATTCTTCTAATCAATCGTGAATGACTGAATGATAGACTGATTGAATAGCTTCACCAACTGAAGACTAACCGTAAATCCATTCACTCATTCTATCATTCAGTTGTTCTATCATTAAAATCATGACCTTATCCCGCGTTGATTCAACGGAAGCAGCCAATATCATCATCGACAAACTACGCCGGGAACATGGCGACCTGATGTTCCACCAGAGTGGAGGATGCTGCGACGGTTCGTCGCCCATGTGTTTTGCCAAAGGCGATTTCCTGATCGGCTCCTCCGATGTCTGGCTCGGGCAGATTCACGGCTGCGATTTCTACATGTCGGAAGACCAGTTTGAATATTGGAAACACACGCACCTAACCGTTGATGTAACACCGGGCCGGGGAGCTAGTTTTTCGCTGGAGATTCCGCTGGGCATTCGCTTCTATATCCGCTCCCGGCTCTTTGAAATGGAAGAACTGGAGCGGTTACCGCCCGTTCACGTTGGGCCCGCAGAAATTTAATCCGCCCATTACAGCCCAAACCCGACGACTATTCGTGGTGTTTATTGACACGAACCGTTCCCGGTCATGCCGATCCGAGCCGCCCCGTACGAGGCACGGCCAGTCGAAACCGTCGGGAACGGTTTTTCGATTTTTTGCGCCAGAAACCCAGCTCCACCACCCGCGCAACAGCTCCTGATTCAGCCACCGAACTCTTAATTTTTCCTAAATCTCCCCTCTTCCCGGTTTTCGACACCGACCATTCCGGCAAAATCCATATTTTTGTACCCATCGGAAGCTGGCTGTAAACTTTTGCCAGGCCGGGATTTTCTATGGCTGCAAAAAAGAAAGTGGGTGCGTATCCAAGCGGGATGATACTTTTCAGCCTGACTTCGGCCTTGTTTTTAATTGGTTTTTGCGGATTATTGGTGCTTCAATCCAAAAAACTGGTGCGCTATATCCGTGAGAACAACGAAGTACGTGTTTTTCTGGACAAGGATCTGAGCACCGACAAACTTGAGAAATTACAGGCTGAGATTGCTAAAAAACCGTACGTCCTTTATAATGGGACCTCTCCCCAGATCACATTCGTCAGTAAAGACGTGGCGGCTAAGGAGTTCATGGCAGATACGCAGGAGAATTTCAGCAATTTTCTAAACGAAAATCCGCTCCGCGACAGCTACCGCATTAAGTTGCAGGAAGACTATTTTGAAGAAGTCCGGCTGCAGGAAGTTAAAGACGACCTGGAAGATGTCAACGGCGTTTTTGAAGTGATTTATCAGGAGAACATCGTCGACGAAATCAACAAAAACATTACCAAAATCTACATCATCATGTCCGTTTTTGCGGTCATCATGCTGGTGATTATCATTGTCTTAATGAACAACACCATTCGGCTGGCGCTGTATTCCCAGCGGCTTCTTATCCGGAGCATGCAGCTTGTCGGTGCTACCAATGGTTTTATTCAGCTACCTTTTCTCCGGCGCGGCATGTTTCAGGGGCTAATCAGCGGGGTTGTGGCAGCCGCCCTCCTGTTTGCGTTGCTGCAAATTGCCCTCCGCAACATCGACGGCTTAGCGACCTTGCAGGAATGGGAGAAAACCGGTCTTCTGCTGGGAGCGGTCATCGTCCTCGGAATAATTATCGGACTGATCAGCACATTTCAGGCCGTTCACCGGTATCTTCGCCTGTCACTGGACGAATTATACTGATTACAACTTTTCAATAAATCTGCCACAGCAGGCTGTTTATAATCTGCGTAACCCCAGTTCAAACATGAGCAAACTTCCTTTTGGACGCGCCAATTATACCCTGATGATCATCGGCGTGGTCGTTATTCTGTTCGGTTTTATCGTGATGAGTCTCGATACCGAAGAATTTGGCTTTGGTACGCTAGGGCTTACCATTGGCCCCCTGATTGTCATGGGTGGCTTTATTCTTGAATTTTTTGCCATTTTGCGCCGACCCACGAATCAATGAGTTTTTTTCACGCGATTATTCTCGCCATTATCGAAGGACTGACCGAATTTTTGCCCGTATCGTCAACGGGTCACATGATTATTTACTCCTCCCTGGTTGGCATCAGCCAGGAAGAGTTCACCAAATTGTATACGGTTAATATTCAGTTTGGTTGTATCATTTCCGTTCTTGTCCTCTACCGGCGCCGGTTTTTACAAACGACCGATTTTTACCTCAAGCTTTTCGTAGCTTTTCTGCCCGCAGCGGTCATCGGTTTCTTACTCAACGACTTCATTGATTCGCTGCTCGAAAATGTAACTGTTGTGGCTATTACGTTGCTTCTGGGCGGTATTTTGCTGATTTACATCGATAAAATCTTCAAGCAAATCCCACGCGATTACGACGTTACATTCCCGGAAGCGCTCAAAATCGGCTTTTTTCAGTGTATCGCCATGATTCCGGGCGTTTCCCGGTCAGCCGCAACCATTATTGGTGGAATGACGCAAGGCCTCACCCGCAAACAGGCCGCCGAATTTTCGTTCTTTCTGGCTGTTCCAACGATGGCAGCCGCGACGGGTTATAAACTACTGAAAAGTTACAAAACCATCCAGTCCGACGACATCCAGGTGTTGCTGGTCGGCAACCTGATTGCCTTTATTGTGGGGCTGCTCGCTATCCGTGGCTTTGTTGGCTTCCTGACCAAATACGGCTTCAAAGTATTTGGCTATTACCGCATTGTGCTGGGCCTGTTGTTGCTTGGCTTAATGGCCGCGGGGGTAAAACTGGATATTGTTTGATTGAACTGCCTTGCTTTGAATTAGCGTTATGCGGGTCAACCGGGCCACGTAATGCTCGTTCAAGACAAGGCAGTTCACCTATTTTTACATGGACGAAGGTCAACTCATTCTCATCGACAAACCGCTGACTTGGACGTCGTTCGACGTGGTCAAGAAGCTAAAGTTTGCCTGCAAATTCAAAAAAATAGGCCATGCCGGAACGCTCGATCCGCTGGCAACCGGGTTGCTGATTCTCTGCACTGGCAAAATGACCAAGCAGATTGACAGTTACCAGGCCCAGGAAAAAGAATACACGGGTACGCTGGTACTGGGCAAAACCACCCCTTCCGTTGATCTGGAAACGGAGTTTGACGCTGAATTTGATACCACGGCAATCACTCCGGAATCCGTGCAGGAAGCCGTTCGGCAACTGACCGGTGTCGTCGACCAGATTCCACCTATTTACTCGGCGGTCCGGGTCAACGGCGAACGGCTGTACGAACGCGCCCGCCGGGGCGAAACCGCCGATAAAGTAGAAGGGGGAATTAAATCCCGTACCATTACGGTTTCTATCTTTGACGTCACAATCGATCGTTTTCCCGAAATTGATTTCCGGATTGTTTGCTCAAAAGGGACTTACATCCGTAGCTTAGTGCGCGATTTGGGATTGTTTTTGCAAAATGGCGCCTATTTGAAAGCGCTCCGCCGGACGCGAATTGGGGATTTTCGAATTGAAGACGCCGATTCCGTCGACGGTTTTATTCGCAAATGCCGCCCCGCTGAGTCATTACCAGCATGAAAATTTACCACGGAACCGATACATTTCAACCCATCCCCTACGCCGTCGTCACCAGCGGTACCTTCGACGGCGTGCATTTGGGTCATCAAAAAATCATTAGCCGGTTGACTGAAATTGCCCAGCGCGGAGACGCATCGGGGCAACAAGGCGAAACCGTTGTGATTACCTTCTGGCCCCACCCGCGTACGGTGGTTTCCAACGACAGTCAGGGCCTGAAACTGCTGTCGACCCTGGAGGAAAAAACTGAATTACTGGAAGCTGCGGGCGTCGATCATCTGATCGTGATTCCGTTCACACGCTCCTTTTCCGAGCTCTCATCGGCGGAGTTTATTCAACAAATTCTGGTTGATACGATTGGCACCAGGAAGCTGGTCATCGGCTACGATCACCACTTTGGCCGAAACCGCGAAGGCAGTTTTGAGTACCTGAAGCAACACGCCCACGAATACGGTTTCGAGATTGAGGAAATCCCCCGTCAGGACGTTGAAGATGTGGGTGTTAGCTCTTCCAAAATTCGCAAAGCCCTGCTGGAAGGTGACCTGGAAACCGCCACCAAGTTTCTGGGACGCCCCTACAGCCTGAGCGGTACCATCGTGAAAGGTCAGCAACTGGGCCGCACCATTGGCTACCCGACCGCCAACATTCAGGTTGACGACCCGAGCAAGCTGGTTCCGGCCAACGGTATTTATGCCGCCGAGGTAATCTACAAAGGAGAAAAACTAGGGGGAGCGATGAGCATCGGAACCCGGCCCACCGTCGGGGGTACGCACCGCACCATTGAGGTCTACATTTTCGATTTCAGCCAGGAAATTTATGGCGAGCACCTCACCGTCAATTTTATCGAATACCTGCGCCCGGAACTGAAATTTGACGGTTTGGCCGCTTTGGTCGATCAGATGCAACTGGATGTGGAGCGAACCCGGGAAATCCTGAACCGTTGAACGGGTTATGGGCTTGATTTTACTTTATTGAGCGTGTAGCAAATCAGTCGGTTGGCCAGCGGTTCGCCGTTGGTGGCTTTGATAGCACCCAGCGTCAGTTCATAAATTAGTCCCGGTTTCAATTCCGCCAGCGTCAGGAAAACTTTCTTCCGGTCCTTCGAAACAGTAACGGTTTTTACCGGCACAGCCTGCACGTCAAACTGCGGAGAACCGTAACTTTTGTGGTATTCGTAGCGGTAGTGCCGAAATTGATAGTGCTCGGGTCGCCCGGCGGTGGCGGGGTCGATGGGCTGCGTAAACGTCAACTCAAAGCCGGTTGGTGTCAGGTTCATGGAGTAAACATCCAACGGCGGTTTTCCGGAAAAGACAATCCGTTGAATGCCCTGCGCACCCGCCCAGCCGTGATCATTCTGGCCCGTCCACAAGCTGCCGTCTGGTGCAAACGCCAACCGGTTATTGCCTTTTCGAAGCCCCTGTCCGTCCAGAAACGGAATGCAGGCTCCCTGCAACTGCCCGTCAACCTCTTCCAGCATGACGCGAACAATCCGCTCCTGGTTCATTTCGCCGATAAAAAGCTGCCCCGCAAACGGCCCGAATTTTCCGCCGGTATTATCCAAAATGGGTTGCGTAATGGAGTTCGCCATAATACCGTGCGGAAACAGAACAGCGGCTTTCGTACGCATGGCTTCCAGGTCTGAAACCGGCATCGTGAGCGGATTGCCGCCCCGCCAATTCGCCTGCCAGACCAGGCTGGCCGGATGCCCGTAAAACTTGCCTTCCTGCACAGCATACAACGGGCTGGTTCCTACCCAATCGCCCTGATTATCGGTTGCGAGCAGACGGCCCTTGGCGTCGAAAGCCAGGCCATTTGGAGAACGAAAACCGCTGGCATAGGGCACCAGTTTATGACTAGACGCCGTTAGCTTCACGATCCAGCCCCGGTATGGCACCGGCGAAAACATCTGTTTCGGATGGTCGGTGGCTACGGTATCGCGCAGCCCCCGCACCTCACTTCGCACCCCGCCGTTCGGAGAAGCCGTGTTCAGGCCGATGAACAGATTACCGTCTTTGTCCTGGATGGGGCCATAATTGAACTCATGGTAATTGCCCGAAATCCCGAATGCGTCGGTTATTTTTTCGTACAGATCCGCTTTACCGTCACCATCGCGGTCTTTCACGCGGGTTAGCTCCGGGCGTTGCATGATGATCAGCTCCGAATTGCTGACGACCAGAATCCCCAGCGGCTCGTGCAACCCTTCGGCAAAGAGGCTCCATTTTTTCGTTTTTGGATCATAAAACATCACCTCACCCCGGTGAAAGGAAGCGACCAGTCGGCCATCGGGCAAAAACTCAATGGCTCCGGTTTCGGCACTTAATCCGTCAGGCATCGGAATCGTTTCGACCCGATAGGCCGCTTTCGGAACCGGTTTGGGACCGTTCGGAATAGCGGCAATAAACAGCCCGATGAGTAAAAGAATCAGCACGGTTTTTCCCATGATCAGTCGGCTTTTTTCGTCATGGTGATGGTAAACTGGTGGGCTTCGGCAGGTGATAATTTCAGCCAACCAGCCTCCCACTGGCCACCCGACGACTGATAACTAACCCCGTCATTCGGCTCGGTAATAAACCAGATTGCTTTTTCAGCTTTAGGAATTTTAAAGGTCCGGATCAAACCGGATGCATCCTCCTTCGCCAGAATTTGCTCGTAAACGTCTACCCCATCTACCGTATAATGAAACTCTGGATACCGGTTGATCAACTGATAGCCTTTATAATCAACTGCCGGAGTTCGGAACGCTCCGGTCAGTTGGATGGGATAAGTCGTTTTGTCCCGGAAGAAAACCGTTCCGATTAGTTTAGCTTCCGTATCGCCTTTGCCCGGCCAGAGCCTGGTTTGGTCCAAAAAGCCACCCTCCCAGGCGTAGCGCAGACGGCAGGTTCCGGCGTCCCAGCAATAGGAAAGGCCGTTCGGAAGACTGACGGCAATGGCCGCCGGACTAGCATCGGGCATGAAAATTCGGTAGAGAAACGGCGGCTCGGGCTGGTAGGGATGAAAGCGTTGGGCTGCGTGCTGCGCGTGATTGACCTGCGGGGTTGTTTCCGCCCTTCGCTGGGTTTCGGGAACGGCTTTATCTTCTTTTAAAGGCGGCAAAGCGCCGTTGGTCACGTACATGGCCCCATACATGACAAAACCGTGCCCCGGAAAGGTGCAGACGTACGGATAAACACCCACTTCTTTGGGCGCGGTAAACGAAATAGTCCCGGTTTCTTCCGGCACCACCACCGGGATTGTCCACAAAATGGCCGCCGATTTAGGAATGTAATTAACGGCAGGTCCTTTTTCGCCCAATTTCAAAGCCGCGTCAACAATTTCTTCCCGCTTTCCAGGCCTGGTAATCACCAGATTGTGCGCCATATCATCGGTATTTTCCAGTGTAATCCGGACTGCTGCGCCGGGTTTCACCTGAAACCGAACCACGTCAAACTGCAATCCGGGAATGGCTTTCAGCGAAACCGTCGCCGTTGAATCAGCAGCCATTCCTCGCCCACCCGCAATAACCATCAACAGCAGAAAAACCAGTATCCACCCTGGCGTTCTGACTGGTAGAAGAACGGTTTTAGCAGGCATACGGAAACCGGGATTCGTAGTGACTGGAAGGGGCCAGAATGCCCCCACTCCGTTGATAGAAATCATCATCCAGCTCAAAAACACCGTTTTTGGGAGTAGTCCAGGGGGCACCGGCCACTGGGTGATACCGCTTCATCGTGTTCCAGTCCCGATAATTCATGTCGCCGTTGGTTTCCAGCAATCCCATGCCGATTCCCGGAAATGGAGCCAACCGGGCGGCCAGGTTTTTGTGCCAGTCAATCAGAATCGGATTGACCGTCAAATCCGCGCAGAGACACGGCACTCCGCACTCATGCGCCAGTTTGGCTACTTTCAGCGACAGGCTCAGCGTTTTAGCGATTCCCTTCAGTACCAATGCCCCGTACCCCTGCTGGAGCCGACGCCGGGCGCTGGCTTCGTCGTGAATGCTCTCGTCACCGGCCACCGGAATGCCGATATCCGATACGTCTTCGTCGTTTTCTTCCCGCAGCGGTTCTTCAATCAGCACAATTTGATCCAGCGCGCCAATGCGTTTGGCATGATCCAGATAGCGCTGTAAGGTTTCTTTTTTCTCGTACCGGGCATTAGCATCGAGCGTGTACACGATCTTGCCGGTAGCGATCTGGTCAGTGGGCGTACTGCCGATGGCACGGTGAATTTCGGTCAGCCGCTCCATGTCCTTCTGTACCATTTCTTCCTGCGAACCGGGGTAACCGGTTTTGATTTTCATCACAAAATACCCGTGCTGCACGGCCTGCCGCAATTCCTCCACCGGCATTCCGTAGGGCACCTGGTATAGGATGGCTACTTTGTTGTTGCGGTGCGATAAGGCCGGGCGATACAGTTCTGGAATCAGTTCGTCGAAACTCTTCAAACCATTTTCGGCGGCAACCAGCAGCCAGGCGGCATTGTCGATGCTAATGAGGGCGTTGTAAATAAAATTGGGGTTCAGGTCCGATTTCCCCGTGATACGGATGGCTTCCCGCACCACTTCCGGCAACAGGGCATCCAGTAACGCGACGGGGTTTTCAAACGGGATTTGTTTCACCAGTTGCAGGGTTCGCTCCGTCAGCGCGTACATCAGCGCATTGCCGCCCGCTTCCGAGTAGGCCGCAAACAGGTCGGCATCGCCATACAACACGCTCTGGGTCGCCAGACCGATGGCATGGGCCCCGGTTTCGGATTGAAGCCGAGAAACGGTTTGCCACAGCTCGGTCAGGTAACCGCCCTTAAAACCAATCGGCCGAATCAATTTTTCCCGCTCAAACGTAGAATCGGTCTTCGTGACCCGAATGGTTTTGCTACTAGCCATAAGCAACGTCACCCACCCGGGAGTCACCGGGCGAGCGGTAAAAAGCGGTTTTAGGAAAAAGACAATGTGAAGTTTGTGCTACTCAGATGCTCCCTGACAAATTCATCGTCGTTCAGGTGCGGATACATGGCGTACACCCGGTCGATTTCTTCCCGTTGACCGGGCGACAAATCTTCCCCCGGGTTCAGGCACCAGGTTCCTTCCAACAGTCCCTGCCGACGCAGGACTTCGTGCAGCCCCGCAATGCAGCCGTGGAAATTGTGGCTCGGATCGAAAAAAGCTGCGTTGCTGTCGGTTACTTCCCCATTACGGGTCAGTAGTTCGGCCAGCCCTTCGTTTTTGTTGCTCAGGCAGGTTTTGATCTCGGCCAGCAGCTCAACGGCTTTTTGGGTCCACACGGCCCAGTGGCCCAGCAGACCACCGACAAAGCCTTTTTCAACGGTTTCTCCATCAATGGTAAACCGATAGGTCGTTAGCAGATCGGCTACAATGTTGTCGTCGTTGCCGGTGTAAAGCGCAATCTCCTCCCGGCGGCTCGAATGGCACACCGCCCGCACCACGTCAAGCGTCTGGTAGCGGTTGAAGCTGGCGACCTTGATGGCCTGAATGTTGGGTATTTCGGCAAATGCCTTCCAGAAATCGTAGCTGAAAATGCGACCACCCACCGACGGTTGCAGGTAAAACCCGAAGACGGGAATCACCTCGGCCACCGCCCGCACCCGGTCCAGAATCGCTTCCTCCGTCCAGTCTTTGAGACCGCCCATGCTCAACAGGCCCAGGTCGTAACCATATTGGAGAGCGAGTTTGGCTTCGCGAACAGCCTGCTCGGTCGGACCGACAATCCCAGCCACTTTGATAAACGGGCGGTCCAGTTGGGCCCGTTCAATTTCGTCGGCGGCTGTTTTCAGCACCGTTTCGTACAGGTTAATCTGCGGGTCACGAATTTCAAATTGGGTCGTGTGCACACCCACGGCCACCCCACCGGCTCCGCTGGCGATATAATAACGGGTCAGGCCGCGCTGGCGGGCTTCGTCAAACTGCCGGTCGGCATTCAAAGCCAGCGGGTGAGCGGGAATAACGGTGCCCGCTTGTAGTAACTCGTGGATTTCGGGTCGTAAGGTCATCGTGGATTAGAATTTGCCGTTGCGGGTTTGGAAATGGGTGGGTTTGTTCAGGAGCGTGCCGCCCCCTTGCAGCCACGCAGCGGTCAGTTCCATCATTTGGCGGAGCGTCACGCGCGGGTAGCCAAACAATCGGAACGATTCTGAGGCATTGCTCAGCAAAGCCGTTGGTTGCGCTTCGCCCACAAACTTCGGCTCCTTGCCCAACAGTTTTCCATACTCCTGCGCCACCCACTGAATCGACACGGTTTCGGGTCCGGTCACGTTCAGGATTTTGGCCGGAACGTCGCAGTGCCGCAGCGCCCGGATGGCAATTTCGTTGGCGTCGCCCTGCCAAATTACGTTGGCGTTGCCCATCGTCAGGTCAATCGGTTTTTCAGCCAGCACCGACTTGGCCACTTCCAGCAGTACCCCGTAGCGCAGATCGATGGCGTAGTTCAGGCGATAGATCAGCGTCGGCGTGTTGTTTTTCTCGGCAAAGTACTGGAATACCCGCTCGCGGCCCAGGCACGACTGGCCGTATTCGCCCACCGGTTCGGGGGGGGTGGATTCGGTCGCGCCACCGGACGTAACTGATGTAAACGGATAAACGTTGCCCGTGGAAAACGCTACAATCCGCGAGTTGCGGTATTTTTCGGCCACCCGGCCTGGCAGGTACGCGTTCATCGCCCAGGTGAAGGCTTCCTTGCCAGTAGTGCCGAATTTGGTCCCTGCCAAATACAGGACGTTTGCCACGTCGGGCAGGGCAGCTAAATCACTTTCGTTGAGTAAATCAGCGGAGATCGTTTCGATGCCGTCGGCTTCGAGTTCGCCCTGCATCTGTTTGTCGGAAAAACGGGACACGCCGATCACCCGTTTCTGGATTCCGGCCTGGTCGATGGCCTGCTTCGCCAGCCGGGCCATGCTCGGTCCCATTTTACCACCAATGCCCAGGATGAGAATGTCGCCGTCGAGTTCGTACAAATCGGAAACCAGCGCTGGGGAGGGCTTAATCAATTCCTGCTCTAATGTTTGTAGATCGCTCATAGGGTTGTATTATTTGAAAAACAATTGATTGACGTTACTCAATGCCAGCCCGAAAATAACCAGTAAGCCCAGTGCCCCAACGATTTTAACGAAGGTCGAGTTGGTGTAACGTCCCATAATGGCCGAATCGTTGCCAATGGCGTACATGGCCACACCGATAAACGGCACCACCAGGATGGTGATGCTCTGGGCAAAAATGATGAGTTCCAGCGGCAGCTTTCCGAAAATAATGGCAATGGCAGCCCCGATTACCATAACCAGCGCAATCAGGTATTTGACCACCTTCGAGCTCAACTGACTGCCGTAGCCCAGAGCTTCTCCCAGCAACGTACCGCCTACGGATGCATTGCCCACCAGCGACGAAAACGAAGCGCCAAACAAACCAATCAGAAAAAGCGCCGACGCGTAAAGTCCAAAAATAGGTTCGAGGGCTTTGCCCATGTCGGAGGCTGAAGCCACTTTCAATCCTTTGGGATGCAACACAGCGGCCGCGCAGATCAAAACCGTCGCGCTCATCAGGCCCATCAATGTCATTCCCGTGACGGTATCGACCGGTTGATTCCGAACATTCGGATTAACCCGCACCCGCTCCTGCACCAAATACGATTGATAAAACGCGCCGACAATGGAAAAACAGGAAGCCGTAAAAGCAATGACCAGGCCCAGCGAACCCACCGGAACCGTCGGCACAAAGCCCGTTACAACTTCGGAGTAATCCGGTCCAGACAGAAAGAGCGTAATCAGAAAAGCCACCAGCATGACGCCAATCAGGAAAATCATAAGCTTTTCGAGCACTTTATAGAACGTCTTGAAAAACAGCAATCCAATGCCCAGGGCGGTAAACAAAGCAATCCACAGATTGACCGGGGTGTGGGTTGCTTCGGCAATGGAAATACCGACCCCAATGGAGTTTCCGGCCTGAAAGGAAGTAGCCACCAGAAACACGCCGATGCCCACCGCCAACGCAGCCCCGTTGCCCCACTTCTGACGGATAGTGGCCAGCAGCGACTGGTTGGTAGCCAGCCCGATGCGGGTTGCCATCGCCGTAAAAACCGTCATAAAAAAGATAGCCATGACGATGATCCACAGCAAGGAGTACCCGTATTCGGCCCCCATCTTGGAGGTAATCGTCATTTTGCTGGGACCAAACACCAGCGCGGCCGTGATGATGCTGGGCCCAAGTGAAGACAACCAGCCTCGAAACGTACGGGTAGGTTTGGCCGGTGTGTCAGCCTGCGAATGAGCAGCTTTTGATTGCATGAGGGTCGGAAACGTTCGTTAAAATGGCTCTTTCAGAATGATTATTGGCCGCTCCAACGGAATTGAAGCGACCCATTTTTACGTATATTAATTAATATCCATCGTTCTGCGTCAGCACACCGGGGCCGGACTGATTGATCTGACGCAGCGGCACCGGAAACGCTTTCATATAAGCTTTGGGACTCAGTTGAACGGTTACCGGCGTTTTGGTCGCATAATTGAACAACCGCTCCTCTTTCGTCAGAACCGTCGTCAATCGTCCCGTGCGCACCAGGTCAAACCAGCGTTCGTTTTCGTACGCAAACTCCAGCTGGCGTTCGAGCAGCAGTTTATCCACGAAGGCTTCTCGGTTTGGAACATCGGTCAGCTTATAGTTTTGCGTGGCATTCCCGAAGGCCCGGGCGCGAACTTTGTTCAGTTCCGTCAAAGCGGCTTCGGGTTGGCCGAGTTCGTACAGCGTTTCGGCTTTCAGCAACAAGACATCGGCGTACCGCAAAACCGGCAAGTCCAGCCCCGATGCAGCAAAGGTATGTGGCACGGCAAATTTACTGATGTACGGAAACCAAATCGGCGTATCGGTTGGTTTGGTGGGCGGCACCCAGAACTCGGTGACTGTAGCAGCATAGCGGGTGTCGCCAGCCACGTAGTTTTTCATCAGGCTCCACGACGGCAAAGCAATTTCGGAACCCCGGTTGACAACATTGATCGCTCCGGCATTGGGAATGAAAGCCGTTGACAACCCGTGCCCGTTCGTGCCATCGATGTATTTCATGGCAAACAAAATCTCAGCATTGTCTTCATTTTCGAGCTTCCAGAGCGAGGCAAAATTGGGCACTAAACTATAGTTAAACGTGGCCGTTTGATCCAAATAGGTCTTGGCATTCGTCCATTCTTTCCGATAGACATATACCTTGCCCAGCAAAGCCGTTGCGGCTCCTTTGCTGGCCCGGCCCCGCGCGATGCCGCTTTGCACCGGCAGTTTGGTAATGGCATCTTTCAGATCTTCCACAATCAGGTTGTAGATTTCTTCCTCGGAAGCGCGCGGCAATTTGCTGGCATTCTCGATGGAAATCAGGCTCGTGACGCTTGGCACACCGCCGAAAAGCCGTACCAAATCGAAGTAAAACAGCGCCCGCATAAACTTGGCTTCACCGATAAACTGATCTTTTTGCGTGCCTCTGTAATCCGTCGGCTTGTCGATATTGGCCAGTACCGAATTGGCGCGAAAAATACCGTTGTACGTTACTTCCCAGAAATCGGCCACAATCGGATTATCGGCGTTGACGGCCAGCAAATCCAGCTCGGGCGCACCAGCCACCGACGTATTGGCCCCCATGTAGAGGTTATCGGCGGGCACTTCCAGCAGCAGGTAATCGTTCGGTTTGCGGCTTTGCAGCCGGTTGTAAACGCCCAGCACGGCCAAGTCCATGTCCTTGGCGGTCTGGTAATAATTGGCCGACGTCAGCACCGATTCGGGTGTGGGATTCAGCAGGCTATCATGACAGCCGGACAATGCCAGCGTCAGGGCCAACAATCCCGCCGTATAGAGTTGATTGATTTTCATGTCTTTGTCAGCAATTCGATTAAAAACTCAGATTGATACCAAACGTCACGACCCGGTTTACCGGCTCCGAGCCCGAGTTGTAACCCGGACGGCTGCCCACTCCGGCGATTTCGCCACTGGTATAGCCTTCGGGGTTGTAGCCGTGGAAGCTTTTGTTCGTCAGGAAGATAAGGTTGTTACCCGACGCATATACCCGGCAGCTTCCCAACTTTAACTTCTGCACCAGGGCACCCGGCAGGGTGTAGCCCAGGTTGATGTTCCGAACGGCCAGGAATGAACCGTCTTCGATGTACACATCCGACGCCCCCTGGAAATTCAACTGACTCAGGGCGCTGGCGGGCGTTTTGCCATCGCCCGGCTCCTGCTCCGACCACCACTGGTTTTCGACCAGCGACCGGCGCATGGCTCCGAGTACATTGCCCTGGTAGTACTGGTTTTCGAAGTTGTAAATCTTGGCTCCCAGCGATGCCTGCATGGCGATGCTCAGATCGAAGGCTTTCCATGCGAAGTTGTTAACCATCCCAAGGAACAGTTTCGGCTGAAAGTTGCCCAGAATTACCTTGTCCTGCGAGTCGATTTTGCCGTCTTTGTTAATGTCTTCATAGATCGGGTTACCTGGTTTCGAACCCACCAGCACTGGCGTATTTTTCACCTGCTCGGCGTTTTTCAGCACCCCGATGGCCCGGTAACCGTAGTACGAGAACATGGGTTCGCCCACGCGCAAAATCCAGCTCATCCCAAAGGCATCCGTCGTAATCCGTTCCTGCACCCCGCCCAAATCGACTACTTTGTTGCGGTTGCGGGCCAGGTTGAACGAGGTTTGCCACTTCAGCTCACCGGTCAGGTTTTTCGACTGAATTTCCAACTCAACTCCCTTGTTGCTGATGTCGCCAACGTTGGAAATCGAGCTGGTGAAGCCGGTGATGCCCGGAATCGAGACATTATACAGCAGGTCGGTGGTCCGTTTGGCGTAGTAATCCACCGTAATGTTCAGGCGGTTTTTCAGGATGCCCAGTTCCAGACCGAAATCGTAGCCGTTCGTTTTTTCCCAGCTCAGGTTGCTGTTGCCGAAAGAGGTTTGCGCCTGTCCTTTCGTCAGCGCCCCACCCGGCGCGTACAACACGCTGCTGATGCGGCCCAGGTAGTCGAAATCGCCGATGTTGAAGTTTCCGGTGGCTCCGTAACTGGCGCGCACTTTCAGTTCGTCGATCACCGGAATACCCTTCATGAACTCTTCCTGCGACACGCGCCAGGCTACCGAAGCCGAGGGGAAATAACCCCATTTGTTGGCAGGCCCAAAGCGCGAACTTCCGTCAGCCCGGACCGACGCCGACAGCAGGTATTTTTCTTTATACCCGTAATTGACCCGGCTGAAGTAGGAAATCAACCCCCACTCCGACTTGGTGCTTCCGGTGGAAGCCGGGTCGATGATGGCGTTGTTCAGCGTCTGGATAATGTCGTTATTAAATGAACCAGGTACGGCGGCCATGTAGGCGTTGCGCGAGGTATTGCGCTGGTACGACGCACCCAGCAAAGCGCTGAAATCGTGGTTCGTCCCGAAGGTCTTGCTATAATTCAGCGTGTTCTCATTGATCAGGTTGATGCTGCGCGAGTCGCTGGCCAAACCGCTGCTGATGCCGTTGTTGGTGGCAAAACTAGCCTGAAACCGTTCGCTGGTGTTGTACGAAATGTTGGTTCCAACCGAGGAGCGCAGCCGCAGCCCTTTCAGCAGATCAAGCGCAACAAACGCTTCCCCAACGTTGTTCAGCGAATAACCGTTGATTACTGTACCCTCCAGAATCGCCATCGGATTGGCTTGTGATGTCACGTTTTGTCCCCAGTAATCCCGGGCTTTCGGATACGTACCGTCGGGGCGCTGGATGGCAACGAAGTTGGGGTATTTTACCAGGCTGACCATGTCGGTCGGGGCGCTCCGGCGGGTGGCATAAGAAGGGTTAAACAGAAAACCCATGCTCACCACCGGGTTAATCTTCACGTCCAGGTTAGCCCGCAGACTGTATTGCTTATAGTCTGTATTTTTAACGGTTCCCTGCTCGTTCAGCACCACACCCGAGACGTAGTACTTTACATTATCGGTTCCACCACCGACCGAGAGATTGTAGCTCTGGATGGGTGCCACCTGCGTGACGGCCTCCTGCCAGATGGTGTTTCCACTCCGACGAACCGTATCGCTCACCTGATATTGGGCCGGACGACGCGGATCACCCCAGGCCGGAATGGACGGATCGCCCCCAATCCAGGCATATTCACGGTTCTGGTACCGCACGGCGTAGTTGTAATAATCTTCCGTCGATAACCAGTCGTTGTGTAACCGTGCTTTTGATAAACCGTAATAGGCATTGAAGGTGAATTTCGGCTTACCGGTTTTGCCCCGCTTGGTCGTCACGATGATGACCCCGCCCGCAGCCCTTGATCCGTAAATAGCCGCCGAAGAGGCATCTTTCAATACTTCAATCGATTCCACATCGTTCATGTTGATCTGACCCAGGCTCCCGCCCGGAAAACCGTCGATCACCACCAGTGGTTCGTTGCCGGCATCAATGGAACCCGCCCCCCGAATCCGAATCAGCGGAGCCGAACCCGGCGAACTGCGCGTCTGTGAAACGTTCACCCCCGCCAGCCGACCCACCAGCGCCGTCTCGGCCCGGCCCGCCGGAATTTCGTTCAGAATCTTGTTTTCAATTTTGGAGACAGCCGCCGTCACCGAACTTTTCTTAACAGTTCCGTAACCCACCACGACCACCTCTTCCAGGGCTTTGGCGTCGTCGTTCAGGGCCACATTCACTACGCCGGGGCCGGTAAACGGCACTTCCTTGGTTGTTGTGCCGACCGATGAAAATACCAGCGTCCCCGCGGTTTCGGGCACTTTTAGGAAGTAGTTCCCGTTGGCATCCGTCGAAGTTCCCTGCGAACTGCCTTTCAGGATTACCGTGACACCGGGCAGCGTTTCGCCTTTTTCGGAAGTTACCTTGCCCGAAATCTGCCAGTCCAGCAACCTGACATGCGCCCCACGAACCGAGGGCGACGAAGCGGCCCAGCTTGCCGGAGCGCTACATCCCAACAACAGCAGAACGTAGAGCATCCGCTGCCAATTGTCTGTAAACATTCTCATACAATTACTTTAGTTGTTTATGTTCGAATCAGAAATACGCGGGAAAAGCGCAGCCAGAATACGGCTTTTGGGGCCGTATCAGGCGGATCAAAATGGTGGGTGGTGCACTATCAAAAGGAATTGAGCAATACTTTGGCCGATTGCAGGTGCGTTGCTGCCGGGGTGCTGGCCAATGCCGAAACCTCAAATGTGTTTAATACTTTTTCCAGTTGCTGTGCCTTAGCGGTTTGCCCTTTTGCCCGAAACTCGTCTTTCAGGATGCGGATTTTTTCGTAATCCTGAATGCCTTCGATCAACCGCTCAAACCGTACCGACGTGCGCGGTCCCGGATAAACGATGTACGTATCACCGGCGGGCCAGGTTCGGAACCGGGAATCGCGCAGCGGGTCTTTCACCCAGCAGTTGTAGGCCCAACGCAGATAACCGTCGTAGCCTTTGCTGGCAGCATGCCAGCTAATCCAGGTGGCTTCGGCCGGGGGCGAAAACGTGAACGTGTTCGGGTAGCGTTCGGTGCAGCAGGTGTAATAGGTTGTGTTGAAACCAGCCTGCCGTCGGCGCTGCATGGTGGGGGCGTCCACCGTCTGGTTGGTCGCCACGCAATAGTCGATCAGGTCCTGCTCCAGCTCGGGATGGTACAGACCCGCCAGTGACAACCGGAACTCCTTGTCCACGCTTTTGATCAGAGCAAGCGCCTGCTGCATGGCCGCCATCGGCCGCTCGTCCATCGCGATGGTCGTTTTTTCAAACCAACCTTTTTCTTTCAGGTGTTTGGCGAAGTCGGTAAGCATGGGTCGCCAGTGGGCATCGTATTCGGGCGTACCGGTTTTGGCAATGATAAAGGTGTCTTTACGGGCGGCTTCGTCGTAATAGCTGAACTTCAGATTCCAGGGAATCATGCTGTAGCAGTTGATAAACCGGTCGATGCCCAGCTCCATCATATAAGTCACCCACTGGTCAAAAATGGTGTAATCATACGACCAGCTACCATCTTTCTTTTTGGTCCACTGCACCATCGAACCGTACACATCTTCGGTCTGGCTCCGCCAGGGATCATTAATAATGGTGGCCGTAATCGACTTCTGACCCGCATCGGCCAGCATTTTCATATAAGGGCGCATCAGTTCCCAATGTTCTTTCGACCAGACTTTTACGCCATGAACGCGGGCCACGGAATACGGATTTTGCCACATATCCAGGTGAAATTTCCAGTCTTTGGGTGCCGGTAACGTACGGTTTTGTACGTCGATGCTATACGATAAGATGGAAGGCTGATTGGCCGAACTCCCCACCGATACGGTACCCGTATATACACCCGCTGGCGTAGTAGGCGGAACTGAAACGCTGAGCCAGACGGGTTGGGTGGTTCGTTGCGCAACATCCAGTTCTCTGACGAGATCAATCGGGTCGGCGACCAGCGACGAATCGTATTTGCCGGGCGGTCGTTCGTCACAGCCTTCGCCGGTCGGTTTCAACCCGTCAGTCATGACATACCGGACAAAACCGGCCGACACACTGCCAGCAGGAATTTTGTTCCCTTTTGAATCCTTCAGATCAGTCCAGGTGAGCTTAACGTTCGAAAGCGGTTTGGTGCTAAAAATAACCAGCTGTGTATGAACCTTCTCTCCTTTCCACGCCTGCGTTTTCCAGCTCGTTTGCAAGGTCTTTGCATCGGGCGCGGTTTGCTTGGCATACCGCACATCAGCCGTTGCAAAGCTGACGTTTGGACCAGGCTTCACGGCCACCCAACTCGCTTTATTCGCCGGTTTTGGGTCGGGCAGCTCCTGATATTTGACCAGATCGATCGATTGGGCCAAGCACCCAAAGGTGGGTAGTAACAAAAGAAGCGTAAGCCGTTTCTTCATCTTCATCAGGGTATTGGTCAAGGGTAAAGGTTGCCAGCGGCTTGCCGGGATTTTCATACAACAGGCAAAAATATCCCATTCTCCGCCTTGGCCGAGTTCATTTCAATTTCTGCTCCGTTTGTGGATGGTTCGAATGGCATTCTGACGCAGTCCGGTGGTTATCGCCATTCTATTTCTTTATCAAAATAAAGCGTCAGAAAAATAGAAAGCAAGCTTTTACACAAAAATGTTTACGTACACACGTCAAATGTGTACGTAAACATTCAAAAATTTGGCTTATTTTTAATTCGCCGGTAGATTTCATTAAACTGCCTACTGGGTCAACGCCCCTAAAACGGGTTTAGGATTGTATATTTGCGCCCTTATAGATCACCATAATGAGTAAAATAATACGCATAAAGGACATTGCGGAGATGGCGAACGTTTCGATGGGCACCGTCGATCGCGTGATTCATAACCGGGGAAAAGTATCGGAAAGTGCACTCAAAAAAGTGATGGATGTACTGGAGCAGATTAATTACAAACCCAATCTGATTGCCCGCACCCTGAGTTCTTCCAAAACATACCGCCTGGCCGCTTTGCTGCCGGACGCTGAGCTGGACCCTTTCTGGCTCAGTTCCATTCGGGGCATCCAGCAGGCTCAAAGCGAACATAGCCAATTTG
Source organism: Larkinella harenae (assembly GCF_054780515.1). Lineage (NCBI taxonomy): Bacteria > Pseudomonadati > Bacteroidota > Cytophagia > Cytophagales > Spirosomataceae > Larkinella > Larkinella harenae. Next base: position 2,371,058 of record NZ_BAAGWE010000001.1, on the reverse strand, counting down.
GCCTTACCCTTTCGTACCATTTTTTTGACCCTTATTCGGGGGATTCTTTTCGGGAGCAAGCCCATCAAATACTGGCGTCTGAACCCGACGGCATCCTGCTTGCGCCCACGCTGCGGCAGGAAGCGCTGGATTTTGCGGAAGTGTGTCAGCACCGGCAAATTCCGCTCGTGTGTTTCAACACCTACATCAATGAGCTGGCTCCGCTGGCCTTTATTGGGCAGGATTTGCACCAGAGCGGTCGATTGGCCGCCGAACTGATGGCCATGATTGCCTCACCGGGCACGATTCTGGTGACGCACATTGGCGAACAGGTTCAGAACTCGGTGCACATTGGCGCGAAAGAAGTCGGCTTTCGGGAATTCATGCAGGAAAAAAAAGCCGGGCGCTTTGACGTCAAAACCGTCCAGCTGGAAAGTCCGGCCAGTCCAGATTTTAAAGCGTCTCTGGCCCATGCACTGGACATGCATCCGCAAACGCAGGGCATTTATGTCACCACTTCCAAAGCCCACGAAATTGCCCGCACCCTCGGAGAACTGGGTAAAACGGATATCTGTCTGGTTGGTTACGACCTGATCGACGAAAACCTGACCCATTTGCAGAACGGAACCATCAACATTCTGATCAATCAAAACTCAGATCGCCAGGGTTTTCTGGGCATTTCCTACCTGACTGACTACCTGATTTTTCAAAAACCAATTCCCGCGCTGCAATACCTGCCACTCAGCATCGTCACCCGCGAAAATCTTGATTCGTACCTGGGCAACATCGATTCGGTTCCGTAACAACACAACCGGATTCGAGTTCAAATCCGGTTGTATAACCACTTCATTTAACCTCATTAAAATCAGGGGTGCCAGCGCACAAACGCTTCCATGGCAGCGTATTCGGCCAGCCCCAATTGGTTGTAAAGTTCGGCCGTGGTGCGGTTGCGGTCTTCGGCCCGCTGCCAGAACTCGCGGGAATCGCTGCCCTGAAAAACCACCCCGTCTTTCTGCGACTGGTGCTTGAAGATGCCAAACCGCTTGCGCATCACCTGATCCGGCGACATCGGTACGGCCATTTCGATCAGATCAATATCCCACTCGTCCCAGGCACCTTTATACAGCCAGACCCAGCACTGCTGCATGAACGGCTCGTCCTTCAACCGGCGAACAGCCTCAAAAACCGCATCCAGACAGACTTTGTGGGTTCCGTGCGGATCGGCCAGATCGCCCGCTGCATAAATCTGGTGCGGCTGCACGCTGTCAATGATTTCGGCCACAATCCGGTAATCGGCTTCGCTCAGCGGCTTTTTCTGCACCAGACCCGTTTCGTAGAACGGCATGTTCAGAAAATGGACCTGTTCCGGCGGAATGCCCACAAACCGGCAGGTGGCCTTAGCCTCACCCTGCCGAATCAGTCCTTTGACGCGCCGGACAAAATCCGAGTCTTTCTCGGACGCTTTTTTGTTTTTCAGGAAATGGTGTGAATACAGCAGGATATCTTTTGCTTCTTCGGATTCAATGCCAAACTGCTGATTAAAATCAGCCACGAATTCCATGAACCGGTACGCTTCGTCGTCGGCCACGGCGATATTGCCAGATGTCTGGTAAGCCACGTGCACCTCATGCCCCTGATCGACCAGCCGCTGAAACGTCCCACCCATCGAAATGATATCATCGTCGGGATGAGGGCTAAAAATGAGCACGCGTTTGCGGGCAGGATTGGCCCGTTCGGGCCGGTTCGTATCATCGGCATCCGGTTTGCCGCCCGGCCAGCCGGTGATGGTTTGTTGCAAGCTGTTGAAAACCGTGATATTAATGTCGTACGCCTGTCCATAGAGCGCCAGTAAATCACTCAAACCGTGCTCATTATAATCCTGATTGGTCAGTTTCAGCACGGGCTTGCCGAGCGTCAGAGCCAGGTGAGTAACGGCTTTTTTGGTCAACTGGGGCGTCCAGTCAACGGCGTCCACCAGCCAGGGTGTTTTCTGCCGGGTCAGGCTGGCGGCACAGGCTTCGTCCAGGATAAACCGCACATTGGAATGGCCCTGCAAATACGAAGCCGGAACGGTTTCGGTGACCGGACCTTCTACAGCCTGCTTCACAATGGTTGCTTTGTGTTCGCCCCAGGCCAACAACACCACGCGTTTTGCCTGCATGATCACCCTGACTCCCAGCGTAATCGCCTTGCGGGGAACGTTCGCCAGGCCACCAAATTCCGTGGCCGCATCGGCGCGGGTCGCCTGGTCCAGGGTAATCAGCCGCGTACGGGAATTGACGTGTGAACCCGGTTCGTTAAAACCGATATGACCATTGCGCCCAATGCCCAGGAGTTGAAAATCCAGTCCGCCCAGATCGCTGATATGCTGCTCATAGTGCTGGCAAAAGTGATGAACTTCCTGAAACGCCAACGTACCGTCCGGAATGTGGCAATTTACCGGGTCAATGTCAATGTGGTCAAACAACTGTTCGTGCATAAACCGGTGATAACTTTGCAACGCATCCGGCCCGATGGAATGGTATTCGTCGAGGTTAAAGGTAATGACGTTCCGGAAACTGAGGCCCTGCTGCCGGTGCATCCGAATCAGTTCGGCGTACACTTTTTTAGGTGACGAGCCCGTGGCCAGTCCCAAAACCGCCGGACGCCCTTCGCTTTGTTTCTGGCGAATCAGCTGCACTAGTTCGTCGGCCACCGCCCGTGAGGCTGCGTCTGCCGAGGTATAAATGCCCGTCGGAACCTTCTCGAACGACAGGATTTCGGGCCGTTGATCAGCCTGCTGGGTCAATTCTGAAATCATATGAGAGGCAGTAAACTTGCCAGTAAGACGGGGTCGCCCAGAACTGACAGATTTAGTTAAGGTTCATTAAAACTGGAAACTGTTGGCTAAATAAGCCTGTACAATGACAATGTCGTGTTTACTGGTCAGATCAGGGACCACCTCTGCCAACGGCACGGTTCCGACACTCCTGGGTTGTTGCTGCGCCAACAGGCTGACGGTGGTGGGTAATTCTTTCTCGTTCCGAAGAGGATGGAACGGTGTTTTTTCCAGGTACGGAATCAACGGTTCTGCTTCAAAAACAAAGCAATTCATACTGACGCCCAGCCGCCCCTGCGATGCCAGAATAGCCGCCGTTTCCACGTCCGACGGTTTTTCAACAATCTCCAGCAGATACCCGGCCGGATCAGTTTTCATCAGGGCAAAGGCTTTGATCCGCTCCTCCGGAAAGCCAAGCGCGTCGCGGTCGTAGCTGATCAGGGCGTGCGTATCATCGCAGTTCCAGAGTTGGGTCAAGGCCCGGACGGAGTATAGGTTATCGCTGTTGCAGACCATAAACCGTCCCCGCTGCCAGTCGGGATGTTGCTGAAGCGACTGCAAGACCGCGTCGGCCGTGCCCGCCGGTCGGGTGCGGTCGGGGGCAATGTGTTGACGGGCGAACAAAACCGTTAAAGCCCCTAAGTCACCCTGCGCCTGACGGTTTTCGTAATAGGGCTGCGTTACGGCATCGGTTGGGTGCAACAGCAGCATAACTTCCTCAATGCCTGCTTCCTGCGCGTTGACAATCTGGTAGTCCAGCAGGGATTTGCCAGCGTATCCTACGCTAATCATGCCTTTGGTCAGCGTATTGGCCTGTTCCACCAGTTTGTCGTCAATGGATAGGTTCTCAGCGTCTTTTTTCATGCGGGACGACATGCCACCGGCCAGAATCAATAGTCTCTTTTTCATACGTTAACGGATATAGGTTGTATTTTTACAGTGGCTTGCGTACCGGTATCGACCTGGATGATGTACGGTTTTCCACCGGCTCGTTCAATGGCTTCGGCCACCGCTTCGGGCTGCTCTGGTGCATAGGCAAACATGCAACCTCCGCCCCCGGAACCGTTGATTTTAGCCCCGTAGGCTCCGGCTTTCAGGGCCTCGTCAATCATTCGGTTGATTTTGGGCGTTGAAACCCGTTTATGATCGCGTAGATTCGCCTGGTGAATGGTCAAAAGCGCCCCCAAACGCCGGTGATCAATGGCCGTTTTCCGGAATAGTTGCAGGGCTTCGCGCAACACATCCCGATCCGACAGGTTGCTTTGCAGCAGACTGTATTCCGCCTTGTTCAATAAGCCTGCGTACATCCGGGCAGCCTCCTGCGGTATGGTGTGCAGCGAAAAATCCGGATCGCGCACCTGAATTTTTCGGATGGCTTCCAGCATCCCGTACTTGACGTGTTTCAAAATACCGATGGTGTCTTTGGGCTCCAGCGAATCGCCCAGCACGAATGTTCCAAGGCTCGGCTGAAACGTTTGTAATTTGATCATTGGCTGCGATTCCAGGTACATCACTTCGCCCACAGCGGTGGCAAAATGGTCCATCATCCCGCCGGGTTCGCCAAACTCCAGCACTTCGGCCCGGTACGCCAATTCACCAATTTCCGACTGGGTCACCTCATGATCAGGGCCTTTACTATTCAGCAACCAGTTGATCCAGGCCACCAGCAGGGCCGACGAACTCGATGTGCCGGAGTTGATGGGAATCGTTCCGTGGATCGTCACTTCCATGCCGTTGGTAAATGTACAACCGTTGCGCATCAGCAGGTTCAGGGCGCTCTTGAAGTAATCCCGGGAATGCTGGTACGGTATCACGGATTCCAGCTCAAATCGTTCGCAACGATTGATGTCAGGCATATGGATAATTACCTGGCGATCCGGGCGTAATTGCCCGGATACCTCGACCCGCCGGGAAATAGCAGCCGCAATAACCGGCAACCCCAAGTAGTCTTGATGCTCCCCAAAAAGGCAGATTCGCCCGGGGGCTGAAGCAGTAATTTCTGCAACCATAATGCGATTTTCGATAGATGTTACTTGGAAAACCCAAACAAAGCTAGAAGGCCGCAGGGTGAAAAAACAGGGAATTTTGTGGTTAAAATCCACTTTCGCTCAACACAACCGATTGCGCAGGGCACACAATCGGTTGCGCAATTTTCGAAATTAGAAGCTTTTTGTTCAGCAAACAGACCAGTGAATGAACCAAATTTCTTAGAGGATACAATGCGATACCCTGACAGGCCTGGGCGACCCCGTCT